>CAWHTX010000014.1:0-694025 GCA_963832355.1 uncultured Bacteroidota bacterium | reverse complement strand
CGCCATTGTTCTGAATAATATTGTAACCGGAGATTGGATAAAAAATTGGCGGTCTTCCAACAATTGAACTTCTTAAGTCGGAATACCCAACCTGCCCCGATATATATTCCGTTTACATAATTATTTTCAATCCGGTTATCTCCGATCTGAGGAGATGAATTTGCCAGTGATACACCAATGCTATGACCAGATATTGTATTCGCTCTTATATTACCTCCGCAGCTGCTCAGCTGTAGCCATTATTTGAATTAAAATATTGATAATATCGTATTTCCTATAATTTGGGGGCTAGATACCTGGCTTAAATTAATTGCAGATTTCTTACTCTAAATGTATTATAGCTTATCGTAAAAGAACTTTGTCCGGCACCAAAAATCCAGTAATGGGTACTTTGTAAAGGTGCAGTAATTTATTTCCAGGAACTCTTGTCGATGTACCTGAGAGATTCACCGCATAACCGCTCGTATTCTGGAGATGCGAATGATTTCTTGAAGTTTAAAATTAAGAAAAATTCCACCTCAGAAGGTCACAGCATTACTAAGATGCGGTAATTCATAATGAATTGAGAATTTTGTAGTAATTGTACCCCCGAACCACTATTTTCTAAAACCAAAATAAATAATTGTCTGTGCGGATGTTCCGATCAGCTGGGGATAGCATAGAGCGATAATACCTTTACCGTTATGGAAATTAATTGTGCCTCCGTTTGTTGTAACTATTTTCCCGTTTCCTTTAGTATAGATATTTCCGTAGCATTCATAGGTTGCGTTTACAGTAAAGAGTAGCTCCATTCTAGATAGTCATATCTTCATAAAGCGTCGTATTACTACTTATGGTCTCGCTGGAATACGGCTTTCCTCCATATTTTACAACAGGTGCCACTTTGGAAAAGATAACCTTCACCTGCAGGAAAATCCATATCGACCATCATTGTATCTGTAAAGGTTGGAATCAAAGTTATATTGAGGTTCAATATTCCTGAACCGGATATTAACGTAATTTCCAGATTCAGTTGGCCGGAGAGCTCGATGCCTGCGGTTTTATTCATAGTAGTAACTAGATTAGTCAGTAGAAAGAAATTGTTGTCATTCTCTTTTCTAAAAAATCCAGGGTGGAAATCGACAGGGGTGTATTCTCCTACCACGACATAGAGTTCCAAATATCTGCTTCTCTCGCTTTCATCTGTAAGAACAGTTTCCAGCCGGTCATCTGTTAAATATGGATATAATCTTCAAGATAACCGCGATCAACTGGGTTATTAGCATCGTAATTTAATGTCATCAAAGTTTTCCCAAGCTTCCCTTTTAGGCGCGAAGCTAGAGATTGAACAGTATACCATATATCTCTTTTAGAATATCCATTCTCGGCAAAATCAACAAGTCCTAGAGCAGCATTTTCACAATCCGAGCAGTAACAATAAAGTTCTCGTAGTAAATTCCCTGGCGACACGTGAGCTCAAGAAAGCATAGTCTCTTCATTTAACTTCAGAAGGAGTAGGCAGCATTTTCAGTTATGCCATTCCTTTAATGATATGACCCAAATGATTGAGCTGCTAAAAAGAAACCTGGTTGTCCTAGGTGAGCAGAATGCCAAATTAGCTCTAAAATGATATAACCAAAAATCTCTTGATAATGGCACAGGTGGGTTTCTTGTGTTATCAATGGTGGAAGGAGGCATGCCCGAAGAAGAGTTTTTTGGGTTGAGCTAATGCAACGTACTGTGGGAAAGTCGGATCACCATAGCGGGTGACCATTCCATTCGGGATAAAAATGGGTTAACAAGTCAGCGTTAATATTCAAAGAATCAAGAATATGGGAACTACTCGAAGAGGTTCGTAAGAGTCTATTGAATGGGGTTCATCCATAGTGTAGTAATATTTTAATTTATTGCCCAAAAAGGCAGCGTTATCGGTGACAATACTATCGACAGTATTACTATTATGATTAATTTGACCTTGGAAATAATTATTCCAGATTCCGTGTTGACCACGATCAAAAACTTCTATCCGATCAACAAAAAGTTGTTTATTCCCCGACCATTGTACTTTGAATTGAACTTTAGCCCCGATGTTAAATGACAGTCCCTCGGTGCCTTCTATTGAATAAGGTTTAAATCTCGGCATATCTTCTTGAGGAAAGTTATTTGCATTGAAGTAATTGTAGTAATCGTAATCGAGTGAGTAATCTTCATACGAAGTGCTCAAATTATCGGTTGTCAATAAGCTACTAGCTAATATGTCCTCTTTCCAATGGTGAAATACTGTGTCATAATAAGTTGTCGTAACGAATAAAGAACATACAGGCACACTATTTGCTGAAGGAGAATCGATTCTTAATCTGAAATCTGCTCTGTATTGAATTCCCAGGGGATTCCATCCAGGCTGCGTATAGGTATACCGTGGATATTGATAGTAACCCGGCCCCTTGATAATTATACCAACCTGAGTTTGATTAGTCGTTTTGTAACCCGCCGTGCCATCTGGATCTGAATAATAATCACCGAATCCTTGCCTTATTTTTACGTTGCCGTTAAATAACGGATCTCCTTCTGCTTCCATTTTCTATATTTGGCACTCGTAAAGTAACTAATCCAATCTATATTCTGCATTGGGCATCAACGTGTGACGCTCCAGTTCCTGTTCCCGAATCATTCGCCGCATAGATATATGGGAACAACATCAGGCTATCAAAGTTGGAGGGTTGGTTTAATTCGGGTACGTTCTTGACAGCACGCTGAAAAATAGAATTAAACCTAAATCTACCACTTGGTAGTAGTTATTATAAAAAGTATAATCAGGATCGCTAGTCGAGGCAATAAAAGAACCGATTATGAACTCATTTGAACTTTGTAAAGTATCCTGAGCTTGTATCTGGTTTGAAAACATATAAACCAATATAGATGAAAGAAGTATAAATAATATGCGCCCACTTCCCATTTTTCACTCCATTTTATTTTAAATAGATCATTTTATTTATGTCTGTAAAAACCGGAATGTTTTGTTCATTGCTTACCATTATCTGGTAGACATAAATTCCTGAAGCCAGCCTGGATTTTCCAGAGCCCGTTGCACTGTGTGTCTCCGGGGTGAATTCCACCTCATAATAACCTCCTTCCTGATATTGGTTTACTAAAGTCTTAATTAGCTCCCCTTTTACATCATAGACATAGAGCTTAACATATCCTCTTTCCTTTAACTGGTAAGAAATCTTTGTGGTTGGGTTGAACGGATTGGGAAAATTCTGGTATAGACGATAATCGCTAAATCCTTGAGAATTATCCCTGTCAATACCGGTTAATACTATGTGCCTTTCAATCGAAGGGTCTGATTCATTTCCCTGGTTATCAACTGCGGTAAGCTTGAAGTAATAATCTGAAATACCAGGAGGGATTATATTCAGGTAAAATGTATCAGTTACTGAAGCAACTAAGTTTGTGGAATCTATTGCAAAACCCTGAACCGTGTCCCTGTAAAGATTATAATGATTTAAATCGGCCTCAGTGTTTTTTGTTCCAACTTAAAATAATATAATTGGTATCCAGAGTGGCGGTGAAGTTAAATGGTATTGCTGGTGCCAGGTCACTATAAGTATAACGTTCGCCCAACGGCCCCCCGTATATTCCTATATCACTTCTGCTTCCATCTACATCAAGTATCGCTGGGTCTCCGGCATCAATAAGAGGTGAGAACATCTGGAGGTGAAAATCTTGATTAAATGCATCATTGAACATCGGGTTTGCAGTAAAATTTGTAGTATCGGGCGTGAAATTCTTAAAGTTGGTTTCGTTATTCCAGAGGCTATTATATTTAGCTATTATAAAAGAACCTCCTCCTGGGTCATACCGGATACCAATAGTAGCATTTTCAATGTGATTATTCCTTATATCTTGATCCGCTCCAATTATGCCGTCATCCCAATTCCCATCTTCTCCTATTATAACATTATTCTGAATCATATCTGAGTAGGAGAACATTGCAAAATGACCATTGCCATAAAACAAATTATTTTTTACGATTGAATTCGTTCCATCATAAGCATCAGTACAGGAATTACATATAACTATATTATTTAGAAATGTAGCTCTGGAATTTGTTCCGCCCCCTATACCGCTAGAACCATAATTAGTCGCAAATACAATATTTTTCTTGATGATCGCCTGCGAGAAAAGATTAGAGATTCCAGTATCTGTATTTCTAACTATATTCTCATAAATAAGAGGTTTGTTTTGAAAGGCCGTCCATACTTCAATACCCCATTTTGCCTCTTGTATTTGACAATGTTTGACTGTTGAGTTTCTATTGCCTCCTCCGATATAGATCCCTATACCTGTACTACTATTAAATGAATAAATATTAAAATTAGATAATAAACAGCTGTCAGCAACCTCTATACTATAGCCTGGATAATTTTGGACATTCCTTGTGTCAATTATGCAGCTGTCTGAACCTGCACCGATAAGCGTTAGTCCATCAATCATATCCACCACCTCCTCATATACACCATTTGCCACATAGATAGTATCGCCGGATGAGGAAATATTTACCGCGCTCATTATTGAATCGGCTGCTGTTTCCCAGGTAAGGTAGGGAGGTGTGTTGCTGCCTGAGTGGCTTACGTAACGAACTTCTGCGGATCCTGAATTACAAATATTAAAAAGTAAGAAGATAAAGAGTATCAATTTTTTCATAGCATACTCCTGTGGTAAAACGTTTATATCAAAGGAAGAAAAACCATATGACCCCGCAACCTTTTCATAATTCAAGCAATAGAATTTACTGAATAGGATGATGAGACACAAGAATAAAGATTTGATTGAAGTTAAAATCCTAAACTCTATTCGTAAGGTCTACGGATATGAAGGTCTTCAAAATTACGATCACTCGCCGATGTTACTTATTCAAAATTATCTTCTTTGTCTGGATAGAATTGCTCAATTGATGTCTTCAGAATTAACTTACTTTCAGAAACCATCTATTCCATAAAGGGCAATACATAATTAAAATGCTAAATCATTAAAAACTAAATAATAACTTTTCGAAATTTATTATTCCATAAATCTACACTTTATTGGACTACTCTACTACCTCACCCTTCTTGGGATAAGAACTATATAAACAAGAAAGGATAATTATGAAACGAGTAATTATTTATGCCAGAGTATCAACCAGGGAACAGAATGTGGATATGCAACTTATTGATCTCAGGCAATATGCCGCGGCCAGAAAATTAAATATCGTTAAAGAATATATCGACTATGCCTCGGGTGCTAAGTCGGACAGAATAAATTACAGGAAGCTTTTGGATGATGTTCGGAAAAGAAAAACAGATGTCGTTCTAGTTTGGAAGTTCGATAGGTTTGCCAGAAGTACCAAAGAGCTGATAAATGCTCTTGAAGAATTCAATAACCTTGGAGTAGATTTTATAAGCTACAAGGAGAATATAGACACTAGTACTCCAGCTGGAAAAATTCTATTTACTATGATATCTGCCTTCGCAGAATTCGAGAGAGCAATCATTCGGGAGAGAGTCATCGCTGGAATGGAGAAAGCCAAAGCAAGGGGTGCCAAAATCGGCAGACCCAGGATACCACCCTTCACCATTCAAAAAATGCTTGAAATGAGAGAAAATGGGGTAAGCTATAGGGAGATCATTAAGAAAATGAGGATCTCTAAATCCGCATATTATAATATAATTAACTCCATAAAGGAAAAATAACTTTTTTGATCAAGGACTTGACTCGAATATAGAAAAATACTCATATTGAATATAAAAGACGACATTTCGAACAAGCCAACCAGACAACTTCCAAAATTTTATTGGTATTTAGAGCGTGAGCTCACTTAAACATTAACCGAAATGTATAATGCAAAACAATTCTAACGGGACTAAAGAATGGTCCGTCAAAAGTGCAAACTTCATTACCGGGTGCAGTAACAATTGTTCTTACTGCTATAGTCGTGCTATGGCAATTCGTACAAAAAGGAAAACTCAGGACAACTGGAAAGAAGAAATTGTAAGAACAGGCGATCTTAATAAGAATTGGGAATGTGTCGGAGGTGGAAGAATAATGTTTCCAAGTTCTCACGATATAACACCTACTCATTTACAGGATTCGATTCGATTTCTCCGGAATATCCTGATTCCTGGCAACAAGGTTTTGATAGTTTCAAAACCTAATCTTGAATGCATAAAAGCGATTTGCGATAATTTTGAGGATCAAAAAGTTCAGATCTTATTTCGTTTCACCATTGGATCTGCAAAAGATGAAACACTGAAATTCTGGGAACCAGGCGCTTCATCTTTTAATGAACGTATGGCTGCCCTGGAATATGCTTATGAGGCCGGATATGAAACAAGTATCTCCTGCGAGCCTATGCTGGATGATAAGATTAGAGATGTTATATCAGCTGTTAGACCTTATGTAACTGATTCAATATGGCTTGGTAAAATGAATGAGATGAAGAAACGCTTGACATTGAATACTGAACTTACCCAAGAGTTAAAGGATAAAGCTAATCAGCTTTATGCCTGGCAATCAGACGATCAAATAAGGTCATTATATGAGATCTACAAAGGTGATTCTTTAATAAGGTGGAAAGCGGATATCAAAAAAGTAGTTGGTATTCCGCTCGGACAAATTGGATGTGATGAATAATTCCTGGGGGATAAGCCTTGATGAACCTGGTTTGGAAGACTATATTATAGATATACGACTGACAACCGAAAACTCTGAAACCCGCCACAAGCTAATCAAGAAAACTTAAACTTTATAGGAGTGCTCTTTCGATGAGAGGGCATTCCACCAATTCAAGACAACATCAGAGGAAATTAAAATGTATAAAACGAAGGATTTCTATCTTACAGCAGTACTCATAATGTACGGCTACAAGATAATCAAGCATATAAATGAGAATAATAAGTCTGTATTCTTCTTCGAGGAAGATGAAGGGCTACGTGAATTAGTGCAGGATTACTTTTACGACAAGCTAAAAGTCAGTCCCCATCAGTTTCAAAGTAGTGTAAAAACTGTGAAAGCTCTAATTTACAATTAACCTCCAAACCATTATGGGGGCAAACAAAATGTTTAATAATAATGAAGAGAATGCTTATAGAAAATTAAAATATTCCTACAATCCACAATTAACTTCCGAATTATCCAAAGCCGATGGCGGTAAAATTACCGAGGGATGGATTCTGTCCGAAATAAACTGGAATAAACAAGATTTAGATAATTTTGTAAAAACAGTTTCTTATCTGCCTTCCAAACTTGCCGATGGCAAGAAATTAAAAAAGAATATTGAAGAGGTTTATTTCCTGACATTGGATTTTGATAAAGGTGAACCATCGATGAAAGATTATATTAAGGCCAGTAGCTCAGTAAAATTCAGCTGGTTTCTACATACCACGGTTAACCATCAGAGAACTGTCACCGATGAGGGAATCAAGATCGAAGCAAGAGATAAATACAGAGTCATTATTCCTCTTTCAAGACCTATTTCATATGATGAACTTCAGGATATAAAGAAAATATTGATCGAACGATATCCATCTATTGATAAGACTTGTTTTGATGGTAATCGTTACTTCAAGATGAGTCCGAGTGCAATTACGCATCTGCGTAGTTATACTGATCCTGAAGGTAATGTTGTATTTCTTGATCCAGATGAGATTGTCCCAGAGAAGAGAAAACCTGGAAGACCTAAAAAGGAAGAAGAAACATTCTCTCTGAATGATGAAGTTATTCTTGAAGATGGAAATAAAGAGATAGTTGGGAATATTATAGATAAGACTAAAATATTCTGTCCGTTCTGCGACCCTGCTACACGTACTCATCCAGATAAACATAATGCCTTCATAGATATCAATGATCTGGGTCAGTATTATATATACTGCTCATCCGAGGATAAGACTTACTGGCAGGATAAAAAAGAAATTGATGCAGCCAAGACAAAATTATTCTGGAATGAGTCTGTAGGCGGTCCGTCTATGATAGGGTATGAGAGTTATAATGGTGATGGGCCTCTATACATATTCAAGAATAACGGGGATTTTGAAAATTACTGTGTTCAGAATAACATTGATCCGAATATCCGTTCATATCTTCCCCGCAGGGAAATAATATTTAATCCAGGCTTGCCTGATGGTCTGAATGAGGGATATTATAATTTGTTTGAAGAAACTGAATTTATGAAAAAGGACTATTCTACCCTACCTACCCTTGCCATTAATCAGGTTGTGGATGAGCTCAAGCGTAAATGCAAGGTTATTTATGAAGTAATGTTTAACATTTTCGGTGAGAGGGAATATCTTGAAAGGTTCCTGAATTGGATAGCCTACATATTAAAGGAGAGAACGAAAGCAGGGACAGCCTGGCTTATTACTTCCAAGGTTCAGGGTATAGGCAAAGACCTGATGTTCATTCGAATGTTAATGCCGCTCTTCGGGAAGAAACAATCCCAGATGATGAATGGAAGCAGAATCGCGAAGAACTTTAATAAGATAGATATGAATTGTTTTTTACGTGGATATAATGAGGTATTCAGTGCGGGCAATCCAAAGGAGAACCTGCACAGGAAGGAAATGCTGAAGGATCTGATCACCGCACTATACCAGAGTATTGAGATAAAAGGTGTTGATACATTCCAGACACATAACTTTATGAACTTCATATTATTCTCCAACAGTGAACACCCGATATTTATTGATGAGGAGGACAGAAGATTTAATGTGATCAGAAATGATAATGCGGTTAAGGTAAGTGAATTATCAATTTATCGGGGAGAGAGATATCTTGAACCTGATATAGCAAGTGAACTTAATGAATTTGCAAATATCATTTTCACATTGGAGTACAGCAGAGAATTGGCAAACACGCCTGTCGATTCAGAGGCAAAGAATCGCTTGAAAGCATTGTCGAAGGATGAGTATGAGGAATTCGCCGAAAAACTGAAAGCTCAGGATGCAAGTTACTTCCTATTGGAAGAAATATTTCCAATTACAGAAAAGGAGAGGGATATGGGTTTGAAAACAGATATTGCTGCAATGGTAGAGAGTATGATTGATAGCGACGGGGTAATCCCAGCTACATATATGAGCAAGATATGCAAGTATCATTTCACATATAAAGCTTATAGGCAGAATCTTGAGAGGCTGAAATTGAAAGGTGTAGTAATATGATAATAATTGGACGACGGAGAAAATGAAAGTATATTATTGTAAATAATTACATATAATACTGGCACAACCTACCCTGGCTGTGCTGGGTTTTTGTTACTTCTTGTTACCTGATGTTACTTTTTTGTTACCTCTGGATTGCTTGAAAATAGGCCAATTTCTTAGAAAATAGGGGTATGTTACCTTGTTACCTATATTTTATACAATTAGAAAATAAAATAATTAATTATGGGATTTATTATCAGAGGGGAAAAAAAAAATAATTAATTATTTTCTTCAGCAACCTGTAAAATTCAGGTAACACAGGTAACATTGGAATACAAGCTAAAATCGCAACATTATGTTACTTTTGTTACTTCTTGTTACCGGAACTAATAATTAAACTTATAATTGGAGAGAATATAATGGCACAAATTAATAATGAAAAATCAGTATTTGAAAAATTGGACCACAAGAAAAGAGATAAATCTGAGTTGGTGTTCTACAAGCTATTATCAAAACGAAAAGCAAAATCTGACCCATTTAGGGTAGTCAGATACGAGACTTTTCCACAGATAGAAAATAAGCCAGGAGTTGATTCAAATGATACAAATTAAAGGTGGTAATGGGTCAAGTAGAGAAAAAGCAGTCATCATACTTGGGGCTAATAATGAAAGAGAGGGAGTTGACGTAGAGTATAAATATATTGAAGGGAAGGTAGGGTATTTTGAAATAGAATCTCAAACTTTTCTGGATGAAGGGGATAAAAAATATGACGTAATGAATGTAATTGGTCCTACAGGAAATAAAAAAGAGTTATGGTTTGATATCACAGATTTCTATGGGAAGGAAGATGATGAATAGATATTTTTACTGACCGTGCTCAATTAAAAATAAAGAATAAAAAACAGTGTCAGATATAATTGTTCCAGAGTTGTTGTAATTTTGAAAAGCTAAATCAAATTCAAATTAATAATCTGTGGGCCAAAACTTATGTTTGATTATGATCCCAGTCCTTATGAAGTTGAGCATTCTCTTATACAGAAAGCTGTCAGGAGAGGTAGTACAGAGTTAGTTGAAAAGGTATTCAATTATCTCATAGGTAAGGGTCAACGAAATTGGCTTAAAAACAGGTTGGTCGTGATAGCGTATGAAGAATGCTGGACTTATGCAAATGAATTGGATATTTCTTGTAGTGACCATAAGCTTTTGCAACAGTTTCTAGCTCTTGCATCAACCGTAAAAAATAAAAATGCGGATGGCCTAGCTGATCTTGCCTTGAAATTATATAAAGGTAAAGATGTTTCCAATGTTGGCAGTGAAAAAGACCAAAAAGCAATTAAGTCGGTCTCTAATGCTATTGATAATCAGGATAAATACTGGAATTGGATAGGGGAACAGCCCAAATATAAAAAGTTCAAGCAAAGAATTGATGCGGCAAAAAAGGATATCAAAAGAGCAACTTATGATAATGATAAAGTTATGATGTCAGCTGCCGCCTATCTTTCAATAAGATATCCCATTCCCAAAACAAAATTTGCCGAGCCAGATAATGATCCCGAATTTCCATACTGGATTGCAATTGACAAACACACAGCCATTGGTAGAGAAATTTATACGGAAGTTTGTGAAAAAATTAATTTAAATGTAAAGGACGGAATGAAACTTGGATTTTATCTCGAAGGTGCGAAAGTAAATCAGATTACTGATTCTTCGTTTTGGGATTATATCAAGGAATGGCAGTTAAAACAGATGAATTATACTTTAGAGGATGCCCAAAAAACCTGGGATAAACTGAGTGAAGAATTAAAAATTATGCGGTGGTTTAATGCCGAAGTCCAGGACTTGACTACGAAAATTAATACAACAAAAAAACCAGATCAGCTGAGTTTGAGCTTATTTGAATAAATAATTACAAATAAAAATTCAGATTAATCTCACCGTTAACATTCAGGTCTCTCAAATCTATTTCAAAATCCGATAATTAGTTATGTATTTTTTGTTAATTTTGGTTAACTACTCTTTATAAAGTGAAAGGGAAAAAATGAAAACTATTAAGAGGACTAGAATTGAGTTGTTTATTCCAGATATACCCGGTGGAATTTCTAAAGAGGTGCTCGATGATTTAATAGAGATAGCAGGAATTTACTATAAGGGTTGCACTATCATCGAAAGTATTAAAGGATACTATAGATCGGATAAACCACTGGCCTCAACTCGTGATAACATTACTATCATAATTATGGATATAAAATACACGATAGAAGAAGATCCTGATTATGTCGATGGGCTGATCAAAAAATTTGCAGAATTCATTAACTTTCGATGTAAAGAGGACGTTGTTTATTATTCCTACTATACAATTAACGCCCCGGATTTCTGAATTCCGTTTTAATATTACCTTGAGTCCTCTCTGGGTGGAGAAATTTTGTCTTTTAATTTTTTTAATTGAAGCCGTGTTCTTTCAGGTTCTATAAAGAATTTCTTGAAAAGGATATCCAACAGATCAAAACAACTTTCTAAATCTTCCCCATTTAATTCAAATATTGGTGTTAGCCCATTCTTAGGTGGATGAGCGCCAAAATTCCCTGCTTTTCTTAATAAATGTAGTGTGTCTTTTATAATTTCTTCTTCCTCGCCAAATTCAATATTTCCCTCGATCCATTTAATTTCATCATATAATTCAGAATTTGGCATTTCTGGATATACCCTTCTTAAAGTTGCCTGCAGGCATCTGCGTAAGATAGTAGCCGATCCTTTAAGACTTATATTTGCGATCTTCGATGCTTCTCTATAATCTTCTGCTATGTCTAGCGGTATTTCTTCTGGAACTGGTCGTTCCTTTCCAAATGGATTTATAGTGAACTCATCTACAATTTCACCAGATGCTCCTGTCTCTAATACGCTATATTTAATAATATGCAGGCTGACTCTCCCACACTTAGTACATTTATAACCAAGCGCTTCAAATCTAAACATTTGATTATCATCTTCAATGACACCAAGTGAATAATTATGATGCAAGTTCCCAAGAAATGCACTTTGTTTGCCAAGATTTACTATGGAACCGATAGCTGGATCCAAGACCCGATTAAATTTCTCACCGCAGTGTCGGCAAATTTTCCCTTTTAGATCATTCATTGATTCTAGATCTATATATCCCATTTTGTTACCTTATTAACTATAAGAAATTAAGACACAATAAAATTACGAAACATTTCAAATGTAATCACTTCTTTTAAATACAAATCCATTCTTGCGAGAATAGGTACCTAGCAAGACCCCCCCCGTCAATTCTTAGGTTTACCTCTAGACCAGTCTCAGGTTTCTCTGATTCCATATAGAAAATCGGGTTTATAAAATTTTTTTGTTCTGTAAAATACTTACCCTTAAGGCAAAAATAAAAAACCCGGCAACGGGGGTGCTGCCGGGCCGAACTCTTTTACCATCACGAGGCAGGGGTAAACCTCTGTGAACAAGTTCTGTTAAGTTTCTAATAATTTACGAATTATCAGAGCAGTGTTTCTCTTCCATTCTGAGTGAATATCATACCATTCAGGTGAATATCGACCCAACTTACCAGCTTGCCTGGGATGAACAAGTGGAATCAGTTTCAATGAGTAACCATCAATCGTCATATCTTGAATATAACCATATTCTTCTTTCAGATTAAGAGGTTTTATATCTGGATTATATTTTTTGACAAAGTTAATCAGCGGCTCATTTCCCAGTGTGATCAAGTACTGTGCTTTTGATTTTTTAATTTCACTTGCAATTTCTTCTTGTCTTTTATCATCAATTATTCTGTTCTCTTTATCAGCCAATCTCATTGAATATCTTTTAAGCTTGAATTTCCCAAATAGGCCTGCGTTCCTTCCTAAAGCTTTTTTCTGCCCAGGATTTATCATACTATAGGGAACAAGATCACATAACCAACAATCATCTCTTTGTAATCCCAGTGGCATTACATATTCTTCATCCAAAACTCTACCTGATGGACCATTAAATTTTTCATCAGCAGGAATAAGTTTTCCTGCACCCTGGGGCAGTTTAATTCTGTTCAAGATTAGCTCTGTACAATCACCTTTCCAGAAAATATAAGGCTCACTTGCAACTGCTAACGCATTTATTAAAGTCTTACCCTGAGAGCTTATCCATTTTGCGTGAACTGCACTAGCATACACACCTAATATAAAAACCTTTTTAGGAGACTTATCGAATTGTTCTACTTTTTTTACTGGCTCACCGAAAGGAAAATTTTCCATATCTCTCCCTTAAATACTGATTTAATTCTTCTTCTGTTTCAAACTCAATTACCTTAATTAACTGGTCTAAAATATCCTTATCATCTTCATCTAAAAAATCAGCGAGCGGTCCTTCATCTATGATTAAATAATATTTGCCTCCTTTTGTTGCCTTATAAGTTCTTCCGCCTTCAAATACTTTAATCAACCTGGCATCAGGATAAATTTCCTTGTAGTTAAAACCAAATGGGTGCTGCTGAGCCTTCATTATTTACGTTTTAAAATTCAAGTCCTATTATTGACTTTCCATTATAAAATTAAATTCGTTTTTATTATTTTCATCAACCAAATATTCATATACTGACGTTATATACCCATCTTTTTCCAGAACAAATGTCATCAAATTAGATACTTGTTTTTGTCCAATCACTGCGGGAGAAGTTTCACCTGTGTAATTAATGATTTTTTGCAGGGGAAGCGAAGAAATATTTACCTCAAATTTACCATTCACGGTTTTAATATTAGGTTTAGAACCACTTAATTGATCCCATTGTGTACTATTAATTAATAAGTCGATATCTTCTTCACTTTCAATTGAATCATTTTTTGTCAACTGTAATTTCAATTTATAAATGTCATTCGGATAATTATAAAAATTATTGAACAAAATTTTATATGTGCCGGGCGGTATATCGGCTTCAAATAAATATAATAATAAAGATAGAGAATAATAGTTGATCAACTCAATTCTACAATGCACAGCTTCATTCACTTCATACCTTATGGAAGTAGCGACTGAAAATGGATTAGGATAATTCTGATAGAGTGTATCATAAAATGTGCGGTAAATTATTCTAAGTTCACGGCTATATTCATAACTGCCATCGAAATCTATTTGCTTTATCCGATAATAATAAATACCTGGATTCACGTAAGATTCCGAGAAAGAATAATCGTGATGTTCGTTTGATGTTCCTGAACCCTGAACAAATCCAATTGTGGCATAATCTGTCAATTCTAACCTTCTCTGAATCTCAAATCCTTTATTATTCAATTCTGACACTGTTCCCCATTCTACTTGGATACCACTACCGACATTTGTAACTCTAAAATAAGCAAAACTAACGGTGTCCACATTATTTATTTTGAAGACTTGTTGAGTCGACACATCATTTAAGTGGTAAACAAAATATATATTCACATCATTGAGCAAATTACCATTTCGATCTGTTACTTTTCCGACAATATTAGAACTCATTGGAGGGGAGACAGTAGTTGAGTCACTACAAGAGGATATAAAAATTGAAAAGAACACTAAAAAAGAAATCTTTGCGATAATTCCCATAGCTTCTCCCTCTTTAATATAGTTATGTATTAAAATATGAATTTCCTGACACTTAAAAAATAAGTGATTTTATCAACTAAAAATTACACCCACATATCCTTAAAAAGATGGATAGGGTTGAAGTGAAAAGTTTTCATAAATAATTAAATAAAAAACCCGATGACAAGCTGCCATCGGGTTGAGCTCTTTCAAGAAGTAGGGGTACCTTCTGTGAATGAGCTGTAAATAATGTTTAACTGGCTCTCGGTTCTTTAATCTTCGGGAATCTGAGTGCCCTCAACTTCCCGCGCAAACATAATTAAGTTAAAAGTAACTTACATCCGTATAACTACGGATAAGAAATAAACAAAGATATTTATTGCCTATAGTCCGAAAATCCAGTATTTTATCCACCGATAAATACTTAGATACCTGGGGTGATGACTAAGTTAAGCCACTTTAGAGACCCTTCAATTCTTCAGGATTATAAACACCGATTCGTGAAACTGTATCCGCACCCGTGAGTGATGTGCCGGAGGTGTAGAAATATTTGACGCCACCTAAAGTTAATAAATGGAGGCTTGATGACCTTTGATAAATTGAATACTATCCTGAAATGGAAGGAACTAAAACCTTTCGTTCAGCCTATAGAAATTTTGGTAAAGAAAGGTTTTAATCATTTTGAAGCAATAGAATTTGAGCAATTTGTCAAAAATCTAATTGAATGTTTCGGATTTGTTGGCGAATTAACACCTATCACTGGTGATGGGGGGGTTGACATTATTTTTAAGGATAAAGAAGACTTAATAGTTGTACAGTGCAAAAAATATAATGATAATCTCAATATAGGTGTTCAAGAAATAAGAGAATTTTTCGGAACTATGGTGCACTATAACTGTAAGTATGGATATTTTGTGACTACTTCTGATTTCACAGAAGCCGCAAAATTGTTTGCCGAGGGACATACCAATATGATTCTAATTAATTACAAAGCACTTGAAAGAATTTTTAGATTGGCGACTTTATCAGTAATTGGTCAATTAGATCCCTAGTTCAAGATGCTTCACCTATTCACATCCACCAGTCTGTTCGGGCTACGGGTTAGATTGCAACACCATTGTGCACAATGAAATGAAAAGTATTCTTGTTGAAATATTTAATCCTAATCATATTGGGATATATCCTAATTGTAATATCGAAACAGAGGAATTTGCTTATTCCATTTGGAAAAATATTCCATTTATATGCTATGATACTATAAACTATTTTAATAACTATCATATTTACAAAGTTCGACGAAAACAATTTATTGCGTCAATTTTATTAGAGCGACTTGATTGGCCATTATATTGTTTTAGCCCATATGAAATACTTACAATAAATTTATTGTTGCCAAAATTTAATTTGAAAAGTGTTTATGAGAGACTTGATATTCTGATTCGAAGTAAACTGCAAATAAAAGCATTTAATTATGATGACCATTTAATCACTAAGACGCATAAGGAACAAAAAATATATTGTGGGAAAAATGAATACATCAATTATCATTTCTTAAAAGAAAAGAACTTTAAAAAACAGATTGAAATCTTAAATGATAAGTATAGATTTGAAGATAAAGAAATAAACATAAAAAATTTTAATAGACGATTAGGCATTCTTTCCAATTCAAATAATCTTCTTAACATCGCACTTCATTACTTCATTAATGCATCTCGATTAATATTAAATCAGTTTCCTGAAGATGCTGGTATTAATTTGAATATGGTATTAGAGGCATTAGTAAAAGACTATATGGTTTTAATTAACACAAAAAATAAAAAAATGGGAATAGATAGTTTTAATAATTTTTTAAAACTAGATTCAACGTTTATTGAATGGCTTCAAGAATTATATCTTGCAAGAAATGAATTTTTAGCTCATATCGATGAAGAAATGTTTACATTTAATGAGCGAATTAATGATCCTGATAGTTATTGCTATTTGCATTATGGTTCTATTTCGTGGTTAATAATAAAATACTTTAACAAACGGAAAAAATTATTAAATGCATAACCCGTGGTTCAAGCTGACTGCGAGTTCGCTCTTGGCAATTTTGGGATTTTTAAGTTTATTGTTCCGTGTTTAAAATCTTGTTCAACGTAATCGTGCTATGATAGATTTTTTTAATTATAAAATTTACTAATAAGATCGGCAGTGTTGTTCTGGGCTGCGGTTCAGGCACAACGCTGTTCTGTGATGGTTAAAGAGATGATAATATTAAAATTCATTTTGATTTAGTTCAGTATAAAATTAGTTTTTGGATTATAATTTAAGAAGATTCTACTGTGACAAAGGTATGAAACCAGTTTATAAAATTAGAGAAATATTAGAAGTAACCTGATTAAAAATTTGTTGGTTTGCAAACTAATGGAGTCTATACGATGTCGAAAAAGAAAAAAGCATCAGATATGTTTAACGATTCTGAGCTATTTTTAGGTAAGAAAGTAAGTTTTGCAGAAGCATTCCCTCAAATTAGTGAATTAAAAATTGAGGTTAATGAATATAAAGACTTTTGGAAAAAGGATGATGGCTACTATCCAATATCCCATGTTTTTAACGAAAGTGATATGCCTCAATATGTAGATTGTTCAGAACCAAGTTGCAAGGGTGGTGGTTTTTCTCTGGGTAACATTGTACACACTATGGTACATGATAAAAACTTGTTTTTGGAAGATTCAACTAATTGTATTGGTAAAATTGGTAGTCAAAGATGTGTGCATACTTTTGATTATAAAATATCCATAAATTATAAATGAACTATTAGAAATATTTTTAACAAATATGGGGAAGTATTATGCCAGATTGCTTTATAAGTTATTCTTCAAAGGATCAAGAATTAGCAGATTTTATTTATTCTGAATTATCCAAACAGGGGTTGACAGTATTTATGGCTTCGGTATCTCTAAAACCAGGGGAGAACTGGACTGATTCTATTCGTAATAATTTGAAGTATAGTTCCTGGGTTATATTGCTTGCTAGTCGGTCAGCTTGTCAATCAGCTTACGTATTACAGGAATCAGGAATGGCAATGATTACAGATAAGAAAATAATTCCTATAGTTTGGGACATTTCTCCTGCTGAGTTACCGGGCTGGATAGATCGTAATCATGCTTTGGATTTAAAAAATGCCACTATCGAAGGAATACAAGCACGTATTTCAAATATTGCTAATAGGATAAGACAAGACAAAGCAAAGGGTGCATTAATTGCAGGCGCAGTAATCTTTGGTCTTATAATCTTTGCAAATCATTAAAATTACTATCAGGAGGAAAATAATTTTTATAATGGTGGGATAAGAAATTAAAGTTGGAGGATCCTGTGAAATTGTCTATTAATATTCTAATAATTATTTGTTTTTTAATTATATCATTTGGTTGCGCATCGGTCAAACCAACAGTTTATGATTCACAAAAAATCAACGAAATCCATAACTGGGAAATTGACTTCAAGTACGAACCTGGTGAAATTGAAAGAAAGTCAGATAATGAGGGCAGTCAGGAAGTAAAAATAACTACTGGAGGAAGGACAGCTGTTGATCTACAGTTGAAGGATGATATAAGCTACTTTCTAAATGATAATTATGGAATTAGAATTGATAGAACTGGAAGTACGGCTCAAGGCAAAATATTAATAAATCCCGTTCGAGCTTATTGGGGATTTAAATCTGTTGACGTTTCGATTGAGGACCTAAATGGTTTATCATTGGCACGTGTTAGAGTCCAGAATGGTAATAGAAATGCAACAATAAAAGATGATTATGATTTTGCAGATTATGTGGCTGAAGCAATATCTGAAATTCTTAAAAAATAATGTATATCAGCTCTCAACCCAACAGTATATTCACATCCACCAGTCCGTTCTGGGCTGCGGGTTAACGGTAACGGTGTTAGGTTGTAAGCATAAATGGAAATTTACTATTATTTGTAATATCAAATTATAAACTGTTAATTTATTAACATATCTATATGTCTTTTTTTTCGAAGCCAAAAGTTGATTTAGAAGAATTTTGTCGTGACTTCTATGACAATCAAATTCTGAATCCATCTATTGGAGAAGTAAATGTTAGTAATGTTTTTCCTGATTTTGTAAAAAAATCTATAAGTGAGGTAAGCAATATTTTTGATACTGTTAAATCCGAAAAATTGGTAAATGAAATAGAAATTTTGAGGTTTGAACTATTTGCACTTGCATGGACACATAAATTTATCAGTGGTAGAACTGTTGTATCTCAAAGTGCTTTTACAAAGAATTATCTTCAAGAAAAAGGTAGAATTGATATCTGGGAGGGAATGATATACTATAGTAAATATATTGATTCCGCAACACTTAACTGGTTAAAAAATCTTGGCGAGAAAAGTCTAATTTGGAATTTTAATATGAGAAAAGGTCTAACTGATGAAAATCTAAAGGTTGCTACGGAGATGGGATGCAATATTGATGAAAGCATTGAAATTGCGAATTATCGACTCTGGTCAGCAGAGGCTTGGAAGCAAAGAATGATTCATGAAGCTCTTATTCTTGCACTCTTTGATAGGCTAAATTTAAATACTGATGACCTGAACGAGGAAGCCGGATTTCGATTAGCTGCTTTTATCTATGGGCTCTATGAAGGTGCAAAACAATCTTGGGACAAAATAAAAATAAAAAAGTAACTTAAGAGTTTTTTTCTAACGTTATAAGGAATTATGCCGAAGCTTGCCTCGGAGTATTTTCGCATCCACCAGTCTGTTCTGGGCTGCGGGTGAAACAAAGGGTCATTATACGCATTATTATAATAGGCTATATGGATAAAATTTATAGATATATGAGCTTTGAATCTTTTGTTGATACAATATTGCGAAAACAATTAATCTTTGTTCATCCAAGTTTGTTAGAAGATCCCTTTGAGCTTCATTACTTTCACCAGCGAACGCAAAATAGAATGAATAGGTCACAGAAAACTTTGGATCAAGAATTTATTGGTTCAATATTAGAAAAAATTATTGCAAATAAGCTTTATATACAATCTTGGTCAAAACTAGATGAAAGTGATGCTTTATGGAGGATATATTCACATAGTGGAACTTCCGTAAGGATTGAAGTTGATAGAGGAAAAATTAGCTTACTGAACGATGTTAAAATCCTTGATATAACATACGAAGGCTGTTCAGAAAACTATGATAATGATGAAGATGAATTTTATAAGATAATCGGAATAAAAAGAAAAGCCTTTATTCACGAAAATGAAGTTAGATTAATAAAACACTATAAATTTATAGACACCGACGATGCCAATAAACATTTAACTGCATATTTAGCTCTTAATGGTCCATTATATCAGTATTTTGAAAAAATAGAGATTGATGATCTAAAGGAGGAAATAAATAGACTAGTTAAGTTTATTAATCAGAACCTACAATGCAAGACGATCCCAGTTAGTTTTGAAAAGGTTGATAATTTTTTGGAATCAGCTATGTTAAATCCATTTGCTCCAGATTGGGTAAACGATACTTTAGAATTATTTTGTAAACAATATGGTGTTAAATATTTGGGCAAATCAAAACTGTATAAAGAATAATATCTCATTTATAATAAATGCGTATAACAAGCTGCGTAAGCCGATAGCATATTCGCATTCAGCAGTCTGTTATGGTCTCAAGTTAAGCGATTATCTTAGACTAATCTTTCTAGCCGCGGTTAATTCTGCGTTTTTTATATTATGATATCTTTGTCCATTACCAAATATTATTTCCTATTATTGCTTTTATCAATCGCAGCCTACTTAGGAATATATATTTTAGGCTGTTTAATTATTTATTCTCGATATTTACTTGAGGCAAATTTTAGTTTTATTGCAGATGTTATGAAAATAATGGTAGGAAGTATTGCCTATACGTCACCATCATTATTAATGGTCGAAGTTACTGCTGTAATGGGAAGTGGGTATATATTAGGTAAAGTAGCAGAAAATCTTTCATATAATAACCCATCTTGTGGCCAGGCTTATATATATGTTGTGCTAAGTATTTCAATATATTTTATAACTCTTTTTTTAATAATGATTTTTAGCGAAACGCATTATTGGTTCTTTGATTATTTGATAACAATTCTTTCACCAATATTATTTGTTTTACCATTAGGAGCCAATTATTAAAGATATACATCTGTCCAATTCTTTGTTCTCAAGAGATCACATAGAAGATATAGTCAGGAATGGATTAGTGCCAGACATTTTCAAAATGGAACAGGCATTTGAACTTGTAAAAACAATTGGCACAAGTACAACCGAATTAAAATATGGAAATTTGCAAAGTTATGATGAATTGTTCGGTGCAATTCAGTATTCTTTACAATTAGAAGCGCTCTTAGCTGCTGCAAGAATTTATGATATCCCAAGTAAAAAATATCCAACTCGTTGTCTACGTGGAATTTTACAACTATTAAGTGAGAATACTACTGAATTGCCACAAATTCGAGAACCACATCAATTAGTCCTCCATTTGAAATATATGAACGCTCCAAATGAATTAATTACTATTGGAGAATGTGGTGGAGAGAACTTTGCTTTAGCATTGTCGGCTTATTTTGATTTTCTCCTAAATCAACCAGACAGATTGATAGCGCTTGAAAAATTAAAGTTGATTAGAGATAAAGCTATCGCTCACAATGAAAAAAGAGACAATAAATTGCTTGGTCCAACATGGATTTCTCTAAAAGATTTAATTGAAGTGTCGAAGAATTTTGTTGGTGTACTTGGTTGGGCATATTTTAGCACAGCATACGTAATTGATGGTGAATACATACTTTCCAGTGATGCATTAAGAGCTAGCAATTCTTTAAAAAGATTATTAATGTCGATTCTAGATAAGTAGAATTCACTTTTTAACCTAAAGAGGGCTATTCACCCTCTAAATCTGAATCAGTGTAAACTGAAATATTCCCGAATTTTCCGAATGTATTTTTAATCCGAAACATTCCTTCCACATTCGGCTTGCCTAATTTAACTGCAATTCTGCTTCCCGATTCCAAAGTAATTTCCGCATAATACATATCGATATTCGAATTAGTATTATCTATCTGGATTATTACCTCATCTCCAGTCTCTTTCCATTGAACATCATATCCTGTACCGCATCCGAATACAAAAAGCATAAACAGCACTACAGAAATTATTTTTCTCATAGCTTTCCTTTTTAATAGGTTGAAAAACAAAAGCCAGAATATTTCATCTGGCTTTCAGATAAGTCTTTTCTCTACGAATGATGTGAACTGATCTCCTGCAAAGATGATATGGTCATAGACTGGTATCTCCAGAATCTTCCCGCATTCAACCAGCTTCTTCGTTATAGTGATATCCTCATTTGAGGGCTCTGGATTGAAACTCGGATGATTATGTGCTACGATAACACTAGCTGCATTAGCCACGATCGCACCTTTGAATACGGCTCTGGGATCCACTACAGAAGTATTGAGTGTACCCTGAGTAATCTTCTCGAAGCCTATCACTCTGTTTGAACTGCTTAACCAGGCTACAAGGAATATCTCGCAGGGCTGTTCAAGAAATACTGGTCGAAAAAGCTCAAAGAATTGCCCTGGAGAAGTAATTTTCTTCTTCGGCATCTCAATAAGCTCAGGATATTTAATCGAAGTGTCTCTGAATTTCCATTCAAGAGTTCTAAAACGCACTGCATTATTCATAGTCATCCTCCCAATAGCTCCTGTACTCTTTCTTCATCGAACTGAGTCTCAGGCCAGGAGTATTCCGTAATTGAATCCTCACCGATTTTTCTGTTATCCAGATCAACAATTATTATTCTCTGATTTGCATTGTCTGAATATACTTCTGCTACGATACCCTTATCTATTACGATAACTACCAGGTCGTTTAATTCTTCATCCATTTGCCTTCTCTCCCTTATAATCTTCTATTGCACTTCTGAGAGTATCCCAGGAAATTCCCAATTCCGAGTCAATATCATTATCCAGATTATCGAGAACATTGTTTATGTCTTCCTGGGATAATTCAGTTTCCATTTCCTGAGCAGCCTCCTTTATGTCATCTGATGACCATATGTGAACGGCAAGATGCTCCGTCGGCTTATACCATTCCTTAAGTTTCTGGATTAAGTCTTTTACCTGCATATCCGCCTCACAGCTTGAAGATTTTGCTAGCTCGAAGCTGATAGGCTGCCCTCAGGCGTTTTTCAATAAGATGGGATATGTAGTAGGTCAGGATATTATACAGCGCCCATTGATTCTCAGGCTTAGGCTGCTCAGCAACATATGCAGAGATCTTTTTGCCAAGTTTCTTTTCAATCTCATCAGTAATTGTCTGGTTAGCTTCAAGATTCTGAAGAATGGAGATCCTTTCTTTTATGACGGGAATCTTCTCATATGTTGCTTCGATCTGTTCTTTCAGATTATTAAGATTTATTCCGCTCGTGTGCTTTGAGTAGAACTTTGAAAGAACCTCACCAAACACAAATCCGTTCGAACAAATCGCCCGAATGGCTCCGTAGAAAACACGGACCCCTTCCGACCCATCATATGAATTATGGATAAACATCGACAAAGCAATATCCGATTTCCCATCGTTAAGTGTAAGCTCGGGGAATGTTACCTGCAGCCTCATTCTCTTTGAATCAACAAATGTATGAGAATTATCGAAGTTCCACTTGGTATCCAGCTCAGATAGCTGTCCGAGAAGCGGCATTATCACATCGCGGTTTGGAATCAGCTGATAGCTATCTTGCATAACTGAGATAAGATTATTCTTATCTGTTCTTACGATTGCCTTATATGCCTTTGTAGCAGTTATTCCTGTATCAGGATTATCAAAGTATACTCTTCTTTCCTCCACTGGGAACAGGAACTTGTTTAATCTTCGTTCTAGCTGTTTAGTCATATTGTCTCCTTTTAGTTATATCCATTACCACTGATTTTACTTCTCGCTATGAATAGGGTAATAGCTATACGATTTACATCTACCATCCCGTTCAGCTGCTCCTGAATCTTCAGGGCATCCTGATAGCTAGCAAGCATTGCTTCAAAATAGTTATCCTTGTTAGGCTGCAATGGTGGATTTGCGGCAGGAGGTTTATTCTCCAGGACCTTCACATCGAACTTTGTGGTTATTTTTGCCCCTTGCTTTTCGGCGAGCTTGGTAATTTCAAAGCGATCACCTTTGCGGAGAGTCTTTATCTGTTCATTTACCTCTGTAGGTGCAAAGAATGAATATTCTGTATTCGAGCCATTTTTTACCGCATACAGATAATATTCTCCATATTTGCTCTGCCCGACCATTGGTTCATCAAACAACAATTCTAAGGTCTGGCTCTTGTTCAGCTCCAGCTCCATTTTCTTTCTTTCTGGCATCTTCATCTTCCTTATTTAGTTTATAGCTGAATTCTTCTTTTCCCTCGATCAGTTTTACCCCAGGAGGGACAGGTTTTGTTTTAATGAAAGCTTTGATCTTATTAAGGTCTGGTTTTATCTGTTCTGGAACAACTGTAAGCATCTCAGGTCTGGCATTTTTCAGGAAGGCTTCCAGATCTTCTATTTCTACTCGATCAGGCTTCTTGTGCATCTTGAGAATACCGTTAGGCAGAGTTATAGTTTTCTCCTTTTTCTCCCTTATGAATGCTTCAAGCTTCATCTCAGACCAGCATATTTTCTCCTGAAGCTGAGCATTCTTGTGAAGTGTGAATGAATTTATCATCTGGCACTCCTTCTCAGCCTGGTAGAAATTGTATTCGATCTGAGCCTGCAGCTTCCGAATTCCCATAAGCAGCAGATCATAATATGCTTCAGTCTGCTCCTCTTCTTTTTCTTCTGCCTCTTTAAGAAGTTCATCAAGGAAATCTATTTCCAAAATCTTCCTCCTTTCAGCTTGTCAATTATTATTACCACTATCTCTATCAGGACTTGTCCTGCGATTTTTGCGTACTTTTTTAATTTTCTTCTGTCTATTCTCATCTTTTTCTCCGAATTCGTCTTTTAGTATTCCAATTATTGCTTCAGTTATTTTCATTGCTATCCGGACAATTCTTTTTCTTTCCATATTTCTCTCCTATACATTAAATAAGTCTTCCTCAGCGATCTCCATTCCACACTCTGTACATCGATTATTCAGTTTGCCATCGTAATACCTGGTCTGACAGAAGCACCAGGGACATTCGATCAGCATTTCATCTCTTGCAGAATAGAATCTTCTATCCCACCAGTCGCTATATCTTGGTGAATATTTCTGATATGATTCGACTCCGTTCCGATTGAGAATCAAGGCGTGGTTGTTTTCCATCTCATAGAAATGAAATGAATTCTCTCCCAGATTGAACCCTCTTTTATTAACCTGAGATATACTCATTGCTTCCTGCATTATTCCCCGTTCTGAGCAGAAGTAAAGAATATCTTCATCCGAGTTATAGTAGAGATCTATCGGGTTATCCCTTTTAATCAGGAATAGCTTCTCAGGCTGGGATTTATCGATAGCGGCAACAGCAAATGAACCTTCTATTCTGTCGAAGAGACGTTTTATTTTATCTCCCTTGTATTTCATTGACAGTATATGAAGGATACATTCACTATCTACCTCACCATCACGTTGTTTTCTCCCGAATATCTCTTTGTCATTATAAATAATACCATTATGGACAATTGCTGTACCTGATTTAGAGAACAGAGGATGGTTATTATTGTTATTCTTCTCAGAACCCTGAGTCTTCATACGGGTATGAAGTATCATAACCGTAGGAAGCTTAAGATTCTTCCATTCATTTGTTTTGATCAGATCAGATGATTTTACAGGAGCTTTATGAACTACAAGATTATTATCTCTTATAAAAGCATATCCCGAAGCATCTCTGCCACGGGATTCTAAAAGACTGAACATATCTGTTAGTTTATTCTTATCGGGCAGTCTACTCCCAAAGGAATAGTAACCCATTATTCCGCACATTAGTTATCTCCGTGTTTTGTTTTTAGTTAGGCGGGTACTGTTTGTTTAACAACAGTGATTGAATCGGATGAGATTTATTATCTCGGGCTGATTGTTCTTCCTGAAGGAATTGGCTTATGCCAATCCTGTTGCATCCGGGTGATGATTGAACTTTAACATCTATGTTGTTTAACAGGACAAATTCCTTGACCTCTTCATAGATGTCATCACTTGCAAGAATCTGATATTCATCTCGATCGACCAGACCGAAGAGATATATCGGATTATCAACAAGTCCGACTTTATCTTTAATAGTCTTCAGAAGGATATCATTCTGGTTGATATAGATCGGCCTTTTGATCTCTGTCTTTCCCTGAAGCCAGCTTCTTGAAAGACTGATTATCAGTTCCCTGTCGGAATCATATACATCCGGATTCTCTGGAGCATCATCATCATAATCATCCTCAAAGCAGTCTCTGCAGTATGGGTCACCATCCGAACTATATTGTGTCTCGTTTCTGTAAATGACCGAATCACATCTTGAGCAATAATTAAATGTTTCATCGAAGCAGTTTTCACAATAAGGCTCGTCAAAAGCCCAGCGGGCTTCAATATCCTCCAGATCGCGTTCACAAGCGCAGCATCGCATCAGGCAGCCCTCCTTAATCCCCAATTAGGGAGTATGTCCTGGCTCCAGTCGAGTTTCTTTCCAAGCAGGATGTCTAACTCTTTAAGACCTTCTCTGCAGTCATCAGGGATAGTATGAAGATAATGTTTCAAGTTTTTTAGGAATGTGCAGCTATGCTGCCTGTTTTTCAGTTCATTGAAGTTGAGGTTATCTTCGAGCACCCCTATGACCGCAAGCTTTGCAAGCGTCAGGTGTACCAGCGTTACTGAAGGTGATAAAAGGAAGCTGCCAGGTGTTCGATATTCAAATCCCTAGCTTTTTCTGCGGTAGGCACTTTTTTTACCATAACCTGTTCTTTCCCGTTTTAATTTCTGCTGCTTATCATCGATGCAGTTTGATAAGCTGCCGAGAACAATATCGAGTGCATCAATGATCTTGGGATCGGGATCCAGTGAGAAATGGGTATGACCGCCTATGGCGTAATCATCGACATAATGCTCCCGAGTAAAATTCTAATTCTGGGACTTTTTCGTTTCCGTATTCAAGGATCTGATAAATCTTTGATGTTAGATCGACTGGACTTTCCGAATAACCTGGTCTGATTTCAGCTGTTGACTTCGCAACCATCTAGACCGAATGAGGATGCAGATTTGAAATAATTATGAGCTGGTGTGAATTGACCGTTACGGCGGCAGATTAGCTCCGGATCGCAACCGATGGTGAAAGACATAGTAACTCCTGATTAGTTGTTAGTATATCTTTCTTATGCCATCTTTTTATTACTTTTTTATTAAGTATGTCTCTTCACTTTTAATTCTTTTCTAAGTAATTTCATACAATCAAAAATCGGGTAATGCGAAATAATGATTGAACTTAATATCATCCCTCTCAGAAAATCCATCAACAAAGCATTTTTAAAGGTCAAGCCTGCCAGAGAGGATTTTGAAAAATTTAAATTGGAACTAGATAAACTTCTCACTTCAATAAATGAAAATGAAGGAGAGGAACACAATAAAAATTATGTACGTGATTTCCTAAAGAATACTTTTTATTCGGATAAGAAAGTAAACACAAATGGTAAAACAGATCTTGCTATACATCTAGATAACAGCAACAATAGTAAGGTTGGGGTGATCATTGAAGCAAAAAGTCCAAGGAATAAATCGGATATGATTACCGAGGATAGCCTCAATTGCAAAGCGATGCACGAGGTCATTCTGTATTACTTGAGAGAACGGTTAGATAAGGGTAACGATGAAATTAAAAGTATTATTATAACAAACACATTGAAGTGGTTCATCTTCGCAGCAGATCAATTTGAAAGATATTTTTATAAAAGCAAACTCAAGGAGGAATACAAAAAGTGGAGTGAGAGTAAAAAAGTTTCCAATCTTAATGACCACTTCTATAATGAGATTGCCGCAAAGTTTTTACAGGAATCAGAAATTACTATTGAAGGTGTTGTTTTTAATCTCAGTGATTATCTAAAATACATAAAGAAGTCTGACGAGAAAAAGCTTATACCTTTGTTTAAAAAGTTTTGCCCACCTGAACTTCTAAAAGAATCATTTACGAATGATAATAATTCGCTGAACAAAGAGTTTTACCGAGAACTTATGCACATAATTGGATTGGAAGAGCATAAAGATGGGAATAAAAAAATTATCAGACGGAAAGAGGAACAAGAAAGAGATAGCGGTTCGCTTCTTGAGAATACAATAAGAATATTGAAATCAGAAGATTCACTAAATAACATTGAAAATGCGGAAGGTATGGGAGATACAGAAGATGAGAAACTTTTTAATCTCGCCTTGGAATTGAATTTAACGTGGATAAATCGTGTATTATTCTTAAAGTTACTCGAAGCTCAGCTTGTCAACTTTAACAACAAAAATGTTCAATATAAGTTTCTCGATCCTAGAATTATACTGGAATATGATGATCTATATGAATTATTCCACGAAGTGCTTGCTAAGAAAGTTAAAGAACGAAGTAAGGATATTATTGATAAATTTAAAAACATACCTTATCTAAATAGTTCTCTTTTCGATATAAGTGAACTAGAAAGAAAAACGATCAGAATTTCTAACCTCAAAGACAGATTCGAATTAAAATTTTATAGCCATACAGTATTTTCAAAAGAGTTTAAAAAGAAGAATAAACTTCCAGCTCTCGAATATCTGCTCCGTTTTCTGGAAGCATATGATTTTGCTTCTGAAAGTGGAGAAGAAATACAAGAAGAAAGTAAAACTATAATTAATGCCTCTGTGCTTGGACTTATCTTTGAAAAAATTAATGGATACAAAGAAGGTTCTTATTATACACCAGGATTCATTACAATGTATATGGCGCGCGAAACCCTACGCCGTGCTGTTGTACTTAAATTTAATGAAGAAAAGAAAACTGAGTATAATGATTATGATGAACTTAGAAAGAATCTTGATACTTCCTCATCCGGAAGAGAAGAAGCTAATAATATTATTAATAGTCTAAAAATATGCGATCCGGCGGTTGGTTCTGGACACTTTCTTGTTTCCTGTCTGAATGAACTTATTTCTATTAAGGCTGACCTGAGAATTTTGAATGACCGGCAGGGTAGACAGGTTATCGATTATTCGTTTGATATTGATAATGATGAACTTGTAATTACTGATGAGGTAAAAGATGAACTATTCACGTATAAACTAAACAATTCAGGAAAACCAATCTCCAGAGTTCAGGAGATGCAAGAGACTTTATTTCACGAAAAAGAGACTATTATAGAGAATTGTCTTTTTGGAGTGGATATAAATCCGAACTCTGTAAATATATGCAGGTTAAGACTTTGGATTGAGCTGCTGAAGAATTCTTATTACACAAAGACCAGTAATTATACAGAGCTTGAAACTCTACCCAATATAGATATTAATATTAAACAGGGAAATTCTCTCGTAAGCAGATTTGATATTAAACAGGATATGTTTACTCCCAGCGATAAACATACCCTTGAGGTTTACAAATTAAATGTGCAGCTCTATAAAAACGAACAGGATAAGGTTAAAAGGAAAGAGTTTAAAGATGGAATTGAGAAAACTAAACAAAGGTTCAGAGGAATTGCTAAAGATCCTTTGTATAAAGAAAGAGAAAGGGTCTCAAAATTAACAGAACAGCTCTATGAATTAGGTAAAGAAGATATGTTTGCCGGAGAGTTAACAGAAAAAGAAAAAGAGAAAATTGAAAAGAAAAGAAGAACTTTAACAGACAAAATAAATAGTCTTTCAAATGAGATTAATGAGAAAGCTGAAGAATACAGATCAATTTATTCGAATTCATTTGAGTGGAGATTTGAATTTCCCGAAGTGCTTGATGAAGAAGGAGATTTTGAAGGTTTTGATGTTATAATTGGTAACCCACCATATATATCGAATTGGGAACTCTCTAGAAATAATAGGACTCTTGTAATTTATTATGAAAAAATATTTAGTGAATATTTAGAAGGCCATTGGGACATATTTAATTGTTTTATACCCCAAGGCTATAAACTAATTAAATATAACGGATTAATAAACTTAATTCTGCCAACATCAGTTCTTAAAGAAAAGCATTCTACCACAATAAGAAATTTTTTAATCGATTTTACTACAATTAATGAAGTGGTTGATTTTGAAGATAAGGTTATATTTGAAGATGTAGCAAGACAGATTTGTGTTTTGTTAATTTGCAAAAAGGAACAAAAAAACAATGAAATTTTATTGAGGAATGAATTAGATACGAACTTTAGGTGTGTAGATCAGAACTTTTTTAGGCAATTAAAGAATTCAATAATAAAGATAAACGTTCACAAGGATGATGTTAAAATATTTTCTAAGCTTCTTTTAGGATCTGATAAATTAGGTGAAATAGTTTGTATAAATACTGGAGTGGTTGCACATTCTAAAGCGGGGAGTAAGATAAAATTTACAAAAGATGATGTAATACATAAAGAATTTAAAAAAGGATTTAAAAAATATGTAATTGGGGAAAATCTTGAACCATATTCAATAACTTTTAAGAACGATTATATCGATTATGAATCAAAAAAAGATTTTTTTCATAGACCAAAATATCCACAACTTTTTGAAAGTGAGAAAATTATTGTTAGAAGAATAAGTGGAAAGGATAATAGATTTATTGCGTGTTATGATGATAAGAAATATTATTCAAATGATAATTTGATGCACCTTATATTATGGAATGAAGAAATATTAAAATTTCAGAAGCCAGAAAAGAAATGGAAAATTATATTGAACGGGGAGGTTGCATTAAAATTTATATTGGCAATTCTTAATTCAACTTTAAATACTTATTATTTTTCTAAATTTATAAGTTCAGACACTTTACAAGGATCATATTCGAGCATTTATCCAGAAGATATAAGAGTGATCCCAATAAAAAAGACCTCGCTCGAAGCTCAAAAGCCATTTATTATGCTTGTCGATCAAATCCTGGAAAAGAAAAAACAAAATCCAAAAGAGGATACCAGCAACCTAGAAGCGGAAATTGACCAGCTTGTTTATCGACTTTATGGCCTAACTGAAGAGGAAATAAGGATTATTGAGGGGAATTGAGAAATGAATGATTTACGGCATTTGGATAATAAGTATAAAGTTGTAGGGAGATTAGGGCGAGGTGGCTTCGGAACCGTATACTTAGCAGAGGACACTCTTGCTAAAAGAAAAGTAGCTATAAAAGTATTAAGAAATAGGGAACTGACTAACCAATCCGACTTAGTCAGAGAAATTGAATTTCTTGCATCAGTAAAACACAGTTCAATTGTCACATTTTATCACCATTTTATTGATAATGGCATTTTACATTTGGTGATGGAATATTGTTCTGGAGGAAGTCTATCTAATTTAATTGAAGCTAAAAATAAATTAGATATTGATGAGGCATTAAAAATAACTTCAGATATTTGTACTGTATTTGAATTTATTCATCACAAGAATATTGTTCATAGAGATATAAAACCATCAAATATACTCATAGATGCGGATGGAAAAATAAAAGTTTCTGATTTTGGAATTGCGAATACTCATGGTGGTACTTCGTTATATATGGCGCCTGAGTTATATTCAGCCGAATATATTTCATCAAAAGATTCCAGAATTGATATCTATGCTCTAGGAATCTCTTTATTGGAGATGATTATTGGTCGTAACCCATTTGGTGATTATAATGTTCAGGAAGCGTTAGCACGAAAAATCAATCACAGTTTTATTCCAACGTCTTTGCCACAATGGATACAAGAAATCTTATTAAAAGCAACAAATCCAGTACCTGAACTAAGGTTTCAAACTGCCGGAGAATTTATACAAGCAATTGTAGCTAAAAATGTACCTTATTCCTTTAATAAAAATAGACTACAAGCTGACAAAGTATTTTCATGCAGCTAATAAAAGCTTAGCAACGAAGAACTGGAAAAAAGCCATTAATTATATTGAATCTGGAAGGGAAAAATGTGGTGATTCTGTGCTTGGCTTTTTGAGTGCGGGAAAGTATTATTTGAAAGTTAATAACACTGTACAAGCGAAAAGTTGTTTTGAGCAGGCTATTCGGTATAATCCTGGAGTTAATATTAAAAAAGAATTAGCCAGTATTAGTGTCCTAGAAGGAAATTATTCTCAGGCTATTTCGCATTTACAGAGTCATTTGCAGTTGAATCCAGTTGACTGGGAGGCATATAACTTGTTGGCTGAATGTTTCTTCAGAATACAAAGATTTGAAACAGCTCTTGAAATACTAGAATCGGTAATTTATGATGCAAAAGTTGATTGTCTTTGGAATAACTGGTACATCCTAAAAAATTGTATAGATAACACTTTTTTTAAGTTAAGTCGTGATATAGGAAAAAATGTAATTCAACAACACTTCATTAAGTTTAATTTCAATTTAATAAAGTCAATGAATGATAATAATATTTATGGAATGTATAGATGGCGAAAATTTATATTTCAGGATTATAGATTCAATAAGTACACCTCTAAAAATTCGTGTTCAATAATACTTGAAAATAATAGAAAGAAGGAATATGATACACCTTTAATTGCAGTTGGTCGAAATACTTCGAACGACTTAGTTATAGATGATAATTCAGTAAGCAGACTCCATTGTGTGATTATAAATTATTTAAAGGATGTATGGATTGTGGACTTGGGTAGTAAGTTCGGGATTTACGTTGATGATAAAAAGATTCAACATAAACAATTTTTGCTGGGGAAACACCGAATCTGTATTGGTGATTATGAATTGAACTTTTATTCTAGTTCGGGAATATTGATTTAAGGGAGTATTCATCATTAAACTTTTGATATAATGGTAGGGAATAACAAAATTGTTGAGGCTACGGATGATTTTAAATATGATGGAGGAGTGAATTTATTCAAGCTCGAATTAAAGAAAAAATATGCAGATGGGGATGGGATCCGGATGAGGAATAAAAAAGAATTAAGTATAAAATTATGATTGTGTCTTTTGGGGAGTAGGGGATACTTTGATATTATTGTCCTCTCTTTGTGCTTTATCTAGTTTTTCGGTCGTTTCTTTCATATAGTCAGAAGCAAAATGAGCATAGATTTTCGTTGTTTCAATATCTGCATGAGAAAGGTATTTTGACAATTCATCTGTTCTTCCGATCTCCTTCATAAATCTAGCTCCGAATGTGTGTCTGAACATATGTATTGTCCCAACTATACCGGTGTCCTCCAAGGCTTCATTTAATTTTTCGTTTGGTGTTGCTCGACGAATCTTTTTCCCTTTCGTATTGACGAAAACGTATTTTGGGTGTTTTCCCTTCTGATTTTTAAGAATTTCCAAAGCAGTGTTAGTAATTCTTATGGTTTGGCTTCTTCCAGATTTAGTTTGATATTCATCAGTTGAAGTAACTGTTATCGTCGGATTGTCCTCATCCATCGAAACATTTTCCCAGAGCAGATTAATCATTTCATTCTTTCGAAGCCCGGTAAATACTAAAAATTTCATTACCGGGACCCAATGTGGATCCAGCTTCTCCCAAATTATCTTTAATTGTTCATCGGTATAATACTTAATGGTATTTGACTTAACCGTTCTAAACGGGATGGTCTCTAAAGCTGGATTCGTTTCTAAATTCATATCCTTTATTGCAGAGTTAAACATTTCAATGAGTAAATCTCTGAGGATATTAATGGTATTTGGATGCCAGGGTTTTTTAGTATTTACAGGTTCCTTCTTCAATCGCTCAAAACATTCCTGTAAGTATTTGTGACTTATAAATCTGATATTATCGCAGGCAGGTGCAAAATATTTGTACATAAATTTCTCAAAACCATCAAAATAGTTTTTATATCTCCCATAGGTTGTTTCCCTCACAATTCCTGATTTGGAACTTAAATACTGAATTATTAGATCTTTTAATGAAATGAATCCGGATTGCGAAGGTTGAATGCCATGTATTCCTAACGTCAATTCGTGCTGCACTTTAGCTTTTATCAGCTCAGCGTCTCTCTTATTATGCGCAGCTATATAACGAACTCGTTTACCATTTAGCATATAATCAATTTGATAAGAAGTTCTATTCTTACGTTTAATAGGATTTAGTTTTACTACAGGTATTCTCATAATTATTCCTAAATATTCCCATCATCAAAATAAAAAATTGACACGTATTTGACACGCGAGGAAAGTATAAAAATAGAAAAGCCTTGTATTATAAGGCTTTACGAGAATTGAGTACCGAAGGCCGGACTCGAACCGGCACGAGGTGTAAGCCCCACTGGATTTTGAGTCCAGCGCGTCTACCAATTCCGCCACTTCGGCAAAAAGAACATTTTAACTGTACTGCCGGCCTGCCTTCTGAATAGAGGTTAGCCGCGTCAGTATCAGAACTATCAAAAAAAGAGGCTCAAATATCAGGCTATTTCAACTTATTTTCAAGTTTACTTCTGATTCCTTTTTTCTATCTTCGCCCATGTATCCCGTAAGGTTACGGTTCTGTTGAAAACCAGACTTCCCGGTTTGGAGTCTTTTGAATCGACACAAAAGTATCCGAGCCTTTCAAACTGGAACCTGTCGCCGGGATTGGAATCTTTTAATCCCGGTTCAAGTTTTGCTTCCTTAATGACCTGGAGAGAATCGGGATTGATAAACTCTTTGAAATCTTTCTCCGGATCAGCTTCGGGATCTTCGGCCGAAAAGAGTCTGTCATACAGTCTTACTTCGGCGTTTATTGCAGTGCCTGATGATACCCAGTGGATCGTTCCTTTAACTTTTCTCTGACTCGAGGAACCGCTTTTCGTTTCAGGATCGTAACTGCATTTCAATTCAATGATATTTCCGTTTTCGTCTTTTACTACTTCTTCACATTTTATGATATATGCGTAACGCAGTCTGACTTCATTACCGGGCGACAACCTGAAGAACTTCCTGGGCGGGTTTTCCATAAAGTCATCCTGCTCAATATATAATTCTCCTGAGAAGGGGATCTTCCTTGTACCCATTGTTTCATCTTCGGGGTTGTTTACTGCCTCAAGTTCTTCGGTTTTTCCTTCAGGGTAGTTAATCAGGGTTACCTTCAGAGGTTTCAGAACAGCCATAACACGTTTTGCTCTTTTGTTCAGGTCCTCGCGCAGACTGTGCTCGAGCAAAGCCACGTCAATCGTGTTGTCTCTTTTAGCTACGCCGACTCTTTCAGAAAAATACCTGATCGACTCCGGAGTATATCCGCGTCGTCTGAATGCCGAGATTGTCGGCATCCTCGGATCATCCCATCCGCTTACATATTTTTCGGTTACCAGGCTAAGCAGCTTTCTTTTGCTCATAATAGTATAACTCAGGTTCAGCCGCGCAAATTCAATCTGCTGCGGGGCGAAGATCTCAAGTTCTTTAACGAACCAGTCGTACAAGGGACGATGAACTTCAAACTCAAGCGTACATATTGAATGTGTTATCTGTTCGATTGAATCCGACTGACCATGAGCCCAGTCGTACATCGGGTAAATGCACCACTTATCACCGGTACGATGATGCGATACTTTCCGGATCCTGTACATAATGGGATCACGAAGCAGCATATTGGGAGAAGACATATCGATCTTAGCTCTTAGTACCTGGCTTCCTTCGTCAAAATCGCCGTTCTTCATTTTTTCAAAGAGCTCAAGGTTTTCTTCAACCGAACGATTGCGGTAAGGACTCTCTGTACCGACCTGTGTTGGTGTGCCGCGTGAATCTTTTATCTCTTCAGGAGATGAGCTGTCAACATAGGCTTTTCCCTTTTTGATCAGCTTAATTGCATATTCGTAAAGCGTGTCAAAGTAGTCGCTAGCGAAATAGAGTCTGTCCTGCCAGTCGAATCCCAGCCATTTAATATCTTCTTTAATTGAGTCGACGTATTCAACTTCTTCCTTGGTAGGGTTAGTATCATCAAACCGAAGGTTGCATAAACCGCCGTACTCTTTCGCCAGTCCGAAATTGAGGCATATAGATTTTGCGTGGCCGATATGCAGGTAGCCGTTAGGTTCCGGGGGGAACCTTGTATGAACCCGGTTATACCTTCCGTTCTCAAGGTGTTCGTTTATAATTTCTTTGATGAAGTTTGAGGCAGCGGGCAGATTGTTATCTGTCTTTCCCGTTTGCCTTATTGTTTTTATCTTCTGCCATAAAGAACTCTTTAATGATTAAAATTTAGCCAAGCTTTTCTATTGCTCTATTAAGCCTGTATATAGTCTTTTCCTTACCGATAATATATCAAGATGTCGAAGAGTCCCGGACCGCCGCCTACTCCTGATACTGCAAGGCGGACGGGATGGATTAACTTTCCCGGTTCCGATCCCTAATTTTTCGGCTGTCTGTCTTAATGTGTTTTCATAATCTTCCTTACCAGGATCCGTAAGACCGGAGAATTCATCAACCAGGACTCTCAGGTGGTCGGCTGAGTCGGCCTTCCATCTTTTTTTCACCGTTGTTTCATCATAATCAGCAGGGTCTTCGAATAAGTAAAATCCCTTTTCCGGTATTTCCTTTATGAACGAAACTCTTTCTTTCATAGCTTCTATAACAAGACCAAGAAACTCATCCGAATATTCAGCAGCATTATATTTTGTCTGCTTTAGCTCATCGCGTAACAGGGCAATCAGATCTGGCAGCGGTTTACTCCTCAGGTGTTCCGCATTAAGCCAGTTAAGTTTTTCAAGATTAAATACGGCACCGGCTTTATTAACTCCTTCGAGGGAAAACTTTTCTATCAGCTCATCCATAAGATAGAATTCTTTATCGTCGGCAAAGTTCCAGCCCAGCAAAGCAACAAAGTTTATCAGGGCTTCTTTAAGATATCCTTTGCCCCGGTAGTCTTCTACTGCAACATCACCCTGCCTTTTGCTTAGCTTCGATTTATCAGGATTAAGCAGGAGAGGGAGGTGTGCGAAGACGGGCTTCTCCCAGCCGAAATAGTCGTATAAAAGAATGTGTTTTGGTGTTGAGGGGAGCCATTCTTCACCGCGGATAACGTGAGTGATTTTCATCAGGTGATCATCAACTACGTTAGCGAGGTGGTAAGTAGGGTAGCCGTCGCTCTTGATCAGGATCTGGTCGTCAACTATACTGCTGTTAAAGGATACATCGCCGCGTACTGCATCTTTAAGGAATATTTCCTTCCCGTGTTCTACATTCAACCTGACAACGTGGGGAATTCCTTCGTCAAGTTTCTGCTTTACTTCACTTTCAGATAAGTGCAGGCAATGTTTATCGTACATCGGCTGCAGACCTTCCTTCTGAAACTTCTCACGCACTTCTTTGAGACGTTCCTGGGTACAGAAGCAGTAGTATGCTTTTTTGCCGGCTATTAAATGATTTATGTTCTCTTCGTATATGTGAAGACGCTGCGACTGCATGTAAGGCCCATAGTCGCCTTCTTTATCAGGACCTTCGTCGTAATCAAGTCCCGACCATCTCAACGTATCAATAAGATTTTCAACTGCACCTTCCACGTACCGGTTTCTATCGGTATCTTCAATACGCAGTACAAACGTGCCGTTATTGTGTCTTGCCAGCAGGTAATTATACAAAGCGGTTCTCAACCCGCCTATATGTAAATAGCCCGTAGGACTTGGGGCAAATCTTACCCTGATATTTTCACTGATCATATGATTTCTTGTTCTGTCTGAAAAAATTAATTAAATGCAAAAGGAAGTCTGATGATGTGATCAATGTATAGCAAAAATGTTTATTGGACCTGAACCTTCGCTTCAGTATAATGCTTAACTTTTTCGATAAATTCCTGGCTGTCTATCGGCTTGGGAATATAATCAGTTGCGCCTGCCTCAAGGCATTTTTCCCTGTCGCCCTTCATAGCAAAAGCAGTGAGTGCTATAATGGGAGTATCTTTATATTCCGCGATCTGCCTGATCTTCTCGGTTGCTTCGAAACCATTCATAACAGGCATCTGCATATCCATCAGTATAAGATGGAATTTTTGTTTTTTAACCTGGTCAAGTGCCTCGGCACCGTTTTCAACAACAACGATGGATTCAAAGTTATTTTTCTTCAGGAGCCTGGTAACTATTATCTGCGAGTGTTTATAGTCTTCAACCAGGAGTATTTTAACCGTATCCTTTTCGTCCATTATTTCTTCCGGCTTCGCAGGCTCCTCGTACCTGTTGATCATTGAAGAAATAGTATCGGAAAGTTCTTCAATATTCACGCTGCTCTTGTGAAGCAGTTCCTCAAACATACCGTCAATCTTCTTAAGATCATCCTTGTAGTTCTCTTTGCCTGTGTAGATTATGATCGGAAGTCTGCTGAACTTCGGAGTTGATTTGATCTGCTTTATGAGTTCATACCCGTTAACTTCGGGCATATCCAGGTCAATTATCGCAAGGTCGAGATCAAGATTATTGATCATCTCGGGTACACGGCCGGAATGTGATTCTGCAATTGCATTAAAACCCAGCTGTTCAACTGCTTCTTTAAGCAGGTTAAGCGTAGGGACATCATCATCAACTATTAATATATTCGAATCCCTCTTAAGCTTATAACTCTGCAGTACCTCAACAAGGAACTTGTAGTTGATCGGTTTAACAAAATACTCTACAGCTCCCATAAGGAAAGCTTTCTGCTGCTCGGGTTCAACAGAGCAGACTATGACGGGTGTATTTTTGGTTAACTTATGCTCCCTGAGGGTTTTTAACAATTCAAAACCATTGGAATCAGGCAGTTCGATATCCATTAAAATGGATAGGAAATTTTCTTTCTCAATTATTTTAAGAGTTTGTTCTGCCGAATTTACAATTACCGGTTTATAACCCCACTTTGTAAGATAGTTGCTTAACAGTTTTGAGGTTGCATAATCATCTTCAACCACAAGAACACGATCATTTTTACCCGGCTTTGGCAGCGAGCTGATCTGTTTTTCAATTGCGGGAGCCTGAACGGTCTGCTGTATATCGACAGGCAGTTCCAGATTGTAATTGGTACCTTTACCCAGACTGCTGGTTGCGCTTAACTGTCCTCCCAGGATCGACGAATATCTTTTTGCAATTGATAACCCTAGTCCGGAAACATTACCAAACCTGGAGCTTTCTAAAGATTCTGCGGTAAATGGTTTGAACAGATTTTTAAGTTTATCCGAAGGAATTCCCGGGCTTGTATCAGAAATCCTGATGTTAATTTTATTCCCATCGGCTGCACTTACTGAAAGAGTTATCTTACCGCTTTCGGTCATTCTGAGCGACTGAGTAATAATATTAACAAGGATATACCTGATCTTCTGGGTGTCTACCTTGATCTTCGATGGAACATTGTTGTCTATCTTAACCATGAATTCAATTTTATCACGGTCAACTTTTTGTGAAAACAGATTAATGATCTCATTAAGGAAGTCGGAGATAGAAATATTACTAACGTTTTTCTTTATCTGATTCTGTTCAACCCGCGCCAGATCAATTAAATCATTTATAAGGGTCAGAAGGTTAAAAGCATTCTCTTTAAGTGTAGAAACATACTCCGCCTGGGAAGCAGATAAGTTATCTTCATTCAGCAGGGACGCAAATCCCAGGATGCTGTTTGTAGGGGTTCTCAGTTCATGGGCAATATCAGTAATTACCTGGCTGAGACTCAGGCTATCGTCGCCGGCATGATCTTTCGCGAGTATGATAAGTTCTCTGAAGGCCTTGCCAAGACTTTCGATCATTTCTCTGTCAGTTTTGGAAAAAGGTGTCTGCTTGGCAGCCTTTATCAGCACTTTTCCCCGTTCCTTCATATTGAGGAACAAACAGCCTTCGTAGATTACATTTTCGGAAGCCTGAATTTCACACTCGGCAATGTTGTTGAAAATCACAGGAGAGTCGTTGCTGTTTACTGCACGACAGGCATTACACTGAAATGCAGCATTTTTTGCAAAATTATTCTTTGCTGATCCGTATTTTCCCTGAACCACAAAATTATTTTGTTCATCAAGATTGAAGTATACGGCTGCCTGGTATTCCATCTGCGAAACCAGGTATTCACAGATCTTTTCGGGTAATTCCTGCGGATTTGAAAGGGCAGTATTTACCAGTTCGGCATAGTGAGAAAGTATATCACCAGTAATCAAATTTTGCATTAATGCCAGAGTGTTTGTTTATGTTCCCTGTTCCAATTATCTCAACGTTAAAGATAAAAAAGAACATTGTTATTTGAAAGTTAAGAATTAACATCTTTATTACAAGTATTCTCCTAATATTATTTGTCTGGCGGCGTGGTTAGAAATCATAGAACGTTGTCAGTTTTAAGAAATTTGATTACATTTATTCAAAATTTAATATACATTCCTTATCAAAGTAAATGAACAGTATCCCCAGAATTCTGATAGCAGAAGATGAAAATATTATTGCGAAGGATATTGAAAAAACTTTAACAAAGCTCGGTTACCAGGTGGTCGGCTCCGTAAGATCCGGGGAAGAGCTGCTTGAACAATATTTGTCATTTAAACCCGACCTCATCCTGATGGATATCAACCTTGAAGGAGAGCTTTCCGGCATTGATGTTTCCAAAGAAATTAACAAAAGCAGGGAAATACCTATAATATATCTGACCGCCCTTGCAGACGACAATACCCTTCGGGAAGCCAAGTATACAGAACCTTCAGGATACCTGATTAAGCCTTTTGATGAGGATATGCTCAGGACCTCCATAGAAATGGGGTTATATAAGTTCGAGATCGGACGGAGACTTCGGGAAAGAACAAGGGAACTTGAAGATGAAAGGATAAAGTCGGAAAAGCTGCTCCGGGATATCCTGCCTTCTGAGATAGTTGATGAATTTAAAAGAAATGGGTCAGTTAATCCTAAGCTTTATAAAAATGTAACGATTATTTTTACGGATTTTGAGAACTTTACTTCAATTGCCGGAAAGATGAAACCCGGCGAGCTTGTAACAGAACTGAATGAAGTATTTATGAACTTTGATATGATAATTGAGAAGTATCAGCTTGAGAAATTAAAGACGATAGGGGATTCATACATGATCGCAAGCGGTCTGCCTAAAGAACGGCAGGATCATGCGGAGAAGGCCGTGTCCTGCGCTTTTGATATGCTGGATTACCTTTCTAACAGGAATAAATATTCGTCCAATAAATGGAACATGCGTGTGGGTATACATTCCGGTGAGGTGATTGCAGGGATAGTTGGTAAGCTTAAGTATACTTACGATGTATGGGGCAAGACCGTAACTATTGCAAAGTATCTTGAAAGGTATGGGCAGCCGGGTAAAATCAATATTTCTATGCCGGCAAAGGAGCTTCTTCAAAATGGTTATTCGTTTAATGAAAGTAAAAGCATCAATACAGGTGTTGATATAATAACTTCTTACTTTGTAAGCAAGAATAAGGTACTTTCCTGAATTATGTCTAAAACAACTAATATCCTTATTGCAGAAGATGAAAAGATCATTGCATTGGACATTTCCAATACTTTGCGCAGACTGGGATATGGCATAAGCGGCATCGCTTCTTCGGGTAAAGAGGTACTGAATCTTCTCGAAGGTCGCAGGCCGGATATGGTCATGATGGATATAATGCTTGAAGGAGAGATGACGGGAATTGAGGCGGCATCCGTCATATCAGAAAAGTATTCTATACCTGTTGTTTTTTTAACCGCTCTCACTGATGCGGCAACTCTCGAGAAAGCGAAAACGGCTAACTCATACGGGTATATCCTTAAGCCTTATGACGATAAATCGCTTCATTCAGCTGTTGAAATGGCTCTCTATAAGTATAAGGTGGAGAAAGAACTGCAGATAAAAACAGAGCAGCTTGAAGAAGAAAAGAAAAGAACTGATAGTTTACTGAAGAATATCCTTCCTGAAGAAATCGTCCAGGAGATTAAAACAAAGGGCACGGTGAGTCCGAAGTTTTATGAAGAAGTATCAATTCTTTTTACTGAATTTTCGGGATTTGATCTGATTACTTCAAGGGTGGAACCTGATCTCCTGCTTAAAGAGTTGAATGAAGTTTTTGATAACTTTGATGAAATTGTGCAGAAGCATAAGCTTGAAAAACTTAAGACTATTGGTGATTCTTATATGATCGCAGCCGGGGTTCCGCAGAAAATGGAAAATCACGCTGAAAGCATCCTTCGTGCCGCCATTGAAATGAGGGACTATATCCTTGAACGTAACAGGAATAAAGAGATCAAGCTGGAGATGAAAGCCGGAATTCATACGGGTCCTGTTGTGGCCGGGATTGTTGGAATGCGGAAGTTTACTTTTGATGTCTGGGGAGACACGGTTAATATTGCAAGCAGAATGACCAGCGGTTGTGAACCTCATAAAATAAATATTTCAGGCGACACCTATGAGCTGATAAAGGATAAGTTTGAATGCGTGTACAGGGGCAGACTTAAAGTAAAAGGGAAAGGGGAGACAGATATGTATTTTGTGAACGGTTCTGTCGATATTAAAAATTGATGTCGGCCTGAAGACCAACCCTGTTATCAATACTTCCTTCAATCTGCTGATACCCTGATCCTAATGACCTTTCCTTCGGCTTAAATGTCTCCGCGTACTTAAGAGAGAGAAATACTTTGCCGAAAACGTTATACCTTACTGCAATGTAATATCTTGCTCCCTCTCCGTATAAACCCCTGCTGCTTAATATACCTGCCAGGTCATTTTCATATTCGTAAATAGCCGAGTTGAATGAGTCTGTTGTGTAGAAGATCAGTCTCCCGTAAAGTAATAATCCATCCAGCGGCATATACCTGATATCTTCATAAAAAAGAAAACCCTCCTCGCGGGAAAGAGGATCTTTAAGGAGTATAAAATTGTACTCAAACCGGGTTTTCAGTCTTAACCGGGAGGTGACGGTGTATGAATACTCAAGACGGAGTGATTGTTTATGTCTCTTTGCCATTCTCTCTTCATTGTCTATTATAACAGCAGTTTCTTTGTTTCCTAACCTGTATCTTATCCCTGCTTCACAATTCTTAAAGATCCGGGATGTAAAACGAAGCATAAATTCATTTCCTTCGGAAGGGAGGGGATCACCATATGCGGCATACGGGTATTTGAATTGATCAAAATAGAGATTAAGTACACCGATCGAAGTTCTCCAGCGGAATCCATTATAGATACCGAATTCGTTGTTGCGTGCTCCCGCCCTTTTACCAAAGACACTGCCATGTATAGAGTTGAAATCTAGCGGATAATTACGGATAAGCAGTGAATAGCTGAATTCCGGAGAAGGTGTGAGAATGAATCCGGTTATGTATGCAGGCTCTGATCTGCCGTTGAAAGCAAGTTCTCCATATATATTAAACCTATTCAGAAATAAATCGAAGTAACCACTGTAATAATTAAAGTTATTCCCTTTTATATCATATGTTTTAGAAGGTATAAATGAATGATCGATGCTTGTATGGTAATAAAGCACGCCTGTCTCCAGCATTGAGGATAAGGAATATCCCAGCATTACCCCGCCTGCTTTTTCCATAACAGACTGTCGTTTCCGGGATTCGCTGAAAGTCCGGTGCAGGCCGTCTTTTGAAATGGACGAGATCATCCCCGCAGAATCTATAAGAGCATCCAGTCTGTTCCCCGAATAAAATCCTGTTATCTCAACGTGCTCCCGACTAAACCGGAACGCTGCTCCGCGGAAGAAATTGTTTTCGGCAGCAGAGGTTGAAGGTTTAATTGCAGATGCTGATTTCTTACTTGAAAAGACAACATCAGATCCTTTTGACACACCGTAAGAATTGCATAATGCAAGTCCCTGGCCGAATTTAATATGATAGTCGCCCAGTATTATGGCTTTAAAACCGTACATATCGGTCAGGTTGACATATCCGGATATGAAATCCGAGTATGATCTTTCTCCCGCGTCTTTCTCTGTTAATATTCCTGCCCGGAGTGACCTGTCATATTCTAAAGTAAACCTGTTGTACATTTTTAATGGAGAACCTTCAAAACTGCTGTCTTTAAAGCCTCTCCTTACCTGGAGATCTTCTGTTACTCTATTCCTGAGATATACTTTCAGAGGCAGGTGCTGTTCTTCGGGTTTTTTATCTTCCTCATCTTCTGTTAGACCGACCGATAAAAATGGCAGGAGTTTTTCCGTAAGTCCTTCGGGAAGACCTTCAATTGAATAAAGCTCGTTTGCAGAAAAGTAGGTGCCGTACCTGTCTCTGTGTGCAACTATCAGTTTTGCCGCTTCGGGATCAAGGAAGGGAACCTTAACCAGGTCGGGAACTGAAGCCTTGTTTATATCGACAGGATGTTCAACATAATACGCAATCAGTTCATACAGTTCTGTGTCATCATTTTCCTCTTCCGGTTCCTCAAGGAGGTCTTCGATTGCCTGGTTGATATTCAGCAGGACTGAATCGCTTTGAGCGGGACAGTTAAAATACAGAAGCACAAGAATGAGAGTAAGCTTATTTATCATCCCTTTTATTTTATCCCGAGAAATTCTCTTATCATTTTTTTACGGGAATCAGCCATACCAAAACAGACAATTATTCCTGCCTGGTGCGTTATTCCAAGATCTGTGTGTGTAAAGACCGCATAATCAAGATTTATAAACCGGTAGTGAATGCCTATTCCTGCGGTATACCTGGATGGTTCATTTGAGAATCCCGTTCTTATTGAGAAATATTTAATAATGTCATAGTCTATTCCTATCATAAGACTGGCATTATAACGGATATCCTTTTCGACTGCTGCGTTAAGAGTAAATTCATCTGTAATGTCATAGCTTGCACCGGAATTAAATATGAAGGGTACCTGATCTTCATAACCTCCGTAAGTTGCGTGATTGACATTATGAACACTAAACCCCCATCTTAAATGATCGGTGAGGTAAAGGAGTCCCCCCAGGTCTATATAAAAACACCCGTCATTACCATAATTTTTTATAGACACCGAATGATAATTAAGAGAAACGCCCGCAAAGAACCGGTTCTCATAATTGTAGGAGAAACCCGCTGTTACCCGGTTCTCCCTGTAAAGTTCAAACCCGTAAGTCATTGCCCCGGCCGCTATCGAACCAAAAGAAAACGGCTCATTGTATGCAATAAATCCGTTTGCAAGTTCAGAGAAACCGAATGGCGCGGGGGAGTAATATATCCCGATTTCCCTCCAGTTCATCTGTGCTAATCCGGCGGGGTTATTAAACAATGAGAATACATCATTTGCCTGAGCCGCATCCGAATATGCAAGCGCAGCCTGCTTTGCCCCCGGATTATACTGGGGGTAAGTGTTTATAGCAAAAGGAACTATTATTAAAAAGATCAGTAAAAGTTTAGGCATCTCCCTTGAGGTCCCCGAATAGTCAACTTTTATTGTTTGATAATTTCGATTTTTATATATTAAATTAACATTTATTTAAGAAAAAAACGGGTCCCAATGAAAAAAATACTGATTCTGCTGTTTGGATTCACCTCCCTGCTTTTTTCCCAGGAATTGAACTGCATTGTTACCGTAAACACCGAAAGTATACCGCAGGAGAGCAGAGACCTGCTGAACGATTTTGCTTCTTCAATAGAAACTTACATGAACCAGACCAGGTTCACCGATCAGAACTGGGAATATCCAAAGATCAATTGCGCATTAAGTATTTTTGTTACATCGGCCGCCGATGAAACGCACTACCAGGCCCAGATTGTTGTTACAAGTCAGCGGGAAATCCTTAAGTCAGATAGAAAATCCCTTATGCTCAGTATAAACGATAATTCATGGAGCTTTGAGTATGTAAGGGGACAGCCGCTTTACAGCCGCCAGTCGGTTTTTGAACCTGTAACAGGTCTGCTTAATTATTATGCCTACATAATTCTGGGGTTTGATGCTGACAGCTGGGATAAACTCGGAGGAACCCCTTATTTTTCCAATGCATATGATATTGTGAACCTCGGAGCAAACAGCAGCTACAAAACAGGATGGGAAAGGAACAGCGCATCATACAGCCGCAGAGCTCTGGTTGAAGACCTGTTAAATGAAAAATACCGGCCCTTCAGGGAGGCGATTTACGAATATTATTACGGACTGGATTATTATGAGCAGAATAAGGCTGTTGGTCAGAAATATATGGTGAAGCTGATTGATGCTCTCTGGAATCTGAAGAAGAAGATGGATCTTAACGGGGTTTTCGTTAAGGTATTCTTTGACGCAAAGTACGGTGAAATAATCGACCGGCTAAAGGACTATCCCGATAAAACTATCTTTGAGAAATTAAAGAAGATTGATCCTGCACACCTGGCCAAATATGATGAGGTTTTATCTAACGGTTAGGTGCATCATAAAATATCCTGATTTTGTAACACTTACCGCGATAAGATTTACACGTTCAATTTTTGTATCCTGTGTAATTTTATCAACTATATCCATTCCTTTCAACACTTCACCAAAAATTGTGTATCGTCCGTTAAGGTGAGGATAACTTCCTGTTGTAACAAACCACTGCGATCCTTCTGTGTCCTTTCCAGCGCTTGCCATCCCAACCATACCTTTGTTGTATTCAAACGGAGAAAATTCTGATACTATCTCGTAACCGGGACCGCCCCAGCCTGTGCCTGTAGGATCGCCGCCCTGGATTACAAATCCCGGAACAACACGATGAAAGGGAATGTCCTTAAAGAAATTCTGTTCTGCCAGGTAACAGAAACTTCCTGTGGTAACAGGTGCGTAACCCGGAAGCAGCGAAATAGTAAACGATCCTTTTTCGGTAACAATTTCTGCCTGCCTGTATTTGAATGCTTCATCCCAGTATTTATCGAAATCATCGATCTCTTTGGAAAATGAAAGAACAGATTCGCCTTTGAGTCCCGCAACAAATTTCTTAACGGAATACAGATCAGAGGTTGAAAGTACACTTATAACTTCCGACTTGAGAGAATCAGAAATTCTGCCGGCCAGGTTCTCAAGCGACATCAACCCTTCGATAAAATCAGGATCATTGAGATGGCTTACAGTTTGTTTACTTACGATCTCTGTAAGTTCATCCTTGTTGGCACTTACAAAACCCGAATCAACTCCGTCTGCGGTTACAGATATAAGCGGGGCCTGATCCGAATTGAGAGCGGATAACAGGGTGGCGGAAGCATCGGGGTTTGTCTGATTAAAATTTAATATCGCTTCAAGTATTGTAAGTTTACCATTGAGTGACTCAACGCTGTAATTTTCACTCAAAATACTTAATGCCTGCTCCGATGAAGGATATAATCCGCATACTTTGTAACGGTATTCGGCTGAAATATTATCATTGAAAAACTTCACGAATACATCGTTAAAATTCTCTGGGAAAAGACTGAGGTAACTGATGAACAATTCACCCTGTGTGTACTTTTCCAGGTCTGTATCCTTGTGCAGCATTTCGCTCATTTTCAGGTAAAGATATTCCTGTAATTCACCGGATAGCTTAATATCTTTCAGTGCTGCTGCAGCTTCCCGGGAGATGTTTTTGTTTTCATCACTTAAATAACCAAGATAGAGATCCAGTTCTTCATTTGTCTTAAAGTTATAGTATACGGATGCCTTAACTGCTTCAACTTCCGAGGGATAATCTTTGAGTGATCTCAGGCTCTTTAATAACTGGAAATCATCCGGGAAGTACTGAAGCTTACGCAGACAGCCCAGCAGGTACGGTACGGGTTTAACTGTAACAGAATTAATTTCTTTCCCGGTCAGAATTCTTTCCAGGGCTTTTACAAGCAGTTCCTTTTCACTTTCCGAGGGACCTATCCTGTAAAGGCAAAATGCCGCTTCAAACTGACGGGATGATGACGAGTATAACTCATTTTCAAGGACAGGTCTTACTGTATCCGCGGAAACCTTGCCTTCCGAGGACAAATAAAAGAGGGCCATAGATATGCCATTAAACCCTGCTTTGCTCTCTGCCGAATTGTATTCATCAATAAGGCGGTAAGCAAAAGATGAGTCGGCCGTTTTACCAAGCGCAATTAGAGAATAGTACCGGGCTAAGGGATCGGTGCTGTCGCTGTAGAAGATTTTGCCGAGAAAGTTAACAGAGCGGGTGCAGGGTCCTAACTGTCCCAGTGCAAAACAAATCTCTCTTGCATACTTATCGACGGGAAGCTTAGTGATTGAAGGGACAAAATTGGTATCCTCAGATATGGCGGCACTAAGCAGACCGGCGATCACTTTCCTGTCGTCATCAGAGCTAAGGTATTCCTTTAATGTAACCTTATCGAAATTGCGTGTGAACGTTGTAGCCGCAAGAGCGCGGTCATCGGGAGTATACTGCGCCTGCGAAAGAGAAGGGAAGATGAGTACGGCAAGAAGTAATAAATATCCTGAAATTGCGAATCTTATTTTCATATCAATTCACTTTTCTGTTACACGGGCATCGAATAAATTCTGTATTTCTTGTAAAGCTCGCCGTTCATTACCTGCGCACCGCGGTTCATCATTTCATTATCTTCAAGCACCCAGCTGGCTTCACCGAGGTTAATTCCGATTTTATCAGCGCGTATTACTATTTCATAATAAAGAGATGCATCAAGTCCGCGTTTCTGATATTCAGGTACAATACCGAGCGTAATAATTCTGCTCCAGGTGATCTTTTTCTTTTGAGTAAAGAGTTTCAGGAAACCGAATGGGAAAAGTTTCCCGTTCATCGACTTAAATACCTGGTTGTAATCCAGCATAACAAGTGCGAATGCCATTGTTTTTCCGTTTATCTCACCGAATAATACAAGCGATGGTTCAACAAGAGGTTTGAGGTCCTTTGCCATAGCATCAATTTCTTCATTGGTCATAGGAATAAATCCCCAGTTGGGTGCCCATGCTTTATTATAAACATCCTTAACTTTATCGAGTTCTTTATTGAACTCTTTCATATTAAGCTGCTTGATCTCCATCCCTGAGCGTTTCCTTGCCAGTTCTGCAACCCTTTTCAATTTATCAGAGCTCAGCACCTTTTCGGTCTCAAGTTTATAAGCATAAAGATCCTTTGCTTTCTTCAACCCGTAATTTTCACAAAGGTCGAGGTAATACTCGGGATTGTAAGTCATAAGCAGTCTCGGTTCATCATCAAAGCCTTCAATCAGCATTCCGTATTCATCATTACTTGAAGGATTCGCTGGACCCCGCATTTCATTTAGTCCGTGTTCCTTCAGCCATTGCTTTGCGGTGTCGAAGAGCCTGTTGGCAGTCTCCTGATCATTTATACACTCGAAGAATCCGAAGAAACCAACCTTATCGTTATGATATTTATTATGAAGATCATTTTTTATTGCTCCTATTCTGCCGACAAGCTCGCCGTCCTTTTCAGCCAGCCAGAAATCGGCTTCCGCATGCTGGTAGAAGGGATTCTTCTTTTTATCAAGCAGTTTCTTCCTGTCCATTATCAGCGGGGGAACCCATTTGCTGTAGCCTTTATAGATCTTCCAGGGAAATTTAATAAACCTCATTAAATCTGACTGATTCTCAACCTTGATGATTTTAATTTCGCTCATACCAACCACCGTAATATTTAAAAAATAAAAGCATACCTTTTCGGGGTATGCTTATGAATAATCTGATTCAGCAAAGATGCATTTAACAGGATCAACTAATTAAACCGAGTTTTTTTCCGGTATCATTGAAAATATCCAGAATTTTATCCAGCTGTTCGTCCTCGTGAGTAGCCATATAGCTTGTTCTCATCATCTGTCGTCCGGGAGGAACACCGGGTGAAATAAATACATTCACAAATACGCCTGCATCATAAAGCATTTTCCACATCTGGAAAGCCAGCTGATCGTCACCCACAATTACGGGTACGATAGCTGTTCTGCCGTCAAGCACATTAAAGCCCATCTCTTTTAAACCGTTTCTCATCTTCGCCGCATTTTTGATAAGCCTATCAACTCTTTCCGGTTCGGCTTCAAGTATATCAAGCGCAGCAAGAGCAGCTGCAACAGAGGCAGGAGTAGGAGAAGCACTGAAGATAAGGGCAGGGGAATGGTGCTTAATATAATTTATCACTTTTGCTTCGCCGGTAACAAAACCACCCAGGGAAGCAAATGTTTTACTGAACGTTCCCATCGTCATATCAATATCAGCCTCAAGACCGAATTCACTTGCGGTACCTCTACCGCCCTTGCCTATAACTCCCACCGAGTGAGCATCATCTATCAATATTCTGCAGCCGTTCTCTTTGGCGATCTTATCCAGTCGCGGCAGATCAACAATCTCGCCGCCGGTTGAAAAAACACCGTCGCTTACAATAAGTTTTCCTGCTTCGGGAGGAAGTTTCTTCACAACCCGCTCGAGGTCATCCATATCGTTATGTTTATACCTGGCAAAATCGGCTGTTGCTCCCTTAGCCATCAAAGTTCCTGCAACAAGGCAGGCATGGTTATCTTTGTCAGTTACAACGTATTCACCGCGCTGAACCAGGGTCGGTATTATTCCCTGACCAGTCTGGTAACCGGTACTGAAGAGAAGTACGGCTTCTTTACCGAAAAATTTAGCAAGACGCTCCTCAAGTTCAATATGCAGATCAAGAGTTCCTGTAAGATATCTTGAACCGGAACAGCCGGTACCATATTTCTCAACTGCTTTAATAGCAGCTTCTTTTACTTTAGGGTGGGCAGTTAATCCGAGATAATTATTCGAACCTGCCATAATTACTTTGCGTCCTTCAATCTGAACTACGGGGCCTTCATTTTCTTCTATGGGTCTGAAATAAGGATATAAACCGGATGCCTTAACTTCATCAGCCCTTGTGAACTCGTAACATTTTTTAAATAAATCCAAAAATCCTCCTGGAAATACCTGATACTTGAATGAATTTAAGAATCAAATAATAATTTCTTAAATTTTGGCGGTTCAATGTAAAATTTAATAGAAATAAAAACAAATAAACTTTAGCATGAAAAATCCTCCCATAGCTGTTGTAACAGGTGCAAATGGTTTCGTTGGAAGTCATCTTGCAGATCATTTAATAGAGAAAGGTTACCGTGTAAGATGCATTACCAGGAAGACCAGCGACATCAAGTGGCTGCGCGGAAAAGACCTGGAAATATATGACTGCGGATTGTTTGATAAGGAAGGCCTGCGTAAGGCCTTTGACGGAGCCGAATACATTTATCACGTAGCCGGTGTGGTTAAATCAAAAAAACCTGAAGGTTACTTTAAGGGGAACGTTGATCCCACCCGTTCGCTGCTTGAAGTAGCAATGGAGTTCAGGAATACGATAAAAAGATTTCTTGTTGTCAGCAGTCAGACTGCGGCAGGACCTTCTTACGATGAAAAACCGGTAGTAGAATCGGACGAACCGCATCCGATAACAACCTACGGCAGGAGCAAGCTTGCACAGGAAAACCTTGCGAAAGAATATATGGATCGTCTGCCGATTACAATATGCCGGGCGCCCGCTGTATATGGCGAGAGGGATACCGAGATTTTTATTTTCTTCCAGACCTTTGCAAAAGGACTTTTCACAACCATCGGTTTCGACCGCAAACTGATAAGTCTTATTCACGCTGATGACCTGGTGGATGGATTCATCCTTGCGGCGGAAAGTGAAGCGTCTGCAGGACAGACATATTTCATAAGCTCCGAAAAGTTTTATACCTGGGAGGAAGTCGGCGATATTACGAAGAAAATAATGAACAAAAAGCCGCTGCATATAAAGGTGCCACATACTGCTGTTTTCTTCATCGCATCGATCGCTCAGTTCTTCGCTATGTTCAGCAGCAAACCTGCTACCTTAAATATTGAGAAGGCAAAGGACATAACCCGTCATGCCTGGATATGTTCAACTCAGAAAGCGGTTGATCAGATAGGTTACCGGCAGAATATTTCGGCAGAGCAGGGAATTAAAAAAACAGTTGACTGGTACAAATCCCAGGGCTGGCTCTAATAAGTTACTGCCCACGGGCGGAGAGATTTTGCACCGATATAATGGTCTGCCATTTTGTCACACTATTGAAAATTTCAACGGCTGAAAAGTGAGGATTTTCGCAGAATTTCAATGTCTCATTTTGAGTTCAAAAGGCGGATAAAAGGCGGATTACTACTGCACTAAAACGGGATAGATAGGTGGTATGACATTTTGTCATACTTGTTGAAAATCTAAACACAAAATAAATTTAATTTCAATTGCACTGAGCCCCTTCCTGTATCCAGGTTCTTACACCCCTTATCTGGTTTGAAGTCAGCGGGGGATAACCCACAGGTGGCATCGGGAAATTACCTATACCTTCAATTGCCCATATAAGTCTGCTGTTATCAGGCTCTCCGGGAAAAACAATTGAAGGGTTAGCCGTAGTATTTGTACAAGTGGTAAGACTAATACCGCCGGCAAGGTCCGCATCATTATGACATCCTGCATTCGTACATTTAAGATTGAACACCGGCTGGATATCCTGCGAATAACTGACATTCGAGTCAGGTATAACCCTGTTATCTACATCGGCGGCCGTAACCTGGTCCTTGCATCCTGTATAAGACAGAATAATAATAAACGCTGAAATAAGAAGGAGTGAAAATATTTGCTTCATTATTAGTATTAACTCTTAAAAACCTTAATTGATGATTTTAATCTATACCAAAAATCAACACAAATCAATTTAAAATAAAAAACCCTCCTACAGGGGATTGCAGGAGGGTAAACTCTTTGCCATCACAAGGCAGGGGTAAACCTTTATGAACGAGTTTGTACAAAATTAAAATCAGATTTACTAAAAATCAAGGCACTGATTATTTAATTAAGAAATTAAATTAGTAACAGACCTTCGCGAGCAAACTCCCTTCACAGACTATTTGAGTTTTTCCTTTGTTTCCCACCTATTCCAGAGCGATTTTATTTTCATTTAATGCAGCAAATACGTGCGGTTTCATTCTATGAAGCGCAAATTTCGTAACCAGAGAGACAAATGTTTCATAATTCGCTACGAGAGTGGTAGATAAAAGTGTACGGAAATCTTAATCTGCAGGGGACAAGATACTTCGGGTAATTATTCAGCAAAGCTTATACCCCTTTCCGGCGCTTTGAACTTAGGATCTTGCGGTCTCATATCTAAATAAAAATCAATTCATCAACAAATAATCGGAGGATAAAATGAAAAACAGCTCTATATTATGGTTCATTACCATTATTGCTGCGGTAGTGATTGGAGGGTGCAGTTCGGATGAATTTCAGGATAATCCTGTATCCGATCAAAGTTCTGGTACAAGAAGTTTATACAGTATCGGTGTCCCGGGAACGCCTCAGCTACTGGTGTCAGGTCTTGAGGGAGCTTCAGGCAGTACGATCGGCCCGGGCGGGGCACTTTATGTTACTGAAGGTGCTGCCGGCCGGATCTCTCGTGTGGATCCCGGAACCGGGGATGTTACCACCTTTGCCAGCGGACTTCCGCCTTCAATCATCGGAATCGGCGGGGCAATTGATATTTCTTTTATTGGCAGCACTGCCTATGTACTTGTTACACTGGTTGATGACCCAAATCTTTTCCCCACCGGCAATATCAACGGAATTTATCGCATAGACGGTTCGGGCAGCTACACCATAATCGCAGACCTTGGCAGCTATAATGTAGCCCATCCTCCATCAGGATTTGATTACTTTGTCGTTACCGGGGTTTTGTATTCAATTCAAAAGTATCAAGATGGATTCCTGGTAACTGACGGACATCTAAACCGGGTACTCTATGTTACACTCGATGGAAATATCTCCATATTTAAATCGTTCAATGACATTGTTCCTACGGGATTAGAAGTACATGGCAATAAAGTGTTATATGGCTGAAGCAGGGCCGGTTCCGCACCTACCGGAGAATGGGAAGGTGGTATCATTTGATTCGGAATCGTCGTCGGTTACTGAAGTTGCCACAGGTGCGCGGTTACTGGTTGATGTAGAGTATGGCCGCGGACAAACACTCTTTGCTCTGTCACAGGGAATATTTGGTGGTGGTAACCCGGGCGACCCGGCCCTGCCAAATACAGGTTCGCTTGTAAGGGTTAATCCGGACGGCACATTTACCGAAATCGTTAATGAACTTAATCAGCCTACATCACTCGATTTTATAGGTAATACTGCTTATATAGTAACTCTTTCAGGTGAGGTCTGGACTATCGATAATGCGGCCGGTCCGCCATTCGGTATTTAAGATTAAGTCGAATTTTAGTTCAGGCAAATTATATGTATTCAACCAGGCAGGAGTATTAACCCGTTTCGGGTAGTACTCCTGCCTATAAAATAAGGCCCTTCGAAAAATATATTGCTGGTTAATGGATTATGAAGATCCCCAGGTCTAAACCCAGACCATATTCATATGACAAACCCGCTTTTTTATCCTTGTGGAGCTAAGGAGGATCGAACTCCTGACCTCTTGAATGCCATTCAAGCGCTCTCCCATCTGAGCTATAGCCCCGAATTCTAACGACAAATATAAAGTAAAAAGTAAAAAGTTAAAAGTACATGTTGCGGGATTGGACGAGGAGGAAAAAGTACCGCGGAAGAGTTATATTAGAAGATATATTCAACAAAACAGTAAGGTAAAATGAAAGAAGAAGATAAACTGGAAACAGGATCGATAATATGGACGGACCTCACCGTGCCGGATGCGGAAAATGTAAAAAACTTTTACGGCAGAGTAATAGGCTGGAAATCTGAACCGGTTTCTATGGGGGAGTATAATGATTTTAGTATGAATAGTCCCGATACAGACCGCACAGTTGCGGGCATATGCCATTCGAGGGGAGTAAACGCCGATCTCCCGCCGCAGTGGCTGATCTATTTTGCTGTGGAAGATGTAGATGCATCGGCAGAGCTGTGCAAAAAGAGCGGCGGAAAGGTAATCGCGGGTCCCAGGGATATGGGGAAATACGGAAGGTACTGCGTAATCCAGGATCCTGCCGGAGCCGTAGCAGCACTTTTTTCACCGAAAGAATAAGCACGCATTGTCGGGTCGTAATTAAACTTTTCGATGTGCTTTATGGAATAGAAATTTTGTGCGGTTCACTTAAATTCTTACAATATAATTAGCATATAGTTAAGGGTAACATCTTGATTAATTACACTGCAGGTAAAAGTGGATTTGTAACTCTTAAAGTCTATGATCTGCTGGGAAGCGAAGTTGCTGTTCTTGTAAATGAAGAAAAGGGCACAGGGAATTATACCGCTGAATTCAGCGGGGCAGGACTTTCAAGCGGAATTTATTTTTACAGGCTGCAGGCAGGCAGTTTCACAAAAACAAGAAAATTTGTGCTGCTTATATAATTAAAATGCCCTGCGTGCGCCCGGTAAATTCCGGCCGAAATTAAAGCTCGTAACGGCATCGCTGCTGGAAAGGTACGTATGAAAGATCCTTTTCACCCCGCTGTATATAAAAACCTGCGGGGGAAGAACGAGCTTCATTTTACCTCCATACTCGGAAATCTTTTTTGATGCAATTACAAGAACTCCCAGGAATGTTGCATCAACCACATCGCAGCCCGAAAGGTCAACAACGATTTTCTCGTATTCCAGTATGATATCCGATTCAAGATATTCCTGGAACTCCAGTGCGTCCTGTAATGTGGTTTTCTCCAGGGAAACGTGAATTATTAATACGTCGTCCCTGAATTCTCGGTTGAATTGTTCCATAAATGACACTATTATTTTAAAACCCTCGCGTTTTTTGCAACAATGAATGTACCAGTTGTTTTTGCTCAAAAATCTTAACTCTTTTTGGGAGAATGACTTAAAAGAATAAGACGACATCTCACAGTGATACAAGTTTTTTGCTTTTAGGAACCTACTGGCGCCGCTTAATAAATCAAATGATTCGCTTCACTCCTTACCGGTAGTAAAAAAGACAGCTGCCAATTTGTCGCCGCATACGGCTCGTTGTTTATTGTGTTATACGTAGCGCAGTCTACTTACATTCTGCCGCTATGCGGCTAAGCGACCTGCCGCTGTTATCGGGCTGGCAGTTGAAGGTATACGGGATTATAATGATATTTGAATGTTAAATTTAAAAGAACCGGAAAAAATAAATGAGTAAAATTGATCAGCTCGCAGAAGAATTTCTTTCACAAAAAAATATTGCTGTGGCGGGAGTAAGCAGGAAAAGCAACGCGACGGGGAACATCATCTATAAAAGGTTTAAAGAAACAGGCTACAATGTTTACCCTGTTAATCCGAATGCCGACAGCTTCGAGGGAGATAAATGCTATCCTGATGTTAAGTCTATTCAACCGAAACCTGATGGAGTAGTTATAGTAACAAATCCTTCTGTATGCGAAGAGGTTGTAAATGACTGCGTCGAAGCAGGAATTAAGTACGTCTGGATGCACAATATGATGGGACATAAAGGCGCCGACAAACCGGCATCAAGTATATCATCCAAAGCTGTTCAGGTCTGCAGGGATAATAATATCAATGTTATACCCGGCGGCTGCCCTATGATGTTCTGTGGACACGTAGATTTCGGACATAAATTCCTGCGGGGAATTGCCAGGTTTACGGGCGGGTTCAAATTTTAATTCGCTAAATCCGGTAATCCTTCAATCCGCTAAATTCAGAAATATATGCCTGCAGCCACTTGAAGTGATTCTGAACTTAAGCTAAATTTCAAATGTCATTAGAAAAATTTGGGGCTATAGCTCAGCTGGGAGAGCGTCTCGTTCGCAACGAGAAGGTCGCCGGTTCGATCCCGGTTAGCTCCACTCGGAATGCCGGATTACTTACATTAAATGAAGCAGAACTCCGCCTGCAATTTATTTCCCAATTCGCCCATTTTTCATATCTTTGCTTCCGATGAAAATTCTTCCTGTTAACAGCTATTATAAAGCTATTCTAAAACTTGCTCTTCCTGCCATTGCGGGATTGTCAACTCAAATGGTTGTGTCACTTACTGATTCAGCCATGGTTGGTCGTCTTGACGAAGCAACTTATGCTCTTGCTGCTATGGGTATTGGAGTATTGGCAACGTGGGCACTCATCAGCTTTTTTTCAAGTCTTGCTACCGGAACCCATGTAATTGTAGCACGTAAATACGGGGAGAACGATTTCGAAGGCTGCAGTCTTTCTCTGAGCAATTCTCTTATTTTAGGTTTTATTATAGGTATTATCGTTGCTGCAATCGGGGTGCTCGCTGCATACCAGATAGCTGATTTCTTTGCAGCAGATAAGATTGTGGGACGTTTTGCGGGCGAGTACATATTCTACCGCTTTCTTGGGATCCCTTTTTTCCTGATAAGTGTTTCATACAGGGGATTTTATTTCGGAATCAGCAAAACGAAAATTTTTATGTTCTCGGGAGTAATAACAAATCTGTTAAATATCTTCCTTAACTACGTTTTTATTTACGGCAATCTTGGTATGCCCAGAATGGGATTAGCCGGTGCCGGATTGGCCTCAACCCTGGCTACCACATTCGATTTTATATTTTACACTACAGTTCTTATGCTGCCGGTTTACAGACACAAGTTTCATCCTTTCAAAAACTTTCGTCTTAATTTTGACCTGATAAAGAAGATTTATAAGATCTCTCTACCGGTTTCATTCCAGAATGTTTTTATACTGATAGGCTTCCTTCTGTTTGTTGTTATCACCGGATTGATCGGAACCCAGCAGCAGGCAGCTTCGCAGGCAATTATCAGCACAATGTTTATGTCGTTTCTCCCATGCTTCGGATTCGGGATCGCGGTACAGACGCTGGTCGGAAACAACCTCGGTTCAGGAAATTTTCAGTTAGCAAAGATCTACGGTTTTGAAACTGCCAAGATAGCCACGTACTACACGCTGTTCCTTGGTGTTGTTTTCATTGCTATCCCTCAGTATGTATTATTGATAATTACTAATAATCAGTCAATTATTGAAGTTGCCAAACCGGGTCTTAGAGTGGCGGGCTTTGCACAGATTTTCTATGCTGTAGGGGTTGTGCTGGCAAACGCGCTGCAAGCCGCGGGTAAAACCTTCTTTGTGATGAAGTCGGAAGTGATTACTAATCTCTTCATATTTGTTCCGCTGGCATACCTTATGGGAGTGGTATTCGAGGGAGGACTTATCTGGGCGTGGACGGCACTGCCGGTTTATATCCTGATCTATACTACAGTTATATACAGGAAATATGAAAAAGGGGAGTGGCAGAAAAAAAGTATTTAATGCTTAAATGAAGATGGATGATGGTGAGCGCTGCAGTCAAAATACTGGTCATCATGAGAATACAGCTTTACTGATAATGAGAATATTTAAGATTAAATTTTCAAAAATACTCGAAATACGCAGATTTTAACTATATTTTTACGGCACAGGTGTTGACATTCTCTGGGGCATAAAATATATTTTGGCTATGAAAAATAGATATACCCTTATTCTTATACTTTTCATAATAGTTTCCACTGCTATGGCCGGTGCTTTGCTTGATTATTTTCATGCACAAACTGAGGGAGAAAACGTAAAGCTTGAGTGGAAAACTACCACAGAAACTAACCTGGCTAATTTTATAGTCCAAAGAAAAACACCCGACACCCAGTATATTGATCTTGTAGCAGTAGCTCCAACGGGAGACAATTCAGTTTATACTTATGTTGATCAGGCTGCATACAAGATGACCAATCCTATTTTTGTATACCGGATCAAAATAATTGACCGGGACGGTTCTTATGCGTACTCTTCAGAGGCTTCTGTATCGCCTAATATTTCCGGAGTAAAGAGAACCTGGGGCAGCATCAAAGCTATGTTTCGGTAAAAGTTATTCCCCGCGATTTTCATTTAATTTTTAGTCCCCATTCCTTTATCTTTGTCCTTCTATTAAAAAAGATTTTTATAAATTCCTTTATGAAAAAAGTTTGTTCCGCTGCCATATTCATCTTAATGATATTTGTTCTTGCTGGATGTTCGGGATCGAAAGAATCGTACGAGCGGGGAAATAATTCAAATATTTCAGGAATAAGTCAGATACGGGTACTTCTTGATGAAGAACCGGGCAGCTATAATTTTATAAATGATTCCCCGGTTTACCTGAGAAACGGCGATTCCTATATGGCACTAGTAAATCCCGGGAACCATCTTTCCATCAGCAGTTCCGGAGATGAGATTGAGGTTGAGATAGAAGGTAAACGCTTTAAGGGAAATGATCTGCGGTTAGTTCCGGAATCGGAAGAAGGATCTATATCATTTAAGGGCGGATCATACCGCGGCTCATTAAACCTTGTACCCGAAGGTTCGGCCGTAAATATTGTTAATCAGCTTTCCGTTGAAGAATATCTTAAAGGCGTTATTCCTAGGGAAATGCCTACCGGGAAGGGAAATGAATATTTTGAGGCTCTGAAGGCATTCACTATATGCGCAAGGACCTATACATATTCAAAAATGCGTGAGAACAAAAAAAACTTTGACGTGTTTGCTGATACGCGTGACCAGGTTTACGGAGGCAGCGGCATCGAGAAGAAGATAGTCAACAAGGTTGTGGATGAAACACGGGGACTTATACTTACTTATGACGGTAAGCCTGCTGTAACATTTTATCATTCTACCTGCGGCGGTTACACAGAAGATGCGAAAAATGTTTTTCCTAATATGGATCTCCCTTATCTTGTTACCGTAAAGGATGGCGACGGACCGTACTGTTCGATTTCTCCAAAGTTCAGATGGACCGAAAAATTTTCCGAAAATACTTTTATTCAGAGATTTCTTTCAGCCGGATATCTTGATAATTCCAATTATTCAATTGCCGGCATTAGTATTAACAGTACCTTCCGGTCAGGAAGGATCAATGAGCTGGAAGTTGATTTTACAAGCAACAGCGGCAAATCGAAACAAGTTAAGATTTACGGAAATAACATCAGGTATGTAATCAGAACCCCGGATAATAAGACCATCCTTGAGAGCAGCAATTTTGAAATAAAGAAGTCCGGAGACACTATAGTCATTAACGGCAAAGGGTATGGACATGGTGTGGGACTTTGCCAGTGGGGGGCGCTTGAACAGTCGAAAGAAGGAAGAGATTTCGAAGAAATTCTCTCACTGTATTATCCCGGAACAGAGATAGAAAATTATTATGATCAATAATCATCCGCTTATATACCTCGCTTCAAGATCTCCCAGAAGAAAAAAACTTCTGCAGCAGATGAACCTTAATTTTAAAGTTATAACAGTTGACATCGACGAAAGCAGAAAAGGGAAGGAATCGCCGTTAAGAATGGTAAAAAGACTTGCCGGGGATAAACTTGAGTCGGCAAAAGACCAGATTAAAGAAGGAATTATTATAACGGCCGATACTACAGTGGCACTCGGTGATGAAATTCTGGCCAAGCCTGAAGATGAAAACGACGCGAAGAGAATGCTGCGTAAACTGAGCGGGAAAACTCACATTGTTTATACCGGCTTCGCACTCCACAATTCACAAACAGATCGAACGATAATTGATTATGAAAAAACGCTGGTAACTTTCAGGAATATTACCAGGCGGGAGATAGATGATTATGTGAAAACCGGCAGTCCGATGGATAAAGCCGGAGCATACGGTATCCAGGATGATTTCGGTGCTGTATTCGTAAAAAAAATTAATGGTGATTACTATAACGTTGTAGGACTCCCCATCTCAAAGCTTTATTCAAACCTCCTGAAAGTGATATAATTGCTTAAGAAACTAAGAAAAAAAATATTTGTGTCTCTTGCTGCTGCGGGATTACTCTACCTTGCGTTTACCATCTATGCAGATTTTGACCTCGTCATAAAAGCTTTTGAGAGATTCAACTGGCTGCTATTCCCGCTGCTCCTTATTCTCTCGCTTCTCAATTATTTTTTCAGATTCTTCAAATGGGATTATTACCTGTCAGTTATAAAAGTTAAGGTTCCTAAACTTGATTCACTTTCAATTTTTATGTCGGGACTGGTAATGAGCGTAACCCCGGGGAAAATGGGTGAACTCCTAAAATCATATCTTGTTAAAGAATTGAACCAGACGCCCATCAGCAAGACGTTTCCAATTATTTTCGCCGAAAGGATAACAGACTTCATTTCTTTACTGTTTCTTGCCCTGATCGGCGCTTATACCTACAATTACGGACGCGGAATAGTTATCGGTGTATCTGTTTTTTTCTTAATCCTTGTTATCATCATCAGTAATAAAAGGATCGCTCTGCCATTATTAAAAATGCTTGAAAAGAGCGCTTTCCTGCGAAAACACCTTGAAAGCATCCATAGTGCGTATGAAAGTTCATATAAGCTCCTCAGACCCGGTCCGCTGGTAAAAATGAGCATTTTGAGTCTAGGTTCGTGGTTTTTTGAATGTTTGGGATATTACATAATTCTGATTAATTTTGGAGTGGATGTTAGTCTTTTATGGGCAACGTTCAGTTACGGTTTCGCAACTATTGTAGGTGCAGTAACGATGCTGCCCGGGGGATTGGGAGTTACGGAAGGATCTCTCACGTTTCTCCTTATTGAAAAAGGATCCCCAAAAGAGATCGCAGTGGCATCCACATTCATTGTAAGGGTTGTTACACTCTGGTTCGCGGTTCTGGTAGGAGTAATAAGTGTAACCCTTTACCAGAGAAGATTCGGTAAAATAACACTGGAATCTATCTCAAACCGGGCAAATTAGAGTATTTCCCGGTGTGTTTTGCCTGTTCTTTTACATTGTTTATGTTTCAGATCAATCTGATTTTCTTGATTTTCAGACAGGTGCATGTTATATTTTTGGTGACTCAAATACATATAAAAAAAGGAGTTATATATGTCCCAGGATAATTCAAGTAAAGGTTTGTTGGTAGGTTTTTTAGCAGGTGGTGCTATCGGTGCTATTGTTGCCTTACTATATGCTCCCAAATCAGGACGAGAACTTAGAAGTGACATCCGCAGTAAATCTGACGAGTATTATGATGACGTAGAGAAATATTATTCTGATGCAAGAGATAAAGCAAAAGATCTCATTAATGACGGGAAGAAGAAATCGGAAAAACTTATTAGCGATGCTAAAGTAAAATCCGAGGAACTATTAAAAGACGCAGAGAAGATATTTAACGATGCTCGTTCGAAAGCCGAAGGGTATGTTGCTAAAGGCAAAGATACTCTCGACCAGGAAACTACTAAGGTCAAAACTGCGGTTAAGGCCGGTGTAGATGCATACAAAGAAACTAAAAAAAGCTGATTAAAACTTAATGGATACAATCAGCGTCTTTTATATAGTCCTTTTATGTTCGGCTTCAATCCTTTGCCTGGCATTGATCTTTTACATAAACAGGATCACAAATTCTATCAAGGATATCCAAACAGATATCAGGGATTTGTCCGAGCAGGTAAAACCATTAATAAGTACTGCGACACAGGTAAGCGAAAAAATTAACTACCTGGCTTCCGAAACAAAGGACCAGGTAGGTACTGTAAAAGAAACTATAGGAAAGGTTGTCGACAGGGTTGAAAAGATTCTGGAGTTAGAAGAGGAATTCCGGGCTGGATTGGAGAAGCCGTTAAACGGGCTTCTTAAAAATCTCTCGGCAGTTTCTAACGGAGTCTCTACCTTTTGGAAAACCTTCACAAAATGATAATAATAACATAAACCTTCTCACCTTGAATCTTAGGAGGAAATCCCTTGAAAGAGTATGGAACTGAAGCAATTCGGAATATTACGTTTATAGGCCACCAGGGCAGCGGTAAAACAAGCCTATCTGAAATTTTACTGTTTACAGCTAATGAGATTAACAGGATCGGGAGCATTTCTGAAGGAAATACTATTTCCGATTATACGCCGAACGAGATTGAAAAGCAGATATCGATATCAACAAGCCTTATGCACTGCGAATGGAAAGGCACGAAAATAAACATCCTTGATACGCCGGGATATTCTGATTTTTTGGGTGATGTTAAGAGCGCGATGCGTGTGTCAGACACTGCCGTAATGGTAATTAAGTCGGCAGAGGGAGTTGAAGTAGGATCGGAAACAACCGGGAAATTTGTTGACGAATTCAATCTTCCTTCGGCAATAATAATAAATAAGGTAGACAACGAACACAGTACCTTCAAAGATACACTTGCACAGGCGAAAGACAGACTAACTAACGGAGCAATAGCAGTTACGATACCGGTTACCGAGGGTTTGAACTTCGAAGCCGTGCTGGATATTATTAAGATGAAGGTAGTCCGCTATGGCGAACCGGGAAGCAGGAAAGTTACGGAAGAAGAAATACCTGCCGACCTGAAAGATGATGCGGAATCTTACAGAACTGAATTTATTGAGAAGGTTGCTGAAACAACGGAAGAGTTGATGAATAAATATTTTGAAGAGGGAACTTTGCAGGATGCAGACCTTCAGACAGGTATTAAACAGGCTCTTCTGAAAAGAAGTCTCACTCCCGTTTTCGCGATGTCATCTTCAAAAGGTGTAGGAATAAATAATTTTCTGGATTTCGTTGCTGCTTACTTTCCATCACCGGTCGATCGCGCCGGAGAAGAAGGTGCTGTAAAAGGAACGGATAAAACAGAAAAAGTACTTCCTGATCCTTCCGGTGAACCTGTTATGTTTGTCTTTAAAACCATATCTGAACAGCATGTAGGCGAACTTTCTTTATTTAAAGTTTATTCAGGTACTGTAACTGCGGGACTCGACCTGCTTAACGAGACAAACGGAAAATCGGAAAGACTCAGTCAGCTTTCGATCCTTAACGGTCATAACCGTAAAGACGTCTCTCAGTTGAAAGCAGGAGATCTCGGTGCCGTTGTTAAACTGAAAGACACGCATACGAACAATACTTTAAGTTCAAAGGCATTTCCTGTTGTAATGAAACAAATTGATTTCCCCTCGGCCGTAATACGAGGCGCAATCGTTCCAAAAGCCAAAGGAGATGAAGATAAGATAGCCTCCGGATTGCACACACTGCATGAGGAAGATCCCTCATTCAGTGTAAAATTTGATCCTGAAATTTCACAGACGATCATTTCCGGGCAGGGAGAGCTTCAGCTGTCGCTTGCAGTAAAAAGACTCAAAGAACGCTATGGTGTTGAAGTTGATCTTGTTGAGCCCAGAGTTCCTTACAGGGAAACTATTAAAGGCACCATTAATGACGTAGAATATAAGCACAAAAAGCAGTCGGGCGGCAGAGGTCAGTACGGGCATGTTCACTTTAAGATGGAGCCGCTTCCGAGAGGAAAGGGATTTGAATTCGTTAATGCGATTGTGGGAGGTGTTGTTCCGGGAAGGTTTATACCTGCAGTGGAAAAAGGAATACAGGAAGCGATGGACAAGGGAGTGATATCCGGTAACCAGGTTGTTGATGTTAAGGTTACTTTGTTTGACGGAACATATCACACAGTTGACTCCGATGAAATGTCATTTAAGCTTGCGGCATCGCAGGGATTCAGAAAAGGATTCCACGAGGCCAAACCGGTATTGCTTGAGCCTATTTATGAAATAGAAGTTACAGTGCCCGAAGAATTTATGGGTGATGTAATGGGTGACATCTCCAGCCGCAGAGGAAAAATACTTGGAATGGACTCAGACGGTCATTTTCAGATTATCAAAGCAAACATTCCCCTTGCAGAGCTTTATAAATACAGTTCACAGCTCCGAAGCTTAACTTCCGGAAGGGGAGTACATACACGTAAATTTGCCTATTATGAGGAAATGCCGAAAGAAGTTGAGCAGAAGATAATTGATGAATACAATAAATCAAGAGAAGAAGGAAATTAAGACTCTTTATTGAGGCGGTTAATAACCGCCTTTTTAATTTTATGAGGAGAAATGGAAAAACTCTGGTCACCGTGGCGCTCGCAATATATCGACTCTTTTAAAAATAAGAAGGAAAACGAAAAAGAAGAATGTGTATTCTGCGGGATGGTTAACATGAATCCCGAAGACCTTTCAAATCTAGTCGTGGATAAAGGTCTTCTCACATTCACAGTTCTGAACCTCTATCCTTACAACAACGGTCACCTGATGATTGTGCCTTACCGCCATACGTCAGAATTCATTTCTCTGACTGATGATGAGAACCTTGAAATAATGCATAAAATGCGGATTGCCTACGAGGCATTAAGAGAGATCCTTCACCCGGAAGGATTCAATATGGGGTTAAATCTCGGCCGAGTTGCAGGAGCGGGAATTCATGAGCATATCCATTTTCATATCGTACCGCGCTGGAACGGCGATACCAACTTCATGCCGGTGCTCGGAGAAGTAAAAGTGATCTCACAGGACCTGGCAGAGACGAAAGAGAAACTTCTTACCGTATATAAAAAACTCAAAAACAAGTAAAAGATCGGAACCGGAGTGGCAAATAAATTAATCCTCGCAGCGGCAATAATATGCCTTTTGTTCATTCTACCTGCTTGTAATGAAACCCCCCAAAAAGGCAAGACGAGCATCAAAATCGATTCTATTATCTACAAACCGGGAACCGAAGAGCCTTTTAATGGTACCTGGAAAGGTGAAATGGACAGTATGAAAATCGAATTTGATGTTGTAAACGGGAAGAAAGAAGGAAATTTCAGATCGTATTACCCCAACGGACAACTGCTGATGTCGGGTGAAATGAAAAATAACCGGAACGTAGGTGAATGGAAATATTTTTATGACAATGGGCAGGTTGAGTCGGTTGGATTATTTAACAACGATCGTGCTGACGGAAAGTGGACCTGGTATTATCCCGACGGTACACTGAGACAGACCGGGTATTTTGTTGCAGGTCAGAGAGACAGCGTCTGGAAAACATATGACTCAACCGGAACATTGATCGATTCAACAATCGTTACACCTGACAGCGGTTTTGTAACACCATATTAAATCGATTTTTCTTAATTTTATGTCGCTGAAAAGACTATAAGAGACTATGGACAAAACTATGAAATACAATAAGTTATTTATATCTATTCTCTTCTTACTTAGTATATTTTACTGGTACGGCTGCTCTTCATCCGAAGAAACAACGCGGAAAAGGGAGGAGACGGTTACAGAAGAAAAAAAGCCTGTACTTAAACCCAATGAAGAAGCCGAAAGAGCCCGTATAGACAAGCAGAATATCAAAAGTATTGATAAGATAAGTTTTGACTATGATCAGGACGGAAAACTGGTTAACGGGGAAAAACAGGCAACAATCAACTATGGTCCCGATGGCCTGATGACCGAAACAATCATTTACGGAAAGAACAGCCAGATAGATAACATCTACAAGTACGACTACGATAGGAAAGATTACCGTATTCAGACAATAAGATACACTCCCGAACAGAAAGCCGATAAAAAATATACTTACGAGTACAACAAATACGGCAATAAGATTAAGTCTGTCAGGTACGATCTTAACGGTAGTTTAGAGAAATATTATATCTATAAGTATGATGATAATCAGAACCTGGTTGAAGAAGACTGGTATGATAAAAGCGGGAAACTGGAATATGAAGTGAAGTACGGGTATAATGATGATGGCAGAAAAAAGTCAGCAACCACGTACAATGAGACCGGGAAGATGCTTTATAAGTATGAATATAAATACGATCAGAAGGGTAATGTAATTGAAGAAGAAAAATTCAAGGACGATGATGATCCCGTAGGTGTTATCCAGTACGTGTATAAGTATTACGGACGGGAATAATTTCATTTCGTCATCTCGACCGGAGGAAGAGATCTTTCTTCTCAAATGAATAAAAATTTATCCCTTAGTCCCAAAAATCATTGCAAAAAGACACGATTAGTATTATTTTTATCATCTAAAATTTTGGGCCCGTAGCTCAGTTGGTTAGAGCATCTGACTCATAATCAGAGGGTCGGTGGTTCAAGCCCATCCGGGCCCACAAAGATAGCCTCAAAACTGATATTTTGAGGCTTCTTAATTTTAAACCACATATAAACCTACCGCCATCATCCACACCTTCGTCAGAGCTGGTGGTGAGTACACCAGGATATATACTTTCATCAAATGTTCATTTATTCATTACCCAATATTTAATAAAGGGTTTAGCGATTTTATAATGTTTTTCAGCTTCTTCGTTTTGTCCCAGTTTTTTAAGTATAGCACTTAAGTACCACTGGACTTCAGCAAAACCGGGGTCTGCCTCAATTACTCTTGTGAAAAGTATTTTAGCATCGATCAGATGATCAAGACCATAACAGAATGAACCTGCCGCTGCCAGTGCATAGACTGAATCCTGGATAATACCAGAGCAAAATTTGTAGTATTGCTCAGGATTTTTAAAACTGGAGCATTCGTCCGAATAGAGATTCAAAAAGGCTGAAGAAAATGCTTCTAAAATCTGTACGGTATTGCCCGGTGAATCATTTTTTATTGTGACAAGTTCACCGACATAATTCTTTAACAGACTTTCTTTATCACATTTCAAAAGAATACTCTTCATCCTGTCTATTATTTTTGAGTTTATGCTGTCAAATTCATATGAAAAAGAACCTGAGTAAGGATACATTATAGAATTTTTATCCGGAACATGGATAGCTCCCAGTAAGTGTCCCACTTCATGAACTATTGAAATCGATTCTTCCATTACGTTCCAGAATTGCAGACCCAAATAAGATGGCTGAGCTGTTATTATTGCTGTATTTTTTAAAGGGTATGCAAATCCAAGTTCCTTTCTATCTGTCCAGTTAATTTTAAGTTCTTTGTTGAGAGTGACAGCAATATTTACAGCATTTTTTCTCAGATCCGGTTTTTTCTCAAATTTTTCAATGGTATACTTTAAGGAACTTTGAAATTCAGAATCCCAGGCGATTGTTTCCGAGATATTTAATTCAATTCCAAACAGGTTTCGCAATGTTATATTTGCTGTAGTGAATCTTCTGCTCAGGCGATCAACCCAGGTATCGGGAAAGGCTTCACGGTAGGAATGGTCTACCCATAACACAGTGTTTAACTTATATCTTGCCGGTGCAGTGTTATCTCTGTTGCAGAAATCTATTCCACAAAGTCCATTTTGAAGTTGTCTGGCAACAACCATCCATAAATGTTCCGGGTAACTTAAATTCGGCGCTCCTTTTCCGCTGATCAGGTGCATAGTATCCGTTGCGTAAAAGCTAACTACAGGTTCAGTTATTGAACGATCATAGAATACAACTTCGCTTGAAAGTCTTTTAACTAGATATCCCCTGTAAATAGGTGAAATTCCTGATATTGGATAGTTCTCAAGTTTGGTAGCATAGGGAATGTTTTCCCATTTTGTTTTAACGACTGCAATAATATCGCTTTCAGGGAGGTAACTTTTATTAAGAAGACTGTCAGCAGTTTTCCGGTGATTTATCCTGGGAATTTTATCAGAGTGGTTCTCCATAATTTTATTTGCGTCTATAACCTGATACCCTCTTGATTGGAGTTCGAGACGCATTACTTTTGAATATGTTTTTACTAATTCCTCACTGCCTGATGGGTCAATATATACTGTTATACTATTCCTTGCGGGGAAATTATAACCTTCTTTTAATACTAAGTTGGTAACTGTCGCGCACCCCCCGACACACAATGATAACAGAAAAAATGACGCAAAGAGAAGAATTAGATTTCTGACCCCGGTCATTATTATTCTCCCACAATAAGTAATACAAAAATATACTAAATGAATTTTTCTTTTGCCTGCTTTTTAATTCTTCATAAAGCTTTTTGCCGGTAATCCAGTCAGGATTACATCCAGGGATTAAATCTTTTCTTTGAAAAAGATATACCTAAATGTTAGATTAGGAATAACAACGCGGGGAATTACGTGAAAACAAACATCATCATTTTTATTATATTACTCTTAATGGGGTCTGCATATTCACAGATCAAAGATATCACCAGACTTCCTGTTCAAAACTCTGATCAGATATATCTTGAATCTTCACCCGTCGTAATATCAGATAATGATATTATGATTTTTTTTATTAGCAACCACCAGATCAATAATGCTAATCTGAATGATACTTTATATTCTTCAAGAAGCACGGATGGTGGAAGTACCTGGCACGACAAAAGTTTTATTACAGAGATTAAAAATAATCCTGATCATAAGCCTTCTTACCTGACAGCATTGAGAACTACAAGTGGAAGAATCATTATAGCTTTTACTGACTGGGATATACGCAAGATGGCAATAACTTTTTCTGACGACAACGGGTATAACTGGTCCACCTATGCTTATGTCGAGGGCGGCGGAAGGTTTCCTTACCCAAGAAATACAATATCTAACCTGCGGTTAAGTGCATTATTAAATGGAAGGATAATATTAAGTTTTAGCGGCGAAGATTTAAATACTGCTTACTACAGAGAAAGTCTCGACGATGGTGCAGCCTGGTCTGACTCTGCATATGTCTTTTATACCGGGTCCGATAATATTAAAGAATCAACATTTATTTCTGTAAATACTGACACTATTGCCGCAATTTTTGAATTACACGGACCTGATAATTACGGAATATTTCAAAGGACCAGCTCAGATGGGGGAGAGTCGTGGAGCATTCAAAGAAAAGTCATTAATACCGGAATGATAGAAACCAGGCCAAGGTTAGTGAAAATTTCTGAGAACGATATATCGATAGTATTCGAAGTTTCTGATACCACAAATACACTTACATCGTTAAATGATATATACTTTGTCAATAGCTCTGACGGAGGTGTGAACTGGGGTATGCCGCAGAGGTTTACAAGTTATGCCGGGAAAGATACATATGTGAATGCTGCCTTGCTCAATGACAAGCCATTGATAACTTTTTCCACAACAAGATTTACGAATACACCCCAGATAGCTTACGCGGTCCTGGGTGAAACAGTTGAAACATTCAAACCTCCTTATATTGTCAGCCATCAAACATTTTCTGATAGTGCTAACCGCAAAACTTTCATCCTAAAATGTAAAATAATTGATGATCAATCCGTTAATAATGTCTCGCTTGTTACTGAAATTGGGGGTTCAACTACTTTGTACGACGATGGGAATCATAACGATGATGAAGCATCAGATAATATCTTCGGGAATGTCATAAACCTGGATCAAATACCTCCCTCTCAAATGGCAATTATGAATGCAAATAAAATCACTCTTGCATTAAATAACAAAGGCGTAATTGCTTATTCTTATCCTGCCCCTTCGTATACTATTACTGCAGAAATTATTGCATCCGATAATGACCATCAGCAAACAGTATTTGATACTTTGTTAAATATTGAATATCAGTCCTTTAATCAATTTGATGAAAGCAGTTTTTTATTTTCGGGAGGGTTTTTATTATCAGGTTATTCTAACGGAACGATGTGGGCTAATGGGATTGCATCATCTATCCTCCTTGAAGATTATCTCCCGGGTAAGGTAGGAAGTGAACGAAATAATCAACTGAACAAAGTTTATGTAATCAAAAAGGAAGACTCTCCGTTTGGTTATTCATGGCAGCAATGGAAAAATGCCGTAAGCCTGGGTGCGGAATTTTACGATGGTGATGGAGATGGAGTTTATGATCCTGTTGATAAGAACTGGAACGGGACGTGGGATAAAAATGAAGACATGCCGATGCTGATTGGAGATGAAACTGCCTGGTGCGTTTATAATGACGGACTGCCGAATCAAAGGAGAAGATGGAATAATGTATGTCCCCAGGGTATAGAAGTAAAACAAACTGTTTTTGCTTCAGATTTGCCTGAACTGGAAAATACAATTTTTATCAGATACTCTATTCTTAATACCGGGACAGTTACAGACTTCATGGATTCAGTCTATTTTGGTCTCTGGGCCGACCCAGACCTCGGTAATGCTTCCGATGATCTGATTGGCTGCGATACTTTGCTGAATTCCGGATTTGTCTATAATGACAGCACAGATTATCTCTACGGGCCGGATCCTCCGTCATTTTTTATGTCATTGCTGCAAGGTCCTGTTGTAAATACTGATAATTCAATGGATACTGCATATGTAAATAACAGTGTAATGTATGGCCAACAGGAGATACCGGGATGGACTAATCTTGATCTCGTGGCTCATATATTTTGCGTAGGTGGTATTCCAATTGTAAATGATCCGAATAATGAAATTATTGCAAGAAATTACCTGCAGGGAAAAACATCTGTTGGAGAATATCCGGATCCCTGTACTTTTTCATACATGGTAATCAGGGGCGGAGAAAATTGCGTCGAAATAAATCCTGCTTTTTGGACTTCGGGCGATCCGGTCACAGATATCGGATGGTTTCTTGAATTCTCCGGGGATTTCAGAAATATGATAAGTACCGGGCCTTTTACACTTGAAAAAGATAAAACGCAGGAAATAATTGCTGCTTATGTGGTGGGAAGAGGAACTGGCCCTATAAATTCAATAACCGCCGCAAGAAATAATGTAAGAAGAGCAGTAAACGAATATAAAAGCAATTTCTCTTCAATGACCTACCAGGCACCTCCGCCGACAAATCCTGTTGTAAATTATCAGCTTTACCATAACTATCCAAATCCTTTTAATCCCGTTACAAGAATCAGGTATGAAATACCTCAGAATGGAGTAGTTAAGATAGATATATATGATATCCTTGGTCAAAAAGTAAAAACAATTCTCAATAAATTTCAGGCAGCCGGCAGATACGAAGTTGAATTTAATGGATCATCATTTGCAAGCGGAATATATATCTACAGAATGCAGGTAAATGATTTTATTTCAAGTAAGAAAATGGTTTTGATAAAATAATTAATAGTCTACAGGATTATACTCGCATACATCTCATTAACGAAATCAGTGCTTCTTAAGAAAAGTCCCGTCCTGTAATTCTTCGAATGCTTTCTTCAGTTCACCCTGGGTATTCATTACAATCGGTCCATACCATGCTACAGGTTCCTTCAAAGGTCTTCCGGAAATAAGCAGAAAACGAATACCTTCTTCTCCGGCCTCCACAGTAACTTCATCTCCGTTATCGAAAAGAATGAGTGATCTGTTATCGGCTTCAACAGGGGGGTGGGTATCAAGCCAGCCGACACTTTCGGTTGGGACGGCAAGTGGTCCGGACGCATTGCAGAATTTTCCTGTCCCATCAAAAACATAAGCAAAGGCGTTGTTCCTTGTATCTATTGGTAATGTTTTTCTTTTTCCTGCAGGGACTGAAACATCTATATAAATGGGATCAGCGGCGATCCCTTCGACAGGACCCCGTTTGCCCCAGAAGCTGCCGCAGACCAGCCGAACCTTTGTTCCGTCATCATCAGTTACTTCTGGAATATCAGGAGATTTTATTTCCTGGTAGCGGGGAGCAGTCATCTTGAGAGCTTTTGGAAGATTTGCCCATAACTGGAATCCGTGCATTCTGCCGATGTCATCACCTTTAGGCATTTCCTGGTGAATGATCCCACTTCCGGCCGTCATCCACTGTATGTCGCCCGATGATATTACTCCCTTATTTCCCATACTGTCGCCGTGTTCAACGCTTCCGGCAAGTACATAAGTAATAGTTTCAATACCTCTGTGCGGATGCCAGGGGAATCCTGCAAGATAATCTTCAGGTCTTTCGTTACGAAAATCATCAAGAAGTAGGAATGGATCAACTTCTGTGGGATCACCGAATCCAATCGCACGCCTTAAATTAACACCGGCACCCTCAATTGTAGGCTGTGCTTTTAATATCTTCTTTACCGGACGTATAGACATAACCGTGCTCCTTTCATGCTGCCTCTGAAGGTGAAGCGGAAACCACTCAAAATTATTTTTATTTGCTCGACTCAAGAAATTAACAAAATATTTAGTAAATATTCTAGGGACACTTTAATCCCGTTATTTTATTAATATTTGAAATAGTTGATTAAATTTGTAGATAAATGAAAGACTGCATATGTCGCTAAAAGAAATTATAGTTCTTATTCTGCTTATAGTACCTTTCGTAAATGCTCAAAAAAAAGAAATCGTTGCATTTTATCCTGAATGGCAGGCAAAGGGAAATAATCGCTATTACGTAAGGAATATAGAGACAACCGGCTCAGCTGACAAGATTACTGTTTTGAACTATGCTTTTATCATTCCTCAGCCTGATTCATCCGGCCGGATTTTTCCTGAATTCCTCGACCCTTACCTTGCATATCAGCAGATATATTCACCGGACATGAGTATCGATGAGGTTGCTGATGACTCGGTAAGCCGACTCAGGGGACAATTAAACCAGTTGAAGAAATTGAAGAAAAGACATCCTGAATTAAAGATTGTTCTTTCTATAGGTGGCTGGGAAGGATCCAGATATTTTTCTGATGCAGCCAGGACATCTGAATCCAGAGAGCTTTTTGTCACTGAATGTCTAAGAAGATTTATAATTGGAGATCTTCCCAAAGTAGATGGAGCAGGCGGAAACAATTCTGCAGCAGGAATATTTGACGGGTTTGATATTGACTGGGAATACCCTGTAAACGGTGGGCAGGATAGTTCCCATCATAATCCCGCTGATAATGATAATCTGTCAAAGCTTCTGGCACTTTTCAGATCCGGACTTGACTCTATCAGTCCCGGTTTACTGCTTACTTCCGCTATTCCGGCTACTGAGAAATATCTGAACTACTATAATCTGTATCATGACCAACAGTATTTAGATTGGTATACCGTTATGACTTATGATTATACAGGGGGATGGAATAATCGCACTGGACATATGGCTGGGCTTCTTTCATCCAAAGAGGATACGGCATTCGGCAGAGAAAGGAATTCCTTCGATAAAACCATAAAGCTATTGAATTATGTCTACGGGATAAGTTCATCCAAATTGGTTCCTGCTGTTGCATTTTATGGCAGAGGGTGGGGAGGAGTTGATTCTCTAAACCTGGGACTTCGAATGGCCGGTGGTAAAATTACTGGTGATTCATCAGAAGGGATTATATCATTTTCAGAGCTCAAAAAGAGAACTGGTTATACTACTCACCTTCACTGGGACAATTATTCGATGGCGCCCTATCTTTATAACTCCAAAGATGAGAGTTTCTGGACATTTGATAATGAGAAATCAATAGCCCTCAAGGCTCATTATGTTAAAGCTTACAATCTGAGAGGACTCATGTGCTGGGAGATAAGCGGCGATGATTCTTTTGGTACACTGGTAGATGTAATGTATAAAGGAAATATGCCCGACGTTCAACCGATAAAAAGACCTGGAGGTTCTAAACCACAAATTCAAATTACAAAACCTGTTGAAAAGGATTGGATAAATGAGGGTTCCAATATTATAATTGATACAAAATCTTCGGATATTGGCGGCAAAATTATTAAAGTCGAATTCTTTGGTGATGGCGCATCCCTGGGATATTCTACCCGGGAACCTTTTAACTGGGTCTGGTTTAATGTACCTGAAGGCAAACATTCTATTACTATTTCTGCGACTGATAATAATGGTTCAGTAATAGAATCGGATCAGGTAAGTATTGAGGTGAAAGCCCGCTAACAATAAAAGTCGATTAATATAATTTCCGGGAGAAGAGGGAAAATTATGAGACCTATCGCTCAACCATCTTATTCACTGTTAAAGATTTCTTTTTAAAGCTTTAAGTGAAGCAGCCATGTCATTTCGGGAGTCCTTAATAAAACTCCTGAAAATTGACTTATGTCATGGTAATCACAGCCTGGAAGGAGTAATTTTCTTCTACAAGTACATGGTAATATTTTAATAAAGAGAAATGTTATGACAGAAAAAACGAGTAAACTACTTCTTCGGGATGCGGTTAACTACCAGGATGGATCTATAGTAAGCAGGCAGATAATAAAGAAACCGAATGGGAACATCACCTTGTTTGCGTTTGATAAGGAACAGTCCTTAACAGAACATACTTCACCTTTTGAAGCTGTTGTTAATATTGTTGAAGGAGAAATGGAAATTAAGATCGGGGGAGAACCTCATACCGTAAAAGGAGGTGAGATTATAATCCTTCCTCCGAATGTTCCTCATGGTTTAACTGCACAGCAGAAATCAAAAATGCTGCTGACGATGATAAAATAGATAAAAAACCGGGATTAATTTATGACCTGCTTTGATGTACGGCTGGTTCGCTGTGGTGAACTTTTCTGAGGTGAATTGCGCTTCCTTTTTCTAAATGGTCGGAAAGCATAAAAGAACTGACTGATATAATGTTCCGGAAATTTAGACATTAATCCATACTTTTCTGCTTTTTCATCAACAGGGAAGTATGCAGTACCGAACATCCAGTCCCATATTGCAAGCTTCGTAGCAAAGTTCCTGTTCCTGCCTTTCCCCAATGTGTGATGCCAGCGATGCATCTCGGGACCGTTAATAACTCTCTGCAGTCTGCCAGTATGAACATTAAGATTAGAATGAATATACATACCCCACAATGCGCTAATAACTCCCTTATATGCAATAACCTCAGGTGGTGAGCCTAATAGAACTATTGGAAGAAATTCGATGGTCTGGTTAATAAGTATTTCAATTGCATGTGAGCGAGAACCGGAAAGCCAGTCGACCTTCTGGGGTGAGTGGTGCGCTTCGTGAATGCGCCAGAGCCATTTATTTTTATGCTGCCACCTGTGCATCCAGTAAATATAGAGGTCATGTGTTAGTGTAAAAAAAACCAGCTGGATCCAGATAGGAACATCCGCAAAGAGCTTCAGCCTCGAGATACCGGTTGTGTTGTCTACATAATAAATTATATAGTTGAAAATCAGGATTCCCAGGATATAGCTTTGAGCGATAGTGTACAAAGCAAGGTCGTCAAAGAAACCCTGCCTAATTACTTTCTGGCCTTGATTGTATGGAAAAATTCTCTCCAGGATGATAAAAAGAAGTGCCGAAGCAGCTATAATTATCATTGAAACTGCCTCTGCAGAAGACAGATTAGAAATGTAATTTATAATGGAATCGTATATGTATTCAAGGAATTGCATATCTTATAATTAGAATCTTAAGAACGAATATCAACTCTGAACGCTGGATTTTGCTCTACGTAACTTTTTAAGATTCTTCTTTTCACTATCATAAACCTTCTTTATCCCGTCTCCCAGTGCCAGTTCAATATCTCTGATGCTGGAGATCAGTCTTTCGAGCCCTACTATTTCAACAGATGCAGCCTGATCCGTCCCCCACATTGCACGATCAAGTGTTATATGCCGTTCGATAAAACAAGCTCCCAAGGCTACCGCAGCCCAGGTTGGGGCAAGGCCTACTTCGTGACCTGAATAACCTATTGGTACTCCCGGATACATCTTTTTGAGGGTTGGAATCATTCTAAGATTCAATTCTTCGTTTTTACAGGGGTATGCAGATGTGGAATGTGCAATAAGAAGATTTTCAGTTCCGAAGATATCAACCGCATTTTTTATTTCCTGCATGGTTGACATTCCTGTAGACAGCATTAAAGGTTTTTTCAAATATTTATGCCTTTGAAGCAGTTCATGATCTGTCAGCGAAGCAGAGGCAAATTTATAAACAGGGGGGTCGAATTCCTCGATAAATTCCACCGCTTCTTCGTCCCAGCAGGAGGCAAACCAAATTATATCTTTTTCTCTGCAGTAGTTGTCTATCTCTTTAAACTGTTCTTTGCTGAACTCAACTTTATGCCTGTAATCAATATATTTCATCCTTCCCCAGGGCGTATCCCTCTCAATATCCCATTGGTCCTTAGGAACGCATATTTCAGGAGTTCTTTTTTGAAATTTCACTGCATCACATCCGGCCTTAACTGCACCGTCAATCATTTTTTTTGCGATCTCTACAGATCCATTATGATTAATTCCAATTTCCGCAATTACAAATACCGGAGCTCCATCCCCGATAATTTTGTTTCCGACTTTCCTGAAATTAAATGAATTCATTTTGTGCCCTCATTTTGTAATAAAATTAATCTTTTGTATTCAGAGAAATAATTAACTCAGCAAACTCTCTGAACGCTCCGTTCCCTCCTTTATTATGACATACATAATGAACAATATCTTTGACGAAGTCGGTTCCGTCTGATGGTGATGCTGATAAACCTACTTCTTTTATCAGTTCTATATCGTTAACGTCATCACCAATAAAGGCAATATTGTCTTTCTCCAGCTTCATTCCTTTCAATATCTCAGAAAGAAGGGCTTTTTTATCTTTTACACCTCTGTATAAATAAATAATGTTCAGCTTTTCAGCCCGTTTTAATACGGAACCGGAAAGTTCTCCTGTAATTATACCCGTTTCGATACTAAGTACATTCCGGAGTCTCTCAACGCCCATACCGTCTCTAATAGAGAATCTTTTCATAATCTCGCCGTCGTCTGAATAGTATACTCCGGTATCAGTAAGCACACCATCGCTGTCGGTTAAGACGAGCTTAATTTTTTTTGCTCTTTCAACAAGATGCTGGTTATCTTCTCTGAGTTTATAATCTGTTACCAAGCTGTCCATCCTCCGTCTACAATTAAATTTGCTCCGGTCATATAAGCTGATGCTTCACTTGCAAGAAACACAATCGCTCCTTTATAGTCAGATGGAGCAGCCATTCTTCCGAGGGGAGTCCTGTCAGAATAATTTTTTATAAAATAATCTTGCTGATTGTTCTCAACTCCTCCCGGAGATAGACAATTTACACGGACACCTTTTCCACCCCAGTAAGCTGCAAGAAACCGCGTAAATGAAATAACAGCACCTTTGGTGGCCGGGTAGGCAGGGGATTTATAGAAATCCTGAGATCCGTCATCCTTTTTATAAAGCGATTGATCGGGGGCTGTTATTCCGTAAGTCGATGCAATATTTATAATGCTGCCGGAACCCTGTTCTGCCATATTGGATCCTATAACCTGGGAACATAGGAATGTACCGGTAATGTTTACATTCAAAGATTTTTGCCAGAGTTCCAGAGGATAATTTTCAAACTTTGAGAGTTCAGCAGCAGCAGATGGATTTTCGAACATATCGTTTATTGCTGCGTTATTTACCAGGATGTCTATTTGCTTATACTTATTCAGTATCCGCTCCTTTAATTCCTTCACGGAAGACGGGGAAGTAATATCAGTCCCCGCTCCCATACAGTCGCCCTCGAGACTAAATGCAAACTCATTGCAGGCATTCTCATCAAGATCGCACACTACCACTGATGCACCTGCCTCAGATAATGCGAGACAATGCTGTTTCCCAAGAAGACCAACTGCACCAGTAACTACAGCGACCTTATTATTAAGGGAAAAAAGTGAAGGTGATTCCATTAAACCTTTGCTTCTTTCTTCTTTGGTTTTGTGTTAAAGTTACTCGTTTTACGAAATACAGGTTCGACCGGTTCACCTCTAAGATATCCGGCAACATTTTTCTCGTCTACTGCTTTTTTCAATATCGGAAGGACTTCTTTATAAACCTGCAATGCATATTCTACATCTTTGTCACTGTGAGAATAGCTCATGTTATGGAACCCGCCCCAGAGGATACCCCGCTTAATCATTTCCTGCTGCACAAGGGATTTCATTTCAAGCGGATTACCGGCGGATGCATCAAATGTCATTATCGTCCTGCAGTCATACCCGGAGCATTTCGTATAGTTCATTCCAAGTTCCGAGGCGATTTTATTGTACCCTTCTCGAAGTTTGCTGCCTTGTTTTACAAGGTAGGCCGGAACATCTTTGTCTCTTAATTCTTCAATAGTAGCTTTTGCAGCAGCAAGCGAAAGTGCTTCTCCTCCGAAGGTTGTATAAAAGAAGACATTTTTATCCAGTACCTTCATAATTTCTTTCTTACCTGTCAGTATGGAAATGGGCATTCCGTTTGCCACGGCTTTACTAAAGCAGGCAAGGTCAGCATCCACACCAAAATATTCCTGTGCACCACCGAGCGAAATCCTGAAACCCGTCCACATTTCATCAAAGATTAATATGGTTCCGTTTTCAGTACATACCTTTCTTAATTCTTTAAGGAAATCATTTTCAGGTGCCTGGAATACGAATGGCTCAAGTATAACGCAGGCTGTCTCACTATCAATTGAATCAATAACGGAATCAATGTCATTATAATTGAACGTATATGTCATATCCTGGATAATACCGGGAATACCTTTATTTCTGTCGGTGACGGAAATATACCAGTCGTGCCAGCCGTGATAGCCGCAGCATAATACTTTATCTCTTCCCGTATAAGCCCGTGCAACACGAATTGCCGCGGTAGTAACATCGGCACCTGTTTTACTGTATCGTACAGATTCTGCATTGGGAACTATTTTGTTAATGAGTTCAGCTACTTCAACTTCGAGCGGATGCATCAGAGAAAATGTTATACCTTTCTCAAGCTGTGACTTAATAGCGTTGTCAACTTTATCGTATGAATACCCCAATGAAAGAGGGCCGATCCCCATCAGGAAATCTATATATTCATTGCCGTCAACATCCCATACGTGTGATCCCTTACCTCTCTCGAGGTACTTTGGTGCAACTCCTTTTATGTTCTGAGAGGGACCTTTGGCAAGTGTCTGGGTGACTGATGGTATAAGTTCAAGGGCCTTTCTATAATATTCATTCGATTTACTGATTTCAGGATAATTTTTGTTAAGTTCTACTTTATTCGGCATTATAATTCCCTCATTTTAAATTGAATATTCTGATCTTTTATAGAGACGTATCAGTTCCTTATTTATTCTGCCTGCAATTTTTTCAGGAGTAAATCCTTCATACTCCAGAACATCAGGCAGAAGCACCGGTTTGAACCATTTGTTCTCCAGTGCTATTGGCAGAACATTACATCTTGTTTTTTCCTTAACAAGAAATTCAGATAAAATTGAATACAATCCGCCGGTAAGAAAGTGATCTTCCAGGGTAACTAAAAGGACATCACTGAGACAGGTTTTCTTTAACAGGTTCTCATCAATCGGTTTCAAGGTTCTCATATTTACCACTCCCACAGATTTTCCTTCAGACCGAAGGATATCTGCTGCTTCAACTGCCTGTCTTAGCAAGGTTCCATATGTAAGAATCACTACATCTCTGCCTTCATTTATTATTTCTGCTTTTCCTATAGTGAAATCCTTTTGGTGTTCAACCGCAGGTTTAAGGTTGTTATATCTGATATAAAATGGTGATGGGTGGAGTATAACGTCTTTTAATCCGATAAGCATATCCTCTTCATCAGAAGGGCAGAAGATATTCATCGGGGGTATTCCGCGCATTAAAGAGATATCTTCGATGGCCTGGTGTGTTGGACCATTACCGTCGCTGAGAAAACCGGGCACGGCACCAACAAGTTTAACGGGAAGATTCCCGATTCCGATATCTGTTCTGATAAATTCAAAGGCACGCATTGTGAGAAATGTCGCCAGCGCGTGCACAATAGGAATATTACCTCTTAAAGCAAGTCCGGCAGACATTCCAATCATGGTCTGTTCCGCTATACCAACATCAATAAACCGATCCTTAACTATATTGGGTAAATTCCTGATAGCTGCACGATTTTCAGCAGTCATTACTATTATGCGCTCATCGTCTTTTACCAGCTGCAGAAGGAGTTCTTCGTAATTCATATTATCTGACTATTAATGTTTCTGATTTTAATTCTGTTTTTTGTTTTGTATAAAGCTCATGAAGAAGCTGGTCAATTTCCTCGTGGGTAAAATTGCAGAACCACCTGTCCGCCCTTGATTCAATGCTAGGCAGTCCTTTTCCTCTCACGGTTTCTGCTATTACAACTGAGGGTGTTTGCTCATTAAAGGGTATCCCGTTAAAAGTCTTCTCAAGTGCGTCAAAATTATGTCCGTTACACCTCCGGGGAGTCCACCCGAATGCTTCAAATTTTTTCTCAAGCGGTTCAATCGGAATTAGTTCTTCCGTTCTGATATTTGCCTGGAACTGATTTCTGTCAACTACTGCAATAAGATTGTTGAGCTTATGAGCGGAGGCAACAAGGAGTCCCTCCCAGACTGAACCTTCATTTAGTTCTCCATCACCGAGAACCACAACGACCTTATTCTTCTTTCCCTTGATTTTTAAGTCTTTTGCCACACCCATTGAAACTGATAGCAGGTGACCCAGTGAACCTGAATGGTACTCGATCCCGGGTATTTTAGTATTAGGATGCCAATATATATAATCATTTGTCTTAAGGTGATTTTTTAACCTGTCTTTCTCTATGAATCCAAGTTCGGCAAAGATCCCGTAGAGCGCAGGCACATCATTACCCTTTGAGAGGAATAAATAATCCCTGCCAGGATCATTAAGATTTTTCTTATTAATATTAAGATAGCGTGCATAGAGATACAGCAAAAGATCGGTACAGGAGAGAGAGGCTCCAATAAAACATCCACCGTCTGTTGCCATTCTGATGATATGTTCACGTACCCGGAAAGCGGTTTCTTCAAGTTCTTTTCTGTGTTTTTTATCCATTTTCAGATTACTTTCGTTTGCTCCGGTTTAATTGTTTTCAGATCTCCAAGATGGTTCCGATACCAGTTCACCCCGTTATATTTTTCATTTAGTGCTTTAACTTCAGGATGTTCCTTTTCATAATTAAGGATATCGTTTAATCCGAATTCCGGATTTTTGTCATAAAGCTCTTCGTATATTTTTTTTATGAAGAGATAATCTTCCATATAGTCAATTGTCCAGCGGTGACTCATAGAGTAATCGAGTCCTGTTTCCCATTCAACATTCCCAATCCTGAACTTCCCCGGATTTTCCCATATATAGGGAGTGGTATGTTCACGTTCGAAATCTTTCGATGCTTCTCTGCTGCATCTTTCGAGTATTTCCAGACTCATTATTTCCACATCATTACCGTCTGGATAAGTTGCGGGGTGCAGGTTGCTTACATAATCATATCTACCAATATCAGAGGTATAGTGATTTATAACTTTATCTATAACTGAAGGGTCAATCAGGGGGCAGTCAGAAGGTATTTTAATTACTGTATCTCCTCCATATTCCCGCGCTGCATTTAAATGCCTTTCAAGCAGGTCATTTGTGCTTCCTCTGAAGACGTTCAATCCCTGATTCATTAGAACATTCGCGAGTTCATCGTCATACCGTTCTTCTGTCAGAGCAGCAACAATAGTTCCTGTGAGATTGGAGAGGCTGACGCGTTCGATCATTCTGATTATGAGTGGTTTTCCCAAAAGCGGCATCATAACTTTTTTGGGAAGCCTGGTTGATCCCATTCTTGCCTGGATTACGGTAATGATTTTCATATTGTGATAAAATTTAATGAGATAAAAAGGAACAACTATTTATATCACTTTTCCGCATTTAATAATTTTGAACGAAATCTCAACAGCAGCTTACTTTTTATTCTTGATCTTATCCTCCCCGGTTTAATTGCAACTGAGCGGCCCTCATTTAAGAGGCTTACTCCTGTCTCTGCTATTGCTAAGGAGGATGTCCCTTCGTTTTGTATCGGCGCAAGTTTTATTAGTTCCTCCAGATTAAATTCTGAAAATACTTTCTTACCCAGAGCCAGTCCTACATAAACTACACTTGAATATCTGGTGACCAGTGTATCACAATTAGCTATCATATGTGAAGTATTCCCACCTGCATAAACAAGAGAGCCGGGGGCATATTTGTTTATTTCTTCAGTAGCTCTGTCTACATTTTCATTCGGGTGCAATTTAAAAATCATCTGTTTTCCGTTGGAGATCCTTTTAGCCTTTTCTATAAATTTTTTCCTGTTTTCGTACTTATAAGTTTCTCTTGTATCTGAAGTTGCAACGAGTACATAACCATGATGAGGAAAATCATTATTAAGGAATTCCCTGCAGTTATCAAAATTAGGTATTCCGGTAACTTCGATTTTATCAGGTTTAACTCCTTTTTTAATAAATAACTCTCTGTAACCTTCAGATGCCACACAAAATTTGGTATAAGCATTGGAAAGACCGGTTACCGAAGTGCTGGCCATCCACCTCGGCAGTTTGAAGTACCTTACAAGGTAATAGATAAAATTCTCGGGGTCAGTCATGCCCTCCTGTACAAGAATCAGTTTTTTATTCCGGATATTTTTGGGAATTATCAGATCAGAACAGGTATAAACCAGATCATAATCATTTGACGAACCCTCAAAATCAATTTTCAGATTATGTTTTTCCAGGTAATCGAAGGTCCTTTTTCTAAACTGGCCTCCGAGTATACAGAAATCGAGAATACCGGTCCTGCCTACCTGTTTAAGAAATCCAAGGGAATAATAAGGTGTAAAATAACAATCTTCGGAAGGGAAATGGGATGAAATTTTATGCATCATCGTAGTCTGATTCAGTGAACCGCAGATGAATAGAATTTTTCTATTGTTCATAAAATCTCTTTCAGTTAAATGATTAAGTTATGAAATAACTGTTTCTCTACTGTTAAATTATTGTTAAAAATACCTCTAAGTTCTAATTATTAAATGGATTAACTAATAATATATTTTATAATCTGATTAAACTCAAACCGGGGTGCCAGACAGCATATTTATTTATAAATTACCCCGGTTTTTCCATAACAGGTTAAAATATAACAACTTAAATAGATTAAAGATTTGATTAGCAACATTTCTATTCTTAAATTCACCCCTCGAGACTCCCAAAACATACAAACATTTATATGAAAGCCATAAAACCCAAAAAACTTCACAAAGGGGATTTAATTGGAATAATTTCTCCTGCTTCTTCCATCGATGATCCGTCCCGTCTGGATAAGGGTGTGCAGTATATCGAAAGCCTGGGATACAGCGTGGTTGTTGGTAAAAACGTAGGGAAATACAATGGCTACCTGGCAGGGACTGACCAGGAAAGGCTGGATGATCTGCATTCTATGTTCTCAAATAAAAAGGTTAGAGCTGTTTTTTGTCTGAGAGGCGGTTACGGTGCCGCAAGACTTGTAGATAAAATCGATTATAAGCTGATCAGAAATAATCCTAAGATCTTTGTAGGTTACAGTGATATTTCCGCACTGCATCTTGCAATGTTTTATAAGACGGGATTGTTAACATTTGCCGGACCAATGGTGGGAGTAGATTTTTATGATGAAGTAAGTTCTTTTACTGAGGAGATGTTCTGGAAGCTGCTTACATCTTCAAAGAAATATGGTAAGATTGAAAATCCTGACGACGAGCATATTCTCAGTCTTACATCAGGTACCGCAGCCGGAAGAATTGTTGGTGGAAACCTTTCTGTTATATCTGCCCTGATCGGCACCGCTTATTTCCCGGATCTTAAAGATAAAATCCTTCTTTTAGAAGAAATGGGAGAAACACCTTATAAAATCGATAGAATGTTAAACCAGCTGAGATTGTCAGGAATGTTAAAAGGTATAAAAGGCATTCTTATCGGGTCATTTCGCGATTGTCATGAACTGGATCCGAATAAGAAAACGTTAACTCTCGGCGAAGTTATTACAGATTATCTTGCTCCTCTGAAGAAACCTGTTGTTTATAACTTCCGGCATGGACATCTCAGGGATAATATTACTATTCCAATAGGTGTTAATTTCCGGATTAATGCCTCAAGAAAGTTTGTTGAAATTACAGAATCTGCAGTAACTTAAAAACTGCAGGTAAAGTTTTACCCGGTATCTCCCTCATTGTTCAGGAAACTCAGGTAACCTCGTTCCCTCATTATCCTATCCGCATATGATGCACTTTCATAATCAGGATAAATACCGTAAACAGTTGAGCCGCTGCCGCTCATAAGCGCAAATACTGCACCGAGTTTGTAATGTAGAAATCGGAGTTCTCTAATTAAAGGGTAAGCATTAAAAACGGGGTCTTCAAATACATTATTTATCTTCTCATTATAAAGTTTTAAGTGGTACAAGTCGAGTGATTCAACTTTCCTTAAGTCAAAACCCGGTGAAGCCGGAGTAATTTTACTGTACGCCCATCTTGTTGATATGTGAATTCCGGGATTAACAATAACAATAGGAAGCTCTGAATGCAGCAGAAGCGGGTGAAGTACTTCCCCCCGGCCGCAGGCGAATGACGGCCGTGGGTTAAGAAAAAATGGCACATCACTCCCAAGTCTGAAAGCAAGGTCAAAAATTTCATTTTCCGACAGGTGGAGCTCTGCAAATTCATTTAAAGTTACTAAAACTGCTGCAGCATCCGAACTGCCGCCTCCAAGCCCTGCTCCCGCAGGTATATTTTTATCAAGATGGATTGTTACATTAAGCCTTTCACCTGAATATTCCTCCAGGAGATTTTTGGCGTGAACCGCCAGATTTGTGGAATCAACAGGAAGTGATTTATCATTTGATGTAAAACTGAACTTATCTGAATTCTCGATCATTATCCGATCAAAAATATTTATTGGATAAAAAATAGTCTCGATATTATGATATCCGTCCTGTCTTCTCTCAGTTACGTATAATCCGATATTAATCTTTGCGGGGGTTAGTCGTTCAGTTCTTGCCATCAAGGTATTCCCTGATTTTGATTATATGTTCGGGACCCGATCCGCAGCAGGCTCCTATGAAGGAAGGGGAGTATTCCATTGATCTCTTAACCAGTGCCAGATAATCTCCGGGAGAAAAGCCGCATTTGATTATTGCATCTTCCGGGTTCCCCGAACCGCAGTTAAGATAAAAGCCCCAGTTAAAGTCAAATTCTCTTTCAACCGCTGTGAACTGTGCCGGCGAAATGCAGTTAAGTCCAATGGCCAGCGGTCCAAAATCTCTGATAAATTCAACAGCATCAGAAGGGGATTCACCTGAAAGCAGTCTGAGATTCTCGTCCAGATAAAGACTGATCAGGTACGGTATATCATTCCGTAAGCAATATTCACATATAATCTTTATCTCATCAAAATGACTTTGTGTTTCATTTAAGATGAAATCCGGACCATTATCGATAAGTAATCTAATATGTTTATGGTGATTATACTTAAGTTCTTTATTGCTCAAACGGCGATCTTTTTGGTAGCAGTCTTCCGCCGGAGCGTTGGACGCTGCGATATAGACCTGCTTACCATCTTTTGCCTCCCGTGCCAGTTCAAGGGCTGCCTTCAGTAGTTCCTTTTGTTTGGTTTCGCTGAAGCCTGCTACTGCCGAAGGATTGGTCCGAAAAGTATTTGAGGTGATGATATCTGCACCTGCAGAGATATAATCTTTATGAATTTTAAGCACTTTTTCAGGGAAATCTGTGTTTGCAAGTGTCATCCATGCTTTTTTATGAATCGGGACTCCTGCCTGCTGAAGCTGGCTGCCCATCGCACCGTCCAGTATAAGCGGTCTTTTTTTCTCCACCGCAAGCGAAAAAGGGTTAATGTTATCCATTCCCGCCGGTTGTCGCTTTCGTATTGAATTTAGTTTTATAGTAACCTTCGGTCTCTTTTATAATCCTATCGAGGTCGATCATCCGGATGCATTCGAGGTTGTAAGGACAAACTTTCTTCCAGCACGGGGAGCAGAAAAGATCCTCCTGGTATAATTTAATCCCTCTGTCATAAAGGTCAATTTCCGTCCAGCAGCTGACCCCGAACCAGACTATGATATATTTTTTAAGGGCAATCCCCAGGTGCATTCCGAACGAATCACCCGTAATTATCACGTCTGCCAGTTCCTCAAAACAGGCTCCTTTTCTGACCCCCATCGTGGTAGGAGTGTTAATGATTCTTCCCTCAAAGTGAGAATAAATGATATTATTTCTTTCAGTATCTTCGGGACCGCCGAGAAGTACTATCTTTCCAATATTTTTATCAAGCAGTTTTTCTATCAGGTGAACGTGCTGCTCAATTGTCATTTTTTTGTTCGGATATAGCTCCGAACATCCGGTATTAAATCCTATCACAAAATCATTATCGTGTATGCCGACGTTCTTCTTATAATCGGCTGTAAAAGTTTTTTCCTCATCACTAAAATTGAAGACATATTCATCCCTGCGATAATCCAGTTCAAATGTTTCAGCAAGATAATCCTGGCCTGTTCTCTTATTTTCTTTGAATTTCAGGTGATCATCCATTCCAAGGTTGTAATTGTAATAAGCACGCTCATTTACAGGGATTATGACCCCGTCCTTATTTAATCCAAACCCCAGTTTATTATCAGCTTTTATAGAGTTCAGGAGAGCGCAGGAGCGTTGCGATTTGTCAACGTTCATAACGTAATCGAATTTCATTTCATTCAAAATTGATATCGATTCGGCATCATAAACGAAAACTTTATCCAGATAGGGATTGTTAAGCAGCAGCGGAACTGCTAATTTAAGCGTTACCCAGTAAATGGTTGACTCAGGGAATTTCCTTTTTATTGCAGGGAGCTGAGCGGTAGTCATTAGTATGTCGCCCATCGCATCCAAATTTATTATCAGTATTTTCTTCCCAATCGGAAGATTATCCTTGCACCCGTCTACCCAGCAATTGTGATCCGGATAGCATGGTTTGTAACCGGTGAACCTTTTACAGGAAGGAATCTCATTTAAGGCCAATAAAAAACCTGACTAATTGTAATTAATAATTATATTTATAGTTAAATTTATCGAACAAATATAAAAAAACATTAGCTGCGTTTGAAGGAGTATTTTTAGATATGCTTTTCCAGGTTAGCTTTGGGGACGGTTATGCGGGAAGTGCCAAAATTGCCATTCTAAGCTCAGAAAAATTAATTAAAATCGGATATGACCTGAGACTCTTCGCCTCAAAGGGTTCTCTTACGGAAAGACGGGCAAAGGAAAGGGGAATTGAGGTTATTTCCCTGGATACAACTGGTGTTTTTAAGGGAATTTATAAAGAGTTTAAGGGTTATTTCACACAGTTGAATCCGTTTGCAGTGATTTCATATCATTCACTGGACAGAAAACTGGGGCTGAATCTTAAAAAGGAATACAAGGATAAGTTTAAGAATGTTGCATACCGGCAGAATATTACCAGGAGTATACCCATAATAGGACCGATTATATATAACAGATACTTCGATTACCAGTTAGCCTGCAGCGGTGGCGTGGCAGATAGTCTTATTAAATCGGGTATAAAAAAGAAAAAAGTTAAGGTTATTCACAACGGAATAGAGTTTCCTGATAATATAAATGAAATTCAGGGCAGGGAAGTAAGAGATAAATTTTCACTGAATGATAAGATAGTGCTCGGCCTGTCAACATGGTTTCACAAAGAGAGAAAAGGTTTTGATATACTGTTTAGGGCATTCTCAAAACTTGATGATAAGTTTATCCTGCTGATTATAGGCATACCGGAAGAACAGCAGAACGAAGTGAGGGAATATGCTGCATCATTTAATATCGGCAGGGAGCGGATAATAATGCCCGGTTATGTTGATGATATCTGGAAATATTATAAAGCGATGGACATATTCCTGCTTACCTCGAGATCAGAAGGATTTTCACTTGCTCTGCTTGAAGCCGGTATATCCTCTGTCCCATTGATAGCATCTGATATACCCGGTAATGATGAATTAATTGAAAACGGTGAGAACGGGTTTTTATTTAGTCTTAATGATACGGATGAACTGGTCAGGATAATTAACCATTTGAGCAACAATCCCGATTTAAGAAAAGACCTCGGAAGGAATGCTTACAAAGATGTTAAAACGAATCATACAATTGATGTACTTGCAGGAAAGATGGATGACTTTCTTAAATCGATCAGGTAGTTCTCTTTTTTAATAAATTACCCGCAAGTCTTTCAAATGCTTCGAGTACTTTCTGGTTTGAGAGTTGAAGCATGCATTCATGATTATAGGGGCATTCAAGGTAATTGCATACAATACAGAACAGATCCTCTTTTAATACATAACCTGAATCAGGGGAATAAGGTCCGTGTTTGGCAGGGTCGGTTGGACCAAATATACCAAGCGTTGGAATGCCAAGAGCAGCTGCCATATGCATCGGGCCGGAATCGTTGGCAAGTATAAACCCGCAGTTTTTAATAAGTCCTGACATCTGTTTAAGTGACGTCTTAGGTGCAAGTACGGTTCGGTCGGGAAAGTGGTTCTTTATATAATCGGCATCATACTCATCTCCGGGTCCCCATAATATCAGGAAATTTACCTTGTATTTTTTATTGATTACAGAACATATCTCAACCCACTTTGATGCATCACATCTCTTGGACGGCCAGCCGCCGGCCGGGATAATACCAACCACAAGCGAGTCCCGCCTGCAGTATTTATTAATAAATTTTTTCCCGTATTCATCATCCTCTTCCGACACGTAGAAGTGAACGTTCCTGGTATTTATTTCAATATTCAGCGGTTTAAGGAGTTCAAGGTTATGCTCGGCAGAATGATGATCACCTCTTTCACCCGTTGCGAGAATGTTGTAAGCATACTTTCGTCCGCGGTAGGCAAAACCTACACGGTATTTAACCCCGGACAAAAAAGTAATCTGTGCCGACCTGGGATTTGACCAGAGGTCAAGGATCATATCATATTTTTCTTTTTTAATACGCAGTGCAACAAGGAGTGGAAATTCAGTTTCGTTCATTGTAAGAACTTTTCTCACAAATGGATTATTCTCTACAGATGCTTTGGCAAATTTTTCGGTAAGGTAATCTATCTGTGCATAAGGAAAATGAGCCGAAAGGTTTTCAAGGATGATTGTCGAAAGCACAATGTCCCCGATCCCGCGGGGTTTTATGCACAGGATCTTCTTTATCTTATTTTTATCTATCTTCATTAAAAGAAAATAATTTTAGTGAGCATCCAGCCAGTTCTCACCGGTTCCTGTTTCAACTGTAATCGGGACATTCATAGGAATTGCATTTTCCATTTTCTCTTTAACCATATCCCTTATTTCATCAACCTCATCCTTGTAAACATCAAAAAGAAGCTCATCATGTACCTGCAGAACCATCTTTGAACGGGCTTTCATTTTATTTAGTTCATAATAAATATTGATCATGGCCAGTTTTATCATATCAGCAGCTGTTCCCTGTATAGGCATATTTATAGCGACCCGCTCCTCAAACTGCCGCACAACACGGTTGCTGCTGTTAATGTTCCTGAGAAATCTTCTTCTGCCGTACAGGGTCTCGGCATAACCTTTCTCACGGGCTTTAAGTACCGACTCATCCATAAAATGTTTGACTCGCTTAAAAGTATTAAAATAAGTCTCTATAATTTCTTTTGCATGTGACTGAGTGATGCCCAGTCGTGTTTTTAATCCAAAAGGTCCTATGCCGTACAGAACTCCGAAATTTACTTCCTTCGCCCTTCTTCTCATCTCCGGGGTAACGTCTTCCGGATCAACCATAAATACCAGGGCAGCAGTACTCCTGTGAATATCTTCCCCGTTTTTAAATGCTTTTGTCAGGCCTTCATCACCTGTTATACTGGCTAGTATACGTAATTCAATCTGGCTGTAGTCGGCACTCAGGATCAGATGATTTTTGTCCCTCGGAACAAATGCCTTCCTTATTTCCTTACCCATTTCAGATCTGATCGGGATATTCTGAAGGTTAGGATCATTGCTCGAGAGTCGTCCCGTGGACGCTACCGTCTGGTTGAAAGAGGTATGGATCCTGCCCGTCTTAGGATGGATAAGGGCCGGAAGGGAATCGGCATAGGTTGATTTCAGTTTAGACACCTGTCTGAAGTCGAGTATCAATTCTATAATCTTATGCTCTCCGCGGAGATTCTCGAGCGATCTTGCATCGGTTGAATAACCGGTTTTTGTTTTTTTTCCGGTCTTGAGTTTAAGTTTGTCAAATAATATCACCTGCATCTGCTGGGGGGAATTGATATTAAACTCCTCACCGCAGCATTTATATATCCTCCGTGTATAATCATCCAGTAGCACCTGGAGGTCTTTGCTGAAAGCGATGAGAGCCTTCGTATCGATCCTGATGCCTTCTCTTTCCATATCTTCAAGTACAGGGACAAGAGGGAATTCGATATCATAGGCGATTTTATTAAGGTTTTCCTTTTTTATTTCTGCTTCAAGTTTCTTAAAGAGCCGGTATGTTATATCTGAATCCTCACAGGAATAATTTGAGACGGCACTAAGATCTGCTTCAAATATTTTTGAAGGATCTTTCTTCGCTCCGATCAGATCGGAGAGGGGAATGGGTTTATAGTTAAGATATTTAACCGATAGTTCATCCATACCATGTTTCTGGTCCGGATCCAGAACATAGCTTGCCAGCATTGTGTCGAAATAAAAGTTTTCAACTTCAATACCCCTGCTGCGCAGAACAGAGATATCGAATTTACCATTCTGGCAGACTTTTTTAATCTTCTTATTTTCAAATAAAGGATTGAATATTTTAATAAATTCACTCAGAGGAAGTCTGTCTTTTACCGCATCAGGAATTTCATTTTCATTTTCAAATGCATTGAGAGCTACATAATATCCCTCATTTTCCTTAGTCGAGAATGAAACTCCGGCAAGTTTCAGCAAAAAGTGATCGAGACTGTCAGTCTCAGTATCGAATACGAATAAATCTGCTTTCCCTAACTTCGATGCCAGTTTTTTAGCTTCTGCAGCGGTAGTAATTAATTTGTAGCTGATATTTTTCTCATCGAAGGTTTCTGCTTCGGGTGCGATAGTTTCAATTTCCTCACCTTTGCCGCCTCCGTTTCTCTCATAGTAGTTTAGAAATCGGCTGTAAAGATTTTTAAATTCAACCTGCAGGAATATTTCCCTGAGCTTATCAAAATCGGGCTCTGACATTCTTGCTTTTTCGAAATCAAATTCGAGTGGTACTTCGCAGTGTATTGTAGCCAGTTCTTTCGAGAGAAAAGCATTTGTTTCCCCTTCTACAAGTTTCTTCTTCAGTGCAGGCTTTTCAATTTCATCGATATGTTCATAAATACTCTCTACCGAACCATATTTCTGGATAAGAGGCAGTGCGGTTTTGGGTCCTATACCTGCTATTCCGGGTATATCATCTGATTTATCCCCGATTAGCGCGAGGTAATCAATCATCTGTTTAGGCTCAAAGCCGAATTCATCATTAACTTTTTTAACGTCATAAAAAACAATTTCTTCGGTTGATTTACCGGGACGGACAATTTTAACCTTTTCGGTTACCAGCTGGTTGAAATCCTTATCGGGGGTTATGACAAATGACTCCAGCCCTTTTTCTTCAGCTTTGCATACGGCTGTACCGATAATATCGTCCGCTTCATAACCGGGCTTTATATAAAGCGGGATATTCATAGCAGTAATTATCTCTTTGATTCTCCCGATCTGTGGTACCATGTCCTCGGGCATCTCTGCTCTCGATGCTTTATAGCCTTCATATCTTTCATGGCGAAAAGTCTTTTCCTTTGAGTCAAATGCCACGGCCAGGTAATCGGGTTTCGTATCCTCCAGTATCTTCATAAGCTGGTTCAGGAAGCCAAAAACAGCCGAGGTAGGTTCACCTTTTGTTGAGACCAGGGGACGATTGATGAATACGAAGTAGGCCTTATATGCTAAAGCCATAGCATCAATAATTACAAACTTTTTACTCATATTTTCTCATCGGTTAAGTTCTGAGGTGCTGTTCAGGGAGAATGTCACTGTTATTAACAAAAATAAAAATAAGTGTCTTTACATCAAATTCAATAAAAAAGGGTCTTTTTTATAGAGCCAGGGTGAAAAGGCGATAAATCTGCAGAAATGATCTTCTCATTAAGATTATGGTAGAGCCTTTAATTTGTTCTATTCGGGAAAGTAAGTACAACGTTTTCACAACGTTTTCAGAACGTTTTCAGATTGTTTTCAGAACGTTTTCAGAACGTTTTCAAATGCCTGATATACAATAGAAAAAACGGATAAAAACGCGGAATCCTGGCAAACTCAGTTGCCTGTTTAAGTCATTTATTTTATGTTAGAAGCAGACAGTGCAGATCTTACTTTAAACAAATAAATACAGCTTTCTTAAAATTCAGGACAGCCAGGCGGCTGCCTTTTTGAGATCTTTTTATATAATCAGGTTAAACCTATCCGGGAAAGAGGTTTCAGGAGAACACTGTATTCATTTTATAAACCAGGTACTTAAATAATTTTGAGGAGAACTTGAGATGAATAATATTATTCCAGAATTAACACAAAGAAGAGCGGCCGTAATAGCAGGCTGGAGTTACTTAATAATTTTCATCCTTGGATTAGTTACCAATTTTTTTGTTTTCGGCAGCCTCATAGTTCCGGGAAATCCGGAGGTTACGGCAGGCAATATTGCAAACAATGAGATGTTATTCCGGAGCGGACTCATAAGCTGGCTGGTTGTATTGATAATCGATATTGTTATTGCCTGGGCATTGTATGAATTCCTGAAGCCTGTGAATAAAAGTTATTCGCTGCTGACTGCCTGGTTCAGACTTATTTATATATCGATCTTCGGGATAACACAGCTCAATTTATTATTTGCGGTCATTCTCCTAAATGGCGGGAATTTTCTAAGCGTTTTTAATACCGCTCAGGTAAATGCTCTGGCCTTATTTTTCCTTGATGGACATAATTACGGTTTCCTGCTTGCCCTGGTATTTTTTGGAATTCATCTTTTAATGTTGAGTTATATGATTTACAGATTCAGGATTTGCACCTAAAATTCTGGGAATCCTGCTGATGCTTTCCGGGCTGGGTTATATTACAGACAGCTTTGCCCATTTTCTGTTAAGGGATTATGAGGAATACAAGACAATCTTTATGATGATTGTTGCCATTCCCGGAATTGTGGGTGAACTCTATCTTACTCTATGGCTGTTATTCAGAGGAGGTCGTGTTATGCCTGCAGAAGCAGCCGCATCCTGATATTTTCCGGCTGGTGCAGGTTATATAAGCTGCAATGTCTAAAATATTAAAGCTGCCGGAAGAAGGTACAAAACACCACCGATCCCAAATTTTAATTTGTCTGATCAAGTATTATCTTTCGTAAGATCATTTGTAATCTTATAAAAAGACCTGAATAACTTTACGGAAACTATTTTATTCTTATATTCGAATTTAGGAATTACGTGCGTTATTGATGGCTAAAAGCAACTTTAAATTCTCTTCTTTCAAGGACATTGTTAAAGCAATGGGACTGGTTTTCGGTGACATCGGAACCAGCCCTATATATACACTAACTGTAATTTTCACGCTTACCTCTCCAACCTACCGCAACCTGATGGGCGCTCTTTCGCTCATTTTCTGGTCGCTTATAATACTTGTAACTGTTGAGTATGCCTGGCTGGCTATGAGTCTCAGTATAAAAGGTGAAGGGGGCATTATTGTACTTAAGGAGATCCTTGCCAAGAATGTAAAAACCGGAAGAAGAGCAGCTTTTGCTTCATTCCTTGGATTTGTGGGCGTTTCTCTTTTAATGGGCGACGGTGCTATTACTCCTGCAATAAGTATTCTTTCCGCCGTTGAAGGATTACAGCTCATTCCTTCTATTGGACATATAAGCGTAAGTACAATCATCATTATTACCTCTATTATTACAATCCTGCTTTTCGCTTTTCAATCCCGTGGGACCGACAGAGTATCATCTTCCTTTGGACCAATAATGATAGTATGGTTTTCAGCTTTACTTCTCTCGGGAATTTATTCACTGGTTCAAATGCCGGGGGTACTTGCTGCCGTTAGTCCTCATTATGCAGTAGAATTCATGCTTCACAATGGATGGACCGGTTTCTTCGTACTCAGCGAAGTAATTTTGTGTGCTACAGGAGGTGAAGCGCTTTATGCTGATATGGGACATCTGGGCAGTCAGCCAATCAGGCACGCATGGTACTTCGTCTTTTTCGCTCTTGTCATAAACTATTTCGGGCAGGGAGCTTATCTTCTTTCCTCTCAGGATACAAGTTTTGTTCTTTTCGGTATGATCAGGTCGATCTCTGAAATCTTTTATGTTCCTTTTCTTATACTTACACTGATGGCCACTATTATTGCATCCCAGGCAATGATAAGCGCCGTTATGAGTCTTGTTTACCAGGGGATAACCACCAGGATTTTTCCTTTGATGAAAGTAAAGTATACATCAACACACCTTAAATCGCAGATATATATCGGCGTGGTCAACTGGATACTGCTTATTGCTGTATTGTTTATGATCTTTTTCTTCCGGAAATCTGATAACCTGGCAGCCGCATACGGACTGGCTGTAACCGCAACAATGACCATCAGCGCTATGTTTATGATCTGGATATTTAAGATTGAAAGTAAAAAAGCCAAGATGGGTATTGCTGCCCTGGTATTCGTAGTAGACCTTCTTTTCCTGGTTGCAGTAATGAACAAATTACCTCATGGCGGATACTGGTCGATCGTAGTAGCACTAATACCGTTCTTTGTAATACAGTTATGGTCATCGGGACACAAAGCTATGTACCGTTCATTCAGGCCGCTTCCTTTCGATGTGTTTAAAGAAAGCTATGAACAGATCTACCGGCTTGGCAACAATATTAACGGCACAGCTCTGTTCTTTACTAAGGATCTGAATAATGTCCCTCCTTATATTGTTCACTGTATTATCAGGGGGAACATTATTTACGAAAAGAACGTCCTTGTTTCTATTCAGACTACAGATTCTCCTTACGGTACATCCTTCAGAAAGGTTGATAACCTTGCACATGGACTCTCGGGTATCATAATAGAAACTGGTTATATGGAATTCGTTGATATACCCCATCTTTTAAAAGCAAACGGGATAACCGAAAAAGTTATATTTTACGGTTCTGAAGATATAGTTACCAGTAAGATCTGGCTGAAAATATTTGCAACATTAAAGAAACTTGCACCGAACTTTGTAGCATTTTACAAACTGCAGTACAATAAACTGCATGGCGTAACCACAAGGCTCGAATTATAAACTTCATTATTTTCTTAAAACTATGAAAACACTCGCAGTTCTTTTGACAATATTATTCACCTCTTTAAACGCTTATGCACAGGAAAGCATAAAGGACACGCTGTTTGCGGCCTCCTGGAACCTTGAAAATCTTTTTGATACCGTTAATGATACTTTGAAAAATGACGAGGAGTTTCTTCCTGACAGTATAAAGCACTGGGATAATGAAAAACTTGAGAAGAAGCTTTACAATCTTTCACGGGTGATCCGTTCAATGAATGAAGAAAGGGGACCGGATATCCTCGGTGTTGTTGAAGTTGAACACAAAGCTTTGCTCGACAGTATGATAAGTAAATTCCTCCCTGAGATGAATTACTCAACGGCATACCTTGAATCTCCTGATAACCGGGGAATAGATAACGGTCTGATTTACAGAAATAACCTGTTTCATCTGCTCTCCGTCACAGGGGATACCATTCATCTTCCGGATGGTTATCCAACAAGACTAATTTTGGGTGTAACTCTGCTTGGTCCTGATAATGATACCCTTCATATATTTGTAAATCACTGGCCCAGCAGAAGAGGAGGGGAGCAGCAATCTGAAGTTAACAGGATTACAGCAGCAGAAGTATTAAAGAAACATATTAATAAGATATTATTGCAGAATCCGGAATCATTCATCATAATCATGGGTGATTTTAACGACGAACCGACAAATAATTCAATTTTGAACACGTTAAAGGCTCAGCCCGTACTTTGCGATACCATGCAAGGCGATTTTAAAGAAAGTGCGGGAGATGATTTATACAATCTGGCATACGAACAATATAATAAAGGTCTTGGGACTTATAAATACAGGAACGATTGGAACATGCTCGATCAGATAATCGTATCAGATGAAATACTTACGGGGAACAAATTTCACTATGAATGCGGATCGTTTAAAATATATAAACCTGATTTTATAGTAGAACAAACCGGGAGATATGCGGGTTCTCCGTTCCCAACATACGGCGGAAACAGGTACCTGGGAGGTTACAGCGACCATCTTCCGGTAACCGCAAAGTTTATTATGAACCGGAACGAGGATAAAAAATGAAAAGAGAAGTATTAATCTTTGGAGCCAATGGAGCTCTTGGCAGGGGCGTGACAGCCTCTATGCTGAATAAGAATTATGATAAAACGTATTTATTCGATTTCAATATCGAAGAAAAAAATGTCACTGATTCAGCTGTAAAAATAAATATCAAAGATCTTTCGGTTGAAAAAAATGTTGCCGATGCATTTAACAAAATTGAACCATCGAAAGAGAAGCTGTTCTTTCTCTATAGTACCGTCGGAGGATTTGCCGGGGGGAAAAACATTATGGATACGGAAGAGGATGAATGGAACAAAATGATAGATATGAACCTCAAAGCTAATTTTCATATCGCAAAATACTTCTCGAAGCTGGTTGAAAGATCGGCCGGAGGTTCAATCTGTTTCACTGCAGCGGAGACCGGGGTTAATCCCGAAGCCGGAAAAGGAGCTTACGGAACATCAAAGAGCGCCCTGATTCACCTGGTTAAGACGCTGTCCCTCGAGGGAAAAGCAATAAATCTTAGTGCAAATGCAATTGCACCATACATCATCGATACGCCTGCAAACAGGGACTGGATGAAGAACACAGACTACAGTGAATGGATAAAACCGGAGGAAATCGGTAGTTTTGCACATAGTATCTTCGAGAATTTCAATATAGTATCTGGAAATATATTGATGCTGACATCAAGATTTAATGTTCGTTTCTAGGCTTTAATCAGGAATTTTAGTTAAATTTACTGCCTAAATATTTATTGACTTTGTTTTTCGAAATAGTTATTGTAACGAGGTCTTTTTAAGAAATTTATTGGAGCCTATCTCTCCTCGAAAGATCATTTTTTAATTTATTAGGAGGTTACTTTATATGGACTTTATTGGGATTATCTCGGCAATGATTAATGTGATTGCGCAGGCTAATCAAAATCAGAGTGCTTTAAACTGGTTAACTGAAAAATTTGAAGCCGGCGGCGGCTTTATGTGGCCGATCCTTGTATGTCTTGTACTTGGACTAGCATTTTCATTTGAAAGATTCTGGACCCTCTCTAGAGCCAAAGTAAATACCAAAGATTTTATTGTAAAGGTAAGAAGAGCACTTGACGAAGGTGGTGTTGAAAGGGCTAAAGAAGTCTGTGGAAACACGAGAGGTCCTGTTGCTTCTGTTTTCCATGCCGGATTACTCAGAGCAGACGAAGGCCTTGAAGCTGCTGAAAAAGCTATCATTGCTTACGGCGGAATCGAAATGAGCTTCCTTGAAAGAGGAATGATATGGATTTCAACATTCATTACAATTGCACCCATGCTCGGTTTTACCGGAACTGTTCAGGGTATGATCCAGGCATTTGATGCTATTAAAGAAGCTGCACAGATCTCTCCGGCAATTGTTGCTGAAGGTATTTCGGTTGCTCTTTTAACAACGCTGTTTGGTCTTGTGGTTGCTATGATCTTGCAGGTTTTTTATAATTACTTTATTTCAAGGATTGACAGGCTCGTGGGTGATATGGAAGAAAGTTCCGTTGAGCTTATTGATGCTTTATATGACCTTAAAGCAAAAGGTAAAGTTTAAGGAGCGATTACGTTTCCCTGAAAGTATTGTATAATTAATTATAAAAAGTAATCAGCAATGTTAAAAAAACGAAAAATGGCGGAAGCCACTATACCGACAAGTTCGATGGCTGACATCGCATTCCTGCTGCTGCTTTTCTTTCTTGTTGCTACAGTTATAGATGTTGATACAGGTATTGGTTTGACCTTACCTGAGTATGTTGAAAATCCTGAGAATGTTAAGGTTGATAAAACCAGGATGGCGGCCATTCTGATAAATGAAAATGGTGACGTGCTGGTGGATGGGAATCCGGTACCAATTTATCAGATAAAGAATAATTTGAAGCCGAGAATAATTTCCAAGATTGATCTTCCTTCTAATAAAAAGCTAATTGTTTCGGTAAAAACGGACAGAAAGACCAGGTACAATACCTATATCCAGGCTTTGGATCAGGTTAAGCAGGCTTATTTTGAAGTCAGAAATGAATATTCCAACCAGCATTATGGGAAAAAATTTGATGATCTTGTTCCGGAGCAGCAGGACGTTGTAAAAGAAAAGATCCCTATTATTATATCGCTTGCGGAACCTGAATCTGTAAAACAATAAAAAGTTAAGGTTTGAATAATGAAATTTGAAAAAAGAAGAGCCAATACAAAACAGGAAATTCCAACCGCGTCAATGCCGGATATTGTTTTTATGCTGCTGCTTTTCTTTATGGTTACAACAACCCTTAGAGAAGTGGATGTACTGGTAGATTTCAAGTTACCTGAAGCAAAAGCAATTGAGAAAATTGAGAATAAACGTCTTATCTCGTATATCTGGGTAGGAAAGAGCGGAAGAATTCAGATAAATGACAGTATAGTTAAGCTTAGTCAAGTTGAACCTATTATGTATGCTAAAAGACAGGCATTACCGAATGTTATTGTTTCACTGAGGATAGATCAAGGAACGGATATGGGACTTGTTACCGATATTCAGCAGGAACTCCGAAAGGCATACTGTTTAAGAATTAACTATTCGGCGAATATCAAGATCTGAATTTCCTGATTATTAATGATTTGGTTTGAGGCAGGCTGGTTTACATAACTACCTGCCTTTTTTTAATTTTAGAGGCGGCAATGAATTTAACTGAAAGAATTAACCAGGATCTTAAAAATGCAATGAAGTCCGGTGATAAGCTGAGAACCGAGACTATTCGCTCTATCAGAGCACTGATACTGGAATTTGAAAAAAGCGGAAGCGGTAAAGAGCTTAATTCCGAAGAAGAAATTAAACTTCTTACCGGTGCAGCCAAAAAACGGAAAGATTCAATTGAGCAGTTCAGGAATGCCGGCAGGGAAGACCTTGCAGCAAAAGAAGAGAAGGAACTGGAAATTTTACAGGAGTACCTTCCTAAACAGCTTTCGATAGATGAGATAAAAAATGAGGTAACCCGGATAGCTAAAGAAATTAATGCAGAGACAAAAGAAGATTTCACTAAACTGATGCCGGCGGCGATGAAAGAACTTAAAGGAAAAGCGGATGGAAAAGAAGTCCGGTCGGTTGTTGAAGAGTACCTGGGTAAGTAATTGAATCTTGTTGATGCAGTAATAATAATCATTGCACTTATTGGATTCATCCTTGGTTACAAAGATGGATTTGTAAGAAAACTTATTGGCTTTACCGGATTTATACTGGCTGTAATTCTTGCGATAAATTATGCATCCGGTCTCGGTATATATATGGAAGCTGTACTGGGGATCGAATATTATCTTTCCGAGCTTATTGCCGGGGCAGTAATATTTATAGGAACCATAGTCCTTTTTGCAATCCTTAAACGGGTGATCCATCCTTTTGATAAAGTTAACAACCTGGTTAATCAGCTTATCGGCGGTATCGTGGGAATGATCCAGATACTATTTTTTTTGAGTGCAGCACTTTATATTTTAAATGTATTCAACGTTCCGTCGGAAAAAGCTAAAAAGGATTCACTTGTTTATGCCTCTGTTTACGGAATAATCCCCGGAACGATAGAACTGATCAGCGATTATACGCCGGATGCCAGAAAGAGAATTAAAGAGTACATAAATGAAAAAGATACTTTAGATTATTTAAATGACAAAGACACGTTAAATGATTGACCATCAGGTTCCCGACAAACTGGAATTTCAGAAAGTACTTCAGTTCGTCGCAAAATATTCGACAACCGAAAAGGGTAAATTAAAAGTTTCTGAACTTAAGCCTCTCGCTAATATTAACCTGATCAGGATAGAAGGTGATTATGTAAACGAGGCTAAAGAAATTCTCATTTCACGAAATGCGCCGCCATTCGAATATATACCCGATCTTGATAACTCTTTATCACAAAGCCGTATCGAGGGAGCGGTGCTTGACAGCAAAAAGATACTTGAAATACTCCGGCTGGCAGAAGTTTCAAGAAACCTTTTTCAGTTTCTTAAGAACCATTCTGATATTGCACCGGATCTTCATAAATTATCAGGGACATTATTCGTCGATAAACTTTTTGAACATCATATCTCAAAAATCATTAATGAGAATGGTGAGGTTAAGGATAATGCCAGTCCAAAACTGGCAGGAATAAAGAAGGATATTAACAGTAAACGCGACGAACTTGTAAGATCGGTTAACCGTTTGGTCAAATCCCTTGCTGAAAATGATATTGTGCGCGAGGATTATCTTACTCTCAGGGACGGCAGAATAGTAATCCCCGTTAAAGCGGAGCATAAACGTCATATAAAAGGTTTTATACACTCTGAATCTTCCACCGGTCAGACGGTTTATATCGAACCGGAAGAAACACTTGAACTTAACAATGACATTATCTCTCTATCCTTTGCTGAGAGAAGGGAGATAGAGCGTCTTCTTAAAGAAATTACTAAGCTGATCGGCAAGGAAAGCGTCAGCCTGAAAACCGCTATGGAGACCATAGCTGAGATCGATTCTATATTCGCCAGAGCGAGGTATTCAATTGAAGTAATTGGATCCTTCCCTGAAATGGATAATGATAAACCTTTCACTATATCCCGCGGCAGACATCCAATACTTCTAAAAAGACTGGGAAGAGAAGAGACTGTACCGCTTAATCTTTCGGTAAATGATCAGAAACTGATAATAATTACAGGTCCGAATGCCGGCGGAAAAACTGTTGTCCTTAAAACTATAGGGATACTTTCATTGATGGTTATGTCAGGGATCCACATTCCGGCTGATCCGGATTCAAATTTTCATTTCTTTGATAAAATCCTTGTCGACATAGGTGATGAACAGTCGATTGAAGATGACTTATCTACTTTCAGTTCACACCTTTCAAACATCAAAGATATTTTGATGAAAGCTACAGCCAGGTCACTGGTTCTGCTGGACGAAATAGGTACCGGTACTGATCCGGCCGAAGGTTCTGCACTGGCTTCTGCAGTGCTGCTCATGCTGAAGAACAAAGGTTCGGTTGTACTTGCGTCGACACACCATGGCAGTCTTAAACTCTTTGCCAATGATATACCGGGATTTCAGAACGCGGCTATGGAATTCGATACAAGGAACCTGAGACCTACTTATACCTTCAAACAGGGAATTCCCGGATCCAGCTATGCCTTTGAAATAGCAAAGAGGATCGGATTTGATGAGGAATTTCTCAGTATAGCGAAAGAGAACCTCGATTCGGGAAAACATAATATAGAGAAGTTCCTGGTAGACATAGAGACAAAATCCCGTGAACTTGAGGAAAAGCTTAAGAATTCAGAAATCGAAAATACTAGACTTACAGGTCTTTCAAATCTTTACAAAAAGAATATTGATCAGCTTAACAGCGAGAAAAAAGAGATCCTGAAACATGCTAAGCTCGAAGCAGACAATTATCTTAAAGGGGTAAACAGGAAAATTGAAGAGGTGATTAAATCTCTTAAAGAATCGAATGCACGAAAAGATATAATCAAATCTTCGCAGCAGATCGTTAAGGAGCTCAAGGAAAGAAATAAAGAATTATTTACTGAAACAGTTGATAAAAAAGAAGAAAAATTTGATTTTATACCTGGAGATTTTGTGGCTGTTCGAAATACGAACACAAAAGGAAAGATTCTGGATATTTCACAGAATAAAAAGAAGGCCACTATCCTCAGCGGTAATCTGAAAATGAAGATAAATACTGATGAACTCATTCCTGCGAAAAAGGAAAAGAAAGAAGAAAGTAATTACAGTTCTTACTCATTTGACACTTCCGGACAGCAGGTTAGAATTGATATCCGTGGTGAGAGGGCCGACCAGGCTGAGTTTGAGGTGATCAGATTCCTTGACGGAGCTTACTCTTCTGGTCTTGACCATGTAGAGATTCTCCATGGTAAAGGAACAGGTGCATTAAAGGAAATGGTTCAACGTCTTTTGAAAAATTATGATAATATAAATTCGTTTCACTTCGCTCCCATTGAAAACGGTGGTGATGGTATTACAATTGCTGAATTTAAGTAGGTACTATTTTGATTAAAAAAATACTGATTGCCAACAGGGGAGAAATTGCAGTAAGGATCATTAGAGCCTGCAAGGAATTGGGCATAGTCTCGGCCGCTGTTTATTCTGATGCCGATAAGACTTCTCTCCACACCCGGCTTGCAGATGAATCATATCATATCGGAGCTGCTCAATCGTCCGAATCTTATCTCAATAAGCAAAAAATAATTGATACAGCTGTAAAAGCCGGTGCTGATGCAATCCATCCCGGTTATGGTTTCTTTTCTGAGAATGCAGATTTTATTAAAATGGTTGAAGACGCGGGAATAATATTTATCGGTCCTTCATCTGCTTCTGTAGGTTTAATGGGCAGCAAAACTGCCGCCAGGCAGATAATGCAGAAGAATAAGGTACCGATCGTTCCGGGAACAACTGAAGCAATAAACTCGGTTAAAGAAGGAATAAAAATAGCTGAAGATATAACTTACCCGGTCCTCCTTAAAGCTTCTGCAGGAGGCGGCGGAAAAGGTATGAGACGGATAAATTCGTCTATAGAATTTGAATCTGCTTTTGAATCAACTCAACGGGAAGCACTCAAAGCATTTGGCGATGACTCAATATATATTGAGAAGTTTATTGAGAATCCGAAACATATAGAAGTCCAGGTAATTGCGGATAAACATGGAAATTATGCGCATCTTTTTGAGAGGGAGTGTTCAATCCAGAGAAGACACCAGAAAATCATAGAAGAGGCACCGTCATCCTTTGTTGATCCGGAAACGCGGGAAAAGATAACCACAGCTGCGATAAATGCTGCAAAAGCATGCGAATATTACAACGCAGGTACTGTTGAATTCCTGATGGACCGTAATAAATCGTTCTACTTCCTGGAGATGAACACGAGACTGCAGGTTGAACATCCGGTAACAGAACTGATAAGCGGAATAGACCTGGTAAAGGAACAGATCTCCATAGCTGACGGAAAACCTCTTTCATTTAACCAGGAGGATCTAAGAATAAGCGGACACGCTCTTGAAAGCAGAATTTATGCTGAAGATCCGGATAATAATTTCCTTCCTTCAACAGGTCGGCTGGATGAGTATCTATCACCTTCAGGTCCCGGAGTCAGGGTAGACGAAGGATTTGGCAGAGGATCGGAAATTTCAATTTACTACGATCCTCTTGTTGCAAAGCTTGTCTGCTGGGCTAAAGACAGGAATAGTGCAATTGAAAGGATGAAAAGGGCTCTGAGTGAGTATAAAATATTCGGTGTAATATCTAATATATCATTCCTCAAGGAAATTTTTAGTCATCCTAAATTCATCAACGGAGATTTTGATATAAATTTTCTTGAAAAGGAATTCAGGTTTTCAACTGAAGAAAATGAAGACATTGTGGAAGCGGTTTCAATATTTACAGCATGGCTTAAGAACAGGAACAGCGCTTCAAATAACGGCCGCTCAGCAAAAATGTCAAACATCAATAAATGGATAAATCAGCTTAATGAATGAATTTGTAGTTACATTCGGGAATAGAAAAACCACTGTAGGAATTAGTGAAAATTCTGAAGTTTCTCTGGGTGATAAAAAATATCACTATGAAGTTATTGAGATTGGCAAAAACGATTTTGTATTGAGAATAGCAAACAAGATATATGAGATATCTGCAAAAAGAAAAGATACTGACCAATACTCGGTTTTCATAAACGGAAAAGTAATTGATGTTACTGTAAGAACGGGACTTCAGGAACGGGCATCAAGTCTGATCGAACAGTCATCTGAGTTCAACCACAAAATGGAAGTAAAAGCTCCGATGCCCGGAATGATACTAAAAGTTAAAAAAAATGTCGGGGAAAATGTGGAAAAAGGAGAATCTATAATTATTTTAGAGGCGATGAAAATGGAAAATGATATAAAATCCCCCTTTTCCGGCTCTATTAAAGAAGTGAAGGTTACGGAGAACACCCCGGTGGACAAGGGAGCAATTCTTTTTACTGTTGAATAATATATAGGCTTACCAGAAACATACTAACTAATAATAGGTGGAACCTTGAAAACAATAAGCAGCTTTCTATTCATGATCTTCCTGTGTTACAGCCAGGCCTTCGCAGGAGGGTTCCAGTTAAATGAGCACGGAGCAAAAGCAATGGGAATGGGCGGGGCGTTTACGGCCGTTGCTGATGATCCGACGGCGATTTACTGGAATGGTGCCGGTTTGACTCAGCTATCGGGATTTAATTTTATCCTTGGGGGTACTTTGATTTCACCCGCATCAACATTCCGGGGTATCAGTCCTCAGATAACCGAATACAAGACGGATGAACAGGTTTTTTATCCTCCTCATTTTTTCGGTTCGTACAAGATAAATAAAGATTGGGCAGTGGGATTAGGATTTACAGTTCCGTTTGGCCTTGGTACCCAATGGGCAGATGACTGGGTTGGAAAATACCTTGCACTAAAAACTGAACTTATGGTATTCACTGTTTCTCCAGTTGTTGCTTACCAAATAACAGACGGCTTGTCAGTTAGTGCAGCATTTGTTTATAGTTTTTCTAATGTTGAAATAACGAGGAAAAATTCACAGGCTCCTTTTGAGGGTGATGCTTTCGTTCAATTGAAGGGAGACGATAATGCGGCATATGGATACAATTTAGGTTTAATGTATAAACCACTTGAAACACTTTCTTTCGGTGTTTCTTTCCACAGTCAGATAAAATTTGACTTTAAGGGAACCGCAACCTCAACGACAAGTCAGTCACAGCTTGAAAGCCGGCTGCCGAACGGTGATATTACCGCAAAATTGACCACTCCGTTCAACCTTGCTTTCGGTGTTGCTTATGATGTTCTCCCTGAACTTAAATTCAGTGCTGACTTCCAGTATGTAGGATGGTCAAGCTACGATACACTCGCAGTAGATTTTGCTAATCCGAATTTTCCCGATCTTGCTAGTCCAAGACTGTATGATGATTCATACATAGTAAGATTAGGAAGCGAGATTGCGCTGAGTAAACAGTTTGATGTCCTGGCCGGTATATACTTTGATAAAAACCCGGTAAAACCGGAATACCTGAATCCTTCACTGCCGGATGCCAACAGGTTCGGCTTAAGTATTGGATTTAATGTGAAGGTTGTTGATAATTTTGGTATAAGTGCTTCTTACCTCCATATTTTTGCCAGCCAGCTCACCGTTGATAATTCTGTCGAATACTTTAACGGTACGTATAATTCCAGCGCCAATATCGGAGCAATTAGTTTATCATATGGATTTTAAAAGAGAAGGATATAAAATGAAAAATTATTATAAAATACTGCTTCTCATCCTCCTGCCCTTGTTGATGTTCTTCGGCTGTAAAGAGAGAACTGATCTGACCGGGCCTCAACCCGTTAACGGAGGAGCTGACTTTACAAGGTTCGTTACGATAGGTAACAGCCTCACAGCAGGATATCAGTCTAGTGCTTTATATGAGAGTGCTCAGGAATATTCTTATGGTAATCTGATCGCAAAACAGGTCGGGACCCAATTTGTGCAGCCGCTGGTTTCTGATCCCGGTTTAAGTCTTACCGGAGGAAGACTGGAAGTTGCTTCTGTAAGTCCTTTTGCTACAACAACAAATACTGCTACAGGCAGTCCTTTGAACTCTAATTACAATGGACTGTATAATAACCTGGGTATTCCTTCTGCATATGTATATGATGTACTAAATGCAACAAGCGCCACAACTTGCTATTATTCACTGCTTCCGATTGTGGGTCAGCCAATTCCGTTTTTTGATCTGGTATTAAGAGGTCAGGGGACCCAGTTCCAGCAGGCTAAAGCAATGCACCCGACTTTTCTTACATTGTGGATCGGTAGCAATGATGCACTGATATATGCCTCGAGCGGTGGCTTAATACCATTTACACCGGTACAGAACTTTACATTCATGCTGAATCAGATTGCAGACAGTATCGCGAGTCTTGGCTGCAAAGTTGCCATTGGTACTATTCCTGAAGATATGGACAGAGCTTTCCTGGAAACCGTTGGCGGCCAATTATTAATGGGAGGAGTTTCTGCGATTTACGGAGTATCCTCTACGGGTGATACTGTAGCGATGGATTTAACTAAAAATTACGTTCTGCTGACTGCTCTATCAGTCCTCTACGATGCAAGCGGTAATCCGACTGGAATTGGGTTTTCACCTCAGGCTCCATTACCGAATCAGTACATACTTGACCAAACTGAATTCTCGAATTTAAACGCTGCAGTCGCCGGATACAACAGTGCCATAAGCAATGTCGCAAGGGCAAAAGGTTTTGCTCTTGTTGACCTGTATAGTTTCTTCAAGCAAATTAAAGAGTCCGAAGCAACAGGAGGGACAGTTATTGATGGTATTCCGTTTAAAACAACCTACGTGACCGGAAATCTCATCTCTCTGGATGGTATACATCCAACATATCAGGGCCAGGCGCTGATTGCAAATGAATTTATTAAGTCTATCAATAGTAATTTTAATGCAAATGTGCCGCTGGTAGATGTTGCCAATATTCCGGGAAGCCTGGTCATACATGGCGGCATGGGTAAAATTATTAATTTCCCTAAAAACATTAATTTTTAGTATGAATTAAGTTTATGACAGAATTAGCGAGAATGTTATGAAGACAATAAAAATGTTGATGATCATTTTATCCCTGATCTATTTAGGCGGATGTTCAACTTCCCAGCAGGTACAGGATACAGATACCGGTAAGGATAGTGTTTATGTCTTCGATTCAGCACCTGGTTCTGAAGGCGAAGAAATACCGGCTCTTGAATATCCTGATATGGGTATGACATATTATGTTGTTCAGATCGGGGCATTTACAACGAAAGACAGGGCCCAAAGGTTTGCTGAAGAGAGTAAACAACTTCTCCCTTTTGATGTCAAAACTTCGTTCAGCAGGCAGAATAACCTTTATGTTGTTCAGCTTTCGCATTATTACACATCAAGGACAGAGGCAGAAGCCGTACGAAATGATCTCTGGAAAAAAGAAAAATTCAGGGATGCATGGATACTGACAATTTATAAATAAACTTAAATGGTTATCTCTAAAGGGTTTAAGTAATTTCGATCCCGGCCCGTATGTATAAAATTCGGGTCGGGAGAGAAATACTGAACGTCTCTTGCAAATAAATAAAAGTGCTGAAATTTTGGGGAAATAGTATTATTTAAAAACAATTATTAAATTCGAACTTGAAATCAAAAAAAACGGGAGTTAGTATTAATGGCATTTTCGTTAAATAAAGTAATGCTTATTGGACATCTGGGAAAAGATTGTGAAACCAGGTTTACTACGAATAATGTTTCTGTAACAAGTTTTACTCTTGCTACTAATTACAGGTATAAAGGTAAAGATGGCAACTGGGTGGATGAAACAACCTGGCACAATGTTACCTGTTTTAACCTGTCAGACTTTTTTAAGGAAAACCTGAAAAAAGGAAAGAAATTTTATGTTGAGGGACGGATATCCAAGAGGGATTATACAGATAAAGAAGGCATTAAAAGATATTTTACAGATGTTATTTCTGAAAAACTGATCCCGCTGGATGGGACGGGAGATAGCTCATTTGGTGGTAGTAACGAGTCTTCTCCTTCAGAACCGTCCGTTGAGACAGATGATAACAATGATCTACCTTTTTAATAAGATTGTATAACAATGCAGGAATGAATTAATTATTGGACGTTGGCTGGCAAATCAAGCTCATTTTTCTCTTAATACTTTTTATACTTTCGGCTTTTTTTTCAGGTTCTGAAGTCGCTCTTTTTTCGCTGGACAGGAGAAAGTTAAAAAACAATCTCGCCGGAAGTCCCATTACCGGCAGATACCTGCTGCTTTTGCTCGAACACCCCAGAAGGCTTCTTGTAACTATCCTTATAGGGAACACAGTAGTGAATGTGGCTGCTTCAATAATAGCAGTGATGCTTACACTGAAGGCCGCGGTATTATTTGACTATCCTAGAGATCTTGCTCTTACAGTTCAAATTGTTCTGTTAACAATATTAATTGTCCTTTTCGGTGAACTAACTCCTAAAGTCTGGGCGAATAAAAATCCTCTTACATTTTCACGCATTGTATGTATACCCCTTTACTGGATAAATGTACTCCTCTATCCTGTTGCCGAAACCCTTACAGAAATCATAAAATCGTCGGTCTCGCGGATGCATTTTGATAAATCAAAGTCGGCAATTCTGCCTGAAGAACTGGCCGAGCTTGCAAACCTGAGTCACGAGAGGGGAACAATTATAGAGGAAGAGCATGGATTGATCAGCAGCATTGTAAGTTTCCGAACTGTGGCTGTTCATGAGGTAATGACTCCCCGTGTTGATATGGTAGCTGTTTCATCCGAAACTGATTTTAATGAACTTCTGCAGATCATTTCAAATTCAGGTCACAGCAGACTGCCGTTATACAGGAACGGACTGGATGATATTATCGGTGTTGTATATGCGAAAGATCTTCTGCCTTATATTCAGAACGAAGATCTGCGCAGACAGTTTTCACCCGAAAAGATCGCACGCAAGGCTTTGTTTATTCCGAGGACAAAGCTGATTAGTACGCTGATGCAGGAGCTCCAGGAAAAGAAAATGCATATATCAATTGTCGTGGATGAATACGGCGGTACGGCCGGACTCATTACCCTTGAGGATATTATTGAAGAGATTATAGGCGAAATCAGGGATGAATACGATAAGGAAGAGAACCCGGTTAGCAAAATAAATGCCCGCAGTTTTATGGTGCTGGGAAAACTTTCAATCGATGATCTGAATGAACTCCTGAATACTAATATCAAACCGGAAAATGAGGATTATGAAACAGTTGCCGGACTTGTTCTGAACTATGCGGGACATATTCCTAAAGAGGGCTACTCATTTGAATTGGAAAACCATAAGTTTACAGTAAAAGAAGTCCTTAAAAAAAGGATTATGAAGGTACTGATTGAAAAAGAATCGTCCGAATAAGCGTGATGAAACCAGGCTGCTTTATAAAATCAATTATAGTACTAACAATTATAGTTGCGGCTATTGCGTATATTATACAGCATAAATCAGGTTTATTATTCAACAACGGCAAAAAAATGTTAACGGAAGTTTTTTTGAACGACTGGGATCAGAGTTTTGCTTATGTTAAAAATACACCTGAGAAAAACGAGTTGAAGGATTCGTTAAAAACGTTCCTGGAAAATATAAAAATTCAAAATATACCGGCAGATAAGGAATTAAACAGGATTATTAAAATGGTGCAGAATGCCGCAGCGGATAGTGTAATTTCTGATAGTGAACTTGAGTTAATTTCCAATAACCTGAAGTCAATAAAAAATGAAAGACCAGAGCAAAACAGAAATTAAAGTTGGGATTATGGTAATTGCAGGCACACTGCTTTTCCTTTGGGTTCTCGGCTGGGCAAAGAATTTTTCTTTTTCTGCTAATGATAAATATCTGGATATTAAATTTCCTACTGTTGCCGGACTTGAGCTGGGCGACCCTGTAACTGTGAACGGGGTTCGAAAGGGTAGTGTTGAAGACTTCAAAATTGAATCTGAGGATGTTATTGTCAGTGTTAAACTGGATCCGGATGTTGATCTCAGGAAAGACGCTGAATTTGCAGTATCAATGCTCGATTTAATGGGCGGCAAGAAGATAAATATTTCACCGGGAAATTCACCCGAAAAGTTAGATTATAATAAAGTTCAGCAAGGGCAGTTCAATGCTGATATCCCCGGGGTAATGTCGATGCTTGGTAAAATGCAGGAAGATCTTAACGGAACAATAAAAGATGTTAGAGTAACACTTACTTCGCTGAATAATTATCTTACGGACAGGCAGCTGAATGAGAATATAAAATCTTCGCTCTCAAACCTTAAAGATTTAACTCATAAGCTTAATTTACTTATTGACCGCAACCAGGAAAATCTGGGTAAAATTGCCGCAAACACCGTGGAACTGACTCAGGATGCAAAAGAACTCATTCACAATAATAAAGAATCAATCCAGGGTTCCATATCAGGGTTAAATATTGTTATACAGAAATCGGATTCTCTGCTTTCCAGGCTTAATAACCTTGCAGATGAAACTACCGCCCGTAAAAACAACCTGGGGAAATTCTTGTACGATGAAAATCTGTATAATGATCTGGCAGGAACGCTCAAAGAAGTAAAAGAACTAACTAAGATTCTTAACGAACAATTAAAAGGTGATGGAATTAACGTTGATGCTAATATCGACCTCTTTTAGTAATTATTCCGGGATTGTATTATGATATTAGGTGTTGGAATCGATATAATAGAAATAGACAGAATAAAGGAAAGTGTTGATAACTATGGTGATCATTTTTTAAAAAAAGTATTCACTGAAAAAGAACTGGAGTACTGTTTAAGCAAAAGTAACAAATATCAGCATCTTGCCGCCCGGTTTGCTGCAAAGGAGGCTGTATATAAAGCACTTGCCTCGGGCTGGCACGAGAATCTTACCTGGCAGAGCATTGAGATCTCAAATGAACCGAACGGACTTCCCGTAGTAACTCTGCATGGTGAACTGAACCGGTTCCTTAAGGAAAAAGAAAGTCTGAAAATCTCAATGAGTCATTCCAGAGATTATGTTGCCTGCGTGGCAATTATCTACAAAGACCTTTAATAACGGCCGCAAAAAAATATCGTATTTCTGAATTGAATTATTACGCCGGTAAATATAATTTTACACGGTAATTATTTAAATTTTTAAACCGGGTACACTTGAGAAGAAAAAAATTTGAAATATTCAGTTACACGGCGATCGGGATAGTATTTATTTTACTTATTCTGATGCTCACAAAAACAATTCCTGTTGAATGGTATTATTATATTCTTGGTTTTAGTATCCTTCTTCTGGTTATCAGACTTATCCTCAGAATATACTATGCCGTACAGGATCGAAAAATTAAGTAGGAGGTTGTCTTCGAATCCGGCAAACACACAAACGGGAAACTTAATGCCAAGGTTCTTATATTAAATCAAAGTTATGAACCTGTCACAGTCTGTAATATTAAAAAAGCCATCATTCTTATCTACATAGGAAAAGCTGAACTGGTCCTCGATGACAAACGCAAATCTCTGCATTCTGTAACTAAAATCTATCCCTGGCCCAGTGTTATAAGGCTCAGCCGCTACATAAATGTTCCTTACAAAAAAGTTGTTCTCACACGAAAAAATATATTGCGCAGGGACTCCTATAAATGTTCCTACTGCGGGCGTGGCGATCTGCCGTTAACTATTGATCATGTTATTCCCAGGGCAAGGGGAGGAACGGATTCCTGGGAAAATCTTGTATGTGCCTGTACGGTCTGCAACAATAAAAAGGGCGACCGGACACCGGAAGAAGCAAATATGAACCTGGCCAGCAGACCTTTTAAACCGAGCCATATTATGTTTATAAAGCATGTTGTGGGGAAACTTGATGAAAACTGGAAACCATACCTCTATCTCTCCTGATACGGTAAATAAATAATAGGTTTATTTCCTTCAATATTGTTATTTTTAGCGGCATATTTCCAATAAATATCCTTGTATAATGCAGAAAAAACGAATACTAAGCGGAATGCGCCCTACCGGAAGGCTTCATATAGGGCACTATGTTGGAGCATTGGAAAATTGGGTAAAACTTCAGGATGAATACCAGAATTTTCATCTTATAGCTGATTATCACGTATTAACTACAAATCTTGATACCACAGGTGTTTACGAGAATTCAATTGAGATGCTAATTGATTGGCTTGCTTCAGGATTAGATCCCGTTAAAAGTCCCATTTTCAGGCAGTCGCAGATAAAAGAACACACAGAACTGAACCTTATTTTCAGTATGCTTATTACAGTTAACCGGTTGGAAAGGAATCCAACTGTAAAGGAACAGGCACGTGATTTAAAGATCGATACCGTAATATTCGGACACCTTGGTTACCCTGTTCTCCAGGCGGCAGATATTCTTCTTTATAGAGGAAATTATGTTCCTGTGGGAGAAGATCAGGTGCCTCATGTTGAGATTTCCAGAGAGATTGCAAGGAAGTTCAATAATCAGTATGGTACCATATTTCCCGAACCGGAACCTTTGTTGACCAGATTTGCCAGACTTCCGGGAATTGATGGTAATGCAAAGATGAGTAAATCACTTGGCAATACAATACTACTTTCAGATGATCCGGATACTATAAAAGCAAAAATGAAAAAAGCAGTTACAGACCCGCAGAAAATAAGGAAGGGAGATCCGGGTAATCCCGAAATATGTCTTGTTTTTGCCTATCATAAAAAATTCAATGCCGGCGAAGTACCTGAAATTGATGCCGGATGCCGTTCCGGGGCTCTGGGTTGTTTTGACTGCAAAATGAACTGCAGTTCTAAGATATCAGAGTTCTTTGAACCATTCAGGGAAAAGAGAAAGTACTACGAGGAACATCCTGATGAGGTAATTGATATTCTGAATGATGGGGAGACACGTGGTAAAGAAATTGCGCATCAAACTATGCAGGAAGTACACGAAAAAATGAAACTGGGTTAGATCTTGTATAAAATCAAACTTGATCATTTTGAAGGACCGCTGGATTTACTTCTCTTTTTTATTAAAAGAGATGAATTGAATATCTACGACATCCCCATTTCAAGAATCACTAAAGAATTCCTTGATTATGTTAATCTTATCAGAAGTCTTGACTTAGAGATTGCAGGCGATTTTATCCTGATGGCATCTACTTTAATGCATATTAAGGTCAGAATGCTTCTTCCAAGGGAGATTGACGAAAAAGGTGAGGAAATTGATCCGAGAGCTGAACTGGTTCAGGCTCTTCTCGAATATAAACGTTATAAAGAAATGGCTGAAGAGCTTTCTCTGCTCGAATCAGAACAGAGAAAATTAAATTTTCGAAGCAATTATTCCGCGGATGAAAAAGAAGCACCGGCGGAGTATGATGTACTGCTCAAGAATATTACAATCTATGATCTGACAAGGGCGTTCAAAAAAGTTATAGATGGACTAAAAGAGGTGCCGGTCCATAATGTGGTTAAGGTTAATGTTACTATCGATCAACAGATTCAGTTTATTCTGGATAAACTCTCAGAATCAGGAGAACTGCACTTTCTGTCACTTGTAGAAGGAATGAAAGATAAGATCAGGATTGTAGTAACATTTATTGCACTTCTGGAAATGACTAAATCAGGTAATATTGGGATAAAAGAATCTCCTCAATTCAATGATTTTGTACTGGTGAAGATCTGATGGAACAAATTTATAATTCAATAATTGAAGCTCTCATCTTTTCATCTGACGAACCTCTTAGCGCCGGTGAAATAATGCGTGCGATAAAAGGTATTGACGGTGATGATATTCAGATAACACAGAATGATGTAGAAAATTGTGTTTCTGAGTTAAACAAAAAATATGAAGAGGCTAATTTAGCCTTCAGGATTATAGCAATAGCTAACGGATTCCTGTTCGCAAGTTTAAAGGAATACGCCAAATACATCGGGTATATGTCATCCGAAAAAAGTAAACGCCGTCTTAGTCAGGCTGCACTTGAAACCCTTGCCATAATTGCATATAAACAGCCAGTTACCAAACCTGAACTAGAAACAATCAGAGGCGTAAATTCTGATTACATTTTAAATACTCTGCTTGAAAAAAAATTAATAACAATTACCGGTCGGGCCGAAAGTATTGGCAGACCTCTTCTTTATGGGACAACCGAAGAATTTCTAAAATATTTTGCCCTTAACAAAATAAGCGATCTTCCAAAACCGAGAGAGATAGACGAAATAATGCAGGATGAAGATTTCATTGAACAGAAGAGAAAAATTATGATGAATATGCTTGAGGAATCAGCTGAAAATGATTCGCCGGGAAATGAGTCGGATAATGATGAGACTGAATAAATTTATTGCAGGTACCGGAATTACTTCAAGGCGTAAAGCCGAAGAATTGATCTTACAAGGCAGAGTAACAGTAAATTCCAGAACGATAACTGACCTCGCTTACAAGGTTGAACCCGGGAAAGACGAAATTTTGCTTGACGGGGAAAAAATTGCGGTCAGAAAACATCTATATTTTCTCCTGAATAAACCCGCAGGGGTGGTTACTACAACAAATGATGAAAAAAACAGGAAGACCGTTGTAGATCTGATCAAGACAAATGAAAGGATTTATCCGGTCGGCAGGCTGGATTATGATACAACGGGCGTACTAATACTGACCAATGACGGTGATTTTTCTCAGCTTCTTACACATCCCGGGAATAAAGTACCCAGGGATTATGAAGTTAAACTTGATAGGCCTTTGCTGGCTGATGACCGGGAGAAGCTTCTTAAGGGTATTTACCTTAAAGGTTCAAAAGGAAAATTTATCAGGATCAGTGCTGTCAGCAAAACCAACTTCTCTCATGTAAAAGTAACTGCGGTAGAAGGAAGAAATCATTTTGTTAAAAATATGTTTGGAACTTTGGGATACAAAGTCCTGGCCCTGGACAGAACCAGCTACGCCGGAATAAAAGCAGATATAGGAAACGGTAAATACCGGAAATTAACAGACGCGGAAATAAGGTCGGTAACAGAAAAATATGACAATTAGAATAACAATCTTCGCTGCACTCATATTAACCTTCGGATCTCTTGCATATTCTCAGGAGATACGGCGGGATACCATCCCGAAATATTCATTTTCGACGATACCCGAATTCTGGCGGGATATGGATGATTTATTCAATGACCCGAATTTCAGCAATGCACAATGGGGTGTTGTGATCCAATCACTTGAAACAGGTGAATTCTTTTACAAGAGAAATGAGAACAAACTTTTCGTACCAGCTTCTGACCTGAAGCTTTTTACAACTGCTGCCGGATTATTCCTTCTGGGTCCCGAGTACAGATTTTCAACTAATATATATATGAATGGTAACGTAGACGGGTCTGTGCTTGATGGTGATCTTGTGATAGAAGGGCAGGGTGATCCGACAATCTCAGGAAGATTTTACGATAATAATATGTTCAAGGTTTATGAGAATTGGGCTGATTCACTGGCTGCAATGGGAATAGACGAAATTACAGGCAATATAATCGGCTACGATGACGATTTTGATGACAAACCGTTTGGAAAAGGATGGCCCTGGGATCTTGAGAGTTACTGGTTTGAAGCACCTTCCGGTGCGATTTCTTTCAACGATAATGTAGTGAATATAAATGTAACAACCAGTTCCGGTAAAGCTGTGGTATCTATAGTTCCCGATGTGAATTATATGGTTATTAACAATAACCTCCAGGTTGTTGACGGAGATTCTGCAAGTAAAATAGATGTTTACAGGGAGAGAGGAACCAACCTGGTAAATATTTTTGGTGTGATTCATCAGGGAGATTCTGTACAGACATTCGTTACGGTTAATAATCCTACCCAGTATGCAATGGTTGTGCTTAAGAAAGTACTTGAGGAAAGAGGTATATCGGTAAAGGGCTATCCTATAGATATCGATGCTGCATCTGAACCTGTTTCACTTAATCGTATTAAAAAATTGTTTACCTGGTATTCTCCGTCTTTCAAGGAGATCATCAAGGTGATCAATAAGAACAGTGAAAACTTTTTCGCGGAACAGCTTATCAAGACTATCGGTTTTGAAGAGAAAGACTTCGGGAGTATAGATACGGGCGTTGAAGCCATGCACGATGTAATTCAGGATATGGGAATAAATCCGGATAATATGATAATAGCTGATGGAAGCGGACTTTCACGACTTAATCTCGTCACGCCGAGGCAGTTTGTTACTCTTCTGAATTATATTTATAAAAGCAGGTATTTTATACCATTTTTTAATTCTTTACCCATTGCGGGTGTTGATGGAACCCTTGGTAAAAGAATGAAGAATACAAAAGCAGCTAATAAGGTTCGTGCAAAAACCGGTTACCTGGATGGTGTAAGAAGCCTTTCCGGGTATGCATTTACCGGGGACAATGAACCTGTAGCTTTTTCTATAATTGCAAATAATTTCCTTGTGCCTTATAAACTGGTCGATAACCTGCAGGATCTGGTGTGTATAAGGCTTTCAAATTTTCGAAGGAAATAAAATCATTTTAAATAAAAAATGGCTCAGGAGGCATAGTGGAAAACAACCAGCAGGAATTAAATGTACTGATTCAGAGACGTTATGAGGAACTTGAACAACTTAATGCAAAAGGGATAGAACCCTTTGCATATTCTTTTGATGTTGATTCGGATTCACAGTCAATAAAAGATAATTATCAGGAAGATCAGCAGAAGGATGTAAGTATTGCCGGCAGGATTATGGCTATCAGAAAAATGGGTAAAGCTTCTTTTGCTCATATACAGGATCACGCCGGACGAATTCAGATATACCTGAGAAAAGATGATATAGGAGATGATTATGATATCTTTAAATTACTCGATATAGGTGACATCGTCGGTATTCAGGGTTATGTATTCAAAACGAAAACCGGTGAGATTTCTGTACATACCAAATCACTTAAAGTTCTTTCAAAAACATTAAGACCACTGCCTATTGCTAAGGAAACCACTGACGAACAGGGGAATAAGGTAATTCACGATCAGTTTGCCGATAAAGAACTTCGGTACCGTCAGCGTTATGTTGATCTTGTTGTTAATCCTCATATTAAGGATGTGTTCATTAAAAGAAGCAGAATAATAAGTGCATTGAGAAAATTTCTCGATTCTTATGGATTTCTTGAGGTGGAAACTCCGGTACTTCAGCCTTTATATGGCGGGGCGGCGGCAAGACCTTTTACGACTCACCATAATACACTGGATGTTCCTTTCTACCTTAGAATAGCAGATGAATTATACCTGAAAAGACTTATTGTAGGCGGCTTCAACGGCGTGTACGAAATCTCAAAAGATTTCAGAAACGAGGGGATGGACAGAACTCATAATCCTGAATTCACAATGATGGAATTATACGTTCCTTATAAGGATTACAACTGGATGATGGATTTTGTTGAAAAGATGATTCAATTTATCTGCAACGAAGTCTTTGGACAATATGAATTTACTTATGAAGGAAATAAAATTGACTTTTCGGGAAGATGGAAAAGAGTTTCGATGGTTGATTCAATAAAAGAAAAAACCGGTCTTGACATTCTTACTGCCTCTGTAGAAGAGTTAAAAGAAACTGCAAAAAAGCTTGGTGTTGATATTAAAGCTGCTGAAGGTAAAGCCAAGCTTATAGATGAAATATTCAGTTTTGCTGTTCAGCCTGAATTAATTCAGCCGACTTTTGTAATGGATTATCCGGTCGAATTATCACCGCTGGCTAAAATTCACAGATCCAGGCCAGGACTGGTTGAAAGGTTTGAAGGATATGTTGCAGGCCGCGAAATATCCAATGCTTTCTCTGAGTTAAATGATCCATTAGACCAAAGGAAGCGTTTTGAAGGTCAGAAGAAAATGATGGAAGAAGGCGATGAAGAGGCTCATAATATTGATGAAGATTTCATTCGTGCACTGGAGTATGGTATGCCGCCAACTGCCGGACTTGGAGTGGGAATTGACAGGCTGGTTATGTTATTAACCGGGCAGTCTTCAATCAGAGATGTAATATTTTTTCCGCAGATGAAACCGGAAGTTAAAAGTTAATTACTGTCTTGTTGAAAATATCAGGAAAATCGGTTGAAGTACAGTATAATAATTCCAACTTTAAATGAAGAAAAACTCCTGCCTGATCTTTTAAAGCAGTTGACTGATTCCCGGCTGGAAGAAATATGCAAACCCGAAATAATTGTATCTGACGGCGGGAGTAAAGATGAAACTGTTAAGATTGCACTTGACTATTCGGATATAGTGACAGTTCATACCGGAGATAAACTTCAAACAATAGCTGAAGGAAGAAATATAGGAGCGGCATTGGCCTCGGGTGATATACTGGTTTTCTTTAATGGTGATGTTCGTATAGAAGATCCTCTGAATTTTTTCCGGTTCATAGATAGTAATTTTCAGACGCGTGATTACCTGGCAATAACCGGGTACGTTTCCATTTATCCTGAACAGGCCGGTACGCTTGATAAAATTTTCCACTACTGTTATAACCATTATTTCCAGTTCCTCAATAACGCAGGTGTTGGTATGGGAAGAGGAGAATGTCATATTATCAAAAAGGAAATATTCAGAAAACTGGGCGGATATAATGAGAATTTTGCTGCAGGAGAAGATTTTGATCTGTATAGAAGAATAAGAAGTGAAGGTGAAATATTGTTTACCGAAAGGCTGCGGGTATATGAATCTCCCAGAAGGTTCCGGAAAAGAGGATATTTTTCCGTGACCTGGATGTGGATAAAGAACGGGATATCAGTCTGGTTTAAAAATAAATCCATTTCAAAAATCTGGGAGCAGGTTAGATAATGCGTCTGACTCTAATAATTATTTCATTTGTATTCTTAACAACACTTGCCTTTTCTCAGTCAGAATATGTTGCATCAGACAACAGGGTTTATGGATTTCTTGAGCGAATGGAAACTCTCCAGATAATTCCGGATTACAATTCCTTCGAGATCCCAAAGACACGTGGTGAAATAGCCGGCTATATAAAAAGAGTGATAGCTGCTGAATCAGTGCTTGATCGGTCTGACCTGGAATTCCTCGGGGATCTGAAAATTGAGTTTGAATATGAACTATACGGAAAACTTAATGAATCGGAAAAGATTATAGCTGGTGATGGATATGATTTTCTCTCTCAGAAACAAAAATATTTATACTTCTACAGCAATCCAAAGAATATTAATCTTTTTATAAATCTTACCGGGGAGGGAAACCTCCTTCTTAAAAATGATATCAGGAATGATTACAGATCTTCAGCATTCCTCGGAATAGTCGGCGGAGAAATAAGAGGGACTATTCTGGATAAATTCGGATTTTTCATAAAAGGAACTGATGGAAATGTATTTGGCGACAGGGATGCTGCTTATCTGAAATCAGATTTACGATACAATTACAAGTTAAACGAAAATCCTTCTGAGACATTTTTTGATGAAACAGAAGGATATATTACAGCCGATTTTAATCTGATCAGATTTAAGTACGGCAGAGACAGGATGAATATAGGGTATGGACCGGACAAGATGATCCTCGGGAACAGCGCACCATTATTCGACTATCTCGGAATGAATATTAAATATAAGTTTTTCAGTTATTCATTTTTTCATGGTCAGCTGCTGGGCAGGGAGTCATATGCACAGGACACCGTTACAGGAGGAGTGCATGTAGTTGAAAGTAAATATATGGCTTATCATAGAATCGCATTCGATATCTCAAAACACCTGAACCTGGGGGTCGGTGAAGTTATAATATACGGTGAGAGACCGCTGGATCTTAGTTACCTTAACCCCTTCAGTTTTTATAAATCTGTTGAACACTCGAACCGTGACCGTGATAATGCGATGCTTTTTTTTGATATCAATAATAAGAGTATTGAAGGATTAAAACTCTATGCATCACTCCTGGTTGATGATATTACTTTCGGGAAGCTTGGGACAGGGTGGTGGGGTAATCAGACCATAATTGATGCAGGCATAAACTCAGAACTCTTTTATAAATTTCTCCCGCTCGGCATAAAACTTCAGTATACCAAAATTGATCCTTATGTCTATACACATCGGCTTATCAGGAACAATTTTACAAGCTACGGATATAACCTGAGTTCATTCACTGAGCCCAACAGTGAATTGTTTTTAACAGAAATAAATTATAGGTTTAATCACAGGTTTGAACTATCGCTGCTTTTCAATTATAAAATTCATGGAGCAAATCCGCTTGCTGCAGACGGCTCAGTGCTTCAAAATGTGGGCGGGGATATTAATCTTGGACACCGCACATTTGATTCAGAGCATGTTACATTCCTGGATGGGTACAAGGAATATTCCAGGTATTATTCTCTGGCTATGATTTACGAGCCGGTGAATCAATATTTTATCACGCTCAATCTGAATTATATAAATGAAACGCTGCAGACAATTAACAGCGAAATGTTTAATATTATTTTCTCTCTAAGTATGAAAATTTAATGGAGAATTAATGAAACCCGGCGGATTCAGGATCTCATCACTCGTCATTATTCTTACCTTAGGAATAGTGCTCGGGACACAGATCGAAAAGATATTTTCTGATGATAATCTCAGAGACAGCATTATTAAGTTCAATGATGTTCTTACATATACTGAAAAATATTATGTTGAACAGGTTGACACTCCAAAGCTGGTTGATGCCGCAATTAATGGAATGCTGGATAAACTCGATCCGCATTCCGTTTATATTCCGGCAGATCAGGTTAAAGGGATCGAAGAATCATTTCGTGGCGATTTCGAGGGAATAGGGATTGAATTCCAGGTAGTCAACGACACCATAACAGTCGTATCTCCTATTACCGGCGGACCCAGTGAGGCCCTGGGAATATTACCGGGCGATCGTATTATCAAAATCAGTGGTAATGATGCAATCGGTCTATCAAATGATGAGGTGATGAAAAAATTGCGTGGAGATGCGGGAACCACCGTTAAGGTAACCATTTATCGTCCGGAAGCGGATAAGACAATCGAATACGAAATCACAAGAGACAAGATACCTCTTTATTCTGTAGATACTCACCTGATGTTTAATGATGTAACCGGGTATATTAGTGTATCAAGGTTTTCTGAGACGACGTACGATGAAGTAAAAGACGCCTTGAACGATCTGAAGAAAAAGGGTATGCAGCAGTTGATACTGGATCTGAGAGGAAATCCGGGCGGATACCTTAGCCAGGCTGTAAAAACAGCTGATTTGTTCATCTCGGGCCAGAAAAAAATTGTCTATACTAAAGGAAGAAGAAGCGAATTCGATGAAGAATATTTTGCATCTGATGCTTCTGATTTTGAGAAAATACCATTGATAGTCCTTGTGAATAATGGAAGTGCTTCGGCGAGTGAAATTGTATCGGGTGCGGTGCAGGATTGGGATAGGGGACTTATTGTTGGCGAAACAACCTTCGGTAAAGGACTTGTACAAAGACAGTTTGATCTCCCTGATAATTCTGCCCTGAGGCTCACTATTTCCCGTTATTATACTCCCTCGGGAAGACTCATACAGAGAGATTACAAAGATCTCAAAGATAAGGAGGAATATTATTCGGAAGCCGGCAATGGCGTCGAAAAAGAGGGTGATAACTTGTATCATTCGGCAGAAAAAGATTCCAGCCTGCCGGTATATAAAACGAATTCCGGACGTATAGTATACGGCGGCGGGGGCATAACTCCTGATTACATAGTTAAGTCAAAAGAATTTACAGAATATACGACAGAGCTGTTGAAGAATAATGTTTTCTACCAGTTTACATTAAAGTATCTCGACAGTAAGGGAAAAGACCTTCAGAGTAAATACAATGAAAACCTGGATGGATTTATTAATAATTTCACCTTGTCGGATAAGGATATCCAAAACTTTACGAAATTTGCAGCATCAAAGAATGTAAAATATAATTCCAAAGAATTCCTGAAGGATCGAAACTATATCCTCAACAGGCTTAAAGCTCAAATTGCCCGGAATTTCTGGAAAAACAAAGGTTGGTACTCAGTCCTGCTGCAATCCGATAACCAGCTGCTGAAAGCTGTCACTTTATTTGACGAGGCAAAAGACCTGGCCAATTTAAAATGAAAAGAGGGATTTTTCTTTTTCTACTGCTGCCCGCTGTTCTTCTGGCTCAAAAATCTGAAAGCCAGCTTATAAAATCCGGTTTTTATTCCGATAAAAAAATTCAGGTCGGGGAAGAGCTTACCTACGTTGTAAAATATTCAGTGATGAACCTGGGTGAAGTCCGGATAAAAGTTAAAGATAAAAAAACCGTAAATGGAAGAACTTTCTATATCACTTATGCTTACATAGATTCTTATTCGGGGGTTCCTTTTGTTGACCTTCATCAGATATACCAAAGTTTTGTCGATCAGAATTTGTATTCAGATTATTTCAAGGCCCTGATCATCGGGGATGAATATACAGCATATACAGAATACAATTTTAATTATGATAAAAATCTGATACATATAAGAAAAGGGAAAGTAAATCCGCCGCAGGTCTGGACAGATTCAACCACCACCGCTGACAAAAAATACCAGGATGGACTCTCAATTTTTTATTATGCAAGGATGAACACCGGGCACATAAAAAGTGAGGATGTCCCATGCTTTGTGACAGAAGATAAAGTGATTACCAAACTTAATTTTTATGATATTGAAGAGGGAATTTCAATTGATGCGGTTGATTACGATATAGCCTGTGTAAGGCTGGACGGAGAGACTGATTTCATAAGTGTATTTGGTCTTACAGGTTATTTTGAGGGCTGGTTTACTGCTGATGAAGCAGCAATACCTGTACTTGCAAAAATGAAAGTTATCATTGGTAATATAACGCTTGAACTGAAGTCATGGAAGAGAGAAGGATGGATACCACCAAAATTCACAGAATAACTCCCGAGAATAAACTTTTTCCGTACCTTGAATATTATCCTGAAATTCATAATAGTGTATTCTTAGCTTCGGGAGTGAAGGTCATTGGAAATGTTAAAATTGATGAATTTTCAAGTGTTTGGTATAACACAGTTATAAGGGGGGACGTTCATTATATTTCAATTGGTAAATTGAGCAATATTCAGGACTGTTCCATGCTTCATGTAACAAACGGCCGTTTCCCTCTGAATATAGGAAACAGAGTTACAATAGGACATTCGGTTACCCTGCATGGATGTACATTAAAAGATCTTTGTTTAATTGGGATGGGAGCAGTAATCCTGGACGGTGCATTGATCGAAAAAAATTCAATGGTTGCTGCCGGAGCTGTGATCACTCCCGGATTCCGGGTTCCTTCTGGAAAACTTGCCGCAGGAGTCCCGGCAAAAATAATCAGGGATCTGACCGAAGTTGAAATAAATGATATAGCTGAATCAGCAGCGAGATACCGTAAATATACGGAGATAACGATAGAATCATTAAAAAAGGCTGAATAGAATCCATGTATATAAAGTTCTGGGGAACAAGAGGAAGTATCCCTGTTCCCGGAAATAGTACGCTTAAATACGGAGGCAATACACCCTGTGTTGAGATACGTACATCCGGGGGAAAGATAATTATTCTTGATGCGGGTACGGGTATAAGAGGACTGGGAAATTATATCGTTAAAAATAACATTGATCAGCCTTTCAATATTCTGCTTAGTCATTATCACTGGGATCATATCCAGGGTATTCCATTTTTCACACCAATGTATCAGGCGGGAAGACAGGTTACATTTTATGGAGTTCCCGGAAGTGAACGGAGTATACAGAAGCTTCTCAGCAGTCAGATGGAGAAAGACTACTTCCCGATAAAAATTGATGAGGTTGCTGCAGATATCAGGTTCAAAAACCTTACTCCTAATGAATCATTTAAACTGGACGGAGCTTCGATAGATACATTAAGTGTTTATCATCCCTCGCCTACATTAACATTCAAGCTTAAAGAAAACGGCAGGAGTATTGTGTACATGACAGATAATGAGCTGGATGTAGAAGGAGAGAACAAGTCCAATCTCGAAGAGAAAATATTTGAAAAAAATAAAGAACTGATAGAATTTTGCTCGGGTTGTGATTATCTTATTCATGATATGATGTTTGATGAACTTATTAAAGTCAGGCCGGGTTGGGGCCATTCAAGCAGCCTGGCACTTGCTCATTTTGCAATGCTTGCCGAGGTGAAAAACTTTATTTTTTTTCATTACAACCCGGAATTTACTGATCGCAAAATAGATGAAATACTTGAGGAAACCAGATCCTGTATAAGAGAGTTCGGATCAACCGTGAACTGTATTGCTGCAGAAGAAGGTTTGACTATTACACTATAGCTGGAAGCTGAAATTGGTAAGAAACCTTATAATAAATTCTGTACAAAAAGATATTAACAAAATTTTTTTCCACAAACTGATTTCTGCATTAAAAAAAGAGTTCGGATTTAGCATAGAGTCTCTTCTAATCAATTTTGTCTCTTCAGAAGATCTTCTCAATATCAACAAAAAATTTCTTCACCATTACTATTTTACAGATATTATTACCTTTGATTACAGTAAAAATAAGAAGTTATTCGACTCGGAATTGTATATTTCATTGCAGGACGCGGCAAGAAACGCAAAAAAATACAATGTTTCTTTGGAACAAGAATTGATGAGATTAGTAATACATGGTGTTCTTCATCTCCTGGGATATGATGATAGAAGTCACAAAAAGCAGATTGTGATGAAAAGGATGGAAAATAGACTGGTAAATAAGTATATGTTTTTAATAGCATAAATCAGGAAAACAATGGTAACGGAAATTGTAAATTTATTAGCAGATATATTTGAAAATCTGGATAAAACCCGTTCTTTAGATCAGGCCATGGATGAAATAAAAATCAGTAAAAGATACAATAAGAATATTCTGGCAACTGCGTTCAGCTGGATATATGAAAAGAAAATCAGGGATTTGGGTGAGGAAGCCGAACATGAAGAATTAGTTACCAGAGGAAAGAGAATATTTTCAGAAGAAGAAAAATCTCTCATAGGAATTGATAGTTTCAGCTATCTCCTTCACCTTAATAATATCGGCTTGCTGACTAATCTTGATTTGGAAATTATCATCGAAGAACTTAAGTTATTCCCCCGTGAATTAATAAATACTGAATCGATAAATGTAATTATTATATCTTTGTTTCTTGAGGTAAATACTCTTACACTTCCGGGAAGCAGATTATTGTTATATTCATCTGATACAATTAATTGAGGAAAAACTGGTAAGTTATGAGTAAGAATTTAGTGCTGGTTGAGTCACCCGCCAAGGCAAAAACTATTAATAAATATTTAGGCAAAGATTTTCATGTTGAAGCTACAGTAGGTCACATACGTAATCTTCCCAAAACGAAACTAGGTGTGGAACTGGAAAATGGTTATAAACCACAGTTCGTTACGATCAGAGGTAAGGGAGATACCGTTAAAAAAATAAAATCTCTTGCTTCAAAAAGCAGGAATATTTATATAGCAACTGACCCCGACCGGGAAGGAGAGGCAATTGCACAGGATATAGCAGATATCCTTAACGGAAGCGGAGACTCAAAAGTTTTTCGGGTACTTTTTAATGAGATTACCAAAACGGGTGTGCAAAAAGCTATGAAAGCCCCCCGTGCTATAGATGAGAACCTTGTTAGTTCTCAAAGAGCAAGACGTGTAATGGACCGTATAATCGGTTACCAGATCAGCCCGTTCCTCTGGAAAGCTATCATTGAACTTTCCGGCAGCAGTTCATTGTCTGCAGGAAGGGTTCAGTCAGTTGCATTAAAACTTATCTGCGACAGGGAAGCTGAGATTGATAGATTTATAATCACTGAGTACTGGTCTATCTGGGCAATCTTTAAGACTGATAAGGATGAAACATTTAAAGCGAAGCTGTTCAGTATAGAAGGCAAGGATATTAAGGTTCCTCCTAAACCAAAGATGAACCAGAAAGAATGGGATGAGTTTTTAAGCGAGTATGTGGCATTGGGCAATGAAGAGACGGCAGGGGACTATTTCAACAGGATAAGCAGTAAAAAAGAATTTAAGATTACCGACATTACGAAGAGAAATACAAAACGTAATGCTCCGGCTCCGTTCATTACAAGTACCCTCCAGCAGGAAGCATCTCGCAGACTGCGAATGCGGCCAAAACAGACGATGATGATCGCACAGAAACTTTACGAAGGTGTCGACTTAGGTAAAGCCGGAACCCAGGGGCTAATAACTTATATGCGCACTGACTCAACCAGGATAAGTGATGAAGTTCTACCTTCGGTCCGTGATTATATAAAAGATAATTATGGAAAAGAATATGTGCCGGATTCAGCTAATGTTTTCGGCAATAAAAAAGAAAATGTGCAGGATGCGCACGAGGCAATTAGACCGACTTCCCTTGAATTTACTCCAGATAAAGTCAAAGGGAGTCTGGACAAAAAATCTTTGCAGGTTTATGAATTAATATGGAACCGCTTTGTTGCATCACAGATGAAACCTGCAATTTTTGAAACTACTGTAATTGCGATTACTGCCGGCGAATTTTTATTCAAGGCTTTTGGAAATGCAGTGAAATTCAGCGGGTATCAAAAAGTTTATGAAGAAATGATGGAGAAGAAGGACGGTGCCGAAGAAAAAGAGGAATACAGAAATGAAAAGATACCTCTTGGCATGGAAAAGGATGATAATCTCGGACTTGAAGAACTCTATAAGACACAACATTTCACCAGGCCGCCGGCACGTTTTACGGAAAGTTCTCTGATAAAGGAACTGGAAAGCAAGGGTATTGGCAGACCAAGTACTTATTCCCTAATAGTCAGCACTATCCAGGATAGAAAGTATGTGAACCAGGAGGAAAGAAAACTTATACCGACTTCCCTCGGCAAAACAGTGAATGATATACTTGTACAGAATTTCCCGAATATCATAAATGAGGATTTTACAGCCGCAATGGAAGGAGAACTGGACCAGATTGCGCAGGGTGATAACCAATATGAAAACGTTCTGAATGATTTCTATAAACCGTTCTCGAAGGCACTTAAATCTGTTGAAGATAAGGTTGATAAGATTTATTGTGACGAATGCGGGCATGAAATGGTGATAAAGGTTGGAAGATTTGGTAAATTTCTGGCGTGCAGTAATTATCCTGAATGCAAGAACATTAAATCCCTGAAAGAAATAGCTGCACAGCACCAGGAACCGGAATATACCGGTGAAAAATGTGAAAAGTGTGGTGCCCGGACAGTTTACAGGGAGGGTAAGTTCGGAAGATTTATCGGCTGTGAAAGATATCCTGAGTGCGATTTTGTTAAAAATATCACTTTGGGCGTAAGCTGTCCTAAATGTAAAGAAGGTGATATAGTGGAGAGAAAATCCAGGAAAGGCCGACTATTTTACGGCTGTTCCCGATATCCTGATTGTGATTTTGTAAGCTGGTATAAACCTATACCACAGGAGTGTCCTAATAAAGATTCGGCTTACATGGAAAAAAGATATTCAGTTAAAAAAGGAAATTATCTCAAGTGTCCCCAGTGTGGTGAAGAGGTAATACCTGAAGAGATAGAAAAGGATTAAATGGAAATTCGCAAGGTTTCCAATAAATTTCTCAGCGATCTTCAAAATCTTAAACGCTATTCCGATAATACGGTTAAATCCTATAGAATTGACCTGGAGGATTTTTTATCATATTGCATTGAACACAGCCATCCGGAAATAGAAAGTATCAACACCAGGTTCATTAAATCATACCTCGCTGTTCTAAATGAACGGGCACTTAATAAGACGTCAATTTCGAGAAAACTCGCTGCACTGAGATCACTTTTTAAATACGCTTTTCAGCACGATTATATAAAAATCAATCCCGCAGTTGTCATCCGAAATCCAAAATCCAGCAGGGAATTACCCGAAATTCTGGCATCTGAAGTTATACTAGCTGCTTATAAAGAAGCTGAGAGCAAAGCGGAAAACCCTGAACTGGTGAAGGTTATTTTTGAACTTTTATATGGATGTGCAATCAGAGTATCTGAACTCTGCGGACTAAACAGGGAAGACATAGATCTCTCAAAAAAAACATTAAAGGTTTTTGGAAAAGGGAACAAGAACAGGATTGTTCCTATCGGCAGTAAGTCAATACCAATAATTAAAGACTACCTCAAAATACGAGGTAGTATTAAAGGAAAGGAGCCGCTAATCATTACCAAAACCGGGATGAGGATATATCCCCGTTTTGTATACGGAATAATACACAGGTATCTGTCAATCGTTTCAGATGTTAAAAAGAAAAGTCCCCATATCCTGAGACATAGTGCCGCCACACATATGCTGGATAATGGAGCTGATCTGAGTGCTGTAAAGGACATACTTGGACATGAGAATCTTTCTACCACTCAGATATATACACACGTCAGTATTGAACGACTGAAACGTACATATAAAAAATCACACCCTAAATCTTAAACAAATTTGGAGGAAGAAATGAACATCTCTATAACAGCCCGCAGATTTAAAGCTCACGAGACATTGAAAGATTTTATTAGAGACGAACTTTCCTCTTTAACCAAGTACAGTGAAGATATTCTTAATGCAGAAGTTATTCTCAGTTATGTAAATAGTAAAGATAGTATCAAAACAGCAGAAATAAATTTATCAATTCCCGGTCATGTTATTACAGCAAGAGAAGACAGCGACGATTTTAAGAAATCAGTCAGCGCGGCTTCAGAAAAAATCACCCGGCAGCTTAAGAAAATCAAAACCCGGAAAACAGTAAGAGTGAAATGATAAAGATCGATCAGAAATCAATTTCCCGAAAAGAATTCATTACAGTAGAGTTTCTGTACAAGAACTGCAAAGAACTCTTCAAATTAAAATTGTTTTCGGATAAGTCCGGGTTCAGCAGGAAGATATATGATCAGAATCTGCACAGACCCGGACTTGCATTAGCAGGTTTTGTGGATCTTTTTTCTTACACTCGTGTGCAGGTATTCGGTAATACCGAAATTCAGTACCTTGCTCAATTGACAGATAAAAAGAAAACAGAAGCACTTGAAAGGATTTTTGACTTTGATATTCCCTGTATAATTCTCACAGATAATAATCATCCGTCCCAATTGCTGCTTGAATTGGCAAACAAGCATCATATCCCGGTATTTGTTTCCATACAACCCACAACAAAATTAATCTACCTGATCGGTGATTTTCTTGACGACCAGTTTAGTCACCGTGTGTCAATGCATGGTTCCTTTGTTGACGTTTATGGCGTCGGCATATTGTTTGTAGGAAAATCAGGGATTGGGAAGAGCGAAGTGGCCCTCGATCTTATTGAAAGAGGTCATCGCCTTGTGGGTGATGATGTAATAATTCTCACAAAAAAAGGTGAGGGCATCCTGATGGGAGCCGGTACCAATGTTTCTAAACACTTTATGGAGATAAGGGGACTTGGGATACTGGATATTGAGAGAATGTTTGGAATTCGGGCAATTCGTTACCAGAAAAGGCTTGAAGTCATTGTAGAACTTGAAATTTGGGACGAAAAGGCAGAATATACAAGAACAGGACTGGATGAGAGTTTTGTCAAGATTCTTGACAGCGACATACCATATGTAAAACTGCCCATAATACCCGGGAAAAATATTACCGTAATCTCAGAAGTAATAGCTTTGCACTATCTCTTGAAACATTATGGACACGATGCTGCCAAAGTTTTTCAGAAAAGACTCAATAAAATATTAAATGGTGAAATTGACGAGGATCATCGCGGAATAGACTATTTTGAGCACGATTTTGAGTAATTTAGCTGTTTCTTACTCTTGACAAAGTTGGCTTATTTTTATAGATTCCGCAACCTATTATGAAGAAACTATACTACTTCTCCAGTTCAAAACTTCAGTTCGTTGAAGTTAAAAATTTTAAGAAAAAAGTAATTATTTACTTCTTTGCCGCTATTTTGGTCTTAACTGCTACAGTTTACGGATCATTGAATTTTATCTCTGAAATCACCGGATCCGGAAAAACACTATCTACTCTGAAGGAAGAAAATAAAATCCTTCAGGATAAATTGCTTGAAACTTCGAATCTGTACAAAAAGCTTGATTCTGAGCTGGATAGTCTTGTTGATGAAAATAATACCCTCCGGGTTGCCGCAAATTTACCCCCGGTTTCCGAGGAGGAAAAGCAGGTTGGCGTCGGTGGAGGCTATTTTGATAATGATATTGACTTTATAAAAGGCAATGTGGCTGATGATCTGAAGGATGCTTTATCATATGTTGATGAAGTAAGCAGAAAGGTTGCTTTTGAAAAAGCCCAATTCAATGAAATTTCAAATAAAATCAAGCAAAATGAGAAATTATTTGAGTGCCTGCCTGCCATAAAGCCCTGTACAGGAGTAGTGGGAGCTGGATTCGGAATGAGGATGCATCCAATATTAAATATCAGGAGGATGCATGAAGGTATTGATATTGTTACCAATATTGGGACTCCTGTTCACGCTTCCGGGGATGGAAAAGTCGACTTTGCAGGAAGGAAGGGCGGATACGGGCTTTGTGTTGAGATAAATCATGGTTTTGGATACAAGACTATTTACGGCCATCTCTCAAAAATAGAGGTAAAAGAGGGGCAGAAAGTAAGCAGAGGAGTTGAAATAGCAAAATCGGGTACTTCCGGCCTTTCCACCGGACCACATCTCCATTATGAGGTTGAGCATAATGGTATTAAACTTAATCCTGAAGACTTTTTCTTTGATGATATAAATTTCTTTGCTGTAGCCAGCAAAGACTAATTTAGTGGAGATTAATATATGATATGGACGGTAGAGCTGGCAGCGTATCTTGATGATGCACCCTGGCCTGCTACAAAAGATGAATTAATAGAATATGCTGAAAGAATCGGGGCACCTTACGAGGTTGTTGAAAATCTTCATGAACTTGAAGATTCAGACGAGCCTTATGAATCGATCGAAGATATCTGGCCTGATTATCCCTCCGATGAAGATTTCTTTTATAATGAAGATGACTATTAAGCGCTTCACCGCGCTTTTTTTATGCCTATGAATGATGATAACTGGAATGGAATTTATGGACAGGAATCGGTTAAAACATTATTAAATTCTTTAATTTCATCCAAAAAAATTCCACATGCTTTTCTATTTAAGGGTAAGGATGGGATAGGTAAAGAATATACAGCAATCAGGTTTGCACAGGCAATCAATTTACAAAACCTGCCTCCGGATAGGGGAGAACATATCAGCAAGCTTATCGCGAATCTAAATGAACCTTATATAAAATATATATTTCCGATCCCAAGAGGTCGTAATGAGACAGAGACAAGCGGGCCTTTGGAAAAACTGAGCCAGGAAGATAACGACTTAATAAAAGAAGAACTTGAAGCTAAGACAAAAAACCCTTACCATCACATTAAAATCTCCAAAGCTAACCAGATTAAAATCAGCAGCATCAGAGATATCCGCAAGTTTCTTTCGATGGATTACAGTGATCTTGAATTCCGCTTTGTAGTTATTTCTTCGGCTCATTTAATGAATGAAGAAGCTCAGAATGCGCTGCTGAAAAATCTGGAAGAACCACCCGAAGGAATTATTTTTATTCTTTCTACACCTTTCCCGGAACAACTCAGGGAAACGATACGATCCCGTTGCTGGATAATTAATTTTCAACCGCTGGCAGCAGATGATGTTGAGAATATCCTTACAACTAAATTTAATATTGAAAAGACCCCGGCCCGCTCAGCGGCGCTTTTCTCAGGTGGATCAGTAACAGAGGCTGTTAATCTCCTTCAGCATGATTTAACACTCTTAAAGGAAAAAACAATCCTTGTTCTCAGATATTCCTTCGGGAGAAGATTTCATTCAGCACTGGAAGAATTTAATGCAGTTTTAAGTGAGCAGGGGAGTGAGTCATTTAAAATTCTCATACTTATGATTATTTCCTGGTTAAATGATCTGCAGAAGTTCAGAGCCGGACTATCCGATTATTTTTTTGATGATTATCAGGAAACTTTTCAGAAATTTAATGTGAAGTTTTCTAATGTTGAATTAAATGAAATCGTTTTTAAACTTGAGAAATCCTCTTCGTTGCTTAAAAACAACGTAAACCTTAATACTCTTACATTGAGTATCGTAACCGAATTGTCGCAGCTTACCCGGTAATAAGCTCATCCGTTTTCCTTATTAATCTCAGAATTTCCGTTGCAGGCGGGAAATTCGCCTTCTCATCTGGACTGGATTAAACGAAAATCATCTCATTAGATCTGACAGCCCTAGAGTATTGTCCCTGATTATTTAGCTAATTTTGATTATTTTAATTATTCATTTTGAAAAAATTCCAAAGAGGAGATTATGCGAAAAGTAGTTATAACAGCAGCAAAAAGAACTCCTGTAGGTTCTTTTAATGGTAATCTATCATCTTTTAGTGCTGCCCAGCTTGGAAGTATCGCAATAAAGGGGATAATTGAAGATTCAAAAATAGATGGAAACCTTATTGATGAAGTAATTATGGGTAATGTTCTTACCGGTGGACAGGGACAGGCTCCCGGAAGACAGGCAGCTATTTTTGCAGGTTTGCCTGAAAAAACCGAATGTTTAACTATAAATAAGATGTGCGGCAGCGGGCTTAAGGCTGTAATGCTTGCACAGCAGGCTATCGCACTGGGTGATGCGGACATAATTATAGCGGGTGGACAGGAGAGTATGACTAATGCCCCATATCTTCTTCCTAAGGCACGTTCCGGTTACAGACTTGGAAATGGTGAAGTAGTTGATTCAATGATTAAGGATGGTCTCTGGGACGTTTATAATGATATTCATATGGGAAGCTGTGCAGAGTCATGTGCGAGAGATTTTTCCTTTAAAAGGGAAGAACTTGACGAATTTGCGACCAATTCCTATAAAAAAGCACTTGACGCTCAAAAAGCCGGCAAATTTAAAGATGAGATTATTAAAGTTGGCGTGAAAACTAAAAAAGGTGAGTCCTTCGTTGAAGAAGATGAAGAACCGGGACGAGTAATTTTTGAGAAGATCGCTAACCTGAAACCCGTGTTCGAAAAAGACGGTGTAGTAACAGCAGCCAATGCCTCCAGCATTAACGACGGTGCTGCCGCACTGCTTGTGATGAGTGAAGAAAAAGCAAAGGAACTGGGATTAACACCGTTGGTTGAAATTGTAGCTCAAAGCTCGGCTGCCAAAGCTCCCATAGAATTTACAACTGCTCCGGCCGATGCAATAGCAAAGGTTCTTAAAAAAGCAAAACTTACAAAAGATGATATTGATCTTTTTGAGATAAATGAAGCGTTTGCAGTTGTATCTCTTGCAGTAAATAAAATCCTGGGACTGGATAACTCAAAAATTAATGTCAACGGCGGTGCAATTGCTATAGGACATCCTATTGGGGCCAGCGGTGCCAGGATTCTGGTGACCCTTATTCATGAAATGAAAAAACGTAACTCAAAATATGGATTGGCTTCTCTTTGTATCGGTGGGGGAGAGGCTTCCGCTTTAATAGTTAAAAACTTATAAATACGGAAGGTTAAAATGGATATTAATAAGGTTTCAGTAATCGGCGGCGGAACTATGGGTAATGGAATAACTCATGTTTTTGCACTCAAAGGTTTCAAAGTAAACCTGGTCGAAATGAGCCAGGATCTGGTTGAAAAAGCCATTGCTACAATAACAAAAAACCTCGACAGACAGGTAAAGAAAGAGGTAATTTCTGAGCAGGATAAAACTTCTGCACTGGCTAATATCAACAAAGTAGTAGGGGTAGAAAATACTCCTGCAGATTCAGATTTAGTTATTGAAGCAATATATGAGAATAAAGAGGCTAAACTAAATGTATTCAATAAGTTAGAATCAATAATTAAGAAAGATTCTATATTCGCATCTAACACTTCATCCATATCGATAACCGAATTATCAGCTGCAACCAGGGCCGATAAATTCATAGGTATGCATTTTATGAATCCTGTTCCAATGATGAAGCTCGTCGAAATTATCAGAGGATATTCTACGAGTGATGAGACGTTTCAAACAATCAGGACTTTATCAGAAAAACTTGATAAAGTTCCGGTTGAAGTATTTGATTACCCCGGTTTCATCTCAAATCGTATCCTCATGCCGATGATAAATGAAGCTGTTTTTGCATTAATGGAAGGTGTAGCCTCAGCAGAAGATATAGATACAGTAATGAAGCTTGGAATGAATCATCCAATGGGACCTTTGACTCTGGCCGATTTTATAGGGCTTGATGTCTGCCTTGCGATAATGGAAGTGCTGTATGAAGGATTTAATGATCCGAAATACAGACCATGTCCGCTCCTTAAGAAGATGGTCGCAGCTAAGAAATTAGGAAGAAAATCAGGCGAGGGATTTTTTACCTATAAATAATTTATTCTGATTCTCATTAATGATAAAAAAAAACAAAACATTTTTTTTAAGATTAATAGTAAAGTCCCAACAATTAAAGAGAAAGTTTCAGAAAAAATTTTCTAAATTTATTGGGGGGGAATATACTACATTTAGTTTCATTTCTGTTATAATCGGAATAGTAGTTGGTTTAGCTGCCATACTTTTTCACAACTCAATCGATTGGCTTAATAGAATATTCTTTGATCGGCCTGGTTCTGAGCCATTCATTTTAGGTACAGCTGCTATAATTCTGATTCCTGCGGCAGGTATGCTTATCCAGGCATTTATGATTCTGGCTGCTCCTGATATCGCAAAACACAAAGGCATTCCTGATGTAATAAAAGCAGTCGCGTTAAGAGGGGGGTTTATCTCTTTCCGTACAACTTTATTTCATTTTATTGCTCCAATAATTTGTATGGGAACAGGCGGCACAGTTGGTCCTGAGGGTCCTGCTGCGCAGTTAGGCGGGGGAATTGCAAGTAAGCTAAGCAGTCTGTTAAGAATCTCAGAAGAACGTATAAGAATATTTACGGCGGCAGGTTCAGGTGCGGCGATCGCAGCAATTTTTAATGCACCTCTGGGAGGGATCTTCTTTGCATTTGAACTCGTCTTATTAAATGATTATCACGCTCCAACTTTTGCCTCACTCATCCTGGCTACTGTTTCTGCCAGTGCTGTATCAAGAATTTTTCTTGGTAATGTTTCTGTTTTTCATTTTCAAATCCAGACAGTGAATTATTCTTATCTCTATCTATATGCTGTCCTTGGACTATTTGCAGGTATTATTTCTTTCCTGTTCATCCGGTATTCAAACTGGCTGTATATCTTGTTCAGGGACAGGATATATAAGAAAAGATTTCCGCAATGGTTAGGAATGGTGGCAGTAGGTTTACTGGTTGGAATAAGCGGATATTTCTTTAAAGAAATTTTCGGGATTGGTTATGAGGCAATAAATGAAATATTAAAGAGTTCTTTAGCCTGGCAGATAGTAATTGTAATCTTTTTATTGAAATTTCTGCTTGTTCCCTTGATATTAAATTCGGGTGGATTTGGAGGATTATTTGCTCCTTCATTATTTATGGGAGCATGCGTTGGATATCTTTTTGCATTTTTGTTGAATTCAGTATGGGGATTAAATTTAGACACAAGTAAATTTGTACTGGTTGGAATGGGGGCAGTTCTTGGAGGTGCTAATACAATCCCTATTTCTGCAATTCTGATTATATTTGAAATGACGCAGGATTATACTTTTATTCTTCCGCTAATGCTCGCTGTGATCATTAGCTCCATGTTTGTTCAGATTGCTTTAAAAGGTTCGGTTCAGGCACAGCATCTGGAAGCTGAAGGATTCAGGATCTCCGAAGGACGAATGGCAAACCTGTTAAGGTCAATTAATGTTAGTGATGTTGATTTGCAAAGGATTGACCTGGTAAATGAAAATACACCTTTGCCGAAGTTAATAGTTCAGCTGGTTGAAAGTCCAAACAGTTCATTTTATACAGTTAATTCCACGGGTGAACTTTGCGGAATTATTACAGAAAATGAAATGAGACCGATTATAACTGAATATGAAATAGTTAAAAATGTTCTTGTAGCGCGAGATGTGGCTAATCCTGAAATTACAATTGTTCATACCAGCGATGATCTGGATTACATATTAAATTTATTCGGGAAATTAAATGTAGATCAATTTCCAGTAGTTGATTCAAAGAATCCTTCCAAAGTACTTGGAGCAATAACACGGCAAAAAGTAATATCAGTATATAATCGTGAATCTTTAAGAGAGGATCTGGCCTCAGGATTGGCGAAAGAATTGAAAACGATCGACAGGATAAGACCAATAAAAGTTGCAGCTGATTATTCAATAATGGAAGTTAATTTACCTGATGCTTTTTTAGGCAAGAGTTTAATGGAGCTGAAATTAAGGAACTCTCACGGAATAGAAGTTCTTATGATAAAACATTTGAAGGATGCTTTTGATGTCCACAGCCAATCTGAAATCGAAACTCCTGATCCAAATTATAAATTAAAAAATTCTGATAGTCTGATTGTATTCGGAAAGGACGAAAAGCTGAAAGAGTTTTTTGACCATCATTAATCTATAATCTGGTTGTCCGATAATATATATTATGTAAACTATTATTTCTTTGATTATTTCATTTTTAGCGGGTTTTTATTCTACTCCTCCCCTCAAACCATACCATAACTAATCAGCTGTCCTAAAATATTTATCGTATTGTTTTAGTTGAAACGGGTTCGTTGATTTTCTTTTTGTAATGCGTTAAATAGCCTGTGCGGCAGTATCAAATGGTTTTTGCGGAAGTAGTTGGAGATTCTTTAATAATCGGAGTTCAGAAGAACCTGCCGAGCTTTATGAGGATAAAGACAATTGCCATTATCAGGATGATCCAGAGCATGGGACTTTTTCTGCGTGAAACGTGTTTTCTCTGGCTCCTGAACCCGAGCTGGCGCTTTTTGCGCTCTACAGGGTCCGTTTCAGGGTTGTAAAACCTCGGAGTATAATCGAAAACCCTATGATTTGGCTTTTTCATAAACATAGTTCTTAACCTGGTATTTAATTCTCAAATATCGCTGATACAAACAAGCCGGGATCAAATGTCTGCAGATCATCAATAGTTTCACCGACACCTATATATTTTACGGGAATTTTTTGTTTAGCGCAAATCTGGAAAACGACTCCGCCTTTTGCGGTTCCATCCAGTTTTGTGATGATTAGTCCGGATATATTGGTGACTTTTGAGAATTCCTCCGCCTGTATTAGCGCATTCTGTCCAGTTGTACCATCCAGCACAAGAAGAGTTTCATTGGGAGCATGGTCGACCACTTTTCCGGCTACACGTCTGATTTTATTAAGTTCCTCCATCAGGTTGGCTTTATTATGTAGTCTTCCCGCTGTGTCTATCAATACAACATCGTATTTTTCCTTAACAGCTCTCTGTATGGTATCGAATGCAACTGAGGAAGGATCTGCTCCTTTGCCTTTCTGAACTATCTCAACACCGGCTCTTTCCGCCCAGATATCCAGTTGTTCATTGGCAGCTGCCCGGAATGTATCGGCTGCTCCGACGATGACCCGCAGTCCTGACTTCTTGAAATTATGGGCCAGTTTGCCGATCGTGGTCGTCTTCCCTGCCCCGTTAACACCAACAATTAGAATTACATATGGCTTATATTTTTCTATGTCATTACCGTTTGAATGAGTTTCAGTATTGAGGACACCAATCAATTCTTTCTTTACTGTCTCGAGGATATTTATTTTACTGCGGTCCTTTTCGCTGTGAAGTCTCTCCCTGGCACTCTCAATGATCCTTTCCGAAGTATCGAATCCGATATCTGATGTAATCAGGATTTCTTCAATCTCATCAAGAGTTTTATCGTCGAGTACTGCTTTTCGGGTTACGGTTTCATTTATAGTATTAACGATTTTAGTCCGGGTTTTTGAAAGCCCGTCCTTTAATTTCGAGAAATTTATATTTTCAAACAGATTCATATTTCTTTCGATTTAAGAATTCCACTGCCCGAATAATGTAACCGATGAAGGATGCAAAGATTAAAATTATACTCAGGCCATAAAAAGATAAATATATTAAGGAATCCTTTGGAATACCAAGAGCGACAAGCAATATCACAATTCCGATCGCGATAACTGTTATCTTGCCGAGGACATTGGACGGAAGAACTCTTCCGATTTTCCGGGCCACAAATATTCCTCCAAGGAATATCAGTACATCCCTGGCAATTATCATAATAAAATAATAAGGGGGAATCTCACCAATCAAAAATAATTTTATAATTATAGCGGCCACAGCGACTTTATCTGCCAATGGATCGATTATTTTACCGAATTCCGTAACCTGGTCATATTTCCTTGCGAGATAGCCGTCGAGTATATCAGTAAGAGCTGCAATTATACAGACTGCAAAGATGATTATTCTCATCCCGGGGTTTCCGAGGTAATCAAACAGATACCAGAGCGGAACCGCCATAACCAGTCGTAACATTGACAACAGGTTTGAAGGCGTCGATATTTCTTCTATAGTATATCTCATCTTATGACGGCAAATTTACCAATCTTTTCCTCAACTTCATTATTAGAATCGTCCAGTCTTACAATTCTGTATATATAGATCCCGCTTCCCAGTTCTTTGCCGGATTCATCCCTCATATTATAATCAACTCCACCGTTCCCGTCAGTTTCTTCGAGTTCATTCATGCGCATTCCGTTAAGGTTCCATATAATGATCTTAGCATTTTTCGGAAGGTTGGCAAAAGTCATTTTACCCGATGCAGCTTTCGCCGGGTTTGGATATACGTAAACATCCGACAAATCTTTTGCATAACCTGTTAATACAAGATAACTGCCGGCACCGGAGTTGATAACAACGCCGTCGGTTGATGTAAGATTCAGAATCCTTAATCTATACTCCTTCCCTATCGACCCTACCGGGTTGTTCCCCTTCAGGTTCAGGTATATTACTTTCGGGTCTGAGGCATCTACATCAACACTGGTCACTTTGTTTGCCGGATCAAAGCTGTAGTTTTCGGGATCCTTTGCTAAAGTTGCATTCACCTCCCTATTGAAGACAATCCTTATTCTGTAAGGATCAATGACCTCAAATGAACTTACGAAGAATTCTTCGGGTGTGCTTACTGAATCGACATCGAATACTGTTGTATCGGGAGGGATCGGGGAACCATAAAAATCCTTCAACCGGCTTGTAATCAATGTATTGGTACCAACTGACAGATCTCTGCTGTATGAGAGCAAATATGAATACTGGTTTGCCGGAGAAACCGAATTAGGATATCCGATTCCTGATACAAGAAATGATTCCAGGTTCTCAATAGTATTATTAACTCTTTCCGAGAATGTGACCTGGATATTCCTGCGTGTTCTGCTGACAACTGATATTACCCTGCCGGGTGTATGGGCATAAACACGAACAGCGGGACTTAAATTTGAAAGATGGTAGGGTTTTGTGACATCATATCCCTTTACAGAATAATAATACTCTTTTCGTGGTGCCGCCTGAAAATCAGTATAGTCGGTAGTGCCTGAAGAGTCAATAAGACTAAGTGAATCTGAGGATAATCCTCTGTAAATATAATAGAACTGTCCTGAGCCGCTCCAGGAAAGCTGAACCGTAGTTGAATCGACACTGTAACCGGCAAGATTATAAGGTGTACCGGCCTTATTCGATACCGCAAACTCTATGAACTTAATGCCTGTCTCTGTAGGGAAAGCAACTTCCGGAACATTGTCCTTATTCAGATCGCCGACAAAGATTGAATTAGAATTAATATTCTCTTTATAGGAGATTATTTTAACGTCACCAAACTCATACTTGAAGATATAAGAATAAGGAAACACAAACAGGATAAGTTCATCTACACCATCGTTATCGATATCGGCAAAGCGGATGCTGTTATCTATAGTTCGGAAGGTCCCACCCCCGCTGAATTCTGTTGATGCATCAACAAATCCTTCCTGGTAAACATTCTGTAACGAATTACCTGAATATTTATAGATATTAAGTATATAAAACGGAGCAATATCAAAAGCAGTAAGAGAATGAAGCAGGACAGCAATTTCTTCCTGGCCGTCACCATCAAAATCTCCGGCAGTCAGGAACTCAGCAGAAGACATAAATAAAGTTGAATCCTGCAGAAAAGGATTATAACCACCATTTCCATCTGATTCATAACTGAAAATGTCTCCCTCCTCATCGATTATCCAGAATTCCTTATGCCCGTCGTTATCAAGATCAGTAACAACCGAGTGCGGCAGTCCCATAATATTACCGTTAAACCTTACAGGAGTGAAATTACTGAGGGAAGTTGTGGCCGTATGAGCAAGGTTATTATCGAACTCCCACACAGATAATGAAGTATCTGTATTCTGATCAAAAGCGATTACTTCCGGTTTGCCATCTCCATCGAGATCATCGGAGAGAGCCGGCCAAAATGTATCTGATGAATCGGTGAATTTATTCTGAAGCGCAAATGTGCCTGCCGACGTCTGCTCATCGATGTAACCAGTTCCGATATTCGAGCTTAGCAGATCAGTTTTTCCGTTGTTGTTGAAATCACCCACATCACGGGGCAGCTTATTCTTCACTGAATCAACAGGCAATAAAGAATCATTATTATTTAATTTATAAAGCGTATAATAAACATCCTCCGAGTTATAAAACTGACGCGATAAAACTTCATTAAAATCAATACTAATAAAGTTGACCGGATCCTCGTAAATACTTCCCTTAGGCAGACTGAAAGGCTGAACGTATTCCGCAGCCATATCGGCATTGTAATCTACCGGAATTACGAATATCGAGTCCTGCCCCGAAGGATCAAGTATTGTGGTCTTTTTCCCCACCAGGTTCTCAGCCTGCATGTATATTTCATAGACCGAATTCTGCTCCACAAGCTGCTTCGGAATAAAGCCGTAATGAACGTTCTTCACAAACTGGTTATTTGTATTAAAACCATCAAGAGTTACAAAATCAAAACTCCCGGCAGATCCAAGTTTCCTGTAAAACATTTTGGTTACACAGGGCTGATTTGTATATACCGACGCAAGAACTGTCGCCTTTTCACCATACAGTGCCGGCCCCAGCGTTACAAGCAAAGCCTCGGGAGCAGCTCTTATTATATTGAAATTAACCCTTTCTTCTAAAGTTCTTCCATTAGTCAGATTAACAAGTATTCTCAATCCATACACTGAATCTGGCAGCTGAGATATATCCAGTGTATATATCTGTTTATTCGCAAACTGATTTCTGCCGTCGGAAATCAGAGAGATCCAGTTATCCGGATTCAGCCCGTACCCGTAATCAAGCTGATAGTTCACAAAATAAGGTGACAGTATGGTTGCGATTATCCGGATTGAGTCCTGGTAAGTTGAATAATCCTGAGTCGGGTTAACAAATTTAATTATTGACGGAGCACCGACGTTCAGTGCATTGTAGAGGTTAAGTCTGCCTGCCCCGGTATAAATATCCCAGCCGGGAGTCCCGATATCATCGGACGAACTTTTTAATATCTGTTTCACTTCCTCATTAGTGAATGGATTTTGGGAGAGGATCAAAGCGGCAGCACCCGATACAAATGGAGAGGAAGCCGATGTACCGGAAACATATGCATATCCGTTATCCATTGCCGTTGTAAATATCTGGGTTCCCGGAGCCATCAGGTCAAGTGTAGAGCCATAGTTGGAATTAGAGGAACGATAATCTTCCTGAGTTGAGTTGCCGACACACATAACCTCAGAATATCCCGATGGATAATGAGGTTCATTCGAACCAGAGTTACCTGCGGATCCGACCAGCACTATATTTCTTGAATAAGCATATCTGATAACATCTCTCAACACATAAGAGAATGAATTATCACCAAAACTCATGTTTATAACTTTTGCGCCCATTTTAACTGCATACAAAATCGCCGCAGCCACATCATCCTCTTCCCCGTATCCGCCGGGATCGAACGCTCTCAGATTTAATATTTTTATATTAGGAGCAGTTCCTGCAATGCCGGTTAAGTTGTTTGTCTCGGCTGCAGCGATACCTGCTATAAAGGTACCATGACCATATTCATCCATAGGATTATTATCCCAGGTTAGATAGTCGCCCCCGGAAGAATCAAAAGGAAATCCTACACGGTCTGTAAAATCCCATCCCTGGTAATCATCAATAAACCCGTTGTTGTCATCATCAATCCCATTAGACCTTTTATCACGTCCGTTGGAGTCTGTTCCCATTTCACCGGGATTAAGCTTTATTTTATTGCGGAGATCAGGATGAAGATAGTCTATTCCTGTATCTATAATTGCAAGCAGAACCGAATCCACACCTTCAGTAATATCCCAGGCATCAAAGGCTTTTATCTTCTCAAGTCCCCATTGATTCCCAACAAGACTGTCATTCGGAGTCATTTCCATCTTGTAAACATTAGATGGCTGAATGTATTCGATTGAGGGATCTTCATTCTGAAGAGCAAGGAATGAAGATTCATCAACCGTTTTATCAAATGTTACTTTTATGATCCTGCCCAGAACTTCATTCTGTTTGGCCATGCCTTTCGCGAGATAGTTAACTTTGGGAGTGAGGTTTGAGAAGCTGAAGGATTTACCCGATGGAAGGTATTGCTGTGTTTGAATTTTACTTTCTATTTCCTGTTTGGAAACATTGTCTTTATATTTTATGAAATAGGTTGATTGAGGAAACAGAAGCGAACTAACTAAAAAGGACAGGATTAATGTTAGCCCCGTTTTATAATTCATATATCTCCTTTTTGAAGTTTTTATCAACAAGTGTGGGATATTCGCCTGAGAAGCAGGCGGTACAAAAATTATCAGAATCTGCTTCAGAAACTGCTTCAAGCATTTCATCGATAGTCATATATTCAATACTATCTACTCCCAGGTATTTCCGGATCTCTTCTATATCACCGTGCATCTGGTTTGCGATAAGCTCCTCTTTACTCGGGAAATCCATACCGTAAAAACATGGATGTTTGATGGGTGAGGAAGATATCCTTATATGAATTTCTTTAGGATTAGCTTCTTTTATCAGGCTGACAAGCTGTTTGGATGTTGTCCCTCTTACTATTGAATCATCTACCATTACAACTGTCCGTCCTTCAAGCACACCTTTAACCGTATTAAATTTGAATCGAACACCTAGTTCACGCCGCTCCTGTCCCGGCTGAATGAATGTCCTTCCGATATAATGGCTTCTGATCAATCCGATTTCAAGTTTTGAGTTTATTCCCTGTTTTTCTAACTGACTCTGGTACCCGAGAGCCGTTGTATTAGAACTATCCGGAACACTGATAACAATTACTTTTTCTCCGTCCTTATCGGCTACAGGGTATTTCTTTGCAAGAATTTTCCCGAGCCGTCTTCTCATCTTATCCACATTGTGCCCGAAAATGAAACTGTCAGGTCTTGAGAAGTAAATGTATTCGAAAATGCAGTGTTTTTGTGGATAGCGTTCGTTTTTTATCCGATAGGATTTTATTTTATTGCTCTCATAGACTTCTTCGTCAATCACAATCAATTCTCCCGGTTCAACTTCACGTCTGAACTCGGCAGACAACAGATCAAATGCACAGGTTTCCGATGCAACCACAAATGCATTGTTTAGCTTGGCCACCGAGAGAGGCCTGAAACCGTAAGGATCCCTGGCTGCAATAACCTTATCATCAGTCAGAATAGTTAGACAATAAGCACCCTCAAGGCGCTGTAAAGCTTCCCTTACCTGTTCTACCTGGTCATTGAGCTTGCTTCTTGCTATCAGGTGAAGTATAACCTCAGTGTCGCTTGTTGTCTGGAATATAGCTCCTTCGTTAACCAGTTCTTCCCTTAATTCCTTTGCATTTGTAAGGTTGCCGTTATGAGCAACAGCGAGGTTGCCCAGCCTGTAATTCACTACAAAAGGCTGTATGTTTTTTATGGAATTTGAAGACCCGGTTGTAGAATACCTGTTATGACCAATAGAATTCATCCCGGGCAGGCTTTTAAAAACTTTCGGGTCGGCAAATACTTCTGAAACTAATCCTTCTCCTTTGTGGATATTAAATACAGAATGCCCTTTCTCATTAACCGACTGAGTTACAACACCGCAGGCTTCCTGCCCCCTGTGCTGCAGGGCGTGCAGTCCGTAATAGGAATTCAACGCTGCACTCTCAGTTCCGTAAATGCCTACTACCCCGCAAAAACATTTCGGCTTATCCGATTGTATCTTCATCAAGCTCATAACCTATTTATTTAAAAGGAAGTGCAAATTTAAGCAATTATTCAATCTTTTATAAGAAAAATAGAGTGATATTGAAAAATAAAAAAGGTACTATTTGTAGTACCCATAAGAATATACGAATCAGATCGCTGAAGGTTCCATAAATATTGGTTGGTTTTACTACAGTATGAGACTCGGGGTTGTCCCGTAGTTAGAGGCCGGTTGTAGGCCGGGACTAGGCCGAAATGAGGCCAAGATGAGGCCGAACACTTTTAAGAAATTGAGAGGAAGGTAAAGCAAAAAGTCCTCTGGATTACAGAGGACTTAATATATAAATACCTTATAAGCATTTTTTACAGCATCCCTGTTTAGTTGCCCGCGCTGATTATGAGGAGGAAATCGCTGTAAGTCATTGTTATTATAGTCGGAACGGCGGGATTTGAACCCGCGACCACCTGAACCCCATTCAGGTACGCTACCGGGCTGCGCCACGTTCCGAAATATTATAATTTCTCCAGTACAAATTCTAAAATACTTTTGATTTCTTCAAGGTCTTTTTTCAAAGACAGCTTTTCTTTTTTGGGTTCTGACGAAACTTCCTGTTTCGATTCCGATTCAGGTTCCGTAATTATCACCCCCTGTTCAGGTGAATAATCTTCCAGTATTTTTTTTGCTCCTTCTATCGTGTACTTTTTTTCTCTGAGTAAAGTCTTAATATGAAGAATCAGTTGAATATCTTTATTTGTATAAATTCTGTTTCCGGCCCTGTTTTTCTGAGGTTTAAGCTGTTCAAACTCAGTCTCCCAGTAACGGAGAACATATTGCTCAATCTCAGTTATCTTGCTTACTTCACTGATTGAGTAATATAACTTCTTTATAGCAAGGTTTTTCATATTATTTACTTCCTCAGTTTAAAGAAAAATAAATAATCGGATTGATAATCGCAATATCAGAGCGATTAAATAATTATTAACTTTAGAGAAAAGCTATAATTTATTCTCTTCTATAACGATATCAATAAGTTCATTAACGTCATTCAACTCATAATCCGCATTATGCGACTTGGTATCAAATGTATCTCCATACCTTGCAAAAGCGGTTTTCATCCCCACATTTGCCGCCCCGATAATATCTCTTTCTGCCCAGTCACCCACCATAATAGCCTCTCCCGGTTTAACATTTAGTTTATCCAGAATTGCCAAAAAAGGAGCTGAATGGGGTTTTCTCTGGCCGGTGTCCTCGAAAGTGACAACAGCATCAACAATATGATGAAAATTCAGATAAGCCAGCCTGAGCCAGGCTTCCTTAACGGGAGCATCTGAGAGAATTCCCATCTTTATACCAAGTTTCAACAGCTTATTTAACGTGGAATATACATGCGGATAAGGGATCAGCGCCGCCTCCCTGGCTTTTCTGTAGGCTACAATTCCTGCGGAAAGTATCTTATAGTCCACTTTTTTAAGTACTCTCTGAAGAAATGCATCGAAAACCTGCTGGTATTCAATCCCCTGCTCCTTGTATATTTCGTCAATAACTCTATTCGATTCTTCAACAGATAATTCTAATCCGGCATCTATCATGGCAGGAATGGCTTCTTCAATTGCTCTTCTCTTCATCTTCATGAAATCCACTAGTGTATTATCCAGATCGAATATTACTGCACGGATCAAGATTCGCCTCCTTTATCTTCAATTTTATTTTTTAACAGATATACTGCAGCGTAGTAACTTTTTTCTTTAAAACCGCTTATATAACCATCGCAGACTGAAGCAGTTAGCAGATTCTGTCTGAAATCTTCTCTAGCTGCAAGGTTTGAAAGATGAACTTCTATTTTCGGTATTTCCAGTTCTGCAAGAGCATCTCTGATCGCAACCGAGGTGTGTGCATATCCCCCGGGATTGATAATAAGCCCATCGAAACCGGAAAGAGACTGCAGCTTATTTATAATACTCCCTTCAGTGTTGCTCTGAAAGAAATCAAATTCAATGTCAGTAAATTCAGAACCAAGCAATGATTTAATCTCTTCAAGCGTGAGATCACCATAATGATTTATATCTCTTTTGCCGAGAAGGTTCAGGTTCGGCCCATTGATTATTGCTACTTTCATTTCATTTCTGCCATTTCATCGATGATTTCTCTCATCCTGGGATTCAGGTATATCTGATCTACACCAAGTTCCTTAAGTGCTGCCGAAAGGATCATAACCTTTCTCTGAAGATTCATCATCTTATTGATTACAATTACTTTGCTTTCTTTAAGAAGACAGTACCCTCCTTTAAAATCTCCTTTTTCAAACCTGACCTCGGCCCCCAGCTGCTGGGCAAGTGCTTTAAGGTCCTGAATTATTTCTTCAAATTCTTTTTCTTTAAGTTTCATTTTAACGTTTCCCGGGTCATTGGTTTAAAGATTGCCAGAAATATTATCGCACAATAGCACAGGAGTTCAATTAATGAGAAACTGCTAAGGACAGTCAGTCTCTTCATAACTAAACTTAAAACTTCACTGCTGCTAAACGTTCCGAAATCAACCATGCTGTAAATATGGTAATCTATAGTCATCAGGTAAATTTCAAAAGGAGCCGTAACGAGAATAAGCACAGTAATAATAAAAAGCCAGCCGTTTTTCCGTAAATTCAATTTTGATGTAAACAGAAAAAGAAAGTAAAAAATAATGAATACTATAAAGAGTACGAAAGTGGTCATAACAGCGGGATTTATTGAAGTCATAACCGAACCCAGGTTATTTTCATTCAAGTAGTCTTTTTTTGATGTTATGGTTTCATCAAATAACTGGTAAGATAATATCAGTCTGGCAAGATAGCTTCCCATCCAGAAAATGCAGGCAAGAGAGGCAACAGTAAGAAAAGAAGCTGAAATTTTACTTATTTTTTTCATTAAAATTAGAAATTGTAGGAATTAAAATAATAAAATTATTGGAATTATGACTGCAGCATCTATTGACATCGGATCCAATACGGTTTTGATGCTAATTGCTGATATTAACGGAAAAATCATTAAACCCTTAAAAGAAATTCAAAGAATACCAAGAATCTCTGCAGGGTTGCATCCCGGAGGAGAAATCAGCAAAGACTCTGAATCCCGGCTGATGGAAGTTCTTCAGGAATATTTTTTATTGATAAAAAAATATCGCTGCGACAAAATATTTATTTCAGCAACTAGCGCATTCAGGAAAGCAATTAACAGAAATCAAATTAAAAACGAGATTGAAAAGTTGTTTAATTCAGAGATAAAGATCTTGTCCGGGGATGAAGAAGCGGAGCTGGCTTTCCTGGGAACCAGAGAGTATCATACTGCTGGTAAATATCGTCTTGTCATCGATATCGGTGGAGGAAGTACTGAAATCATATATGGTCAGGATGCCACTATAATCTACAGAAAAAGTTTAGATGCAGGAGTCGTTTCACTTTCTGAAAAATATTTTAATAGCGGCAGCCCTTCGGCTTTGAAACTATCATCTGCCGAAGATTATATCAGGAAAACCTTTGCCGTGCTCCCGGAGTTCAATCCTCAACCATCAGATACAGTGGCTCTTGCCGGAACACCGGCTGCGCTGGCATGTATCAAGGCCGGATTATCTTTTTACGATGAGAATGTCGTTGAAGGATCTTTTTTAGCCCGGAGTGAAATATCAGCATTTAAAGAATTCTTTTCAGAATTATCACCTGAAGAACTGCTCAGCAAATATCCGAATATTCTCTCAGGAAGGCAAGATTTAATATTAAGTGGTACTTATATTCTACTAATAATTATGGATTTATTAAATATAGATAAAGTAATAGTTAGCACTAAAGGAATACGATATGGTGCAATTGTTAAAAATCTGAGGATGATCTAAATGTGCTTATTCTGTATAAATGTATCCGTTGGTTTTTTAGAATTGTCTGGCTCAGGATAGTTGAGATTGTAATGGAGCCCCCTGCTTTCTTTTCTCATGATCGCTGACTTAATTATTATATGGGAGCACGCTACTACGTTTCTCAATTCAAGTATTTCCTCAAAAACTTTGGTCTTCTTGTAGAGATTCTCTGTTTCCTCAAACAGTGTGTGGATTCTTTTTTTAGCCATATCAAGTCTCAGATCCGAGCGGACTATCCCCACATAATTCCACATAATCTCCTTTGCCTCTCTGAGTGAATGTGTAATTAAGATCTTCTCATCGGTTGTCAGCGTGCCGGAATCATCCCATTCAGGTACGTCAGGTATCTGGCTGTCATATCCTTTTAAAAATTCCTTCAGATCATTCGACGCCCTGTATGCAAATACAACAGCTTCGAGCAATGAATTGCTTGCCAGACGGTTTGCCCCATGCAGCCCTGTCATTGAAACTTCACCACAGGCATAAAGTCCGTTTAACGAAGTCCTTGAATATTCATCCACAGCAATTCCCCCGCAGGCGTAATGTGCCGCAGGAACAACAGGAATATAATCTTTGGCAATATCCAGTCCATAATCAAGACAGGTTTTATATATATGTGGGAAATGATCAATTACCTCACCACTTTTCCTCTGAGTAATATCCAGGTAGACAAAGTCAGCACCGCTTTTTTTCAATTCATTATCTATAGCGCGTGCTACTATATCCCTTGGAGCCAACTCCTTCCTTGAATCATAATTTTCCATAAAAGTTTCGCCTGATTTCAAACGAAGCCTGGCCCCGAAACCTCTGACCGCCTCAGAAATGAGGAAAGAGGGTTTTCCTGGCTCAGTTCCCAATTCCTGGCGATATAATGAAGTGGGATGGAACTGTATGAATTCCATATTTGCCATTCTGGCACCAGCTCTGTAGGCCATAGCAAAGCCATCTCCCGTTGCTATAACCGGATTAGTAGTATGAAGGTATACCTGTCCAAGTCCCCCTGTAGCAATTATAGTAGCTTTTGAAGTTACCCGGAAAACCTGATTTGTTTCACAATCCAGAATATATGCACCCCAGCAGTTTCGGTTTGCAAGGATCTTATTTTTCAGCTTAAGAACATTATGTTCAGTAATTAAATCTATCGCAACGGCATTCTCCATTATCCTGATATTTTCTTTTTCATTTACAGCATCAATGAGAGCTCTCTCAATTTCAGCTCCTGTGAGGTCCTTGGCATGGAGAATTCTCGCCATTGAGTGTCCCCCTTCTCTGGCAAGATCAAATTTTCCATGTTTTTTCGTAAACCGGGTTCCGATATCAACAAGGTCATATATACGGTCGGGACCTTCGGTAACGGTTATCTCAACAGCTTTTTTATCACATAAACCAGCCCCCGCAATAAGCGTATCCTCTATATGTTTCTCAAAGCTGTCATGAGCGTCCATCACGCTGGCAATTCCCCCCTGGGCATAGTTTGTATTCGATTCTGATTTGTTCTTTTTCGTTGCTATTATAACATCTGCGAATTCAGATACTTGTAAAGCCGCAAATAATCCCGCGATACCGCTGCCTATTATCAAAACATCCGTATGCATTATTTTTTCTTCAATACCTCGTGCAAATTATAAAGGAAAAAATCTATATCATTTCTTTCTGCGATCAACGGTGGAAGAAGACGCAGCACATTAACATTAGTGCAATTGGTCAGGACTTTCCTTTCCCTCATCCTTGTTACAATATCATTACCCGGATAGTGCAGCTCAATTCCCTGCATGAAGCCTTTTCCCCTTATCTCTTTGATATCATCCGGGAACATCTTTTTTATTTCCTCAAGCTGTTCGGTCAGATAGTTTCCAAGTACCTCTACCTCTGCCATAAGACCATTCTCAAATACCTCCCGGAGAACTACTTTTCCCGCAGCGCAGCACACAGGATTTCCTCCGAAAGTAGTTCCGTGGATACCCGGGGTAAAGACATCTTCAAATTTCTTAGAAACGAGGAAAGCTCCCAATGGCAATCCTCCGCCGATTGCTTTCGCGGTAAGTATAATATCCGGTTCAACATTATAATGGTCACAGGCAAACGGTTTTCCTGTTCTGCCTATTCCAGTCTGTATTTCATCTGCCACAACAGCGAAACCAAACTCATCGCGAAGCTTCAAAAGTTCTTTCGAAAATTCTTCGGAAACAACATTAATTCCTCCCTCACCCTGTATAAATTCAATAAAAACAGCCGCTGTATCTTTTCCGGCTTTGTTTCTCAGTTCATTAACGTCATTAAACACGATATGATCAATTCCCGGCAGAAGAGGTTCAAAACCTTTTGTGTATTTTTCTTTTCCTGTCAGTGTAACAGCGCCATATGTTCTGCCATGAAATGACCCGGTAAGAGAAAATATTTTTTTATCAGGTCCGTAATATTTCCGAAGGAGCTTTAGAGCTCCCTCTACGGATTCTGTTCCGCTGTTTGTTAAAAATGCTTTGGACATTCGCGAATATTTCAAAAGAAGTTCGGTAAACTCTATTTGAACAGGAGTGATGTAATTATTTGATAAATGTGCGAACATACTTATCTGAGATGAGACAGCATTTACAATTTCCCGGGTGAGCATAACCAAGAGCATTTACTGCAAGTCCGGAAAAGAAGTCCAGATACCTGTTCCCTTTCGTATCGAAAAGATGAACGCCGCTACCATGAGAAATATTTATCGGCAGCCGGTTGTATGTATTAAGGAAGAGCTCTTTTTCCAATTGAGTATTTATTTTTTCCATAAAAAATCAGATAAATAAAATGGTGGATAATAGAAAGAAGAAACCAAACAGAAAAAAATTAAAAATGACTCCCGATATAAGGGCATATGGTAAACTGCGGGATAAGGAATATATTCCGGTAACAGATAAAAACATGCTCCACAGAATTAGCAGCCCCTCGAAAGCCAGGAGTGTATAAGCTATTGTCGGTTTCAGCATAAAAGGGGATGGGTTGTCAGAAAACAAATATTGTCCGAAAGTAATAAGTTCGATAGGAAATAAGATAACCAGTGCAAAAGTATATGGAATGAGAGAATAAATAAGTACGGCATTGTTATCCCGAAGCCGCGACTTCAATCCCGACATTTTATTAACCAGGAACAGAATAACAGTATACATCCAGATCACGGTATAACCCGCTGCAGCAGATATTAAAAGTGAAGGTAATAGACTTAGACGCAGGTTGTTTTCACCTGATAACAGAATTGATATAAACCTGGAATCGATGAAAGCTTTAACAGAAAAAAGAAGTGCGATAAGAAGGATGAAATTTTTATGCTCGGATTGAATTACCCTGTTAAAAGCTTTAACGGGACTCTCAATCAGCATTCCCATCAGCTGCCATAAATCAAGGTTGAACACCCTTTCTCTCAGGTAAGCTTTGCAGTTAGTGCAGGTATATTTATGAAATGGATTTTCTGTTCCACAGTTTGGACATACAACTACGTTTTTCATACTAAAAGTTAACCTTCATATTCAACATAGGTGTTTTGGTGTACGGGTTTTCAGAAACATTAAAATCAAAAAGATTTGCATCGACGTACGCATCCACCAGGTTAGCAATATAAACAATCACCATGTATATCGTAAACAGATCACGCTGGTCGCGGTAAGCAGTCCATAAAGCTTGATCTTTAGGATTTCCGGTACGCATATACTTATTACGGTAGTCAACATATAAATTATTATTCTGCTGCCATTCGTAACCAAACCATATACCCAATCCCCATATTATTGGAATTTTTAAATATGACTCATTATAAAACTGTCCCCAGCCGGGAATTATAGCACTACGGAGTACAGCACCCCAGGGGGATTTTGTCATAACATATACCGAATCGTCTTTTTGGGTAGTAGTATCATTTACAGAGATCTGCTGCGAATAGCTGCTGATGGATATAAAAGCGAGGAGTATGAAGATCTTAGCTATATGACTTATCGATGGCATCGAACAGTTCAAACAATCTTTCAAGTTCATCATTGGAATAAAATTCAATTGTAATTTCACCTGAACCATCCTGTTTTTGCCGGCAGATAACCTTGGTAGCAAATAGTTTTCTTAAACGGTCTTCAACATCATTTAAATTGGCGGAACGGGGTACAGGATGGACCGCACTTTTAACTTTTCCTTTCCCGCCGACACCTGTGAGATATTTTTTAACAAGCTGTTCCACTTTTCTTACAGATAAATTTCCATCCTTTATTTTCCCGAGCATTTCAAGCTGGAGAGATTCTGTGGGAAGATTGATTAGTGCACGCGCATGTCCGGAAGTAATTTCCTCTTTAACCAGGGCATCCTGGATCTCACCCGGAAGTCTGAGGAGACGTATTGTATTGGCAATTGTTGTGCGGTCCTTCCCCACCCGGTCCGCTATTTCCTCCTGCGTAAGGTCACACTCCTCCATCAGTCGTTTGTACGCGAGTCCAATTTCGATAGGATTCAGTTTCTCCCGCTGAATATTTTCGATCAATGCCATAGCAAGCATTGTTTCTTCATTATCGACCTGAATAATATACGCAGGTATATCCCGATAGCCGATATCAATACACGCCTTCAGTCTTCTCTCTCCTGAAATCAGCTGATATGTACCTCCTGTCATTCTTCTGACGGTAATAGGCTGAATGAGTCCGTTCGATAGTATAGACTTCTTCAGTTCATCGAGAGCTTCAGGTTCGAAATTCATACGGGGCTGGTAGGGATTAGAACTTATAACATCTACCGGTATTTTCGCCAGGATGTCAGTTTCCTTCCCATCATCTTTTTTAACATCAGAATAATCCGGTGCCTCCTCGCTTTCCGGAGGGAGTTGCTGAGGTCTTATTAATGCATCAAGTCCTCTGCCTAGTCCAGGTTTTAATTTACTCATAATTTATAATGTTATATTTCCGTCGGTGTTTCTCTTTATTACCTCAGCGGCCAGAGCCATATAATTTTTAGCTCCGGATGAAATTGCATCGTATAGTATAACAGGTTTACCGTAACTGGGGGCTTCCGATATTCTTACATTCCTGTGTATTATTGTATCAAAAACTTTATCGCCAAAATACTTCCGTACTTCCTCAGCAACCTGGTGAGACAACCTGAGCCGGGTATCAAACATAGTAAGCAACACGCCCTCAATAGTCAAGTCTTTATTGAAATGTTTTTTTACAATATTTATTGTGTTAAGCAGTTGTCCCAGACCTTCAAGAGCAAAATACTCACATTGAACAGGAATCAGAACGGAGTTCGATGAAGTTAGCGCATTCAATGTTAATAATCCCAGTGAAGGCGGACAATCAATAAGAACAAAATCATAGCTGCTATCGATTTTCTGCAAAGACTTTCGCAGAAGTCTTTCACGATCTTCCATATCAACCATTTCGATTTCAGCTCCGACAAGGTTGATATTCGAAGGCAGCAGATCAAGAAACGGCATATAAGTATTTATTATAACCTCATCTACCGAACGTGTACCAATAATGACTTCATAAACCGAAGGAGTTTGATCATTAACGCTCAATCCTGAAGATGAATTAGCTTGTGGGTCAATATCAATAAGAAGGGTACGTTTTTCGGCTGCTGCCAGTAGGGAGGAAAGATTTATGGCTGTAGTGGTTTTACCCACCCCGCCCTTCTGGTTAGCTATAGCTATTACTTTTGCCATTCAATAATTACAATACGATGAAGAGTAATTTTATTAATAGTTTCGCCTAAAATAGCTTTACATCGTATTTTTTCCAAATAAACCTAAAGCTTAATTTCCTCACCGTAATCAAGTACTCTCGAATTTATTCCTACAGCCTCAGCTTTCTGTTTGAATTCCTGCGGGTCTGCTTTAATTACCGGAAATGTGTTGTAATGCATAGGTATTGCCATTTTAGGCCTTACCAGTTCGGCAGCCCTGACCGCATCAGTAATATTCATGGTAAAATTATCTCCAATCGGCAGAAGCATATAATCAATGGGACCATTCATTTCGCTGATTAATTTCATATCCAGAAAAAGTCCGGTATCACCTGTGTGATAAATTGTTTTGCCTTCGGCCTGGATTATTATTCCTGCAGGTTCGCCGGCATATTTTCCGTCAGGTGTCTGTGAACCATGATGGGCAATTGTAAACTTAACCCTGCCGAATTCAAAATCGTACCCGCCCCCAATATGCATATTATGAGCTTCAAAACCGTTGGATGAAAGATAATTGCCAAGCTCATTTACGCAAATAAACATTACTTTTCCTTTTTTTGCTATCTTCATCGCATCACCCATATGATCGTTATGTGCATGGGAAAGTATGATATAATCTGCTTCAACATCATCCGATTTAACAGGAGATGTGGGGTTGTCATCAAGAAAAGGATCAATAAGAATTTTTTTTCCTGAATCTGTGGTTATCTGAAAGGCAGAATGAGAAAAATATTTTAATTTCATTTTGTTCCTCCTTTATTTCTTCAATCTTTAGTGAAGAAGTTCTTCAAAGTCTTTTACCGCCTTACTGCGTTTGAACTTTGTTAAATCCAGTTTTAGTTTAATCAGGATTTCATTCCGGATGGCATCAACTTTATTAATTTCCTTCTTTGGAATTTTTATTCTTTCTTTTTTCACCAGGGAATTCAAATTTTCTTCCATCACATCCAAATCCCTAACCCTGCCGGATAAATCCTGAAGTTTAGTTACTTTCTTGTATAATATCATAAATTTTTTACTATCGAAGCTTGATATAAATAACTCCATTGAGTATCGAAATCTTCGCAATGATATTCTTACACGGTGGAGACTTTCAACCGTTTCAGTAATTAAATAATTATTTATATCTTCAATTACCTGTTCAAGGCGATTAGAAAGGATAATGTCTGCGGCTTTTATGAATTCGAGGTTATTGTGCAGGTTATCTATCTGCCACTTTTTTTTACTCATCTTAATCCTTTTCAAAATGGACAGAGTATATATATTTTTTATCCCAAAAGAGCAGTTGTCTCAGGTTTTCCGGACATAATGTTCAAAAATTCCTCTCCATCCTTTGGTAGCAGGAGATTTAAATGCATTTACGAGGCGTTTCCTCAAAGCTTCTTTTGACAATCCCCTCGTAAGCTGCCCATCTTCTGCCAGTGAAATACCACCTGTTTCTTCAGAAACTATTACGCTAAGTACGTCGGCCTGTTCTGTTATTCCAAGTCCGGCCCTGTGCCGCATTCCAAGTGATTCTCCGTTCACCTGAGTAGTAGTTGACAAAGGCAGCGTACATCTGGCAGCTTCAATGCCGTTATTATTTACAATTACTGCACCATCGTGCAGAGGTGACCTTGGAAAAAAGATCGATCGCAGCAATGAGCTGCTGAGTTTAGCATTAAGAAGTTCTCCCGTTTCAGCATAGCCTCTGATCCCTGTGGATTTGATAATTACAATAAGCGCTCCGTGCTGATGCTGAGATAGTTCAAAGGCGGCATCAGCTATTATTGAGGCCGCTTCAGGTGATTCTCCTTTGACGAACATCCTGAAGAAAGGATTTCTGGCTACAATAACAAGCAGTCTTCTGATTTCAGGCTGGAACAGGATCAGGAATGCTATAACCCATATATCAGTAATAAGTTTCAGCAGCCAGCTCAATGCTCTGAAGTTAGCCGCCTGTGAGGCAAATGAGAGCAAAAGAACAATCATCAGACCCATAAAGATCTGGGCTGCAATAGTTCCTTTCAGAAGCGTATAAAGTCTGTAGATGATGAAAGAAACAATGGCAATGTCTATCAGATCCGTGAAGGATACTGTCAGAAAGCCAATTTTAAAAAGTTCAAACATTAAGCTGCTAAAGTTTATTTAAGAGCCTGCTCACCTGCAGACCGTAAAGAATATTATGCGTACGAATAAAAGTTGCTCCGTTTTTTACTGCCAGAGCATTTAAAACGGCAGTAGCTACGTCCCTGTCCTCTGTCAAATCCCCGATGATACTTTTTATAAATCCTTTCCTCGAAATCCCGATCATCACGGGATAGCCGGATGCTTTAAACCTGTTCAATTCTTTAATTATTGTCAAATTATGATCGAACGACTTTCCAAACCCGATCCCGGGATCAATAATAATTTTTTTAATTCCATTCTTCTCAGCGATCTGAGCCTGTTTCATAAGAAAAGCGTATATATCTTCAATGAGGTTTTCGTAATGTGTGTCTGACTGCATGTTTTTCGGCGTCCCTTTTATATGCATAATGATTAATGCAGCCTCAAATTCTTTAACCACATCAATTACTTCTGGATCAAAAGTTCCACCGCTGATATCATTAATTATAGCGGCGCCTCTTATTAAGGCTTCAGATGCAACCTTACTCTTGGTGGTATCTACTGAAATAACTGCACCGGGTCTTTTTTCAAGTATTCCCTCAAGTACCGGAATTACCCGGTTCATCTCTTCAAAAGCGGAAATGCCCTCAGAACATGGTCTTGTTGATTCACCTCCAATGTCAATTAAATCAGCACCCTTATCCAGCATACCTATTCCATGGCTGACAGCATCTGTCCGTTCAAAGAACAGGCCTCCATCAGAGAATGAATCGGGAGTCACGTTCAATATCCCCATCACATAAACCTTGTCAAACAAGAAATCCTTTCCGGCAAGCTGATAAGACCTGTTTCCGCCTGATTTTTTTTCCTGGTCATTCATATTATTAAGATTATCTGAACGCATTTGGAATCTGTATGATGGTTATGCCTTAAAAGGGAATTTGTTTGAAAATTATTACTAAATATAATCTCTCTTTTAAGTCTTTGCAAAAACATGAGGATGATTTAAAGTAAAAAAGCTCTTTTAAAGAGTGCGGTATCCTGATGTTCGGGACTGGTTTACCGTACAAGGTTTTTAAGTTCAGTACAGGCTGCAGTAGGATTATCGGTCTTATAAATGGAAGATCCCGATACGAATACATCCACTCCTGCTTTATGGGCAGGGACTATAGTCTTGCGATCGATTCCGCCGTCTATCTCAATTTTGAAACCGGCATTGAATTCTTTCCTTAATTCAACTGCTTCTTTTATTTTCCGGATTGAGTTTGGAATGAATGACTGTCCCCCGAAACCAGGGTTAACAGACATAATCAAAAGTATATCAATATACTCGGCAATATCTCTTAGAGTATGCACCGGTGTTGCCGGATTTATCACAACACCAGCTTTCATCCCCAATTCTTTAATTTTATTGATCGTCCTGTTTAAATGGATCACCTCTTCCTGGTGAACCAGCAGGTGGTCTGCGCCGGCATTCTTAAAGTCTTCCAGGAATTTATCCGGATTCTTAATCATAAGATGAACATCAACCGGAAGTTTAGTGACTTTTCTTACTGCTTTTACCAGGATCGGACCGAAAGTTATGTTAGGAACAAAATGTCCGTCCATTATGTCACAGTGAATCCAGTCGGCTCCGCCCATTTCCACCAGCCGAATCTGCTGTTCGAGCCGGGTCATATCTGCCGATAAAATTGAAGGAGCAATCAGTGCCATCTATTCCTCCCTAATCTCATTTTCGTTAGCGGTTTTAGTCACAAAAAGGTCTATTTTATCTCCCGGATTAACCTTATTCCCTTTACTTGGGTACTGATCAAGAATAGTATTCGGCAGCAGAGAGAAAGAAGGCTGATAGTTTATCTTTCCGACCTTCAATGAACTGTCAGCAAGGATTTTTTCGGCTTCAGTAAGAGATTTTCCTATAAGATCAGGCACTTCAATACTACCCGTCTGAACCTGTCCAAGGCTAACAGTCACATTCACACTTTCTCCTTTTTTGATAGGTGTACCTTCAGCATACTGCTGATCGTAAATCATATCTTTTGGATACCCGGAAGGTTCCTGATCGACATCCCCAAGTTTCAATCCAAGTCTCTCCAGGGAAAATTTCGCATCCCTGACTGATTTACCGGTAAGCTGCGGAACATGAACCACCGGTTCTCCCCCACTCACAAACAGGTATACCCTTCTTCCTTCTTTTACTGTTTCTCCCGCCCTGGGTCTTTGAAAGATAATTGAGCCTTCGGGAAACTTTTCGTCAAAGGTTGTATCACCTATGATAGGGTCAAGATCCTGCGATTCAAGCAATTTCACAGCATCAACCTCAGTCTTACCGACAACATCGGGGACTTTTTCAATTGGAGAACTTACATACCAGGGAAGTATGACATTATCAAGAAGCAGAACGACAGCAAACAGAGCAAACAAAATCCAGAGGATTTTTTTAACAACAGGTCTTTGGAGAAATTTTTTCATTATTCGAAATATATTAAATGAGTCTATTTTAAACAAACTATAAACATGTACTTAATTAGTGGGAATAAACCGGCTTTTTAGCTATGAATAAAAATAATTTTACCATATATTTGGCCGTTATTAAGAATGGACAGAAAATCTGTTATTTGTGGTATTATTCCTTACCATCAAACGTATTCTGCTTTTTTATTCAAATAATCTTATGAGGTACTAATGTTTAAACAGCACCCCAAAGGTTTGTACGTACTTTTCTTTACTGAAATGTGGGAAAGATTCAGCTACTACGGAATGAGAGCTATTCTTTCTCTCTATATGATAAATGCGCTGATGTACGACAAAGCCTTCACTTCTTCTATTTATGGATACTATACGGGTCTTGTTTACCTTACCCCGCTTTTAGGTGGATATGTCGCCGATAAATACTGGGGAAACAGAAAATCCATAATCTGGGGTGGAATAGTAATGGCGCTTGGTCAGTTCGCACTCTCTTTTAGCGGCTTTTTATATCATCCTCCGGTTGATCCTAATATAACCTATTCAACGCTTACATTTAATCTTCAGCAGATCGTTTTCGTACTGGGTTTAACATTGCTGATAATAGGAAACGGCTTCTTCAAACCGAATATCTCTACAATGGTAGGTCAGCTTTATCCTGCAAGTTCAGTCAGGTTGAGAGATTCAGCATTTACAATCTTTTATATGGGAATCAACCTTGGAGCATTATTCTCACCGATAGTTGCAGGAGGATTAGGAGATACAGGAAACCCGGCCGACTTTAAATGGGGATTTTTATCAGCCGGCGTTGGAATGATGATAGGATTAATAACTTTTTACTGGGGAAAGAATAAGTTCCTGGTTACACCTGACGGCGAACAGATAGGACTTCCCCCCGCGAAAAAAACAAAAGAAGAGAAAAAAGCAGAAACGCCTGATTTTACTACAGGACAAATAATCTTTGCAGTTGGACTTTTCTTCGCATTGTTCTTTATTATTCTTTTCGGATTCAATGCTGATGTTATCAGTTCGTTTATTTATTCTTCAATAATTGCCGTACCGACTCTCATTATCATTGATAAGTCTTTAACTAAAGTCGAAAAGCAGAGAATTGCGGTCATTTATATACTCTCCTTCTTCGTTATTTTTTTCTGGTCTGCTTTTGAACAGGCGGGTGTATCACTTAACATTCTTTGCCGAGGAACAGACAAACAGGGTAATCACCTGGCTGAATGACTTTGTAATACCCGCAAGTTTCTTCCAGTCGATTAATCCACTGGCTATAATGATTTTTGCACCTATTTTTGCTGGTATATGGACAAAACTCGGAGACAAAGGAAAAGAACCCTCGTCTCCTCTTAAGATGGCAATAGGTCTGATGCTGCTTGCCCTTGGATTTGTTCTGCTGGTGATAGGTGCCAGACTAGCTGACACCGGTGTTAAAGTAAGTCCCCTCTGGCTGGTCGGAGCATATACTCTTCATACATTCGGTGAGCTCAGCCTCTCCCCTATCGGATTGTCGATGGTAACTAAACTATCTCCGTTGAAGTTTTCATCCTTGCTGATGGGTGTCTGGTTCCTTGCAAATGCCGCGGCTAATCTTCTTGCCGGGAAGCTCAGCACACTGTATCCTGAAGCCGGACAAACAACGTACCTGTTTGGTTTCGCTATTCACAACCTGGCTGATTTCTTCCTGATCTTTGTGATTATGGCTGCGGCAGCTTCCCTTATTTTATTCCTGATATATAAACTGCTGCTGAAGATGATGCACGGCGTTACCTGACATTAACATTTATGTTCTTTTAATGATCCCCCGTTTTCTATTATGGATCCGGGGGATTATTTTTGTTTAATATGTATAAAAATTATTTCATACTTAATCGAATTATTCTTGAATTGAACTCCGTCCTGAAGAATTCTGTAATAACAGAAATATATTCCCAGGAAAAGGATAAACTCGTGATGAAGTATGAAACCAAAACAGAACATTTTATAGAGATTTCGGTTAATCCGGGGGAACCTTACATCACACTAAAAGATAACCTTCATAGAGCAAGGAAAAACAGTCTCGATTTCTTTAACGAATATCTGCCGGTTGTCATCACCGGATTTGAAATTTCCGATCATGACAGGTTATTAAGAATAGGCGGAGAATAAAATAAATTTTTATTTCGCAATCAGAGGAAACATACAAATATATTCGCGACGGAACCGGAGCGGAAATATTATCATCATTTAAAAGTGAAAATGATCCCTTCCTTGCAGAATTCCGTGAAGAGATTGAAATTCCCACTTATTTTTAAACACACAAAAAATAATTGATTTAATAATGCCAGATCTTGAATTCGAAGATTACAGGAAAAAATACCCTTTTCTTGGCAAAGATATAATTACCGAGGCAAATTACCGCTTTGAGGGAAATCCTGATCAGAATCAGATCTGTTTTATCTGACAGAAATAACCGGTGAAATATTGAATAATAGTCCTGCAGTGTTTTTATCCTCCAGAACCGGTGAACTGTATCTGTCAGTTGATACATTTCATATCTTTCCTGCTGAGGAAATAAAAAAGTTTGAGAGTGTTACTGAAGCGCTGAATTATTTTCTCGGAAGAAAATATTATCTGGAAGCCTTTTCTTCTAAAAGAAAAATAACTGGAAAGCATATTGAAAGAGAATTGTCTAAATTATCAACAAAATTGAATGACCTGAAAGGAAGGATTGACCGGGGAAGTCGTGAGGAAGAGTATAATAAAATCGGAAACCTGCTGCTCATAAACCTTAATAAGGTTCCATCCAAAAGCAGTTCAGTGGAGATATTGAAGATATCTATGATGATAATAAAATATTGAAGATTAAACTTGATCCTAAATTATCACCACAGCAGAATGCTGAGTATTATTTTAACAAGTCGGGAAATGAAAAAACGGCATACAAAAAATCGAAGGAACTTTTTAAGGATATTTCGGAGAACTACAACCGGCTTCATCGAATCAGGGAAAAATTTCAGACTGCGGAATCCCTGGAAGAGTTAAACAAAATCATGAAGGAGCTTAAAATTAAATCTGGTGAAAAAAAAGAAGCTGCTGACGATATAAGATCAAAATTCAAACATTATATAATAGACAGCAGGTACGATGTCTTTGTGGGAAAAGACAGTGCGAATAATGATCTGCTTACAATGAAATTTGCTAAACAAAATGATTACTGGTTTCACGCAAGGAGTGTCCCGGGATCCCATGTCGTTCTCAAGGTGGTTAATACTAAAGAACCTGTACCAAAGAGTATCCTCAAGAACGCCGCAGCAATCGCAGCATATCATAGTAAAGCTAAAACCAGCGGACTTGCCCCCGTTTCTTATACTTTCAAAAAGTATGTAACTAAGAAAAAAGGAATGGAACCCGGAAAAGTTGCGTTGCTAAAAGAAGAAGTTCTGCTTGTGAAGCCTGAGATACCCCGAACTGTGAGTATATCTCAAATGACTGATGTGCTATTTTTTATTCGCCGCATATTTTATGATTTCGGCTTTCTCAATTGTAATAAGTCCCCCGCTGCCTGCTTCCTCAAAAATATTATCCAGTACCGGAAGAAATTGTTCTATTTTAGTCACTTCGTCAACAATCTCGATAATTAAGTGGCATATCCTCCGATAGGCGAAGTATTTTAGCGGTGTGTATCCTGCTGCTTCCACCGAAGCCCATTATTCCTTTCAATACAGTAGCACCGGCTAACTCTGCTTTCCTGGCTTCGAGCACTATCTTTTCATAAACAGGTATGCTCCCCGACTTATCACTCTCACCCACAAAAATTCTGAGCAGTTTTGCATCTCCATTAATATGCATTTTTAACTCCAGACTTTTGAAACAAAATAGGCTAGCAGAACACCTGCAAGGCAAAGGAACAGGTTCAGAAGTACATTTAATAGACCCGGTATAATCTGTGAATCCTTCAGCAGATTAATGGTTTCAAAAGAGAATGTTGAGAATGTTGTAAACCCTCCGCAAAATCCCACAGCCAGGAATAATCTTACCCCCGGTGTAATCAGTTCCTTATCATCAAATATAAAGATTATAACCCCCAGAATGAAACTGCCAATAATATTTACTGCAAGAGTGCCGTATGGAAAAGTGGCCGGCAGAAATTTATAAGTTATATTGCTAACCCAGTAGCGCAGACCTCCGCCCAGTGCTGCACCCAGAGATACTAAAAGGTAATTCATCATTTTTTGGTCCCTAACCATTCACATAGCAGATCAATTGCCTCTAAAGTACTGCCGCAGTAGGTATCCAGAAATTCGCCGTTTATATCTTTTTCTGATTTTAATTGTTCAACTGCAGCTATTGCACTCGTGCCGTCGAAGTCTACGTAAGCTATTCTCGTAGTTAGTTCATCGGGAGGCCGTCCGAATGCAGATCCCGGAAGCATTGCTACGCCGGTATCTTTAAGAATTCTTTCACAAAGTGCCTTACTTGATTTTATGCCTTCGGATTCTAGTTTTTCTTTATAAGGCGAGAAATCAGGGAAAAGATAAAATGCACCGTCCGGCTGAGCTATTATGAGCCCGGTGTCTCTGAGTTTTAATATGATCCGGTTACTCAGTTTTTCAAGAATCCACCTGCTGTTCCAAAGATATCTTTCAATCTTCAAACCTCCCTGGAATGCCCGGACAGCAGCATATTGGATTGGAGCACTGGTAGCGGTAAATGTTTCACTGGCCACGGCTGCCATTGCGTCAAGCAGCCATTTGAGCGAAGGTGGAAAAGTAAAAGTCCCAAGCCTCCACCCTCCTGCACCGCACCATTTGCTTAATCCTCCGCTTATTATAGTACCCTCAGGATAATACTTCGCAATGGAGGTGTGCTTTCCCTTAAAGTGAAGTTCACCATAAATTTCATCTGATAGTAATATAATCCTGTGCTTTTCTGCTACCCTGGCAATTTCTTTAAGCTCATCTTTTGTATATGATACTCCGCTCGGATTTGCAGGATAATTCAGTATTACTATTCTGGGGCGCAGAGGGTCGTCTTTGCACACAGCCTGAAGTTCATCAGGCATCAGTTTCCATCCGTTTTCTCCTCTGGGTTGGGATCCATCTTACGTGTCTCCCTATTATTTGTGCCTGGGGAGCATATGAAACCCAGCTGGGAGTTGGTATTACAAGATCACCGTAATAAACAAACTGCAGAAGGAACATCAGTTCTTTTGAGCCGGGACCAATCAGAACGTCTTCGGCATTGTGGCAGATATTCTGCTTTCTGCAGTAATACTGGGCTACGGCTTCCCTTAACTGTACAACCCTTTAACAGCAAGGTAATCTTTCTGAAAAGCATTTGCCTTAAGCGCATCAACTACCGATTGTGGAACCGGAAAAGGTGACTGACCCAATCCAAGTTTATAAATCCTTCTGCCATTTGTTTTAAGGTTGTTGCTTTCTTCGTTTATAGCGAGAGTTGCTGATTGAGGGATACCGCGGACATTTAAATTTAGATTTACTTCAGGAGAGTGGTTTTTATTATTTCTCATTGTGCCGGTAATATTTACAATAATATCGCTAATAAAATTAACTCATTTGCAGTAAATATCAATTAACCGTGATCATATTTTTTGGTCGGGCAATTGTAAACGGATACCTGTCCGGTTTTTAGATTTTTCTCTTCTTAAGAATATCACTACTTTAAATCGTTGAATTTTTATACAATCTTGCACACAAATATCAATTGTTGTGTGCAATAATCACTTTTATTTTAGCAATGTTATTTACTTTGCAATAATTTGTTTGCTATTTGTAAATCAATTAAGTAGATTCTCGCCAGTGCAGTGGAGCACCTCACTTCTAAAATTTTCCTGAGGACATTTCGGACATAATTCAACTATAAAAAAACAGAAACGAGGGAACAGTTATCTGCTTTTTGTATACATTATCTTATGCCCTTGCCAAATTTACATTAACGGTTAAAATTTCATCCTCAGGAATGATTACAGGTGTGCGCCCGTACCTGATTTACGATGATATCCCTCCTTAGTTTATCTTCCCCTTTCACAGTTTATAAACCAGGTCAAATTTTTAATTTATGGAGGGAACATGTGCAAATTAAAACAAATTAATCTTTTAATAGTATTGCTGTTTTTGATTTTTGGCAGTAATACTCTTTTTTCTCAATCATTACTCAACCCATCAACCCAAACAAAATTTGTTAATCCATTGCCTGTTATTAAGATGCGGGACTAAGGGTTGATCTAACTTCTGGTGCAGAGGACATTGTGGTTCAAATGAAAGAAACTGAACAATTTCTAGGTTTGTTTGATGGAAGTGGTGACAGTCTTTTTACTACTGTATGGGGATACCAGTTTCCGGGATTGCCTATACATTATCCAAGTCCTACAATAGTTGCCAAGAAAAACAAAAAAGTTTTTATAGAATGGCGCAGCGATGATCTGCCGGGACAATTTCTGCCGGTTGATGCAAGCCTGCATATGGCTCATCCAGAACCACCCAGTTTAGCCACAAGGTCTGATACCATACAATGGGTCAGAGACTGGTATGATGCGGGTAACGTTCCTACAGTTGCGCATCTCCATGGCGGGCATACAGAAACTGAAAGCGATGGATTACCCGAAGCATGGTTTACTCAAGATGGAGAGCTAGGTGAGCATGGTGATTATTGGGTAAAACAGAGATATCAGTATGATAACACTCAGGAATCAGCAACACTTTGGTACCATGATCATGCGCTTGGTATTACAAGACTGAATGTTTATGCTGGACTCGCAGGATTTTATTTATTAAGAGATGATAATGAAGAGAAATTAATAAGTCAGAATGTATTACCTGGCGGTGATTACGAGATCGAGATAGTTATTCAGGACAGGGATTTTTATGAGAACGGGCAGCTGTTTTGGCCTGCTTATCCTGATGATCCCCCAAACAGTATCTGGGATCCTTATGACGATTTTATTAATGGGGAAGGAGCCACCTTACCAGGATCAGATTTCCCGGGTGGTGGAGCAACAGCACTGGCAGAATTCTTCGGTGATTATATCCTTGTTAATGGTATGGCATGGCCGAAGTTAGATGTTGAACCCCGTAAATATCGTTTTCGCCTGCTGAATGGCTCTGACTCACGTTTTTATCTTTTGGAATTGAGAGATTCAGATGATGAAGATTATGATGAGGGAACAGGGCACAGCTTCCTGCAAATTGGAACGGATGATGGTTTACTTGCCCGTCCTGTGGCTCTGAATCAGTTGCTTATCGCTCCTGGCGAGAGGATGGATCTCGTCGTTGATTTTTCTGACTTTGAAGAAGGCGATCATCTGTATCTGAGAAACTTTGGTCCCGATGAACCTTACGGTGGCGGTGAGCCGGATGACGATTTCGATGCAGCTGACGAAAATACAACAGGTCAGATAATGATGTTTGATGTCAGTAAGCCGTTTAATAATTCAATACCAGATGCCAGAGTAAAAGAAAACAGCAGGCTGAGACAAAATATCATGCCTTTAGTACAGGAGGGACCAACAAGACAATTGGCTTTGTTTGAGGGAACTGACGAATATGGAAGACTAATGCCAATGTTAGGAACATTAGCAGATGGTTCATTAACCTGGAGTGATGAAATTACTGAAAATCCCGAGTATAAGACTAATGAGGTTTGGGAAGTATATAATTCGACTGGAGATGCACACCCGATTCACTTACATTTGGTCGCTTTCCAAATAATTAACCGTGAAAAAATTGAAAGTTATAATTCCGCTACAAAAGACCAGTTATCACACAGTGGGGCACCAATACACGGCGGTCAAATATCAGATGTTGTACTTTCAGGAAATCCCAGAGAGCCGGCCGAAAATGAGAAGGGCTGGAAAGATACAGCTGTAATGTTACCTGGAGAAGTAACAAGGGTAATTGCACGTTTTGATCTACTGGGACGGTATGTATGGCATTGCCATATTCTCTCCCACGAGGATCACGAAATGATGAGACCGTTTGAAGTGATACCCAAGTCTGTACCAAAACAGTCTGGCGACGTACTGGCAAGTGTGACGGAATTTAATCTCGATCAGAATTTCCCTAACCCGTTCAATCCGACTACAACAATTAATTTCTCCATACCTAAAGAAAACACATTTACTTCACTGAAGATATTTAATTCTCTCGGTGAAGAGGTTGGAACTTTGCTTAACCAGGTGATTCCTGCCGGAAATCATGAAGTTCATTTTGATGCATCTGCTTTATCAAGCGGTGTTTATTTCTACGTTTTGAAATCCGGTAGTTATGTTGATTCCAAGAAGATGATCCTGATGAAGTAAGCTGCACTTAAATTCTGTGTTCATTATTCTGAACCTGCCTGTCATGGCGGGTTCAGAATTAATTTTATTGATGCTGTAAGTTGTAATGAAATCACAATTGTCTTGGTTGGGCTGTTGGGTTAATTTTTGACCACTGCCGATGGAGCAATACACTCCCCTTTTTTTATAATTTCTATAAATCTGTTGAAGAAACGTGCTGCAGGGGCTCCGTCGATAATATTATGATCAAAAGATGCTGTCAGTGAAAGATGTTCTTTGTTTACAAATCTGCCATTATCCTCTACCACTTTATCACTGATGCTGCCGACAGTTATAAGGACAGTTCCGCTGCCATGCGGTATGAACCATATCCCCTCTTTGCTGTACATACCAACAGCTGTAACTCCTAGTTTTCCATATCTTTTGGCCATAGAGATATTCTGATCCGCAATCCTGACGAAAACCTTAAGCAGGATCTTCGGGATGAACCGGATCCAGCTGATTCCGGTCATCTCTCCGATTTTATCGTTCCGGGAATCCTTTGCAGCTTTTATTTCCTTACTTATTTGACTGAGTGATTTAGTATCAGCATTTTTTATTGTAACAGGTTCCGGAATATTTTCCCCTCCGATCTCTTTTTCAACCAGCACACTGATATTTATATCTTCCAGGAAGATTTGTTTGTTCCCCTTAAGGAAGGAATTAACATTGGGATTCTCCTTAACAGCCTGAGCCAGACAGGCTGCTATATAAGCAGTAAAGGAAAGTTTTTGTTTTGTTGTATTAAAATGCTCTTTCAGTAATCTGCGGGGTTTCGACACATCAATCTCGGTAAAAGCATGTATCGTATTTTTACTGCTTGTAACTGAGACTGAAGCAATAACAGATCTCCGTCCCATACTTAACTTTTTACTGCGGAAGCCTTTATCATTCTTCAATAATTACCTTGAAGTATTTGATCCAAATCATGCTTTGGTATTCAATTTTTAGTTCGAAATGGCAGCAATTTTTTTGAAGTACTTTTCATCATTGATAATATTTAGAATAAACCTGGCCGCTGATTCCCGATTTATTGATTTGTTAAGTTTTGTATCGTTATTGAGCTTTATCCTGACTTCTTTTTCACCGTTTTCATCCGTTAATAGAGGGAACCGAACGATAGTCCAATTTGTATCTGACTCCGCCAGGATCTGCTCCTGACGTGTATGATCTTTAAATGCATGCCTCAGACTGCTAGAAGAGATGACAAGTTTGAATAAGAAAGGCATTTTATCCCAGGAATCTCCGGCTCCTATAGTACTCATGACAATAATTCTTTTGATGCCATGTTCGGGCATAATATTAATAGCGTTCCGGATGCTTTGCGAGATCATATCTTTTGGTGACCTTAGCTTTGACCAGGGACTATCTGAAACTCTTGAAACATTAAGAGTACTTATCACCACATCGCAATCACATATTGCTTGTTTTACATTTTCCGGATCGTAAGGAGTTCCTTTAATTATCTTTGCTTTCAAACCGTCAAGTTTTGAGGGATCTCCTGCAATTGTGGTGACATTATGTCCGTCATTTAGAGCTTTCTCTAATATTAATTTCCCTGTTCTGCCCGTTCCTCCGAATAATAATATTCGCATATCATCTCCTCCTTAATGATACTTTGAAATTGACAGGGGTATTTTGCCGGAATCTTAGGAGTTTCTCCGCCTGCTGTTAAGTTCTAAATTATGAAAGTTTTAAGGGAGGTTCAAATATTTACTAAGAAGAATAATCCCTCAGATTGGGTGATCCGGCTGGATTATATTTTTTTTATGTTATAAGAAGCAGGCAGAAAGATGCGATATTAATCACTCTAATAAGTATTGATAAAAAGTACTTTAAGCTTAGACCCACATTTAAGAGGAAACGAATGATGAAAGCCCTTTTACTTTTTTTCACTTTTCTAATAACACAAAATCTTTATTCCCAGAGCAGCTGGTCATGGCAGAATCCACTTCCCCAGGGTAACAGCATTTTTAATATACAGTTTGTTAACCCTGCAACAGCTTATGCGACAGCTTCTTCGGGTACATTGATGAAGACGACCGATTCTGGCGCAACATGGCAGACAAATTCTTATGCGGGTGGTTCAGAGAAGATCATGAAGGGTCTTTACTTTCTCGATGAGAATGAAGGCTGGGCCGGCGGATATGACGGTAAGCTCCTCCATACGACGGACGGTGGTGTAACCTGGGATTCAGTTACTGGACATTCGGTTCAAATTATTACAGGGATTGCTTTCCCCAATCCTCTCCATGGAATCATCGTAACTTCATACCAGTATTCCTTGTGCTGTGCATCAGTATATGTAACTACAGACGGAGGTAATTCCTGGAGTAATAGTCCGCTGCCCCCAGATGGTCAGGATAACATCGACGACGTCTCATTTGCTAATGATACACTGGGAGTGGCTGTTGGATTATTCGGAGAACTCTTAAGAACAACCGATGGAGGATTTACCTGGATCAAACAAGACGCCTCTACAACTGAAAACCTCTCCTCTATTGATCACATCGGCAATGATCTGTGGATGGCTGCCGGTAATGGTAGAATTATAATAAAGAGTACAGATGGGGGTGTCACCTGGTCAGAATCATTCCATGGCTTAACAAACTCTTTCAGTGGACTTTACATGGTTGATGAAAACACTGCGTATGTCTGCGGATATGGAGGCGAAATTCGAAAGACCACTGACGGAGGCTCAACCTGGACACTGCAGCAAAGCGAGACACAGAACAACCTCTTCGCAATTGCTTTTTCTGATGCAAATACAGGGATTGCAGCAGGATACTTCGGAACGATTGTCAGAACTACAGACGGCGGTTCAACATGGCAGAATGTATCCGATGGAACCGTAAAAGATCTCCGCGGAATAGACTTTGCGGATGCTCAGACGGGTTTTGCATGCGGTGCTGAAGGAACGATTTTGAAAACAACTAACATTGGAGAAAACTGGTTCCCATTGTCGGGCGGGACTTCTTTTGATCTGTATGGGATATCATTTGTAAATAATACAGTTGGAACTATGGTCGGGGATTTTGGTGTCGTAAGAAGAACTACGGACGGTGGTCTGAACTGGATGCCTCAGGCAAGCGGTATAGCGAGTCCCGGAAGACTGAATGATGTTGATTTTATTAATGAGAATACAGGTTTTGCTGTTGGGTACAATGCTTCCTCGGAAGCTGCAATCATTAAAACTACAGATGGAGGGAGTAACTGGCTTATGTCTCCTCCCGGGATCACCAGTCTATTGTATTCAGTCGATTTTATAAACCTTAACCACGGGATAGTTGTCGGTGGAAACGGTGCCATCATTTACACAACAGATTCCGGCAATTCCTGGCAGGATCGTTCTTTCGGATTCGGATATACATTTAGTTCAGTTCAAATGGTCAACGATAGTTTTGCTGCTGTGGCAGGTTTTAATTTTAATAACTTTCCTGCGACAGGCATCATTTTTATTTCAACCGACGGGGGCAATAACTGGACAGAAAGATCAGATGGCATTACTGAAACTTTGTCATCGGTACGTTTCCTGAATGAGAATGAAGGTGTGGCTTGCGGTGCTTATGGACAGGTTTTTCGGACCTCAGATGGAGGACTGAACTGGACAAGAGAATTGTCGGGGACAGACAATTCTCTCAACGCTTTAACGATAACGGACCAGGGGAAAGGTTTTATTGCCGGGAGGGGTGGAACTTTGCTCGTATCAAATGGAATAATTCCGGTAAGTCTTGAAGGTTTTACTGCTGAAAATTACAATGATCATATAATTTTGAACTGGGCTACATCGTCTGAGACAAACAACAAAGGTTTTGAAATTCAAAGATGTTTTTTCCCCGGGAACCAAAATGCTACTCCTTATTTAAACCGGTATCCCGACTGGAACACGATAGGATTTATTGAAGGATCCGGGACATCAGTTGATGCTCATTTATACTCGTTTGAGGATACGCATGTTAAACCAGGTACTTATTTCTATAGATTAAAGCAGATAGATTTTAACGGAAGCTATGTTTATTCGGATATGGTCCGGGTCAAAATATCAGCACCCCTCGAATTCTCACTGGATCAGAATTACCCGAATCCTTTTAACCCTTCAACTAATATCAGTTTTTCCATTCCAAACGACAATACATTTACAACTTTAAGGATATTTAATTCTCTTGGTGAGGAAATCCGTACCCTGGTTAAAAAAGAATTATCAGCTGGAAATCATGTTGTTCATTTTGATGCTGCAGGACTGAGCAGCGGAATTTACTTTTATGTATTGACTGCAGATAAATTCATAGCTTCAAAAAAGATGATTATTATTAGATGATTTTGGAATCATTTTATTCATCAGCAGCCTTGGCATTGACTAAATGTGCATCTTCTATCTTGTAAAACGACAGAGCAATATTCCCTTTTTTGTGTCCTGTCTCTGCATATCTGTGGGCTTCAGCTGCCTGCTCAAATGGATAAACCTTATCAAGAACGGGTTTGTATTTACCCTCTCCATACAACCGGCTTATAAATTTTAAATCTTCCTGCCGTTCCACTGAGACCCCGCCAATAACTTTTTTGCGGCTCGTTATCTTGGTCCAGATACCTTGAAGAATTGGTTTTATTCCCATGTGCACAGATCTTAAATAATACCCCTCTTCTGATAGAGAATTTATACAGTCTGAAAAGGAACTTTTACCAACCGCGTCATAGATGATATCATAGATTTCATTCCTGTCAGTAAAATTTTCTTTTGTATAATCTACAACATTATCAGCCCCAAGATCTTTAACTAATTCCAGATTATTTTTCCCGCACACCGCAGTAACTTCAGCGCCATAATAATGAGCCAGTTGAACACCAGCTGTACCCAAACTTCCGGAAGCTCCGTATATTAAAACTTTTTTCCCCTTTTCTATTTTTCCTTTCCTTAAAAAATGCAGTGAAGTTAGAGTCCCGAAAGGTATAACCGCGGCTTCCTCAAAGGACATATCATCAGGCATCCTGATGATTACTTTGTCTTCCCTGATTTTCAGATATTCTGCATAGGTACCGAATCCAAATTCAGTTGATCCGAAAACAGAGTCTCCGGAATTGAACAGGGTTACTTTCTTTCCGCATTCATCAACCTTTCCCGAAAAATTCATTCCCAATATTTTCTTTTTGGGACGAAAGAGTCCATTAAAAGTTCTTGCCAAAAAAGGATCAGCCTTCCGAAGTCTTACATCCCCTGCCGTAACTGCAGAAGCATTAACTTTCACTAAAACCTCGTCGTCTTCAATTACAGGTTTATCAACTTCTGCGATTTTTAGTACTTCCGGAGGTCCGTATTTCTCGTAAATAACTGCTTTCATTATTAAATCCTTTTATGATCAATAGGATACTGAGAAATATTTCATTTATTATTATGGGTAGGACAAATAGCATATTCATCATTTCGTCGTTCTTAAGCCCGACAGGAATAGTCACTAGAATAGCAGCAATAAATCCCCAGGCGGAAACAAACCGGGGGACAAGTTTTAATTGCCACAGGAGGTAATATAGAATGACAGCACCGAAGCTGAAGAACAATGGGATCATAATTCTCATCAGGTTTGCACGTACTGCTGAAACGAAAACTTTAATAATGTATATGTCTGGATTAGCTGCTGCCGATTGCGGCTCCATCCATAATATTAATATTGGAACAAATGCACTGATGATACAGAATAATGCTTCGATAATTCTAAATCCGAAATATCCGAGAGCCAGACTTTCACTCCTGAGTTTCAAAAGAGGAAATAATAAAGCTGCAATAGCTATTACAGCAATTCCGTTTACTATTTCGAGGGAAACTCCTGTTATCAGAGTCATCCTGCTTCCGGATACCGCCTCACCCTGTATTGCCGACTCTACCAGCCCGCCTCCCGCCAGCGATGCACCCATTGCGGTCAAAAATAATATACCAGTGATTATTGCTCGTCTTCTGACTGAATCCATACATCTGGGTTTAGTTTAATAAAAGAAATGTGTGAACAAGAATTCGCCGTCGCTCGGCACTTGTACCTGCAAAGTCATAAAAATTATCTCTCCTGTATTTGCGGGATTAGTGTGGGGAGTAAATGGTGAGCATTGAGAATTTCCCGCTTGTTTAATTACATCTATGATGTTACCAGGATCAGCTCAGCAGCGGTAACAAATATTTTCTCATACTAAGATGAAAATAGTTATTACGATAATTTATCACAAACTATTGTTCAGAAAAGTACGCTCTTATCAATTATTTTGAAAACTGCGGTTAGCATGTTCTTTTTAAGAGCTGCAGTAATTCCCCTCATATTGAAACAGTTATGGAATAAATTTTAATTAAGCTGCAACAATTAAGTATTTTAATAAAAACCAGTTGCTTGAAGTGTTTAAAGGTCTTTTCATATTGTACATATACCTGATTTCTATTGTTTTACTTTTCTTCATAGGTCGTTGTTACTTTGTAATTATCCAGCTAAATGCAGCAAAACAAATACCACATAATGCTGCGGCGGATATTTCCGATTGGGGCATATTTTCTGATTACAAGAGAATATTTGGTAAGATTTTACTTCCCCCAAAGGAATTCCAGGTAAAAAGTTCACCTGAAAAAAAGTATCAGATATTTACATTTATTCTGAGAACAACTGCCAGAGAATTATTGATTTCCAGATTAGTATCCGCATTATGATGTATTGAATTTCAGGCTGCAGTGAGGACCAAAGAATCCCTGCAGCCCCACCAGTCAGCTGTTGAAGTAGCCTTTCGTTAAAAAAGATTGAGACATAGCTGCTGCCTGGAAAAGGACTGCAAGTATCAATAATTTCGTATAGAGGTTTGAAATTAAGAGCGTGTTATTTAACAGTGAATTCTTTCAACATATTCCGGTCACGTGCAGTTTCCGAAATAAACGCATACCTTCCGGGATCAAGATCAACGGTAAAATATGAAGTAGATCCCACCGGCATTTCCTGTGTACCACCATAAAAAACAGCCGGAGAAGGCGTACGTAAGCCATTAATATTCATCCAATCCATCCAGTTGATCACGGAATCGATGTTTGTTTCGTCTAATAATCTGACGACATGAATATCATTTCCCAGTCCGTACTGAGGGTGTTCCTTAAAATGGACAGCCACTGTATTTAATCCCGGGGATAACTCTCCTTTTGTTTCTATGTTATTATTCGATAAAGTAATATCATAATTCGCATCAGTCGGTTCTTTCATACCCGAATTTTCTTCAGTAACAAAAATGGGTTTTATCATTCCCAATCCACTATGGAATACACCGTCCTCGGTTTTTACGTAGCATTCCATAACATAATTTCCAGGAACAAGTTTTATTGTTGTTTCCTCAGTTTTCCCCGGAGCAATGATACCTGCGCCGCCCATAGTTTTAGCATTAGCATACCAATCTGGTATTAAACTCCCAAGTAGTGCTCCCGCCTGCACTTTATCCATCCCATTCTTAAGAGAATCCCACGTAACACCAAACGCAGGTCCTAGTTCGTTAATATAACTATGGAAATCTGCATTCTCCGGCAGAAGAGTTAGAAAAAAGAAATGGTGTGCATGCCCTTCGTTATTAAATCGGAAAGTTGTCCAACCTGAAGGAATAGTATCTTTCGAATGGAAAGAATAGTCCTTTGCAGTAACATCAACCACATTTCTTTCGGGCTCATTGCTGCAGGATACTAAATAGTAATGAAATAAATAAAAGAATCGAAAGAGAGAAAAATAACCTCTTCATTTTTTACTCCTGTTTTTATTATAAATTTGGCGAGTATAGGCTCAGAAATATATGCTGACTACCAAACCTACTGATAGTCAGCTGTATGTCATCTCGTCTAAAAAGTAAGGCATTCCAGGTATAATTGCAAATTGCTGCCAAAAAGAATCTTAATTATTAACCATACATAAGCACAAATCGCTTAAGTATGGATAGTCCTGACAGATGGCGCGAATCTTCCGATCTTACTAACTAAAGATCATAACTGCAGCGGGATCAATTACCTGGAACGTAAATGATTCAGTAAAATAAAGCTGAACATTTTTTGTATCGTGCGACTGATAACCAATTGATAAATCCTGTCCCAGCGTTAATCTGAAGTCACCCCCTCTTTCGGATACCAGAAATGTATCTTTAGATGATGGATTCAGAATTATTTTTCCTTCCAGGAGGCTTTTAACTACCTTCTTTAAGGGATAACCGCTGATATAACTTGATAAGGCCTCCCATTTTTCGGTACTTAATATCAGTGAATAGGGACCTTCTACAGAAGATTTCACCAACTGGCTTATCATTTCGGTGATTACTTTCGGCAGATCTTCAACCTTTTCCGGATACTTATGTGCTTTATGCCCGCTTGATTCTTTAAGGCCTTTCACTCCCGACTTGGTTAATCCTTTATAAATAACATTTTCCTCGAACTCGGCAATTTTTTTAGCAGCCTCTTCCATTGAAGCAAGATCAAGATCCGCTGCTCCTCTGGCTGCATTATCCAGTTCCCATATGTTGAGCTCAAAATCGGCACGGGTTTCTATTAGCGGAAGTACTTTATTAATACCATATCGTACTGTTCCTTTCTTTTCATTGCCCGGATCGAGCCTTCCCAGTGATACTGCTTCAAAATCCCAGCCTTTTGGCCCGTCAATATCTACAAACTTCCGGGCTGACAGTACTGAATTAAATACTTTTTTTGCCTGTTTATTAATTTCCTCCCATGCTTCAGCGGTAATGGGAGCCAGTGATTTTCTCAGAATATCCATTTATATCTCCTCTATTTTGTTTTTCCAATCCCCAGATCTTCCTGTTCAGCGGGGACTTCATCTTCTTCAAGGTCGACAATATCTTTTTCCTTAAATAAATACTGCCTCATTTTTTCATCCCATCCGGGCATGTTTCGGCGGAGCCACTCGAGAGCCATCATTGCATGTTCCATCTCCTCAAGTTTATTATGCTCAATTATTTGTTTAAGTTGTTCATCCTGTGTTGAATCTATACGCTGCTGATACCAGTCAATCGCCTGTATTTCCTCTTCTAAAGAGTTCAATGCTCTTCTGAAATCCCGTGTCTGCGGACTCAGATCTTCAGGCGGTTCGTGAAATTCGGACATATCTATTTTCTCCTTTTCTATGAGAGTAAATAAGACCGTTTTTACGGACGGTCGAGTTTGTTATGCAATGTAATGAACAAGCAGGCCGCTTATAATTATAATAAGTATGAATCAGAAGAATCCACCTAATGCCGATCCTGCTGTCCCCCGGTTCCTGCCGAATATGAAATCTATAATAATCAGTTCCGGAACCGGCTAATTTGTTGTTATTACAATACTAACAGCATGTCAGAACTAAATTTGTGTTTAGCATCAATTTATAAGATAAAACATTAGCCTTAGAACAAACTTACGTGTACATACTTTGCCGGATGTTCTTTAATGTCATTAATAAGACTATTAAGATTTTCTATAGTCTTATTGATCCTGTTATATAATTCATCATCGGTAAGTAATTTCCCGGCAGTGCCTTTCCCGCTGTTTAATCCGGCAGCGGCAGCTTTCAGATGCCCTGTTGCCTTTTCTATATTGTTTATAGAAGTATTTATTTTTGTGGCATATATTGATAAGCGCTGAACTATTGTGTCAATCGGTGCTTTACTTTCACTTGTAATATCCCTGATATTGGCCACTGATCTATTTATATCATCAAGACTGCTTTTCAGTGTCTGGTTAATAAGGCTGACAGATTCTTCAACTCCGCTAAGTATTTTGTTAACTTTTCTTTGGGTGTCTTCATCTGTAAGCGTATCGATATTCCCAGCTGCTTTTTTAATAGTTCTTGCAGTGCTGTCTGCCGTGTTTATAACATCAGAAAGTGATTCTCCAGCTGCTCCTTTTACTGTGCTCCCATCCTTCAGATAGGTATCAGAGTTTCCCGGTCTGATCTGCACCGATTTACCACCAATGATACTCGAGGAGGAAATTGTAAATCGGGAATCGTCCGGTATTGAATCCAGTTTGGTTATCTGCAGTTCCAACAGAATGTCTTTTGAAGTCACCCTGGTGTCTCCAACGGACCCAACCTTAAGTCCTTTATAGTATATATCTGCACCTGAACTAATTCCCGCGGCATCCTCAACCACCATGTTCACGGTAATTCCCCCGGAAAGGAAATTATGTGATTCCAGATAGAATATTACTGCAATTACAACCAATACAGTAATAATAACAGACAGGCCGATATAAAATTCATTAGGTTTTCTTTTCATTGAAAATCCTTCTCCCCATTGATAAATTTGTTAAATTTTTCATTATCCTGTTCCCACAACTGATCTGCATCGCAGGTGTTTATTATTTTGCCATTATAAATCATACTGATCCTGTCGGATATTTTTTCGGCACTTTTTATATTATGACTTATAACAAGTGATGTAATTTCCTGTTCCTTATTTAATTTTGAGATCATTTCGTCTACCATATTTGTAAGGACGGGATCAAGGCCTGTTCCAGGTTCGTCATAAATAATATACTCCGGTTTCAGGATCATTGCTCTTGCCACCGAGATTCTTTTTTTCATACCTCCGCTTAATTCTTCGGGATACTTATCCTGAAGATCCGGCAGTTCTACCATCTCCAGACTCTCTTTAACCATTGAATCCATATCTTCTTTTTTAATATGCTTTTTTAGTTTGAGCACCAATTTCAGGTTTTCGCCTATGGTTAATGAATCCCATAGTGCACCATTCTGATATACCACCCCGATTTTTACTCTTATTTTTTCATTAAGCTCATCTTCGTTTAATTTAGTTATATCCTGTCCATCCACCATTATCCTTCCGCTGTCAGGTGGTATTAACCCTATGATAATCTTCATAAGGACAGATTTTCCGACACCGCTCTGTCCTATTACGGTATGTATCTCTTTATCCCGAACCTCAAGACTAAGTTCTTTGAGCACCTGATTGCTTCCGAATGCCTTTGATATGTTTTGTATTTCTACCATATAAGGGATAAAACTCCCGATAATAAATAATCAACGATTATAAGGATTATAGATGACCAGATAACTGCATATGTTGTTGCGCGTCCTACTCCTTTTGCCCCCTGCCTTGCGTTAATACCGAAGTAACAGCCGAATTGGGTGATAATTATTCCGAAGACAAATCCTTTGATAATTGATGTATACATATCAGTAGCCTGAAATCCACCTCTCATTCCTTTCACATAACCGGGCCATGATAGTCCTGTAATAAAATGGGTTGAGACAAATCCAAAGAAAATTGAAATCAGGTCGCCCCAGACAATAAGAACAGGAACTGCAATAATACCGGCCAGTAATCTCGGCATTACCAAATATTCAACAGGATCAATAGCTGAAGTACGAAGAGCATCAATTTGTTCGGTTACATTCATTTCCCCTGTTTCAGCAGCTATTCCGGCACTGATCCTCCCGGCAAGCAGTAATCCGAACACAATGGGTCCCATTTCAAGAAATACCAGTTTGATTATTATTCCCCCTTCAACCCATGGAGGAGTGAGAGGACCAGCTCCCATTCCAACCTGAAGTCCCACAACCAAACCCATAAACACAGAACTTGTAAGTAAAAGCGGCAGAGAACCTACTCCAATGTAATCAAAGCTTTTAATTACCTGTTCAATATAAATATGCGTTTTTTTTAAGGCAGAAGCGGCCTTTAGTCCCATTATGGTAATGCTTCCGATCGAACTGAAGAAGGATATTGCAGATTTACCGATTTTAATCGTAATTCTTTTAAACATCTTAAATAAATTTGCTAATTCCACACTTAAGTATTTGTTACTGCTCACACATATTAGCATATGGGGTGATAGAGGTTGAATTGAAAATTGAGGTAATTTTGCCAGTGGATAAGACGAAATGTACTGTAAAAAAATCTGCTGACGAACCGTATGTTAATTCATTTATTTCGAAACGAGTTTAACTATCGAAAAATTCAATTTTGATTTTTTTTCACTTTAACGTCCTTTGAATTATAGCTATCTTATTTCAGTGATATTTTACAGGAAGGTAGTTATTCAATGGGTCAAAAGACCATACTGATAGTTGAAAATAATAAATTGATTGCACTCGATCTGAAAATGATCTGTAAAGATCTCGGTTACGAATGTCACTCGGCTGCATATAATAAGGACACATTGAACCAGATAAATGCATTAAGTCCCGATCTTGTTCTTATGGACATAAAACTTGACAAGAAGCAAAACATTATCGATGAGGCAGAGAGAATTTGCGATGAGTTTAACATACCCATCATATTTTTTACAACTGCCCCGCGCGAATCCTACCAGAATAACCGACTTCAGAACCGGTGCTTATTTCAGCCGATACCGTTTACAACCGAAGAAATCGTTGAAGCCATAGAAAAGATATTTAAAATGTTCCCTTCCCACAGGGAACAACCAAATTGAACTCTCTGAATTACTTTCCTTCTTTCACTTCAATGATCTCATCAGGAACCAGCCCGTGTGCTTCTTTATGAACTCTGTAGGCTGATTCCTTATCAGGAGCCTCCGAAAGACAAAACACAGTTCCGTCTTTCTCATTAAACCAGTATTTAAGGTACTTCACACCGTACTGTCCCTGTTTCTCAAGATCTTTCTTATGAGCTTCAGCCACTGCCTCGGCAGTCAAACCATCTACTCCTTTATGAATATCCATGAATAGTGCCATATTACACCTCCGGTTTTAAATTTATTAAGTATTAATTAACGATCCTGAAAGAAAGTAAATAATTATCTGGAGGGTATCTATCACTCCCGGTTCAATCACTATTAATATTTATTCACCTGGACTTTATGAGATACTGATCACATAATCGGAAGGCAGTATGCCGAATCTTTCCTTAAAGCACTGTGTAAAGTAGGAAGGTGTGTTAAAACCGGAAGCAAAAGCTATTTCAGCTATGTTCCCTTCCCGTTTGATGATTTTCCTCATTGCCATTTTTAACCGGAACTCCTTCAGGAACTCTGCAGGGGAATAACTGGTGAGTGAGACTGTTTTTCGATAAAGTTTGGATTTACTAATGCCGAGCTGTTCGCAGCAATGGTCAATACGTGTGTAGAAATTATCCAGATTGACTTCGGCATAATCGATTAAATTATTCAGAAATATTTCTTCATCGGGCTGGATTGATTTAAATGTTTTATTTGAAGCTGAAAGATTAAGTGGTTTTCCAGAGAAATGACTGAGAGAAGATGACACGAAGGTTCTTCCGGGAAGGGCTGTATAACTCAGGTTCTTTGCTGTTCTGACAGTATCGCCAAAGACCTTTCTGCTTCCTTCTACGGGAGACCCTGCTGAAATACCAATAGAAACTTTTATCGCCGATTTTCGTTTCTTAAGGACTGACTGAACATTTTCAGCACATTTTAATGCGTCATTCTGACTAATAAAGGAAGCGGTTAATCCCGCGGAATCCTCATCCACCTTGCTTCCGCCCGCAGCGTTCACTGTTTCTACCGAAAGATCCTCGATAAGATTTGACACGATGTGTTCCCTCTTTATATTTTCAAAATATCTTATAGGATATTTTGCTTCGAGATGAAGGATTGTTCTTACACCGGTTTCATTAATTATTTTAACAAGATCCCTTTCTTTATGCTTAAATGGATCAGATATTCTCCCGAGGAATGAATAGACAGCATCTTCATCGACCCGGATGATTCTGTTCGGAACCAGTCCATGTGCTTCCTTATGCATATCAACAACCGCCTTCATTTGCGGAGCTTCAATCAGGCAGAAAGCCAGACCGGTTTTTTCATCAAACCAGTATGTAATACCTTTACAGCCGAATTTTTCCTGAACCTTTAAATCCTTTTGATGCACCTCGGCAACCTGTTCTGCGGATGCACCTTTCACATCATGTCGATCCATAAATATGGGCATATAATCCTACCTCAATAATATTCATGAGTTCATAATCTATTCGATAAACCGGGTACTGCAGAGGAATGAGTTATAATAGAAATTCATTTTACAAATAGCAACTATATTTTTTACGGACGGAATAAAAAAACCGGCAGCTCATTCTGCCGGTTTTTATCGGATATGAAATATTCCCTGGTCCCCTTTTGTAAAAATCCTTAAATAAGTTTACGGCGTAATAAAAAGCCCTTTCAAATCTTCACTGCTTGAAAGAAGCGTCTGAACACCTGGCAGGATATCATCATCAGCGTAGATTTTCCACTGATAAACCTGGCCTGACTGGAGTGCGGCGGATGCAGAGCCGTCAAAATTATACCTGATACTGGTATACGTCCGCGGGATTTGTGAATGGCGTATAACCCCGTTTTCATCAAAACCGCCCCAAACAATGTTTCCATTCATATCCTTAACCTCAATAATATATTCTTTAGCCTGGGGGTAAAGATTCCAGGCAAATAATGGTTCAACTGAATCTGCAACAGCAGGAATAATTTCAGCATCGGGATTGGTTGGAGAAACTATCCTTATTGCAGCAGTAACGCTGAAATCCAGTTCTAATGTACTTTGCCCGGTAATTGAAACATCAAGCGCTCCGGGGTTTTTGAATATCCAATCGGGGTCCATTACGTATCCATCGTTCTGATAAGAAGCCCAGGCTGTATATTCGCCGTCAGGTATATTATTCAAAACATAGTTTCTGTCTGTATTAATACTCGTTGTTAGTCCGCTTACCACTGAAAGTGCATTTCTATCAAGAAGAGAAACGTCAACAATACCGTTTTGCACGGCAAGGAAGGTAACCATACCTGAGAGTGTAGATCCGGTAAACTGGTTCATTGTAAGCTGAACACTTGCATCCGGAGATCCCGATGACAGGGTTGCAAAAGCAGTGTCTGCTGCATTAAATCCTGATTTTACAGCATAGATCCAGTAAGTATCAAAAGGAACGTTGAAAATTGAGAAATATCCGTCAGGACCGGAATAGGAATGCATATCACCGTTTAAAACCGATGATGCTACAACAAGAAAACCGGACTGCGCCGGATCTACATAACCATCGATCGTACCGAATATTCCCTGTAATGTATCCAGGTAGAATGTCTGCTGGGTTATTTCATATTTTGTAATCGGAAATGGGACAGGACTTACATTCCCAATCGGTAATTCTTTGAAACCCTGCGCAGCTATTCTGACATAATAACTGCCTGAGGTTAGTTCAGTAAATTTCGCTGTACCGTCAGTATTCGATTCCGCCCGCATAACTGCTTCGCCGCTGTTCGCCTTATACAGCACCACATTCGCCCCGCTGACGAGTGAAGTATCAATTGCTGATTTCACCATTATATTTACTCCTGTTGGAGGCGGCGTTGCAACTCCCTTATCTCCACAGTTTAAAAAAGTAAGCATCAGTATAAAAATGAGAATATAGCCTGCAAAAGATTTTACTTTTTTCCTGAACATTGTGATTCCTTCAAAAAATGATATTTACAGTGGACAAAACACGTACCAGATTCAAAATTATAAAAGACATAATTATATACGTATTTCCGGCTATAAATGGCTTTACCGAAACAATCAGAGTCAGATTTTCAAATTTTGTCGGTCAACTTTGCCCCCTTTTGTAGAAATTACGAAAGCATAGATTTTTTTACTTAAATATTATTAAAAATCAGTAATTGTACTGATGCGGGGTAAAGTAAATTCAATTACTTTCTTTCAAGATACTTTTGAGTTTACGTTGAGGGCGCTAATTACCCCTGTATTAGTCAGTGATGCAGGGGTTTATTATTATGATTAGTATTTGCCGATCGCGTTCAACAAACCATACTGAGCTATTATATATTTATACTCATTATTAATTTTATTGTATTCTGCCTGCAGTTAATTATTGTATGCCTGCTGAAGTCCGGCCGTTTTAACTTCGCTTTTTATATTCAATTCCATAGCTCTTAGATCAGCATCATCATTCTCAGTTTGAACTTCAGCAGCCTGTAGTGTACAGGTACTGGTTATGGTGGTACTCAGATCACCTTTTGTTATCTGCGTAGAAGTAAATTTCTGTGTCCCGGCATTGCAGCTGCTGAAAAACGGTAACTAGATGGCAATAACTGCAAGTGATGAGGGAATTAAAATTTTCTTTTTCATTTATTTTTCTCAAAATTTGTTTTACCGGAATTTGATCGTTTTCACAACGTTTTCAGAACGTTTTCACATTGTATTCAGAACGTTTTCAGAACGTTTTCAGATGCCTGTTGGAAGGTAGCAGCAAGGTATTTACCTGTTTTATTGATAATTTATATCAGAAAGGAGAAAGCGATGGATGAATTTACTTCTGCTGAAGGTATTGTAAGTACTGCAAATGCCTTTCGGACCAGCCGCATTTTACTATCGGCCTTCGAACTCCGGCTTTTCACTGTCCTCGATCATCATATGATGAGCGCTGCCGACGCTGCCGAAAAGATCAAAGCCGATCCCCGTGCTGCTGACAGGCTGATGAATGCACTATGCGGTATGGGCCTGCTGAAAAAAGTAAAGGGCAAGTTCTATAACAGCGATACTGCCTCAAAATACCTGGTTGAAGGAAAACCGGATTTTATGGGGAATCTGTATCATACAAATCATCTCTGGAAAACCTGGAGCTGCCTTACGGAATCTGTTATCAAGGGCGGTTCATATAAAGGAGACCAGAATAAGAGCGAAAAAACTGAATGGGTAGAAGCTTTTATCGGGGCAATGCATCACCGTGGTGTAAGACAGGGCAAAATACTGGCAATGATGATTGACCTTACTGGTGTCAAAAAGATGCTGGATATTGGCGGTGGGTCTGCTGCATTTTCGATGGAAATTGTCAAAAAGAACCCTGCCGTCAATGCAGTGGTTTTCGATTTACCCCATGTTATCCCCCTTACTAAGAAGTACGTTAGCGAGGAAGGCCTCGACGAAAAGTTCAGTTATCTTGAAGGAAATTACCTGGACTATGATTTCGGGAGCGGGTATGACTTAATTCTTTTATCAGCAATCGTTCATATAAACAGCTACGAAGAAAACAAATCACTGATCAAGAAATGCTCCGAAGCTCTCAACAACAACGGCAGAATTATTATAAGCGACTTTATAATGAGCAGCGATCGGATAAAACCTGCTTATGGAGCAGTATTCTCTCTTAATATGCTTGTCGGGACCGAACGGGGTGATACTTATACAGAAGATGAAATGCGGGAATGGTTTGAAGCGGCAGGTATAAATAAGGTTGAGAGAAAAAATACTTCTTATGGTTCCGACCTGATGATCGGAATAAAATCCTAACTGGCAGCACCGATACATGCGCTGGCCCTTTGCGCTATTGCATAAATGGCGTGCCGCACTGAAAGAATAATAGCTTATACCCGGGGGAACACATATCCAGCCGGGATAGAAGATATATTCATAGACAGGATTTAAAAGAAAAGCTCCGGTGTTTTGCCGGAGCTAAAGTGACCCCAAGGGGATTTGAACCCCTGTTACCGCCGTGAAAGGGCGATGTCCTAACCACTAGACGATGGGGCCTTGAAAAATCACAATATTTAACTAAGCACTGTTCGGGTGAGCGATGGGAATTGAACCCACGACCCCCAGGGCCACAACCTGGTGCTCTAACCAACTGAGCTACGCTCACCATTTAATCCGATCCGTTTCAGAGATCGTTTAAATCCGATCAAACCGGATCTTCAAGCTTTCAAGTGAGTACGCCCGAGTGGACTCGAACCACTAACCCTCAGCTTAGAAGGCTGATGCTCTATCCGGTTGAGCTACGGGCGCAATTCAAACAAACAGACAATCAAAAATTATCAAGAATTTTTAATTGCAATTGTCGGGGCGGCAGGATTCGAACCTGCGACCTCCTGCTCCCAAAGCAGGCGCGATGAACCGGGCTACGCTACGCCCCGATTTGCTTTTCAAATTTAATCCCGATGAAAATCGGGATGGTAAAGAACTAAAACGAAATAATTTCTTTAAAAAAGAGTATTAAATATATTTTATATCTTCTAAAAAAACAATGTATTTGCCCGATAATTTTTCAGAATCAGGCCTCAGCACATAAAATTGCCGGTCCATACAGCCATTCAACCATAACCCGCAAACCAACGGCGTTTCATAAAATATGTTATAATTAAATGGTTGTATGAATGTATGACAAAAGTTCTGTTGAAAAATGTATTTTTACTCAATTTTCAAGTGTTCACAATCTTGATTAAATTGTAAAAGTAATATTGGAATTTTGTCAGATGTCATTTCCCTTTTTCGTATCGAAAAAATTCATCCTTTCCAAAAAAGGATCTAAGTTCATTACATTTATTTCATCAATCTCTATTACCGGAATAGCCCTTGGGGTGGCAACTCTGATTATCGCTCTTAGTATTCTGACAGGTTTTGCGAATACACTTACCAATAAAATAATTGATTTCGATTCCCATATCACAGTTTCGTCTTACAGAAGCATTGTTCCTGATTATCATGAAATGCTTCCTAAAATAAAGGAAATGATTGCGCCCTATGGACAGGAAGTAAACCCTTTCATATCAAAGCTTGCTATTATAAGCAGCGGAAAGATGAAAGACGGGGTGAATATAAAAGGTATCACGCCCGGGAATAAAGCGCTAAGGGTAAGAAACAGTGTTGTGGCAGGGAATTTTAATCTTACTGATACGACTTCAATAGTTATAGGCAAAAAGCTGGCAGATAAGCTGCTTGTGGGACTAGGTGACAAAGTTACAGTTTTTGCCCTGAAAGATGATAAAATCCCGCAGCCCGGGACGCTCCCCAACATAGAACAATTTAAAGTTACGGGTATATTTGAGAGCGGGATGGCAGAATATGATGACCTTTTTGCATATGTCAATCTGAAAGCAGCACAAAACCTTTTTTCACTGGGAGACAATGTTAATGGCTACGATATTAAACTGAATAACATTTCAAAAATAGATAGTCTTACCAGGTACCTCTCTGAACATCTGCACTACCCGCATAAGGTTGCTTCAATTTATCAGACACACAGGAATATTTTTACCTGGATAGATCTTCAAAAAAAACCTATTCCAATCGTACTGGGATTAATCATCATCGTTGCTGTATTTAACATCATCGGAACATTATTGATGATAGTACTGGAAAAAACGCGTGACGTAGGGATGCTGAAGTCACTCGGTGCTACAAGCAGACAGATTACATCTGTTTTTATCTACCAGGGAATTTTCCTGGCTATTGTCGGAATTATCCTGGGCAATATCCTTGCGCTGCTGTTGATGGGTATACAGCTTGAATTCAATATTATATCTCTTCCCTCTTCAGTTTATTTTGTATCAACGGTACCGATATTATTGAAGTGGTATACGTTTGCCGGTGTGTCTGCATTGACTTTCCTCTTATGTATAATAGCATCTTTTATCCCGGGATTCGTCGCATCCCGCATTCAGCCTGTTAACAGCCTGAGGTTCGGATAATGAAATTTGAAAATTTTATAGCGCGCCGTTACCTGGTCTCTAAACATAAGGTCAATTTTATCACTATTATTTCGGTACTGTCTATATGCGGCATTACGATAGGAGTAGCAGCTCTTATTGTTGTTCTTTCAGTGTTTAATGGATTTGGAAGTCTTGTTACTTCATTCCTGATAAATTTCGATCCCCATGTAAGGGTTGAAATACTTAATCCCAATAACAGCAGAGCTGCAGTGGTGCTCGACTCAGTACTGAGCAAAAATCAGGAGGTCGTAAAATATTCGCCGTACGTAAGCGGCAAAGTGCTTGTATACAGGGCGGGGTTGTTCCAGGTTGTTAATCTTAAAGGAATCGATATAAGTTCGGGTGAAAGCATTTACGATATTGAAGAAAGTATGCTGTACGGGAAATACTCTCTCGGGAAAAAAGGGAATTACCCTGAAATTGTCCTTGGTCTTCACCTTGCAGACAAACTCCAGACTCTTATAGGTGATACCCTCACTTTACTCTCCCCTGCCGGTATCCAGAAAGCAGTAACTCAGTTTTCCTCTCCGGAAACTCAGCGTTTTGTTCTGTCAGGAATTTACAGCACGACAAATAATGAATATGATGATTCATACATATTTACTTCTCTGAAATCTGCACAGAATCTTCTCGGGTATAAAAACCATATTCAGGGATATGATATAAGACTTAACGATATTGATGAATCTTTCGGTGTAAAAGCTCAACTTGAAAAGGAACTCCCGTCGAAAGATTACAATATTGAAACCTGGTATGATTTCCACCGGGATCTTTATTCTGTGATGCAGATAGAAAGATGGACGGCGTATATTATCCTCTGTCTCATTATTGCAGTTGCTTCCTTTAATATTCTCGGCTCCCTGTCAATGTCGGTAATTGAAAAGAAACGTGATATCGGGGTATTAAATTCAATGGGAGCACAGCCGGGCTCTATCCTGAAAATATTTATGTATGAGGGAATACTTATAGGTATTATCGGAACAGCTGCCGGTTTGCTGCTGGGATATTTTATCTGCTTTCTGCAGCTGAAATTCAATATATATCCCCTTGATCCAACGCAGTATAAGATCGATTCGCTCCCGCTTCAGCTGAGACTAAGTGACTTCTTCTTCGTAAGCGGAGCATCACTCCTGCTCACTTTTCTGGCTTCACTTTTCCCGGCAAAAAGAGCAGCTAAAATAAATACCATTGAAGCAATAAAATGGGAATAATATTGTTTATATAATATAGAATTATATACTGTAGACTAATGAGTTATGGATATTATTAAAACTTATTTATAGGGTTAATTTGATTTTACGTACACAAAATATCATTAAAAGCTACCAGAATACGAAGAAAGTTAAACTGGAAGTATTAAGATCCGTTGATATTGAAATCGACAGCCACAAAATCTCTGTGATTGTGGGAGCATCGGGAGCCGGAAAGAGCACCCTGCTCCACATTATGGGAGGACTCGATAGACCGGATTCGGGTGAAGTATTCTTTAATGATCTTAATATTTTCGAATTGTCGGATGATAAATTAGCAAAGTTCAGAAATACAAATGTCGGTTTTGTGTTCCAGTTTCACCACCTGCTCCCTGAATTTACAGCCCTGGAAAATGTCTCAATTCCACAGATGATTACCGGCAAGACGCTAGCCTCTGCATCAATAGAAAGCAGCTGACCTTCTGGAAGCGGTAGGTATGAAAGATCGTATGCATCATAAACCCGCCGAGCTATCGGGAGGAGAACAGCAGAGGGTTGCTGTGGCAAGAGCACTCGCTAATGACCCTGATATTATTCTTGCTGATGAACCGACCGGAAATCTTGATTCTGAAAACAGTGAGGCTGTGCATCAGATACTTATAGACTTAAGGGATAAAATGGGTAAGACGTTTGTAATTGTAACCCACAATCCCGGACTCGTAAACCTGGCAGACAGAGTCTACGAGATGAAGGATGGGAAGATCTTCAGTAAAAATTAAACTGTTTTTCTATCCCCCGATCCTTTGGCCGGATCATCAGATATTACTAACCTTTTTTATCGGGATTAGCGAGGTAATCAAACAAGAGCCTAACGCCATAACCCAGTCATATACTTACGCGTATAATTGTTATAATTATTAGCCATCGCTGGTCCTGCAATATCAAGATGAGCCCAGGAGATCTTTGGATCAACAAATTTCTCAAGGAACTTCGCTGCAGTAATGGCTCCTCCCCATCTTCCGCCGACATTTTTAACATCCGCAACATCGCTTACAATTAGTTCATTGTAATCATCCCACATTGGCATCCTCCAGAGCCTGTCATACGTTTTCAACCCTTTACGGTAAAGTTCTTCCGCAAGCTTATCATCTTTGGTGAATAATCCCGCAACAAATTCTCCGAGAGCAACAACACATGCTCCGGTCAGGGTTGCAAGGTCTATTATTACATCCGGTTTTAGTTTCGATGCGTAGTTAAGAGCATCGGAAAGTATCATTCTTCCCTCTGCATCTGTATTATCGACTTCTATGCTCTTTCCTGATGAGGTAACCACTATATCACCCGGACGCATTGAAGAGCCCGAGGGCATATTTTCGGCGGATGGTATTATACCTATGATGTTAACAGGCAGTTTGGCTTTTGCCGCAGCAAGTACAGTTCCGGCAACTACTGCCGCACCCGACATATCAGCTTTCATTTCCCCCATATTGCTTGCCGGCTTAATAGAAATTCCTCCTGAGTCGAAGGTAACACCTTTTCCAACAAGAGCGACTGTTTTTGTCTTTTTATTTTTTCCTTCAGGTTTGTATTCCATTACAATGAAACGGGGAGGATTGGCACTGCCCATACCAACTGCAAGGAGACCGCCCATTTTTCTTTTCTTAATCTCCTTTTCATCAAAAACTGTAACCTTTACTCCTGCTTCCGGCAATGATTTCTTTATTCGTTTTGCAAGTTCATTGGGGATAAGCACGGAACCCGGTTCGTTCTGTAATTCTTTGGTGAAGTTAACTCCAGCCATTAGGGTCGTTCCCGCAGAGATGGCATGGTTCAGCTTTTTCTGATCATCAGCATAGAAAAATACGGAGAGATTAACAGGCTTCTTTTTATCAGCCTTATATTTATCAAATGAATAATTTCCAAGCAGTATTCCTTCTATGAAGGTTTGATAATAGTAAAGTTCATTTGCAAAATACTTTTTGAATATTTCGTATTTTGGAATAAAAATATGAAGGCTCTTTACTTTTTCGGAAACTAATGAGGGAATGAATCCCGCAAGATGGTTCCTGAAATAGTCAGCGGAGAATTTTTCGTCTACTTTTACTTTAGAGATTATTACCGAATCCGGTTTACCTTCCTTTTTAGACACCCTGATCTGGCTGCCTGCTTCACTAAGGAAGTTTTTTTTCTGCAGCTGTGAAAACCTTATATTAAAAATTGTTTCGAGGTTCATCAGGCTTGTTTCAAGCTTCTTCTCATCAATCATATATTTCAGACTGATCGACAACGGACTATATGCAATTTTCTTACCGCCTGATTTGATATTCAGATTAAACATGTTATCACCCAAATTGTTTGACGTATTCTAATGCTAGGTTTAATATCTTTGGAATATACTCTTCAATATTACCATCCCTTATTCGCAGGCCTGCCGCATTAATATGGCCTCCGCCTCCGAACTCTGAGGCGAGTCTGTTAACAGGGATAAGACCTTTCGAACGAAAACTGACTTTAAACCCTTCCTTCAATTCGAGGAACAGGAGTCCCAGCTTAACATTTTCTACCGATAGCGAGACATTTACAAAGCCGTCCGTATCAGATTCTATTGCATTCGTTTCTTCAAAATCCTGCCTTTTCAGTCTCATATAACTAACTTCCTGCCGCTCCCCGTAAAGCTTCATAGAGTTTACGGCCCTTCCAAGCAGTTTGATCTTGCTGAACTTACTCTGATCGTATATTTTATCATAAACATCTCCCGGCACAACGCCTGCTTCAAGCAGCTTAGCTGAGATCTTATGGATCTGAGGAGTTGTTCTCTCGAACCTGAATGAACCAGTATCGGTCATAATAGCAGCATATATTGGTTCTGCAGTTTCATAACTTAACTTAACTATACCTGTCTCTTCAATAAAATCATAAATAATATGTCCGGTTGCGCTGTAATCGGTATCTATAAATATATTATCAAATATTTTTTCGTAATCCTGATGGTGATCTATACAAATCTTCAGCTTCTGCGATTTTAAGAATCCAGACTCCATCCTGACAATCCTGTTGGAGCGGTTAAAGTCAACCGCCACAAGTACATCGGCATCTTCAAATATATCTGCGTGTTTTTCCGGCGAGTAATGTTCAATAATATTTTCTTTGTCGAGAAACAAAAGGTTGTAAGGTGTTATACTATGATTAACAATCCTCGCCTTTTTTCCTGTTTCTTTAAGAATATTATACAAGGCTATCTCTGATCCGATAGCATCGGCATCCGGATTAACATGAGTGGTAACAAGGAATGAATTATTATCAAGGAGAATATTTTTTAACTGATTAAAATCGATCATAAATTTTTCGTAAATATAAAAGGGCTCGATTCCTCAAGCCCGTGAAAATTTAATCAGCTAAAATAGAAAAAATATAGGTCAATTCAATAAGTCTTAATTGACATCCCACATATTACCGCTGAACAGCAGCTTCTTTAAGTCGCCTTTGCCTTTAGCCTCTGTTAAAGCATCAAGCTGTTTATGCAGCGAATCCTCATACGTTTCTTTTTCCTCCTGCCTGATTACACCAACCGGCGTCGGCATTCCTTCCGTCTCTGCAAGCTGCGAAAGAATATGTGCACGTGCTGTACCTTTATCAAATTCATCGTGCACCCAGACATCATTTATTGAACCTGATCCTTCATTGATATCAATAACTTCGGGAGTAAGTCCGTTAAGCTTAATCCCTTTATTATTTTCTTTTCCAAAGATCATAGGCTTTCCGTGTTCCAGGAAAAGTACATTGTCGGGTTTGGTTTCTTTATCTGTATACAGAGCATATGCACCGTCATTAAAGATGTTGCAGTTCTGGTATACTTCAATGAATGCAGTTCCTTTATGTTTCCCTGCCCTGGTCAGCATTTCTTTCAGATGTTTTGGATCCCTGTCGAGACTTCTCGCGATAAACGTTGCTCCGGATCCGACAGCAAGACTTAAAGGATTAAAAGGATAATCAATACTGCCGAAAGGTGAGCTTTTTGTTTTCTTCCCTTTTTCGGATGTAGGTGAATACTGACCTTTAGTCAATCCGTATATCCGGTTATTGAAAAGGAGGATCTTGATATCTATGTTTCTCCTGCAGGCGTGTATAAAATGATTTCCGCCGATGCTTAATAGATCACCGTCGCCCGAAGCGACCCACACTGATAATTCGGGTTTGTTGATTTTTATTCCCGAAGCTATTGCTGAGGCTCTTCCGTGGATACCATGAATTCCGTATGTATCCATATAATATGGGAAGCGTGCTGCACATCCGATTCCCGATACCCACACAAAGTTTTCTTTTTTAATATTAAGATCGGGTGAGATCCTCTGCATCTGGGCAAGTATAGAGTAATCACCGCAGCCGGGACACCAGCGAACATCCTGAGAAGAAGAAAAATCTTTTGCGGTGTATTTCAAATCCTGCGGCATATCTTTATTTTCCATTTTCATTTCCTCCTAAAACGGACTCAATCTTCGCTTCTATTTCAGATGATTTGAAGGGTAAGCCCTGTATCTTGTTAAAAGGTTCTACATCAATGAGAAATTCATGTCTTAGTAATTTTGCAAGCTGTCCCAGGTTTATTTCAGGACAGATAACATACTTGTATTGCTTCAATACATCTCCCGTATTTTTGGGGAAAGGATTCAGATACCGGAAATGTGCGTGCGCCACTTTCATTCCTTTGCCCCTCGCCCGGTTAACAGCCTCACGAATAGACCCGTAAGTACTTCCCCACCCGGCAATCAGCAGATCTGCATCTTCATCTCCTTCTACTTTCAGATCAGGAATATCATTTTCAACTGACTTAATCTTCTGAGCACGGAGTCGTACCATAAACTCATGGTTTTCAGGGTCATAGCTCACGTCACCGCTGATATTTGCTTTTTCAAGACCTCCTATCCGATGCTCAAGTCCTGGAGTTCCGGGGACAGCCCAGGGCCTCGCCAGTTTTTCATTCCGTGTGTAAGGCTGAAAGTTGTCAGGATCAGTTCTTAACTTAACTTCTATCTCTGGAATTTTATCGGGATCGGGGATTTTCCACGGTTCGGAACCATTTGCAAGATAGCCGTCAGATAAATACATAACAGGAACCATATACTGAGTTGCTATACGTGAAGCTTCCACCGCCATTGTAAAGCAGTCGGCCGGTGTAGATGGAGCAAGTACAACTATGGGAGCTTCACTGTTCCTTCCGTACATAGCCTGCAGCAGATCAGCCTGCTCGGTTTTAGTCGGCAAACCTGTGCTGGGTCCGCCTCTCTGAATATCAATAATAACCAGGGGAAGTTCAGTCATAACAGCCAGGCCGATTGCCTCAGTTTTAAGAGCAACGCCCGGTCCGCTTGTAGTTGTTATCCCGAGGGCGCCCGAAAAAGATGCACCTATTGCTGCACTGACTGCCGCTATTTCATCCTCTGCCTGGAATGTCCTCACACCGAAATTCTTATGCTTGCTGAGTTCGTGCAAAATATCTGAAGCAGGTGTAATAGGATAAGATCCGAGGAAGAGCGGCAGCCCTGATTTAACAGAGGCCGTTACAAATCCCAGAGCCAGAGCCTCGTTGCCCGATATATTTCTGTACCTGCCCTTAACAAGCTTTGCCGGCTGAACAGTGTAGCGTGTTGTAAAAAGTTCAGTATTTTCACCAAAGTAATAACCTGATTTCAGCGCTTTTTCATTGGCCGCAGCAAGGTCTTTTCTTGATTTAAATTTTGAATGGATCCACTCTATCGTGGGATCTATCGGCCTGCTGTAAAGCCAGTACATCATCCCGAGGGCGAAAAAGTTCTTGCACCGCTCAATTTCTTTGGCTGAAAGCCCGCTCTCTTCAAGAGCTGTCTTTGTAAGCTGACTTAAAGGTACCTGGACAACGTTGTAACCATCAACTGTTCCGTCTTCAAGCGGATTGGTTTCGTATCCGGCAAGCTTAAAGTTCCTCTGATCAAATGAATTTAAATTGACAATGATAGTTCCGCCCTGTTTTAAATCCTTTATGTTGGTTTTCAAAGCGGCAGGATTCATTGCCACCAGCACATCCGGTGAATCGCCGGGAGTATGGATATCATCGCTGCTGAAATGTAACTGGAAGCCGCTTACACCGTAGGTTGTTCCGGCGGGTGCACGGATTTCAGCTGGATAATCGGGTAATGTGCTTAAATCATTGCCTACCAGGGCAGTCGTGTCCGTAAACTGGCTGCCTGTTAACTGCATTCCGTCCCCTGAATCTCCTGCGAATCTGACGGTAACGTCAGAGAGATCTAATACGCCTTTCTGCATCTTGCACCAAGGTTTTGTGAATAATAATATTTAAACTCGATTAAGTATCTGCTAAAAAAATAACGAAATATTCAATAAATCAAATCACCAAAATCTATCCTAACTTCTATTATATACTTTAGTCATAGATCACATATTTTGTTTCAGGATATATTGCTGCCGGGTAATTTATATTCTTCAATAGTGTGTGAAATAGGGGCATGTCCGGGATGAATAATGCGAAACTTTGCCGTTTCTTGTCTGGTTTCAATTGAGGGTTATTTTCAATCCTAAAAGTCTTTTCTATAACTTAAAAAAGCTGTTGTTGATTGTCAAATATTCATTTTGGAATAAAATTGTTGGGAAGCATAAAAAAAACGGACTCATCAATGATGAGTCCGTCTGCGAGGTAAGTAAGAGCTATTTTAATAATGAAGTTAACGGAGGTTCTAAATCAATTAACTTCCCAGGTATTACCGTTAAAGAGGATTTTATCGAGATCACCTTCTCCTTTAACCTTAATCACACCGGAGATCTGCTCTTCTATACCATTATCATAAGTTTCTTTTTTGATCTGCCGGAATACACCCACCGGCGTCGGCATTCCTTCATAGTCTGTAAGATGAGCAAGGAAGATAGCCCTTAAAGGACTCTCATCGAACTCATCGTGTACTAACACATCGTTTATACTGTTTCCGTTTTCATTAAGATCTACAATGGCTGGTTTATAACCATCCATTTTAATTCCTTTATCCTTGTTCTTACCAAAAATCATCGGTTTGCCGTGTTCAAGCATAAGTACGTTATCTTCCTTTGTATCTTTTTTGGTAAGTAAGTCAAAGGCACCGTCATTATATATAACACAGTTCTGGAAAATTTCAATGAACGCCAGGCCTTTATGGTCTGCTGCACGCCTAATCATTTCCTGAAGATGTTTCGCGTCCCTGTCCATTGCGCGGGCTACGAAAGTAGCATCAGAACCAACAGCAAGAGAGATAGGATTAAAGGGATAATCAACACTTCCGAAAGGTGTGGTTTTAGTAACCTTTCCTTTTTCAGAAGTAGGTGAATACTGTCCTTTAGTCAGACCATATATTCTGTTGTTAAATAAGAGTACTTTCAGGTCGATATTCTTTCTGCAGGCATGGATGAAGTGGTTGCCGCCTATACTAAGGAGGTCACCATCACCAGTTGCAACCCAGACATTAAGATCGGGCCGGGCTATTTTAACACCCGATGCAATTGCAGGAGCTCTACCGTGAATTCCGTGCATTCCGTAGGTTTCCATATAATATGGGAAACGTGAAGAACATCCGATTCCCGAAATCCAGACTATATTTTCTTTTTTATCACCCACGATATCCGGAAAAGATCTCTGAACCTGTGCAAGGATTGAATAATCACCGCAGCCCGGACACCATCTAACGTCCTGCCCGCTTGAGAAATCCTTTGCAGTTAACTTTATTTCTTTGGTTTCAATTTTATCAGCCATTATTCTTTTCCTCCGAGCATTTCAATTATTTTGTCTTCAATATCAGAAGTTCTGAACGGTAATCCTCTTACCACGTTAAACTGAGTAACAGGAAGGAGGAACTCACTTCTGATTATCTTTGCAAGCTGTCCAAGGTTTATTTCAGGTATTAATACGTTCTTAAAGTTATTAAGGACTTGTCCGGTATTTTTCGGGAAAGGATGTATATATTTCAAATGAGCCTGAGAAACCTTGTAACCATTCCGTCTTGCTTTAATCACAGCTTCTGTAATAGCACCATATGTTCCGCCCCATCCTAATACAAGTAGTTCACCGCTGTCATCACCGTCAACAACCAGATCGGGGATATCGTTTTCTATATTCTTAACTTTCTGTTCACGAAGCTTAACCATCCTGTCGTGGTTGTCGGGATCATAACTTACGTTTCCTGAAATATTTGCTTTCTCGAGACCGCCGATCCTGTGCTCGAGTCCCGGTGTTCCCGGCTTAACCCATGGTCTTGAAAGATTTGAGTCTCTCAGGTAAGGTGCGAAACCTTCTTTTTCCGTCCTGAACTTAACTTCAAATGAAGGAAGTTCACTTGATTTTGGTACACGCCATGGTTCGGAACCGTTAGCAATGTATCCATCAGTCAGAAGGATTACCGGAGTCATAAATTTGACAGCGAGCCTTGATGCTTCGATAGCCATATTAAAGCAGTCGCTCGGACTCTGAGCAGCAAGAACTGCTACAGGAGCCTCACCGTTTCTTCCGTATACCGCCTGGAGAAGATCAGCCTGTTCAGTTTTTGTAGGAAGGCCTGTACTCGGGCCGCCGCGCTGAACATCAACTATAACAAGCGGAAGTTCTGTCATAATAGCAAGCCCGATTGCCTCAGTCTTAAGAGCAAGGCCGGGACCGCTTGTAGTTGTAAGTGCAAGGTGGCCGGCAAATGAAGCGCCGATTGCTGAAGTTATTCCTGCAATCTCATCTTCTGCCTGGAAAGTTTTTACTCCGAAATTTTTATATGTACTGAGATACTGTAATATTTCAGATGCCGGAGTAATAGGGTATGAACCGAGGAATAAAGGAAGTTTTGCTTTTACAGAAGCAGCGAGAAAACCGAGCGCTGTAGCTTCATTTCCTGATATACTTCTATAAGTTCCTTTAGGCAGTTTCGCAGGTTCAACACTGTACCGTGTAGTGAATAATTCGGTCATTTCTCCGAAGTTGTAACCAGCCTTCAGCGCCTTCTCGTTAGCTTCAATAAACTGGGGAGCTTTCTTAAACTTACCTTTGATCCACTCAACAGTAGGATCAATAGGTCTGTTGTATAACCAGTACATCAATCCAAGTGCGAAAAAGTTCTTGCAGCGGGAAATTTCTTTTTGAGTAAGAGAAGTTCCTTCAAGAGCTTTGGAGGTCAGGGAGGCAATCGGAACAGGATATACGTGGTAACCTTTAAGACTGCTGTCTTCCAGCGGGTTAACTTCATATTTAGCCAACTGAAGATTCTTTTTGTCGAATGAATCGGTATTTGCTATGATGATTCCGCCCGGTTTTAATTCATCTAAGTTCTTTTTAATAGCGGCCGGGTTCATAGCAACAAGTACATCCGGTCTGTCACCTGGAGTGTAAATATCGGTGCTTCCAAAATGAAGCTGAAAACCGCTCACTCCGTAAACTGTTCCCTGCGGGGCCCGGATTTCTGCGGGATAATCGGGCAGTGTGCTTAAATCGTTTCCTACAATCGCTGTAGTATCACTGAACTGGCTGCCGGTTAGCTGCATCCCGTCACCGGAATCGCCTGCAAACCTAACAGTCACCTCAGAAAGACTCTGGACTTCTTTTTCTTTTAACATCTTTTCATCTTAAATTTTTTGATGATATGGAATTATTCTTAATGCATATACTTATCCATAATCCGTGCCATGCGGGACATCAGCGTCCCGGTCGCGAAAGCTTTATTTTTGAATAAATAGACTTTATATGAATAAGAAAAGTATTTTAGGCCTCATATAAACTATATTTATAATTCTCAATTATGGAAAAAATTTTTTAGTTATAAGAAAGAATTTGAGGGTTTTTGGAAGAAGAGACGGGTCAAAGACCCGCCTCTATTGAAAGATCTAGTCAACATTTTCAATGATTTTTAGGAATTCATTAGAGCTTACAAAGCCTGTGATCCGTTGCACTTCCTCACCCTTTGAATTAATTATCAGCACTGTAGGGACTCCGACAATTTTATATTTGCTTCTCAGCATCGAAACTTCATCAGAGAGTGATTTCGTCATATCTGCCTTATATGCGGCAAATCGTTTTGCTTCATCAATTACTTTGGGATCAGAGAAAGTCATTGCGTCAAGCTCTTTACAAGGTATACACCAGTCGGCATAGAAATCAATTATCTTTGCTTTGTTAACATCGGCAGTGACATTTGATGTATATGGCTGCCACTTTATCGATTGCTTTTCACTTGGAATCAGCCAGTAAACAGCTGTTACCACCAGGATAACAGAGAAGACTATCTTAAATATCCTGAAGCCCTTTACGGTGTTAGCGTTCTTATCGAAGAATAGCAGGTATACAGCCGAAATTATCATAAATCCCGGAAGCAGGTAGGGTGTAATTGATTTGGGAAGCAGCGGAAGAAGGAAATAAATTGCCATCCCGATAAGGATCAATCCGAAAATGTGTTTTACTGCATCCATCCACTCGCCTGCCCTCGGAAGATTCTTAATTTTGCCCGAGAAAATAGCCAGGAAGAGATAGGGTGTACCCAGTCCTACAGCCAGTACAAAGAATAAGAGAAACCCGAAGAAAGGATCAGCCTTGGCGGCAGTATAAGTAACAAGACCAAGTACGAAAGGACCGATACACGGTGCGGCAACAATGCCCATAGTCAGTCCCATAAAGAAGGCGCCGTACATACCTCCTTTTGCTCCTCCGGCTTTTGCAACCCACGAATCGGGCAGTTTAAATTCGTAAACACCGAACATACTGAGGGAAAGAACGACAAATATTAAGGCGATCAGGATAATTACGATGGGGTTCTGCAGGAGTGCACCAAACACAGAGCCGGTTAATGCAGTAATCACCCCGATTACCGAATATGTTACGGCCATACCAACGACGAACAGAAGTCCCATCCCTACAAGTCGGCTTGTCTTCCCTTCACTCTGACCACCGAAAAATCCTATCGTTATCGGGATCAGGGGATAAACACAGGGAGTCAGGTTCAATGCAAGTCCCCCGAGAAAGACAAAGAACAGTCCGATAATCAGTCCGTTCCCTTCAAGTATGGAGGCTATTGAAGAATCATCCGAATTTTCTGGCACCGCATTAACAACAGCAGTACTCTCGAGATTTATTTTATCAAATACATCCTGATTTATCTGGTTGACCACAGCTTTTTTATCGGCAATATGAACGATAATAGAATCCTGTATTGTATAAGGAGGCATACATGTAATATTATTACATGCCTGGTAATCCAGGTATAGAGGAAGTGTATATTCGCCGGGGGCAAGGCTGTCGGGAGCTTTCACTAGAGCAGCAACATATACCTCACGTTCCCATACGGACAGCGGTGTTTCAGAAATTTCCAGTTTAATATCCTCCGCCGGGGGATAAGCAACCTTTATAAGTTTAAACAGTGAGGTATCAACTGAAAATTGTGAGGGTATTAAAAAATCTTCATGCGGTTTATCGGAGTTTATATGCCATCCGCTGTCAACCATCACCTTAACCGCAACCTTAAACTCAGAGCCCGGATAAACTTTGTCGAATGACTGATAAGTCAGAAGATGTACAGGTTTTACATTACCACCCAACTGCGCAAACGTCCAGGAACATCCTGCAGCAAACATGAAGAATAATAATGTCAGGAAAATACTGGTTCTTTTCATTGATAACTTCCCTACTGGTTTAACAATAATTTATTTTCTCCACCCCTGAACAATCGGGTACCTTCTTCCATAACCGAATGCTTTTTTGGAAACTCTCAATACCGGGGCCGACTGTTTTCTTTTAAACTCATTATGATCGACCATTTTCAATACTTTTAATACAGTCTCTTTATCACCTATTATACTGCTAATTTCGTTGTATTCTTTATTTTCTTCAAGGTACATTCTTAATATCTTATCAAGCAGTGCATATTTGGGAAGAGTGTCCTCATCCTTTTGATCTTTTTTTAATTCGGCTGAAGGCGCTTTCTCGATTATTTGTACGGGAATTATTTCCTCTTTCCTGTTAATATAAGCAGCTAGTTTGTATACTTCTGTCTTATAAAGGTCACCTATTACTGCAAGTCCCCCCGCCATATCACCATACAATGTAGCATAACCAACTGCAATTTCCGACTTATTTCCCGTAGTTAAAAGTAAATTGCCGAACTTATTGGAATAGGCCATCAGGTACATGCCGCGGATCCTCGCCTGCAGGTTTTCCTCTGTTATTCCTGCAATATCCTGCTGAAATGCATGTGTGAGTTTCTCTTCCATTTTACTTATCACAGAGTGAATAGTAATCTTGATAGATGAGATGCCCAGTTTCTCAGTAAGTTTCCTTGCATCTGTAAGACTTCCTGAAGTAGAATATTTTGAGGGCATCAGGAGAACATGAACATTATCACGGCCGAGAGCCTTCACAGCTAAATAGGCAACCACCGCGGAATCGATACCTCCGCTTAATCCCAGCACTACTTTTTTGAATCCCAGTTTTGTGCAATACTCTCTTAATCCGAATATCAGCGCATCGTGAATTTCCTCTTCAAAACTTCTTTCTGCAGCATGTAACGGTGTAAGCGACTCTTTTGTTTCATAAACAAAATAATCTTCGCTGAAAGGTTCCCCCATAAGAACAAGATTCCCGCCATCGTCAAGACACATGCTGGCTCCGTCAAAAATAAGTTCTGTCTGTGCGCCTACGAAACATGTGTAAACAAGGGGTATTTTATTCTGCTGTGTGAGCACAGATAGCATCTTTCTCCGGTCTTCTCGTTTGCCGTAGGAATAAGGACTGGCGGAAATGTTCAGCAGTATGGTTGCCCCTTCTTTAATAAGGTTCTCAACCGGGTCAACGTTATACCTGCGGATGTGCCAGTAATCGGCATCGTTCCAGATATCTTCACAGATTGATATTCCGAGCTTTTCGCCTTTAAACTCGTATACGTGATTTTCCCTTGCTGCGTCAAAGTATCTCATCTCGTCGAAAACATCGTAGTTGGGTATGAGCGATTTATGCTGGACGAACTGTATTTCACCGTTATGACACAATACAGCTGAATTGTGTATGTCGGTTCCTATATTATCATCATCTTCTGTGATCGATCCGAATAAGAGTCCCGTGTTCCCTGTTTGTGCTGCAATTTCCTTCGCTGCTTTAATTACAGCCTGCCTGAATTCTTTTTTTTCTACAAGATCAAGAGGAGGGTAGCCGGTAAGAGTTAATTCGGGAAAGATGACCAGGTCGGCTTCGTCATCCACTCCCCTTCCGTATCCTGCAAGGATCCTTGCTTTGTTCCCCTGGATATCACCTATAATGTTATTCGACTGGCAGACTGCTATCTTCATAATTCAAGACAAAATAAACACTAAAATAAAAAAGCGTCAGCCATTAAACAATGTTAATTTACCTGCTGCACACAAACTTTTGCTTTACAACATCTATCCTCACCTTCCCATCTCGATTTAAGCTTCCCCCCTTACATTTCTCCTTAATTTATACAATCTATCAACCGGCTTTAATTGAAAAGAACCGTTAATAATATACTTTCAGATATATGGTATTATTTATTTATTATTTCATTGGTTAATAATATAGATTTTCCGGGAGGCTCAAAATGAACAAGAAATTATATCGATCAAATAAAGATAAAATGCTGGGAGGAGTTGCAGGAGGACTTGCAGAGTACTTCGCAATTGACCCCACACTGGTACGGATTATATTTGTGGTCAGTTTGTTTGCCGGCGGTGCCGGTGTTCTGGCCTACATTATTCTATGGATAGTCGTTCCCGAAGAGCCATACGCCTTTGCGGCTCCCAATGCCGGAACGGGCAATGCAGCGGGGACTGAAGCAGATCCGGGTACGGAGGGCAACACAGGGACAGAATCCGGTTCATCCGAAGAGGGTAATCCACAGCCCAATTATGAGCAGTACCAACAGGCAATGGCGGAACAGAGGCATAAACGGTCATCAATATTTGGCGTTATACTTGTAGTAGTAGGACTGCTCTTCCTGCTGGATAATTTTATACCCCGAATCCATTTCGGTGATTTCTGGCCGCTGCTTCTCGTAGCCATAGGTATCGGTCTGCTTCTAAATGCCAGGAAATAATAAAGAGGAATTTCAAATGAAAGCAAAACATTGGTTCTGGGGACTATTATTTATAACTCTCGGTACTTTAATACTGGTAAATAATTTCAACGGCCTCTACTGGGACTGGGCAGGTTTATGGAAACTCTGGCCGCTGGTCTTTATTCTTTGGGGTATAGGAATTATGCTTAAGAACAACCCCGCCAGGGTATTCATCGGAGGACTGGCAGGCATCGTCCTTGCCGTTAGTCTTTACGCTTCCTTCAAAACAGTTGTACATCTTACCACGGGAGATTTTGATATTGTTTTTGATAATGGATCCGAATCAGATTATAAATATGAATTTACTGATTATTCAGAACCTTATTCAGATTCAATAAAAGCAGTTGAATTTCGTTTCAAGGCAGGTGCCGGCTCCTTCACTTCTTTTTCCGACAGTTCTTCTGATCTTTTTTATGCGCACACCGAGGGTGTAAAGAATAATTATGAATTGACTAACCTGGTTGAAGCCGATAAGGCCTCACTTGAGATGACCATGAAAAAAACAAGGATAAGGCTGGGACGTCATTCAATAAGAAACCGTGTGGAAATGTATTTCAATCCTCAGCCAGTATGGGATATGAACTTTGATATAGGTGCATCTTCTTTAAACCTCGACCTCTCCCCTGTCAAGGTCAGGAACCTGGATGTCAGCATGGGTGCCGCTTCATTCAAAGTAAAACTTGGGAGTAATACAGAACGTACCGACGTAGACATTGAAACGGGCGCCTCAAATGTTGATATAGATATTCCTGAGAGTGCCGGCTGCGAGATCAGAACCGATGGGGCACTAAATTCAGAGAAGTTCAGAGGATTTACTAAAATAAATTCCGATCTGTACCGAACAAGTAATTTCGATTCGTCAGCCAGCAAGATATATATAAAGATTGACTCTGGTGTTTCATCACTTGAAGTCACCCGGTATAGCGGCGACTGGTAATTTCACTCAGACAAGCTTACTTTAGGTTTTATCCTGCTTAATTCTATTCCCCAGGTATTCGCTGGGGGAATCCTGAAAATTTCCTCATGTCATTCCGGAATTTATCATCGGGATAATCTGCATCATATCTGTCCGGTAGAAGATGTAAGTCATTAATAATGACTGTCTTGACGTACTTACTATTCCCTGCTGCGAATACCCGGTTCCCTGCTTCCTGGGAAGCGCCAGGATGTCAGCACGACGAATGAAATGAGTTTCATATGCTTCATTTCTTAACAGAAGTTTTTAGATTTTTTTTGGTGGGGGTACCCACAAAAATTTATCGAGCTTAACGCATCCGTCATCGTCAAATTCAATACCTTCAGATCTCAAAAGGTCTTCCATAATATCGGGACCGCCGAAATGCATCTTCCCTGTAAGAGCGCCGTAACGGTTAACCACCCTGTGGCAAGGGAGTCCCGTTTCCTTTGCCCCGTTAATCGCCCATCCCACAGTCCTTGCCGCCGATTTTATACCGCAGGCTTCCGCGATGTGTCCGTATGTAGTTACCTTTCCGTAAGGAATTTTCTTAACAACGGCATATACCCTGTCAAAAAAATCTTCGTTTGATTTGCGTCTCATCGATTTATTTTTTTTCATAAAAATATGTTTCTACCTCACGTCGTCCTATCATAAAATTAACTAAATTCTTAATAAAACTGAGGAACAAACTTGCCCGGAACAATCAAATTAATAAGGAACTGGTTTGCAGAGTATTTTAATAAATGCAATCTAAAAAGAACATATAAGAATAATGATGAATTGTTCCTGGTAGCCGGTCACCGGGGCTCTCCGGTCTTTGAACCGGAAAACACTTTTTCTTCCTTTGAAAGAGCTTTAAATGACGGAGCAAATTCGCTGGAAGTTGATATTTGTCTCACAAAAGATCTGGAAGTGGTATTGTGGCACGATTGGGATCCTGATTCCACAAAAGCCATTCTTCGTGAAGGAGGATTTGAACCATTCGTTAAATATAAACCTCATCCCCCGGCCCTGGGGAATAAATACAGAAAAAAGATCAGCGAGCTTACACTCCGCGAATTCAGGGAATATTTCACTTACAAAGAGAGACACGGAGGAACGCAGGTCGTTTACCCGATAAAACCGAAACTCAGCGAGTTTTTTGAATGGTGCATCGAACAAACCAGGCTGGTCTATATTTTTCTTGATATCAAAACACCGGATGAAGAGAAAGGATCTGCGATCCCCATAGTTGAAGAGATAAGAAGACTGATAGATAAGTTTGCCCCGCCTTTCAAAATTGTTATGGAGACTAACCAGAAAAAAGTCTTTAAGATGATAAGAAATAAGTACCCGGATATGTCCATAAGTCTTGATATTGAACCCCGCCCCGGCCTCATTCTGATTCCCCGTCAGTACAGTGCAGTAAAGAAAGCAATCAGGTATGGTAATAAAGTGGCTGTCGCTCTTCGTCCCAGGAAAGTAACCATCGCCAACTGGACGACCTTCCGAAGAATAATGAAGTATGATGCCAGGCTTCAATCCTTATTCAACAGGCGTCATCCGGACAGTAAGGTAGAACGGCTAATAGCCGCAACTGTGAATAAATACGAAGAACTTGACTGCCTTGTTAAACTCGGACTCGACGGAATTCAATCTGATTTCCCACATCGCTTAAAAGAGATTGCAGACAGATACGGCAGAAAGACAGAAGCCGAAAGCATCATTGCAAATAAAGTCTGGTGAACAAATTCTTTTTCAGAGCCTTAACTAAGCTTTACGGATGCGGTGCTTGTCCAGTAAGCTTTCTTTTTCCGGGGAGTTTCACTTACCAGGGCCATAAACAAAATAGCATCGGGGTCATCATTTAACAGTTTCACAATACTCTTAGCCGGTTTAAGATCCAGCTCGTAAATTCCCCCGGAAGAACTTTCCGGAATTGTGGCCTGGGTTAATACCAGCGGCGTCCTCGACTTTCCTGAATAATAAAGCAATGACAACTTAGCCGGAAATTCCAGATTATTCTCAACAGGACAATTCAACGATAAATGGAGCACTTCGTTTTCAAGTGATGCTGAATCAACTCCAAGGAATAAACCATCGGGGGTTATCTTATTACGCATAGTTAATGCACCGGCACTTATATGTTTGCTGTTGTGTTTTATTATTCTGCGGTAAGAATCTGTTCCTGATACCCTTGCAGAAGCCCATGCTTCCTTCAGGTATGGATCTGTAATAAGTTTTTGGGCTAACCTGATCCCCATTCCAAAACTGTCTCTGACTTTCCTGGCTGCTGGTGCTTTGGTTGGTTTATAATTTAAAGGGCGATCTGAAACAAATGTTTTCCCATTCATTATCCGGAAAACCATGTTTCCCATCTTCCCTGAAACATCTCCTAAAATTGAATTACTTACTAAAGCCATAATATCCTCCATAAAATTGATGTACCAATATACGATTTTAATATGTTAATTACAACGTTTTCACATTGTTTTCAGAACGTTTTCAGAACGTTTTCACATTGTTTTCAGAACGTTTTCAGATGCCTTTTATACCGTACTAATCTCCCGGGATAATCATAAATGATTTATAACTTAGTTAGCGGAGATAAGTAAGGCTGGATTCTACCCTGTTAGTAAAATTTTTTTGGTTTTCTGAAGTGGTTTTTGCACATCTGTGCTGATATTATTCAGGCAAACAGAGGGCAGATAATATATTGACTTCTTTTAAGCGCCTTTGGTATCTTCAACGGGAATTGGTTCGGCAAGTTCGGGCTCAAGACTTTTCAATTTAATATTTTTGATCTTAATTAATCCGAATACCCCTGCTGCAACAGCAGCTGCTCCGCTCACGGTTAACCCCCATCTCGGCGAAGCATACTCCCCTATCCACCCAATAATTAGTCCCCCAATCGGGGTCGAGCCCAGGAATGCTATAGACCATAATGACATCACCCTGCTTCTCATATTTGGAGCACTCTCCAGCTGAAGCATTGTTTCTCCGTAGGAAGTGAATTGTATTAAAAATATTCCCACGATGATCATCATAAAAATTGCCAAATGTATAGTTGGTGTTACTGCAGTCAGAATAATGGTAATTCCGAAAATGAATGATGTATAAATCAGGTCTATTGGTTTGATCCTTTTTCTTCCTGCAATAAGTATCCCGCCTATCACAGCACCAATACCCATTGAGGTATTTAACAGCGCATAACCGTCAGCTTCTGTTCCGAAAGTATATTTGGCAAGCAGCGGAAGGTTCACCTGGAATTCGAAAGTTAAAGTGCCCACAATAGCAACCATTATCAGTAAATATTTTAAAATAGGCATACTGTTTACGTACCTGAATCCTTCCCTCAGCTGACCTTTCGCTCTCTTAACCGGTTCAACCTGGTGAAGTTCGATGGCATGCATTAAAAACAAAGATATCAGTACGGCGATATATGATGCGGCATTAACAAAAAAACATGGTGCTAGTCCGAAAGCTGCAATAACAGCACCCGCAATTGCCGGTCCCGCAATGCGGCTTAAGTTAAACGCAGTTGAGAAAAGCGTAACAGCGTTACTTAACTGCTTACTCCCTACCATTTCCATAACAAATGTACGCCTCGTCGGATTATCAATCGCATTTACCAATCCCAGCATCGAAGCCAGTATATATATCATCCAAAGTTTTACAGCACCGGTAACGACTAGAATTCCCAATGTAAAAGCCAGTAACGCGGCAGTAGTCTGGGTAAAGTAAAGAATCTTACGTTTCGGAAGTCTATCCGCAATAACTCCTCCCATCGCCCCGAATATAAGCACGGGAAGGAACTGGAGTGCCGTAACAAAGCCCAATGCAGTACCCGAGTTTGTAAGCTTTAACACAAGCCAGGCCTGCCCGATAGTCTGCATCCAGGTACCGGATAAAGAAACACTCTGCCCGAGAAAATATAAACGGTAATTCCTGATTTTTAAGGAAGAAAAGGTGTTTTGATTGAAGTTTTTAAGAGAAGAAATTATCGGCTTTTTCATTAAAGGGTACAGCACCATCCGTTTTTAGCATGGATGAAACATACAAAAGAAAAATATAATTATTCAAACAATGCGAGGATATAAGACAAGAATGACTGTCGCAGTCAACCTTGATCTCCCCAGGCTTATTCCCCAAAGTTGAAACGGCAATTTTAATTTTTTAAAATTCTTGTAAAGCTAACCTTAGATCAGCTGTAACTTTTCCTGAAGTTGTTATAATCGGGTATCCTGATTTTTGAGCCGTCGAATTCAATCAATCCTTTTTTCTGAAGTGAATGCATCACCCTCGAAACCGTTTCCCTTGACGTTCCTGCAAGGTTTGCAATATCATGCTGATACGGTAATGTAACCTGAACCGATCCCTGGTGAATAATTCCTGTATTTTCCGCGATCTGAAGAATTGCAGCTGCAATTCTGCCTTCTGCATTGGCAATAGAAAGCGACTTTATTTTCGAATCTGACATTCTCAGTCTTCTTGTCAGTTCTTCAAGCAGCGCTATCCCTATGTTTGGATTTTCTTTCAGAAGATTCAGAAATTCATCACGCGCAAGAAAGAATAACTCTGTATCCTCCATTGCAATAACATCCGCTGAAGGGTATTTATTATCTATAATAGACATCTCTCCGAAATAATCATGCTCTCCGAGGAACTCAAGGATGATCTCTCCCCCCTCAGAATCATTCTCAACAACTTTAACTTTTCCTTTCGTTATAACGTACAGACCTGAGCCTGAATACGATTTACTAAGGATAGTTGTGTCTTTTTTGTAATTTCTCATTATCCCCATCTGCTCAATCTTCGCCTGATATTCTTTATTGAGCTCGTAAAAGATAGGAACGTATTTAATTGTAATGTTTGAATCTATCATATTCCTCACCATCATTTTAGGTGCTAATTTAGGAGTAAAGAATCAAATATTTTGTGCTAAAAATTACAGTAATTAATCACCATCAATGATCACCAGCACTTTTATCTCTCTATACCAGGCAGCATAGTCTTCATTTCTTCAGGCTGCCTGTACCACCTAAGTTGTTTACACAAAAACAGTTAGGGAAAACATTCTTATTCTTTCTGAAAGATCCTATTGACAATCTTATTTTGAGAATTTATCTTTCGGTCACTGAATCTTCACGAGTCCGGTTTTTCATAATTAAGGGTGGATAATGTTCAAAAGAACCGTGCTGATAGCCGAGAATGACGGTATCATTTCTCTCGATATCAAATCATTACTTAAAAGAAATAATTATAAGCCGGTAATGGTAAGATCAGCCAAAGATCTACTCGAACACTACAAATCCAACAAACCTGATCTGATTATCGCTGATTTATTCCTGGGAAAGGAATCAAATGAGGCAGTCCTTAAAGAAATCAATAAAGTTGACAACACTCCAATCATCATAATCTCAGGATCTTCGAAAGTACTTTTAGAAAAGATAAAAAAAGATCTATTCCCTTGTGACTACCTGGCAAAACCATTCGAATCTGAAGAACTCTTAAAACTAGTCAAAGAAATGACCGGGGGTCTAAACGTAAGTGGTCTGCCAACCTGAACTTTGCTCAATGATTTTTAATGGTCATTTTATGTTAAATATCACACATACTTCCGGGTTGATATCGTACTTAAACTGATATAAGATTATTGTTTACTTTGTACTCAAAATGCGATTATATTTTAGTCTCTTCCGCGCGAAGAGTTAATTCTTATTTTGAGTGAGGGATGCATGTCCGCAAAAAAAACAAAGGGCGAGAAATCATCACGTCTCCGCAATAATAATAATGATGATCCTGTTGCAATTGTCGGTATCGGCGCGTCCGCAGGAGGACTTGAAGCTTTCACCGAACTGATAGAATCTTTACCTGGTGATACAGGCATGTCCTTTGTATTTATCATGCATCTGGAACCGAACCACGAAAGTAAACTTTCGGAAATATTTTCAAAGCATACCAGTATGCCTGTGCTTCAGGTAAAGGGGACAACCAAAATCAAAAGCAACCATATTTATGCAATTCCGCCGAATAAATATTTATTCCTTGAGGACGGGAAGCTCGAGCTTTCTGAAAGGACCAAGTCAGAAGGCATTTATCTTCCTATAGATTATTTCTTCAAATCACTTGCTAAAGTAGAAAAAAACAGGGCTATAGGGATCGTACTCTCAGGAACTGCATCTGACGGGACAGAAGGTCTGCGTATGATAAAGGGTGAAGGCGGGCTGACTTTTGCACAGGATGAGGCATCGGCAAAATACACCGGGATGCCTATGAACGCTATTGATTCAGGCAATGTTGATATTGTGCTGTCGCCTGACCAGATCGGGAGAGAACTGGTACGGATAGCATCTCACCCCTATATTGCCTTCACTTCATCCAAGGAAAAAGAGTCTGAACAAAAGCCGGAAGAAGAGGACAGTTATACTGCAATATTCAGAAAGCTCCGCACCACAACAGGTGTTGATTTTTCGAACTACAAGTTAAACACTATTAAAAGACGCATCACCAGAAGAATGGTGCTGAACAAGACGGAGAACCTAAAACACTACGTTAATATCATTAATGTATCAAATAACGAAGTATATGAACTCTATAAAGATCTGCTGATAAATGTTACCAGCTTTTTCCGAGATCCGGAAGTTTTTGGAATGCTGAAAAGCAAGGTTTTTCCTCAGATAACAAAAGATATATCATTTGAAAAACCGCTTAGAATATGGATCCCGGGCTGCTCTTCAGGTGAAGAGGTTTACTCAATAGTTATCTCACTATTTGAGTATCTTGGAAACAAAATTGAGGCCGGCACCATCCAGGTTTTTGCTACTGATATAAGCGACCCGGCTATCGACAAAGCAAGGTCGGGTATCTATCTTGAAACGGAATTAAAAGATATCCCGGAGGAGATCCGAAGGAAATATTTTGTTAAACACAATGGCGCTTACCAGGTAATAAAATCAATCAGGGAGGTCTGTATTTTTGCCAGACAGGATATTGCCAAGGATCCTCCTTTCTCCAGGATCGACTTTATAAGCTGCCGCAACCTGCTTATTTACTTTTCCCAGGAACTTCAGAAAAAAGTGCTGCCAATTTTTCATTATGCTCTGAAACCGGACGGCTTTTTGCTTCTGGGTACATCAGAATCAGTGGGCGGATTCGGAGATCTATTTTATCTGAACGACCGGAAGTTCAAGTTATACAATAAAAGACAGACCGATCATCATATCGGCGTTAATTTTTCTTATTCCTATCCCGAAAGAACCCAGAATCAGAAATTACAGAATTTTAATTCTGATAAAATAGATATTCAAAAGGAAGCCGACAGGCTCATCCTGAGTGAGTATTCACCCCCGGGAATACTTATAAACTCTTCGATGGATATTATCCAGTTCCGCGGCAATATAAGCGGCTACCTGGATCCGAGCATAGGTGATGCCAGCCTTAATGTTTTCAAAATGCTTAAGGAAATACTCAATCTCGATCTCAGAAGCGCTATCAGGAGGGTGAAGCAGACCGGAGAAAATGTAACGGTTGAAGATATACGTTTTGAGAGCGACGGCTCCTCAGGGCTCCTTGATATTGTGGTGCTCCCGGTTAGAACAAGTACGGGCAATGATGAATCCTACCTCATTCTTTTCAGGGAAAAAGAAGACGGGAAGAATAAAAAAACAGGTACTCAGAAAACTAATAAAGACCGGAAAAATGTTATTTCTACGAACTCTGAATCAGAGACAGACAGGATAAAAAAAGAACTTATACTTACAAAAGAACACCTTCAATCAATTATTGAAGAACGCGACGCTGCAAATGAAGAACTGCGGTCTGCACTTGAAGAGCTGCAGTCGAGTAACGAGGAACTGCAGAGCACTAATGAGGAAATGGAGACAGCCAGGGAAGAACTTCAATCGACCAATGAAGAACTTGAAATTGTGAATGATGAACTTTCCAACCGGAATGATCAGCTGAATATTATTAATAATGATTTGCAGAATTTAATTTCTAGTCTGCATATCCCGATAATAATGCTCGACAGGGATCTGAAGATCAGGAGATATACTCCCAAAGCTGAAAAGATATGGAACCTGATTACCAGCGATATAGGGAGACCGATAGGTAATATAAACCCGAATATCGAAATTCCGGAAATCAAAGAACATATACTGGAGGTTCTGGATAATCTTGAGACGAAAGAATTCCAGATAAAGGATAAAGAGAACAACTGGTATTCCGTTATGATCCGCCCCTACCGCACAGAGGATAATAAAATCGACGGAGTCGTTATCTCCCTTTACAATGTGGATACTTTAAGGAGAGAGCGTGATACTGCTCTCGATGGTAAGAATTTTGCGAATGAATTGTTCAGCAACGTAGAAGGAGCAATCGTAATACTTAATGATGATTTAGAAATTATAGATGCTACCAGGACATTCTTTGATATTTTTAAGATTGATGCAGAAAGCACCGTGGGAAAGAGCATATTCGAAATCGGCAACGGCAAATGGAACAAGGACCTCTTAAAAAAGACAATCGGGAATATTTTATCAGGTAAAAAAGAATTGAATAATTCTCGTTTCAAAATCGACAAAAAAAACCTGCTTATGAACTCGCAGGTTTTTCGTGTGCCGGGTAAGGAAAAGGAATACATTTTATTGATGATCAGAGAAGAAGACTAAATCAGCAGTACCGGAACGGAATTATGGGTAAATCAAATTATAATGAAAGTGTGGAAGCCTTAACTGAAAAGCTTCACGAAAAAGAGATTCAGATAGAACTTCAAAAGTCGGAACTGCTTGAAAAGCAGGTAGAACTGGAAGAATCGCGCGACCGGTTTGCCGACCTCTACGATTTTGCGCCCAACGGATACCTTACCCTTGATTCACATGGTGTAATTAAGGAGATAAATTATACTGCCGCCCAGATGCTGGGAATGAATAAAAGGACTGCACTTAATTTACCCTTTGTTCATTTTATTGCCAGGGAACATTTTGAAGAGTTTCTCACCAACCTGAGACATGGACGTCAGAATAAAGAGCAGTATGTTTGGGAAGTGAAATTAATCCCGAGAAGCAAACCAGGGCTGGATGCTCATATCATTCTGACACCGGTAAGAAATTATAAAAACAAAGAGCTGAACTTCCGGGTCTCCCTTACAGATATCACAGTTAAAAAGAAGATTGAGGCTAAACTTATAGAAAGTGAAGAACGGTTCCGTTTAATGGCGGAGTCTTCTCCCATGATGATCTGGATAAGCGATATTGAGTATAACCTTGTCTATGCAAATAAAACCAAGCTTAAATTTCTTAGGCGGGAATTTGATGAAATAAGGAATAAAGGGTGGCTTGACACGATACATCCTGATGACAGGGAAAAATTTGTTGACGAAATTCACCAGGCTTATGAAAAGCAGGAAAGTTTTTCAGAGGAGGTACGGATTGACTGTAAAGGCGAACAAAGGTGGGTTTTAATCTCAGCCGCACCCCGCAGACTGAGCAGCGGAAGAATGATAGGTTTTATCGGGACGGAAATGGACATAACCGAGAGAAGGAATTACAGGATGGAACTTGAGGTTTCTCTGAGAGAAAAAGAAACCCTCCTGAAAGAGATTCACCACAGAATTAAAAATAACCTTCAGATCATTTCAAGCCTGCTCAATCTTCAGCTGAACTACCTGGATAATGAGGAAATAATCGAAATGCTCAAGTCAAGCCAGTCGAGAATTAGATCGATGGCCATGATACACGAAAAGCTGTACAAGACAAAAGAATTATCGTGCATAAATTTTGCCGATTACACAAGGGAGTTTACAACTTACCTGTTTAACGCCTACAGGAACAGAATCGGCAATCTGCGGCTGGAGCTGGATCTGAATGATGTTATACTCGACATAAATCTTTCGATAAGCCTGGGACTGATACTTAACGAACTGATCACCAATGCACTAAAGCATGCTTTTCCCGATAATAAGTCGGGAAAAATAAAAATAGCGCTTAAAGAAGAGGGTTCCTGTGTTGAGCTTGATATAGCAGATGACGGTATAGGACTCCCCCGGGACTTTGATCTTAAGAAAACAAATTCTTTGGGATTAGAACTGGTAGATTCGCTGATTAAACAGCACAGGGGAAAACTGAATATAAACACCAAAGACCTCACTGAATTCAGGATAACTATTAATAAAAACGGTCTTAAACCCGCAACGCCGTAATACTTATCCTTTATTTTTTATTCCTGTCAGCTTACTTCATATACTTCCAGTTCCTCGGCTTTCCGTCTTCCATCCACTTAATGGCCTGTTTTAGTCTTTTCTGTCTCGTAGCATCAGTCTTTGCTTCAGTTATCCACTCTATATACTCTTTTCTGTGTGAGGGTGAGAATCCGTTAAAAGTTTTTGCAGCAGACTTGTTCTTTTTAAGTTCATTAGATATGTAGTCCGGAATATCAGGTTCCTTAGGCGGGGCTTTCTTCTTAGCCGGAGGTTTTATTCCTTTTTCGTTCAACTCAGCTGCCTGCTTTAGAAAACCAATCATCACTTTATCCGGGGGAATGTCCTTAACATTGGTGATCTTCCCCATGTTTCCCATAGCCTCCCCTCCCCTGGCAGAGATCTCTTTTAAATGACCTTTAGGATCATTGATCAGTTTGTATTTCCAGAAGCCGAATACTGCATGCTGTTTGAATGCAGCAAAATTGCATACAGGGCCTTTATACTCGAAGAACGGCATTCCCCATTTTATTGTTTCATTAACTTCCGGAATTCCTTTATGTATCAGTCCCCTGAGTTTCTTCAATATCGGTTTTGCAAATGGTTGTGCTTTATTAATATATTCGTCAATCCTTTTATCCTTCGACATATCTTTTCCTTTTGGGTATAAGTATTTGGAAGATAAGAATTTTAGACTACCTGCTCAAGATTTTTCCCCTTCGCCGTGAAGACTGCAGAGAAATAATTTGTTTACACGATAACCACACGCTTTACAATACGGAAGGCCGCAGATTATACACACACCTTCTGCAGGAATTTTGGGATGATTCTCACAATAGACATCCTCGGAGAATAATATACCGCATTCAGGACAATAGTTATCCTCTTCTCTTACACGGGCTCCGCAAAAGGCGCATACCAGTTCTTCGGATTCTTTATTGTTTCCCGGCACGATATACCTCCACCTCGAACACATTTCATCACCCGCTAATAATCCCTGCTTGTCATCTCGCTTACTTTGCCGTCGGTTTAACCGACGGAAGACATTTTCACTTTAACAATCAGATCCCTGATCTCACTTCCCCTATCCCCTTTTTATTTTTTCCTTGCCAAGACTACCTGCGCCCGGTCAGCCTTAACAATCTCAGAGAAAAAATTCCTGTAATCCATATAATCCTCGGGCGGAATGGAATAATCTTTTATCTCAAGCCGGCGGACAAAAGTGAGTGAATTATCCTCATTTGTTACATGTCTCTGGAGGTAAAACCGCCGAACGATGTTTCCATATTTACTTCCGCAGGTACAGTCTCAATTGTATACCTTTCGGGTATTATGAACTTTACAGAATCCATATCCAGGTAAGGATAATTATATTTCACCGGCGATAATTTTTCTGATACCAGGTTCGGAACATTCGTACGCCGGTCTGTTATATTGGGATTAAAAAATATCCGGCTGCCCGAAACTGAACCGTAGCGCGGCAGCGTCGCCGAAAGATCGAGGTCAATAACATTGCTGTTTCTGTCCTTATCGATAAAAGAAAATTTGTCTACTTTTATATCGGGTACCTTAAAATTTCTCTTTATCCATTTTTCCTGTTCTTCAAATGTGGAATTTTTCGATAAAGATAACGCATAAAGCTTCTGATCTCCCTGTCCATATCGGTATAATATTCTTGCTTCAGCCCCGCCGTTACTACTTATGCGGATTTCTGCTGTTCTTATTTGAAGATTCTGATCTGCCTGTCGTAACAGGTGTTCTTATGATTTCACCACCCTCTTCGGTAATCAATCAGAGCTTTCCTGTTCTCGCAACCTGATGATAGACTTGCCTGCCGGGTATTCCTGGCTGGTACATTCCAGCCAGATTGTATCTTTATCACCGGGCACAATAACGATAACATGATCAAACTGGTTACTGGGGAATTCCTCTATCAAAGGAATTTTCTGTTCGCCCAATTCTACCAGTACGGGGTATGCTTTTATACCTGCAGCCTTCAAAATCGAGATCATATAATTTGAAAGAGCTTTACAATCTCCATAGCCTTTTTTATGGACAAACGACGGCTTCAAAAGGCTGCCAGCTGCCTATACCCAGCTGTATGCTGACGTACCGCGTCCTTGACTGCATATAATTGTAAAGTTTTTTGATTTTTTCATCGCGATCAGAACATGTCTTTATAATCTCATCAATTTCCCCCAGAGCATCCTGCGGAAGAATATCTCTCCCATTGGACAGCTTGTAATACCACTTGCCAAAATCTTTCCAGCTGAGCATACTTCCGTAGTAGCCCTCAATTTCCATTTCGGACGGAGCCGTCATTACAATTACCGCATAGTCTGCCAGGTCCTCATTCTCCTGGTCAACAGGAAGTTGGGTTAAATTCGAAGCGCTCCAGTAATAAATATTATGACTGTACTCGTTGGTTATTACAGGTTTTACTGAATCTTCATTACACCACCATCTTAAATGGTAGTCAGATGGCGTTGTTACCTTAAATTCAGAATGCTGAACGGGATCTGAATATTCTCTTGAATACCATGGCCGGCCAGTTCAGACAATCGTTGTATTCGAATTCATAAGTAAATTCTACGGTATAGGGAAATTTGTCGTAATACAGCTCAGCAATCCTCATCCTGTTATCAGTAAATAAGGAATAACTGCTGAAATCGCTGTAATCTTTAATATCCCTGCTTTCAAGATCTCTTATTTCTTCACCGGAAGCATCGTACAACATTCCGTCAAGTTCCGATAACTTTCTAAAGGGATCGTAGGCAAGCGCGAGAATACCGTAATCCTGTTTGTCTTTACTGAAAATCGTAACCGCAAATCTGACATTCATTACTGCTTTCCGGGAATTTAATACTTCAAAGCGAATCGAATTTTCCCTGAAACTGCTTTGCCATCCGGCAGCAGAGATGTCGGAATATTACGGATATCATATTTATTTATATCCCCCGCCTCAGCCGTACAGGCATAGGAATACAGACAGAAAGAATGAATGCAACTATTAATCTGTACCTCATCAATTCTCCTCTTTTTTCATTCCAATTGCTTTTCTTTCATTAGCCGGAGTTTTAGGTCCGAGTACCATCATCTCTGCATCGGCTGATATTTTACGGGCATAAAATTCGTTTCAGCCTGTTGTAATTGCGGGTTTCTATCCGCGATTTTTTAATATTAAATTTTGTTATTATTTGAACCCCTTCATCGGTATTACTTAAATCCCGCTTATAGTTAAAATCAGCTCATTCCGAAATTTTTTGTTTCGAACTTTTCTTTCAGTTCAATCGAAGCCGGTAAATGAATATTGGTTACTATGGTTTCACTCCTTGGATATGCATATTCTACAGGGAACGCCCGTTTTTCTGCCTTAAAAGGATTATCCTTTGTCCTGTCTAGCCAGCAATAGGATCAAAATACATCATATCACCTCCCTGCTGGATATACCCTGAAGAGGATAGCCATGCTTTCACCACAAGCGGAGAGTTTATGTCTTCTTTATTGCTGATCCGGACGGAATCCAGGTTCAGCCCCAATGATTCGGTATCAAAAAGACTTTTAGCAAGATCGATCTCAGTTTCGTCTTTCAGATCATCTCTGTATGAAAGACTGGTATAAATCCCATACCTCACTTCAGCGTCGGCTGACAGTGTTCCATCGTCATTGATTTGAATGTTTACTACACCCTTTCTCATCATCTACAGCATCCGATCGTATATCCTGCCATTCAAGAGGCCCCTCTTTAATAACAAGTGCTCTTACGTTAAGAATCTTTTCAGGCAGCTGTCCCAGGGGTCGTAAAGGATCGGTTGCATCAATAAAATATGTTTCGGATCCCAGCTTAACTCTCGCTATTGTAAGGTTAAATTGTGATACTATCGGGTATATGTCCTGGATTTTCCCGTTTCCCCTTGTGCTAAGAATCATTGGTTCACCATCGATACCGGCACTTTGCAGCATAGAAAGCAGGAGAAAGGTTATGTCGGCTGAGTTTCCTTTTTTATACTCGAGAACGTCATCAACTTCATTATCCGCAAAAACACGCTGTTTACCATCCCAGACGATCGATTTTGAAACCCAGTTATAAATTGCTTCAAGTTTTTCTTTGGGTGAAGAAAGTCCTTTTATGATTTCAGCGGTCAGATCATCAACATCCCCCGTAACGTCAATTACATCACCATAATATTTATTATCCAGAAGTTCTTTAATAACTGTATTCCAGTCCTGCAGAACTTGTCTGGTACCAAATCCCCTGATTGCATAACCGGCAAGCTGAGCCTGAATACTGTTTTGATAATCGCTTAATGTAGTAATATAAGGTACGTCTTTTAAGGCCGGAATATTCTTTACCACCCATCTATATTGGTTGCAGGTTACTATGTTCCTTCCGAGATAAGCAGCTGCATTTCCCATAAACGCCTGGGTTACCTCTGTATTTTCCTGAATTGCCCATGGCTCATAACCTATCGAAACAAAAGCATAAGAAATTTGCCGGGGCATAATTACCCTGTATTCACTCCATACTACAGGTTCCTCCCACTGAAAAGTCCAGTCACGCAGGTAAGTCAGATTATTTTCAATTATAGTATATTTTATATCTATCACGCATCCCGGGGATAAAGCAGGCATTGTGAATTTGTAATGGGTTCTGGTATCCGAAACCTCCTCCTCAAAAATGTTATCATCGTCCAGTTCATTTTCAATAATTTCTCCGCTTTCATCCATTTTATATGTAACTGCTTCTAAATCATCAAGGTACTCAGCATCATCTTTGGTGTAAATACTGATAGAATGCGTTCCCAGTTTATACCCTTTTTCATTCAGTATTTTGATCCTGAGATATCGTGTAAATATGATATTAATATCATTATCGAGTTTAGATACTCCGTAATCGCACAGTATAATTGCAGATGCATTCGAATCACCGGGAAATGTGGTCATAAGAAGGTCCTCCATCGGAACCTCGCCCCATTCTATGGGCGCCTCCTGGGCATTTATCGCTGCTGCAATTATTAATAAGAAAAAGATTGTGAAAAATGATCGTGACATGATTACTCCCTGGTTTAACGTATATCCACCTTTAAATTCAAAATAAAGCTATTTCAAGACTTGAAAATTTAAGCCGGGTATATAGCAAGTATTTCCCCCTCGTAATGAGGTCTTTCCCAATATTTCTTATCTAATTTAGGATATTATCAAAATATTCACAAGAAAAATTTTTTACCCTGCTGGTCTTGACTCACTTGATAAAATTTTTAAATGAAAACACGGTGGTCAGGATGTTATTGACTCTTATTTACATTGTTAATTAACAGCTCTCACAGTTTTCTTCACTTTTCCTGCGATACGGCCAATATAAATAAACGCCCCTATTGCGAGTACGAGGGAAACTACCTTCGCAGTATCAGCTATATTCCATCCCGTGTTTTGAACTGTACTGAGAGATACGGCACAATAGCCGGTATAAACATGGAGCAGCAATTCCGGAATCAGGAAGAGACAGCTAAGAAGAAATTTTCGCGGACTTATCCCCGCAACTCCGAAGAAAGTATTTGCGAAGGTAGCGTGCACAGGTACAAAACGTATAAAAAAGAGGAAAGCAAGACCCTCCTTTTCAATCACCTTTTCCAATTGCCCAAGGTATTTATTTTTTCTTATCCTCCTGAGTAATGGATCCTTAAATACAGTACGTGATATCAGGTATACGAATAATGAGCCTGTGAATACAGCAGCTGTATACAAAAGGAAACCCTGGGAAAAACCCAATGCGGCTCCTGAAGCAGCGCCAAGGACCGTAGAAGGAACAGCCGCTGAATAAAACAGTGCAGTTATAAGCAGAATGATGAACAAAGCCCATAAACCATACTGACTGCTTAAATATTCGAGACTATTCTGAATTGATTTAAAGTCCAGGGCATTTACCAGTACGACACTAAAGAAAATAATCAGAACAACCGACAATATTTCTCTTACCGCATTGTTTTTACCTTCTAATAATTTACCTGTTTCCAGCATCTATCATACTGCTTCCTTTTCTTTGTCGGTATTAATACCCTTCATTAATTTATTTAATCCTGCATCTTCTTTCTGATGGCTGCACATAGCACAATATCCACGACTTGTAACTTCGGGTACCCTGATATTCGAGGCATTCAGAGTAATCGGGATCGGCTTTTCACCGGCATAGATCTGGTGTCTTCCTCTTTCTTTATACCAGTCGCTTGTCTTTGCATTCATATGTTTTTGTTCTATTATCTGGCGCCAGCCGATGCCTGTATTATAAGCACAAAAAGATATTTCACCTTCCTGAGTTCCATAAGGAACACAGCACATCTCGGTCCTGCGGAAATCGTAAGTCCACAGGTCCTGGAACCACATACCGCCGGCCCAGATGAGTGTCCAGTCCTTCTGGGGAGGTCTTTCTCCTTCCGTAATAGAACCATGAAACTGGTGTTGAATGAGACGGACAAGTTCTTTAAAATCAAACCCTTCCGGCGCTTTACTTCCATCAAAATTTCTGGCCAGAGAGAGTGCCAGCTGAGACATGGTAAGTTTCTTTCCCCGCGCTGTGTCTGTTATGACATCGACATCTTTAATAAATCCGTCAAGACTGAAAAATTTAGTGAGAGGTGCCCAATTTTTAGTTTTCTTATTTGCAACAATATAAATACAGGAACCGCAGTCGGGATGACAGGAAACGCACATTCCGCCTGTATGGTCAGCCGGATCGGCAACGAAATCAGCCAGCTTAGTCAGGGGTGTGCCTGCACCTAACGGATACCAGTCACGGTACATATCAATCTCTCCGCGTGACCACCGGCTTAATTCACCGGCAAGATGGGAAGTTGTATATCTCTGGCTGTGTCTTTGTTCATCGCTGATCTCCTCGTCACGGCCAGTGAAGGATACAGGCTGGAACGAGATAGCATCCATCTTATCACAGTTATCAATAACAAACTGCATCAAAGGACCGACCTGATCATCATTCAACCCGTTTACAATTGTAGTAACAGGAGTGATCCATATATCGGCGGCAGCCATATTTTCCATTGCCTGAAGCTTAATATCGAACAGATTAGGTATATGTCTGTGCCTGTTGGCCTCATTAGTAACCCCGTCAAGCTGAAAATAGACGAGGTTCAATCCTGCTTCCCTTGCCTTATATGCAAAATCTGGTTCCAGGGCGAACCTGACGCCGTTTGTAGCTGCCTGTATACCGTTGTAACCTATCTTGCGTGCATATCTGCAGGCTTCGAGAAAATGAGGTGATATTGTAGGTTCTCCGCCCGAGAACTGTACCTGTGCAACTCTTCTCGGCAGAAATGTGAGAGAATCGTCGAGAATTTTTTTGATTTCTTCAAAAGAAAGTTCGTGAACATAACCTACCTGGTTAGCATCAGCGAAACATGGATTGCACATCATATTGCAGCGGTTTGTAAGATCGATATTGAGGATTGAACCGCGTCCGTATTTTATATTTGAAGTACCATGTTTGTGAATATGCTTATCGTCCGCCGCCGGAAAATCCCTTCCGTAAAATCTCTCTTCCTGCAGTCGGCTGAATTTAGAATCTATTGAAATTATATCCTCAAAGGTTCCATGAACGGGACATTCTTTTTTAACAATGATTTTGCCGTCTTCTTCAATCAGCTGTGATTTAATTTCGGCATAATGCCCTTTTGCGAGTTCCTCTACGCTGATCTCACCGGATATGACTTTTTCCCTCACCTCGAAAACGCATTTGGGACAAAGTGAATCGGTTTCCCGGGGATATCCAAGTTCCGGCACTGAACGTTCGATGCTTTTCTGCAGCGGGGCCGGAGCCCATCCGGGCTGCTTACTCCTGCCGTATTTTAAATGTGTATTAACCGATTGGAATGTATTCCACAAAATGTTTGCGGAACCTCTAAGGAACACATCTCCCTTTCCCATGAGTCTCCTCCTTTTCTTCGTTAAATTTTAATGGCAGCAAAAAAAATCTATAGAGAGAAAAATTACTGATATAAAACCGTATTAATAAAATGTAATAGTCAGCACTCCTTTTGCTGTACATTAACAATATTTACTGATGCTAAGGAAAAGAATTTGTTGCTAAAATGAGGTGTTTCTTGTCAACTTTGAATAACTATAATTGTGGACTCATCCCCGATAAATCAAAGATAAGCTCAGATAATATTCGGTTTTAGGTGATTTATGTTATGGGTTCTGCTGAATTATGAAATATTTTCATCAAGGAATACCTCCACGTGGGTGATTTTTCCTTCCCTGCTGAAGACCGATTGGCTTAAATTCAATCCCAGGTCTAAACCCTCGATATTCATATACCTGTCGTTTTGTGAGTGCACAATTATTTTGTTCTCAGTTGAAAGTCGGTAGATGAACGGGACCTGGCAAAATGTAAATGCAATAGACTTTTTGCTGCATTTTATTTTACGTTCTGTACCAAATACATCATAGAAACAAAATTTTTCAGCTTGTTCAGTGAACTCGGCTGCTTTCAATAAAGAAGGATTAATGATGATTTTACCCGATTCAATCGTAATTCCAATTTCATGAATGCGTGTAATTATGTCTTCCTTCACCTTCCCGGTCATCCCTGGCTGCTGTGCTCCGGAAAATGAAGGCGTGTGTGAATAGGGGTCTGTTGGAAAAGCTCCATATTTTTCAGGAGATGATTCCGGGGCCGTTCCGGCTTTAATATCATAATAGATTTCTTTTATTTTTTGCAGATTTTCTTTTTCATCAGGATCTGATTCGGCTTTAAAATATACTCCCTGAACTGCAAGCAAAAGTTTTGAAACCATATGCCAGTAAATTGAACCTAACCCTTCGTATTTGTAGAAAGTGTTTGCTCTCCCAGTAAATTCTTTGTGCCTGAAAGTTGTTTCATAAATTTCTGAAATTAATCCCGACTCTTTTTTAACATAGGAACTGTATTCGGGATCATCGGCAAGATTATATAACTTGTCTGACAGGCTCTGAGTATTAATAATGTTATTCTGGAAATGATAGTCTCCGTTTATATCCTTATAAATAATATCGTCCCTGTCATTTTTTTGCATTAATTTTAATAATTCTGATTGTTCAACAAGCCCGGGATCTACATTATTTTTATTGACGAATAAAGGAAGATCAATATCAGGATAAAGTATATAGCTGTTTTGATCTTCACGGTACAGGCGACTATGTTTCAGGACGGTTAGTAATTTAATAGCTTCACCCGCGGTTAAAAATCCTGAACTTAATACTGCCGCCTGGCCTTCAAGCATTTCATATAAATACGTGATCTTCATTTCGCCGCCGGTAATATGCAGTAGATTATACGAATTGTATAACCCATCTTCACGTTTATTCTTTTTAATAGTATCGTCGATGATCAACAGACATAATACTGTAAACTCAATTAATCTTTCTTTTGATATCTCTTTCCTGATATCAGAAAACCCCTGATAGATTTTCTTTCTGTATTCCGAGGCAGCTGTTCCAAGTTTATCAGCAATTTCCATTCTTTCCTTAGCCTCTAATCTGCCATTCTCTTCACGTTTTAAATCATTTATAGCCGAATAAATTCCTTCAAACAGGAGTTGGACTTCTTCCGAGATCATGTATCCATTATTTTCTGAGCTGTTCAAAAATTCTTTCAGAAATAAGAGGTAACGTCTTATGTAATAAAGGGTCACCATCGAAATACCGTAACCGGCAAGTGCATTGTTTGCATCATTCCATTCGGGTCTCTGGGTGTTCATCCATATACCGCCGTCAGGAATGAAATTAGACAACTTAATTAGCAATGTTAAAAGAAGCTTTTCAACGAGATTCACCTGAACAAGTGAATGGTCGGCCTTCTTTTAAATATTTTGTATCTGAACCATAAAGTTGTTCTCCCTGTTTGAGTTTTCTGTCCAGTCCACTGTCAAATTCAATCGTGTTCCTGGGATCATTTAATATTTCACCATACTCCTTAATTCTGTATGGCACATTTGCAAAAGTGTATATGTCTTCCTGCGAATATTTTTCCAGCGCTGCCGGGTTGAATTGTCTTGATAACTCCAGAAGTTTTAATAAATAAATTATCTGATGGTCGCCCCAATAACCAATATTTGCCCATGGATTATTGGGATCCTGAACTTCCCAGTCGAAACCGTCCCTCGATATTCTATAAGGATTATACCCATCGGCAGTCGAGTTATTCAGAAACCTGGAAATCATAGAATTTAAAAATTCCGGGTATGATAAAGCCAGGGCTTCCCAATTCTGGAAGATATCACGCCAGTTACCCTGGTAATTTAATAGCTTTTCATTCCTGTCATTTTTTATTTCAATTGAAAATTTGTTCCATGGCCTGCTGGGATCCCCATGCCTTCTGCTGAACGTCAACGGCAAATATTCCAGAGCAAGCCTGGTAAAATGCGAATCTTTCAGTAAACGAACCCTTTCTACAAGTTCCTTGTGTAATATTCTATTCTGAAGATTATTAAGAAAGTCATTATGAGCTTTAAGGACAAAAGGGTTTGCTTTTCTTATAAAAGAAATAAAATCTTTCATATCGACATGATATGAATCAACAAACACTCCGCCCCTCATTATATTAAAAAGCACATTTGAAAAATGACGGGCGGAAGCAAGTTTATTTTCGGTCATTTGTAGTCCGTCCGCCTGTGCAACTATCCTTTTGAGGCTTACCCTGCTTTGCTGAATATCTTCAGAGATTAATGATTTTAATTTTTTATCCTTCAATAATTTATTTAATTCAACAACATTACCGTTGTTTTGATTTATTTCAGCAACAATGAACCAATCTTTTGCTTGTCCCGACCGAATTTTAAAGCGTGAATTGACAAAATATGCTCCGCGGATACCCTTAGTGCCTGTTTCCTGTTTCAAAGGCAAATTCTTAATGAACAGATCTAATTGTTCTGAACTTAAAAGTATTTTTTTTGCATTCAGACCAATGCTGAATACGGTTGAAGCAGTAAGTGATTCGGCTGGCTGGGGCAGATCGGAAGGGATGGAGCTGAGTGAGAAAATACCTAATCCGGTGTTTTCCATTAACTCGTTTTTTTTGTATCCATCAACAAGTGTACTGAATCCTTCCTGAAGTTGCTGAATTACCCCGGACGGCAGGATATTCTGAATGCCGTCTAATACCTCAATCTCTTTTTCCTGGTCGGAAGTATTTGATATTTTGGCAAACTTTATGAATCCGTACTTAAAGCTGGTAGTCCAGCCATACTGAAATATTAACCCCAGATCTTTATTGATTTCTTCAAAAATAATTGTGGTACCGGGAATATTTTTATAAAGATTTCTTTCTGTTATATATACTCCCCTGAATCTTTTCGAAAATGGTTCCCACAAATAGATTTTTTCACTGTCACGTAGCCTGATGATTGTTTTGCCGCCGGTAATTTCATTAACATCGTGCAGCTGGTCATCATTGATATACGGGAAAAGTGCATTATCGGGATTGCGCCTCCCGGCAGTAAGACCTCCATTGCTTGAAATATACATCCAGTGATCAGAAGCACTTACTATACTTATCAGGAAAGGATTCATCTCATCATAATGAGAAATTTTGTAAAAGGTTTCTCCATTAATTTTTACAAAATCTCCCCTGACAGAAGCTTCCTGAAATTTTAATTTATGCTTTCCGGCAAAAATATTTTCTTTACTCATCTTGTTCCAGAGATTAAAAATGCCGGCGTTCTTCAGAACGCCGGCATCTGAATAAGCAGAATTATTTAATCAAAATCATTTTTTTGATTGATTGGAAATTTCCTGCAGAAATAGAATAGAAATATATTCCGGAAGGTAAATCCTGAGCTTTAAAATTAACTTCGTATGTACCTGCACCCATAAACTTATTCACTAATGTGGCAGTTTGCTCTCCTAATATATTATATACATTTAAGTTAACCTGACCCGCTTCGGGCAGGCTGAACCTGATCATTGTTGAAGGGTTAAAAGGATTAGGATAATTCTGATCAAGTGAATAATCTGTGGGTTGTGTATTTTTTATTTCCTTTACATCTGTCGCTGTCGTTGAGAAGTAGATATTGTCAAGATATACAGTACCATTGCCGGTAAACATCAGCTGGAAAACCTGTGTAAGATCAACCGTCGGCTGAAATTGTGATAAAGGTATGTCAACACTTATCCATTGCTCGGTTGTGCCAGGCGGTACCAATGCTACTGATTGTTGATTCGGTCCGGGACTAATCAGGAAAAAATTGAGTTCGGTAGAATTTAGGTTCCAGAAATCAATGTGAACATACTGCATAGCAGCACTATCGAGGTTCAGATTTTGATTCAGCTCAGTTCCCTGGTAGTCTAAATCCGCATACCTCATAATAGTATCACCCTGGACTACCACAAAACTAACTACCGTTGCTTGTCCCCAGAAGGGGTTCAGGTTCACTCCCGGCAAAGGAGTATAGGCATTACTGAATATTGATATAACTTCGCTTGAAGGAAGCGTTGGAGCAGGTGCCGGAACGGTCGGTTCAGCAATTGGATTTCCTGCTGAAAATGTAATATTATCAAAATAACAAACATTATCCTGGGTTCTTCCGCTTAGATCAAAATCCGGAAAGATTACTATTTGATCCTGATCAACAGTGTTCGGATCACCTATTCTGGCAGTGAAGTCAAAAGTTAATTCTTCCCACTGATTAATCAATGTGTTAGCTACTTTAATTTCCGGCAATGCACTTCCATCAGATCTTACAAACTTGATTCCAACATCGCTTATTACCGGTTTCCATACCATAATTTTTACTATACTGTTGGTATTATCCAGGGTAAAAGTTCCAATATCCCCGTGTAAACATTCAGTGCCTGCATAAGGCTGACCTGATTGAAGCGCAGTAAATTTCGCAACAGTTTCCGAAGTGTTAGCGCCTGACATATCAGGGTTCGATACAATCTCCAGTGGTGGATTTGTATCATTTTCAAATACGGTCCATGTCCAGTTTGCCCCATACCCGCCTGTTTCAAAATCAATTGGCTGATTTTGACCTGAGACTATTCCACTTATTGAAATAACAAGTAGAACAACGATCAAAGAAATTATGTTCTTTTTCATTTTTTTTTCTCCTTTTAGAGAAGTTATTATTTTATGTCTAAAGTCTTACTTAATGTCTTAAATTTAGTTTTTCCTTCCCACGGTATCATTTGATACTATTTAAGAAGGATCATCTTCTTAATATCAACAAATCCAGACCCGTCTTCTCCGGTTGCATCAATTCTATAAAAGTAAACACCGCTGTTCAGCCCGATTGCATTTAACTCATACGTATGGACTCCCGAAGTAAGTTTCTTGTTAATTAGTGTCATAACTTCCTGTCCGAGTGCATCAAAAACTTTTAATGTAACATTTGCGTTGGAAGCAAGAGAGAATGTAATCTTTGTTGCGGGGTTAAACGGATTGGGATAGTTCTGATATAATGAATATGTTCCTGGCGCAGTTATATCTGCTTCAACCGAATAGGAGTATTCAAATGTTCCGTCAAAGTCGATCTGTTTTAATCTGTAGGAGTACGTTCCGGGTTTCAGATTACTGTCTTTGAATGTGTAAGAAACAGGTTCTGTAATTGTCCCGGAACCGGGAACAAAACCAATTTGCTCATATTCACCTGATGATTTTCTTTCTATCATGAAGCCGCTGTTATTACTCTCTGTTGCGGTTCTCCATAATAAATTAACAGTATTCTTATCTACAGATGCTGTAAATGATGTCAGTTCAACCGGAACAACACCATTCCAAAAGTAGATATTGTCCAGGTATATAGTTCCATTACCGGTAAACATAAGCTGGAATACCTGTGTGAGATCAACCGTCGGCTCAAAATCCGTTAACGGTATGTCAACGCTTATCCACTGTTCGGTTGAATCCGGAGGCACTAATGCTACTGACTGCTGATTTGGTCCGGGACTAATCAGGAAGAAATTCAGTTCGGTGGAATTTGCATTCCAGAAATCAATATGGACATACTGCATTGCGGCACTGTCCAGGTTCAGATTCTGATTCAGTTCAGTTCCCTGGTAATTCAAATTCCCATATACCATAGTTGAATCACCCTGAACAGTAATTATCGAAAACTGGGTTCCCTGTCCCCAGTTAGGATTTAGGTTAACTCCCGGTAATGCCGTATATGCGTCACTGAAAATTGATATAACATCGCTGGCAGAAGGAACCGGAGAAGGTGCAGGATCAGTCGGTTCAGTAATTGTAACTATCTCGCCATCAGGCACCTGAATATTATCAATGTAAATGATATTATCCTGAGGTCTTGTATAAAAGTCGGGTATTATTACCAGTCTGTTATATGTCTGTCCGATTACAGCTGAAAAGTCAAAAGTTATTTCTTCCCACTGATTGACTACTGTATTTGAATCTGTGAGTTCTGTGGGCGTCCCTGTAGCGCCTTCAACCTTAAAGTGGATCGGACTTATCACAGGTTTATAAACCATTATTTTTACAATTGCATTGGACGCATCAAAAGTGAATTCTCCGTCATCGTCTGTAAAAAACAATGCATATGGCTGGCCTGACTGTCTTGCTATAAATTTAGCAACCGTGGGGGATGTATTGATTCCGCCGCTTACAGGGTTTGCAATAAATTCCAGCGGCGGATTATCGCCATTTTCTCCTACAATCCAATCCCAGTTGGCTCCGACTCCTGCCGGTTCAAAATCTATAGTGTGGATAGGCTGAGCCTTCACCACATTGCCAAACATGAGAACGAACATCAGGGCAAATAGATAGGTAAGTGCTTTTTTCATTTTTTTCTCCTTTCGGAAAGTGATTATGTTATAGTTATTTCAATTCGATTCTTTTATATGTTCTCAAATGGTTTTGAAAAGATTCTTTTGGAGTGCGATCTTCATAAAAGACTCCCCAGTGCTTTTCAATCTCGTCAGGACCGGCAGATTCGCCTCCACCCTTCCAGGGTTCGTCAAAGGCTTCAAAGAGAAACGTTGGAATTTTATTCCTGTCAATCCAGGTGGATATTTTATTCAGGAATTTCTCCTGTGCAGCCAGACTTACTTCTCCTTTTATTAATGAACCCTGCTGGCCGTCTTCTATTTTGGAAGAATCATACTTGGTTGCCCATCCTATTTCACCTAATACTACAGTTTTCTCCGGATGTAATTTTTTCACTTCATTAAATAATATACTGTTCATCCACTCAATTGCATTATCGAGTATCTGACCATTCCACAGAGGATAAATGTGAACTACAATAAAATCTACTTCGTCCGCAAAAGATTTACTAAGAGGTTTATTCCAGAAATTATAATCATCCGCTATGGTAACCGGTACGGTTGTGTTATTCCTGACTGTTCTCACGTAATGAATCAGATCGTTAATCTCCATCTTATGAGCGGACCAATATACCTGGGTTTCATTACCCACATTAATTGCGGCAATGATTTGCTTGTACTCGTTCGCTAGTTTAATAGCATTCAAAACCTCTTTAATATTTTCATCTTTCCTTTGCGGAGAATTGGTTTCACTTTCTAACCAGACACCCAGCATAACTTTAATCGGTAAATTATTTTTTCTTATTACCTTTAATATTCTTTCCGAGATATCATCCGAACTGTAAATTCTTATCAAATTCCAATGATCTGATATTAATTGCAGGTCTTCCAGAATTTCTGATTCCGACGGTCCTCTAACACCCGGTACCTGCCCTGCACGATAACAACCGTAAGAAACTGCTTTACCGATCCACTCCCCATTTAAATAAGGAACAAATTGTCTGGATCTAAATGGATTCTCTCTCTCAACCGATAAATTTTTATCCGGATTTATTTGTATTGCTCTCATTGATTCTACGTTATTCTCTTTCCGATTTATTTGTTTTATCTCTGTTTCCTGTGATTGACAACCAGGGAAAAGCAGAAAAAATAGTCCTATTAATAAATATGTTATGTTCATTTTATATCAGTTATCATATTTAACTGATGTTTATATCAGGGCAGCGAACTCACTGATACATATTCAATCTTTAAATACTTGTTATTAATTGAATCTTTTCCCTCGCCAAGTATGTAATTTGTGCAGTTTTCCGGTGATTTTTCAGTCTCATCAAATTCATCTCCTGCCCATTTACCGCAAAGAGTTACATTGAAAATCATTTTAAGATTAACAAATTCACATTTGTTTCTTCCCCCGCAATTTTCGCACTGCCAGTCTTGATAAATTTCATCTTTGCATTCCGTATCAGATTCCAGGAAGCGTACGTGATTTTTCAGATTTGTTTTATTCCACATTTCAGGATTGGGTGTTCGGCTCAGCGGTCCTCCCTGGAAGTTGACATCATCCTGCGGAGGCCAATAATAAAAACTTACAGCTCCATTTTCCCACAAACAGGCAAAAGTACCTTCAGGCGAGTTAACTTCATAAGGTGTCCCGCTGCACCCCGAGTTAGGATCACCTGATACTGCATTCGAACAGTTGATAACGACTCCGGAATTATTCCATTCTGAATTACACATCTGTGGACATGTGTGGAGAGTATTATGAATAATATTATCGGCGTTAATAGTTTCAACGATATCAATTTCACCAGCCCCTGGCCAATCGGTGCTATTAACAGGACTAGGAGTATTATAGAATTGTCCTGTTCCGGAATATTTATCCAAACCTTTATCCGAAACAGGATCACCATTATTTTCGTACAACCATTCACTTTGTCTGCTTCCGTTTAACCACCATGCTGACCATATCCCTTTTGCAGAGGGAAACCTGCCTTTGAAAACAAATAAAATTTTCTTTACGCTGTCTTTTATATTATAGTATGACTTTGATGTAAACCTGAATGAATCAAAACCTGAGCTGTCATTTCTGAATTTTACATAGCTGTAAAGACCGTCATAATCGGAAAGCATTATCATGTTATTATTTACCCATTCCATCCGGTCATAAACTACATCACCCCGGGTAGGATCATCATGTGGAAATGTTGTAAAGAAATATTTCTCCACCTCTGAGAGATCATATTTATTGTTTTTGAAATCCAGCACAAAGAATTGATTATCAAAACTTCTATTTTTTTCAGGCTGTGCAATTAATACACTGCTTATTATAAGTTGAATTGTGAATGATATGAAAAGTTTATTTATATATTTCATAACTATCATCTATAATTGAATCCTAACTGTCTGCACCGAATTGGGAACCATGTCTATAATCGCATACTGATCATTTATTTGAAGATTAAACTTTAAAGGTTTTTTAGTGGTATTTAATAATTGAACTGTAAGTAAATTAGAATCATTTATTGTTGCACAGGCATATAAGTCATCATTATCCAAACCATCTAAAACTCTTTCTATTTTAACAGCCTTATCCCCCGGTCTGATTGTCCTGCTGAACTGAGCTAAGATGTAATATATTGGAGTATAATAAACCTGTTTTATTTCTGTATCGATCATTACTGGTGCTCCGCAGAAATTCCCAACATGATTCGGTCCCCCTCTACGGTCAAGAACAACATTCCAGTCAATCCAGCCATTCAGCCAGTGGTTAATACTGACAATTATGTTTCTTGCATAACGATGAACCGGCGTATAAATAGGATGATCATCCGCATTCAAACCCTGCCATGAAGCGGAATATCCCCAATCGGTTGCATTTTTATTCCACCAGAAAGAGTCATTATTAAACCAGTTTTTTTCTTTAAAACGCTCAGGGTCTGCAATACCGCCGGGAGGCTCCTTCCCGAGATCATCAATACAGCCCTCCGTGTGTATTATTGCAAAATCCGGAAATTTTGAATGAACCCGTTCGAATACATCCTCATACACTTTATTAGTGCTGCTGTACCAGTGAACGGCAGAACCGTAAACAAATTTTGATGTTACCGGATCTCCCAGAATAACATTTGTCCACCGTTCCAGTCCATCTCTGTTTTGATCATATATAAGAATTTTTACATCTCTGAATAAACTGGCTTCAAGCTTTGGTCCCAGGTATTCCTTAATGAACTGATTCTCTGTTTCCGGTGTAAAATGCATACTCTCCCATTGCCCGTTGTTTCCATAAGGCTCGTTCACAGGTGTAATGCTCCATATTTTGACCCCTTCTGACTTATAGGCTTCAAGGTATTTTAAGAGATAATCAGCATAAGTACCCTGGTACTGCGGTTTAAGTGTACCGCCGGTACCTTGATAATTGTTCTCCGTAGTTCCCTTAATATACCAGTCATTAATATCTTTCATCCAGGGAGGAGCCGTCCATGCCGACGCAACAATTCTTAATTCATTATCCCTTTGCTTATTCTTAATTTCGAGTGCCTCTTTTATCATAGGCAGCAGATCGTAGGTTGAGTCCTGAATACCCGGGTACTTATCAGGATTAAAGCCTTCTTTATCCGGTTTAATACTAAAACTTTTTAATTCAGTGTCGCCTCCAACATTCAGATATGAATATTTGCCTTCCACGCAAAAATCGCACGATCCGATATGTGTTCTTGCCATTGAAAAATCAGCACCTTCGTCACTGAAAATTTTTCTCATAACCTGTCTTCGTTCTTTTATATCAAGATGAGCCAGCACAAATGCAGATGCCTCTGTAAAAGACGAACCGATTCCATCAATCTTCTGTTTGACAATTTCGGGTTGTATTTTAATTAAGGTGCCTTTTGGAGGTTTACCTTTAATGAAGGAGATATTCGGTTTTCTGGAAATTTTATCCCCTGCCTCTGAGGTAACATAATTCTCTTTCATTATTATTACTTTATTATTCTGACTGAAGGAACGGACTGCTATTACAGCAAGAATTATTACCGGCAGAAAGAATATTAACTTCAACATAAATTGTATCTCCAAATGATTCTCGACACTCAGTCTTTACCAAATTTTAGAATTCCATCCTTATCCCATAATCCCCAGTAAGCACCTACATCCCCCTCACTGTCTATTTTCCACATCTCATCAAAACTTGCAAAATAGAATACATCTATGTTTTCCTGATCAGCCCAAACAAATGTGTCAACAAAATATTTGAGAGCATTTTCGTAGGATGGTACGGCCTCGCGAAACGCTGAACCTACATTCGGCCAGCCTGTTTCGCTGATAATAACTTTTTTACCCCGGGCGGCTTTAACCGCCAGATAATACATATTTTTCAAATAGGCTAAAGAATGTTCTATGGGAAAGCCTTCCCAGAATGGATAGCAATTTGCCAGAATTACGTCGCATAAACTGCAAATACGAGTATGATTCACAAACTCGTAATAAGCATCAACATAACCTACCGGAATATTTGTGATCTCGTTTTTTACCTGCTGAATATATTTTATGACCTCCTCTTCAGTTAAATCACCGCGAAGCAGAACTTCGTTACCAACGGCAACGATATCGGCATGTCCCTCTCTGGCTGTCTGTATGATATTTTCTATTTCGATTTCATTTTTCTCTTTGTCGTTTCCAAGCCAGGCTCCAACCAGTGTTTTCAATCCATATTTATGCGCGATTTTGGGTATGTTTTCATTTCCGTCAATGCAGGAAAAAGACCTGACCCATTTAACATACGGTTGAATAATTTTCATTCTGGCTTCAATTTGTTCTTCAATGACAGGAGAACCCGGTTTTTGATTTTCAAGGTAAACACTGAACGAAATACCATGGATCCCTTTTTTTAAGATATTTAGAAATGCCGTGTCCTTCTCTTTTTTACTGAAATTTGCTATGTCTGTACCTGACAGGTAACTTGTCTTCGATTCACGTTTTGACATATGTATCCTCTTAACTATTTTCCTCAATGTTGTGAATGACCAGTACCGGAAGCCTGGACCTGTGCAGTACTCTGTTTACAGTATTCCCGATGGTGTGGTCTTCCAGAGCAGTTGCACCTTTGAAACCCATTACGATCAAATCGCACTTTTCCTCTTCGGCAACTCTCAGTATTATTTTGACCGGATTACCCCTTTCTACAACAATATTGATGTTTTCCAGAGTATCCTCGCCGAATGCGTCTGATATTTTTTTAATCACTTTTTTACGAACATTACTGGTAAAGTCTTTTGCTTCTGTAAATTTCTTGTTGATACTTGAAGATCTTTCAAGTCCCACATCAAATGTTAATAAGTCAATCAGCTCAGTATTGAGGACGTAAAGAAAAGTAAGTCTGGCGTTAAATTGTTTAGCAATTCCTGTAGCATGACAAAACACATCTTTCCAGTTTTCCGAGAACTCTGTGGTATACAGAATATGCTTATAACTAATTTCAGACTGCATTTTTTTCTCCGGTATAGTTGACAATTACATCACCAAATATTTTTCGGGTATATTCTTATAACCCCATGCTCTTAACTGCCTCGACCATCCACCCAAATTTTCGATTGTTACAGGAATAATTTCCATCCTGATTATCTCTTTAACTTCCTTATGCAGGTAAATTTTATCAATCACTGTCTCTACAGTTTTTTCACCCCATCTGAATGTGGGCTGTCCTAATAATACCTGTACATAATTTTTTTCAATATATTTTAATTCAACGGGAAGGGCATCAACCGCAACTATTTTTATTTTTCCGGGTTCCATGGTTTTTTCTAATTTGTCACCGAACAGCGGCCAGCTCCCCACCATAGCCCAGCCCCTTAAATCGGGATATGAATCCTGCACTTTTTTCATTACTGCAATAGCATCGTCTTCTTTTTCCGGATGATAATACGTTCCTACTATTTCAATATTGGGATAATCAGCAGCGGCCTTTTTGATTCCCTCAACTCTTTCCTGCAGATTGTTAGCGGTTTGGTTTCCTCCCAGGATCGCAATTTTTCCTTTAGCATTTATTAAACCTGCTAATTCGTCCATTATCTTTTTTCCCATTTTAATATCATCAGGGCCATAGAAGGCGAATCGTTTCGAATCGGGAGCATCACTATCAAATGTCATAACCGGGACACCATTATCCACAGCATAATTTATAGCTACGGTTAATGTATCTTCATCAGAACAAGAAACAATAATTGCTTTGGTTCCCTCAATTACTGCTTTGTGTATTATTCCTGCCTGCTCAGAAGCACTCTCGTTTTCAGGGATTCTCCAATTTAAAATAACATCCAGCTTAGCATATTTTTCAGAAATATCTTCTGCTTTTTGCATTGCACCTGTTTTAGCCGATAAAAAAACCGGATTAGCTGAACTTTTACCGATCATCGTAATTGTAAGTGTATCAACCCTGTCTGTTCCGTCCCCGGCTTTGTCACTGGCATCCTGACATCCGAAAAACAGTCCGATCAGGGCAATCAGTAATGAGTAAAAAACTGCATTTTTTATTTTGATAAATATATTTTTCATCTTAATTCTTTCAACAAATATTTCTTCATTACTAAGTTGCAATTTCCGGGTTATTTATAACACCTCTTCTTTTTTCCAGTTCACTTCTGATTTCGTAGGCTTTTTCTTCTGTAATTTTAAAGGATGCAATTGCAAAAATTGCAATGAGTGAGGCTGCTGCCGGAATACTCACATCAACGAATCTCATCCAGAAAAATGTACTGGATGCTTGTGCACCTCCGAATTCAACTTGAAATCCGGTTCCGTTAAGTAAAAAGCCTGATAATCCAAATGCCAGGGCCATTCCTAGTTTAACCATCCACCAGTAGATTGCTCCGAACATTCCTTCACGTCTTTCCCCGGTTTCGAGTTCATCAAGGTCACAGACATCAGCTATCATAGAACCCATTAAGGTAAATAATGCACCCATTCCTATGGCAATAAATGGTGCGGGGATCAGTACTTTCCATGGAGCCATTGGATCGTAGCAGAACCACTTGATAAGACTTCCGAACAATGTAAAAGAAGTAGCTATGATAAAAGTTTTTCTTTTTCCTATTCTCGAAGAAATCCAGGTAACAGCCGTTATTGCTAATAGTGTAGATATTGTACTAATTGTTCCGAACAATCCCATGTACTTCGCCCCCATATCGTTATCACCGCCGCTCACATAAAAGATCGTTATGTACGAACTAAAGGCACCAACAAGCATAATCCCGTTAAATAAGAAAAATGTTCCCGCGCATAATTTTAAAAATTCAACTCTTTTAACTGTGATTACTAATCCTTTAAAGAACTGAACTACATTAGTTTTTAAACCTTGCACGAATCTGGATTTTACTTTTGCTGCTGTTTCGCCCTGGACGAAACGTTCTCTGCAGAAAATAGCCGGCATAATGCCGACAACAGCTACAAAGACCCCTATTCCTATTGCTAAGGATCTTGCGCCCTGCACAGAATCAGAAAATAGCCTGTCATTTTCCATAATTGAGTAAAACCATGGGAGAGATATCCAGGCAAACTGACCCATAAAGTTCATCACGCCCATGAGTCGGGTTCGCTCATGATAATCGGAAGTAAGCTCATAACCCAGGGCAACCCAGGGAGTTGCAAACATCGTATAGAATAAATAGAAGATTATAGAACCGATGAGAAAGTACCAGAAATAGAACATTTCGTTGTAGCCTTCGGGAAGCTGCCACATTAAAGCGAAGACAATACCGACTAGAATTGCGCCTACAAAAATATAGGGTCGTCTTCTGCCGAATTTTGAATGAGTTTTGTCGGAAATATAACCCATTATCGGATCGGTCAATGCATCGGTAAACCGGGGTATTGCCTGTAATGTACCTACAAGAGCAGGATTCATTCCCAGTCCCACATTTAGTACAATGGACATATATCCGATAGCCCCACCCAGTAAATTATTTACGATTGAGCCCAATCCATAAGCAAACTTTTGTTTGTTTGATATGCGGTCTTTTGGCGCTGTTTTATGAACTTCCTTGCCGTTCATTGATTCTCCTATATACCGTTATGGAAAGACATCATATTTACATTACTAAAAAGTTACAGCCATTATTTATAAACCCTGACATAATCTACCAGCATACTTTGAGGAAAATTGGTGTCTTCGGTAGGAAAACCCACATAATTACCGCCGACAGCTACATTTAATATTATGAAAAACGGTTTATTAAATACCCAGGGACCTGTTAAATCATCGGGTTTGATTTCCTGATAGAGAACATCGTCCACATAAAATCTTAAATAATTTTGACCCCACTCAACTGCAAATACATGAAAATCAAGATCAAACCTGCTATGCTCAAAACCATAACTTTTGGTAATACTTCCTCCGGCTGAATATCCCGGACCATGCACGGTCCCATGAATCAGGTTAGGCTGCTGCCCCCGGTATTCCATTATATCGATTTCGCCGCATTCAGGCCAGCCAACTGTTTCGACATCAGAACCTAATAACCAGAATGCAGGCCAGATTCCGGGGCCCCAGGGCATTTTTATTCTCGCCTCAAACCTTCCGTATGTCTGCTCGAATAGTCCCTCTGTTTTTATTCTTGCAGAAGTAAAAGGCTGTCCCATATAAGATTCTGCTCTTGCAGTTATGACAAGATTACCATTGCCATCCATGGATACATTTTCAGGACTGTCGGTATCATACTCAAGCTGTGCATTCCCCCAATCTGTTCCGATATCATAAGTCCATTTCGTTGAATCAGGTCTTTGACCGGCCGGCCCGTTAAATTCATCCTGCCATACAAGATTATACTCGGGAATATCCGGTTCAGTTGAAGTTTCACAGGATGAGAGCGTTAAAAGGATACCGGAGTAAAGAAAAAACAGCAGAGAATGTTTCATATATGTTTTCATAAACTCTCCTTTTATTTCTGATTTCTTTAATTCTTAAAATTCTTAACTAATTACCGCAGGAGTAATATTCTTTCTCAGGATCTGCGGATCGATAAAAGCCTGGTCAATTGCCAGGGTTGCGGCACCAATCGCAATTCCTTTTGATCCAAGCTCGCTTATTCTTAATTGAGTTTTACTGATGGTACTTACGAGTGCCGACATTTCTATTTTATCTCTGATTGGATTTAATACTAACTCGCCCAGCCTTGATAGGCTGCCTCCTAAAATGATCATTTCCGGATTCATTAAATTGACAAGACTGGTAACTGCAGTTGTCAGATAATTGGCCGCTTCTGTTACAACCTGAACAGCGAGCGGATCTTTATTCAACGCGGCATCTTCAATATCAATAATGCTGGGATCGCCGTTTATAAGGGGACTTTTTGGATACAATGTTGAAAGAACTCTAACTCTCTCTTTAAGTGCCCAGGCCGATATTACAGTTGCCAGACACCCTCTCAAACCACACCCGCATAATCTGCCGTTAGGATCAATCGGCATATGGCTCAATTCACCTGCTATACCCCTGGATCCGCGATAGAGTTCACCTCCGAATATGAAACCTGCACCTATGCCGTGCGATATTTTGATGTAAATAAGATCAGTAACATTTTTTCCTGCACCCCACCAATACTCCGCCAGCGCACCAAGGTTTGCATCATTATCCAGGTAAACAGGCACGCCGTATTTTTGTCGTAATCTCTGAAGACCACTTTTACCATGCCAGGCTGGGATTATGGTTTCGGATAAATATTCAGGACGAATTGGGTCTATAGGACTCGGGACGGAAACTCCAATACTAAGAAGTTTATCATACCCGAATGATTGCGAAATAAGAGCTTCATTACAGAGTTGATTTATGATTTCATAAGTGCTCTCCGGATCTTCTCTGACAGGATGTTTCATCTCCTTCCAGAAAAGCAGCTTGCCCACCAGGTTAGTCATTGCAACAGAAACGTGAGTGGCCCCGATATCGATACCCAGGATAACTTTTGCGTCATTCTGGAATTCAAGCACTATTGGTTTTCTCCCTCCGCTGGATTCACCGATTCCTATTTCAGAAACCAGGTCTGTTTTAAGTAGATCCTTTACTATTTCTGTCACAGTTGACCTTGATAAATTCAGCTGGCGTGAGATCTCTGCCCTTGATATCTGATGATCACGCCAGATTAACCTTAGCACAGAATCCTTCAGGGATACATTCGATTGTGTATCTTTCACTGTCATTGTTGACTTGTTGATCTTATTCATCATTCCTTAGTTTTTTAATAAAATCGTCCGCTTATTTGTGAAATAATACGTTATCCACATATAGAGTATTCGGATCGCCGGAAATTATTAACTGTGCTAAATGACCTCGTGTAGTTAACCCTGTGAAATCAGATAATGGGATGTCAAAATTTATCCATTCACCTGAAGCCAGAGGGGGTGTTGAATTTGCATTAAACGTAAGTTCATACTCTGCATCATCTCCGCCACCAAAAACTCCGTCAGCCCCAAAATCTACAAGCTTGATTTTAAGTATAGCGGGAAGTGCTGTTGGGTCGGGCGTCCATAGATCTATATAGAAATTTGTCATTGAAGATGCATCAATTGTCTGACTGGTAAATTCAATACCCGCATAAACCAAATTTGTATAAAGCTTTGTATCATTTCCCTGGATCTGAACATCTGCTACATCAGCCTGATCCCATTCTGCGGACCATGTATCAACCTGTACATTTGTATATGGGTTGCTGAATAATGAAATCACATCAGATGCAGGAAATGCAGGTGTGGGGGCCGGCGTTGATGGTTCTGTTATCGTTCCGCCCCCATCATTATAGAAAAACACATTATCAACGTAGACGGTGCTCAGATCTCCGGATATGACTAACTGTGCCAGGTGCGCCCTTGTAGTAAGGCCGGTAAACGCCGACATAGGGACATCCAGCTGAACCCATTGACGGGTTGCTAATGCGGGATCTGTATTGGCCGTAAACGTCAGTTCATGCGATACATCATCTCCGCCTCCAAAAACTCCGTCCGCACCAAAATCAACCAGCATAACTTTAAATGCCGCAGGAGGTGTTGTTGAATTTGGCGTCCAGATATCCATATGAAAACGGGTCATAGACGTTGCATCAATAGTGTGTGACGCAAATTCAATCCCGTTAAAGTTAAGATCGGTGTATAGTTTTACATCATCACCATCTATCTGAATTTCAGTTAGAACAGCTGTTGAGTAAAGCCAATGTGTAGCCCAGGTGTCAACAGGTACATTTGTATAAGCATTGCTGAAAAGAGAAATAACATCCTCGGCTGGTACAGTAGGAACGGGGGCAGGTTCAGGGAACTCACCCACAGTTATTGTCATTGAACCTGATGCATCCAGTGAACCGAATTTTGCTGTTATTGTGGCTGTGCCTGTACCTAAAACGGTAATCTGTCCGTTCTCATTAACTGTCGCCACAGATTGGTCAGATGATAAAAATGTAAAGTATGAAGGTGCCGCATCAACTCTTTCATCGGTGCCATCCGGCAGATTGAATGTAACAGATAAACTGTCCAGGTTAATCGTCTGTCCCGTGAAGGCTAATACATTAAGATCTTTACTATTTAGTATTGAAGCCCGTGGATGTGCAATCGTCCCGAGTTTTTCGTATTTAACCTCGTCAAACCAGATTGTATACCCACGCCCGTTTTCCGGTCCCTCGGAATAGAAAAACATTCCTTTTTCATCGGTAAATCTGCCGGGATCCGGTATGGGTATAATATATTTTTTCCAGTTGTTGTTAATTGCCAAACCTGATACTGTGGCCAGATTCCTTGACTGTGCAAGGTCATTGCCTATTCCAACAATATCGAGATATGCAGGCTGACTGGCTTTTGCCCAGAATGTTAATGCATCATATCCGGTGAGATTGCGTCCGACATTAGTGTAATAGTCACCTCCGGCATATGCTCCCTGCGGATCGCCATAATCCGGAACATCGATACGCATTGAAGCTGTACCTTCGTACTTTACGTCTTTATCTACATCGAAAGCGGTGACTTTTGAGCCGCCGAAAGCGGCGTACTGAAGACCGGAACTGAACCCGTCAATAAAAACTTCAGGTATATCGGGATAAGAAGCTGGCTCTAATGTGCTGACATCCCTTTCACAACCGGCAAGAAGAAAAACAAATAAGATCGTCAGGCAGGTCGTTGAATAATAAATAAAATTTCTTTTTAACATTGGATACTCCACTGTTTATTTTAGTTACATACCAAAGTTGAAAATTAAATAAGTACGTATCTCCCACTCTTGTCCGTTCGAGGCACCGGGAAAGTCGGGGTCGCATACAGGACCTAACTCGGTCATCCTCATAACCGGGCAGAAACGGGGTGAGTATTTATCCAGCGAACGCCAGGTACCTCTTATTCCCAAACTGGTTTGTGAAAGATCAAACCACTCCGGCAGCCCAAAACGGACCGACAGATCTGCTATTAATTGAAGCGGGTATGTTAAGTTAAAATCTCTGTGGTAATCATAGGGGCCCCAATCGTTAACTTTAGCAGCAAGCATAATTTTATACGAATTCAATACGAAACGAATATCTCCTCCGTAGCGATGAATAAGCCGCTGGCTGCTGCCGTTAGGTTCTCCCTCACCTCCGTATATATTTGCAATAAGTCCAAAATCAGGGGCTAACTTCGAGACTATCCTGCTGTAGAATTCCCAAAGATCGCGCGGCGGTGGTGCTCCGGGAAATGCAAAGGTTGTTCTGCCGTCAGCTGAAATACCTATTGAAGCATCTCTGGTTGTAGGTAAATGCCTGAATATCGCGCCCGCGCTTACGGCAAGTTTTGCATCCTCCCTTACATCGTTATCCCATGCATACATCCACGTGGCCGGAGTAGGATCGTATGTGATCAGCAGTTCTCCTGCAGTCATTTCACGGTTGCCTAAAACAGCAAAAGGATCATCCAGAATGTTTCTAGGTCTTCCCGGTGCAGGAACATCAGCTGGGATTGGACCTTCAATTGGTTTCTGCCATAAGAAATTAGGGGCAATCTGGAAGTCGCCAAATAGAGCAGTAAGACCGGAAAGAATAGCGTAATGGTTTCCGATACCAGGGTCTTTCAATCTCCAGCCTGTAAAAGTAAGCGATTGGTTAATGTTCCCGTCCGCTACAAGTCCTTGTAAAGAACCTTCAGCATACCAATTCCACCTTCCGCTTGAAATAGTTACTTTTGCCTTTCCGCCGAATGCATCTGAGGCTTTTATGTAGTCCTGCAGGATTCGATAGTTGCCTTTTTCGCCTTCAACAATTTGAAAAACCTGTCCTTTCTTCGTGCTGCCTGACCAGATTCCGCCGACTTCAAATCCAAAGATTCCCTGCTTTCCGGCCATTTGGAGCGTTGCTTTTCTGGTTGGAGGAACTGGCACTGCAAAAGAACTAACAGTTTCGAGCTGCTTATCCAGATCTTCCTGGTAAATTCCTGTGATACTGTATGAATTACCTAAATCTCTTGTGTATTTAACCAGGACTGCAGGATTTGCTCCCCACCATAGTTCCGGACCGAATGCAACCTTTAATCCTTCAAGCTGTTTTTTTCCGGTAACCTCAAATCCAAGCGGGGCATCTGCATTATAGATATCTATATTGGGACCATAATTTGCCTCAGGATAGAGACCGAAAAAATCACCCTCATATCCCCAGTGATAGTGTCCGGTTCTATAAAACCCATTAAGAGAAAACCATTTCTGTTCCCAATTGATACTGGCCGAGTAAACTTTTACCCTTTGGAGTCCGGTTAACGTTTCCTGACCATCAGGAGTAACTACAGTGACAGGTCTTCCCCTGTTTTCATAAAAAATCTCATCAATAGGATTTATAGGAACGTGGCCGAGGACATTAAGCGCCAGTTTTCCTGTAAGATTGGGTGCAGGCTGTGATTCAAATTCTGCATAAAATGACTCCATATGGTCAAAGCCTAAAAATGCCGGGTAATCTGTGCTGCCTTTGACCGGATTATCCGGTGTGGTTATTTTGTCTCCTCCCGTGCTGAATGTTTCGAATTCTAAACGTAAGCCGCTAAGATGTACAGCACTGAGCCTGGAAGATTCGAGAGCAGCTTTATCGCCCCGGGCTTCCAGAAGATATTTGGTTTTTGAAATATTCCCGAAATAAGAACGGATTGCTTCGGCATCAGTTTTATCATCCAGCGGATCTATCTTATAAGCATCTTTAAGGGCATAGTAAGCGGCCCGCGGGTATAACTGATATAAACCTCTTTCGTCAGTCGGTCCCTTTGCGCAGATCCCGAACCACTCTTCGTTCATATTGTTCTCGCCTTCAACATAATCTTCCGAGTACCCACCGTTAGACCAGGAAGCATGGGTATCATGAACGCTTAAGTTACTATCCTGTAAATATTTCCACCAGCCGTCACTAAATTGAAAGGTAGCTCCTCCTATGCAGATTCCTGTTTCGCCGTTGCCATAAGCATTTTCAAAGATCTCTTCCCAGTTTCCCAGAAGATATTTTGTCTGCATCTTCTGATCTTCCCTCATCTCCACCTCATTAAAAGCATCGGCACCAAATTCTGTAAACAGGAGCGGTACGTCCAGCTTTTCTTTAACCACTTTGAAAGCATCGGTAAAAGAAATGCCTCTATATGCATTCATACCAAATACATCCATATCAGTAACTTCTTCTGCAATGATATCAATAAATAATGCGTCGCCATTGCAAATCGCAACGGGATGATTGGTATCAAATTTTTTTATTTCCTTTATTCCATCATTGAATAGTTTATACATGTGTCGTGCACGAACAGATTCCAGAGTTTCCCCCTTGGGGATATCTTCGGTTGCAGCCCCGCCCCAGAATAGTCCGTAATTATTTTCATTTCCCAGAAGCCACATTAGTAATCCGGGAACGTTTTTATATTCTTTAACAAGAGCATCCACTTCACCGAGAAGTACTTGTCGGGTTCGGGGATCAGCATAATCGGTATGCTGCTCATATACTCCATTAATGGTGACACCATATCTGCCAAAAGAATGATTTAGAATAGTATATATTCCGTAATTACGGTAGATGTATTCGATCCACTTCGGCTGAATTCCTACATACTGTCTGATCGCATTGACCCCCATATTTTTGAGAAGCGGCATCTCCCGGTCAAGAGCCTCTTTTATAATATCGTCAGACTGGGTCCAAAGACTATAGGAATAATTTGTGCCTATCGGGAAGTAATCCCAATTCATGCCAATTATAAAAAAGTCTTTTCCGTTGATTTGTAATTTTGATCCTCTTTCATCTTTATGTATAGAAACCTGCTCAACCTGAGCACTCACAGTTGTCAGAGAAATGAAAAAAATGAGAAGGAAAAGTTTGAACTGATTTAATTTCAGTTGATTAAAGGTCATGCTAACCTCCTAAAGACAATGTTAAGTTCAGATAGAAAACGCGGATAAAATCAGAAAATTATTATGTTTCGATTCCGTCATATGCAAGATATTTGAGAAATTGATTGTTTTTGAAGAAATAGGACTGGTTATTTACTTTGTTCGACTTCCGAACAAAGTTAAACTAAAAATTCCGGCTTGTCAAATAAAAAATGATAGAAACAGAAAATAATTTTAGCTGGTTGAAATGTCTATCCATCCGGATACTGAGTAAAAGTGGTTTCATGACTGTACTTATAAATTATTTTAAAGCTCCCGTTTAACCCCACAAGCTGTTCCTTATTGCTATTGGAAGGCATAAATTTTTATAATACAGGGAAACATTTTTCCCTTTAAAGCATCTTTACCTTTAGAGAGGATAAAAGCTTGGATTATAAAACTGATCTTTTCCTGAATATTTTTCACAGCACGAAGAAAAAGATATACAATTATGTGCTGAGAATGACGTACGACAGGATGATGAGTGAAGATATCGTCCAGGATGTTTACCTGAAATTTTTTGAATCCATCAACACGCTTAATTCCTCCTCCCGGGCCGAGATCTGGCTTTTTACCACTGCCCGAAATGAAATTTATCAGTATTACCGGAAAAAGAAGATCCACATGGATAAGTTCAACCCGGAAGATATTGACAATGTAGAATTAAGCTCGGGAGAATCGCTGGAAGATCAGCTTGAGTTGAAGGATATCCGCGATCATCTTCATGATGAGCTTATGTTCATTCCACCGGAGCAGAAGGAAGTTTTTCTGTTAAAAGAATACGGCGGGTTATCCTACAAAGAAATAGCAGAAATGATGGATATTGATGTCGAGCTAGTTAAAAGCAGACTTCATAAAGTCAGAAAAAAAATAATTGACAGAATCTCCAGAATCATAAATTGAGAAGCAGCTATGAATGATAGAATATTTTTAATGATTGATTCATATATCGACGGTGAATTAAACCGGAGCGATGAAGATATATTATTTGAACAACTGGCGGTAGATCCTGATGCAAGGGATTACCTTAGAAAGGTTAATCTTATAAATAAACAGACCAGGCATTCTGCTGTGAATCTCCCTTCATCTCTCGAACAAAACATTCTTAGTAGTGTAAACAGAAAGTCTGCCCGCCGGATTTCACGCGGCGCAAGAATAACTGGATATTTTTCTGCAGGTATTTCAATAATCCTTCTGATCATTTCCCTCTTCCTGCTGGGACAGGTATCCGATTACAGAAATGAATTTAATTCCGCCATGGATCAGATGAAGAAACAGAATCAAATGATCGAAGCATTATACAATAGTTACCCTGCTGCTGAAGTTCATGCCCGTTATTCGAATGAAATAATTGTAAAACCTAAAATATGAGGTAAACAAATGAAACGCCTTTTTATATTATTCCTGGGAATATTGATATTTACGGGGTGTCAGAAGAAAAACAGTGTGGAGATCATTCCTGATTACAATTCCATATATTTTACATCCAATAATATCGACAAGCCTCCGCAGCTGATAGAGGGTGACGAGAAAAGGCTTGAGACAGATATTCAAAAAGAAATGGAAAGGAATTCACAGGATAAAATCAGTCTGGAGTACCGTTTCCTGCTCGGTGAAAATGGTAAAGTTGAGAAGATCCTGCCTGTAATAACACCGGGACAGGAATACTCGAATCTTGTTGCAGAGGAGGTAAGCGGATGGAAATTTGCGCCTGGTAAGAATAACAATGAAGCTGTAAAATCACAGTATACCTGGTATTATAATGTACCCGGCCGCATAAATATAGATGAAAGTGATTATAAACTGACCGCCGATACTATGCCCCAGCCTGTCGGCGGGATACAGGCACTGGCAAAAAATATTGTATATCCCGAAAAGGCAAAACAGAAAGGAACCGAAGGGAAGGTATTCCTGCAGGTATATATAGATGAAAGCGGGAAGGTTGTTAAAACTTCTGTTATTAAAAGTGCGGGAGAATTACTGGATAATGCTGCTGAAGCCGCAATACAGAAAACCACTTTTACACCGGGGATAGTGAACGGTAAGCCGGTTAAGGTTAAGGTGGTAATTCCGGTTGTTTTTAAGTTAAGTTAAGAATTTTTGATATTGTCAAGGATTTGCCTGAAAACCGATCTGCCATGATCTATAGTTTTATCGGAAGGCAGGAACTTCGGGTTATGAAGTCCGTATCGTTCCCCTTCCGATGTTCCGAGCCAGAACATAAACGAAGGATACTTACCGGAAAAGAATCCAAAATCCTCACCTGTCATTTTATAGCCGCAGTTAATAAATCTGAATTTATCCCCAAGAATATTTTCCATTTTAAAATAAATTTCTTCATTTACTGATACTTCAGGATAATGCGCTCCTTTTGTAATAATATAGTTAACTCCGGTAACAGTTTTTATCCCCTCAAGAATTTTACGCAGAGAATCTGCAAAGTCCATCACCTTTTCTTTTTTCAATCCTCTGATTGATCCTTCCAGTCTTGCTCTGCCCGGTGCGATATTTCTTACGAAACCCGCTTCTATTTTACCTATTCCAAAAAGGAAAGGTTCAGTTACATTCCTGGGTATTTTATCAACGGAATCAAGAAATGTTCTCAATGCATTAAATGCATTTCTCCCCTCATAGGGGAATGCAACGTGTGAACTCTCTCCAACAAATTCAATATCTATCTCGAGCGCCGATGCGAACAAAACCCCGGGTGTTGACGCTACTGTACCCAGTGTATATTCATCCGTAACATGCAGTGCAAATGCATTCCTGATGTTGTACCCCTTAAAAATTCCTGTATCGTAAAATTTCATTGCTCCCCCGCCGCTTTCCTCTGCGGGCTGAAAAAGGAAAAGAATATTTTGCGCAGGTTTTTCCTTTAAAACATCCACGATTACGGCGTATAATATTGATGTATGTATATCATGGCCGCAGGCGTGCATATAATTATTAGTAGATTTAAACTCAATATCGTTCGCTTCTTTTATCGGAAGAGCATCTATATCAGCCCTGAAAAGCAGAAAGGGGTCATCATTAACTTTATATTCGAAAAGCACACCGGTTGTAAAAGGAGTATGAATTTTAAGCACTTCAGATCCTTCTAGCGCCTTTACAGAATTAATGATTGTTTCAGTGGTTTTATACTCCTGGTAGGCAATCTCAGGATTCATATGAAGTTTATGTCTGAGTTCAACCGGCGAAATGCTGCTCATATCTGTTTTATGGTTCCGTTAAATGTAATTTATTGAAATTCTAAAATTCTTCCGGGCCCTGATCCATTCCATTATCAGGCTGTTCTCCCCTGTTCTTCTGCTTATAATTATTAAAATTGAATTTAATATTGAGCATGACAACAGGTGATTCCCTGTTGAAGTACATATATGAGTACAGATCGGGTGTAGTAGAAGTGAATTCATGTTTTGCCGTACCAAGCACGTCCCTGACCTGCAGTGTCAGAGAAAGCTGTTTATCCATGAACTCCTGTTTTACCGCCAGATCCGCGGAGAAAAAACCTTCTGATCTTCCCTGTGATGAAACAGAAGGACTATTATACCTTCCATTCACCTGGAATGAAGTTGATCCCGATATGCGGAATACGTTATTCATCCTTAAATTCCAGTTAAAGCTTTTGCGGTCAAATGATTCACCGTACAGGCTGCCGGTTACACGGTAATCGTACAAGTTTCCCATAAGGTTCATATCCCAGAACTCAAGAGGATCATATATGAGCATAAATTCGGTTCCCAGGGAGAAATCTTTGCCAATGTTTTCGAAGGTAGTTAGTGTAACATTCTCAGCATCAGAATATACAGAGCGAACATGTTCAATCTTGTTCTGTGTAACCCGGTAGTAAACATCGGTCGAAAAATTAACTTTGCCCAAAAACGTCTGGATACCGGCATCATAAGAATCAATAAATTCCGGTTCAAGCGCGGGATTACCTTTCCTGACATTATTTGCATCCACCCAGGAAATAAATGGTTCAAGGAACCAGCCGCGGGGTCTGTCAATTCTCCGTGTGTAACTTGCCATAAGCTGCGAGCCGCTGCCGAATTTATAGGAACTGTGCAGGGTCGGGAAAAAGTCCCACCTGTCGATCTTAAAAAACTTATTTTCCTCCTTCACATCAGTTGTCTGGTAAGTATATTCACCGCGAAGTCCACCCTGGATGCCGAAATCCCCGAATTCATCTGAATAAATTGAATATATCGCCTGCCTGGCTCTGTTGTATTTATTTGTATGACTGAATAATGGCTCAAATATAAAATTGGCAGAAGTTGAATCATATGTGTATAGGCCGTTTATATCTGTGGAAAGCTCCGATTCTCCCTGGTAGCCGGCTTCAAACTTATTTTTTTCTCCAAATGGAAGCACATAATCAAGCTTTCCCCTGAATTCGTTTTCCGGACCGCTCTCAGTGGTTCTGGTACCGTCTGTAATTACTCCCGCATTAATACTTGTTGTGAGGGAATTTTCATCTCCGCTGTGGTGACCATAAAATAGTTCAGCAGAAAGCTCGTGACCTTCTTTTTCAAATTTATGCTGATAATTTGAATTCAGTGCGAAATACTGTCCCTCTCTTTTACTATTGATTAAACTGCGGTATCTATCGATACCGGTACTGTTATCTGACCATTCAGTATATGCAAGACTGGAATTTCGCTGGTGCTCACCGTTCCCATAGCGTCCTCCGAAACTGAGCGTATTGTTTTCATTGAGATTAAAATCCAGTCCTCCTCTTATTCCATAAGATGTTCTTCCCCATTCCATTGAACCATCCGAATTAAGATAGCTCGAGCCTGAGGGACGCGTGTATATGTTTTCCTGCCTCCTGGTGCCGGGGTATATTCTGCGGTTGTAATCAAGACCGAAGTTATAATTAACTGAACTTGTTTTATACTCAAAAAGGAAGTCGCCCCCGTACTTATCATGAAAACCTGCATTGGCATTTACCACACCACTTAAACCAAGGTTCTGCCTTTTCTTCATAATTATATTTATGATGCCGGCGGTTCCTTCAGGATCATATTTGGCCGAAGGATTTGTGATGATCTCAATTGACTGGATAGAGGTTGCGGGAATTTGCTGAAGAATATCCTGGGCTTCCATTACTGATGGTTTACCATCGATGAGTACTGTAAAATTTGTACTTCCGCGCAGACTTACATTACCCTCAATATCGACGCTGACGGAAGGGACATTCTCCAGCACCTCGGCTGCATTTCCGGAAATTGTTGTCCCGAGCTGGTCAACATCAATAACTTTCTTATCTATCTGATACGTAACGGGATTTCTTGCTCCCTCAACTACTACATTTTCAAGGTTAACAGCTGTTGATTTAAGTTTAACAGTACCAATGTCGATATTATTTCTTTGGGGGGATAATTCTATTGTAAATCTCCGGTCTTTAAAACCGATGAACCGTACATCAAGAAAATATCTGCCGAAAGGTATTTTCTGAATAGTAAAATTTCCCTTCGATCCGGTAACCGTACCAGTAATTACGCTTGTATCTTTTATTGATAATAGAACAATATTAGCATACTCGATAGGAGCTTTTGAAACAGAATCGATCACAGTTCCGGTAACTACACCACCCCTATTCATTCCAACACTTTGCTGACGCGGTTGTGCACATACGTATAAAGGGGTTATAATTAAAAATAACAGTATAAGAGTAATTTTTGTTTTCATTGTTTTATTATTAATCAGGATTAGAATATTCAGAATTATTTAAATGATTTTTTAAGAGAATAAATTTAGGTAAAAAATGCCAAAAATATGAGTCCCCGTAAAATCAGTTTGCTGCTTCAATCCAGAAACTGTGAAGCAGACCTGCAGCCTTCTCGACCAGTTCCTTCCTGATCAAGACTGATAGTCTGAATGAAGTAGTAGCGGCACCGTAAAGACCGATATCATTCCCTGCCAAAACAGCCAGAGTTCCTGTAACTATTTTATTATCCCTGTTGAATCCTTCTCCTATTATTGAAACAGCTCCAAGACTGTCGTCAATTATTATTTGATCTTCGAACATTGCTCTAAGATCTTCTTCGGTTTTCTTCCACGAGTGAATATTTTTCCTGGAAATGACGAATGAAGTTCTGAAGCTGACATTATCCGCCTGGATGTAATTTAATTCTTTTATCGGCACTCCGCGAGATTCCAGGAACTCCAGTAATTCCGTAATGCTTTCGTTCTCGAGTAAAACTCTGATGATATCCGTCTCATGTACAACCGCAATAACCGCTGTTTTGTCCGACGGCTGAGCTTCTCTTATTATTGTTTCCCGGCCGGGATTAAAGGTGCTTCTGGCGTAGATTGCAATTTTTGCTTCTTTGGCAAACTGGACTGCCTGTGCATTAAGTACTTTTGCACCGGCTTCTGACATTTCCTGGAGCTGCTGAAATGACATTTCGGGCAGATGTTTTGCTTCTCGGATCAGATTTGGATCTGCGGTGTATACCCCATCCACATCAGAATAAATTTCACACCTTTCAGCATTTAATGCCGCTGCAAGCGCAACGGCTGAAGTATCTGATCCGCCTCGTCCAAGTGTAGTAATATCTCTTTTGTAACTTACTCCCTGGAATCCTCCTATCACTACTACCTGCCCTTTTGCAAGTTCATCCTGGACACGAAAGGGCCTTACTTCAATTACGCGCGCATCATTGTACCGGTCGTTTGTTATTATACCTGATTGAGAACCGGTTAATGAAATTGCTTTTATACCAAGATCATTCAAAGCAATACACAGCAAGGCCATGGTAATCCTTTCCCCTGTACTCAGCAGCATATCAAGCTCTCTTTTCTCAGGGTCGGATGACAATGACTTAGCCATTTCAATAAGCTGGTTAGTAGTTTTCCCCATTGCCGAAACAACAGCAACCACATCGTTCCCATTCTTTTTTACAGATGCGATCAGTGATGCAATCTTTTTGATCTTGTCTGCATCTGCTACGCTGCTCCCGCCGTATTTTTGTACAATAACAGGCATCAGAGATTCCTCAGAGTTTCCATAAGCTGGGTTTTACTTTTTGTTTTTTCATCCACTTTTTTGATGACCTTCGCGGGTACACCGGCAACTACCGTATAGGGCTCAACATCTTTTACAACAACTGAACCTGCAGCTACTACTGAACCTTTACCTACCCTGACGCCCTCAAGTACAACAACATTTGCACCCAGCAGAACATCATCCTCAATTACAACAGGATCTGCACTCGGCGGCTCAATCACACCGGCGAGTACTGTACCCGCACCTATATGGCAGTTATCACCCACTACAGCTCTTCCTCCAACAACTACGTTCATGTCAATCATTGTTTTTTTACCGATAACGGCCCCGATGTTCAGGACTGCACCCATCATAATAACACACTGATCACCAATTTCTACCAGATCGCGTATTACTGCACCCGGCTCAATACGGCAGTTGTATTTAGTTAGATCCGCCAGGGGTATTGCAGAATTTCTCCTATCTATTTCAGTTCTGTGCTTGCTGATGTGCTTTTCGTTTTTTTTCAGAAATTCATCAAACTCTTTTTGTTCACAAAAAAGTATTCCCGATTTATCCGAACCGTAGAAATCGAGATTGCCAAAGTCTATCTTGTCAAGATTTCCCTGGAGGTATATTTTTGCCGGAGTTTTCTTTACGGCATTAGAGATATAGTTTATAACTTCATATGAATCCAATTTAGACCTCGTTCTTTAAACTTTACCGGATTCACCGAATACCACATCGGTGAAAGAATAAAAGCCATTTTTCTTATCAATTATAAATTCCGCAGATTTAAGTATACCTTCAGCGAATGTTCTCCTTGATATGGCATGATGTGAAATCTTTAGAGTTTCTCCCAAACCGCCAAATTCAACGGAATGATCGCCGGGGATTCCTCCAAGTCTTAGTGATGATACGTTGATATCCTTCCCTTCAAAGAGGTTCTTTATCATCTTTGCAGTGCCCGAAGGTTTATCTTTTTTATTCCTGTGATGCGTCTCGCTGATTTCCACATCCCAGTCATTTAATAAAGCTGAGGCTGTTTTTGTAAGGTTAAGTAAAACCTGTATGCCCAAAGAAAAATTATAACTCTGTACAACGGGTACTTTTTGTGACAATTCTTTTAATGATCCCATCTGTGAGTCTGATAATCCGGTTACAGCAATTATAAAAGGTGAGTTGAATTTTTTAGCTGTTGAGATATTTGTTTCAAGTGCCTCAGGTAAAGAACAGTCAATTATTACTTTCGGGACTGAAGTAGTATTCTCTCCATCGATATCCATGGTATATACCAGGTTGTAACCCTTCTCAGTGAATAATTTTTTTACTTCATTTCCAAGTCTTCCCTTGTACCCAATCAGTCCATAATCAAGGTTTTTATTCATCATTACTCTCCTAATGCATTCATAGCTTCATCAAGAACAGGACTGTTTTTTTCAGTCAATCTGCTCAGTGGCAGCCGCAGTACATTTTTACAATAGCCGAGCCTGCTCATAACATATTTTACCGGAGCAGGACTGGCCTCAATAAACAATTTATTCATCATATCATTATATCTGTTGTTCATTACCCGGGCCTTATCCATCTCATTTTTCAAAAGTGCGTTAGTCAGTTTTTTCATCAGGTTAGGATATGGATTTGAAAATACAGAGACAACGCCGGCACCTCCCAATGCAATAATCGGCAGGGTCTGATCGTCGTTGCCCGAATACACCATCATATCCGACGGCTTTGAAGAAATAAGTTCTGCAATTTGGCTGATGTTCCCGCTGGCCTCTTTTATACCCACAACGTTTTTGCACATCTCAAAGATCTTAATTGCCGTATCGGGAAGTATATTCATGCCTGTACGTGAAGGAACATTGTATAATATTATAGGGAGGGTCGTTCTGTCCGAAATATGCCTGTAGTGTTCTATCAAGCTTGACTGAGTTCCTTTATTATAATAAGGATTGACAATCAGTAGCCCATCAACCGAAAGGTCTTCAGCCATCCTGTTAAGTTCCACCACATGTTCGGTATTGTTAGTTCCTGTTCCAACTATTACCGGAACTTTTCCATTGGCTGTTTCCTGTACAGTAGTAATTATTTTTTTTCTTTCATCGTCATTTATGACCGGCGACTCACCGGTAGTTCCCAGCACTATAAGAGCATCAACCCCGCCTTTAACCTGTTGAACTGTTATTTTCTTCAGCGAATCATAATCAATACTTAAGTCTTCATTAAAAGGAGTGATAAGAGCAGTTCCTGTTCCTTTAAACATCGGTTATTCCTCTACATTAAAAACCTGGAAAAATATTTGCATAAAAATAACCGGAAAGGTTGTAATATGAAAGAAATAAGATGAATTATCCTGCCAATAACCGGACTTGATGGTGGGAATATGGGAAACCCTGAGTATGAAATTTCAATATTGGGAAATTTCATTAACTCCTGAACAGGGACCTCAGATCGGATTTATTGAATAAATGTGATTTTTTAAATTGCGGGGGAACGAACAGGTTATATATAAGATAAAGAAGAATGACGCCCGCTATCAAATAAAGCTCTTCCATCATGACAGCTCCCAATTAATATTTTCACCGGCCCACTCATCTGCTGTGTAAATTATTAGAAATTTATTTTTATGCTGTGTTATTAATCATTGGTGCACGTTTACCATCCAGGGAAAGAAAATAATGTGATTATGGAACGCATTTAATAACAGATTGTATATAAAAACGCGAATATTTATATTTGCTGCCTAAAATAGAATGCGCCCGTAGCTCAACTGGATAGAGCGTTTGACTACGGATCAAAAGGTTGAGGGTTCGAATCCTTCCGGGCGTACAATAATGAAGCCTTATTTTTGAATGAATTTCGACTATCATTCAGGAATAAGGCTTTATAATGCCCGGTTATTCAAAAATATTTATTATTCCTTCGTGATAGAACATTACGGATGTGGAATTAAAATCAGAGGGTCTCTTCATCCCTGTAGTAAAAATCAAATATTGTTAGATTGATTTGTTGTCAATAGTTTGAATTAAACCATGTTTAATTAAACCGAGTCCGGAGAGGACTTTGTTTGCGGATGTTCAGCTATATTCCAGATTGCAAAAACGAATACAAAACCACCTGTAACAAAGAAATTCCACGGCATAAAGAAATTGAACCAGCTCCCGCAAAGGATCAGCCAGATCGCCACAAAACAATTTAGGAGTCCTTCCCAGCTTTTTTTACTGACAAATCCCGCCAAACCCAGTAACAACACAACTATGCCCGCAGCAGTTATAAGTAAAGGATTCCTTAAATCAACAATGAATCCACTGATGATCAGGAATAATCCTATTACCAGGTTGATCCAGGCAGTCCACATATGAAATTCCTTCCGGGTAAATACTTAATAAATAAATATTTATATGAAAGATAAAACTTAAACTGAGCATTATTTGTGAGACAAAACTTAAATAATAAAAGCCCCGGTAAAGGGGCTTTTATTATTATTTTCGGTTAGCAATCTATTTTGCGGTATGCGGTGTCTGGGCTGCGGGACTTGGATGTTCAATAAGATTTACTATTGACAGTACTGTTATTAAGGCTCCTAATATGATGAAGTTCCATGGTACCCAAAGCTCAAACCATACACCGGATAGGAATAACCATATACCGGCTATACCATTAATTGTTCCTTCCCAGCTTTTAACACTGGCGGTTGTCCAGAATCCCAGTATAAATACAACTATACTGGGCACAATCATAGCACCAGGGGTCTGTAATGAAGGAACTAATCCGCACAATATTAACCACAAACCTGCTGCTAAATTCACCCATGCTTGCCACATAACTAACTCCTTTCCATTTGTTCTATATTCAGGATAATAAGCAGTTCAATAATCGATGGAAATTCACGCTTATTCCAGATCATTTTATAAAAATTCCTGAATATTTTTATTTGTTATTAATTATAAGGGTAATAATTCCTGGAGTTGTATTTCAAAATACATGGTTGCACATCAACACAAATAATTGGGTGTTTTTCCTGGATTTTTATGCAATAACGTTAATGACTGATGAAAACTCCAAGAATAATAGTTGTTGAGGACAAAGCCATAATTGCGCTTGATATTATGAGATTTCTCATAAGGAACGGCTATAAAAATACCCGCTATTACCTGAATGGTACGGATGCGCTGAAGGCAATTAAAAATGCAAAACCCGCCCTCGCCATACTTGATGTTATACTGCATAGTAATGTAACAGGTATTGATATTGCAGAGGCATTAAAGAAGGTGTCGGTCCCGTTTATTTTTATATCAGCTCTTTCTCAGCCAGGCCACCGGCAGGCTATATCGAAACTGAAACCGGCAGCAGTATTTTTGAAGCCCGTCAACCTCAACGAAGTTCTACTGGAAGTCAGGAAGTTATTTACGCTAAATGTTCAACGGGGAATCAGAACGTCAAATTCCCTGCACTAAATTCAATACAGTACTGAATGTTGAAGAGGCATCATACAGTTTATCACCCACATGGAATTTGTATGTTGTAACAAAAGTATTTTAATAATGAGATTCCGCCGGTCTGTACGGATTTAAATGTTTTTGTATTATTACGCAGATATTTCTGACTGAGTGGTATGATCAGTCGAATGATTTTTTGAAATTGTTATAGTCGGGGATCCTTATTTTAGAACCATCAAGCTCGATCATTCCTTTTTTTTCCAATGAATGCAGTACCCTGGAAACAGTTTCCCTGGATGTCCCTGCAATATTAGCTATATCATGCTGAAACGGTAGATCGACTTCAACCAGGCCCTGCTTCATTATCCCGGATAATTCAGCAAGCTGGATAATGGCTGACATTATTTTACCTTCGGCTTTCAGCAAAGAAAGAGACTTTATCTTATCATCAGCAGCTCTGAGTCTTCTAATGAGACCTTCAAGAAGTGCGTAAGTTATTTTAGGATTATATTCAATCAACTGCATAAATTGTTCTCTGCCGATAAAAAATAATTCCGAGTCTTCCATTGCTGTTACATTGGCGGAGGGGTTTTCACCATCGAGAAGCGACATTTCTCCAAAATATTCATATTCACCAAGTATTGTTAAGATGATCTCTCTTCCTTCTGTATCATTTCGTGTGACCTTGACTGAACCTTTAGTGATAATAAATAACCCGGAGACATTACCATTATTTTCATCCATAATCATCATATCTTTTTTATAATTTCGGGTCACCCCTAATTCTTCAATCCTTGAAAGGATACTGTCATCCAGTTCGGAAAAAATAGGCACATATTTTAATATAATTTTGGATTCAGTCATAAATATTAATAATTATTATTAGTTAATAGTCGGCAATTTAAATTTCTATTTTAAAATAGGTGTGTTACAGATGACAATTTACCAGTCGGAAAGTATTTGTGATATTTAACCAAACGGGCTAAGGATACAATGTTATCCTAATAAAAAAACGGTGCACATTGTGCACCGTTTTAATTGATATCGTGTTCCTCTTATCTCAGCAGAAGCATCTTTTTAACGGATGTGAATTTACCTGCAGTAATCTTATAAAGGTACATTCCGCTCGCAGTTGAACGTCCTGAACTATTCAATCCATCCCACTCTACAGTATGATTCCCGGCATCCTGTGCAGCATTCACAAGTGTCCTTACCTTCTCACCAAGAGAATTGTAAATCTCCAGTGTAACGTGCTGAGCCTCAGGAAGAGAGTATTTTATTGTTGTTGTCGGATTGAAAGGATTCGGATAATTCTGCGAGAGACTGTAAACAGTCGGCAGAACCACCGAAACATTTATTGAAGAGGAGTAAGTGAAAGCCCCGTCGAAATCTACCTGTTTCAGCCTGTAAATATAATTCCCATTCTCAAGGTTCTTATCAATAAACGAATAAGATTTTTGTTCGGATGTGGTGCCCTCACCTTTTACAAAGCCAACTGTCCTGAACTCAAGTCCCTCGGTTTTCCTCTGAACTTCGAATCCCTGGTTGTTTAACTGTGTGGCGGCAGTCCAGTTCAGTTTTACGCTGCTCCCTTCTATCACAGCATTAAATGCATTTAATTCTACAGGTACAACTGTTACAGTATCTGCAATGAATGCTGAAACCATCAGGTTACCGGCCGGGAAATCCTGCCAGCCTGAACTGGCCAGATAGTATTTACCTCTTCCGGCATTTGGCGGGGTGAGGTCGACTCCAATACCCGGAGCATCAGGACTATCGGGAAGATAATTTATAAGTACCCAGAAATCGCCTGATTCTATTTCAGGGGGATCACTTCCCGGAACAGTAGTGGTAAATGTTTTCACAGTACCTGTTCCTGTTCCTTCAATACGGTATGGTCCGGCGATCTGTCTTCCGGGATATCCTGAACTATCCTGGTTTATAGTAAAGTCGAATGCATCAGCGCTGTTCCCGATCGTTTTCAACCTCAGCACTCTTGAAGGATAATATGTTGGAGTAAACCTTACAGCGAACTTATTCTTGTCATATGTAAAGTCGACCACATAAAATGCCTCCCAGGAACCATCATCATACTTAAGTTCTGTCAAAGCAGGATCCTGACAGGCGAATGCACCAGTCGGCTGACTAACAGGTCCTGTAAGTGTATCGCTATTGACGATGATCGAAGCCTGGAGCGTGTATTCATACCACTGCATACATCCCACATTGGAATCCACTACGCTTTCAACGCCGGGTCCGATGTTCGCAAAAAATTGTCCATTTTTCATTATTTCAATCTGAGGAGGAACTGGCAAAGGATAGTTATTCAGGCCAAGTTGAGGATCGTCCCAGCTAAGCACTAAATTCTCTCCCTGCCTGGTAACAGCGATATTACCCGGGATCTGCGGCGGTGCATTTAGTGTAACATCGATATTTACATCGCCAAAGTAATGAGGTTCGAATACAGAATTCATTGTCTGAGGCCACCAGCCGTGGAATACTGCCGCCCCGGCATTCCTTTCAATGAGGAAGGCACCCAGACCTACGATATTATCCGGACCATAAACCTGAAGTTGATACCCTTCCATAAATCCCATCGGAATGGCAACTTCGCCCTGCAGATGTCCTGCACCGTCGCTGAAAGCTACCTGCCCGTCAGTGAGAGTAATTATATTTCCCACAGCTCCGTTCGTAAAAATTTCACGGAACCTGAGGTCTGAACCGGAAGGATGCCAGTAGGCCCAGAAGTTACCCTCCTGGTAAACAGGCAATGCACCGTTAGGTTCAAATGTTTTGTTATGGTTATCATCAAAATAAAGTCCGAATCCCTCATTATCATCCAGCGTAGTATTAAGGAAGTCCTCTCCTGCCACATACAGCATATCATTCTGGTCATCAAATTTAAAGTACATAAATGCAGAACCCTGAGGAATTGCGGGACTTCCGGAATATCCCAGTACATCAGATACATCTACTTTGTAGGCGTCATCCCACTCACCTGCCGACAGCACCCCGTCTATTACTGGATCGCTGCCCTGCGGAGCCGCAAAACTGAATGTAAATAATGAATCATTCACCTTTCCGAATGCTTCGTTAGAGTATTCGCTTTGTCCGGTTGTAGTAACCACACTTGCCACGTAGTAATAGTCTTTTAGCGGATACACATCAGTATCAGTATACCCGAGTTGAGCCGCGTCTACACTGGCAATTTTATTATACGGTCCTCCTGAAACAGGACTCCTGTATATGTACACGCTGTCAACGAGCAGTCCCTGCATTCCTGCAGGTTCATATGAATTGTTAACTCGTGTTCCCGCTGCCGAAAGGTTCTCTGATTCATTAACAGCATCATATTCATCACCAACTGCCTTTGCTTTCTGCATTTCTTTAAAGTGTTCCGGATACAAAGCAGTAAGTGACCAGGTCAGGTTTATAACCCCGATTTCACCTGTAGTTGCACTCAGTGCAGGGGCTGTGATTCCGGAAGGAGCCAGCGAAAAATTAATTCCTGGTGTTGTATTTCCCACTGTAACAGTAACTCCGCTTGTCTCACCGAAATTGTAGCCCGGTTTTTCAGCTCTAACAGTATAAGTACCGGCCGGGACGTTGGCAATTGTATAATTTCCCGATGCATCGGTTACAGCAGTTCTGACGGTACCAGCTGCAGTTACGGTAACGCCGCTGTCATCATTGGTATCGGTCAGATCAACTATTCCGCTGATTGCTCCGCCTCCGAGGTCAACTTCAGAATACGATACCCGTCCCCCGCTGCCGAATTCTCTTGCATGTACGGCCTTTCCGCCTGCCATTACCCTGCTGCCGTCAGGGGAAAGATCTACTGAGAAGAATGATCCCGGTGTAACAACAGTATAGGTAGGATCGCCTGTTGCCACGTCAAATACAACAAGACTCGTCCTGCTGGTACTGTAATAATCACCCCAGGTTGCCGCCGCAGCAACTTTTCCATCGTCGGAGAGCGAGATATCATCTACCAGGTCTCCCATTCCGCTGTATACCCATTTCGGTGTGCCATCACCATAAGTATCGAACGCAATCACAGTTCCGTCATATGATGACGAGGAAAGAAACATCAGCGTGCCTGCAGCAACTGTACTTCCATCGGCAGAAACTGCAACAGATGAAGCCCAGTTTGTATAAATACCCGCAGGAACCCTGTACTGCCACAGCAGGTAATATTCACCGGCACCCGAATCATAAATCCATGTCTGTACAAATCCGCTGTTATCAGCGGTTGCGATGACTGTTCCGTCGCCGCTTATGCCTGCAGGTGATTCAGTATTGCTCACAAAATGATCCCATATCAGGGAACCGTCGGCACTGTTTAGTACATAAAGGTGATAACGTCCGTTTACCACAACAGTAGAACCATCTTTTGATATATTTACGCCTGCCCAGTTAGTGATTTCAGTTGCGGGTATTTCCATGGTCCAGTTTACCGCCGGCGTTCCGCTAAGATCTACCGAATAAGCAACTGAAGTATTACCGTTGCCGGTAGCCTGTGCAAGAAAAACAGCCTGGTTTCCATCCCGCGAAATAGCGGCAAAGTTAGCATAAAGTGTATCAGGCATGATATTCTGGAATAAAATATTTCCGGTTGCATTATCAAGGATATCAAATTCTGTCCCTCTTGTTACGGCAGTAAAGTTATCTGCCACATCAACTGCCGGGTCATTCGGTGCGGTTGGATATTCCCACTGAGGTGTATTGTTTACTTCAGTATATCTTGATACCCTCATACTATTCAAACCCCAACCGACGACAGGAATTGTGCCGTCTGAATTGAGTTCGGTATAATTAGCAATGGCAGCTCCGTCTGTCGCTGACCACAGTTCACTCCCACCCATTACATACCTGTCACCCGTAGCTTCCGTACTTTTCAGTTGTTGATTTGGTATGTAATTATTTTCTGATGTGTTTAATTCAGGAATAGTTTGTACCGCGGTTTTGTTACCCTCTTTTAATATTTTGGTGCCGGCATTGCTTTTATGCTGGCTGAAGGACTGGCCATTCAGGACTATCACAAGAGTTGCCAGTAAAAAAAAGAATCCAGCGTGTACCCAAGTTCTCATAATTACCTCCGCAATTGTAGAATGATTATTTTATGTAGGACAGTGAAATGCTTTTTTTGGGGCGATCCTCCTTTTGATAATAAAAAAAAGAAGACACAATTAGGATAGGGCTAATTTAAAATCTTCCTTCATTAAATTCAAAGTTTGTAAAGTATAATTATTTTTTTTAGTGATTTAATTTTGAAGCTTTTAAACTAAGTCAGTTTTTGGACCCTTCGAAATAATCTTTAAGCATCTCTTTAAGTTCCTCTGTTTCGATAGGTTTTGACAGGATAGCGATGGGATTTGTCTCAAGTGCCTGCTTGTGTGTGTGTTCATCAGTGGAGGCGGTAATATATATTACCGGGATCTTTTTTTCTGAATTGATCTGTTTTACAGCGTCTATTCCGTTGATTCCTTTGCCAAGTCGGATATCCATAAGCAGGAGATCGGGAGAAGACTGTTGAGCTTTCAGAATAGCTTCTTCACCATTGTATGCGACAAGTATATCCTTAAAACCTTGTTCAAGCAATACTTTTTTAAGATATAAAGCGACCAGACCTTCGTCTTCAACTACCAGAATTTTTTTCATGGGGCAAATAAATAAAACAGTGTAAATTAGTGGATATAAAAGTTTTAATGTTGTGCGTTATCTCATAAAAATAAATCAAGCGCAACAACATATGATGTTTTTATAATAATCTCTATATATTTATTTTTATAAACGATACTCTTATGAAAACATCTTTCATTCTGGTTTGGTTCCTTTTTACTGCCTTAATTTCTGTGACCAGAGCACAGGAAAAACAACTGTTTGGTTTTGAAGAACTTGACTGGGAGAGCTCCCGGCAGACAGTTAAGGATTATATGAAAAATAAATATGATATGGAGCCGGGCTATGAGAAACACGATGCAATTGGTTACCAGGGCGGGAAATACCTTAAACAAAATATCTTCCTGTGGGTCTATTTTTTTGATGATGAAGGACTTGATGAAACTGACCTTGTGATTAAAAGCAGCGGCAGACCTCTGGGTGCTATTTTTTCAGAGACAGTTCATGAGCTGACCGTGAATTATGGTGATCCGGATTTATATAAGCCGGATGACTGGGATGCTGAATGGTTTTATTATGACTTCCCGGGCAAACATCTTAAAGCTACAATAAAAGTTTCTCCATGGTCAGACGATAAAATAAGCAGTATTAAAATTTCGTTTCTTAAAGCTGAGGAATCAGAATAGTCAGATATTGAATTATTTGACTTGTTGGATTAAATTAGATCACATTTTTAATCAATTTTGGAGGGGAGCGCATGCTCAAATTGAATCATCTTAATTATTACAGGCTACCCTGGACACTCACTGATAATTCCATTTCATGGCTCGAACCGACCGCAAAATGCAACCTGTCCTGCGACGGATGTTACCGGAAGAATGAAAACAGCCATAAAACCCTGGAAGAAATACGAAATGATCTTGATGTATTTACCTCGTTGAGGAAGAGCGACGGAATATCAATCGCCGGAGGTGATCCTCTTACTCATCCTGAAATTGTTGAAATTGTCAGAGAGGTTAAGAAAAGAGACCTTAAACCGATTATTAATACAAACGGATTAGCGCTGACCGAAGAACTTCTCCTTAAACTTAAAGATGCCGGTGTATTCGGCTTTACATTCCATATAGACAGCAAGCAGGGACGCCCCGGATGGAAAAATAAAAATGAACTTGAACTAAATGAACTGAGACTCCATTATGCGAAGATGCTTGCAAAGGCGGGAAACATTTCCTGTTCTTTCAACTCTACAGTTTACGAAGATACGATGCATTATATTCCGGAAATGGTTAAATGGGCAGAGAGACATATTGATATTGTTCAGGTAATGGTATTTATTCTTTACCGCGCAGTTAATAATAACCAGGTTGATTTTTACCTGGGATCTAAAAAGATTGATATGAATCAACTTGTCTATAATGAAGAAAGTACCGAAAGAACCGATATAAAAGCACAGGAAGTAGTTGAACTCATAAGAACCGAATATCCTGATTTTGATCCCTGCGGCTACCTGAATGGTTCTGAAAAACCCGATTCATTCAAATGGCTGTTAACCGGAAGGCTTGGAAGAAAGAACAGGATTTACGGCTATATGGGAAGTAAGGGAATTGAGATAATACAGACCTTCAACCATATGCTTTATAACCGTTATCTTGCTTATGCTTCCCCAAAAGACGCCGCTAAAGGAAGATCGATGCTGCTGCTTAGTCCTTTTGATAAAGGACTCAGAAAAACTGCTTCGAAATATTTAAGAAATCCTCTGAATTTTTTCAGGAAATTACACTACCAGTCAATAATGATCATTCAGCCCGTTGATTTTCTGAAAGACGGAAGACAGAATATGTGCGACGGGTGTCCCGATATTACAGTATGGAACGGCGAACTTGTATGGTCGTGCAGGATGGAGGAGCAGTTAAATTTTGGAATGAACGTCAGGACTTTCCCGAAGAACTTCAACAACTAAATTCTTCATCAAATATTACCAGGGGTATAGTGATTTTATTCTCACCGGCATATGCCATGGCCGATTAGAATAATTACGCCGGACTCTTCTCTTCATTTTAATCCATATGCGCTTTTGGGGAACAATCCATCTTATCTAACGTTTCTTGCCGGGTGTTTCATACCAGAAATCCGGCCCATTTTACCATAGAACTTTGCTGCTTTTTTAAGGTCAATGACTTATCGAACACCTATGATACTGAAGTTTGTAAAAGGTTTTCACATCGTTTTCAGAACGTTTTCAGATTGTTTTCAGAACGTTTTCACATCGTTTTCAGATGCCTTTTATCCCGGGATGATGCTTTTGTGTTTCAGGAGGTAATGTGCATTTCCTAACTACACAAGTGCTGTCTAATATTTATTTTAATTTATGTTTCAGAATAATACGGAGTATTTATGCAGACCCGAGAACCGAGGAAAAGAACAAAACCTGCACTGGTTATAGCCCTGATTATAATTATTCCATTAATAATATTTTTACTTATTCTGACTAACACCGCACCCGAGCAGACGGGAGAAAAGTTCCATGATTCGGTCAAAGTCGGGAATCAAGCTGCCTGATACCACCCAGGTGACCGCTAAACCAGACACCACAACAAAATAGACGGCTGAAGTCACACCTGTAATTAGCCTTACTCCACAAATTATTACTATTTTTGTCCCATATGTTTTCAGAAGACGTCTATAAGTTTATGTTTGCCGCCCTGCAGGAGGCAGAAAAAGCACTCGAGGAAAATGAGGTTCCTGTTGGTGCAGTAGTGGTAAATGACAATCAGGATAATTGGCAAAGGTTACAATCAGGTTGAAAAACTCCGGGACGCTACCGCACATGCCGAGATGATTGCATTAACTGCTGCTTCATCCCATCTGGGGAACTGGCGGTTAAATGAGTGCGATATATATGTTACACTTGAACCTTGCATAATGTGCACCGGGGCAATGCTTGCATCAAGGATAAAACGACTTTATTTTTCAACATTCGACCCAAAGTTCGGAGCCTGCGGATCTCTTTATAATCTTGCTGAAGAAGGTTTATACAATCACAGAATTGAAGTTATTTCCGGGGTATATGCGGAAGAAAGCCGCGGACTGATGACACAGTTCTTTAATAAGCTTAGAATGAAGAATAATAACAACGAACTTGCTTAAAAAGCCCAATAAAATTAAATTGTAATACACAAAATTAGGGAAGTACAATGCGTCTAATATTATTTGGTGCTCCTGGGGTGGGAAAAGGAACACAGGCAAAAATTCTTGCAAATAAATTAAATATACCTCATATATCAACCGGCGATATTCTCAGACAGGCTGTTCATGATAAAACTCCGCTTGGGATTAAAGCCCAGGAAATTATGAAGGCAGGAGAGCTCGTTTCTGATGATATCATGATCGGTATTATCAAAGATACTCTTGAACAGCAGAGATGCAAAAACGGATTCATACTTGACGGTTTCCCGAGAACGCTGGCCCAGGCCCGTGCATTTGATGAACTGCTCAGTAAGCTCAATATTACAAATGTTTATCTTGTTAATATTTTTGCCAATAATGAAGAAATCGTAAGCCGGCTTACAAACCGCAGAGCCTGTAAAGTGTGCAATAACATTTTCACATATTCCGAAGTAAAAGATGTTTCGAAATGCCCCAAATGCGGAGCTGAGAACAGCTTCTACCAGAGGGAAGACGATAAAGAGGAAGTAATCAGAAAAAGACTGAGTGTGTACGAGGAGAACACAAAACCTGTTCTGGATTTTTATGAGAACAAGGGTTCGGTTGTAAGTGCAAACGGAATTGGAATGGTAGAGAATATAACAGCTGAGATTCTTAAAGGTCTGGAAGAAAAAGCAGGTAAGAAGATTATACTTTCTGCTTTATAACTGCCTTGAAGGCTCTTCCGTTTTCAAGTTTAATTATGCGGTGATTAAATTTCTTCACAATTTCATAATTGTGCGTTGCAAAAATTATTGCTGTCCCTTTAGAATTGATCTTTTCAAAGATATTTAGAATTTCTGAAGAGGTTTCAGGATCAAGGTTGCCTGTAGGTTCATCTGCAAGGATTAGGAGCGGATCGTTAATAATTGCCCTTGCTATTGCAACCCGTTGTTTTTCTCCCCCGGAAAGTTCATCAGGCATACTTTTACGCCGGTGCAGAAGACCTACATCGGATAATGCATTATTTACCCTTCTTTTTATTTCCCTGCGGTTTGTACCTGTCACAGCAAGAACAAAAGATAAGTTATCATAAATATTTCTGTCTTTCAAAAGCTTAAAGTCCTGAAACACAACGCCTAACTTCCTTCTGAGATAAGGAAGCATTTTGGGTTTAATTGTTTTACTGTCATATTCTGCTACCTGCACCACCCCGGCCTGCGGAAGTATATTCATATATATCATTTGCAGGAGCGTACTTTTTCCTGAACCGCTATTCCCTATCAGGAAAATGAATTCACCGCTTTCGAGTTCCAGGTTCAGATCCTCAAACACCGGCTGCGAAGGATAGTGGTATGCAACATTTGAAAAAGACAGCATCAGTTCCTCACTATAAATTGAACTCTTTCACATTCGGCATTACCATTCCTGAAGGTAAATGCATCGAAACATTCGGAAACATACAGCCCGGCTTTTTCAATCTGCCTAAAATATTCTTCGAAAGGATAAATTTTTTGTTTATGTTTCTCAAGATACCTCATACCGTTATATCCTATGTCAAATGTGTTTTTATGCATCCTGCTTTTGGGACAATACCAGGTCTTCTGGATAAACGTCATCCCTTTATATTTTCCTTTCCTGAATGGTTCTTTAATATGCTTCAGACTATTTCTTTCCAGGCTCACATCAAAAGTAAATATGCCTCCTTCGGCGAGAATCCGTTTTATCTCCCTGAAAAAGCTCAATAGTTTTTTCTTGCTCGTAAGATAATTTACACTATCGAATGCAGAATAGACCAGGTTGAACCCTGTATGAAACGGTATCTTTGTCATATCGCAGCATACTTTAGGTTGACTGCAGAAACCACCCTGATTGAGCATTTTAAATGATAAATCTGTAACAATGATTCCGGGATAATAATGCTTAAAATGGTTTGCAAGTTTTCCGTTACCTGCGCCAAGTTCAAGTATTCTGTCGTCCTTCTTTACTGAATTTTTAACTATCTCGTACAAATACTTCGCCCACCTGTCGTAGCGTATCGTACGCATAAGGTAAGGATAAATATCAGCAACTTTATCATAAATTTTATTATTAGAATTATTTCCCATTAGAACGATTCTCTAAAATAATATCAGCGAAATGAAATGCTTCCAGTATGCTGTTCTCATTAGCCCTGTTTTTTCCGGCAATATCGAAACCAGTTCCATGATCGGGCGACGTCCTTACGATCGGCAGACCGGCTGTAAAATTAACTCCCTTTGAAAAGTTCAGCAATTTAAAGGGAATTAACACCTGGTCGTGATACATCCCAAGCGTAAGATCGTACCTCTCGTAAACCCTGTTTCCCCAATATGCATCGGGAGAGAAGGGCCCGGCAAGATGTTTCCTCTGTTTGTACTTATTAAGAAACGGATTAATGATATTCTGTTCTTCCTGACCAATTAAACCGGATTCTCCTGCATGAGGATTAAATCCCAGCACCCCGATAGAAGGAGAAGAAATATTAAAATCATTTTTCAGACTATGAATTACTACGTCGCTTACCGAGGTGAGAAGCTCATTGCTTAAAAGGGAAGAAACTTCAGATAAAGGCTTATGGATAGTTGCCAGTGCAGCCTTTATTTTTTTTGAAAGAAACATCATAACAAATTTGGTGGTGTTGAACCATTCAGCCAGCATTTCGGTATGCCCGGGGTAATGATACCCTGCCTCATTTAAGGCCTCCTTTGAGATTGGCGCGGTAATAAGCGCATCGGCCATTTTTCTTTTTAATAATTCTGCCGCAATTTCCAGTGACAGATAAGCTGCTTTTCCGGAAACCGCAGTTGGTCTTCCCGCATTAAATCTGAAAACACCGGTATCGAAAAGTACTATTTTTCCGTCACCGACAGCGTTAATATTATTGACTGTGGAGAAACTTAAACCAGGATTAAGGAAAGATGAGTATTTTTTAAATACGTTTCCGGGACAAATAATGATATACCTCTTACCCTTTTTCCCTCCGATGCGGTTGAGGGTTTTTACGACAATCTCAGGTCCGATACCATTTATATCCCCGCAGGTAAAAATGAATGTTTTAATCATCCGCTTATTAATGAAAAATCTCCCGTTCCTTTTTTATCTACGAATACAAACTTACGCTGCGGATTATTATAAGTCCATGTTTCAATTATATTTCCGTGATCATCCGAAGACCGGTTCACATCAATCGGTTTACCAAACTTAATATATACTTTTCCACGGTCGGTTTTCGCACCATTAGCCCCTGTAATAGTAGCAAAATTCTTTACAGCATAATCGATCCGGGTATAAAATTCCTGCATCAGGGGATTGAACTCAGTATTTGGGGTTGGGTCAATTTTCTTCCAGTAGGCGGCAAGTTTCTCAGAATATTTATCATCATCCCCTTCCAGGAGTTCTTTTATTACAGAATCTTTCTCAATGAATTTCAGCGCGGAAATTGCCAGTTCGGGATTAGCCAGAGAAAGAGGTTTATTTATCCATTTACATCCAAGCTGAAATTTCTCCTGTTTCTCAGGATCTTTTTTATCAGACACGTTTATTTGAAAACCACCTTCTTTAATTGAATTACTGATTCCCACTATACTGAAAAGTGAATACAGAATGCTGCCCGAACCTGTATCTATAATGATTTTACCGCCGCATTCGCCCAGGGAGATTTTCTCTTTAAGCGGATTTGATAATACAGTTTTATAAAGAGTGTCTTTATTCTGAATAACAACGGCAGAAAGCGAATCAGATTCTGAATTTTTTACGGGAATAACAAAGGAGTATTTTTTTTCATCGAAAGGTAAACCGCCTGCGTAGTTGGCCAGAACTACCCTGCTGCCGCATTCAGTCGAGTTTTCATTAACCACCAGGGGAGGAAGGATATTTTTAACCGGATCTACTTTAAGGAAATTAGCGGGCAGCTTTAATTCACGGCCGGATTTATAATCATATAAAATCTCAATGACTGAATAAGTTCCCGGAGAGAGATAAAGTTCAAGGACTCCTTCTGAATATATCTCCGGGGATCTGGTCTGCTCATAATCGGACACCTGTATGCTTTTTTCCTTTATCGCACGGGTTACGAATTTCATTCCGCTTGAATCAAAGACTTCAACTGACATCCTGTACTGGGCAAGGAAGAGGTCAGATCCTTTCTCAAAGACAAGCCTGTTAAGGGGGATCTTGTATGTATAATAAACATCGACGGAATCACCGGAGGGCAGTTGAATGAAATCGGAATAAAGGACTTGAGGTCTGCCGGACTGTGCATATATCAGTCCTGACATAATTAAAACCGACAGAAAAAAAGTAAGTTTAGACACAGAATCTCTTTTTTTTCTGAAACCTAATATCCCCCGTAAACCTTTTCAACACTATAATTTTGCATCAAAAGTGAAGGGCATAACACAGCCGATGAACGGGCTCGTTCTATCAGCTGTTCATATTTTGCAGGAATTCCTTATTATTCTTCGTTCCTCTCATCTTATCGAGCAGAAATTCCATCGCTTCGATAGGACTGAAATCACTGAGAAGTTTTCTGAGAATCCAGATCTTGGCCAGCTCATCTTCTTTCATAAGCAGGTCTTCCCTTCTGGTTCCGGAACGGTTGACGTCAATTGCAGGGAATATTCTTCTGTCACTTAAATCACGATTAAGAACAATTTCCATATTACCGGTACCTTTGAACTCTTCAAAGATAACGTCATCCATTCTGCTTCCTGTATCTATTAACGCAGTTGCAAGGATTGTAAGACTGCCGCCGTCCTCGGTATTTCTTGCAGCACCGAAAAATCTTTTAGGTTTATGCAGAGCATTCGAGTCAACACCGCCTGAAAGGATCCTTCCTGAGTGCGGAACAACGATATTATGAGCACGGGCAAGACGTGTAATACTATCAAGAAGAATAACAACATCTTCCTTAGCCTCGACAAGCCTTTTCGCTTTTTCAATTACCATATCGGCAACCTGGACATGTCTTTCAGCCGGTTCATCAAAGGTAGAAGAAATCACTTCACCTTTAACCGAACGTTCCATATCCGTTACTTCTTCAGGACGTTCATCAATTAAAAGGATAAGTAATTTTATTTCGGGATGATTTCTGGTGATAGAGTTAGCAATTTTCTGAAGAAGGATCGTTTTACCGCTTTTGGGAGGAGATACGATCAGACCTCTCTGTCCTTTTCCGATGGGTGAAAGCAGATCCATAATTCTCATTGAGTATTCACCTGGGGCAGATTCAAGAGCAATTCTTTTTGTGGGGTAAACGGGGGTAAGGTTATCGAACAGCGTCCGTTCCCTGATAGCTTCAGGGTCCTGACCGTTCACAGCTTCAACTCTGAGCAAAGCAAAAAATCTTTCACCTTCCTTAGGCGGTCTTACCTGTCCGCTTACAAAATCTCCTGTTCTTAAAGAGAATTTCTTTATCTGTGACGGCGAAACATAAATATCATCGGGAGATGGTAAATAATTATAATCAGACGAACGCAAAAATCCATATCCATCGGGAAGAACTTCGAGAACACCCTTTGAGAAGGTAAGTCCGTCCTTGGCTGTCTGGCCTTCCAGGATTTTAAATATAAGTTCCTGTTTTCTTAAATCAGAATAGCCTGAGATGTTAAGCTCTTTGGCTATCTGGTTTAATTCAACGATTTTTTTGGATTTCAGTTCGGAAATATCCATTGGCATAATACGACCTTAAAAGATTAGTTAAGTAAATATCTTAGTTATTATTTGCGTGTTTGAATACAATTATCGGAAATGTTTAGGGGTTATATTTTTACTCTTTTTAATTGTCTTTTGAAAGGAACAAGAGGTTTATATGAAAATTAGCGCTAATTAAAAAAAATGTCAAGCCATGCCCGATAAAATCAGGTCAGATTTTATATCCCCGATCAGATACATACTACCCGTTACAACCAGACATTCGTTTTGTTCCCTTCGTTCAAATTCCTTCACAAATTCTGAAGGATTGTTTTCTATTATTCCTTTTAGATTGTGTTTTTCAGCTATTAAGGCTAATTCCTCCGCGGGCATCGCCCTTTCATACCTTGCACGGCACAGGTGAATTTCATCGAAAATCTCTGAAGCAGCAGTAAGCATCTCATCTATAGCTTTGTCTTTCATTACTCCAAATAATAATACTTTTTTACTGTACCTGTTCTGTTCTTTTCTGAATTCGGAAATAAAATTATTGAGACTATCAGGGTTGTGTGCCGAATCGAAAATGATATCCGGACCCTTTCTATAATACTCATAACGTCCCTGAATTCCTGTGTTAGAAATTACAAGTCTGATCCCGTTTTCAATTTGGTGGAAACTGGTCACGTCAAGAGTCTTTATAACCGCCAGGGCGGCAAGCGCCGCATTGTATTTCTGATAATTGCCCTTAAGGGGCATCCGCCAGTCATCCAGCTCAATTTCCTCTGTGTAAAGCTCAAGCATATCCCCTTTTTCAAGGATGTAATCATCTATCATAAACAGTTCATCGTCGTACTCAGCGCATTTTTTCTGTATCACATCAACAGCGCGTTCATCGAGCTTACCTGTAAATACTTTTGAATTTCTTTTTATTATGCCGGCCTTTTCATAAGCAATTTTTTCTAAAGTATCCCCCAGTATCTGGGTATGTTCAAGACTTACCGACGTTATGATCACCGCAAGCGGGTTCAGCACATTAGTGGCATCAAGCCTCCCTCCCAGTCCGGTTTCAATTACCGCGTAATCTACATCATTTGCGGCAAAATACTGAAAGGCAATAGCCGTAGTGACTTCGAAGAACGTGAGACCTGTTTCATCAATTTCCTTCTCATAGGAAGAAACAAAGCCCGCAATAAAATCATCTGGTATTTCTTCTCCGTTTATCCTGACACGTTCATTAAACCTCACGAAATGTGGGGATGTATAGAGGCCGACTTTATAATCCAGCTCCTGCAGCATACTCGCAGCGAAGGCCGCCGTGCTTCCTTTACCGTTTGATCCGGCAATATGAAAGGCCTTCAGTTTAGACTGGGGATTTCCGATAAGTTTAAGAAAAGAAGTAATATTATCCAGACCGAGTTTAATATTAAACTGGTGAAGTGAATATAACTTTTCTAAAGCTGAACTGATTTCCATTTTTATATGTTATATGAACCGGTGAGTTCAGATATATTTGTTATTCCTGAGTCCTCACAATATTCTTCAAGTTCCCTGATAATCTCCATCGGTGCTGTCGGATCTATAAAATTCAATGTCCCGATCTGGATTGCTGATGCACCCGCTATCATAAATTCCACCACATCTTTCCAGTTCATTATTCCGCCTATTCCGATGACAGGGATATCTACCTTCTGTTTTATTTCAAGAACCTTAGCAAGTGCGACCGGTTTGATTGCAGGACCTGAGAGTCCTCCGTTCACATTCTTTATCTTAGGTTTCTTCGTGAAAATGTTGAATGCTGTACCTACCAGCGTATTTATTGCCGAAACAGCATCTCCTCCCGAATCTTTAACTGCTTTAGCAAATTCAGAGATGTATGAAACATTCGGTGACAACTTAATAATAACCGGTTTGTTTGTAGCTGCTTTTACACGGTCGGTTATCTTTGCAACGGCACTTACATTATTTCCGAACTGGAGACCTCCCTCTTTTACATTGGGACAGGAAACATTTATCTCAAATGCATCCACTGCTTTCTGCTCAGTCAGTATCTTTGTGCATTCCACATATTCTTCTATGGAACTGGCAGCAATATTGCATATCAGGGGGACATCATATTTTTCAATAAAAGGGATCTTTGTCTTAATGTACTCTTCAACGCCTACGTTAGCAAGACCTATTGCATTTAACATTCCGGAAGGAGTTTCAACAATACGCTGCGGGGGATTTCCTTTTCTGGGCTTTAAACTTAATGATTTTGTAACAATCCCGCCAATTTTATTGAGGTCGATAAATTCAGATATTTCATTTCCGTAACCGACCGTTCCCGAAGCCAGCAGAACAGGGTTTCTGAAAGTCATTGGTCCTACTTTTACACTGAGGTCGGGCTTCGTCATATAACCACATCCTTCACATTAAAGACAGGGCCGTCTTTACACACGAGAAGAAATTTATCCTGCTGCTCTGTAGATTCGATGGGACATCCCTGGCAGATACCGAATCCGCAGGCCATAGCACACTCCGTAGAGACCTCACAGTTTATATCATTCGCAACAGCTAATTCTTTCAACGCTCGCAGCATAGCGTTGGGTCCGCAGCCGAAAATTTTTAACTTTTTGCCATTCAGGTCAGGCAGCTTTGAGGAAAGCAATTCCACCACAGTTCCTTTATATCCTTCAGAACCGTCATCGGTAGACAGGTTTATATTCCGCAAACCATGTTTTATAAGATCTGAATGAGATTTACCTCCCACAAAAGTGATAATCTCTTTGTTTTCGGGAATCTTCCTGGTTAGATATGGGAACGGAGCAGCACCCAGTCCTCCTGCTGCGATTACAGCGGTATCATAGTCATCCGTAAGACTAAATCCATTGCCCAGGGGTCCAAGTATATCGATCATTTCTCCCTGGTGTTTCCCGGCAAGCAGCCTTGTTCCCTCTCCATATACATTGAACATAATAAAGAAATGATCGCCTTCAACATCGCAGACACTGAAAGGACGCCGAAGAAGAGGGTAATAGGAAGTTGAAACACGAATGTTCAGGAATTGTCCCGGTTTTATAATGGAGGCAATCTCGGGAGAATAAATTTTTAGAAGAAAGATCTGGTTTTCGAGTTCAATTGTTCCGGCGACCGGGGCATTAGTTACAAACACATTTTATTCCTTAAGGTTTTCCATCAAAATGAGCGTTAAAGTTGAATGATGGTAAATATGGAAGGCCGATGTTAGCCGTAATCAAATAAAGTTTATAATTACATCTGAAAATTAAAAAAATATAAATAAATAATCGAGTGATTGAATCAACCCTGATTTTCACCTGTATTTTTTCTCAATGCTGGTGATCTTGTCAAGCCGTCTCTGATGCCTGCCTCCCCCGAACTTTGTACTAAGCCAGACCTCAAGAATGGACCTGATGCTTTCCTCACCCAGTGCTTTTGCGCCAAGCACAAGTATGTTGGCGTCATTGTGTTCTCTTGCACTCCTTGCGGAAAACTCATTATAACAAGTGGCAGCTCTTATTCCGTTGAGCTTATTTGCTGTAATTGCTGAAGGGATGCCGGTTGCATCGATAACTATTCCGAAATCAGCTTCACCTTCCTGGACTTTTTTTGCAGCGGCGTAGGCAAAATCGGGATAATCGCACGACTTTTCATCATATGTGCCTACATCGATAAGATGAAACCCTTTTTCCGTGAGCACTTTTGTGAGCGTATTCTTTGTCCTGAAGCCTGTATGATCACTCCCAAGTACAATCCTGTTCCGTCTGGTTGTTTTGGTAAGGTTGTAAGTTTCATCCCCGAGCTTTTCCGCCTCATCTCTGTCAACCACATTTAACCCCAGTTCTTTTATCTTATCCTTTGCCGAGGGTGTAAGAATATCATCCTTTCCAACGAGGATAATTTCACTTTCCTTTGCTGCGTTGTATATGTCTTTCTCTGTTAAGAGTTTTTTCATAGGACAGATTTCAGAGAATTACTTTCGGTGTTATTATAAATATTCCGTCAGTTTGTTAATCTTAAGATGGTCCACAATCTTTTTAACATCCTGGCTTTTATCTCTCCTGCAAACAAGCAAAGCATCATTGGTATTTATAATTATAAGATTATCAACTCCGATAACCGAAGCAAATTTATCAGGCGAGTATATATACGAATCAACTGTCATTTCCGTAAAGATATTGCCTACAACAGCATTACCGTTTTCGTCTTTACCTGAAAGCTGGTAAACTTCCTCCCAGCTTCCCACATCGCTCCAGCTGAATTCTCCTTTAATGAGGTAAACATTCTGGGATTTTTCCATAATACCATAATCAATAGAAATATTCCGCAGTTTACCATATACATTCGCAAGAGAATCACCGAATCCCGGGGTGCCCAGGGATGGCTTCAGTTCCTCAAGTCCTTCATGCAGATCAGGCATATATTTTTCAATTTCACTCAGAATTGCATCCACATGCCAGATAAACATACCGCTGTTCCAGTAGAAATCGCCGCTCTCAAGGAATCTTACTGCGGTAGCATAATTCGGCTTTTCGGCAAAAGTATATACTTTGTGAATATGGTCGGCTACCTCATCCTCTTCCATCTGAATATACCCATAGCCCGTTTCGGGTCTTGAAGGTTTTATACCTATAGTAACCAGTCCCTTAGACTTATCGGCAAACTCTGCTGCTTCTTTAAGGGTACTGTGATATTCATCCAGATCTTTAATTATATGATCAGCAGGCAGTATAAGTGTAACAGCATCTGAACATTTGGACTTTACTACAATTGAGGCCAGACCGATGCAGGCTGCGGTGTTCCGGCCGAAAGGTTCCTCAATTATGTTTTCCTTAGGAATATCAGGCAGCTGCTTTATGATTTCATCTCTCTGAACTCTGTTAGTAATAATGAAAATATTTTCATCTGAAACAATACCGTTCAGGCGTTCTACTGTTTCCTGTATCATTGTATTTGTTCCAAAAATATTAAGCAGCTGTTTTGGTGTTCTCTTCTTACTTCTGGGCCAGAATCTTGAACCGACTCCCCCGGCCATTATTACTGCGTACAAATTCATTTATGGATATTTTCCTTCATGGTTATTGAATCAATCCTCTCACCGAATTCCTCTGCACGGTTGAGATAGTTAGTTATATCTACTTCCTTGCCCCGCACAACTGCTACAATAACTATCAGGCATGCGCGCATAGATTCGACAATCTCTTTATCTGGGGTAAGGATTTTATTATTAATTAATCTTAAAGCCTTTGCAGTAATCTTGTGCATATTGGCGATAATCTCGAATCCGGCCCGGGAGGAAACTTCCGCATTATGTGTTAAAGTGTCTGCAAAACTAACGATATCTGCTTCGTCTGCTTCTCCCTCAGCCAGATTTTTAAGCATAGCATCAAGGGGTTTGATCGGTTTCAGGACGGTGGACTCATAATTCTGGAAAAAGATATCATCCTCTTTTTCTTCATCCATTATGATCTTTTCTTTTATGGACTCCCTTTCATCCTGCTCAAATGTAATATCCCCTGCAGTACGTTTCGAAAGATCAATATTTATCTCTTCTTTGCTGTCAGGTTTATTTTTATTATAAAGAACATCAACGGCTTCTTTGAAATTCGCCGGTCCCACGTTTTCAAGCATATTATTAATATCTTTAATTAAGTAATGGCTGTGCTCTCTGAATTTCTCCGAGAGTTTGTTCATGTCGACCTGAGACTGGCTTAGAAAATTATAAATCTCACTGAGTCTGATAGCAAGCGTAGAGAACTGGGTAATCTTTTTCATCTTTATAATATCAGCTTCAAGATCCTCTGATTTCAGGACAAGTTCTTTCAGAAGTCCAACCACTTCAATCTTCTGGGTACTTAACCTCAGACTATTGGCAGCATTAGCTATTGCCTGTATTATATATTGTTTAGTTAAATTCATCAAACCCTTATAATTCCGGAATTAGTTAATGCACTTTTCCTGGGTATCCCCGGTCAGGGAAGGAAAGGTTTAAACAAGCAGACCGGACGAGCAACGATTACATTTTTTTAGATTGAAAATATACCTGTAATTCGATTTATAATCAATTAATACAACATATATATCGATAAGTGTTGATTATCGTGATCTTTCTCGCCTGGCTTCATTCTTAAATCCTGTGCAGCAGGTTAATCCAATATCCCCTGCGTCCGGAAGGTTTTTCTCCGGATATCTCTTAATCCGGGATTATCTATATAACCATCCGATCTCAGGAGAATCTTAAGTTACTTTTGCATTATTCAACTTTATTTGCCTCCTTTTTCTCCCAATTGAGAAAAGAAAAAAATCCAATCATCTTAATATTGATAAAATTCCCGAATATCGAATGTATTTCAACACTTTAAGCTTGTAATGCGAATGGCATATATATTGAAAATGCCGCGGCATTGAAAATATTTGCTGCCCACAGATAGCAAATTTCTAACTGTTGAATTTATTGACATTACTTACCCGTAGTGTTAATTTTGACCACAAAAATTTAATTTTATGATAACAGAATTCGGCAAGATATTCGTTTTTATACTCACAGCAATCCTTTTCGTTATCGTAGCCGTTTCCGCGGCAAAGCTTATCCGTCCTGCCCGACCAACCAAAGAAAAGCTTTTAACTTATGAGTGCGGTGAGAATATTGAGGGTTCACCCTGGGTTAAATTTAATATACGGTTTTATGTTGTCGCCCTAATCTTCCTCATCTTCGATGTGGAAGTTGTTCTGCTTGTACCCTGGGCTCTTGTATACAGAAACTTCGGTATGGGAGGGTTTCTGGTCGGCGCAATTTTCCTGATCCTTCTTGGACTCGGCATGGCTTACGAATGGCGTAAGGGCGATCTCGAATGGGCCCGTCCTAAACCTGTTCCACCGGTTCTTAAGAAGAAGGCCGATGTTAAGCAGGAAATTGTAACCGACGAAGTTGTTTAACACTATTAACAGAAAACGAAAATGGGACTACTAGACAAACAATTAAACGACGGAAATATTGTTGTAACCAAAGTTGAAGATCTTCTTAACTGGGCCAGACTCTCTTCTGTCTGGCAGGTCGGATTTGGACTGGCCTGCTGTGCAATCGAAATGATGGCTACTTCAGCTTCGCATTATGATTTCGACAGGTTTGGCGTTATCCCACGCCCCTCACCCCGTCAGTCAGATGTAATTATTATTTCCGGAACAGTAACACTTAAAATGGCTCTGCGCGTTAAAAGATTGTATGAGCAGATGCCTGATCCGAAATATGTGATATCAATGGGCAGCTGTTCAAATTGCGGCGGTCCTTACTGGGAGCATGGGTATCACGTCTTAAAAGGAGTTGACAGAGTTATACCCGTTGATGTTTATGTTCCGGGTTGTCCTCCCCGTCCTGAAGCTTTATTAGAGGGATTGTTAAAGCTGCAGGAAAAAATCCGTAATGAATCCATAGTAAAGAAATCAGCATGAAATCTACACAAGAAATTTTCGATATTCTGAAGGATAGATTCGGCGATGCTGTAAGTGATCTTGTCACTGACCAGCCGGTTGAGTCTTATTTTTCAGTAACACCGGCTGAAATTAATAATGTTTGTTTCTTCCTCAGAGATACCGAGGAGCTGCTCTTTGATAATCTTATGAACCTCTCCGGCGTAGATGATGACAACGGTGAAAAGAAAACAGCCGAAGACGGTACTTTTACTATTACGGGCGGTACATTAAGTGTATTCTACCACCTTGAATCAACTTCTTTGAAGCATAAAGTTGTTCTTAAGGTTTCTGTACCGCGCGAAAATCCGGAACTAGAGTCTGTTGCCGAAGTGTGGAGATGTGCCGACTGGCATGAAAGAGAGGCATATGACCTGGTTGGATTCAATTTCCTGAATCACCCTGATTTGAGACGCATACTGATGCCGTACGACTGGGATGCCGGACACCCCCTTAGAAAGGATTATAAGAACCCTGAGTTTTACCAGGGAATGAAAGTCCCCTATTAAGAAATTGATCATAACGAAATAATTGTTTTTGGAAATTAAATAATGATTGTTGAAGCACAAAAAGAAGTAAACCCGAACGGATTAAGGTCTGAAGAGATGGTCCTGAACATGGGTCCTCAGCACCCTTCAACTCACGGTGTGCTAAGACTGGAACTTACTCTTGAAGGTGAAATAATTAAAGAAGTTCGTCCGCATATAGGGTATCTTCACCGCTGTTTTGAAAAGCATGCAGAAGCAATGACCTATCCGCAGGTTGTTCCATACACAGACAGGATGGACTATCTTGCTTCGATGTACAATGAATTTGGTTACGCCGTGGCCGTTGAAAGGCTGCTGGGAATCGAAATACCGGAGAGAGTTGAATATATCCGCGTGATCATGGGTGAATTCCAGAGAATAGCTTCTCACCTTGTAGCACTTGGTACATACGGAGCTGATATAGGTGCAATGACTCCATTTCTTTTCTGCTTCAGGGACCGTGAGAAGATATTGAGTCTTTTTGAACTGGTTTCGGGAGCAAGACTACTATACAATTATATATGGCCCGGCGGTGTTTCTCATGACCTTCATCCCGATTTTATAAGACTGGCTAAAGAATTCATTCCCTACTTCAGACCCAAGATAAAAGAACTCAACGATCTTCTGACAGGCAACAGGATCTTCATTGAAAGGACTGCAAATGTCGGTGTTCTTCCTCTTGAAACTGCAATTAATTTCGGAATTTCCGGTCCAAACCTGAGAGCGAGCGGAATGAAATGGGATCTGAGGAAAGACGACCCGTACTCAGTTTATGACAAATTCGATTTTGATATTCCCATTGGTAAAGGTGAGATGGGAACTACAGGCGACTGCTGGGACAGGTATTATATGAGAGTGCTGGAAATGGAACAGAGTCTTAGAATAATTGAACAGGCGCTGGATCAGATCCCTGAAGGGGATGTTGCTTCAGCCATTCCGAAAAGAATTAAACCTCCGGTTGGTCAGGTTTATGCCCGGGTTGAGAATCCCCGCGGTGAACTTGGTTATTTCATAATCAGCAATGGAACTGTAAATCCTTTCAGGGTAAAGGTCAAAGGCCCCTCATTCGTGCATCTTGGCATAATGAATGAACTCTGTAAAGGTCATATGATTGCTGACGTAATTGCAATTCTAGGAAGTATCGATATTGTATTAGGAGAGGTCGACAGATGATTTACGATATCCTCTTTAACTGGACAGGAAGCGCGCCTCTATCAGCGTTCATAATGAGCCTTCTGCCGCTTTTTGTTTTTATTCTCCCCTTCGCCCTGTTTGCGGTATTGCTGGAAAGAAAAGTTTCCGCTCATATGCAGGACAGGCTTGGTCCGATGAGAGTAGGGTACCATGGTATCCTTCAGACCGTAGCGGATATATTAAAGCTTGTGCAGAAAGAGGACATTGTTCCCGAAGGAACTGATAAGCCTTTATTTAACATAGCCCCTGCCCTGGTTTTTGCCGGCAGTTATGCTGTTTTTGCAGCAATTCCTTTCTCCGGCGCTTTCATAGGTGCTAACATCGACCTGGGACTTTTCTACATAGTGGCTGTATCAGGACTCGTTGTTGCGGGTATTCTTATGGCAGGCTGGGCATCGAACAATAAATATTCGCTGCTTGGAGCGATGAGATCAGCGGCCCAGATTATCAGCTATGAAATTCCCACAATGCTTGTCGTCCTTACGATAGTTATGATGACCGGAACACTTAACCTTTATACATTAAGTGAAATGCAGACAGGCTATTTCTGGAATTGGATAATTTTCGGCGGACCCGATTTCGGCATCAGCAAATTTGTATTTATCCCCCTGATGATTGTTGCTTTCGTAATAATCTATTTATCTACCCTTGCCGAAGTTAACAGGACACCATTTGATATACCCGAAGCTGAGTCTGAACTCGTTGCAGGCTACCATACCGAATATTCGGGAATGAAGTTCGCAATGTTCTTCCTGGCTGAATATGCCAATATGTTTGCTGTTTCTGCTATAGTCGCTGCAATATTCTTCGGCGGATACCAGTCACCTTTCGGTTATCTCGGGAATACTCTCGGTATTCACTGGCTGGTTCCTATTGAACAGTTTTTCTGGTTCACAGCTAAAGGAATATTCTTTGTTTTTGTACAGATGTGGCTGAGATGGACACTTCCGAGGCTGCGCGTGGATCAGCTTATGGCAATGTGCTGGAAATATTTAATTCCTATAGCTTTTGTTAACCTTTTAATCGTTGGCTTAATAACCGTACTCTAAAAAATTATGAAACAATATTTAGTAAATGTATGGACGGGAGTAGTTACAGTTCTTATCGGAATGAAAGTAACATTCAAACACCTGTTTGTTCCTGCAGTAACCATACAGTATCCCGATGTAAGACCGGATCTTCCTGAAAGAGAAAGAAACCGGCTGTATGTGAATATGGATGACTGCATAGGCTGCGACCAGTGTGCAAGAGCCTGTCCCGTTAATTGTATTCAAATAGAAACCGTTAAAAGTCTTCCTGCAGAGGATCTCGGTAAGACTTCAAACGGAAAGAAAAAAGCTCTCTGGGTAACTAAATTTGATATAGATATTGCAAAATGCTGCTTCTGCCAGCTGTGCGTATTCCCCTGCCCCACTGAATGTATTTATATGACTGACGTCTACGAATTTTCAGAATACGACAGGAATAAACTTGTTTACGATTTTGTTACTCTTACCTCGCAGGAAATTGAGGAAAAGAAAGAGAACTTCGCAAAGATGGAGGCTGAAAAGGCTGCGCAGAAAGCAAAAGCAGCTGCCGAAAAAGCAGCCGCAGCAGCTAAGGCCGCAGCAGAAAAAGCTGAGGCCCCGAAAGCTGAGCCGAAGACAGAACCGAAAACCGAGAATAAAAAAGAAAACAAACCCCCGGAAAATTCCGGAAGTGCTAATTAAATAAAGATCTTTTAAGATGAATATATACGATATAATCTTTTATCTCTTCGCTGCAGTAACCCTGATATCTGCATTCTTCGTTGTAACTACCAGGAACATCGTTCATTCAGCTTTCTTCCTGTTGTTTACATTCTTTGGTGTTGCAGGTATATACGTCCTGCTGGGAGCAGATTTCGTAGCAATAGTACAGCTTATTGTTTATGTAGGCGGCATACTTATACTCCTCATCTTCGGTGTTATGCTTACAAACAAGATCACGAATGTTCAGATAAAAACAGGAACAATGCAGATGCTTCCTGCTGCTATAGGTGTGGGATTATTTGCAGGACTCCTTTTATCATCTGCATTTAACACAAACTGGAAAGTTCTTCCTGCAAATGTACCGCTTCCAGACGCAGGAACCATTGGTACTTTACTTCTGCAGGAATATGTTATTGTATTCGAACTTCTGGGAATAATTCTTTTAATAGCATTATTAGGAGCAGCTTCAATAGCTCGCAGGTAAATCATGGAAAACATAGGTCTTAATCATTTTTTAATTATCAGTATCTTCCTCTTCTCATTCGGCCTCTTCGGTATTGTCACAAGAAGAAATGCCGTTATGGTCCTAATGGGTGTAGAACTTGTACTGAATGCAGCGAATATCAATTTTATTGCTTTTTCCAAATTCGGCAACTTCGGATATAACGGACAGGCAATGGCATTATTTATCATCGTGCTGGCAGCCGCCGAGGCCGCGATTGCTCTCGCAATAGTATTAAATATTTATAAAACCTTCTCAACTGTAAATGTTGATGAAATAGACAGATTGAAAGATTGAATAGTATGGCAGAATCAACTTTAATACAGCTTGCAACTGCAGTTCTGTTTCTTCCCCTCCTCGGATTTATTGTAACTCTTTTCTTCGGGAAGAAATTCAAAGCAGTCTACTGGTTTGAGATATTTACTGTGGGTCTTGGATTTGTTTTTACAATAATACTTCTATCAGTAAAACTGTCTACCTACTTAAATTCAAATATTACTGCTGAGTTCGTGTGGGTTAACCTGGGAAATATTCCTTTACTTGGTGAATTAAAGATCGAACTGGGAATACTGCTGGATAATATTTCGGTAATTATGATTATGGCGGTATTTCTGATCAGTTTTCTGGTTCACATTTTTTCCATCATTTATATGGAAGGCGATAATAGATTCAGCAGGTACTTTGCATACCTGGGATTGTTCGTCTTTTCTATGAGCGGAATCGTTTTGACCCATAACTTTTTCATGATGTATATCTTCTGGGAGCTTGTAGGTATTTCTTCATACCTGCTGATTGGTTTCTGGTATGAAAAGAAAAGTGCTTCAGACGCAGGTAAAAAAGCTTTTCTGGTAAACAGGATCGGTGATATCGGAATGCTTGCAGGAATACTGATTTTGTATTCCACTTATCATACTTTCACTTTTGATAAAATATTTCTGGCGATCTCAAACGGGCAGCTTCCCTTTAACAGCGAATTCTGGCTTACAGTAACAGGAATTCTGCTCTTCTGCGGTGCTATCGGAAAATCAGCACAGTTCCCTCTTCATGTATGGCTGCCTGACGCTATGGAAGGTCCTACCCCGGTTAGTGCTCTTATACATGCAGCAACGATGGTTGCCGCCGGTGTATTCTTTGTAACCAGGGTATTTACAATGCTGACCGGCGATGCGCTTCTGTTCATTGCTATAATCGGTGCGCTCAGTGCCCTGATACCTGCAACAATTGCATTAACTCAGACCGATATTAAAAAAGTTCTTGCATACTCTACTGTGAGTCAGCTTGGATATATGATCATGGCGCTTGGAGTTGGAGCATACCAGTTTGCATTCTTCCATTTAATAACGCATGCTTTTTTCAAAGCCTGTTTGTTCCTTGATTCCGGTTCGGTAATATATGCAATGCATCATGAACAGGATATAAGGGAGATGGGCGGACTAAGGAAGAAGATGCCGATTACTTATGCTTCATTCCTTATCGCATCACTGGCAATTTCTGGTATTCCTCTAACATCAGGATTCCTCAGTAAGGATGGTATACTTGCCGGTTCCTATGCTTTTGCTTCGCTGACCGGACACTGGTTCTTCCCGGTAGTAGGATTCTTCGTGGCAGCGTTGACCGCATTCTATATGTTCAGATTGCTGATACTGACATTCCATGGCAAGCCACGCAACCAGGAAAAATACGATCATGCACATGAATCTAAGTTCGCAATGGCAATGCCCCTGGTTGTGCTTTCAATGCTTTCGATCTTTATCTGGTACACTCCTAACCCGTTTAACCCGGAAGCCGGTCCATTGATGTCGAAGTGGGTTAAGGTTCCGGAACTGTCTGTTCCCGATAACGCACGTTACGATTTTATGAAAACAGACATAAAAGCGGATGTAGGACAGCAAGTAGAAGTGGAAGAACCCGCAGTGATTTTCTCTTCAGCGTATACTGAAGCAATGCATCACGTTCATTATCCTGCAATGTTCCTTTCTCTCTTCCTCGCAGGATTCGGAATACTGCTTGCATATTCAATGTATCAGTGGCAGAAAATAAGCGCCGATAAACTTGCAGAGAAACTAAAGCCCCTGTACCTGCTATCGCTGAATAAATGGTATTTCGATGAACTCTACTATGCAACATTCGTTGCAGGCACAATCGGGCTTAGCAAATTCCTCGCCTGGTTTGATCTGTTCTTTATCGACGGAATCGTTAATGGTTCTGCTTCTGTTACAAAAGGTTTGTCAAGGTTCAGCGGGAGATTCGATAACGTTGTGGTTGACGGACTTGTAAACTTTATGGCCTACCTCTCCGGATTTGTTGGATTAATTTTCAGAAGATTCCAGACGGGTAAGGTTCAGACCTATATCGTATTGGTGATATTCTCGTTAGTAATTTTATTGTTTTTATTTAAGTCATTTTAAGGTAGAAATTTATCAGGTAATATGATGGAAAACTTCCCTATTCTTTCGATAATAACCTTCCTCCCTGTTCTGGGCATGCTCATAATTATGTTCCTGCCCAAAACGCAATCACAGGTAATTAAGAGTCTGACTCTCCTGATTACCAGTATACAGCTAGTCCTTGCAGTTGTTATACTCGCAAATTATAACTATGCTGCCGGAGGAATAAACGATGCTTCATCATTCCAGTTCATAGAAAAGTTCAGATGGATTGATATAAGCGGATTTGCCTGGATTGGTAAAATCAAAATAGACTATTTCCTTGGAATAGATGGACTAAGTGTCCCGATGGTGCTGCTGACGGCGATAATAACGTTTGTGGCAACATTATCCTCCTGGAATATAAATAAGTCGGTTAAAGGCTACTTTGCCTTATTCCTTCTGCTCGATACAGGAATGATGGGAGTTTTCGTTGCACTCGATTTCTTCCTTTTCTACATTTTCTGGGAACTGATGCTTCTCCCGATGTACTTCCTGATCGGAATCTGGGGAGGTCCAAGGAGAGAGTACGCAGCCATTAAGTTCTTCCTGTATACATTACTCGGAAGTGTTTTCATCTTATTGGTAATGATTGGCCTGTACTTCAGTACTATGGAAACTATGGCAGACGGTACAAGAATATTCACATTCAATATGCTCTCAATGATGGATACGGCAAATTACACGGCAGGAGGTATTCTTTCACCGCTGAATCCGGCAAACCTGAGATTTATAGCCTACATTGCCCTGTTTATTGGTTTTGCTATTAAAATACCGATGTTCCCGTTCCACACGTGGCTGCCCGACGCTCACGTTGAAGCCCCGACAGCTATAAGCGTCATACTTGCAGGCGTTCTGCTTAAGATGGGAACGTACGGAATCCTGAGGATCTGCTACCCGATGTTTCCGGAGATCACGCAGCAGCTTGTATGGTATATAGCACTGTTTGGTATGATTAACATTCTTTATGGGGCATTGTGCGCAATGGCTCAGAAAGATTTCAAGAAACTCATTGCCTACTCATCTGTATCTCATATGGGATTTGTAATGCTGGGAATGGCTTCGCTTAATACACTCGGGATCTCAGGCGCTGTCCTCCAGATGTTCAACCACGGTACAATTACAGCAATGCTCTTTCTTATTGTCGGCGTTATTTACGACCGTGCACATACCAGAGGTATTGAAGAATTCGGAGGACTTGCTAACCAGATGCCGATTTACTCCGGCTTCACAACATTAGCTTTCTTTGCAGCTATAGGACTGCCGGGATTAAGCGGTTTCGTTTCAGAAGCCTTCGTCTTCCTGGGCGCATTTGGATCTGAGGGTATTCGTGTTCTCACTATCATCTCAACATTAGGAATTCTGCTGGGCGCAGGCTATATGCTCTGGACATTCCAGCGCGTATACCTCGGTAACCTGAAAGAAAAATGGTCATCACTTAAAGACCTTACATTCAGGGAATATGCAATGCTCGTTCCATTAAGTGTTATAGTAATATTCCTTGGTGTATACCCGGCTCCTATGTTGAACCTGATGAATGCATCCGTAAATGCGATGGTTAAATTTATGGCACATGCACAGACTATTTATAGTCAGTTGGCATCATTCTAAGATATTATAACGGAAATTGAAAAATGATGGATCTTAGCTATATAACTAAAAGTCTTTATCTGATTAAACCTGAACTTGCCATTTCGGCTGCACTTGTGGTAATTGTTGTAGTTGATCTGATAATGGATAAAAATAAGAAACTGCTCCCGTTCATTTCCCTTGCAGGACTGCTGGTTGCCGGATACTTTGTAGTTGACCAGTTCGGCTTAAGTACTTTTGCAAGCAGTCCACACGGAGGTTCGGGACTTATCGCTGTTGATTCATTCGGTGCATTCTTCAAACTTATTGTAATCCTCTCCTCTCTCTTTATAGTCTATTTCTCTGTAAATTCAGACGAAGTAGCACAGAGTATGGACAGGCATGGCGAATATTATAGTCTGATCTTCGGAATGATCCTCGGAATGTTTTTTATGATCACAGCCGCCGATCTTATTCTGATCTATTTGTCGCTTGAACTTGTTTCTTTATCATCTTACGTGCTTGCCGGTTTTACAAAGACCTCGCTCAGAAACAGTGAAGCCTCCTTAAAATATATTATTTATGGAAGCGTAGCCAGTGGAATCATGTTATTCGGAATTTCATTGCTTTACGGTATGACCGGATCCACTAATATTTATGAAATCAACCTTATACTTCAGAACGGTAGTTTCAATACTCTTACAATGCTGATTTCCGGGTTGTTGATCTTCACGGGAATAGGTTATAAGATCTCTGCTGCACCTTTCCATTTCTGGACTCCCGATGTTTACGAAGGAGCTCCTGTTACAATAACCGCTTATCTTTCGATAGCCAGTAAAGCAGCCGGTTTCGCTCTGCTGATAAGGTTTATCAGGATAACATTTGTAATTGGTGTTGACCAGAATGGTTATTGGCACCTGGTTAATCTTATAGACTGGAAATCATTTATAATAGTTATCTCGATCCTCACTATGACCCTTGGCAATTTTGCCGCATTGTGGCAGAGTAATATGAAACGTCTCCTTGCTTATTCCAGTATTGCTCATGCTGGTTATATTTTGCTAGGGCTTGCGGTTTTGTCCGACCAGGGTCTTACCGCTATTCTGATTTACTTCGGTGTTTATGCCTTCATGACACTCGGAGCTTTCTTCGTCGTAATGCTTATCGCTAATAAAATTGGAACTGAAGAGCTTGACGACTACAAAGGTCTCGGTTACGCCTCACCCTGGCTGGGAATCTCCCTGGCAATATTTCTTGTATCGCTGACCGGACTTCCCCCTACAGCCGGCTTCATCGGCAAACTATATCTCTTCATGGCACTTGTCGATGCTAAAATGATCGTAGTTGCAGTCATTGCGCTGCTGAATTCGGTCGTCTCACTCTACTACTATATTAAAGTACTCAAGAATATGTACCTTGTAAAGATCGAAATAGAGAAGCCTGCTATTAACGTATCATTCGCTAATATTGTGATGCTGCTTATTCTGCTGGCTCCTATACTTATTCTTGGTATTTACTTTACCCCATTAGTAGACCTGGCCAGATATTCCATTTCTTTGGTAGGATTCTAAAATCAGAATTTGATTTTTCCTGCCAATTTGCTTAGGTTTATATCCGACCAATATAGTCTTATTTAAGAATGCTTAAATTATCCAAAAAGAGCGAATATGCTTTGATGGCCGTAAGATACCTGGCTATCAATTCTAACGGGAATTATTCAACTGCCCGGGATATTTCGCAGTATTACGATATTCCATATGAGTTAGTGGCTAAAGTTCTTCAGCAGCTTGTAAAGAAGAGCATTATTTCATCATATCAGGGTGTCAGAGGCGGATATTCCCTTGTTAAAACTCCTGATAAGATATCCCTGATGGAAATAATAAGCGCAATTGAGGATAATTACCAGATAACAAACTGTATGAATGAGAAAAGTTCTCAAAATGACTGCAGTCATTTTGACTGCTGTATGATCAGAGATCCATTGATAAAGGTTCAGAGAGAGATTGATAAGGTCTTTCAAAATATGAAAGTTAACCAGATTTTATAAAGTATAACATCGTATGAAATTACCTGTATATTTAGATAACCAGGCTACCACCCCCCTCGATCCCGCGGTACTTGATGCTATGCTTCCCTGGCTAACGGAGAAGTTTGGAAATGCAGCCAGCCGGGATCATTCATACGGATGGGAAGCCGAAAGTGCTGTAAAACTCTCCAGGAGAAAAATAGCTGAATTTATAGGGGCAGAACCGGGTGAAATAATCTTTACGAGCGGGGCAACTGAATCAATAAACCTTGCTCACTCAGGCATTGCTGAAAGTTACAGTTCTAAAGGCAGGCATATCATTACCTCTGCAGTTGAACATAGTGCCGTGCTTGATTCCCTGAAGTCTCTTGAAGCCAGGGGATTTGAGCTGACTATCCTGCCAGTAGACAGCTGCGGCAGAATAGATCCTGAAGATGTGGAAAAAGCAATAAGGAAGGACACTCTGCTGGTTTCAATAATGACCGCTAATAACGAGATTGGGAATGTATATGATGTCGAAGCTATGGGCCGGATCTGCAGAGAAAAAAATGTTCTGTTTCATACTGATGCTTCCCAGGCAATCGGCAAAATTAAGTTTAGGGCGAACAATGCTGACCTGATTTCCTTTTCGGCTCACAAAATTTACGGGCCCAAAGGAACCGGAGCACTGTACATTAAGAAGAAGGAGCCAAAAATCCGGCTAAAGCCTTTAATATTGGGCGGAGGACATGAAAACGGTCTGCGTTCAGGAACTTTAAATGTACCCGGTATAGTTGGATTTGGTAAGGCTCTTGAGATTGCTGCAACCAGTTTTGAAACGGAATACACCAGGATTGCATCATATAGATCGAAGATACTTAACAGGTTTACAGAAGAGATTGAAAATATCCGTTTGAATGGTGATCCGGATAACCATCTCCCTAATAATTTAAATATATGTTTTAATGGCATCAGGTCAGACAAGTTTATAATGAACCTGAGAGATATAGCAGTATCAACGGGCTCTGCCTGTACGTCTGCTTCTCTTAAGCCGAGTCACGTACTTAGAGCAATAGGTCTAAGCGAAGAACTTGCAAAATCATCTGTGAGATTTGGACCTGGAAGATTTAATACGGAAGAAGAAATTAACTTTGTTATTAAAGAAGTGATCGAAGTGGTGAAGAAACTAAGAAAAAATTCACCATATAACTTACATGAAAATATTATTCACTAATTATAGGATAAAAAATGCTTCAGGGAAAACTAAACGAATACTTCAGCCTGCTGAAAATTGAAGATGCACAGTTTTTAAACTTTCTTAAAGCCAGGTATCCCCTGTTTCATAAATCCAATTTTTTCTACAGGGACTTCCAGTACGGAATCAGGAAATATCTTGAACTGAAAGGGATTAAGATTTCATATGCTGAGTCGGATCAGCTTGCAAAAGAAATGGCAGCTTATCTCGAGGAAAAGACAATATTCATTCCTGTCAATGATCAGGGATGGACTGTAAATTATCCCGAATTTGTGACGACTGTCCCAGGCGATCCTTTATAAGTATCATAAGTTTAAATAATTGTTTATAAATTCATTTTAATCAAAACAAAGGGAACAGAAAATGCCGGATACTAAAGTTGAGAACGATATAAACATAACAGAAAAAGCAGCTAAAGAAGTTGTACAGATAAGGAACGAAAACAACATTCCTGATAACTACGGATTAAGAGTAGGTGTCAAAGGAGGAGGATGTTCCGGATTGACCTACACCCTCGGATTCGATGCAGAAGCAAAGGAAGGTGACACCGTGATCGAAGATAAAGGAATAAAGCTGTTCGTTGACGGAAAGAGTTTGTTTTACCTTATGGGCACAGAACTCGACTTTACCGATGGACTGAATGGAAAAGGATTTATATTCAATAACCCTAATGCAAAGAAGACCTGCGGATGCGGAGAATCTTTTGGGGTCTGAGAAATAAAGATTAAAAATTATAATTTCATTAATTAAACACGGAGGTTAAATACATGGGAAAATTTGAATTGCCTAAGCTACCTTATGGATATGACGCGCTTGAACCCTATATCGACAAAACGACTATGGAGATTCATTACACAAAGCACCACAACGGCTACGTTACTAAACTGAATGATGCAGTTGCGGGAACAGATCTTGAGAGCAAATCACTTGAAGAAATACTGAAAAATGCATCCAAACACCCTGCTGGTGTCAGGAACAACGGAGGAGGTCATTACAACCATTCACTCTTCTGGACAATTATGAAGAAAGATGGTGGAGGATTTCCGAAAGGTGATCTTGAAAGTGCTATAAATTCTTCATTTGGATCGTTTGAGGAATTTAAGAAAAAATTTGCTAATGCAGCAGCAACAAGATTCGGCTCAGGATGGGCCTGGCTTATTATTCAGGACGGGAAACTGGCCATCACTTCAACTCCAAACCAGGACAATCCCATTATGGATGTTGCTGATGATAAAGGTACACCGATATTAGGACTTGATGTTTGGGAACATGCAGATTATTTAAAATATCAGAACCGTCGTCCGGAATACATAGATAACTGGTGGAACGTTATCAACTGGGACGAGGTTGCCAGAAGACTTAAAGAAGCAAAATAAAGTGTTAAACCGGGGCGGAAGCAATTCCGCCTCATTTTTATATATCAAAATGTCAAAAGAAATTCCATTATTTCCGTTAAACATCGTTGTATTTCCGGCATCCAAGTATCCTCTTCACATCTTTGAAGAGAGATATAAGAAGATGATAAACCGGTGTCTTAATGAAAAGACCGGGTTCGGAATTGTTACCAGGATTGATAAAGAACTTGCAAAGATCGGCAGTTATGTAGAGATAGAAGATATTCTGCAGAAATTTGATAACGGGGAGATCGATATATCAGTTGTCGGCCGGGGGCGATTTTTTATCGATAACGTTTACTCTCACCCGGATAAATATCTGATTGCCGAAGTTTCGGAGTATGAGGATTTTACTTCAGAAGTTAATCCCTCACTGCTTGATCAGCTGCGAGAATCTTTCGAGAAGATCATAGAAAAGACTAACTTCCAGCTTGAAGAAGCCTTTTGGAGAAACTATGAGGAGACGGGATTAAAATCGTTTAAACTTGCTGAAAAATCGGGACTTTCGTTACAGCAGCAGCAGTCGCTTTTAACTCTAAGGGATGAGAATGAAAGAGTGAATTACCTTATCGACCACTATGAAACCCTCGAGAATCAGATCTCGGAATCTGCCACCTACCGCAGCATCATTATGAGCGACGGATACATTAATAATTGAAAATTTAAGATCTATAATTGAATATCAGGATATAGGAACTTTATTGTCTATGCGGGTTTCTGTGATTTGGTATGACTGCTCATCGGGGAATTTTGCGCTTTAAGGAGTGAAAATTGCAGATCAAATATTCAATCTGCAATTTTCAATATTCAATAATCAAACTTCTGCCCTGATATACTTTTCTACCAGTCTAAGTCTGTTGATAGCACGCATTAAGGCATTTTCCGCTCTTTCGACATCAGTTGTGTCAGTTTTATGAGCAAGCCTGTTTTCTGCTCTTTCCTTGGCGCTGCGTGCTCTTTCAATATCAATATCGGTTATTTCCTCCAGGGAATCGGCAAGTACCAGCACGTGATTATCAAGCACTTCAACTGTACCGCCGCCTGTAGCATACATAGTCTCTTTTCCATCAGGTAGTACAACTTTAACCTCACCAATCTCAAAAGTACTCATCAATGGAGCATGGTTTTTTAATACCTGGAAACTTCCATCAGTTCCGGGTATTGTAACCGACTGCACTTCACCTTTGAATTGAATCTTGCTCGGTGTAATTATTTCAATAGTTAAAGCTGACATAATTAACTCATCTTCTTTGCTTTTTCTACTGCTTCTTCAATCGTTCCAACATACATAAAGGCTGATTCAGGAAGATCGTCATGCTTACCGTCAATAATTTCCCTGAAGCTTCTGATGGTCTCCTCAAGCTTAACATATTTTCCCTTGAAGCCTGTAAACTGCTCAGCAACGTGGAAAGGCTGGCTGAAGAATCTCTGGATCCTTCTTGCTCTCCTTACTGTAGTCTTATCCTCATCACTAAGTTCATCCATACCGAGAATGTTAATGATATCCTGAAGATCTTTATACTGCTGAAGGATCTCTTTACAGAGACGTGCAACATCATAGTGCTCCTGGCCAAGGATGCCGGGTTCCATAATTCTCGAAGTAGAATCAAGGGGATCAACTGCAGGATAAATACCAAGCTCGGAGATCTGGCGGCTTAACACAGTTGTTGCATCAAGGTGAGCAAAAACTGCAGCCGGAGCAGGGTCAGTCAAGTCATCCGCAGGCACGTAAATAGCCTGTACAGATGTAATAGAACCTTTATCCGTTGAAGTAATTCTTTCCTGGAGAGCACCCATCTCAGTAGCAAGGTTCGGCTGATAGCCCACAGCAGAAGGCATACGTCCCAGAAGCGCTGATACCTCAGATCCTGCCTGGGTAAAACGGAAAATATTATCAATAAAGAGAAGAACATCTCTTCCCTCCTCATCCCTGAAATATTCAGAGACTGTCAAACCGGTGAGTGCTACTCTAAGTCTTGCTCCGGGAGGTTCGTTCATCTGACCGAACACAAGCGCAGTCTTTTCAAGCACGCCCGATTCCTTCATCTCACGCCAGAGATCGTTACCCTCACGGGTACGTTCACCAACACCGGCAAATACTGAATAACCGCCGTGTTCCTGGGCGATGTTATGAATAAGCTCCTGTATAATTACAGTTTTACCAACACCGGCACCGCCGAAGAGACCGGTTTTACCGCCTTTGGAATAAGGCTCAATCAGGTCGATAACCTTGATACCAGTTTCGAAAATTTCCTGCTGCGTAGTAAGGTTTTTAAAAGCAGGGGCAGGTCGATGAATAGGATATCTTTTTTCGGCTTTAATTTCGCCCTCAGAATCAATTGCGTTTCCGATAACATTTATAAGTCTTCCCAATGTTGAAGGCCCAACCGGTACAGAAATCGGTTCACCTGTATCGAATGCGTCCATTCCCCTGACCAGACCGTCAGTGGAATCCATTGCAACCGCACGCACCCTGTCTTCACCCAGGTGCTGCTGAACTTCAACAATGAGATTATTTTCTTCACCTTCGGTAGTAGTACGTGGAATTCTTATTGAATTGTATATCCTTGGGAGATGACCGTTTTCAAATTCAATATCAATTACAGGACCAATAACCTGTATGATTTTGCCTTTAACTTCACTCATTATTATTCCTTATTCTTAGAAATTTAGTCTACAAATTTAAGGATTTGACTAAGATTTTACAAATAAAAACTGTATACAGAATTCAGCTTCATAACTAAAAACCCCGGCAAATCCGGGGCTTTTTAGCTTAAAATCAGATTTATTTCAGCAGCATCAGCTTTTTAGCTGCGATGAAATCCCCCGCCTTGATCCGGTAAATATAAATTCCGCTGGCAAGGTTCCCTGCATTAAAATCCACATCCACAATACCAGCAGGAGCAACCTTATTAAAGAGGGTCATTACTTCCCTTCCCAGCATATCATAAACCTTCAGTTCAACTTTCTCCGTAACCGGCACCTGGAATCTGATCGTAGTAACAGGATTGAACGGGTTAGGATAATTCTGGTAAAGTGTATAGTTAAAACTCTTAATCGGATTATTTTCTACTCCTACCGGAACAATAAACTCACCTGTCCCGCCGGCATCGTTATATCTTTTTTTGAACTCCTGCATATACTGGTTAGCTATATCAAGGTCCTGTATAATCAGAGTATTCTCATCATTGTCATTCTCGGCAGCTGATGACCAGTTATGTGAACCTGTAATTACATAAGGAGCGCTTTCAGGCATTGATGCATCTACAATTCCGTACTTGTGGTGCAGAGTCGGTGAAGGATTATGCCACATATCTGCATAAGCCGAAAGATTGGTGAATTCCGATCCGGTTACGTTAATCTGGTCGATTACTCCTTTTATATCTGTGATACCGCTTTGATACCTTACATGTATATTCTGTTCGATATCGTCGCGTGTGAATACGTACAGCGACATATAAATACTCTGATTAGCAGTATTAACAGTGTTTATAATCTTGCTTGTTGTTCCATCGGAAGGACTAAAGTAAAGTTGTACATCACGTCCGCCAATATTAAAGAAGTGAGGGGTATTATCAGTTTTCTGACTTCCGAATCTGGCATTAGAAGGATTCGGAATATCATTATCGCTTCCCCACATCTCTTCAAACTCTGTCTGGTAGGCAGCTGTTATGGCCGGATCATTTATCTCAACCACATTATTCTTCCAGTTAAGTTCATTTGAAGTTACGTTCCAGGATCCTGTCCACAGCCAATCGTTGGAGGGAATAGTGTCACGCGCATCAAAGATAAAAAACTTGTTGTGCATAATTCCGCTCAGATTTGAGGGACGCTGGCTCATCAGTATTCCGGCATTTAGCAGGGCCTGCATACTATTCTGAATATTCCTGGCATCGTATACCACCCTTATCCTGACTCCCCGGTTTTTAGCAAGGATAAGTGCATCTGCAACGTCCTGCATCTCAAAAAAGCTGTAAAGTGCCAGGTCTATTGAATAATGAGCTTCATTTATCCTTTGAATCAGAAGCGCTTTAAAATCGCTGTTTCCTTGAGCAGAATTACCCGGAATAGCTACTGTAGTATCAACCGGGAAATTAAAATAGATATGAATGCTTCCAATACTGGTATCATTAGTTGCCGTAGTAACATTCTGAAGTGAACTTTCACTCCTTCCTAAAGAGTTATCCGAGACAGCCTTGTAATAATACTTTGTGGCGGGCTGTAAACCAGTTACAGGGACAGCATGAAAAGTCGTATCATTATTTATAATAACCGAATCCATTTCAAGCGCGGGGGTCAGTCCATATTTAACCTGGCTGTTGCCGTTCCTTGCAGTATTGAAGTACACCGTAAAAGAAGATGTGTCAATATCAGATGCAAAAACAGGATTCAAGATTAATGGCGCACCATCATAAACCAGATCACCAATAAAACGAGGAAACAGCTGATACCCGGAACTGTATGGAGGTGAATTATCATACTGCTGAAGTATACCAACAATATCAATTTCACCGGATGGAATAGGTGTGCCAATAATTGTATTAACATCGTTATCTATTCGTATTGCTGAAGAACCTGTAGCATCTGTTATGGGATAATTTGAATTGCCGGCAAAATTTCCGCTTCCTGAAATTGTAACATTATTTAAACGGATAAGCTTTCCTTCATATTCTTCAAATCCGTTCCATTCCTGATTATTTATATCGCTTATAGTAATGACCTCGGGATCGACCTGATGTCCGGAAGAAATTATTTCGAACGATGCCCCTGCCGTTGTGTCGTAGTCCAGCTCCGTCAGGCCGTTAAACTGAGTTATATCTGCTGTAACCACCACCGAATCGCCAAGATTTACAGCAGCCGGAAAACCGCTGCCGTAAACACATATTCCGGCAGTATTATCCTGTATTGATGCTGGTCCGGCTGATCCAAACTGATTTGAAGATGTTACAACGCCGGAAACCGTAACAGACTGTCCCAGCAGCTGCGGTGAACCGTTGGAATCGTTAACCCTGATATCTGAAATGGGCACCTGTGAGTATGTGAGTGCAGTAAGCAGTACGAAGAGAAAGGTAAGTTTTTTTGTCATCTGATATCCGTTGATAATATGAATCTTAATATTCTGTTATTCCCCGAATCTGCGATATATAATGTTTTATTGAAGTAAGCAGTGCCTGAAGGTTTATCAAAAACATCACTACCTCCGAATGCCTGAAGAAGATCACCAAAAGGATTAAACCTGAATACGCTGTCTTTTGCCATATCTGCCACAATAATATTTTGTGCATTATCCAGGGTTACCCCCTCAGGTTTCTCAAATCTGTTTGGTGTCATAAGTTCAGAGCTTTGAGGTGATATATAATTTAGATAACCGGTATAGTCCCTGGATTCAACATAATTAAGCCACTGAACCTTGAAGTTTGTATTCCCGGTTAGTGTGGTAATTATATCATAATTTGTTTTATTAAAGGATATAATAGAGCTTATTCCATAAGCTGATAAAACACCTGCACCTATAGGATCAATATTCCCGACTCTTCCCTTCAGTGAATCTTTTTCTGTGCCATCCGGCAGTTCTTTTACCACAAAGGAAAGTATAGAATTATCAGGATCAATTAAAGTATTATTATGAGGACCGGTTCTCGCAACGAAATAAGAATTATCATAAAAAACTGATACACCGGTATACTCCCTTTCGGGATTATTTATATCGGAGTTAGACCGCGGTAAAATAATTTTAGCGGGAGCGCCCGATATATTATGTCCTGCTGCCAGCATATTAATCTTATATACTGCACTTAATGTCAATGATTGTCCTGAAATAACCGTATCCAGCTTTGCACAGACAAACAGATTCAGTTTATAATCCTGTGCTAAGGCAACAGGATGCTTTATGCTCCTTGATCCAAGAACATCTCCGTCAAGGTTTAACATAACAACCCTGTCATTATCTGTATCTGCCACATAGATAAAAGGTTCTCTTCCGACCATTATATCCTGGGGATTATCGAAACCTTCCCAGGCAGGATTCAATTGAACGTAAACCGTATCGCCGCCTATATTTCCACCAGTTGAATTCGGATCAACAAGCTGGTCAACATTGAATTTCCTGTCGCATCCCTGTATAAGAATAAATACAGAAAACAGAATTAATAAATTTCTCTTCATTTTCATAAACCGAGTATAATTGAAAATCTGTGAGCAGAGCCTAATCTTGAAAAATTAGAATAGGCATAATCAAACGTAAACTGTGCAATGGATATCGGTACCTTTAAGCCTGCTCCAAAAGTATAATTTTGTTCATCCACATTGAACTTATATCCTCCACGGAGGAAGAACATCTGCTTCCAGGTATATTCCAATCCCGTAGATACGTTCTCACTATTATCATTAGGATGATTGAGCTGGATCGCTGTGGTTATTTTATTCATATCATCTTCATATGGTTCAAACGCAAATCCTATCCGGAATACAGTTGGAGGTGAAAACGACTGCCAATCAGAGACTTTCCTTTTCCCGACCAGTACCACATCTCCATCAGGAGCCAGCTGGTTTCCAAAGTTAGAAACTGTCACTGCAAAACGGGTAGTACCTAATCCTGTCCAGTAATAAGTACCCAGGTCTATCATAACTCCGCGCATTTTCAGCTTATCAAGTGTTTCCTCTATATACTTTACTGTTCCGCCGAAGCTGAACTGGTCTGTCATCTTTCTTGAATAAGTAACTGCCACAGCCAGGTCGCCGAAACCAAAATATTCACCTGTTCCAAAAGGAGCATATTCAGTAGTAACCGGCATATCTTTCATTGATAAAGATGTCAGCGCCACTCCAAAAGAATTGTTAGCATCGAGATGGTAAACTGCCCCGATAAAATCATGGCTTATATCTGCCACCCATTCGTTATGTGAGAAGAATATTTCATTATCATCGAACTGTGATAATCCGGCCGGATTCCAGTATAATGCGGATGCATCATTTGCCATTGCAACAAATGCATCCCCGAGTGCTGAGGCCCGCCCTCCGACTCCAATCTTCAGGAATTGTGCGGTGGATATTCCCGCACGCTGACCACCAAGCACAGGAAATAACTGAGCTCTTGCTTCAAAAAAACTTGTAAGTAGAAATAGTATAAGTATTGCTTTTTTCATTATTAAAACCTCAGACTGACACCAAGTTTCACATTTCGTCTGGTTAAGTATCTTGCTGGATTAAAAGGATAAGGAGAAATAGGAGCCTGTAAATCCGGGTACCGGGGATCATTCCATGATATCGGGACATTGTCACCTGCTTCATAGGCTTCACCGGTTACAGGATTTATAATGGCCGAATTTTTTGTGTCAAATAAATTATTAACTTCAACCGAGACCGAGAACTGAAGGCCGCTTAGATCAATATATTTTTCAAAATTAAGGTCGACCCAGAACCAGTCAGCACCAATTTTGGTATACCTGTCATTCTGTATATAATCATACTCAGGTCTTCCATCGACATTATAACTTCCGGTAAACACTGCAGGCGTATATCTCTTACCTGATTCATAGAACAGGCGCACATAAAAATTATAATCGTCCAGTATGCCGTTCCCAAAACCGAAGAGAGCATTATCCTTTTCCACATAAAAATTTGTGGTAACATTTATAGTTAATGGTCTGTCCCACGAGAGATAGGATTCTTTAATATTCTCATTCAGGGTTCCCTCTGCAACAAGCACTCCTTCATCCGGAGATGAACTCTTTCCTGTTACGATAGCATAGGATGCAGAAGCATCTCCGGTAAACCATTTGTTTACTCTTTTTTTGTATTCAATTTCGAGACCGCGTGACCTTGCATAATCTGAATTGACGTAGGTTATAAAACTCTTTGTCGCAAAACGTGCAGAACTTATTTTGGCAGTCCGGGTAGTTACGTAGTCAAATATATCTTTGTAGTACGCTGTTACAGTTAAAACATCATCATTAGAAAACTGAGTCTTCAGTCCAAGTTCATAAGCCACTGTTGTTTCAGGATTCAGGTCAGGATTCCCGAACTTCTGAAATGACGACTGAGCATTTAACGGGTTCAACTTTGCATATACAAACTGGGGATTCGGCCATTTACTGAAATGACCATAAGAAAAGAATAGTGTCTGGTTATCTGACACCGGGTGTGAGATACCGAGTCTGGGACTCAATCTTGCCTTATACCTTCTTCCTCCGAACCAGGAGAATGTATCATCCTCATAGCGCTGACGGATTTCATCTGGTATGGTTACGACGTCCGGATTTTTTACTGCATCGTCAACGTATTTACCCGGGAACCAGTAATCCAATCGAAGTCCGAAGTTTAAGATCATTCCGCTGAAGTTAATATTATCCTGAGCATAAAATGCTCCCTGGGCAGGAAAGACCCTGTATATATCATTATTTAAACCAAGGGTACCAACCCATGGCTTATATATGTCTACAACCTGCATATCCTGGAACTGAAGGTTGAATCCCGCTTTGAATTTATTCTTTTCATCAAAGAAGCTTGTGAGATCGCCTTTTACTGACGTTTCACTAAAAAAGTGGTCACGCCAGGTAGAAGGATTGCCGACGTCCCAGAACCCATCACCGGGAATGACACCAACTGTATCCCTGTTCTGATTATAATATTCAATAGGAAAGTTGACAATATCCTGAGGCTCTGTATACTGATTCCATTTATTTCCGTTGGCATCTGCTCTCAGGTTAGTATAAAAATGGTTTAACTTCAGTTCATAAAAAGTCTTTGCATTTAAAGTATGGGTCATCGTAAATGAATGATACTCATTGTTGTGAGTAAAGGTATTTGCCTGGTCGAGGATATTCTGAAATGTATACTGATATCCGGGACTTGGTTCCACATACTCAAGATTTGTCTGCAATGACTGAGAATTCTGGTTTATATCAACAGACTGGTTGTATGAGTATACGAATTTGAGGGTCGGAGTAAATTTGTAAGAGAGTTTACCGAGCCAGAACCAGCTGTTTTCCGCTTCGGGTGCAAACCTCGTTCCACCGAAGGTTGAAGAGTAAAGCTGCTTTGCCGTCGGTTTGTAGTAACCCTGCGTAATACCATCACTGAATCCCGCGTGGAAGCTGCCGAAGAATGACATTTCTCCGGGAATCTTTATGCCCAGGGCCGGCAGAATTGTGGATGTTATCGGTTCAGGCCCGCTGAGATTTGCTTCAGCAATATTGATATTAAAAACATGGTTTGATTCGGGATTACCGAGGTTATCCCTTTTATAGGAAACATAGCCGCTGTACCTGTCACTGCCTTCACGTGTTTTCACGTTTACAACACCTGAGGTTGCCTGTCCGTATTCAGCATTAAATCCGCCGGTGATCACCTCAACTTCTTCTATAGCATTGGCGCTGAGTTCAAGTCCGAACCCGGTTCCCGACAAAGGATCCTGTACATTCACTCCATCCAGGAGAAAAGCATTCTCATAGGATCTTCCTCCCCGTATATGAATAGTATTATCTGTTTTTACAACACCAGCCTGCTGGGTTACAACATCTGTAATGTTTTCTACAATCGATTTTTCAATGTCTTCTTTGGAAATACTTTTTTTGCTTTGGGTTTCTTCAACATCCATAAGAGGTTTTTCTCCAACCACAACAACATCCTGCCCAAGGCTTAAAACAGTTTCTTCAAGCTTAACATTCAGTTCCTTCGTTTTATTCGCCGAAATTTCATAACCTGTATACTCCACTTTCTTATACCCGATAAGCGATATCTGGATATTGTATTCACCATCCGAAATTCCGTTTATTCTGAACTTTCCGTTTATATCCGTAGCGGCACCATAGTAAGTACCTTTCAAAATTATGTTAACCCCGGGAAGTTCTTCGCCCGTTTTGGCATCAGTAACCTGCCCGATCAGGTTGCCCTTACCCTGACCATAAACAAAAGCATTTCCGAACAGAATTAAGATCAGAAAAAAGAATACTGATTTATTTTTTAGCTGTAAAAAGGATATCATGGTACTAACTCAAATTCATCAAAAAATACTTTTTCCAGAAGTTGATTAACATTCATACTGCCACCGTTAGCGATATGCAGAGGAACGCCTATAAAAAATAATCTCTTGTCATTATTTATTAATGCAATAGGTCCGTCAACGTTTACTCCGGGAGGACCGTTTCCAATAATATTGTACACGGTCTGGGCTGTAGAAGCAGAATAAAAAGTTCTTACGCTTCCAAGTGTTTCGGTAGTTCGTAATGCCGGATATTGAGTTCCCGGTTCAATAGGAGTGATATCGGCCGGTGAGATAATAAACGGAATGCTCCTTCTCTGACCAAGTGAGTCGATTGGTAGAAATAATCTCAACGTTGGCGCATCCACTGCAAAATCTGCTGAAGAATCTGCAAATGTCATCGAAAACATTATCTTCCCCTTGTGTCCGTTAGGATCGATAAAGTTATTTGTAACGAGGCTTAATAATGACAGATGCGGAGTTGAATTTGAATACCAGTAGAGATATTTAAACAGCTTGATCGTCTGCGGAAAAGTAACATTCTGAAACGGCAGGGGTGTTTTCTGAAAATCATATACTTCAAATTTGCCTGCTAATGCTCCGCCTCCTATTGAGTTAAAAGCATTATTGTAAAATGAGGTTATCTGGTTGTTTATTGTCGGAAAATCATCCACAATCAACATATTACCGTTTGGTTTTTTGACATACCAGGAATGACCTGAATCCGGCAGAGAGATCATTTTTGAATATGCTCCTGAAAGATCTTTAGCCTGGATATAAATTCTGTTTGTATCATTCAATGTGATACCCTGGAGCCTGTCGGGAAAAATGTTTGACTCGGAACCATTAATAAGAATTTCCATTTCCGGAGTGGATGAACTCAAATTAACCGGACGAAGAGTTATCAGATTCACGTTTCCATCAAGCGCAACAAAATTTGTGGTGTCATTTAATGAAATGTTAATATTAACGATGGTTTCAGCACCATCCAGGTCGTCGGAATTCCACGCAAAAGTCATCACAGGAAAGGAGGTGTCGGGAATAACCGTTAAGGGATTCCAGGAAACCTCAGGCGGAGAATTCTTTATGGGAAAATCCAGACTAGCCGGTGACGCATCAATAACACCGATATCGTAAAATTTTTCGCCGCTATCGTATTGCCCGTTACCGTTTCGATCTACAAATGGCTCAGGCCCGTAATTAATATTATTTTGAATCACCTGGTTATCGTATGTTCCGTTACCGGAGTTATCCACTGCGGATACCAAGAAATTATATGTAGTATCTGAAGTTCCTATTGGTAAACTGAATACACTGTCTGTTCTTGTAGTAAAGGTCCAGGCAGTATCCAGTCCTTCCCATTTAAAGTAGTAACCAACAATTAGTCCGTCAGGATCATCACCCCACCAGCTTACTTTCAGTCTGCTTTTCTGCTGGGCTATGGTACTGTCAGGGAAAAGAGAAATAAATGTATCAGGGGATTTGTTACCGATGGGATTGTCAACAAGTGTCTCATGGCAGCTCAGAAAAAGAGTTCCAAGGATAAGCAGAAGAATTATTTTATAGGTTGAATTCATTATAGTCAAACTTTGAAAAAATAATACCCGGATCAGTTTGTATATATTAGTGAAGAACCCGGGGCAAGAAATTTTTCACCATTAAAGAGTTCCGGTTAGTTGCTTGAAATACACATATCAGGTTCAACAACTAACCGGGAAAATATCATTACTTCAACAGAACCATTTTCCTTACCATATTGAAGTTTTCGGAGTTAATTCTGTAAAAATATACTCCTGAACTTAAAGAGCTTCCGTTAAAGCTGACCTGGTGATTACCAGGATTCTGGAATTGGTTAACCAGGGTCTGCACTTCCTGACCAAGCGTGTTATATACTTTAACTGTAACCTGTCCAGCCTTAGGAATCGAATAGGAAATAACAGTACTTGGATTAAACGGATTAGGATAATTCTGATTTAACTGGTAAGCTGTTGGCTGAGGATCAATATTATCTTCTACATCAGAAATAAATCCAGCAAAATCATTGCTTTTTCTTGGAGTTAATTTATAATTAGAAAACGAGTAATTAAGTATACCAGTTACAGATTCAAAAGTTGAACCTTGAACAATGTAAATGGGAAGAGTGTCTAATCCCGGAGACCAGAAGTTATGATAATCATTATTTCCGTGCTGAAGATCTATACGTGTGTTCGAACCACTCATATCAGCTACAAGTATATCGCCAAAATTTCTATTATGACCACTACCTTCATCAGGCCCGGGATCACCATCAGCATTTTCGTCAGTTACTGTAAGATTTGAATATTTTACTAGTACACCTTCCCATTGTTCAGCATCTATTGTTCCGTTTGTTTTCTGATCGATCACAGAAGTTTGAAGAACTTCAGCCGGGGGTATAGTATTTCCAGTTGAATTAACAGTGATGTTTGAACTGCCGTCAATTCCTGCTATCTGTGTCAGTCCATTGCTTTCACCGACAGTTCCTGTAACAGTTACATTATCTCCTCGGTTTAAGTTGAGAACCTCAGTTCCATTAATATTTATGCCACTCCAGGGACCCTGACCATCCTGAATGAATACCTGCGGACCTGTTAACGTTCCTGTACCATTGTTTTGGTTTCCATTAATATCGGTAGTATCAGCTGTAACAGTTCCCGTAACTGTAACCTCATAACCGGAAAAGCCGCTGTATCCGCCGCCAAAAGGACTGTATTGAATGTCTCTTATATTCAAATCTCTGTCCGGCAGTACAAGGTAGAAATATCTGCTCCTGGCTGTATCGGCAGGGTACACGCTTTCCAAACCTGAATTATCCTGAGCCCAAACAAAATAACTCATCACACATGAGTCAGGCTGTGCAGGTAGAACAGCCGACCAGGTGTCACCGCTTGTATTGTTCATTGTGAGTTCAACATCCGCTCCTGAGTTCTTTCTGTAATATAATTTAGCAGAAGCTATAGAACCATCATGATCAATGATATCTGCTGAGACAGTAACTGCGTCGCCGAATCCAACGATAGCAGGATCACGTTCCAGGTTGCTGATAGAAGGAGAAAATGCTGCTACAGTAACATCACCTGGATAAGACGGGTTAATCAGATTTGCATATGATGTAGAACCGTAATTATCTCTGTTCTGAATATAACCAACCACTTTACTAAGTATAGTGCCTGGAACAGGAACGGTAGCATTCCTGAAATAAGATGATTGATTTGCGATAACGGCCTGAGTATTATTCTCATCGGCAATGATATAAGAACCCGTTCCTATTCCGCCCACAGAAGCTGTGACAGTGTCAACCTGAACAAACATCGATTCCCATTTTGCACCTTTACATAAACCTTGTATACTGCCGGTTTCAGATAATGAATCCATAGTGAGGTGTATCGGTTGAGGCCTCTGCATAAATCCAACAACTCCCGAGGGTTCAAATTCAATAAGATCAAGCTCGGTAGTATTAAAATAAGGTACAACCACACCTGTAACATTGACAACATAACCGGTATCTATTAATCCGAAAGCATTTCCTGTTGGCATATTAGGATATCTCACGAGAATTCCGGACCATTCTGTATCGGCTGTATCCTGGAGAATTAATGCTGGCGCACCTGCAATTAATGTTGTACCGCTGTCTGGATTTGCATCCCTGTAGGGTGCAACCATTACAACTCCGGTTACATTAACTGTGTCACCTGCCAAATAAGACTGAGTTTCACAACTGCTCAGAGTGTCCTGATTTATATATTGAATATCCCTTATCGTAACGTGCTGATAAGTCTGTGCAAATACAGACACAGAAATCATCATCAGAAATAGAAACAGTAACATTTTTTTCATAGCACACCTCGTTATTTAACTATTAAAAATTTCCCAAGTTTAATATCTCCGTTCGAAAGATCCTTTACGGAGAACAGATAAAGTCCTGTCGCAATTGCCTGATCATGATCAGTAATCAAATCCCAGGGTTCTTCGCCGCCTGAGAGAACCTGGGTATTATCACTTGAGTACTGCTGGAACCACCTCAGATCAGACCCATTGCTGTTTTTATCGTGATGAATTCTTTTAACAACATCACCTGATAAAGTATAAATTGTTATTTCACAACTTTCGGGCAGATTATAAAAATAGATCTTTCTAAGTCTTTCGGAAGGACCGTCCCAGTATGCATTGCTGTAATACGGATTCGGATAAACTCCGACCTCAACATTTTTATCACTGGTAGGTAAAGTACCCGGAACCACCTTCTTTAAACTTGCAAGAGCACCGGATTCAAGGCTCTCCAGATTATTTGCAGGATCACCCTTGTCAAAGGCAGTTACGGAAAACATATATTGCCAGCCGTTCAGCAGATGATCGATTACAAACTTGTAATTATAACTATTTGGATCGCCTGGAAAACTTACCGGGGTTGGTAGTTCCACAGCGGAAAAACCGCTGTTAAAACCGTAAGCGTTGCCCGTGCTGTCGAACTCAGCCATAAGTACAAGGGAGTTGTAAATGTCCTGTTTCCCTGATAGATCAAATCCCGGTTCAGTCCGGTATAATCGGTAACCTTCAAAATCTTTTTTCCCGGAGATTGGATCAATCGAATTTTGTGACCTGTTATCCCAGTAGACAGTAACCTTCTGGTTCTCAGGAACAACCTTTACATTAGGATAGATCGGCGGTGCAGGAAGGATATACCTTGTAATTTTACCGTTGCCGTCTAAATCCTCACCTTCATCAAGTATTCCGTTACGATTCCTATCTTCACCATAATAAGCACGCAGAGCCCAGCTTGCATTTGAATAAAGAATAGTTTTCTGTTCTTCAGTATCATAAGATGCCGGTTCATTTCCGTACTTGTTTGCACATACTATTGCGAATACAACATTTATTGAATCGCCGGGCGCAATATATTTATATGGACCTGAAGTAATAAGCACTGAACGGTTTGAAGGTGATTTCAGCGTTGGCGGATTTATACCATCCAGCCACCTGTTATTACCACCAAAATAACCCTGCATCTTTCTATATCGTTCAATATCATCCTGGGGAGAGAAAAAGTTTGGGTCATCAGTATTCCTGAACTGCCAGCTTACAAAATTTACTGAAGGCAAGGGAGTCCCGCCGATATTTATGGTACTATCCAGTGAAGGAGTAGAACCAAGAAACTGAATACCGACATAACTATCAGTGAACCCGACATCGCCTGTTGCATCGAATTCATATGCGATTCGCATAGAATCACTGTAGCCGTCCCCGCTTTTGTTATAAAAACTTGCACCTCCCGGGGGTGTAATCTTGGTATTTCTCACAACAGCATCCGTCCATAACCCGACATAAACACTGTCTATATATTTATTAGTTACATTCTTGAGTGTGTAGTTAACAATAACGAAGAAATCTGCGAAGGGGAAATTCCACGCATAGCTTTCCTGGTGAACTGTTAATCCAAGCGGATCATGTCCTTCAATCACTTCACCGTTAAGTAATGTTGTGTTTGTATCGGTATAATCACAGACAAAATCCTGGTGGGATATTGCTTTAGGATTATAATATCTTGAATCGGATAATGATGATCTTTCAAGCATCATACTTCCCTGGGCATTGGTAAATTCAAATCCGCCTCCACGGGCAGAAACAGATGAAGCATCGACAGCGCCGGTAGTTACAAACGGTCCCTGACGGTTTGATCCTGTTGAATCAAGACTGGTAAAACCTCCGACCCATAAACCTCCGTCGAAAATATGTTCGATACCGCTCCCAAGCGGGTATTCACAGCTGGGCTGTTCAGGCCATAGCGAAAAACCGTGACCATAGGTACCGAAGTTAGTAATTGTTAAACCGATGTTGCCTACATTGGTGTAATGGGAATTGTCGTCGTTTAAGATTTTGTTAAACCTTTTGTCATCCCCCCCATCAAACTTAAAGGCACAGAAAAGCAGAATTGTGGAAACAAACAGTAATTTATATTTCATCTATAAAAGTTATTTTAGGATACAATACAAGAAGAATCTTGCGGAACTATATATTTCAGAATTACGTGCCAAAAATAAACAGTTTAAGTTTAGGAACAAATACAAAATTGAGTTCCAACATTATTTTATTGTTAAATGGGCATAAGTGAATAAAAGTTATAAAAAAATGCACTGTATTTTTAGTGAAAGGCCGGAATGATCAATGTTTAATGGCTGAAGCCGGGGGGTATGTGATTATCTATGTCGGTCGGTTAAAACCGACGGCAATGGGAGCCGATGGCAATGGGAACCGACGGCAATTATTCAGACTCAGCATTTCTTAAAACAGAGCGCGGGCATGTTTATCCGCATGGTATGAACTTCTGACCAGCGGTGATGATTCAACAATTTTAAAGCCCATCTTAAGACCCTCTTCCCTGTACATACTAAATTCTTCGGGAGTGACAAACCTGTCGACAGGTAAATGATTTTTTGTGGGCTGCAGGTACTGCCCTATTGTAAGTATATCGCATCCGTGCGCAACCAGATCCTTCATAAGATCGAGAACTTCATCCGTTTTCTCCCCTATCCCTACCATAATTCCGCTTTTGGTCTTAAGACCCTTTTCCTTAAACCATTTGATAAGATTCAGGCTTCTTTCATATTTAGCCTGGGGTCTTACTACCGGATACAGCCGCGGAACTGTTTCAAGGTTGTGGTTCAGTATATCAGGAGGGTTCTGCATAATAATTTCAAAGGCATCAACTACACCGCGAAAATCAGGAATAAGTATCTCAACTGTCGTATCGTACATTTCCTCATTTATTAACCTAACACATTCTTTAAATATAGTGGCTCCGCCGTCTTTCAGTTCGTCCCTGTTTACCGAGGTAATAACAACATGTCTAAGATCCAGTTCTTTAACTGAATCAACTACCCTCCTCGGTTCGTTTAAATCCAGTTCATTAGGCATACCGACTTTAATATTACAGAATCCGCAGCTTCTCGTACACGTGTCGCCAAGGATCATAAATGTAGCACTCTTGTTATTCCAGCACTCTGCCATATTAGGACAGCGGGCTTCCTCACATACGGTATGAAGGTGCTGCTTTCTCATCAGTGTTCTTACATTGGAGTAATTTTCCCCTGTCGGGAGTTTTACCTTAAGCCATTCGGGTCTTTTGCCCGGCGACTGTTTCTCCTGTTCCAGTTTTTCTTTTGCTGCTCTCTGATATGCGTTTATTGTTCTCATAAATCTTATTCTGTTTTACATTGATGACGGATCGAAACTTTCCAGTGTATCTTTTATATACTTCAGAAATGTTCCGCCAAGCATTCCGTCAATTAACCTGTGATCGTGTGAAAGTGTTAATGCCATTATCGGTTTAATGGCAATAGTATCAGCACCATCAACATTTATTACAACCGGTTTCTTCGCAACTGTACCAACACCGAGTATTGCAACTTCCGGCTGGTTTATAATCGGCGTTCCAAATATAGCACCGAACACACCATAATTTGTAATTGTAAATGTTCCGCCTGTTATATCATCGGGAGTAAGCTTTTTGTTCCTTGCTTTGGATGCAACGTCATTTATGGCCTTGGCCAGACCTACTATATTTCTTTCATCAGCCGATTTAATATTCGGAACGATAAGTCCCGTAGGCTCAACAGCCACCGCAATTCCAAGGTTAATGAATCTCTTCTTCAGAATGGTTGCCCCGTCTATAGTTGAATTAACAAGGGGGAATTCTTTTAAGGCTTTAACGGAAGCATTAGCAATGAATGCTAAATAGGTCAGTTTAACACCTTCCTTCTGCAGGTACTCTTCCTTATTCTTCTGAATGAAATTATGGATCCGTGTCATATCAACTTCAAGCATCGTGGTAACGTGAACAGATGTATCACGGCTGTTAACCATATGCTGCATGATCTTCTGACGGATATTATCCATTGGGATACGTTCGACGTCGCCCGAAACCTGGCCTGTGAAAGAGGGTTGCGCCTGTGTTGCCGGTCTGGCTTTTTCTTTCTCTTCCGGCTGCGCTTTTGGTGCCGGAGCAGCAGGTTTTGAGGGAGCAGGTTTCGCTTCGCCTCTTGATTCAATGTACGCAAGAATATCCTTTTTGGTCAGACGACCTTCGAGTCCTGTTCCTTTAATATGCGACAGTTCATCAAAACTAACATTCTCTTTCCTGGCAATATTGAGTACAAGCGGTGAATAAAATCCGCTATTCTCACCTTCAACAGATTCTGATCGCTTCGTTGTGCCTTCTGAAAATGCTTCGTGCATCTGCTGCGGGGCTTCCTGTTTCTGCTGAGGAGTTGCTGCCTGCTCTTTTGGTTCGGGTTTTTTCTCCGCAGGTTTTTCAGCTTTAGCTACAGCAGGTTTCTCTTCCTTTTTCTGCTGAGCCGCAGGTGCGCCTTCACCCGTTGAAAGTTTTGCCACTATCGTTCCTACCTCAACGGTTTCCTGTTCGGCAACGAGAATTTCTGCCACTGTTCCGTCTGCAGGTGATGGGACTTCGGTATCAACTTTGTCGGTACTTATTTCAAATATCGTTTCATCTTTTTCTACCTTCTCACCTACCTTTTTATGCCATTTTAGTATTGTACCTTCCATAACCGACTCGCCCATCTTCGGCATTGCGATATCTATAATCTCACCTGAATCTCCGGAAGGTTCTGACGATGATGCTGAAGATGTCTCCTTAACTTCAGGTTCTTTTTTCTCTGCTTCTTCACGTACTTCTTCCTCTTCTTCCTTTTTCGTTTCTGATTTATCTTCGGTTACTTCAACTTCTCTCGGGGCTTCCTCTTTTGCAGGAGCTGCTGTTCCTGCCGATTCACCGTTCTCACTGATGATGGCTACAACGGTACCGACCTCGACAGTGTCTCCTTCGGGTACCTTTATCTGCTGAAGAACTCCCTCAGCGGGAGATGGGATTTCCGTATCGACCTTATCAGTACTTATTTCGAAAATTATCTCATCTCTCTCAACTTTATCGCCTTCCTTTTTATGCCATTTTATTATGGTTCCTTCGCTTACGCTCTCACCCATTTTAGGCATTACGACTTCCATCTTAAAACTCCTGGTTTTCTTTTAAAATTCTAATAATTCTTTTATACCGTTGTATACTCTGTTACGGTTCGGCAGTATTTCATTTTCAAGTATAGGTGAATATGGAATATGTGAATCCATTGCTGCTACCCTTCTTACGGGCCCGTCAAGGTACTGGAAGCAGTTATCAGATATCCGGGAAACAATTTCTCCCCCGAAGCCGCCGGTTAAGGTATCTTCATGAATTACGATTGCTTTATTTGTTTTCTTAACTGAATTAAATATAGTTTCTTCATCTAAAGGAATAATGGTACGCAGATCGATCACCTCTACTGAATAACCCTCATCCTCAAGCTTTTTTGCCGCAAGTATCGAGTCCCACATAGAAACCCCGTATGAAATCACCGTTGCATCTGTACCTTCTCTTACCACTTTTGCTTTACCGAACGGAACGAGATAATCTTCGTCAGGCTCGGGAGACATAGCAGCACTCTGCCTGTATAATCCTTTATGTTCACAGAAAAGCACAGGGTCGTTCAGTCTTATCGCTGTTTTCATTAATCCTTTTGCATCTGCTGCATTAGATGGAAAAGCAATGTATATACCCGGTATATGTGCAAAGATCGATTCAATATTCTGACTATGGTACAACCCTCCGTGAATATATCCTCCCACAGCAACACGTACGACCACGGGAGCCGACCATGTATTATGTGTACGATATCTCATCGTTGCCAGTTCATTTTTCATCTGCATAAAAGCAGGCCATATATAATCGCCGAACTGGATCTCAACTACGGGTTTCAAACCGGTCACTGCCATTCCTACCGCTACACCCATAATGCTGGCCTCGGCGAGAGGCGAATTAAATACCCTGTCGAATCCAAACTTATTCGATAAACCTTTTGTAACAGTAAATACGCCGCCCTTATTATCGGCTATATCCTCTCCGAACATATATATCCGCTCATCTCTTTCCATCTCTTCCATCAGGGCATGGTTCAGCGAATCAACCATTACTACTTTATTACCGGAGGGAGTTGTCTTTTCATACTCGAGGTCTTTCCTGAGGTTACTCTCGTCAAAGATATAGCGGGTAGCCGTTTCAGGTTTCGGATCTGCAGCCTTTAATGCTTTATCCGCAGCATCATTAACCTCTTTTTCAACCTCTTTCTTCAGTTTCTGATATTCATCCTCTGTTATCAGTTTCATTGAAGTCAGTTTCTTTAGGAAAACCTGGATCGGATCCTTCTGCAGATCCTTCTCAAGTTCCTCGGGACTTCTGTATTTTTTCTGATCATCAGAGGAGGAGTGGGATAATAGTCGTACAACTTCCGCCTCTATCAGCGCAGGACCTTTACCACTTTTTATGTATTCGATTGCCTCCGCAACTTTATCCACACATTCGAAATAATTCGTACCGTCTATTTTAACACGATGAAGATTCGCAAATCCCGCCATCATCTCTGATACAGAAGCCCCTCTGCCTCCGCTTTGAAGATATACCGGAACCGAGATAGCATATTTGTTATTCTCTATTACAAAAAGAACCGGGAGTTTTTCCCTGCTTGCCCAGTTGACCGCTTCGTGAAATTCACCCTGACTTGAAGTGCCTTCGCCGCTGCTGACATACGCGACATTTCTTTCACCTTTTCTTACCTGCGCTAATGCTGCTCCCACGGCCTGAAGGAACTGGGTACCGGTAGGACTCGATTGTCCCGGCATATTTATATCGGGATGACCCCAATGGCATGGAAGCTGTCTTCCGCCGCTGGAAGGATCATCATCCTTAGCAAAGCTTTGAAGGAAAAAATCGTAAGGTTTTACACCAATTGACAGGCTGAGGGCCAGATCACGGTAATAAGGAAAAAACCAGTCTTTATTGGGATTAAGAGCCAGGCCGGCCGCTACCTGTATAGCTTCGTGTCCCGATCCTGCAATATGAAAGAATGTTTTACCCTGCCTGAGCAGGTTCATTGCTTTATTATCAATGGTACGTCCAAGCAGCATTAACCTGAGTGCCTTAAGTGCTTCGTCCTTAGATATTTGAGGCTTCTTAGCTGATTTTGTATCTACACGATTTCCACCCTTACCATTTGAGCGGTTTTCTTTATTTGTACTACTTTTTTTAGTTCTTTTTTTGGTTGCAGAGTCATTCTTATTTGAGGTTCTCTTAGCCATTACAAACCTTTCACTTTACTGTAGATAAATTAACAGAAAATAATTCTTCCTTTGTTACCTGCGTGACATCCTGATAGCCGAATACCCGGGCAAAATTCTTCATAATTCTGGATTTAACTTCTCCAATCGGCACATCACTTTGTATCTCTCTTTTTATTGAAGTCACATCCTTATCCGAGATCCCGCAGGGAATGATGCCGGAGAAAAATGACAGATCGGTATTCACATTAAAAGCAAAACCGTGCATTGTAACCCAGCGGGTAACTTTAATTCCTATCGCCGCAATCTTCCTGTCTTCCACCCAGACACCTGTATACTTCGGTACTCTTCCGCTGCTTATACCATATTCTGCACAAGTCTGAATAATTGTTTCTTCAAGTGCTCGCAGATATTTATGAGTATCCTGGTTCCAGTCGGTTAGGTTTATTATGGGATAACCGACGATCTGTCCCGGTCCGTGATAGGTTATGTCTCCTCCCCTGTCTATATCATAGACAGAGATCTTATTCGACTTAAGATATTCTTCCGAACCGACAAGGTTATTATGATCGGCAGTTTTCCCGAAAGTATAAGTATTAGGATGTTCCAGGAGATAGATTACATCAGGGATTTTATTGTCAGCTCTCAGCTCAAACGTTTCTCTCTGCAGATCCCATGCTTCTTTATAGTCAATCAGTCCAAGATCGCAGTAATATAATTTTCTCATATCCATCGTATATCTTCCATCATGCTTCTTCTTTCATTCATCATAGGTGTACAGATTCGCCATACGCCTGTCCTGCCGCTTCCATAATTGACTCGCTTAATGTCGGGTGAGCATGAACGGTTTTAATAATCGATTCAGCAGTAGCCTCAAGAGATTTTGCAAGTGTTACTTCAGCTATCATTTCAGTAGCTTCGGAGCCAATGATATGAACACCGAGGATCTCTCCGTACTTTGCATCAAAAATAAATTTCACAAAACCTTCACGTTCACCTATTGCAAAAGCCTTACCGCTTGCCATGAAAGGAAACTTCCCGATCTTAATATCATAACCTGCTTCTTTTGCTTTATCTTCTGTAAGTCCCACGCTAGCTACCTGGGGCTGGCAGTAAGTACAACCCGGGATATTCAGGTAGTTTATATCAGGCGGATTCAATCCTTTAATTGTTTCAACGCAGTGAATTCCCTCAGCAGAAGCAACGTGTGCAAGCCAGGGCGGACCAATAACATCACCGATAGCATAGATGCCGCGGATGTTGGTGCTGTAATTCGACTTATCTACCTTGATATGATTTTTGTACAATTCAACACCAAGTTCTTCGAGTCCGAATCCTTCAACATTCCCTGTTACTCCAATAGCGTTCAATACCTTATCTGCCTTTACGGTTTTCTTTTCACCATTAACGGTAAAAGTAACTTCAGCTTTCTTCCCTTTAACCTCTGCTTTTTCTACAGTGGCTTTAGTGAAGATATTTATTCCTTTTTTCTTAAGACTTCTCTGCAGTGTCTTGGATACTTCTTTATCCTCAATGGGAAGTATTTCATCGAGCATCTCTATTACAGTGACCTTAGAACCAAGTGCATTATAGAAATATGCGAACTCAATGCCGATTGCACCTGCACCAATGACCACGAATTCTTCCGGGAGCTGCTCAAGCAGCATAGCTTCAGTGCTGGTTATTATCACCTTGCGGTCAACCGGTATAGAAGGAACAGTACGCGGTCTCGCTCCGGTAGCGATAATAATCCGGTCGGCAGTAATTGAATCCATCTGCTTTCCTTCGGTATCGAAAATATCGATCTGCCTGTCGTTGACAAATTTTCCATATCCGCGGACCCTGTCGACTTTATATTTCTTTACAAGTAATTCGACATTCGTTGTTATCCGATCAGATATCTCGCGGCTTCTTTTAATTATCCTGGTGAAATCAAAGGAAAGTTCTGTATATTTTATTCCGAAGTCTTCATGATGGTTCTTGATCTGCTCATAAAATTCAGCATTTTTAAGCAGTGATTTGGTAGGTATACAGCCCCAGTTGAGGCAGATCCCACCCAGTTTCTGGGGATCGATCACTACCGTTTTAAAGCCAAGCTGACCGGCACGTATAGCGGCCACATAACCGCCTGGACCCCCTCCAAGAACTGCAATTTCATAGTTTTTCGCCATAATCCGGCTGCCTTAAATTTGTTTAGTGGATTTTCAAATATAAAGAAGCCTCAAGCAAAATAAAAACAAACCAGGGCACTTTTAGCGTAAATCAAAATGATATGTGACCCACGGGTCATTATCGCCCTATATTAAAAACATTTCTGGTTCAAACAGATCGGAACCCGGGCTTCCTGGTTTGACAATATGGGGATGATACAGCTTGAATTCTCCGAATCTTTAATATTATACTTTGTACTTCGCAGATAATTTCTGCAGTGTTTTGATACCGCGGAAAGTAACTTTGATCTTTAGTTTGCGTTCGAAGAGATTGCCGGAGAAGGTCGACTGACTTTGCCGGGTTTTACACAACCAGTAGACTTCAGTATTGAGAGTGTTGAAATCATCGATTTCGGTTTCGAGGGATTTAAGTAAGCTAAATAAATCTTTACTCATCGGTTCCTTAATGAATCCAATATTATAGGCTTCGGCTGTTTCATGGGCAGCTGCCGGGAATGCTTCGCAGTTAACAATTTTTTCAAGTTCGTCTGTAGTACGAATAAAGGTGGATACTTCGTAACCAAGCGAATTAGTTAAATTTTCCTCTATCTCTCTTTCAATTTTTCTCCTGTCCTTTTTTGAAGTATCAAAAATAATATTACCGCTGGCAATAAAGGTTTCCACGTTCTTAAATCCCATCTGTTCAAAAAGGGATCTAAGATGTTCCATCCTGACGTTATGTCCCCCTACATTTATTGCTCTGAGGAAAGCTATATATCTGTTCATAATAAATCCTGAAAATTGTTATATTTGCTAAAGCTTCTGCCGAAGATAAATAAACCTGCCAAACCGGGGGTTGAGGTGATGTTAGTGCGAAAATTATTCATTGCCAATCTGTCATACTGTAGAATTATCAATAGCAAAAAATTGCGATTTTTCAAAGTATTCACGTTGTCTCATTTTGATTCCACAATCGTTACAACTACGTCTTTACTCCGGTATAAATACCAGATTAAAACTGGTCTGCCATATCTGACATATGTGCAAAATATTCGCATTTAAATCGAATCTTAATTAAAAAAAAGGAGATCAAATCCAGTCGGGCGCAACTGCATCAAGCAGCCGTCTTGCGGTCTCTTTGTTATGCTTTTCTATTTCAGGTTTTCTTGGGATAGGCTCGAAAGCAGGCAGAATGTCATCAAGAGTTTCAGGAATTTCTTTACCGATATTCTCACTCCATTTTTTTCTCCAGGCCTCCGGAAGCTTTCCGGAGAATTCTTTCCCGAATAAAGTGAGATAAAGGATCGTCCAGATCCTGAATGCTGCAGTGATCGAATATCCTCCTCCCAGTGTGAACAAAACTCTTCCCTTGCTTTTTTCATCGGCCAGTTCTATTACTCTTTTATAAATTTTCCGGTAATCGTATGTAGTAAGGAGAAGGTCTGCAAGAGGATCAGTAAAGTGAGCATCTGCGCCCGACTGAACTATCAGAGCATCGGGTTTAAACCAGCCGAGGGCAGGTTCCAGTACTTTGTTCATTACTTCGAGATAAGACTCACCTTCGGTAAATGGTTCCATGGGGACGTTAAGCTTAAGTGAACGCCCCATCCCCTGTCCCAGTTCGTAAAGCCATCCCGTTCCGGGAAATAAATATTCCCCTGATTCATGAAAAGAAATCGTCATTACATTTTCATCGGTATAAAATATTTCCTGTACTCCATCGCCATGATGTACATCGAGGTCGAGGTATACAACGTGCCATCCTTTCTTTGTCATTTCCCTTATGGCTAATGCAAGATCATTATAGAGGCAGAAACCCGATGCAAGTGATGTGTGTGCATGATGGAATCCACCTCCCATTTGAAGTACTTTATCTGCTTTTTCCTGAACCAGAAGCTTTGCACCAAGGAGAGTACCCCCTGCCTGCAGTCGTGCAGCTTCGGCCATTCCCGGCACTATGGGATTGTCGAGGGTACCGAGTCCGTATAATTCTGCATCAACCGAATTATCACCGGCACTGAGCCGCTCCACATCATCCACATAATTCCTGTCGTGTATCTCATATAATTTTTCAACCGGGAGGTAATCCGGTCTGATTTCCGTCTTTAACAGGTTCAGTTCACTCAGGAGATCGAGTGCGAGCTGTATCCTGAGAGGATCAAACGGATGCCCTTCACCGAGGTTGTATTTGCTGTAAGCGGGATGATATATTATTTCACACATGCTATATGAACCGGCCAGATAACTTCAAATCCGGCATTGCATATTGCTTCTGCCAGTAATTTCATTTCAATAGTACCGACACGGAGTACGAGCCTTATTTTATGATTTTTGTCAGGATAAGTTAAAATAGAATGAATATTTACTTTTCTCTCTGCGATGAGAGCCGTAAGCCTGGCCAGTTCTCCTGATTTATCTGACAGCCTGACATCAAGGCGACCAGAGGGCTGGTGGATACCTGTCAGTAGGAGCAGTGCATCCAGAAGATCCATTCCTGTAACAATACCTATAATTTTATTGTCCTCCACTACCGGCATACAGCCTATTTTAAGCTCCCGCATAGTGCGTGTTGCAATTTCAATTGGATCTGACGGATGAGCGGTCTGTACAGGGTGACTCATTACTTTCTCAACAGCTGAGTCGGTATCATAAGGAGATTTAGAAAGTAAGCTTGTTGCCAGTCTTAAATCCCTGTCTGTTACAATCCCAACTATCTTTTCATTATCAACCACCGGAAGATGCCTGATGTTCTGTTCTTCCATAAGCTTATAAGCATCCTTAAGCCGGGCATCCGGAGATACCGTGACGGGATCAGGATGCATTACTTCACGAATTAACATTTTGATTCCCTCTTAATTAAAATTTTAATATGCAGGTCTTTCCGCACCGCCTGCTTTCAGTTTAAGACTGATTTCACCAACCATAAGAGGATTTTCAGTAACAGCCGCTTTTGCCTCAAGTTCCCAGAGCCAGGGAAGTTCTTCAATCATCTGCGATAACCTGCCGATAACTTCGCTGATACCTTTCTTTTCCGCCGGATTGATTTCCTGGAGGGTTTCCTCCAGATCTATGTCGGTGAGAGGAGTTATCCTGAGTATAGATTTTTCGTTAGAAGTATTAACTTCAATCAATGGTCCGAACAAAGGATCGGGTTTGATGCGTATCGCGATTACCTGGGCACCCCAGGGCTGGGTTGCTGCATATCCGATACCGAATTTTTTAAGCAGGCCGACAGAAACATCTTTCCCGACTTCAGATAATATACTGACATCTTTTATTTTCTCCAGCTCTTTCTGTACAACAGCCCTGGCATCACCGGCCTGAACATCCTTATACCATACAAGTTTTCCGGCAGGTTTTTTACGGTATTCAACATATTTAACGATACGACCGAGAGCGCTTACAGCTGATTCGGGAAAACGGAATGCAGGAAATTGAATGGGTGTGTTTCCATCTCCCGATTCATCTTCAATTGAAATGGTGCCTTCGGCTCCCATTATGCAGAGAAGCACAGTTTTCTGAATTCCGGTTTTCTCTTCTGCGTATTTTACGCCTCTTCTTATTGCAGCCTCTATGGGCCTGGTTGAGCACTTACCTACACAGGCAAAGCCGACGAGAAGAGCATCAACATCATCACTGGATAAAGCCTCTTTAACCGCCTCTTCATATTTATCAGGAGAAGTAAATGCACCGAGATCGATTACACCGGGACCGCTGACATTAAGGTAATTAATTTCACAGGCGTCCGCAAACAGTGTTGCCACACCCGAGGAATTAGCAATTATGCTTACACGGTTACCTTCAGGCAGCGGTTGATGGACAAGTACAACAGCGACATCGAACAAATCCGCAAGCGTAGGGGCAAGCACGATCCCTGTCTGCTGGAACAAAGCTTCAACTTCCTTTTCCCCTGCTCTTATAATTCCGCTCTTTAATTCTGTCGTCCTCCTGCCGGCAATACTCTTTCCGCTTTTAATACAGAGGATAGGCTTCTTATTGGTCATTCTCCTTGCAATCCTCACGAACTTGCGCGGGTTGCCGAAGGTTTCAAGATAAAGGATAGCCATCTTTGTATTCGGATCCTCTTCCCAGTACTGAAGAAGATCATTGCCCGAAACATCAGCGCGGTTACCTGCTGATACGAAGGTAGTGAAACTGACTCCTTTTTCCAGAGCGTACTCAAGAATGACAAGTCCCAGCGCAGCCGAATGAGAGAAGAAACCGGTATGACCGGGCGGCATAATAGTCGGTGCCATGCTTGCATTGAGTCGTACTTTGGGATCAGTGTTCATAACGCCAAGACAACTTGGACCAAGCAGACGCACACCGTGCGCCCTGACCAGTTCTGCAAGCTTCTTCTGTCTTTCCAGTCCTTCTTCACCTGCATCGGCAAATCCGGCTGATACAACAACCAATCCTTTTGTACCTGCCTTTATAGCTTCAAGTGCAACATCGTAAACCCTCTCCGCATTCACTGCAATTACTGCAAGATCAGCTTTTTCAGGAAGTTCTCCTATGGACGAATAAGCCTTAATCCCGTTAACCGAATTTGTATGAGGATTGATGGGATAGATCGTTCCGGTAAAATGAGCGGAGAGAATATTTTTGAAAATAATATTTCCGATGGAAGAAGGATCTCTGGAAGCTCCAATGACAGCCACAACCTGAGGACGAAGAAGCGGTATAAGAGAATTCGCCACAGCGATTCTTTCACGCAGTCCTGCAATCTCCCACAATGCCGCTGCACTGCCTACAGGAAGTTCTATATGGACTGTATCCGAATCCCAGACCTGGTGTCTTTCAAAACCGGAACTCTTAAACACGTTTATCATAGGCTGATTATCGGGAAGAACCTCAGCCTCAAACTCAATAAAGCCGTTAGCTGCAGCCAGTCCTGCCAGCCGTTCCAGCAGCAGAGTACCGATACCCTTCCCCTGGTAATCATCCTCAATGAGGAAAGCAACCTCCGCGGTATGCCCATTCCCGCCCGAAATATAATTGCCCAGTCCAACTACTTTAGAATCTTTATCATCCCCGGTAAGGGCAAGGAGGCATCCGCTCGACTTAAAGTCGCCGCTGCAGAGCTGTTTGATAACATCAGATGAAACCTGGGAGATTGCCGCCATGAAGCGCATTCTCAGACTTTCGCGGGACACCCGGGTCATAAAAGATTCAACTCTTGGAATATCATCGAGAGAAGCAGGTCTGAATATCAGTCCCTGTCCGTTTTTTAATAAGACGTGTTCTTTATAGGTGAGACCTTCTGGTATTATTCTGAACATTGGTTATTATTTCCCATTATTAACCATGGGAATAATATATAAAAAAAACGGAGGTTCCAAGTTAGAACCTCCGTGTATTATAATCAGGCCATATTCTTTATTTCTTCAACAACCTGAGGATTGGCCAGTGTAGTTATATCACCGGTGTCCTGTTTATTTGCGATTGCCGAGAGGATACGACGCATAATTTTACCTGACCTTGTTTTAGGCATATCGGAAACAATCCACACCTTACCGGGTTTCGCGATAGGACCTATTTCACTTGCCAGTGTGGCAGAAACTTTCTTTTCGATTTCCGGACTTGGTTTGATACCAGGTTTCAGAGAGACGAAAATATGAGGGATCTTCCCTTTTATCGGATCGGCAACAGGAACAACAGCTGCTTCACCAACTTCCTGGCACATCAGGGCTGCAGATTCCAGTTCCTTCGTACCGAGACGATGACCGGCAACGTTAATAACATCATCGATTCTTCCAAGTATCCTGAAATAGCCGTCAGGGGCTTCTACAGCGCCGTCACCTGCGAAGTACGGCCAGTCCTGCCACTTCTTGCTTTCAGGATCCTTATTATAGCGCTGGTAATACTGTCTTACGAATCTGTCATCATCGCCCCAGATAGTAAGCATTCTGCCGGGCCATGGATTCTGTATGCAGATATTCCCTGCTTTTCCGCTTCCGGCCGGAAGGGGCTTGCCTTCTTCATCAAAGATGATCGGGTAAATACCGGGAACACCTGGTCCCGCACTTCCGGGTTTCATTTTATGAATGCCCGGTATAGTTGAGCAAAGGAACCCGCCGGTTTCAGTCTGCCACCACGTATCAACTATGGCAGCTTCTTTCTTGCCGACTGTATTATAGTACCATCTCCACACTTCCGGTTCTATAGGTTCACCTACAGTTGTCATATGTTTGAAGTGGTATTTATATTTTGCAGGTTCGTCGGGACCAACGCGGCGGAGTGCACGGATGGCAGTAGGCGACGTATGGAATATGTTTACATCCAGTTCTTCAGCAACACGCCAGGGTCTGCCTGCATCCGGATGCGTAGGGACACCTTCAAAGATAACTGAGGATGCCGCAAGGGCAAGAGGACCGTAGATAATATATGAATGTCCTGTAATCCATCCGATATCAGCCATACACCAGTAAACATCCTCAGGATGAATATCCTGAATATATTTGGATGTTCCGGTAACATATGACATGTAACCGCCGATAGAATGCTGGGCGCCTTTGGGTTTACCTGTCGATCCTGAAGTATACATTATAAACAGAGTACCTTCTGAAGGCAGCTGCTCAGGTTCAACTGTCTGATGATAGTAATCTTTGACTACATCATTCACCAGGAAATCGCGTCCGTTTACCAGCGGAGTTTTAGCCGAATATTTTCCTGGGTAACGTTCGAATATTAGTACTTTCTCTACTTTCTGTCCTTCCTTCTGAGCTTCGTCGCAGGCAATATCGGCCTTTTCTTTATGGTCGATCAAGGTACCTGCCCTGTAATAAGAATCAGCAGTTACAAGGACTTTGCTTTTTGCATCTGCTATTCTTTCACCGCATGCTTTCCCGGAAAATCCCGAAAATACCTGGGAATGGATAGCACCAATACGGGCGCATGCAAGCATTGCTACAGCAATCTCAGGGATCATAGGCATATGAAGGGTTACCGTATCACCTGGTTTAACGCCGCAGAAATCTTTCAGCAGCGCAGCAAATTCATTAACCCTCACATAAAGTTCCTGGAAAGTAATGTGCTGTATTGCTTCATCTTCGGGCTCGGGTACAAAATGAATAGCAGTTTTGTTTTTGTATTTATCAAGATGTCTGTCGATACAGTTGTATGAAGCATTTATCTTTCCCCCGGTAAACCATTTAAAAGAAGGGGGTTTACTTGAATCGAGCACCTGATCATAGGGTTTATACCAGTCGAGCATATCCGCATATTCTTTAAAGCAGTCAGGAAAGTTCTTCATTGAGAATCTGTCAAAGATCTTTTCATCTTTAACATTAGCCTGTTGAGTAAATTCTTTCGTTGGCGGAAAATAGTCTTCTTCTTTCCAATGCACCGCTATCTGAGACTCGGATACTTCATCATTCTTATTTGTTGGCATCAGTTTACTCCTGTAATTTATTTTTTAATGAACTATTGGCCTATTGGCAGTACTGTTTTTCCATAAGTTTCGTTCAGTACCTGAGCGAGGGCGAGGTAAACTGCTGAAAGACCGCAGAATATTCCTTCCCAGCCTGCAAATGTTTTTATAGCTGCACTTCCTGTCGCATCACCAAGTGCCAGAAGCCAAAATAATATAAACAGAGTAAAAAATACAACCTGTAAAGCCTTGTTGTGTTTTAATGTGGCGATCCACATAACGAAAGTGAATAAGCCCCACATAAACAGATAGGCAACCATTCCGCCGGTTTCTGCTGCACCTGCTCCTGCGATATTGGGCAGCAGAATGAGACCAACAAGTGTAAGCCAGAATAATCCGTAAGATGTGAAAGCTGTAGTACCGAACGTATTGCCTTTTTTCCATTCCATCCAGCCGGCAAAAATCTGGGCCATACCACCGTAAAAAATTCCCATAGCAAGTATCATAGCACTAAGACTAAATAATCCTGCATTGTGAAGATTTAGCAGTACGGTCGTCATACCGAATCCCAGCAGACCAAGCGGAGCAGGGTTAGCTGTAGTGTCGGTAATCCTGGTTGAAGATGCTGTCAGATCATGCAATGGGGCAGATTTTGAAACCGATTCAGCAGCATGAGTAGCTTCAGACATAAGACCTCCTTATTTGATTTAGTTAATTAATAGAGATTCCATAGTTAAATCTCTGTAAAATCTGATTTTCTGAGTGAATACGATAAATCATATTTGAATTGCCGCAGTCCAAAATTTTCCCTCTTGATTTCCAGCTCAATATCTTAGTTTTTATACTGGTATATAGGAACCGGTTAAAACGCAACGGTTAATGATCCCAAACTATATGCCACGCAATTTACTTGCTAAATATCAAATAACTAAGGATCCCTGGAATATCGGCTGGCGAAGATTCACCATCACCGGCTAATTTCCACCAGCAGCAGTTTTATTTAAAAGGGATTGAGTAAAGCATAATTCTTTTATATTTTTAGTAAAATTATTGAAAGTTCTGTGTGAAAACTTTCATTATTATAACAGGTATTCTTCTCATCTCGTTAATCTACCCGGTTAAGGGGCAGACTAAGGAAGTTAAAATATCAGGGTTAATAACGGATGCATCCACCGGTGAGGCCCTGATAAGAACGAACATCCTGCTTTATAAAGATACCCTTACTCTGGACAGTCCCCCTTACCGCGGTGCTGTAACCAACCAGTTCGGGTTTTATGTAATTCCGGATATTAAACCCGGAGATTATTTCCTGATAGCTAGATATATAGGCTATAAAACTGCTGTGCGTGAATTAAAGGTCGGCAGCTCAAAGCCCACCTTCAGTTTTAATATTGAACTTGAACCTGAGAATATTAAACTTGAGGAAGTAGTAGTTAGGGGTGAGAAAAAGAAGACTCCCGAAATTAGCACTGTAGACATATCGCCTGATCTTCTTAAGAAACTTCCTTCACTCAGCGGTGAAGTAGATCTCTTCAGGGCCCTTCAGATGCTGCCCGGAGTGGCGACGGTTTCCGAAATTTCAAACGGACTTTATGTACGCGGAGGATCTCCCGATCAGACGCTCACACTGGTAGACGGAATAATCGTTTACAATCCCTCACACCTGGGAAATTTTGCCAGCACGTTTAATTCTGATGCCCTGAAAGACGTAAAGCTTATAAAAGGAGCCTTCCCTGCTGAATATGGAGGAAGACTATCAAGCGTACTGGATGTAAAGCTCCGCTCAGGAACAAAGGAAGCGAACAAAGGAATAATCAGTCTCGGAGCAGTTAATTCCCATGCTACTTTTGAGGGTCCTCTGGGTGAAAATACAACGTATATGATTTCCGGACGTAAAATGTATTATGATGTTCTCCAGAATAAATTTGACAAGAACTCCACTATCCCCCGCTATAATTTTTATGATCTAAGCGGAAAAGTTACACAGAATTTAGCCGAGCAAAGCATATTGTTTATCAGCGGAATGTACAGCCAGGATAATGTCTATAGTCCCGCCGCCGAGAATACAAGTTATGATATTTCCTGGCAGAATTTAGCTGCCGGACTCAACTGGATACAAATAAACTCGAATGCCATATTCACCAACAGCCTTCTCAGTTATGTTGACTATAAATTCAAATCGATCATAACCGATAGTCTTACTCCGGGCACTCTTTCAAATTATTTTTCTTCCTCCGATCTGAAGGATTTTGATATAAAACAGAATGTTGAAATCCACTTGAATGAAAACAATACTGCAAAGACCGGATTTGATATCGCTTTTCACAATTATCACCTGCTTTACAGCGATGTGTATGATCCGCTTATTGAAACTGATCCCCTTGCCGGATTTGATCTTAATGCACTTGAAGCTTCTTTATACATTCAGGCTGAATCGCATATCACCAGCGAACTTTTTACAAATATCGGCGGAAGAGCCTATTATTTCGACAAACAGAAATATCTTAGCTTTGAACCCAGGATCTCTGCTGACTACTCTCCATTCCCGAAATTCAGGATAAAAGGAGCATTTGCCATTGCCCATCAGTTCCTTCACCTGATAGTCAGGAATGATATTGCACTTCCAACTGACCTATGGTATCCTTCAACAAAAAATATTACTCCCGGAAAATCAATTCAGTATGTGGGTGGATTCGATTATACGCTGCCCGATTATTATTTCTCTATTGAGGGATATTACAAAAGTCTGAAAAATCTCTATGAATTCAAGAACAATCCGACACTTGATCCGCGCAGTAATGATATCGACGACCAGTTTGTCCGGGGTGAGGGTGAGGCTTATGGAGTGGAATTCTTTATTAACAGAACTCTCGGGGATATTACAGGATGGATAGGATATACTCTCTCCTGGACCAGAGAGAAATTTGATGAACTTAATGCCGGGAAAATATTTTATCCCCGGTACGACAGAAGGCATGATGTGTCGGTAGTGCTCACATATGAACCGGATGAGAACTGGACATTCGGAGCTACCTGGGTTTATGCTTCTGGTCAGGGATTTACGCTGCCAATAGGTCAATATATTTTTAACGGCAAAGGAGTGGATGCCTCCAACGGAGTTCAATACAATTATACTGGAAGGAACGGGTACAAACTTCCTGCTTATCATAAACTTGATCTGAGCACTTCATATAAGTTTTCCTGGACAGGTTTAAAATGGGAAGCTTTCCTGAATATTTATAATGTTTACAACAGGAATAATGCTTTTGCACGTTATGTTACTTATGAAAAAGATGCCTCGGGAAATGACGTCCCGAAACTAAAACAGGTGAGTCTGTTTCCTATAATCCCGATGGTGGGAATAAAGCTGGACTTCTGATATGATAAGAAAAGTTATTCTGCTTATTATTTTATCACTGCTGTTATCCTCTTGTGAAAACAGTACCGATGTAGTTCTTGATCTCCCCTACACTGAGTATACGGTAGTTGATGCTGAACTTGTTGCCGGCCAGGTATTTAAGGGAGTAACCCTGACGCATACACTCCCCCTCGACGAGGAATTTGAAATCCAAAAAGCAGAGATAAAAGATGCCATTATGTATATGGTGGAGAACGGAGTGAGAGTCATTCCGCTCCATTATATGGCCGACGGAGTTTATAAACCGGTGCAGAATATAGGTATAAAAGCAAATTACCAGTACGAACTTTTTGTTTCAACCGGTTCAAAAACGATATACAGTAAAACTACTGTACCGGATGTCCCCGAGGTTGTACACGTTACAGATGTTCAAAATCAATATTTCATCGCAGAGGTTACCGCTAAACCGGGAGAAGCGTACGCTGCAGCCTGGATCTTATCTGCCGGCGGAGAGCTAATAACGGCTGATGATTTCTTTCAGGTGGTTACTACCGACCAGTACCCGGCACATATTCTTGTGCGGTCAAAAGACATCCCTGCTCCTTACAATACTTCAGCTTACAGGAGCTACCTCTATATCAAGGTATTCGCATTTGATAAAGCATATAAGGATTATTTTATTACAAAGACAAGCAGCGATCAGATAAATAATACTTTCACTGCAGGCGGAGGAACTGTAGCCTGGAATGTTAGCGGCGACCATACGATAGGATTATTCATTGGTGTTGCGGAAGGAAATGCGTCACAACCATGAAAAGAGCAGCGTTAATATCAAGTTTATTCGCAATTTTGTGCAGCATAATGCTTCAGGGATGCTTGAAAGACAATGTTACACCCGTCCCTGAATTTCAGTTGAGTGATGGCAGCGAGTTGTTATTTTATCTTGAAGAGAGTGGCGATTACATCAATACAAACGAGATGCCTTCGCTGGCAGACGTCGATGAGGTGTATAATAACAGACAGACTTACCTGATGATTGATATAAGGCCGCCTGAAGAATTCTCTGCAGGACATATTGAAAATGCGGTTAATAAACCACACCCGGAACTGATCTCTTATCTTAACTCAATCAACAGTGTACAGTATCCGAAAATTATTTTAATCAGTAATAATGGTCAGTCATCTGCCTTTTATACCTGTCTGCTGCGTCTCTATGGATTCGGTAATGTTTATTCAATGAATTATGGGATGGCTGCCTGGAATAATGCTTTTTCTTCGGAATGGCTGTCTGCTCTTTACCAGTTTGATGACGTATTAGTCGATTTCGATTATGAAAATGAATTTAAACCTGATTTCACTCCCCTGCCTGAGATTAGTCTCTCCAGCGGATCACTTGCAGAAAAGGCCAAGAACAGAATAAGCAGTATTATGGAGATCGATTACGCAGATAATTTCACTGGGGGTGAAAGTGATGCAACAATTGACTTCAGTTACCTGGGCGACCGAATGAACGATTACTTTATAGTCTGCTACAATGAGGGACTATTGTACCGGCATCTGTTTCTTGGTATTTCCCATCCTCCTGGTGCGGTCTTATATAAACCTCCACCCTCTTCATCTGACCTGAGCAGTACTACGTATCTGCAAACTCTGCCGTCAAACAGGGACATAGCATTCTATTCAACCGATGGTCAGCTTAGCGCATTTGCAGTAGCTTACATGCAGGTATTAGGCTACAATGCTAAATCTGTTCTCTTCGGGGCCAATAATATGTTTTATAATATAATGCTCAGAGTAGGAGACCTCAATGCCGAGGCTTTCACTACTGAAAAGATCCGCAACTATCCATACGTGACCGGGAACTAAATGTAAACTCATTTCTTTTTTATTTTTTGTAATTTTGATTGAATCAATCATTATAAAGAATACTATGCAGGATCATAATATTGAAAAGCTGAATGCGGGGGAAAAAGCTATTGACTTTATAAAAGACGGAATGCTGCTGGGACTGGGAACAGGCTCTACCGTTTTTTATACCATAAAGAAAGTCGGAGAATTAGTAAATGAGGGAATGAAACTGAAAGCCGTCTCAACTTCCTCTGCTACTTCTCAGCTTGCCGCTTCGCTCGGAATAGAAATCCTTCCTTTTGAGGATATTACAACGACTGATCTGACAATTGACGGTGCCGATGAGTTTGATGCTTCCCTTAACGGCATCAAAGGCGGCGGGGGTGCACTATTATACGAAAAGCTTGTAGCTGAGGCTTCTAATAGAGTTATTTGGGTTGTGGATTCAGGTAAAAGAGTTCAAAAACTTGGTAAATTCCCCCTCCCTGTTGAAGTCGTAAGGTATGGATCAAATCATCTGATAAGGACATTCAGGGAAAGGGGCTATCATCCGGTTCTGAGACAAAAAGACGGCAAAACTTATATAACAGACGCAGGTAATTATATTATTGACCTTCATCTGGGTGAAATAAACGTCCCGGAAGAACTGAACCGTGAAATTAAATTGCTGACAGGCGTGGTTGAAACAGGATTATTCTTAAATATCGCCGATATGGTTATCGTAGGAACTAAAGAAAGCACCGAAATCTTCGATAGAAATTCAGTTTAATTATGACGATCGCAGAAAAAGTACTTTCTTTCCCGGTGAAAAAAGCTCCCCTTTATAAGGTTAATGACCCCTTCCTCGATGAGAAAAAGGTTGTCCTGTATATAAAAAGAGAAGATCTTATTCATCCTTATATTTTCGGGAATAAATGGTATAAGCTTAAATATAACCTGGTTGAAGCAGAAAGACAGAAGAAGAAAACACTGCTTACTTTCGGAGGGGCGTATTCAAACCACATTTATGCAACCGCCGCTGCGGGTAGGATCTTTAATTTTAAGACCATCGGAATAATTCGCGGAGAAGAACACCTTCCCTTGAATCCGATCCTAAGCTTTGCCGGTGAGAATGGGATGATGCTGAATTATATATCACGTGCCGATTACAGACATAAAGCAGAAAAAGATTTTATTGAAAAACTTCACCGGGTATACGGCGATTTCTACCTCCTTCCGGAAGGCGGCTCTAATTATTTTGCAGTTAAAGGATGCTCAGAAATACCAGCCTCGATAGAAGTGAAGTACGATTATCTAGCCGCAGCTATGGGTACGGGAGGTACCGTTGCAGGACTTATAGCTGGAGCTTCGGAAGATGTTAAAGTACTGGGATTCCCGGTACTTAAAGGTGCCCGTTTTCTTGAAGCAGATACTCTCAGATTATTAGAAGGTTTTTCAGTCTGCCAGCCATTTAAATTTGAAATGTTCTTTGATTACCACTTTGGGGGATACGCCAAATCAAATAAGAAATTGCTTTCATTCATTCAGGAATTTGAAAGCAGAACAGGCTTTAAACCTGATTGGATCTATTTCGCTAAAATGCTTTATGGAATATACGATCTCATCGGGAAAGGATATTTCCCTGAGAATAAAACCATAGTTGCATTAAACAGCGCACCGCTTACTTAAGAGTTCTAAGTGTTAACTTTAGTGTAATTTCTATTACTGCTGAGATATGTACTTCCGGCCAGAACCTCTTCCCTGAATTTTTGTTCATCCAGCCTCAGTTTCCTGAACCTCTCTTCAAGATAGTCTAAAAATTCTTTTTCGCTGAACCCTGATTTCTTTTCCTTTGGCTTATAATTCTTTTCATTCCTTTTCATAATTGCCATCCACTCATTTTTATTTTGATCAAATATATTATATGTATTAAACTTATTTTTTGCTGTGTCTAAAATTACAATAGTAAATATTATGCAGTGTTAAGTAATTGTTAAATAGCGATTAAGTTTCTGTTAACTAATTTTACCCGAAATTTTTACCCTTTTATTTCACAGCCGACAACAGCGGCAGGAAACTTATCCATCAGACAGCCGATTTCAAGTTCATCATCATCAGGTACAGAGTCTCCGGTAATAAGGCTGCGGGCATTCTTCATCGCAAAAGGAATTTTAATACTGGTATCCTTCCATATTTGCTTCCCAAGCGGGAGTTTGCCGGGCCCGGTAATACCGGTCAATAACCTGGGTACAACAATTATCAAAGCTTCATCTTCAAACCGGCGGATAAATGAGATAACGCTGTTTTTATTCATTCCAACAGCATTTAGACGGGAATACTTTCCAGCTTCAAAAAGCCCTCGGCTTTTTCTTCTAGCTTTCAATATTGTTTGGACTACAAACATCTTCACTGCTCCCGAATGAAGATCCGAAAACAGGTATTCAAATAAATTTTCTGTCCCCCCTGCTTCTTTTTCAAATATTTCTTTCAGGAGTTCTTTCCTGAAAGCATAGTTAACCGGTCTGCGGTTATCGGGATCAACAAGACTGAAATCCCAAAGTTCTGAACCCTGGTAAAAATCAGGAATTCCGGGCGCAGTCATTTTAATTATCGTCTGCGAAAGTGAATTCAATATCCCGTAAAATGAGGTATATCTGTGGAAATCAATAAGATCATTCAGAAAAAGGTTTTTCCCGGATTCATTCAGAATATTATCTATGAAGTTAAGAAAGGCATTTTCATAAACTTCATCCGGTTTTACCCACGCTGTGTATACTTTTGCCTCTCTTACCACCTTAATTGCATATTCTTTAATCCTTTTTTTATAATCTTCATCCGGTTTTCCCTCAAAAGGGAGGGTCCCAATCAGCGTCTGGTAAAGGAAATATTCATCATTCCTATCCGGGAAGAATCTGCCGTTATGCTCTTTTTTGTATCTCAGGTTCATATTGTACCATTTTTTAACCCGTGTATTCCATTCCTCAGGAATTTCGGATAGTACATTGATCCTTGCTCTTACATCCTCACCTCGTTTGGTATCGTGAGTCGATGTGGTATTTAAGGTGAAAGGCCATTTTATCCCTCTCCGCCTGATTTTTTTGTGAAATTCATTTAAAGGCAGACCGAATTTCGATGGATCACTGCCGACATCATTTAGCGAGATGAACCTGTTATATACATACAGTGCAGTATCCTCGTAACCTTTAGCCATGAGCGGACCCGTAAGCTGCTGGAATTTCATTATGAAGTTAAGCGATTTTTCATAAAGTTCTTCCGAAAGATTGTGGTACTTCAGAGTGAGAAGGTTACCAATATAGCTGATCTCATGCTCTAATCTCGGGTTGTTATATTTCAGTTCACCGATAGTATGATTTATGTAATCTTCTTCGGAGTTTGATATTTTTTTTCCATTTACATAGGTCCGGTAAATTGGGAAATGTACAAGGATTTCCTCCAGGGCTGATTTGATCCCGATCAGAGTTATATCTGCTCCATATCTGTCGCGTTTTGCGATTTCTTCAACAAGCAGGCTTAATCGCTCCAGTTCCCCTGCCATCCTGGTATTTATTATCAGTCTTTTTTTATCAACGACCATGTCATCAAATGAGGATGCTCTTCGTGTAAACTGCGTATAAATACGGTTTAGTTTATTTTCATTTCTAACATTAAGAAAGATTCCGTTAACAAAATTCAGGAAGTCATAGCCTGTAGTCCCCTCAACCGGCCAGTTCTCCGGCAGTTGTTCATCCTGTTCAAGAATCTTTTCCACAACAAGATATTTTCCGTCTATCCTTTCCCGTACCCTGTGAAGATATTCTTCGGGATCATAGAGTCCATCTATATGATCAATACGCAGCCCGTCAACTTTGTTCTCCTTCACCAGCTTGAAGATCAGCGAATGGGTGCGGTTAAATACTTCCTCGTTCTCTATTTTCAGAGAGATCAAACTGCTGATATTGAAAAACCTACGGTAGTTTATTTCCTCGTTAGCAACCTTCCAGAAAGCAAGCCTGAAATATTGTTCCGAAAGCAGTTTATCAAGCAGATCGAAACTTTCAGGACTTTCCTTCCGGCCGTTATAAATTTTGAGCGTTTCATTGATATACATTTTGAACTGGTCATCTTCCGAATAGAGTTCCCATAAAAGATCCTTTATAAACTTGACCTGGTTATATCGTTCATCGATATTTTCGATTGTAGGAAGAAATTTAATAATATGAAGTAGTCCCAGCAGTCTGATAACAGCGGGGTAATTCCGGCCAACCTTATTCTGAAGTTTCTCAAACCTCAGCGAAAGTATATCGGAATATGAACTGACCCTTACAGGGAATCTGTTATCGTAATAATTAATGCTGAAGCCGTCAGCATCATATTTTAGTGAAATCTCTTTTCCTTCGAGAGTTTCCTGGTAATATTTTCCAAGGAAAGGAGCAAGCATCCGGGGCCTGTCTCCGAAATGCACATAACTCCATTCTACATCAAAGAAATTATAAAATCTCGAATCAGGACCATTTTCAAGGAGGTCCACAAGCATCCTGTTCTCATAATCGAATGCCATATGATTGGGAACGATATCCTGCAGCCAGGAAATATCCCTGGCGTGGGCTTCTTCAACCAATGAATCGTACTCGTCCGCAGTACCTAGTTCAGGATTAAGCTGAGTAGGATCGACAACATCATACCCATGCATACTTCCCTTTGAAGCCTTAAATATGGGGGATGCATATATATGAGTAATCCCAAGAGCCTGCAGATATGGCAGTAACTTACGGGCTGATTCAAAATTAAAGTCTTTATTAAACTGCAGCCTGTAGGTCGCTGTCGGTAAATTTGTCAATGCGAATGTTCACCTCAAGTTTCTTTTGTAATTCGTTGATCTGGTTAATCCAGCTTTGCTTTTCTTTATTACCTTCCCGGGCTTTGTCCATGTATTTTTTATAATTTTTTATTATTAGTGAAAATAAAATATTCTGAGCTTTCCACAGGTTGAGCTCGATATTCAGTTCCTGGAGAACCTCAATCGAGTCGATAAGCTCATCAATTATTTCAATGTTGCCGGGATCATCATTTAATTTCTCCATCAGGGAATTAAGTCGCCTGCTTCCAACAAAACCTAATGTTGATTTATCAAGTTCAACCGACCAGTACTGTACTTCATGGAGAAGGTTCCGGAGTCTATCCTGATCAATGCTGCCCGGGACTTCAAAAACCTGCTGCAGATCCGCATTAATAACATATTCCACAGCAGTAGACAGTGCTTTTGGAAGCGGCGTACCTGTGCGTTTCATTGCCTGCATAGTAGCATAATGATTTTTATACACATTTCTGAAAGAAATCTCTATTGAGTCTAGCGTCTGGTGCATAATCTTGTCAAACACTTCCCTGCTCTTATCCTTGAACAGGTACCATAAATTATAGCTGTGAGTACCGAAATGTTTATCCATCAGAAGAATCATCTCCGCTATATCCAGCCTGTCGAATGCACTCTTAATTTCATGACACATTGTTTTAAACTCGTCGCGGCTCTGCCATTCTCTCACTCCGCCATAGAAGTGATGATCGCCGAGATATAGGACAGCAAAACTGATCTGCTGTTCCTCAAGTGTTATCTTCGAACGCATTGTCGGGTGTCCCAGCGCCAGCTTGTTCCGCCCTGCAGTGATTAGTTCATAATCGTTTTTCAGTACTTCATAGCAAAAGATCTCAGACTCTTCGCTGTAATCTTCAAATAACGAAGAAATTGCATAATGAGCAGTAACTCTGAGGAGATCGATCACTGCCGGTTTTACATACCTATGATAAACTTCCCCGCCGTCTTTGATACCTTCTATGTTGCTGGGAGCATTTTTCAGTCTGCGTATAAATTCCTCTTCGGGATTCTCGCCGGTCAGCTCATTGATAATCTGGATTGCCCTTGCCGCATACTGGATAACCTGCACAGTCTCAATTCCCGATATTTCATCAAAAAACCATCCGCAGCTGGTATACATCAGCAGTGAATGACGCTGCATTTCGAGCAGCTTAAGCAGGTGGGTTGTATCTTCTTTACTAAGATTTTTTATGCCATTTTCGGCAAAGACTGCTTTAATTTTTTCAGGACCCCTTTTCAGAATAATTTTTATGTAGGAATCTCTCAGTTTCCAAACATCATTTGTAAAAGTCCGCCCCTCTCTCTCGTATATTTCAATCATTTTATCCCTCAGCCAATCGAGAGTCTCCCTCAATGGTCTGCGCCACTTCTGATTCCAGCCCGGATGCATCCCGGTATTACAGCCGCAGTCGGATTTCCATCTCTCCACTCCATGAACACAACTCCAGGATGTATCATCAATTATCTGCACTTCCTGGTCAGGAGGATTCTTTTCAAGAAATTCGCCGTAAATGGTTATTCCCAGGTCATCTCTTTCCTCTACGAGATGCAGAAAATATGCAAGGGCCATATCTCCATGTTTCTGGTGATGACCGTATGTTTCTCCATCGGTTGCTATATGTGCAAGCTGTACGCTATCATCATCCCTGAAGGTTCCTTCCATTCGTTCCAGCAGGTTGGAACCGTCATTTAATAAATCACCAAAAGCGATTTCCTGTGAAATAGGGCCGTCATAGAAAAAAAGATTTATAGATTTTCCTGAAGGGAGCCTGCAGAGATAAGCTCTTTTAGGATCAATAGTTCCTTCCGAAACATCAGTCCATTCATCTGCATCCAGAGATTTCACGGCTTTAGCCTGTCGGGGTGCCAGTATTGTAAATTTTATTCCGTAATCAGCCAGGATCTCAAGAGTCAGAGTATCCACAGCAGTTTCCGCGAGCCACATCCCTTCAGGATCGCGTTCAAACCTTGACCTAAAATCTTCAATGCCCCAGATTACCTGGGTTCTTCTGTCCCTTTCATTGGCCAACGGCATTATGATATGATTATATACCTGGGCAATTGCCGAACCGTGACCCGAGAACTGTTTTCTGCTTTTTATATCGGCCTCGAGAATTTCTTTGTAAACATCAGGAGCGTGTTTTTTTATCCAGGAAAGCAGGGTAGGTCCGAAGTTAAAGCTTATTTGTGAATAATTATTTATAATATCGATTATGTTCTTATTTTCACCCAGTATCCGGGATGCTGTATTGGGATTGTAACATTCTGCATTGATCCGCTCATTCCAATCCCTGTAAGGGTAAGCCGAATCCTGTACCTCAATTTCCTCAAGCCAGGGATTCTCACGCGGCGGCTGGTAAAAATGTCCGTGTATGCAGATAAATCTTTTCATTATCCCAGCTCCGATTCATACAAGGTAAAGTTATATTCAGGTATGGTTATTTCCTCAACTGTATCATCAGCCGTATCAGGGGTTGTACTTCCGGGTCCGTTCCACTTCTTTTCAGAAGAATCAAGGATTTTTTTCCATACGCCGGAAGGAAAACGAAACCCGGCTTTCAATTCCTTCTCATTAAAGCTCATCAAAGCAAACAACCTGCTGCTGTTATTCTGTCTTTCCATCGTTACTAACTTCAGTTCTTTAATAGATTCTGTGTTTGTATCCCTCCTGTCGTAATTAATCAGGGCGGGAATAGTCTTTCTTTTTTTAATGATATCTTTATAGAAAGCCAGCAGAGCTTTATGGTTGTTGGTTTTAATCTTCTCCCAGTCGAGCTTGGATCTGGTAAAAGTCGATTCTGCATGCGGATCGGGTATATCCCCTTCCCAGTTGAATGAATTAAATTCTTCACTTCTCCCTTTTTTAACTGCCTGGTTCAGATTTTCATCAAGGAAGCTGACAAAATAAAGGAAGGGATTATCCTCCGCATATTCTTCACCCATAAAGAGCATTGGAAGAGATGGAGAAAATATTAATGCTGCAGCAGCGAGTTTCAGACCCTCGAAAGAGACTAATTCCGAAAGTCTTTCTCCTAAGGCACGGTTACCCACCTGGTCGTGATTCTGTATAAAATGAACGAACTTATCAAAAGGAAATTCAGCCGGTGAATTCCCATGCTTTCTTTTCCTGAAAGATGAATAACGTCCGTCATAAACAAAATTTTTCTTTATTGCTTTAGCCAGATTTCCGGGGTCTCCGAAGTCACTGTAATACCCGTCCGATTCCTGCGTAAGCAGAGTATGCATTGAATGATGAAAATCGTCGCTCCACTGAGCATCACATCCGTAACCGTAATCATCACGGGGTCTTATTACTTTTACATCGTTCAGATCACTCTCAGCGATCAGGTAATGTTCCTTGCCGCTGGTCTCCGAATATTTCCCGACTTCCGAAGCGAGTTCGGCAAGAAAAGGATAGGCACTCAAATCATTTATTGCATGCACAGCATCCAGTCTCAGCGCATCTACATGGTAATTAGAGAACCAGTAGATTGCATTGTAGATGAAATAATTCCTTACGTGATCTGAGTATGCCTGGTCGAAGTTTACGGAATTTCCCCATAGAGATTTATATTTATCCGTAAAATAGGGACCAAACTCATGAAGATAATTTCCTTCGGGACCCAGGTGATTATATACCACATCAAGGATTACCGACATTCCCTTTTTGTGTGCTTCGTTTACAAGTATTTTCAATCCTTCGGGACCACCGTAGCTATTTTGCGGGGCAAAGGGAAATACCCCATCATAACCCCAGTTCCGATCTCCGGGGAACTGGGCCACAGGCATAATTTCAATAGCCGTAATTCCCAGGTCTTTAAGATAATCAAGCTTCCCGGCTGCCGCTTCAAATGTGCCTTTAGGAGTGAATGTCCCGAGGTGAAACTCGTACATTATATAATCTTTGAGGTGAACCGGACTGAAATCCCGGTCATTCCATTCAAACGAGGAATGATCTATTATCCGCGAAGGCCCGTTTATTCCTTCAGGCTGGAAATTTGAAGCCGGATCTCCCCTTTTATTACCGTTTAGCAGGTAGTAATAATTCCTGCCCGGTTGAATATCTTCCACAGAAACCTTCCAGTAATCTTCACTATCCCTCTTCATCCGAATCTTTTTATCTTCATCGCTTAAGTACAAATCAATTGCTTTGGAAAACGGCGACCAGACAATAAATTCACATTCATCCGCAGTATAAACCGCACCTATCTTTTTCATTTATCCCTTAGTGTTAAAATTTCGTATCTAATAATTATATAAGTAAAAGGATAGTTAGTTTATACTATCAATCACATTGATAAGATTTATCATTATTAATTAACCTGCTGTATTCAGAAACACAAAACGGCTATTTTACCAGCAGGTTTGTAACTATCCTTAATCCTTCAACCGGTATTTTCAGCCAGCTTGCGTTGCGGGTGATACCTTTATCAATTTCTGTCATCATTTTTTCCAGCATATAGACATTAACCAGGAAATTCACCTGCTTTTCATCAGAGGGGAAAAAGTCGCTGTCAGCCACTGCATCAAGATAACCTCTCAGGAACCTGTTGCTCATACAGAACCACCAGCGGTTTGCAAATGAGTTATATGAAGAAACATCCTCTGACAGAAGGCTCCCGAATTTCTGAAGAGAGGTATGCGCAGCAAAATAGATTGAGCCGATTATGCCTGCTATATCTCTGAAAGGAGATCTCTTTAAACGCTTTGCGCTTGATGCAATAGCGGGCTGACCTTCAAAGTTGATGAACAGGAAGTCTCTGCCGGTAAGCAGGATCCTTTTCAGATTAAGATCTCCGTGAATACGGATCTTCTTTGCATTGAACCTTTCCTCAAGCAGGGGTTTCAGGTAATTAATAATCATCTCTTCCCTGTCTATAATCTCTTCCATGCTTTCCTTCTCTTTTCCGGTATAGCTTTTCATCAGGCGGAAGGTGTTCCTTGTAAGAGAGCGGTTCGACTGATAAATAGATCTCTGGTAAAATGAATTAAAGTTTTCCGGTTCAAATCCTTCATTCGGAAGTGTTGAAAGAGTTGAATGAAGCTCTCCGGATCTTTTACCAAGCAATCCCATCAGGTCGAGGTTCATTGAATCCAGTTCATCGCAGCTTGTGGTGAAATCAAAATCCTGCAGGTTTTCGCTCAGGAGGCTGATACTTTCTATACTGAAATCCGTAATGGTAGATTTTTCAAGATGAATTCTATTTTCATAATGGTTGATTGAAGCATCCGTCATATACTTCCAGAAATTTCCTTCATTTGGATGTTCTTTTTCAATAAAGCCGAATACGTAATGGTTTCCTTCTGAAGTCTTATAATTTATCATTCCGAGATACTCGGGAATGTTGGGAAACGAGGACTGCAGCGAGAGTGCGCGGAACATCTCAATTCCCGGATGGCCGGCTTCCTCCAGTTTCCGGTACAGACGAATTTTAATTCCCCCGCTGTACACAAGGTCGATATACTTCTGGTTAGAGTCATCCGTATCCGAGATCCTCGGGTCCAGGTTGTCCCTCATTATCTCATTAAAGCCTGCTTCCTTCTCAATGATAAGATCACCTCTTTTTCCTTTTATACGTTGTGAACTAAGTATCGAAGAGATGAGCGAATCTCTGAAGGAAATTTCATTGATACTTTCACAAAGTACCTTCCCCTGTTTGTCCAGGTAAGCAATCACAGAGCTCAGGTTATCAGGATCTTTAAGCTGTTCTTTACTTAAAAAAACTGTAGAACAGGGGATGATCAATCCCTGCGATGTTTCATCTGCATAAGCTACTTCAAGGAGTACAAGAGACTGGTATTCCTTTCCGGGCGACAGAGGTATTTCATCATAAACATTAATATCATCTATCTCCCTGTCCCTCGTATCGATCCAATCATTCTTTTTAATGAACTCAGGAATAGCAACCGTATTTAATATACTTTCATCATCATAACCGAAGAAAGAAAACTCACCTTTCAGGGGTTCGAGTTCCGGGGGCTCGTAAAGATCGACGCTCTGACGTGATTCATCAACCGGAACAAGCTGAAACCAGTAAAAGTCGTATGCATTCATAGTCAGCATGTAGTAGTTATCTTTTATAGACGGAAATTTATTTCTGCTGAACAGCTCAACCGGGGTGCTTCCCGAGTATTCAGCAAGGTTGAGCTCGACAACCTGACTGAACCTTGAAAGGTTTGCTACAACCAGTATGGTTTCATCTTCATATGTCCGGAGGAAAGCAAGCACCTTGGAGTTTGAGGGTGAAAGGAATTCAATCTCACCTCTTCCGAATGCGCGGTATTTTTTTCTTACAGCTATCGCCCGTTTCATCCACGTAAGCAGAGACGAAGGAGTTCTTTCCTGCACCTCTACATTTATGCTTTCAAAATGGTACTCGGGATCAATGATTACAGGCAGCAGAAGCTGCTGGGGGTTTACACGCGAGAAGCCGGCATTACGGTCGGGACTCCACTGCATGGGTGTGCGGACACCGTTGCGGTCGCCCAGGTAATAATTGTCTCCCATCCCAATCTCATCCCCGTAGTAAATTATCGGTGTCCCGGGAAAAGAGAAAAGAAGAATGTTCAACAGCTTAATCTTTCGCCTGTTGTTTTCAACAAGAGGAGCCAGACGGCGTCTGATTCCCATATTAAGCCGGGCATGCCTGTCCTTTGCATAATACCGGTACATATAATCACGTTCCTCATCGGTTACCATTTCGAGAGTAAGCTCATCATGGTTGCGGAGGAACATGGCCCACTGACAGTTCGGAGGAATTGCAGGTGTCTGTTCCAGTATATCAATTATAGGATATCTTGTTTCCATCTGCACTGCCATATACATTCGCGGCATAAGAGGAAAATGGAAAGCCATCTGACATTCGTCCCCTGTTCCGAAATAAGCAACCGCATCCTCGGGCCACTGGTTTGCTTCGGCAAGGAACATTTTATTCTTAAATTTTTCCTGCAGGTGTGCGTTTAATTTCTTCAGAAAATTGTGAGTCTCGGGAAGATTCTCGCCGCTGGTTCCTTCCCTTTCATATAAATAAGGTACAGCGTCGAGACGCATCCCGTCAACGCCCATTTCAAACCAGAAGTCAACCGCCCTGAATATTGCCTGATGAACTTCAGGATTGTCAAAATTAAGATCGGGCTGGTGAGAATAAAACCTGTGCCAGTAATAGGCTTCGGCAACCGAATCCCAGGTCCAGTTTGAAGTTTCAAAGTCGCTGAAGATGATCCGGGCATCTTCATATTCCTCGCCTGTTTCACTCCATACGTAAAAATTTCTTTCGGAACTTCCGGGAGGGCTCTTCCTGGCACGTTTAAACCACTCGTGCTGGTCGGATGTGTGGTTCATAACGAGCTCGGTAATCACCCTTATCTTCCGTTTATGAGCCTCATCGAGAAACTCTTTAAAATCTTCGATGGTACCGTAGTCGGGATTTATGTTAAAATAATCTGAAATATCATACCCGTCATCCTTCATTGGTGAAGGATAGAACGGAAGAACCCAGAGAATATTTATTCCCAGCGACTGGATGTACCTGAGTTTTTCGGTTAATCCTTTTATATCGCCAATTCCGTCATTATTGCTGTCTTTGAATGATTTGATATGCACCTGGTACATTATGCCATCTTTATACCAGAGGGGGTCATCATTATTTTTAATAATTGCCATAGAATGATAATCCGTTATAAATGAATATAATTTTGCAAATATTATGGTTATTAAGGGTGATTTAATTCATTATATAAAAAAAAGTTATCCCTTACAAGCGGATTAGAGGTGTTTACTTAAATGAACTTTTATCACTAAGAGATGAATAATTCCAAATTTTTTCGGCAATGAATGCTACAATGAATATTGTAAACTAAAAGTCAATAAATAAGACTTCCAAACGAAAGAATTATTAATACTTATTCCGATATTATTATAAGGTTCAATTACGAATGAGAAACTTGGAGAAAAGTTAAATTCATTATCTTTGTATGAATAATTTGTATTCTCTACAGATTCTACCGTCTGCTGATTATCTTTAACTTTGACCGACTGTTTTTGAACCTGAAAATCGTAATTTAAATATCTCGCCATAACATCTAATCCAATTTCAAAGTACAGGTTCTTCGTGAAATAAAAGAAGGGTGTAGATATCCCGGCAAAAACTATATTATTATTGTAATTTGTTATACCGGCATCTTTGTAAACGTACATCTTTTTTTCTGTTCCGCTTATTATTTCATATGTAAATGAGTATAATTCTCTGTTCTTGCTATCATCCTGGTATTCGGCACTAACCGGCATATAGCCCACCTTCATCTTTAAATATGAAAATATTTCTAGTTCCGGCTTTAATGCAATTTGGTACCCGATGGCAGCGCTGAACTTAGAAGAATAATGCAGATTTACAGGAAACTGAAATGAAATCGCATCTGTAAAAGTGGGAAGCGGTTTGTCGGAGTAAAGAAATATGTTATTTATATCAGCCAGAGGAGTGATAAAGTTATTAAAGGCAAGACTAAATATTACAGAGTTTTTTGTAGTGAATGAATTATCAAATATTTTAACACTGAGTTCATAAGCTAGATAATAGGTACTTAACCTATAATTGTTATTACTTTCATCTCCTATCAGATACCAATATTTTATATCCTTCTTAACTTTATCTTTCTTTTTATTATAGTTGTAATTATCAAAGTTATCGAATTCTTGGTTCAGTTGGTCAACATAACCTTTGAGTAATTTTTGATTCATACTGAAATAATTTTTTGTTTTATCATAAGATGTTTTTTCCTTTGAAAAATATAAATAATTAAAAAACTCAGAAAAGTTATTGTCCTCTTCAGGGGAATCGGCTTTTATGGTATTCATCTTAGTTGGAGTGATTAAATCTTCATAAAATTCTTCCATCGAGCTTCTTTTTAATTTCACATCGGTAATCCTTTCGATATTTTGTATCTGAATACCAGCCCATGATGACCTTTTCTGCAGATATGTATCCCTTATGTATCTTAATTGGTTTAAGTAATTTGAATCGGGATTTGATTCTTTTTTTCTGTAGAGAGCATTCAGATGTTTAATATAATGGTAAACTAAATTGGGAGTAATTTCAGAATAATAATCAAGATTCATCTCAATATTTTGTCTTGATCCAACATTTTTCGTGAGCTCCCCGGGAATATAATCCTCATATAAGCTTACTAGATCTTGTGAATATGATAATTGTGCTGCAAGAAAGAAGAGAAAGATAAGGAAAACTTTCATACTAATACCCTCGTTTTGTTAAAACACAAATCCAAGTGAATTTCATTATTTGAAACCATTTGGTCTCAGTGTCATTTAAAGCTTATAAATAGGTTTATACAAAGCAGGATAATTTTACTCTTTGAATCCAAAATAATTTATATAAAAGGTTCCCTTTAGTGGCTAAACTTATTCATCGCCCCGGAAATCCCGCTGTATTTGCCGGGAAAATTATTGATATTCATTAAAATAGTCAATAAACGATTGGATTTTATTATTAGTGATCAATCAGTAACAGCTATCCTTAAAATTCAGATCCTAAATCTTTTGAATCTTAATCATTCACTTTTTGATCAATTCACCGGCAATCAAATCCTGAATAATATCTTAATTTCGCTACACTTTTTTAACTAATCAAGAGTGTAAATAAATCTGATATAACGTTTTTACAACGTTTTCACAACGTTTTCAGATCGTATTCAGAACGTTTTCAGATGCTTGTAGTATCGTAATTATCCCGGGCCGGTTAACTGTGAAAATTTTCTGCAGGGTCGGGCATTAAAAAACCCCGGAACGTATGTCCCGGGGTCTGCTAAAGCGAGCAGATTCGTAAGAGAAAAACTACTTGATCAGAGCCATTCGTTTGGTAGAAACGAATTCACCTGCCTGCAGTCTGTATATATAAATTCCACTGGTCAGTTCCTTCCCGTTGAAATTGACAGAATAGGTTCCGGCGGATTTATACTCATCTACGAGTGTCTCTACCTGGTTCCCGAGGAGATCATAAACAGTAAGCTTTACGTGTGAGCCTTCAGGAATTGAATACTTTATTGAAGTTACAGGGTTAAACGGATTGGGATAGTTCTGATCCAGGACATAGTCATTTGGTTTTGGCTCATAAGTGACTTCAACGCGCGATGAATAATCTGTTCCACCGTCATAATCAACCTGTTTTAATCTGTAATAAACCTTGCCCTGGTAATTCAGGTCTGATAAGTTGTCCAGATAGTCGTAGCTGTGCGTTTCTGAAGTTGTACCATAACCCTGCACGAAGTCGAGGTTCTCCCAGTGACTTCCGATTTTCCGCTGAACAAAGAATCCGCTGTTATTAGTCTCAGTTACAGTCTGCCAGGAAAGTTTCACTTCCCTTTCCTCAAGCTGTGCTCTGAAAGAATTCAGTTCGACAGGGATAATTCCACCGGAAACAGTTTTAAGTATAGTTCCGTTTTCGCCGACAGCATAACCGGTAAGTGCATCCGCAAAAACAATCCCGAATAAAGTTACAGATGTTCCGCTTGTCTGTTCAGTCCAGCTGGTGCCGCCGTCTGTAGATTTTTCAATTATTCCATTCATGCCCGCGGCGTAACCTATATCCGTCTGGTTTGCAGGAAAGTTGAGACAAAAAAGCGCCTCATTAACAAATGGCAGAGTATTCCAGTTTGCTCCTCCGTCAGCAGTTGAAGCAACCGCACCTTCCCCTGTCCATACAGAAGCTGCGGCGATCCCGTTATTCATATCAAAGAAATGAACACCATAGAGCCGGCCTTCATTGCTGTTCAGGTAGAATGCGGTATAATTCCAGTTCTGTCCTCCGTCAGTCGACCATCCGAACATCGGCTGAAAGATAGAGTTCTCACCGGCTGCGAATGCATGATCTGCATCAAGCATCTGAACCCCCCAGAAGCCTCCTCCGAAGAATCCTGTTTGGGAGGTTGTCCAGGATGCACCTGCATCAGTTGAATAGATAATCGTCTGCGAAGTGCCGCCTGCAACACCACTGGTACCAGTAAACGAAACCGACAACAGATTGTCGCTTACATTAGAAGTTACGCTTGTCCAGGATGAACCGGCATCGGTAGTACGAAGTATGGTACCTGAGTTACCGGCAATTACAGCTGTACTGTTATTTATTACACTGATGCTGTTTAAGTTTTCTGAGGTACCGGAGGGAACACTTTCCCAGCTGTTCCCGCCGTTGGTTGTCATTAGAATAGTGCCTGCATCACCAACAGCGATAACGTAGTCAGTCGTAAAAAAACCAATTCCGTTCAGACTGTTCGATGTACCTGAACTAAGCGAAAACCACCCGGTTTGAGCACGGGCCAATGATAAACTGAATAAAATGGTTAAAAATAGAAAAGAGTATCTTTTGATCATCCAGTCTCTCCTATATAATTATTGTTTAATGAAACTTATTAAACTTTTCTATAGTCGAACGTGATCTGGGAATCATTTGAAATAAGATAAGTTATTTTCATCAAATAAGATAGAGAGACAGGACTAAAAACAAAAAAAGGCTTCCCCGGAAGGAGGAAGCCGTTAACAACCAGCTTGTAATGCGCAGCTCGTCTCACCCTAAAATATTTAAGGTATTTATCTGCCCATCCATCCTCCGTCTACGGTTAAAACACTGCCGTTAAAATAGTTTGAAGCATATCATATGATTATTAGATCCTGAAGATTCAGGAATATTCCTGAAATAAGTTCAGGCTAAAATTTGTAATTGCAGAATTGAGTTTAAATTCAGGTGATGACATAGCGGGGGATGTTGCGGGGGAGGCGGCTGAGGGATTCGTAGTTCAGCTGGTCGCTTAATTCGCTGAAGGATGAAACAGAAATAGACAACTCGCCCTGGCAGCCGATTAATACTACTTCATCGTTCCTTTCAACGCCGGGTACGTCGGTTACATCAATTATGAGATGATTCATATTAACAATACCTATTACTGCAACTCTATAGCCGTTAACCAGCGCGCGCCCGTGATTACTCATCGATCTGCTGAAGCCCTGTGAATATCCTACCGGCACAACGGCTATTTTCATATCTCGTTGTGCAAGGTACGAGGTTCCGTAACCGACAAACTCACCTGTTGATACCTGCTTCACGCTCATTATTTTGCTTTTCCAGGAGATAATTCTCTTAAGGGGATCTATCTTCTGTTCCTGCTTGTTAAGGTATGAGATCAGGGTCTCCCTGCTCGGCCAGAAACCATAATGAAGAATGCCTATCCTGACCAGATCCATCCTGGTCTGCGGATAAGTAACAGCTGCCGCACTGCAGGCAGTATGCCTGAGAAGCGGATGTATTCCCTGCTCTTTAAACCATTTGTAGAAATTATTATATCTTTTTATCTGCTGATTGATCCGGTAATAGTTTGCTATGCTTTCTGCACCAGCATAATGCGTGCAGATGCCTTCAACAACATAATTGCCCTCGTATTTTTTTAAGAGAACAATAAGCCGGTTGAATTCTTTTTCGTGGAACCCGGTACGGTTGAAACCGGTCTCAAGTTCAATGTGGATCCTGGCCGGAACATCAATTCTCCTGGCAGTTTTAAGAGCAAATTCCAGTCGTGCCAGATCAAAAACCCAGAACTGTATGTCCTCTCTGATCGCCCATTCAATGTCCGAATCGTCAATCATACCCATTATCATAATTTCGGAATCTTTTGTCATCGTTGAGCTTACCCTGTATGCCTCTTCCGTACTGAAAACTGAGAAATGATCTATGCCGACCTTCTCTGCCATAGGGACGAACACCTCTATACCATGTCCGTATGCATTACCTTTTACTACGGAAGATATTCTTACCTTCTTCCCGAACATTTTCCTTAGGAAAGAGATATTGGTATCAAGGGACGATTGACTGAGTTCTAAAACAGAAGTATGAAACATCTTATTTCCTGTTCTGCAATTTTTTCATAATCGTGTAAAACATATTTACCCCGACGGGCGTTATTTCATCGGGAAAATCATAATCGGGATTGTGAAGCTGGGGATGATCCTCTCCCGACCCTATCCCGAACAAAGCGCCCCGGTACTTTTCTGTAAAATGACCGAAATCCTCCGACCAGCGAAAAGGCACACTTATTTGACTCATTGAATAACCATTCTCATTTGCTGCTTCCTGAATTACTTCTACACATCCTTTATCGTTAACTGTTGCCGGGAATTCTTCAGTATAACTTATTTCTATTTTCAGTTTATGATCTGACGCAACCGCTGATGCTATTTTTTCAGCTTCGGCGATCAGATGATCCATATCATCATTTCTGTATGCCCTTAGTGTTGCCATAAGCTCTGCATAACCGGGTGAGGTCCCGAAAGCTCTCTCCCCTATCCGGGCGTGGATAATGGTAGTGAGAACAAAATCTCTCGCTCCTTTGAGTTCCTTTGGCAGAGCAGAATATCTTCTGATGATCTCGGCTACAGCAGAGGAAGGATTGATGCCGTTCTCAGGTTCAGCGGCATGGGATGTTTTGCCGGTAAGTTTAATGATCATTCCTTTTGAAGCTGAAGCAAAGCTGCCTTCCTTAATAATTACAGAACCTGTCTTGTATCCGGGGAGGTTGTGAAATGCAAAGACATAATCAGGATCCAGCTTTGAAAATTTCTCATCTTTCAGCACTCGTGCAGCACCTTCACCGGTCTCTTCGGCAGGCTGGAACAGCAGAATCACTTTCCCCTTGAAGCTCCAGGAAGAGGAGATTCGCATTGCCAGTCCGGCAAGCACGGTCATATGACCATCGTGTCCGCACTTATGTCCTTTGTCTTTATACTTCGATCTGTAATCAAATTCATTTATTTCATCGATAGGTAAAGCATCAAGTTCAGATCTGAATAAAACTGCCGGCCCTTCGTTTCTTCCATTGAAAACAAAAGCGAGTCCGTTTCCACCAATGTTTATTATGATTTCATCGGGAGAATATGCAGAAATGAATTTTTCTATTTTTGAAGCTGTAGCCACTTCCTCTCCCGCCAGTTCAGGTTCGGAGTGGATGTTCCGGCGGAGATTGAGCAGTTCTTCTGTGCTATCTTTTTCCAAGTGAGGTCCTGTTAATAATGTCATTCCAAACTTGTTTCATGATCTTTTGCCCAGATGCTGAAACCAGTTCAGCACGACAAGCTTCCAGGCTGTCAGGGTGGTTCAGGATAACCGGTATTAATGTTTCTTTCAATCAGGCTCCTCGCTTAATTCCATTTCTCTGATTTCCTGTGGTGAGGTCAAAAAACTTATTAATACAAAACTAACCGCTGAGAGGGAGATTCCATAAATGTTTGCGTCCAGTCCAAGCGGCAGACTAAGTCCCGATGCAATTAGTGCAATTGTAGTACCTCCACCCAGAAGCATCGACCAGATGGCGGCAGTTGAGTTGCTGCGCTTCCAGAAAAAGGCACCTATCACAGGGATAAACAAACCAGACACCATAAAGGCATACGAAAAAAGCATTAGCTGCAGTACGTTCTGCATATAAGAAGCGAGGAATAGTGCAAGCGCGCCGATAATAAGTGTAATGAACTGCGAATAACGAAGAAACTTTTTCTGGTCTGTACTGATATTGAAGAAGCGATCAAGAATATCCGTCATCACATTTCCCGATGCAGCCATAAGGCAGCTGTCGGCAGTCGACATTATCGCTGAAAAATAAGCCGACATCATCAGTCCCATTAAACCTACCGGTAATATTGAACGAAGCAGCATCGGAAGGCCCATCTCAGAATCCATACTACCTATAGTAGCATAGCCAAGGTATTCGAACATGCCGTCGTTCGCTGCAACGCGGGCGAATAGTCCCAGCAGCACACCCATAAATGCCATTGCCGGCCATTCGAATAGTCCTGCAATAAACCATGCCTTCTTAGCTTCCTTCTCACTTTTACAGGCGTATATCCTCTGGTAGAGAGTCATTCCCACAAACCAGATCGGCACAATAGTAACGAACCAGTTAACCAGAGTCTGCCAGCTAAGGTTGCTTAAGGAGAAGAACTCAGGCGGGAGAGCTTTGGTTATCTCTGAATAACCTCCCACTGCAAAATAGGCAACTGGTATCCCGATAAATATTAATCCAACCATCAGTATTATCCACTGAACCGTATCAGTATAGATCACGGCTTTAATTCCGCCCAGGAAGGTATAGATTACCACAATAGCACCCATTATTAAAAGCGCAGTTTCCATATTAAGTGAAATGAAAGATGCTGCCGCAAGCTTTGCTCCTGCAAGTATCTGGGAGCTCGTAAAACCAATGTATCCGATAGCTGAAATAAATCCTGCTATAATAGCTACTTTCCTGTTATAAAAACTTTCAAAGATCTGAGGAAAAGTGTAGAGCTTTTTGAAGTTCTTCATACCGTTAACTTTAGGTATAAGAAGGACCGCACTCAGCCATGCCCCGATTAGTCCTGTAAAGAGCATCCATGATCCGGAGATACCCATTACGAAACCGAGTCCCCCAAGACCGATCGAGAATCCTCCGCCCACATCGGTCGCTACAACGGAAAGTCCTACATGAAGACTTCCCATACTTCTGCCGCCGACGTAATAATCCTCAGCATCCTTATTTTTCCGAAGGAAGAAAAATCCTATTCCCAGCATAGATATCATATAGACAGAGAAAATACTGATGTCTATCCAGCTCATTTACAGAATCTCCTTTGTTACATACTTTGTATTCATTAGTCGTGCAACTGCCATATAATTGGGTTTAAAATGGATCTGTTTCCCTACCGAAAACTTCCCTTTTTTATCTCCTGTATCATATACAGTCATATCAGAGGTGGTCCCGATAAATTTCACACTTTCATCCTTGGGATTGATGTGAGATGGATCTACATCTATCTCGCCAAAATCCACTATAGCCCTGTATGATTTTTTATTGATGTCGATGTTATGATCACCCTGAAAATCGTGTGCGGTAATTCCGATGCCTGCATCGGTAAGGTTACCATCGGGCACCATTTCCTTCTCTTCCAGCTCAAGTATCTCGGCTGAAAAATCGAATGCGTTGTTCGAAAGATTCTTAAATCTTTTTCCGTCGATTATTGATACACCAAGAAAAGCTGTTTCTCCAATCCTGAAATGGTTAATGCCGTCAGGAAGCCTGTTGCGCATAACTAACGGAAGTGTAATGGAACTTCCGGCGGAAATAAGATTCAGTTTTTTGTTAAACTTTTCCTCTACCAGCATTTTGTAAAGACTAAGCTGCACCATTTTATCATATGTTGGTTCTACGCCGTACATACAACCAAGGTTAGTCCCCAGCCCTTCTATCTTAATATTTTTCAATCCGAACAACTTCTCATAAAAGGAGAGCACATTATCGCGCAGTATGCCTTCCCTTAGCTCACCCAGTTCTATCATAATAACAACCCGGTGAGTCTTGCCCAGCCTTTCTGCCTCTCTGTTTAAGGCTTCAATAGTCGTATAAGATGTATTAAGAGAAATATCTGCATACTGTACAATTTTTTTTGCAAGGACAGGAGCAGGAGGTTTGATATACATCGTAACGATATCAGGTTTTATTTCCTTAATGGTTTTTAGGTTGGAAATCCTTGAGTCACCTACGGAATGTACTTTCTTTATCGAATCATCGTTTATAAGTTTTTCCAGGATGGGCCTGTTGCCGCCGAGAATCTTAACCACCAGTGACCAGTCGATATTATTTTCAGCGAGGAATGAGCTCAGCTTAATAATATTTTCTTTTATCCGGTTAGTATTTACTAGTAAGGTTGCCATATTATTTCTCTTTAATGTATCTCATTTCAGCATATTTCGTTGTAAATCCGATACGTTCATAAAGCCGTTTTGCGGGATTCTCATACTCAACGTGCAGTTTTACATCTCCGTCTGCCAGGGAGATTGCCTTATTAACTATTTCTCTGCCGTATCCTTTTCCTCTGTACTTTGAATCCACGGCCACATATACAAGAACATTTTCAGGAATGTAGCCTGACATACCGGTATTATTCATTACCAGAGCGCCGATTAACCCATCATCATTATACGCTGCGAGGAGGAAACCCCCGCATCCCTTTTCTTCCGAAAAAGCATAATCAATGGATTTGCCGATGGCTTCCTTTGAATCACCGAACTTATCCAGGTGCTGAAAAAGGAAATCAATAAACTTCTCCCTGGAAAGTTCTTCATCAAATTCGTTTTCTTTTCTTATTTCTTTAAATCTCAACATTATTTTCTCCTGAATTTTTAAAAATAACAGTCCTCACCCCATCCCGTATCCCGGAACAGATAGAATAATTTATATATTATTAGTTATGCCTGAAAGAAACAAAAAGTTCCAGAAAGGAATACTTTTTAGGGATCAGGTTCAATTCTCCCGCCCCCCTCATATTCCTGAGAAGGGTGAGATCAGGCAATCTCTGTTGATAAATTCGGGTATCTGCTTTAAACAGACTAAGACAGGCCACAACAAAAGTTTTTTTTGAAATTTTGTTTACAAATATAACAAAAATCACATAAATATTGGGGGATTTGTGTCAATTATTCGTCAGTATCCCCATCAATTTCTGCATTTGCTGGAATTTTAAAGATGACGGTTGTAAAGAATGAGAAAAGTAAAGAAAATTCTGAACAAAACGCATAATAATCATTTGCAGACTGATAATATGGTTGACAATTAATAACTTTCTTCTCAAATTTATATAGGTTCTTTCATGAGGTTACCCCTGCCTCTTGATGGTAAATGAATCTGACCCGCCGAGGATCCCCCTTCGGCGGGTTTTTTATTTTATACAAAGAAACTTTGTGTCAGGGTTTCAGGTAGAGCGGATAAGCTTTGAAATCGGGAGAAATTTTTAATGCAGGGAGAGGGATGTGAATGTAGTTCAGCAGTCTCAGAGCCTCTTTCAGTAATTCATTTTCGGGTTTGAATAATTTTACAAGATCGATATCGGGAGAAATAACAAAGACCTTCTTCCGAGCTGATGGATTATCAAGATTCTCTATTGAGACCCCGAGTGCAATATTCAGAAAATCAGGCATGAATCGAATTAATATCTGAAGGAAGCAGATTCTTTACATTAGCAGCTAACCAGAAAGTTTCCCCTTCATAATCATCATTAAAGAACTGATTATTTTTATTACCGCGCTTTAAATTATTAAAGTAAGTACTATTTGACGGAAAGTAGCTGTACTTAAAATTAAAATTCTGCAGTAAAGGTATTTTTTTCTGAGCATAGGGATAAAAGGCGCCCACTGCACTGCCTGCGAGATCAAGCGGATCAAATCCCCATGTGGGTGCATAACCATCTTTAATTTCAACTCCGGTATAAACAAGTGTACTGAACAAAGCTCCATAGAGAAGTGAGGATTCTTCATCCAGTCCAGCCCATCGCAGTCCCATACCAAAACATTCCGTGAACAAAATGCCTCCGTATAGGTGTCCTATTTTATCCACGTTATCTGTATAAGTATAGTTGTAATCAATGTGGAAGCCGGCACTCCCGTCATTCCACCAGGCGGTTTTCCAGCGATAGTATATACCGCCCAGAATAGCCAGGGAGGTTCCTGAAACAATTCCCAGACGAACGTAACTAACTTTATTACCTCTATCAAAAGAATTTTCTGATAATTTGACAGAATCCAGTAATGCCGGATGGTGAAGCTTGTTATCAAGCTTGTATACACCTTTAAATTCAGGATCTGCGATGAATAATGATTGCCTGTAGCTGGGCTTCGGATCTGATGAAATTTGTGCGTAGGAAGAAAGGCTGGTACAATTAATTATCAGAATAACTAATATAGATCTGATTATTAGTCTGGACACCGCTTCCTCTATATTTCTTGAAGAATTATCCGACCTCGTATATGCGAAATTGGGTAATAAATATTTTTATATCAAGTTATTCCTGCTGACTGAGCAGAAATTAAGATCAATTCTGGCTGAACTTCATCAGGAAAGCTTTGATGAACCTGTTGATGTCTCCGTCCATCACCGACTGTACGTCTGATGTTTCTTCATCAGTACGGTGATCCTTTACCATATTGTAAGGATGAAAAACATAAGAGCGGATCTGACTTCCCCACTCTATCTTCATCTTACTCTTTTCAACCTCATCAAGTTCGGCTTCCTGCTTTTCTTTTTCTATCTGGTACAATTTCGATTTCAGGAGCTTCATTGCATTCGTCCTGTTTTGAAGCTGCGATCTTTCACTCTGACAGGCGGCAACAGTACCGGTAGGGATATGAGTTATCCGCACAGCCGTTTCAACCTTGTTTACATTCTGTCCCCCTTTACCTCCCGATCTGTAAGTGTCTACCCTCAGATCAGCAGGATTTACTTCGATCTCAATTGTATCATCAACTTCAGGGATTACAAATACCGAAGCGAAAGAAGTATGCCTTCTTTTATTAGCATCAAAAGGAGAGATCCGGACGAGCCGATGGACACCGTTCTCAGCTTTCAGGTAACCGTAGGCAAATTCACCCTGAACTTCAATAGATACGCTTTTTATCCCAGCGCCATCTCCCTCGAGCATATCAAGTATGGTCATTTTGAAATCATTCTGTTCACCCCAGCGCAGGTACATGCGCATTAGCATTTCCGCCCAGTCCTGCGCCTCTGTACCGCCTGCTCCTGAGTGAATTGACAGAATACAGTTTTTATCATCATCAGGCCCGCTGAGCATATTCTTGAATTCAGCATCCTCAACTGCCGTTTTTATTGATTCCAGCTCACTTTCGATATCATTACGGAATGATTCATCCTCCTCCATTTCGGCAAGCTGAATGAATTCGCTCAGCGCAGATACTTTTTTATCGAGATCCTTCCACAGATCTACCCAGTTTTCAAGAGATTTAATTTCCTGAAGTATTTTCTGAGCGGCCATCTGGTCGTTCCAGAAATCCGGCTGCGTTGTCTGGTTCTGAAGTTCTTTTATTTTTGAGTCTTTTGTATCGACGTCAAAGATAACCTCTTAATATTTCAATCCTTTTCCTGTATTCTTCAAGCTGTTTTATTTCGTCGTCGTACATTAATTCTCCTGATATTATAAAATTTTATTGTTCTTTTTCAGATCTACCTGCTGAATTTCATTCGGATATAAAATGGCACCCAGCTGTTAATCCTCAATCTCCAGTTCCATACGGAGAAGGGCGGCCGCAAGAGTTTTACCCTGGGCATCGTATTTCAAGGAAACTGTGCCGCCGCCGCCTAATGTCTTATTTAATATAAAGTTAAGTGCTCTTATATTAGGTAGTTCATAACATTCAACATCTCCGAAACATATTCCTTTGAAATGCTCCTTAACACGTTTGCAGGTCAGATGTTTTTTAATAATCGCATATCCCTTATCATCGTATGCGATTATACCAACGTTGGCGGCATCACCTTTATCGCCGCTCCTGCCGTGTGCAATGTCTAATAATCTTATTTTTTTCATCATTTCAACTCCAGTATTTTAACCTGAGGTTCAACAAGTTTCTTGGGAATGAGCGCAGGCCAGTAGGCAATTACCTCGCTCGGTCTGGGTCTGCCGCCTGCAAATCCCGTCACGCTCGGGGGACCTGTAAGTATCAGGGGAGCAATCTCCATTCCGAATCTTTTCAGCGACTCATAATCCTTCGAGCGTACTGCAACTCTCAGCATCACCTCGTTTATTTTATCCTCATCAACATCAGGAACAAGGGGACCGTGAGTAGAGTTATACCCGACATATTCTGTGCGGATCTCATCGAATTTTATTCCCAGGTTCTCCAACCGCTTTCTTAAAATTTTATCTGCAGCTTTAGCTTTTGTTAAGGCCTCGGGCCAGGAATAAGTAAGAGATGCTGCCGAGGAAAATCCATCAGAATAAGAGCAGGAAACTTTATAAGAATCGGTTTCTTTCTTACCTTTCACATCGTAAACCCTCACCCTGTCGTTCCCGAGATCTTCAAGTTTAATTGAAGAAAAATCTGCAACACAATCGGGAGTAATATATGATTTCGGATCACCGATTTCGTATACCAGCTGCTCTGCCACTGTTTCAAATGATACCTTCCCCCCTGTTCCGGAATGCTTGGTAATAATAACATCGCCGTTGGGATATGCTTCGGCAATCGGGAAACCTATTTCAGCCATATTGTCGATTGATTTCCAGTCGCCCAGGAAGTTTCCGCCGGATGACTGAGCACCGCATTCAAGTATATGTCCCGCTACCGTTCCTGCAGACATCAGGTCATAGTTTTGACGATCCCATCCGAATTCATAGATCATTGGGGCAAGTGTTAAACCTGTATCGGTTGTTCTTCCTGTGATTACAATGTCCGCTCCGCGATTCAGTGCCTCCACGATCGGGAAAGCTCCAAAGTATACGTTGGCACTGACAAGCTTATCCTTGAAGGGGATAATCGACTCACCGGTATCCATATTGTTAAGTTCACAGCCGGCAGAGACTATTTCATCGATATTCTCACGGATATCATCCCCGATTACTACAGCGATATCGAGTTTCTTTATATTAAGACCCATTGCAATTTCAAGTATAGAATCGGCACAGGCAATAGGATTAACCCCGCCGCCGTTGGTTATAACCTTAATCCCCTTTTCCATACATACGGGCAGGATCCTCTTCATCAGGTCGGGAAGGTCTCTTGCATACCCGAGGTTGGGATTCCTCATCTTTTGTTTCTGTAAAATAGACATCGTCACCTCTGCCAGGTAATCCATTACCAGGTAGTCAACTTCGCCTTTGGTTACCTGGTTGTAGGGTGCATCAATAAGATCACCCCAGAAACCCTGGCCTGAGGCTATTCTGATTTTATCTTTCAATTAATATCACTCCAATAATTATTATGACATAATATAACTTAATTTTTTGAATTCCTTTATGATTAACCAATAAAAGGGACAACCAGGAAGGACAGATCCTTTAAAATAAAAAGAGACAAAATTTTCAGTAAACACACGACTTAAAATTCTGCCTCTTCAAAATTCTAAATCAAATGATGAAAAACCTTCATCTGATTCAGAAATATAGATCACATGAAATTAAATTACAACCGCTTTGTAGCCGTAGCAATGCAGTCCCGACTTCCCTTCATCCTGAATACGCCTGAAGACGATCCTAATATTCTGACCGATTTCAACCTTGTTAACATCGATGTCGGCCACCTGCATTGTCATCCTGACCCCGTCGTTAACTTCAACAATAGCCACAGCATAAGGAGTTTCCTGCGAGAAGTTGGGGGGTCCAACTCTTACGATTGTAAATGTTACAATTTTTCCTTTATCCGAAAGTTTTATTGTTTCAAATTCTTTCGATTTACACTCGCCACAAAAAGGCCGCGGCGGAAAATAAACTTTACCGCATTTCTTACAGCGTGCGGCTTCCAGCCTGTAGCGCTGAGGTATTTCGCGGAAATATCTTGGACTAATCATACTGCCTCCAATATATGAATTACACAGCTTGCACCGGAACCACCCATATTCTGAGCCATTCCGATATGTGCGTTCTTAACCTGACGTGCACCGGCTTTACCCTGAAGCTGTTCATATAGTTCAATGATCTGTGCAACACCGGTAGCTCCTACCGGGTGTCCTTTCGACTTCAGTCCGCCGCTGGTATTTATCGGGATCTTTCCCGTTTCAAGGGATGTGAGTCCTTCTTCAACCGAAGAGCCTCCGCATCCTTTTTCAAAGAACCCGAGGTCTTCAGTGACTACGATCTCAGCAATACTGAAACAGTCGTGCACCTCTGCAAAATCAATATTTTCAGGTTTAAGGTTTGCAATTTTGTATGCTTTTTCGGCTGCCTTTACCACAGCATCCAAAGTAGTAAGACTTTTACGACTGTGAAGTGCTATCGTATCCGAAGCCTGTGCAGATGCTTTAACTCTTACCGGAGAATCGGTAAACTTTTTAGCAATGTCCATTGAACAAAGGATTACCGCCGCTCCCCCGTCACTTACGGGTGAACAATCGAGTAAACGAAGCGGGTCGGCAACCAGTGTAGATTTTAGCACTTTATCAATTGATATTTCGGAACGGAACTGGGCATTAGGGTTCTTCGCTCCATTCCTGTGATTCTTCACGGCAACTGCCGCGAGTTGTTCTCTTTTTGTTTTATACTGGTGCATATGAGCGTTCGCGATCATAGCATAGAGTCCCGGAAAAGTAATTCCCTGGTAGACCTCATACTCCTGGTCGGCCGCAGTCGCAAGAGTTTCAGTAACATCCGCTCCGTCAGTCATTTTTTCTACGCCGCCGGCAAGGACAATTTCACTTTGTCCCGATGCAACCTCAAGATATGCCTGTCTGAATGCGGCACCGCCGGATGCGCACGCAGATTCAACGCGTGTGGACGGGACAGGAGCAACACCAAGATAATCTGCCATTACAGCTCCCAGGTGTTCCTGACCTACAAACAATCCTCTTGACATACTGCCGACATACATCGAGTCGATATGATCGACTCCGGCATCTTCGATAGCCTTTATTGCAGCTTCAACGAAAATATCTTTTATTGACTTCGCCCAGAGCTCGCCGAACTTCGTCATTCCTGCACCAATTACAGCAACTTCTTTCATTTTAATCTCCTCCCTCTATTCATTCAAGATTATTTTACGACGGAATTTGGCATATTCACCATAATCGAGATAGATCTTATCATTATCAAGCATATCTCTCAGCTTCGGCGCCTTATTCTGAACCTCTTTAATGTGATCAGTAACCTGAAAAATAAAACCATCACTTCCTGCGCCCGAACCGAAAGAGACCATAAATATCTTATCTCCGGGATCTGCCACATCGAGTACTGCAGATAATCCTGTTGGAGAAGACCCGGAATAGGTATTTCCCATCCAGGGTACAATCCAGCCGGTCTCAAGCTGCTCTTCAGTAAACCCGAGTTTCTTACCAGCCATCTGGGGGAATTTCCCGTTGGGCATATGGAAAACCGCGTATTTGAAGTCGGAGGGCTTCATTCCCGATTTCTCAAGCAGACTTTTCCCGGCATTCACTACGTGCCTGAAGTAGGCAGGTTCACCTGTGAAACGTCCGGCGTGACGTGGATAAAACTCACCTTCCCTTCTCCAGAAATCAGGAGTATCGGAAGTATAAGAATGAGTGAATAATAATTCGGCAACTACATTTTCCGTTCCTATTATAAATGCAGAACCGCCTGCCGATGCGGAGTATTCAAGCGCATCACCAGGAGCTCCCTGCGAAGTATCGGCACCTATTGCCAGGGCATATTTTACTTCACCTGCTTTAACCAGTCCGTATGCAACATACATTGCCTCCGTACCGGCCTTGCATGCAAATTCATAACTTGCAACGTGGACATCAGGACCAATACCAAGGGCGTCTATCAATATTGTGCCGCTTGGTTTGACAGCATACGGATGCGACTCGGAGCCGATATAAACTGCGCCAATTTCGGCCGGATCTATACCGCATCTCTGCAGCGCATACTTTGCTGCCTGAACTGAGATTGTTATAGTATCCTCATCAAGACCAGGAACGGTCTTCTCATACAGTAACAAACCTCGCTTAATTGCTTCTGGATCGGCTCCCCACTCTTTCGAAATGTCTTCTACTTTAACCCTGTATCGTGGGAGATAAGAACCAAATCCGACGATTCCAATCATATAACTCTCCCTGCATATTTGATGATGAATTAGTTAATTATTAATAACCTGTTTCTATCAAATTCAGTCGGGATTATTAATAGGGGGAAATTTGTCATAAGAACTGAAAATTTTTCCCGCAAAAATAATTCCTCCCCTACCCCAGATTTATTTTGAATTTAATATATCAACTTTTACTGTAAGTGTAAATCTAAAACGCGGAATTATTTATTTCTGAAAGGATTTTATCTGCTGCCCTCTCTATCCCGGCAGCTGATTCTACTTTTATCCACTGAATCCTCTTATCTCTTTTGAACCATGTAAGCTGGCGTTTGGCGAATCTTCTCGTGTTGCGTTTAATTAGTTCTGCTGCCCGCTGAAGTGTGGTTTCTCCTTCAAGGAAAGAGATTATTTCTTTGTAGCCGACAGTATTCAACGCATTAAGATCTTTACTGTAACCTTTCTCCAGGATAGATTTCACTTCTTCAACCAGACCGGCATCGATCATCTCATCCACACGCTTTTCGATGTTATCATAGAGTTTATCCCTGTCCCATTCCAGTCCGTACTGGCGAAACTCAAGTTGTACATCTCTTTTATACTCTTCCTGAAGCTGCCAGATAGGTCTGCCGGTAAGATGCAGCACCTCCAGGGCTCTGATCACTCTTTTATAATTCTGCGGGAGCATCATGGATGCGCTTACAGGATCGGCGGCTGTCAGCTTTTCGTAAAGGTATTCGTTTCCGTGCTCTTTTCTTTCGTTCAAAAGCCTGGTCCTGAACTCATCATCTGTATCAGCGGTATTAAAAATACCATCCACCAGTGCCTTGATGTAAAGACCGGAACCGCCGGCAACAACAGGTATTTTATTTTCGGAGTGAAGGTGCCTGATTACAGCGAGCGCTTCTGTTTCAAAATCACTCACATTAAAATCTGAATCAGGTTCGATTGAACTGATGAAATGATGTTTCACTTTTTTTAATTCGGACGGGGATGGCTTTGCGGTACCAATATCGAGATATTTATAAACCTGGCGACTGTCGGCCGAAATAATCTCCGTGTTAAGTTTTTCGGAAAGTTTAAGAGAGAGACTGGTTTTACCGGAACAGGTTGGTCCGGCAATAACAATTACCTGTTCCATCCTTCCCTGCCTATCAGCGGAACGAATGCGAACTCAGGAATATCCCGTACATCAAAATCATCTTCATCAAGCTTCTGAATGATTTTTAGGATTTGCGATTTTTTATCCCCCACAGGAATTACCAGCCGGCCTTCTATTGCAAGCTGTTTCTTTAAGGATACCGGAACAGACGGAGAACCTGCTGTAACGATGATACCATTATAAGGAGCATATTCCTCCCACCCGATGGTACCGTCGCCATATTTGGTATGCACCCTGATCCCAAGTTTATCAAATAGTTTCTGGGTCTTAATATATATCTCGAACTGACGCTCAATACTGTATACTTTCATCCCCATATTCTCCAGCAGAGCGGCCTGGTAGCCTGAACCAGTTCCGATCTCAAGTACCTTATCATCAGGACTCAGTTTCAGAGCCTGGGTCATATAAGCAACAGTGTACGGCTGCGATATAGTCTGTCCGTACCCTATCGGCAGTGCGATGTCTTTATACGCATGCATCTTCAGAGCATCGGGAACGAATTTATCTCTTTCGACTTCTGAAACCGAACGAAGAACCCTTTCATCCGTTATTCCCCGCTTTCTTAATTTATCTACAAGATCGTTTCTCTCTGATTCGTACATATTACCCGGAAAAGTTAAGTAACACAAAGATAAAATAATTATTTTTTAATTCTTTAATTTTGAACTTATCATTGATAAAAAGTTTTTAAATGATCAATATAGATATTATACTTAACTCCGCGGGCGGCGCCCTGCTGATAGCAATTATGCGTATATGCGATGTTAGCATCGGAACGATGAGAACGATATTCGTTGTACAGGGTAAAAAATATTTTGCGGGGTTCGCCGGGTTCTTTGAGGTACTCATCTGGATCTTTGCTATGAGGTTCATTATGCAGCACCTGGATCATATTCCCAACCTGTTCGGTTACGCAGCGGGATTTGCGCTGGGAAATATTATAGGAATATCAATTGAGCAGAAAATCGGACTTGGCTTCATCCAGTTGAATGTAATTTCACGTCATTATACCGATGACATTGCCGCTCAATTGAGGAAGTCGCGTTTCGGAGTTACCATTGTTCCCGGTGAAGGCGGAGCTGGAGGGGTATCAATCATCGTACTTATTGCACCAAGGAAATTTCAGAAGAAAATAGTCAACCTGATAGAATCAGTAGATCCAAAGTCATTTATTACAATAAATCATTCTTTACCGTACAGAGGCTACCGTCACGGTTCAAGGAAATAAAAATAATATCAGAAACAATTTAGTTGTTCACCACGGCAGAAAAAATTTCTTGACCGTCAACACGTGTAGCTATGTACCAGTTATACCCCGTTTGAGTTAAAGGTTTTCCGTAGATTATCAGGGCATGGTCTGCCAGTACCTTGGAGTAAGTTCCATTCAGTGTGGTATCAAGACTCGATTGAATCTCCCAGTTAGAGAAAGAATTTCCACCACCGCCCATTGCCGGATTGGTCCTGTAGTATTTAAGCGCATCTGCCGCCAGAGTTAAAGTTTCATGCTGGATAGAATCTTTTGTTCTTTCTTCTGCCTGGCTGCTGAATACATTGTTTGCCAGTGCAATTGCAATGCCCACGATGATTACTCCAAGAGCAATCAACAGAAGTTGATGTGAACCCATCACATTCTCCTTTGTTAAAGGGAGAGGCCCTCAGTGGATGGATGAAAATAGAAAACAGTTTTTTAATTACGAAGCCATCGAATCGTAGATCTGATTTGGATCCATCAGACTCATAATAGCTTCAGATTTAGTTTTATGTGTATTGAAAATGTTTAATGTACCAGTAACCGTCAGGATTGTGTGTGCGATTGACGGAGGTTCAATGATCCTTAATTCACCGCCGACATCAGCAAGTTTCTTCAGTGTTACTACGAGAACCCCGATAAAGGTTGAATCAATGAAATCACAGGGACTAAGATCAATTATGATCTTCAGTTTTTTCTTTTTGATCTCGTCATCGATAAATTTTCTGAATTCATGTGCTTCCTTAACCGTGGCTCGCGATATATTGACAGTAATAACTACAATATCACCACTATATTCTTTTTCGAAGTCTAACATTTATACCCTCGCTTTTATTATTTGACTGAATCGTTATTTTAATTCTGCTGCCCTCTTCAGTCTTGTTTTCCCTTATTCAATTCAGGTGCCAGTGATTATACGCTTAATTTTTCGATTTTCCGGCCCTCAGAATGTTTCATACTAGAACACCTTTCTAATTATATTCCCCCGAATCCCGGATAGTTATAATTTAATCTTTGCCGCATAACTTAAATTGAGGCAATTAGTTATAAGAAAAGTCCGCCTGAGATAAATAACATTGAGAGGAGTTGAGGGGTTCAGTTTTATAAGTACCTGTCTGGAAAACCAGGTTAAATTAAGGAGAAGCTCCCGGAAACAAAGAAAGGAGAAATAAAAAAGCCTGAAAAATTAAATTTTCAGGCTTGAATGAGGCGCCGGTCGGATTCGAACCGACGAATAAAGGTTTTGCAGACCTTCGCCTTAGACCGCTTGGCTACAGCGCCGATATTTCATTAACAAATATAAATAAAGTCTCACTAAAAAAAAGAAATCCACTTTAAGTGGATTTCAATTGAGCGGGAAACGGGACTCGAACCCGCGACATCAACCTTGGCAAGGTTGCGCTCTACCAGCTGAGCTATTCCCGCTAGTGTTGTGCTTTTTTTTTAGCGTGACAAATATAAAAGGATTACCTTTATCTTGCAATAATTTTCGGGTCGTTAGGTGATTTTTTGACCCATATAAACGGATTTAATATTTCATATTTTATTAAATTTGATAATTATCTCTTAAAATTGTCATCAAAATGGAATATCTCTTAAGTTCTTTAATAGGTTACCTGCTGGGTTCATTCCCTGCAGCCTATATTCTTTTAAAAATTAGCAGGGGAATTAATATAACGGAAGAGGGTTCCGGTAACGTGGGGGCAATGAACTCCTTCGAGATTACAAATTCTAAAGTAATCGGACTTGCGGTACTGGTTATAGATGCTCTCAAGGGTCTTCTCAGCGTATATTTAATCCTTCTCATCTTTCCGTTAAACTTCATGTATCCTGCTGTTTCATTATTTTTTGCTGTTTTTGCGCACTGTTATAATCCCTGGCTGGGATTCAAAGGCGGGAGAGGACTTGCAACGGCTGCCGGCGGTGCCGCCCTGCTTTTTCCTTTTGCTCTAATTGTATGGGGATTACTCTGGCTGGCAATGTATATTTTCCGCAGGGATATATTGTGGGCGAATATCTGGGCTATCATTATGACGCTGGTTATCATACTTACATCTTCAGATATCGCCGTGAAATATTCATTTCCGCGGGCCGGAACAAGAGGTGAGCTAGTACTTTTCAGTATAGCTCTTCTCATAATTATATTTGTACGACATATTGAACCATTTAAAGAAATAATTAAAAACAAAAATTTTATCAGGAAGGTTAAACGATGACGTCTTTTCAGAGAAGATTGGTAACATTTGGTTCTGTATTAGTTATTGTTGCAGCGGCTTTCTTCATTATAAGGCCCGATAAACCCGAACCTCTGTTCGTTTCAACAGACAGCAATTATTCTCTTACTGCATACCAGCAGAAGGATCAGAATAATTCTGACATTACTAATTCAAGAAATAATATTATTACAAAGACTGTTAAGAAAGTTAGTCCCGCCGTGGTAGGTATAAATGTTACAGAGATCAGACAGTACCGCGATCCATTCGGTTCTTTTTTTGATGATCCGTTTTTCAAACAATTTTTTAATAACAGGTCATACAGCCAGAAAGTTAAAGGACTGGGGTCAGGATTTATAATTTCACCCGACGGATATATTGTAACTAACGATCACGTTGCGGGCAATGCAACGGAAATAACTGTAACTATGACAAATGGAAAACACTATAAAGCCTCGGTGGTAGGCTCCGATCCTGTAACAGATATCTGTCTGCTTAAAGTTGATGCGTCAGATCTGCCGTATGAGGTTCTTGGAAATTCTGAGGATGTTATGATTGGCGAATGGGTAATTGCGTTGGGAAATCCTTTCGGTTTGTTTGAAATAAATGATAAGCCTACTGTAACCGTAGGCGTTATCAGCTCAACAGGAATGAACCTTGAGCCGATAAATAACCGCTACTATGTAAATATGCTTCAGACAGATGCTGCGATTAACGGCGGCAACAGCGGAGGTCCCCTTGTGAACAGCGAAGGCGAGGTTATTGGAATGAATACTCTCATCTTCACAGGCGGAAACGGGTCGCAGGGAAGCATTGGATTAGGATTCGCAATCCCGATAGACAAAATCAAAAGAATTATCTCTGAACTGAAGAAGAACGGGAAAATTGACCGGGATTTTGATCCGGGAATGAGAATACAGACAATTGATGAACAGATAGCAAATTACTACCACCTGGATGAAACCCGCGGGGTTATCGTTACGCAGGTGCTGCCGGATTCTCCTGCGAAGAAAGCCGGTATCGAAGTTGGCGATATCATCACCCAGGTTGAGAGTTACCGTATAAACGATGATCAGACCATAATAGGTGTGTTCCAGGAATTCAGAAAAGGTCAGACCATAACACTTCATATCATCAGAGATAATAAACCAATGACAGTTCAAATGAAACTGGAGAATAAAAAATGATTGAGCGCTATACTCTCCCTGAAATGGGAAAGATCTGGCAGGATAAATTTAAATTGGATACCTGGCTGAAAATTGAGATACTTGCCTGTGAAGCACGGAGTAAAATGGGAGAGATTCCTGAAAAGGATGTCGATACAATAAAGGCGAAAGCTGATTTCGATGTAAAACGCGTTCTTGAGATAGAGGAAACAACAAAGCACGATGTAATAGCATTCCTTACAAATGTGGCGGAGTACGTTGGTCCCGAATCCCGCCATATCCACTATGGGATGACCTCCTCCGACATACTTGATACTACTCTTTCCTACCAGATGAAAACTGCCGGTGAACTGCTGCTTGCCAGGCTGAAAGATCTGAAGGCAGCTCTGAAGACAAGAGCGCTTGAGCATAAAAATACTGTGTGCGTCGGAAGGTCGCATGGTATACATGCAGAACCTACCACAATGGGACTAAAGTTCGCACTCTGGTATGAGGAAACAAAAAGAAATATAAAGCGTCTGGAAAACGCGGTTGAAGAGATCAGTGTGGGACAGATCTCCGGAGCCGTAGGGACTTTTGAACACCTTTCGCCTAAAGTTGAAGACTATGTATGTAAAAAGATGGGGCTAAATCCCGCTCCTGTGACAACACAGGTGATTCAGCGCGACAGACATGCCCAGTTCCTTACAACTCTGTCGATTATTGGTGCTTCACTTGAGAAAATATCTATAGAGATCCGTCACCTTCAGCGTACAGAAGTGCTGGAAGCTGAGGAATATTTTTCAAAAGGCCAGAAAGGTTCCTCCGCTATGCCCCACAAACGGAACCCGATTATCAGCGAGAGGATAACAGGACTTGCAAGAGTTCTTCGGGGAAATGCAATGGCAGCTATTGAAGATATAGCCCTGTGGCATGAAAGAGATATTTCTCACTCATCTGTGGAAAGGATTATTGTGCCCGACAGCTGCATTGCTCTCGATTATATGCTCGACCTGATGACAAAAATGATCACTCACCTGCTTGTCTACCCGGAACATATGCAGAAAAATCTGGAGATTACACGGGGTTTAATATTTTCACAAACGGTTATGCTTAAGCTGGTCAGCAAAGGAGTGTCAAGAGAAGATGCTTATAAACTGGTTCAAACGCCGGCGATGGCAGTGTGGGCCGATGAATCCAAAAACCTTAAAGATGAACTGAAAAATTCCAAAGAGATAAAAAAATATTTATCGGATAAGGAAATTGAAGATATTTTTGATCCGCGTAAGATGCTGAAGAACGTAGATTATATTTTCTCCCGCAGTGTTGAAGTTGAAGATTGAATATTGGCAGAGTCAGATTCTAATTTATAAACTGTGTTCATTAGCATCTGAAGTTTCAAAAATATCCCGGATTGCCCTCTCAAGCGATTCAATATCAACAGGTTTCATCAGGTATTTAAAAGGTTCTGTCTTAATAGCTTCAAGGTAGGTATCGATATCGGTAAGGGCTGTAAGGTAAATTATTGGAATATCCTGTTCCTTTTTTATTAATTCGGCAGTTTCTATGCCGTTTTTATCTCCGTTCAGGATGATATCCATCAAGACAAGGTCTGGTTTACATTCCCTGGCTAAACTAACTGCATCATCAGAATTATCGCACATACCAACGATAATATACCCTGATCTAATGAGCGCTTTCTTCAAATCAATAGCTATTATTTGCTGATCCTCAACAATCAATATTTTCTTTTTATCGTTCTGCATCTCAGTCTCCTTTGCTAGTATACTAGTTTAACATGTGGAGTTAAATGACTGCAGGCACAGTAAAAAATGATAAACGGGTAAATAGTATGACCCCTAAACTTTTTAATCGGGTTAATTGTTCTATATTACAAAAGAATATCCGCCTTTTTTATGATTTGTTCCGGTGGGAACTATTCTTAAATTATGATGTTAACAAAGAATTATCATGTCAATAAACCTATCAAAGAAAATGAAAAGACTACTTGCAGTAATTATTATTCTGGCTGCCGCCAATATTTATTTCGCTTATTCAGGAAGCAATAATGAGTACACATTCGTTCCTGGAAATGATACTACTGGTGTCGTGGAACCTGCCTCCTACCAGCCGCAGGTTGATAAGCTGGTAAATGCAATTATTTCACGCTACCATTACAAAAAAGTTCATCTGAATGACTCATTATCGGCGGTTATTTTCGATAAATACATAAATACCCTCGATTTCAGTCACAGTTATTTCCTGGCTACAGATATCAATAAATTCAACGGATTCAAAACTGAGCTTGATGATATGATCAAGGACGGAGATATCGGACCGGCCTTTGAGATATTCAATACTTTTAAAGAGCGGGTGCACGAGAGGCTTGATTATGCAAAAAAACTTCTGGATAAGGAATTCGATTATAGTAAGAATGACAGTATGGAAATTAACCGCGAAGATGAACCTTTCCCGAAAACCGTCAAAGAAGCAGAGGAGATCTGGTATAAGCGTGTTAAAAGCGATGCACTGAATCTAAAGCTGACCGGAAAAAAATGGGATTCCATTGCTGAGACACTGAAAAAGCGCTATGATAATTACCGTAGAGCGGTGGATCAGTACAACAGTGAAGACGTATTTCAGCAGTTTATGAATGCTTATACGGAATCAATTGATCCCCATACAAATTATTTTTCACCTATCACATCCGACAATTTTAAGATTAATATGAGTCTTTCTCTTGAAGGGATTGGTGCTCAGCTGCGGACTGAGGATGATTACACAAAGGTGGTCGAAGTCATCCCCGGAGGTCCGGCTTATAAGAGCGGACTCCTGCATCCTGAGGATAAGATAGTCGGTGTGGCCCAGGGCGAGACAGGCCAGATGGAAGATGTAATCGGGTGGAGAATTACTGATGTGGTTCAGCTTATACGCGGGAAAAAAGGAACGGTAGTAAGGCTGCTGATAATACCGGCCGACGGCGGACCTAATGCAACTCCCCACGAAATTAAACTGACAAGGGATAAGGTAAAACTTGAGGAGCAGGCTGCTAAAGATTCCGTGCTGGACATAAATGAGCAGAAGAAAGAGTTTAAGATAGGTATTATAAATGTTCCTGCCTTTTACAGTGATTATGAAGCTCAGCAGAGAGGTGATAAAGATTATAAGAGCACGACGAGAGATGTGAAAAAACTGCTTGAGCAATTAAAGAAGGAAAAAGTGGACGGAGTGATTGTTGATCTGAGGAATAACGGCGGTGGTTCACTGCAGGAAGCCGTCCAGATGGTAGGACTGTTTATCAAAAAAGGTCCGGTTGTACAGGTAAAAGATGCCGACGGATCTATTGATGTCGACAGAGACCGCGATCCCTCCATAGAGTATAATGGTCCCCTCGCAGTTCTTGTTAACCGGTTCAGCGCCTCGGCTTCTGAAATTTTCTCGGCAGCTATACAGGATTACGGCAGAGGACTAATAATCGGCGAACAGACATATGGAAAAGGAACTGTTCAAAACCTTATCGACCTGAACAGGCTGATGCCGGGTTCGGACAATAAATTCGGACAGGTGAAATTAACTATTGCAAAATATTACAGGATCGACGGGGGAAGTACACAGCATAAAGGCGTAGTTCCCGATATTAAGTACCCGACTCCTTTCGGTAATTCGAAAGAGTACGGTGAAAGTTCTGAACCGAGTGCTTTACCATGGGATCAGATAGCCCCAACTGATTATGAAAAGTACGGTGATTTGTCCAGATTCATTCCTCAGCTGATAAGCATGCACAAGGAAAGGATTAAGAATGATCCCGAGTTTCAGAATTATGTGGCTTCGGTAAATGAGGCCGAGGAATCTCACGATAAAAAATACGTTTCGCTGAATTATGACCGGAGAGAGAAAGAGAAAGATGCAGAGGAAGAGAAGAAATTTGAAGAAGAAAACAGGATCCGTAAAGAACAGGGATTAAAACTGATCCAGAAAGGTGAAACTCCCGCTGTAAAGACTAAAAACTATGATGCACTTCTGGATGAGACCGGACATATCCTGGCAGACTACATTCTGCTTTCAATCGGATAATTCTGACACCTGGATCGGGGGAAGATCCTGAAGATTTTGAGACGGGTCGTCGACCCGTCTCAAACAATAACTCCAATCAAAAGTACGAATATAAGACACTGACAATTTGTCATACGTAGATTTTTTCAACAGTTAAAAATCGCTGTTTTTCGCAGTTTTCAAAGTGTCTCATTTTGATTTCAAAAGGCGGACTAAAGGCGGATTCATACCGGTATTAAAACGGATATCAACTGAGTCTGCCATTTTGTCATACTGTTTGAAAAATCAACAATCCACTTTCAGGAATTTCAGCCTGCGTTTTCAAAAATCTGATATCAAATCATAGATAAGAAAAATTAATTTCAAAAACGCAATATGGCTGAACCGGACTTAAATATCGAACTTAATTCCCTGCGCCAGTGGAAGAGCAGAACCATAGTTAATTGTGTTGGTTTGTCTTCTCATGTAAGCTTTCCAGGCATCAGATCCTGATTCGCGACCTCCGCCGGTTTCTTTCTCGCCTCCGAACGCCCCGCCAATCTCAGCACCTGAAGTACCGATGTTAACGTTGGCAATACCGCAGTCGGATCCTCCTGCTGAAAGAAAAGCTTCAGCCTCTTTCAGGTTATTGGTGAAAATTGCCGACGATAAGCCCTGAACCACACCATTGTGAAGTTCTATTGCATTATTTACATCACCTGAATACTTAATAAGGTACAGGATCGGAGCAAATGTTTCCTCCTGCACGATCTTATATTGATTTTCTGCTTCAACAAGGGCCGGGGTAACGTAAGTTCCTGCTTCATATCCTTTACCGGAAAGCACTTCTCCGCCGTATATAACTTTTCCGCCTTCTTTCTTTACCTCTTCGAGTGCATCAGAAAACATTTTAACAGCATCTTTATCGATGAGCGGACCTACATGGTTGTTCTGATCAAGCGGGTCTCCTATCTTCAACGACTTATATGCCTTGAGTAATGATTCCTTAACTTTATCATATATAGAGTCGTGGATTATCAGTCTTCTTGTGGAAGTACACCTTTGTCCGCACGTACCCACGGCACCAAAAACTACCGCGGGGATTGCGAGCTTCAGATCAGCATCCGGAGTAATTATGATACCGTTGTTTCCACCAAGCTCAAGTATTGATCTTCCGAATCTTTTCTGTATAACTTCGCCGGCATGTCTCCCTACCCTGGTTGAACCTGTTACTGAGATCAGGGGGATTCGCTTATCATTTAATAACCGCTCGCCTATCGTTGAACCTTTGCCGATGATAAGAGAAAAAATACCTTCCGGAAGATTATTTTCCTTTATAACTTTTGAAATAATGTTTTGTACTGCTATAGCAGAAAGCGGAACTTTTGAAGAAGGTTTCCATAGATTTACATCACCGCAAGCGGCGGCAAGCATTGCGTTCCAGGAATAAACTGCAACCGGGAAGTTAAATGCAGAAATTGTAGCTACTATGCCAAGCGGATGATACTGATCGTACATCCTGTGATCAGGACGTTCAGACTGCATTGTGAATCCGTAAAGCTGGCGCGACTGACCTACTGAAAAATCGCATATATCAATCATTTCCTGGACTTCTCCGAGTCCTTCCTGCAGTGACTTACCCATTTCGTAAGATACCAGGGTACCCAGCGGTTGTTTGTACTCGCGAAGTTTCAGACCGATCTGCCTTACTATCTCGCCTCTCTTCGGAGCGGGCATTTTGCGCCACATTAAAAAAGCTTCAGATGCCTTTTTAATGATATTCTCATAATCCTGCTCGGAAGCCTGGTAAACCGAGGCTATCAGTTCCCCGTTTGTTGGAGAATATATTTTAAGCTCACCCTGGTCCGTAGTCTTATTCCATTCGGTACCGGTTGATGCTGCATAATTTTTTTCTTTTATACCTAATTCTTTCAGAAAATCCATAAGCACTCCTTTTATGGTTTTGATTTAATTTTATCAATTACTGACTGCAATGAAATTTTTCTCATCCTGTCCTCTATATCAACCTGTATTGTGCTGAACAGATCAAGAAAATAAACATTCAGCTTTGAAGCATCCGAAGAAGTTTTGCCGTTGGTTTTAGTTACATCGAGATGGAAAGCTTTCCTGTCCTCTATAGCACAGTAGATTTCCTGCAGATCTATTTCCATTGGTTTCTTCTTTAATTTGAAACCTCCTGCTGTACCATATGCACTTTCAACAATTCCATATTTAACCAGCATGGAAAGAATTTTTCTCAGTTTTGAGGCATTGAGTCCGGTATGTTCCGATATCTCAACGCTGTTTTTAGCAGAAGGATAGTCCTTTGCAAGGAAGGTAAGCGCTTTTACGGCTGCGGAAAGTTTAGTGGATGCTGACATAATTATATTTATTTGTTACAGTAAGTGTAACAAATAAATGTCCTAAAATCAATATCTGAAAAACTGGGGTTTTTTCTTGACTTAATGGGGGAGGCTGAATAAATTGAATTTGACTTTTGAAATTATATTTATGGCGGGTAACATCTAATAATCTCCAGGGAAATTTCTAATTACAAGCCGATCAGGTGGTTGCATAAAAGTCAAACCGATAGTTCAGATCTTATTCTATCATAGAGCGTAACAAAACCTAAATCACATATTCCACCAACTATTTATAGGATTAACCTATGAAAAAACGGATACTCACTTGTATTGTCCGGCTGAAGTATATTGTGTTGATCCCTACCCTCTTTTTATTCTTAGGGAGCACCGCATTGGCACAACTTTCAGGGACAAAATATATCGGGGGAACAACGCCCGATTACGCAACCATCAAGGCTGCAATTCTGGATCTTAACACCCAGGGAGTAACAACTCCCGGCGTGACATTTCTTATCCGTGACGGGGTATATGCTGAAGATTCCCTAGATATTTCTACTGCAACAAGTAGTGCTTCAGCACCGGTATTTTTAAACCTGATGTCGGAGCAACTGTTGTTATTAATGTTACTCCTCCCAGTTCAACATATGATTTCGGTATTGCTATTAAGAAACCCAGTATGTTACGATCGACGGCAGCAATGACGGAACAAGTTCAAGAGATCTAACAATAAATGCTCTGGGATCTTCCGGAGAAAAAGGAATCTGGGTCAGCGGGGCATCAGCTTACACAACTGTAAAAAATTGCAATGTTAATGCGGCTTTTGACATTGCTTCACCATCCTCCTCACATATTTGTATTGATCTTAAGATATTCGCAAGCGCTGGCTAACCCTGACTATGCTCTCATTGAAAATAATCTTTTGAAATATGCATATACCGGAGTAAGGATTGAGGGTGCCGGTTCTACCTCCACTGATGGAATGCAGTTGCTGTAAAAGAGATAACGTTATTGATTCGGTTTGTGATGCCGGTATCTATTCTTATTACCAGAATAATTCCATGTTCAACGGTAATGATATTAACCTCCTTCGCGGGGTATCCGCTACCATGTACGGAATCTACTTGAGCTCTTATACTTCGAACATAAAGATATTAAATAATAAGGTGCATGATTTAAACCAGTTTCCACTTCAAGCAGTTCTACATACGGCATTCGTATCTCCGGCGGAAGTTCGGGAGGAATGAATAAGGTCTATAACAACTTTGTGTATAACTTATAATGTTGACCCGGCAGGGTCGGGTGCTGTTCTATGGAATTTATCACAGTACCGGCAAATTCAACTGAGCAGATACCGTTGCGTATAACTCGGTGAATCTTACCGGTACCTCGGATGGAGACAGGCGACGATAGCTTATTATAAAGCTTCTTCAACCGGACCGGCTGTTGTTTATAACAATATTTTCAGAACACCCGCGTACCGACGGTACCGGCGGTAATGCTGCTGCCATTGGTGTTACCTCTTCAAGCGTTGATATTGTTTCGAATAATAATGACCTGTATGTCGGCACTCCCGATGCACAATGCATCACATAGGAAGTGTCGGTTCGACTTATTATGATGAACTTACCGACTGGCAGCTTGAGTCAATGAGTACAGATGCTGAACAGCGTTGTAGAAGATGCACCATTCGTTAGTGCAGATGACCTGCATCTTCAAACTGGTGTTCCCGACCCAGCTGGAATCAGCCGGAACACCAATTGCATCAATAACCACTGATATTGACGGCGATACCAGGAATGCAGTTCACACCTGATATCGGAGCGGATGAAGGAGATTTCCTCAGTCTCGACCTTACTCCCCAGATATAAGTTATACCCCTCTGGGAAATAGTTCTTCAACAACTATTATTACCCTTGATGCCACTATAACTGATCTTAGTGGGGTTGAAACTGGTACGAACGGTCCTCGTTTATACTATAAAAAATCCACCGATGTATCATACGTATTTGATGCCAATCCTGTAATAGCGGTCGATAATTACACATTTACTATTGATTATTCAAACCTTGGCGGAGTTGTCACAGGCGATACTATCCACTACTATGTAGCTGCACAGGATATATACGGCAACGCAGGAACAAATCCTGTAGGCGGTTCCGGCAGCAATCCTCCCGGAACAGTACCGCCGGATCCTGATAACTATTATGTGGTGGTAGGCCCGCCGCTGAGCGGTACATATACTGTCGGTCTATCTGCCTTCAGCAAAGCCATCGGCAAAAATGTTTATAAAGAAGTACTTTACAGAAAAGTTACAAAGGAACTCAAAAATAGTCCGGATTCTTATATGGATATAAAGGGACTCGAACAGCCGGACAGAGGAGTCAGGGCAGTAAATCACAACATTCCAAACACTGTCACAGTCGAAGAACCGTATGCTGTACTGATGGCAAATGGTAAACCTGTCGGTTCATTCTATCAGACAGATGATGTAAACGGAATTTACCCGACCATCACTGATGCTGTTAACGACCTGAACCTGCGCGGGATTGATGGCCCTGTAACCTTCTTGCTTGTTGATACTGATTACCCGAATGAAACTTATCCGATACTTGTAGGTGAAATTGTTGGCTCTAACTCGACAAACACGATTACATTTAAACCCGGACCCGGCGTTATTACCACGATACCGGGAGCAGTTGACCAGTCGACTTCTACATTCCAGCTTGGCGGAGCTGATTATGTAATTATAGACGGATCAAACACTGCCGGGGGAACCACCAAAGATCTTACGATAAATGCACTGAATAGTTCGCCTGCTTTCCATTTTTACGGCGGGTCTGATAATAATGTTATCATGAATACTAATTTCTCCAGTCTTAATACCAGCACCGGTTCAGGTACTTTCCTGTTCGGTTCAACTAATTCTGGTGATTATAATACTATTGAGAACTGCAGTATTCAGGCAAACGATACCTCGGCCACCAGGCCTGCTATCGGAATCTATATGTTCTCTACAAATAATAGTACTGGAAATGAGATCCTGAACTGCAGCGTTACGGGCTTTGCGAGTTACGGTTTATATCTGCGCGGAGCTCCGTCAAATGATCATGTTGTGAGAGGAAATATGGTGGATCCGCTGATACCTTCGGATGCCACAACACTTGCGGGTATGCGCATTGACGGTGCCGCGGGCACACTGATAGAAGGTAATTACTTTATCAATCTAAACAGCACAGCGTCTTCGCCGTCTATATACGGTATATATTATTACGGATCTAATATCTCAATGAACGTCATAATCCAGAATAATGTAATCTCTGTTGGTGACCAGACAGCTGCCGGAACAATGAGAGGATTGGATTACTGGGGTTATACTCCTAACTCCGTTGAAATGTATTTCAATACTGTATACATAGGGGGAACGGATGTTACAGGCGGTTCATCATATGGCTTGACAAAACGTGCGGGAAATGATGCCTACAAAGTATATGACAACCTGTTCTATAATATGAGGTCAAACGGTACAGGTACCGGAACCCACTACGGTGCATATATGTCAACTACTACCGCTACAACATTCGAACTCAACAATAATGATTACTATGCAGGCGGTACAGGCGGTGTACTCGGGTACTATGGCGGTACTGATTATACCACACTGGCTGACTGGCAGACGGCTACAGGACAAGATGCGAATTCATTAAATGCAGATCCTCTGTTGGTTTCTTCAACTGATCTGCGTCCTTTGAGCACTTCTCCTCTGCTTAATGCCGGATTGCCGATAGCAGGAATTACAACTGACATACTTGGCGCAGTAAGAAATGCAACTACTCCTACGATAGGAGCGTATGAAGAGTCTGTGGTAGTACCGTTGTCAGGTGTTTATACTGTAGGATTAAGCGCCTTCAACAAGGCAACCGGGAAGAATGTTTACTTTGAGACAAAGACGATCAAAGTTAAAATGGATCTCTCAAAAGCTGATTCCTGGCTGGATACAACCCCTGCTCCCGATAAAAACGACAAAGGACATAAGATTGAACGGAGCAATAAGATCGTTGAAGTAAATAAGACCATTAAAATACTTATGGAGAACGGCAGACCGTTCAATCGTGATTTCTACAAGACTGAAGAATCATTGGGTATTTACCCAACGGTTACCGAGGCGGTAAACGACCTCAACCTGCGAGGAGTTTCAGGACCGGTTACCTTCCTGTTGGTAGATACTGATTACCCTAATGAGACTTATCCTATCGCAGTAGGTGAAGTTGCTGGTGTCAGTTCGACTAACACTGTGACCTTCAAACCCGGACCGGGGGTAGTCGCCCGCATTCCCGGAGCAGTGGATCAATCAACATCCACCTTCCAGCTTGCCGGAGCAGATTATATCATTGTCGACGGATCTAATACATCAGGCGGTACAACAAAAGATCTTACTATAGAGGCTTTGAACAGCTCGCCTGCTTTCCATTTTTACGGTCAGGCCGACAATAATGTTATAATGAATACTAATTTCAGCAGTCTTAATACCAGTACTGGTTCAGGTACTTTCCTTTTTGGTTCAACTAATTCAGGTGATTATAATACTGTTGAAAACTGCAGTATTCAGGCAAACGACACCTCAGCAACACGTCCTGCTATAGGTGTCTATATGTTTTCCTCTAATACAAGCACAGAGAACAAGGTACTAAACTGCAGCATTACCGGGTTTGCAAGTTACGGCTTGTATCTGCGGGGTGCTCCTTCAACAAACCATATTGTAAGAGGAAATACGGTTGATCCGATCACACCTTCCAGCGCAACAACACTCGCGGGTATACGCCTTGATGGTGCTAGCGGAACCCTGGTAGATGGTAATTACTTTGTCAACCTGAACAGCACAGCTTCTTCACCATCGATCTACGGGGTTTATTACTATGGTATGAATAGTGCAATGAATATCATTATCCAGAATAATGTTATCTCTGTAGGCGACCAGACCCCCGCCGGAACAATAAGAGGATTGGATTACTGGGGTTATGCTCCTAACTCGGTTGAGATGTATTTCAACACTGTATATATAGGCGGAACTGATGTTACCGGAGGTTCATCATATGGACTTACAAAACGTGCCGGAAATGAGGTATATAAAGTCTATGATAACGTGGTTTATAATACCAGATCGAACGGAACAGGCACCGGGACTCATTATGGTGCATATATGTCTACCACAACCGCTACTACCTTTGAGCTGAATAATAATGATTACTACACTAGCGGTACTGGCGGAGTTCTCGGTTACTACGGGAGTACCAGCTATACAACCCTTGCTGATTGGCAGACTGCTACGGGACAGGATGCGAATTCGTTAAATGAGGATCCTCTGCTGGTTTCGGCAACTGATCTTCGTCCGCAGAATGGTTCACCGTTAATAGGTGCAGGACTAACAATCGCCGGAATAACAACCGATATTCTGGGTGATTTAAGAAATGAACCTCCTACAGTAGGCGCTTATGAGAATAGTGTAGCTTCACTGCCGGCGGCTCCTTCTGATCTGACTGCTGTCGGGGATACAAATGTGGTTTATCTCCAGTGGGTTGATAATTCAAATAACGAGCTTGGCTTTGTTATTGAAAGAAGACTCGGAGATACTACCAGCGTTAATCCATTCGAAGTAATTGATACGGCTGCTGCTGATGTACAGCAATATATGGATCTCAACGTTGCACCTCTGACAACTTATACCTACAGACTGTATTCCTATAATGCAGACGGTGTTTCGCCTTACAGTAATATCGCACAGGCTACAACTCCGGTACCTGTAGAACTCTCTTCCTTTACAGCAAAAGTTGGCGAGAATTCAGTCAGCCTGAACTGGACTACCTCTACAGAGACAAATAACAGTGGATTCGAGGTACAAAGGAAAACTGCAGATAAATGGGAGAAAGTATCGTTTATCAAAGGCAAAGGAACATCAACTGAGAAATCCGATTATTCTTATACAGACGATTTCAAATATCAGTCGGTTTCCGGAGTCATTGTGTATAGACTGAAACAAATTGATCTTAATGGTACATTCGCTTATTCGGATCAGTTGAATGTTACAGTCGACTTTACTCCTAAGGAATACTCATTGTATCAAAACTATCCGAATCCTTTCAACCCGTCAACAAAGATAAAATTTGCACTTCCGTTTGACAGTCGTGTAAAGATTTCTGTATATAACATCCTTGGTGAACTGGTGGATGTTTTACTTGATGAAGTTAGATCTACCGGCTACCATGATATTCAATGGAACGGATTAGGTATGTCTTCAGGCATGTATATATATACGATCCAGGCTAAATCAGTTGATGGTCAGAGGGATTATTCATCTGTTAAAAAGATGATGCTTGTTAAATAGTGTCGAATGTCACTTTGTCAGGCAATTTGTCCTGACACCTCTCGTAATCCCGGTTTTTCCTGTGAAAAACCGGGATTTTTTATGACTATTTGTAACGGAACTTATTGCGTATAGCATTCATTTTACATAATTTTCATATTGTAATTAGTATAATTTATTATGCTTACTCATTTAACATACCGCGAAATAACAGGTTTTAAGAACCTCAGAAGCTACTTTATTTCACGCTTCGAAAACGTATTCTAATACCCCTCTCTTCATTCAACTCTTAATAAATTCTAAGTTTACTCACTACTCTTTTTACAGGAGGATTTATGAATAATCCAGATTATAAAACTGAAGGTATGGTATTGGAAGATTACAACAAAATAACCCCTGATAAAGTCCACGAAATGATAGCAAAAAATATGCTTGCCGACGGATTCCGGCTTGTACTCGATTTGAAGAAAAGTCAGGGAATGCATCTCGTGGATGAACGAACGGGAGAGGCATATCTTGATCTGTTCACCTTTTTTGCTTCTTCTCCTCTGGGATTAAACCATCCAAAGCTTCGTACTAAAGAAGTTTTGGATGAACTTGCATTTGCCGCGGTTAACAAACCTTCTAATTCTGATATCTACACGGTGCTGATGGCTGAATTTGTAGATACATTCGCACGGTTTGCAAAACCTGATTATATGAAATATCTCTTCTTCATTGCGGGGGGTGCACTTGCTGTTGAGAACGGACTGAAGGTGGCATTCGACTGGAAGGTCCAGAAGAATTTTATGAAAGGATATAAAGAGGAAAAAGGACATCAGGTAATTCACTTCCGTCAGGCATTCCATGGCAGGAGCGGCTACACACTTTCTCTTACCAACACCGAACCTAATAAGATTAACTATTTCCCGAAATTTAACTGGCCCAGGATCATTAATCCAAAAGTTAATTTCCCGATTGAAGATCATCTTAATGAAATTAAGCAGGTTGAAAAACAGGCAGTAGATGAGATCTACTCCGCAATAAAAAATAATCCTGATGATATAGCCGCGATAATCCTTGAACCGATCCAGGGTGAAGGCGGAGACAATTTCTTCAGAAAGGAATTTTTTGAGAAACTCAGGGATATCGCTGACGAGAAAGATATTCTGCTGATGTTTGATGAGGTACAGACAGGATTTGGACTTACAGGTAAGTTCTGGGCCTCTGACTATTATGTAAAGCCCGATATCATCTCATTCGGAAAGAAAGCCCAGGTCTGCGGAATAATGGTTACCGACAGAGTAGATGAGGTAAAGGAAAACTGCTTCCATAAGTCAAGCAGGATAAATTCCACCTGGGGAGCAAACCTGACCGATATGGTACGGTCTAAGCATATCATGAGGATTATGAATGAAGAGAATCTTGTTGATAATGCAGCAGAAGTTGGGAAATACCTGTTGAAGAATCTTCAGGATCATCGCTGAAGAATACCCGTCCCTTATCAGTAATCCACGTGGTCTCGGTTTAATGTGTTCTTTCGATATGCCTGATACTGAAACAAGAAACAAATTCCGTGAAGAATGTTATAAAAATAAACTGCTTATTCTTGGCTGCGGTGAAAAAGCTATCCGGTTCAGGCCTCCTCTGAATGTAAAAAAAGAAGACCTTGAAGAGGGCTTGAAAATTATTAAAAAAGTTCTATTTTTGCTTAGGTCAAACAACTAAAATAATTTAACTACTTGCATGATGTCCCGCCGCTCGTGGCGGGATTATCATTTTAAATCCCCCTCCCTTTTCGCGGCTCTCCGGAATCAGCATATTTTTAATGCCCGGCAAAATCGCTTCATGTCTCCGGACGGTTTCATACTCCTGAATGAAAAATAATATTTCGCCTGACCATCTAATTACCCAATTTCTCATTCCCCATCTTTACTCTATTAATTGAATAATTCCATATATTTCGGTTACTCTTAATCAGGATAACGAACATTGCAGAATTCACTTTACATAGTCAGCACCCCGATCGGTAATCTGAAAGATATCACTATTCGGGCACTGGAAACTCTGAAAGAAGTCGATTTTATTGCCTGTGAGGATACAAGAGTTACGGGGATTCTCTTAAATCATTTTGAGATAAAAAAAGAACTGGTTTCTCTGAATGCGGCCAGCGAAATGAAGAAAGCCGAATATGTCATCAAGAGGATACTTAATGGAGAAAGCTGTGCACTTGTTTCCGATGCCGGTACCCCTGCTGTTTCAGATCCGGGAATACGATTGATCTCTTCGGCAATAAATAAGGGTGTAAATGTCATTCCCGTACCGGGTCCCTCTGCATTGACTGCTGCCCTGACCCTGGCCGGACTTCCAACGGATTCATTTGTATTTGAAGGTTTCATCCCTCAGAAAAAAGGCAGGCAAAAAAAACTCCGGCAGCTGGCCGATGAGAACCGAACTATAGTGCTTTATGAATCGACTTACAGAATAGAAAAACTCCTTAAAGAATTGAATGAGTATATGCCTTCAAGGTGGGTAGTGGTGTGCCGTGAGATGACAAAAAAATTCGAAGAAACATGGAGAGGGTATCCGTATGATATTCTTTCCTCTCTTGATAATAAAATAACTAAAGGAGAATTCGTCGTTGTTATAGCCCCCTCAGACTGGACACAGCATTCCGGATTCTATCACATCATCATCCGACAAAGAATTAAATAATTATTACATAATCCGATACTCCGCTTAAGCGGCGCTTATTCGTCTAATCTTCCCCATCATAAGTAACCAGGGATCTTACATCATATCCTTTCAGTTTCTCTCTTCCATTTAGGAAACTTAGCTCTATGATAAATGAAACCTGAACAACTTTACCGGCAAGCTTTTCAATAAGTTTTACTGCCGCACACGCTGTACCGCCTGTAGCCAGGAGATCATCGTGAAGCAGGACAGATTCACCCGGATTGATTGCATCTCTATGAATTTCGATTGCGTCAGTCCCATACTCAAGTGAATATTCCTCTTTCACAGTATCGGCAGGAAGTTTGCCTGGTTTCCTGATAGGGACAAAACCTGCATTTAGATGCTCAGCAATCATAGCACCCAGCATAAAACCGCGTGATTCGATACCTACCACCTTATCTATTCTCAGTCCCTCTGTAAACTTAACCAGGGCGTTAAATGATGCCTTTAATCCTTCAGGTTCTTTTAGGAGAGTGGTGATGTCGCGGAACATAATCCCGGGTTTGGGAAAGTCTTTAACCGATCTTATATATTTCTTTATATCAGTATTCATAGGATTTATTTTTTGTTTAAGAATGATGATAGACCCTTTTTAAAATCTTTGGAGGTTCTGCTTATTGTATTTAATTCAATACAATAATCTACTGCTTTTTCAATCGGCAGTTTTGATATATCGTTAACCATTTTTTTTGTGAACTGCATACTGAAATCTGAATTCTTCAATAACTCGTTTGCCAGGTCATATGAAAATGCATGCACATTCTCAGTAAGGTAATTTACAAATCCAAGCTGAAATGCTTTTTCCCCATCTATAATCTCTCCGGTTAGTAAAAGATGCTTTGCTCTTCCCTCTCCTATTTTACGGACAAGAAATACAGAGACGATGGCAGGGATAAAACCGATCTTTACTTCAGAATATCCGAATTTTGCATGCTGTTGATCCGCTACAATTATGTCGCATACACTGGCAAGTCCGCATCCACCGGCAATAGCTGCTCCGTTAACAGCTGCTATTGTAGGCTTTGGAAAATTATATATTGCCAGAAACAATTCTGCGAGCGACTTGGAATCCTCTTCATTTTCCAGAGAAGAATAATCTCCGAGGTCCTGCAGATATGCCAGGTCAGCCCCTGCGCAGAAGCTCTTACCTTCACCTGTTACAATCACGATACTAACGTTGTTATCGTTCTTTGCTTCGCTGAGCCTTTTCTTAAATTCTTTTACAAGATCAGGATGGAGTGCATTCCGTTTCTCCGGTCTGTTTAATTTAATCAATGCAATTTTGTTGTTAACGGTGTAACTAATCATTTTTATTCCCCGTAAAATTAACGTTTAATTTTTCTGTTGAGAAACTTTTTGAACTTTGGCAGATCGAAACAATTTATAACCTCTGAATTTGTAAGTCCTCCTTTTCTTCCGATGATAACGCCGAATTTGATATACTCAATTTCCTTAGTTGAGTGTGCATCAGGATTAATGGAAAAAAGACAGCCCTTTTCCCTCGCGTAATATATCCATCGCCAGTCAAGATCAAGTCTCCTTGGATTTGAATTTATTTCGATTGCAACATCATTTGCAGCGCAGGCATCTATAATCTTTTTTACGTCAAATTTGTACGGCTCGCGTGACAATAGGAGTCTGCCTGACGGATGACCAAGAAGATCTGTATAGGGATTCTCTACTGCTTTAAGTAACCTCGCTGTCATTCCGGCTTCGTCCATACTGAACCTGGAATGTATGGAAGCTACTACGAAATGAAAATTATTTAAGAAATCTTCCGAATAATCAAGACTGCCGTCGGCTAATATATCAGATTCAATTCCCTGGAAGACGTAAATAGCCTTCTTCGCAGACATTTTCTCCGCTTCATCCTTCTGCTTAAGTATCCTGTCCTCAGATAAACCATTAGCATAGAAAGCGGCTTTACTATGATCGCACACTGCCGCATACTCAAATCCTTTCTCAATGGCAGCACCAATCATCTCATCCAGGGTGTTCCTTCCATCGGAATATGTAGTGTGAAAATGGAGCAAACCTTTAAATTCCTGCTCATCCAGATCCGGTGAAGCAGTTAATGATCTCTTCTTTGCTTTAAAATACTCTTCTTCACGCATTTCAGGTATAATGTATGGAGATTTGAGTGATTTGAATATTTCTTCCTCAGTATTTCCTTTTAATTTAGTGGGCTCGGCATTAAGCTTTGTTAGAAATGAATCTGAGCCGGTAGTGATAAACAATTTCTTATTATATTCTTCTTCCGAATAAGCAAGATGAAGGTTAAGCGGAACTGAGAAATATCCTTTCACGGCCGCAATATCACCCGTTATCTCATATTCCATTTTAGTCTTTAACTTCTGCAGAAACTTTTTTCTGTCTTTGAGTAATAATACAAGGCTGATTGCAGAAATGAACTCCATCCCCCTTCTTAATTCACCTGAGACTTCCAACTTTAAGACTTCAGGAATTTTCTCAAGCTTAGTTATTATTTCATCAGCAAATTCTTCGGCTGTATTCAAAAGGACAAATTTACTGTGATACTTTAGCTTTTCAATCTCACTCAAGATCTTATTCTGAGTTGCGTCCCCGAAACCTTTTAATAACGCCAGTCTGTTTTCCTTACAGGCATATTCAAGTTCACCGATGTTTGAAATACCCAGTTCATTATATAATAAGTTTATCTTTCTTGCACCAAGTCCCTTTATGCCAAGCAGTTGTTCAATTCCATCGGGTACTTCTTTCCTAAGCTGTTTATAAAGCAAAGATTCCCCGGTTTCAAAGTATTCATATATTACAGCCTGCAGACCCTTCCCGATGCCTTTGATTTTATTAAGTTCTTTTTGTTCAACTGCTTTCGCAAAATCTCCCTCAAACCTTCTTATGGAGATTGCGCCATTTCTGTAGGCACCGACCTTAAATTTATTTTCTCCCCTGAAATCCATTATATCAGCAATATTTTCAAGCAAGGTGATTGTATCTTTTTTATCAGGCATATCCAAAGTATTTTATAATCAAAGAGATCTGTACAAAGGTTGAGGCAAAACCAAGGATTGCACCTGCAAGCACCTGGTTGAGAGTATGACATTCCAGTTTAATACGTGCCTGGCCTATAAAAAACAGAAGTATGATAAATGGGAGAGCAGCTAATCCGAAAACGTATGTTAATACTGCAAAAGATCCTGAAGCTCCCATCATATGAGCACTTATTTTCCAATACTTGTTAATTATTACTAACAACAGCGTGTTCGAAATATAACAAAACCAGAAAGCTATAGAAACAATATCTATACTGAAACTAATTAATAATATTAGTCCCGCAACATAGAAAAGAACCGACAGCAAAAATGGAAAAGTTCTTTCTTCCTTTATTTTAGCATCAATATCAGCAATCCATCCTTTTTTCCTGAAAGCCGCAAACATAATAACCGGAAATATAAAACCGAATACCAATGCTGTTAAGATGAGTATGGTTCTGTGGAGAGCAGTCTCTTCAAGCTGAAATGCTAATATTGAAAAGACGATAACCGTAAATGAAGGTGGAACAAAAAGAGTTGATAAAATTCTTGCTGCTTTAGTAGAAATACCGTAACTCAATTTTTATACTGCGATTTCATAATCTTTTATCTGCTCAAGATATTTAAATAGTATATCCTGAACCGAGGAGTAATCGGTTACAGCCATTAAAGCCTGTCTTGCCTGTGAAGCATTGTAAAGTCCTTTCAGATACCCGCTGTAGAATTTGCGATGTTCTATTACAGCCCGGCGCTCTCCTTTCACTTTTATAGCCAGCTGCAGATGCCTGAGGCAAATATTGATTCTTTTCTCTGAGTCAATTTTGGTTATTATCGATCCTGTCTTTAACAATTCTTTAGCCTCAGTAAATATCCACGGATTTCCTATCGCGCCCCTGGCAATCATTACCCCGTCAGCTCCTGTTTCGTCAAACGCTCGTTTCACATCCGCCGCACTTAGAACATTACCATTTAATACGACAGGAATATTTACAGCTTCTTTTATCCTGGGAATCCAATCCCATTCAGCATCTCCCTTGTGCCCCATTGCCCTGGTTCTGCAATGCACTGTTAAAGCTTTAGCACCGGCATCTTCAACTCTTTTTGCGACGTCGATTATCTCTATGCTGTTATGGTCCCAGCCAAGACGGGTTTTTACAGTCACAGGGAGAGAGACATTGTTCACGATCTCCCTAACCATCTTCTGCATATACGGAGGATCTTTTAATAATGCTGAACCTGCACCATGTCCTACAACGTTTTTCACCCAGCATCCGGCATTTATATCAATGATATCGGGATTCTCTTTTTCAGCAAATTTTGCCGCCTGAATCATCGACTCAATACCTGCTCCGTATATCTGTATTCCTACTGGTCTTTCCTCCTCGACTATTTCCAGTTTCTTATGAGTCTTTTCGTTTAAACGTACCAGTCCTTCAGAATTCACAAATTCTGTATATACCACATCTGCCCCCAGTTCCCTGCAGATAAGTCTGAAGGATACATCAGTAACATCCTCCATCGGAGCAAGGAGAATAGCATTATGGATATTTAATTTGTCTATTTGAAACATATATCGCAGGTTATTTGCTTATTCAAAGATAAAAATAATGATATAAAAAATAATCAGAAAAAGTATTACTCAGATCAAAGATCTGCTCCGGTATCCACTTTAATTGCTTTCGGTAAGTAGAAAAGGGCAAGCAGTACAATGAAAAGAGTGAAAAAAGCTCCTGTCAGGAAAGGAAAAGCATATCCAAGGAATTCAAAAGCAAAGCCTCCCCATAACGGACCAAGTACTCGTGCAAATGCAGAGAATGACTGGTTTATTCCCAGAACAGTTCCCTGTTCCTTGTCAGAAGTCACTTCCGAAATCAGACTGAGCAATGTCGGCTGTAAGAAACCTGTTCCAAGTGACATTATAACGACTATTATGGCAAGTCCCAGGAAGTTCCCGCCATAAGGCAGCAATGCAAGACCTGCCATCATAAGGAAAGATCCTATCGCTATGATCTTTGTTTCCTTAAGATATTTTGCTACTACACGGATCAGCCCTCCCTGCACAATAGCAGCAGATATTCCCACAATTCCATACATATATCCGTTCTGCAAGTCAGTAAAATGATATGCTTCATAACCGAGCAGTGCAAAAGTGCCGTATATGTTTGCAACCGAAAAAGTTAAAATGAAAAAGAGGGTGATGAGAAGTCCCAGATCTTTTTTCCTGAAGACTTTTTTTACAGCAGAGACATCGAACAATTTTCTTTTACGAACCTCGACCGTTTCTCGGTTCAGGTTGGATTCGGGAAGCAAAACAATGGTAACCAGGAATGCAAGAAATGAAAATCCGGCGCTTGCAAAACCTGTTACTTCGTAACCGAATTTTGAGAGCAGGCCGCCGATTAAAGGACCAAAGACAAATCCGAGTCCAAACGCAGCACCTATCATCCCCATTCCTTTGGAACGGTCTTCCTTTGTAGTAATATCAGCAATATAAGCTTGTGCAACTCCGATGCTGCTTCCTCCTATTCCGCCGACTATCCTCGAAATTATGAGTACGAAATAGGTATGAGTGAAAGCAAAAATTACATAGCCTAAAGCATTCAGCAGCAGACAGATAACTATTATAGGCTTCCGTCCGTGTTTATCTGATAACTCACCAAAAAAAGAATTGAAAAAGAACTGGACAAAAGAGTAAACCGCAATGGCTATTCCAACAGCGGTCTCATCAACATGCAGCTCTTTCGTTGCAAAGGTGGGCAAGATTGGTATGAGTATACCAAACCCGAGCAGGTCAATAAAAACTGTTGTAAAAATGAGTGTAAGAGCTGATCTGTTTTTCACTACATTTCTTCAATTACAGCATCAGCAAACTCAGCTGTGCCCACAAAATTATTGGAATTAATATCTTTAGTTACTTTCTTCGCCTTTTCAATTACTCTTGCCACTGCCTGTTCGATACTTTTAGCGGCCTCCGCTTCATTGATATATTCCAGCATCATTACAGCTGCAAGTATCAAAGCAGATGGATTGGCGATATTCTGTCCTGCGATATCGGGTGCAGAGCCGTGTACAGCTTCGAAAACAGCAACATCGTCACCTATGTTCGCACCGGGTGCCATCCCAAGACCTCCAACTAATCCGGAAGCAAGATCCGAGAGTATATCACCGAATAAATTGGTAGTAACAATGCAGTCAAACTGGTATGGATTCATTACCATCTGCATTGCCATATTATCAACTATCTTATTATCAAACTTAATTTCCGGGTATTCAGGGGCGATCTCTTCAGCTATATCAAGAAACAACCCGCCGGTGAACTTCAGAATATTTGCCTTGTGAACAACTGTCAGTTTCTTTCTCCCATGCTTCTTTGCATACTCAAACGCATATCTCATTATTCTCTCCGAACCTTTACGTGTAATAATTCCTATGGTTTCGGCAGCCGACTTGCTGTTGTCAATATAGTGTTCTATGCCTGAGTAAAATTCCTCCAGGTTTTCTCTGAAGATCAATAAATCGATATGATCAAAATATAGTGTCTTTATACCTTTGTAAGTCTTGGCAGGACGCAAATTTACGTACAACTCAAATTCTTTCCGCAGAGCCACGTTAATACTTCTGAATCCTTTTCCCACGGGAGTAGTCAGAGGTCCTTTTAATACAATACAGTTCTTATCAATGGAGTCAATCACTTCCTGCGGCAATGGATCGCGGTATTTCTCAAGGGCAGTCATCCCGGCCTCAACAACTTCCCAGTCAATCTTCACTCCGGAATGATCCAGAATCCTCGTAGTTGCTTTTGTAATTTCGGGCCCTATTCCATCGCCTGGAATTAAGGTAATCTGATGAGCCAAATCCTGTGATCCGAATTTTTAAGTTAAATGAATTAGAACATTAAATATATAAATAATTATAGAAATGATTGGTGTTTTTCCGTCTCGCCGATGATACTTTGAACATAGAGTAATGAAATTATATAAGCTCAGAACTTAAAAACCTGCAGCGGGAAGATAAAATCGCGGATTATGCTTCTGAGACGGTGTTTATCAGAGTATCTCAGAAGTATGTCCTGTGTATCATGAAAAGCCTGAGCAGCAAGTTTCCGGTCTTCTCCGGACAGAAAGGAATAGAGACTATCGGAAAACGATGCTTCGGAGGGAATTATGATATATTCCCTGCCTTTTGGTGTGGCTCCTTTAAATACCCATATCGGAAGATATTCAACATCTTCCAGGTAGATAGAATCTGTTGAAGTATTTTTGATTAGGTTAAAAGTTAGAATTGTACCTCCGTCGGAGTACCTCCACCTCTGGTTTGAAATAAAGTTTCCCATAGAATAAATAACAAATCCTGTGTCGATTCCCGCATTGTTTGTTTTAAAGAAACTTAAGGGCTGAAGTACATGTGTATGTCCTCCGATAATTATATCAGCTCCATACTTTATTGTTTTCTCAACCACTTCCTTCTGGTAATTATTTGGCAAACGCTGGTATTCATCACCGAAATGAAAATGGATCAGAACAATTTCAGCTCCGTCTTTACGTGCAAAACTGACGTCTTTCCTGATTTTTACAGTATCGATAAGATTAATGAGGTAGTCTTTTCCCTTAGGTACAGGATTGCCGTTCGTTCCGTAAGTATAGGCAAGAAACGCTATTCTGATACCTTTGATGTTGTATATCCTGATTGAATCCCTGTCTTCCTGAGAGAGAAATGTTCCATTATAACCAATATGATTCTGTGAAAGTTGTTCAATAGTCCTCCTGACGCCGGTCTCTCCCCTGTCCAGAGCATGATTATTTGCAGTTGATAATAAATCGAAACCTGCATTCTTAAGTGCCGTAATAAAATCATCCGGAGTATTAAAAAATGGGTAACCCGAGTAGCCTGCTTTTCTGCCTGCAGTAACCGTCTCCAGGTTTCCAAAAAGAAAGTCAGACTCATTAAGGTATCTTTTTATTTTTCCAAAAACAGGATTGAAATCGAAGCTGTCTGCACCGACGCGGGCATAATTATACTGCACAGAATGGCACATAATGTCTCCGACCACACTGATTGTTGCGGTAATAGTGGAACCATTCTGAACACTCCTGCCCTCAACAAAATCAGGATCTTTGTTTCCGGGACGGAGAAAAATGAAAGATAGTAAGATCAGAAATAGGATTACTCGCATAATATATAAAAGAAAAGGCTGCACTATTTTTCAATAGCCAGCCTTCTTTAAATTGTACTAAACTTTATATTCCTTGTTGTTTCTCAGCTTTTCTCTGAGCTTTTACTTCCTGGACATCCTTACGAACATCCTGAGCCATTTTTCTGAGTTCACTTAATCCTTTACGAAGACGCGTTCCGGCTGCTGCCTGGCCTTTCTCATAAAACTTCTCAAAATCAGTGTGAAGATTTTGTACTGCCTGCATTAGTTCTTCGTATTTATTCATTGAAACCTCCTAAGAAATAATTTGAAATAAGTTATTTAGAATGTTCTAGTATTATCTCAGCAATGTCTTTTACATCGACTTCTTCAGTTTTTTCGAAATGTTTAACCCCGTCTGTTAACATAGTCATACAAAATGGACAAGCTGATGCAATTGTATCCGGATTTGTTTTTAGCGCTTCAGATGTTCTTTCAACGTTTATCCTTCCTCCTTCTTCATCTTCCAGGAACATCCTTCCGCCACCTGCACCGCAGCAAAATCCACGCGACCTGATTCTATCCATTTCAACAAACTCAAGGCCGCTGATGCTCTTTAAAGTATTCCTGGGGGATTCGTAAACATTATTATACCTCCCAAGATAACAGGAATCATGATAAGTTACCTTATTTTTTTCATTATTATCGCTTAATTCCAACTTACCATCGGAGATCAACTGATCAATAAATTGAGAATGATGAACCACCTCATAATCTCCTCCGAATTGCTTGTATTCTCTACCCAGCGACTGGAAACAATGGGGACAAGCTGTTACGATCTTCTTTACTTTATAATTATTGAGGGTTTCCACGTTTTCCATCATCATCATCTGAGCCAGGTATTCATTACCCAATCGTCTGGCAGTATCTCCGTTACATTTTTCTTCTGTTCCCAGTATTCTAAAATTAACACCAGCCTTTTGCATTAATTGCGCAAATGCCCGTGATACCTTCTTATATCTGTCATCAAAAGATCCGGCACACCCTACCCAGAACAGTATGTCACACTCGGGATCTTCAGCCATGGTTTTAATATTCAGACCTTCAGCCCAGTTAGCACGGTCAGCCTGGTTGAAAGCCCACGGAGTAAAGTTGGTTTCCAGACTTTTAAAAACAGGATTGAGATTTGATGGAAATTGCGATTCAGTTAAAACCAGGTCTCTTCTCATATCAATAATAGAATCCAAATGCTCAATCATTACAGGACATTCCTGAACACATGCCATACAAGTTGTACACTGCCATAATTCGATATCAGAGATATAATCATGCACGAGTGTTTTCTCAAAAACCTCGCCCTCTGTAATTCCTTGTTCCATCAGTGGAGCTTTATCCTTTGTTCTTCTCCTTATATCCACAATGATCTTTCGTGGAGAAAGGGACTTGCCAACAGTAGCAGCAGGACATGAAGCCGTACATCTTCCACATTCAGTACAGGTATAACCATCCATAACCTGCTTCCATGATAAGAATTCAAAATCCGGAGCTCCGAATACTTCTGCTTCTTCGTCTTCAAGGTTAAGTGGTTTTATCGTATTCCTTATTTCATCAAGGTTTGCAAAATAAGTATTAGGAATTGACGTAAGGACATGAAGATGTTTTGAATATGGAAGAAAATTAAGAAACCCCAGGATAACCACTATATGCATCCACCAGAAAAATTCGAAATAAATATGTGCATTCTGGGTCCCACCGGCATAAAACCAGTGACTGAGAGCTGCGGAAATGGGTCTTATCTCAAAGGTGTTCAGCTGGAAATTGTGTATAGCAACGAGGGCCGAATTTTCTCCAAGCATTGAAATGCAAACAAGCATTATCAGCACCAAAATAAACGCTGCATCGAGCTTGCCTGATTTTTCCACTTCAAGTCTTGGCACATGTATTACAAATCTCCTGTATAATGCATATAGACAGGCTGCAATAACAAGAACAGAGAAGAAGTCCTGAATAATTGTTACGGCTGAATAAAAAGGTCCTGCAAAATGCCAGCTGAAAGGAGAATAGAAGCCCTGAATAAAGGCTTCAATAACAGCAAAGAGGAAAAGAACAAATCCCCAGAATATGGTAAAATGAAGCAAGCCTGCCTTTGGGTCTCTAAGCAGCTTGGTTTGTGCAAACGCTATTACCCAGACTCTTTTGAGTCTTTCTCCCACCCTGTTAAATCTATCGTCTTTCTTCTTCGTAAGAAGCATGTAGGATATCAGTTTCCTGCAGCTCCACGCAAAAAGTCCCAGAGCAAAGATTAGAAAAGCAATAAAAATTATATTCTTTAATTCCATGATACGATTAAATTAGAAAATTAAGGATAAATTCAGTTTTTGGTGCTGGTTCTGTGTAAACCGGAATATATTGCTGCACCGGAGATAACCTTCATAACTGTCCATAATTGAAAATATTACGGCTCCTGCTTTTACTGATTCTGACCAGTCATGCATATAAAATGTGTTAAGGAAAACTACTCCGCCCAGGATAATAACTACCTCTGTTAGTATCATTGCAGAAACGACAGCTAAATAGCTCTTACTTCTTTCGACAAGATATCCCGCAGCAAACGCGGCGAACGGGAAAGCAAGCAGATAACCGCCTGTTGGTCCAAACAAAGCGGCCGCACCAAAATATCCGTCAGGAGTCGGGGCAAAAACCGGTAATCCGGCAACTCCAAGAGCCAGATAAAGCAGCTGGCTGTATGCTCCTTTTTTTGAACCCAGAAAAGCTCCAGCCAGACCAACCATTAAAGTTTGCAGTGTAAATGGTACTGGTTTAACAGGTATGCTGATTTGTGCGGCGACAGCGGTTAATATCGTAAAAGAAAAAATCCAGAATAAATCAGAAGAAGTAACTTTGACAAAAAGTTTAGAACCCGCAGCAGCATTGTGCTTAGACATCATAAATATCCTCAATTAAGATTTTGATTAAAAAATTGGAAAGTTTTTTCGAGAATTGATTCAAATTTTTCGTTTGTACCTTCAAAAGGATGTTTTATATTGAATGTGTGCCCTGTGGCAGGAACAATGTATAATTCAGACAAATCTTTATCAGCAAGAGAATAAAGTTCTTTTGCCTCCTCAACAGGTACAGCCAGATCCTGTTCTCCATGAACTATTAATAACGGTCTTTTCAACTCTCTCACAGCTTTTTTAATATTTAATTTATCCTCTTTATTTTGTTCAAGGTCATCCAGCAATGAAACGTTCAGTTTCATTTTCTGCTTCGTCCTTGTATTAATAACTTCAAAAACCCCTTTTTCCCTCCAGATTTTTTTCTGTCGGGCAGAATACCTGTCAAAGGTTGAAACTGATGACCAGATCGTAACTGCCTTTACTTCTGATTTTTGACGGGCAGTTAACAGGGAGATACCGCTCCCTCTGCTATGTCCAAGAAGTCCAAGCCGGTCATTTGAAGTTCCACCAAAGAATCCGCTAAAATATGCATCGATTAATTGAGAGAGTTCATCCATTTCAAGAGAAAACGTATTTTCAGCAAATCGATCCAATTCATCAAATTCTGTCAGGCTTTCGCCGACTCCATTATGCGAAAAATTAAAACTAAGAACAAAAAAACCTTTGGACGAAAAATAATTTCCTATATACGGACCAAATCCCCAGTCTTTAAATCCTTTGAAACCATGGATAAAAATAATGCATGGAGACAGGCGCAGATTCTCTACTCCGTAAGCAGTTATCCTGAGAGTGTTCTGCTTATCAGTGTTAAGTATAAAATCTTTGCTCATTGGGTCAAATATGGTCATTAAAGTTAGAAAAGTCAAGAAAATGAGGCGTAAATCAAACTTTTTAGAAATCTGTCATGTCAAAGCTTATTTCTTTTTAATTCTCATTTATTTATTTTCTCTAAAGTAAAAGTCAGATTTAGGAGCGTAATTTGAGATATCTGCTTGTAATCCCCTCAATCGATATAAAGAACGGTAAAACCGTCAGGGTTGTACAGGGAATTCCTGAACTTGATTTCAAAGAATACGGCAGTGATCCTGTTGAAATGGCCAGAATCTGGCGTACAGAAAATGCAAAATTACTGCACATAGTTGATTTTGATGGCGCACATGAACACTCAAAAAGAAACGTTGAAATTATCCACGAAATATGTAATTCTGTAATTATTCCAGTCGAGTATACAGGAGGAATCAGGACGATTGATGATGCGGACAGAATGTTTGACCTTGGAGTCAGTCGACTGGCGATAAATACAATGGCCTACGAGCATCCTGACGAATTCAAAAAAGTTTTTGAGAAATACGGTCCGGCTAAAATCGTCATTTCTCTTGATGTCCTTAATAATGAAATGATTGTGCGTGGCAGAAAAATTAAAACAGGTATGAATTACCTTGATTATGCTAAAAAACTCGCTGATATAGGAATAGAAAGGTTCATCGTAACAGATGTTGAGAGAAACGGGACAATGTCCGGACCAAACCTAGAGTTATCAAAAAAAATTGCAAGTGCTACTAGTCAGAAAGTTACTGTTTCAGGCGGAGTGAGAAATAAAGATGAACTGATGGATATTCAGGCTCTGATTCCATTCGGTATCGATTCAGTAATTGTAGGTAGAGCTCTCTATGAAAACCGCTTTCCCTGTCAGAAATTGTGGCGGGTTGCAGAAGCGGGTTTATTCAATTAAAGGAGTGAGGATGGAAAATCAAAAAAAGACAATACACAGCAGTTTCTGGTCAAACTTCTTCAAATCACCTACAGAGAAAGTTGATTTACAAAAATCCCTTCTTTCTATACCGATTTTCAGCAGACTCACGCGCAGGGAACTTTCAATGCTGATGAATATAATACATAATAGAATCTATGTTAACGGAGAATATATATTTTACCAGGGGGATCCTGGACTGGGATTATACATTATCAGAGATGGTGAAGTAACGATTCAGCGAAAAAAAGAGGATGAGGAGGTTATTACTCTTGCTTCATTTACAAAGGGAGATTTCTTCGGGGAGCTTGCACTTATCGATGGCGAGAAGCGGTCAGCTTCTGCCATAAGCAGTTCCGACACAAGGCTCGGAGTAATATTTAAACCCGACCTTGACGAATTCATTGAAAATTATCCTAAAAGCGGAATTAAAATTCTTAGGGGTATATCCGAAATAATTGCAACACGGTTAAGAAAACTAAATGAGGATAATTTTAACCTGCAAAATAAATTAGAAATTAAAATGGAGACGACCTATGGAACCTGAGATTTCCAAAGTGCTTGTTCCTATTGATTTTTCTGATTACTCAAAAAGTGCATTAAAATATGCCGTCAGTTTCGTTAAACATTTCAGCGCCCGGTTGATTCTTGTTTATGTAGTTGAACCAGTAATATATCCCCCTGATTTCAGTATGGGACAGATTGCAATACCTTCAATGGACCTTGAAATGGACAAAAGAGCGATGGAGGAATTGGATAAACTTGCAGAACAGGAAATACCTTCAGAAATAAAAGTTAAATCTATCGTAAAAACCGGAAAACCTTTTATCGAAATAATAGAAACTGCAGATGAGCAGGATGTAGACCTGATAATAATTGCTACTCACGGTCATACGGGGATGGAACATATCCTTTTTGGAAGTACCGCTGAAAAAGTGGTTCGCAAAGCTCCCTGTCCTGTTCTGACACTCCGGGAACCGATCAAGGGATTTTTGTTTAAGGATGAATTAAAGAAGGAAAAGTCTAAAGCCTGATCAGTTCTTTCTATCGATCACAAAGTTTACCAGACCTTCAAGAGCGATTTTAGCTTGTGAATCGGGAAATATTTTTAAGGATTCTTTAGCTTTTTCGGAAAAGTCGTGTGCAGTTTTTAATGCATATTCGATACCGCCGTTGTCTCTGACAAACTTAATGATCTGGCGTGTATCATCCTTACCGTTATTCTTTTTAATCATTTGTCTTATTTTGTCGGCTTCGCTTTTAGAAACTTTCTTCAATGAATAAATAAGCGGAAGAGTGATCTTTTTTTCTTTGATGTCCCCTCCTACCGGTTTACCGGTAATCTTTGAGCTTCCTTCATAGTCAAGTATGTCATCTCTGATCTGGAAGGCCATACCTATTGATTCCCCGAATCTTTTCATTGCCTGATGGTATTCAGCATTATCTGATGTACTCATAGAACCTATCATACAGCATGTTTCAAGCAGTGAGGCTGTTTTGTCTGATATAACCTGGAAATATGTTTCTTCATCTATATCTAATTTACGTGTTTTCTGAATCTGCAGAAGTTCTCCTTCCGACATCCTTTTTACCGCATTAGTAATTACACCCAGAAAATCAAAGTCTTTTCCATCTACAGCAATCATTAAGCCGCGAGAGAGAAGGTAGTCACCCATTAAAACAGCCGCTTTATTCTTAAATATTGCGTTTATAGACCAAAATCCTCTCCTTTTATCAGCGTTATCCACCACATCGTCATGGATTAGTGTTGCTGTATGAAGCAGCTCAACCAGCACCGCACCCCGATAACTTCTTTCAGAAACCCCGCCTGATAATTTTGCAGAAAGAAGTACCAGCAGAGGACGGATTTTTTTCCCTTTCTGCCTTATTACATATTTAGCAATAAGATCCACAAGTCCGACACTGCTTTTCATGGATTTCTTGAAAAGGCGTTCGAATTCTTCAAGTTCAGTTTTTATAGGCTGACTTATTTCGCTTAAAGCTTTTTTTATCAATTTTTCTTCGCTGCTAATTTTGAAATGAAAATACTTATTTCATACAATAAAACCAATGGGACGGCCAACACAACCTGGGAGACGGGATCCGTTCCGGGAGTTAAAAATGCAGCAAGCACCATTATTATCACGATAGCATGCTTCCTGTATTTTTTCATAAAGGCGGGAGTAACTATGCCAAGCTTTGTAAGGAAAAAGGAGATCATCGGCAGTTCAAAAACAACACCGGCTGCGAGTATTACACTTACAATTATTGATACATATTCATCAATGGCAAATTCATTTTTAATTAGTTCTGTTCCAAACTCCCTAACAAACTTAAAAGCAAGCGGGATCATTACAAAATATGCAAAGGCAATCCCGATAAAAAAGCTGATCGTACTGTAGAATACTATTAGTAAAATATATTTTCGTTCTTTTTTCCGCAGAGCAGGGGCAATAAACTTCCAAAGCTGATAGAATAAATTGGGCAGGCTGAGAATGATTCCCCCAACCAATGCAACCTGGAAATATAGAAAAAGCTGTCCGAATGGCTTAAGATTCTGCAGTTCAAGTCCATTATCCCTTGCGGGTTTTAAAAGAACATCTACCACCAGGAAATCGGCAAAGATCCAGCAGATTATAGTCCCAACGACAACACCTATAATGGAATAAATCAGTCTCCATCTTAATTCTTCAAGATGGTCAAGGAAGGTCATTTCGATTTCATTCGACTCTTCGTCGTTAATGTCTGGACTGTTAAGTTCTTTCGTTGCCACGGTTCTTATTTCAGCTTAATCCTGCATAAAGAGGGAATTTTGAACATAGGTTCTTTACTTCAACCCGTATCTCTTCAAGTTTTACCTCATTTTCAATATTTCTGACTGCTGAATCAATAAAACCAGCAATAAGGGACATTTCATTCTCTTTCATACCTCTCGTAGTTACAGCAGGTGTTCCTATACGGATACCACTGGTAACAAAAGGACTCCTGGTATCAAACGGAACCATATTCTTATTAACAGTTATTCCTGCCTTTTCCAGGGCATTTTCAGCTTGTTTTCCGGTTATGTTTTTATTAGTGAGGTCTATGAGCATGAGGTGATTGTCGGTTCCTCCTGAGATAAGGTTAAAATCATATTTGGAAAGTCCATGTGCAAGTGCCTGAGCATTTTTAATAACCTGCCCTGCATATTCTTTGAACGAACCCTGGAGTGCCTCACCAAATGCTACCGCCTTTGCCATAATGATATGCATAAGAGGGCCACCCTGTATACCAGGCATAACTATACTGTCGAGTATTTCTGACATCATTTTAACACGGTCACCCTTAGGTGTCTTTTTTCCCATTGGATTTTCATAGTCTTTACCCATCAGTATAACTCCTCCTCTTGGTCCACGTAGTGTCTTATGAGTAGTAGAGGTAACTACATCACAGTACTTAAGTGGGTTATCAAGAAAACCTTTCGCAATCAGCCCTGCGGGATGAGCCATATCGCACATAAAGAATGCTCCGACGGAATCGGCAATTTCCCTGAATTTCTTATAATCCCATTCCCTGGGGTATGCACTGGCCCCGGCCACAATAATCTTTGGTTTTTCCTTTTTAGCAAGGTCGGCTATGTTGTCATAATCCAGCGTTTTTGTTTCTTTATTAAGGGTGTATCCAATAGCCTGGTACAGTTGTCCTGAAAAATTCACTGGTGAACCATGCGTCAGATGTCCGCCATGAGCCAGACTTAAACCCAGTATTTTGTCTCCGGGATTCAAAAGTGCCATATATACAGCCATATTCGCCTGAGAACCACTATGTGGCTGAACATTAACATACTCAGCATCAAATAATTTCTTTAATCTCTCCCTGGCAAGATTTTCCGCCATATCAACGTATTCACACCCCCCGTAATATCTTTTTCCCGGATATCCTTCGGCATACTTATTTGTTAATACAGAACCTGCAGCTTCAAGGACGGCAGGACTGACAAAATTTTCAGAGGCTATCAGTTCAAGTTTCTCCTCCTGTCTCTGAGTTTCAAGTTTTAAGACTTCAAAAATTTCCTGATCTTTTTGAATATTTGAATAATTCATTTCAATTCACTGATTTTGTAATGATGGATATTTTTTTAATCTGAAAATATAACAAATAAAAAGAAAAGGTTCCGGGTGTAAACCTCGGAACCTTCTGTTTAATTCAACTAATAAAAATTTTTTTATGGAACGGTTACACTCTTACCGATCCAGGTATAACAATCTCCCTTAGGGGTAACCGTCGCTCCCGATTTATAACCACGGAAAAAATAATCTTCCTGTGTCGGAATGGAACCGGATAAAGCATTTATTCTTTCACGAGCCTGATTGAAATTAGGATCTATCGATAAGGCTTTTTTGTAGGTATCTACAGCAATCTGATAAACAACCTTTGCATCGAAATCAAACTTACAGTTCCTGGCAGCCTGTTCATAAAGCAATCCTTCATAATACACAGCCTGGGCCCATCCATTTCCAATATCATTTGCTTTCTGAAATTGAGTTCTTGCCGCGGCAAGCTGACCCTTATCTTTATAGATGATACCAAGATTTAGATAGTGGTTTTTATTGTCAGGTTCGAGCCGAATGAGTTTCTTGTAGGCATCCTCGGCTTTATTAAGCTGATCAGTTTTTTGATAGGCCTGTGCAAGCTGAGCCCAGTAGTTTATAGATTCAGGTGACTTCTGAACCAGGAATTCCAATGGGACTATTGCATCCTGGAATGAGTTTGCTCTTATTGCAGCTTGTGCATATTTCCAGGCTTTTTCAGGGTTTTCCTTATCTTTTTCCCATACACTTTTTGCAAATTCTGCTGCCTGTTCAGGATTATCGAATAATCCTTCAAGCTGCTGTTCCCACTGAGGATTATCAGGATATTTATTATTCAGCATTGTATATAATTCAACAGCTTTGCTCTTATAATCATTCGAATCACTTGCATTAGCCAGATACAACTCACCAAGTTTATTATAATAATAAGGATCTAAATCAGGATTATCTTTAAACGCCTGCTCATATTCAGCAATAATAGTATCTGCGGGCATTTTTAACCAGTCTTCGTCAATGAATGCTTTCCTTACTTCATAATATCCTTTTGCATCAGGATTATATTTTTCAGCCAAATCATATAAATAATTCATTGTGTCGGCTATTGCAGTTTTCTGTTCTGGAGCTATATCGGAAGAATCATGCAAATACCAGAGGGCATCTTCCATTTTATAGTAAATATATTTGGAAAACTTTGATGGATTCATTTCCAGTACCTGCCAGCCGTATGGTACTGCACTCTGATAATCCTTATTCTTGTAATATTCTGAGAACAAACTATAAAGTTCAAGAATCTTTGTTGAATCATCAGGAACTTCTGTAATGATATTGGTCTTCGGAAAAGCAGAAAATACACTCAGCAGAATGAAGAGCATTGTCATTGCAGTTAACCTGGAAAATTTACCTGAATTATTTTGTATGGACTCTTTCATTTTTATTTTTCCTCTCGAATAAACCAAATGTTGCCGAAGCTGACGGTTAAATATGCTTTTAATATGTTTTCTTTGTAGAGACCGGGGTCATTTGTGCCTCTAGTAGCATATTGCAGACCCAGATCCAGCGTATTTGCTGTGCTTAATGGTAATGAAAAACCTCCCGAAACTGAATACTGATTAATTCCTACATTGTTCACAAAATACTGTGTCTGTTCAAAACTTAAACCCGCACGCCAAATTATTTGTTCCCAGAATGATGTTCCCGGCGATATTTGGGGGGTATACTCAAATCCCGCACTTATTTTTGAAGAATTTCTCAGGTTTTCCAAAGGTTTATTATTAAATGTGTACTTTTCCCATTCCTGAAAAGCATAGTCTAAAGTTAGTAAATATTTCTTATTTACCACAAAACTTAATCCCGCACTGATCCTTCCGGGAATATTCATATTTACTATCCCCGTGGTTACAGTGTCTGTTCCAAGAGTTGAACTTGAAGTCAAAACAGTGTCAGTCCTTAAATCAGCAATGTAATTATATGATAAACCAACCCGGAAATTTGTGATCCCATCCATGCCAAAAGCTCCTGAAAGGTCGGGGGAAAGAATTCCAAGGGTTGATCCGATACCTTTAGGCCGGTATTCGTTTATATACTGAGCATCAGAGTTAGATTGATCAGTAAAAGTTATTGAAGAAGAATAATCGATATTTCCAAAATAATAATCGAGGGTGGCCCCCAGGCTTAAATCTATAGGCAGTTTATAAGATGAACCAATAAATAGCTTTGATAATCCTCCTTTTCCCTTGTAGGTTGTTAAATAACTGCCGATTGAAGATGGCGAAGAACTCTCAACATCATAGCTTACATTTGAGAACGGAATAAGTCCACCTGCTACCCCGATACCATATCTTTGGCTTATCGGGAAGGCAATACTGAATCCGCCGAATTCAGCCTTTGCATAATAAGCAGAAACATTGTCACCTGACAAAAATGAGCCATGATAATTAAGATTAAATTCTATTCTTGTTCTTTTTAGATTGTATAATGCTGCAGGATTATAAAAGCTGATAAAATTCTGTTCAGCATCCGCAGTACCTAATTGTCCCATTCCGAGCTTTCTGGCCGACTGCGCATAGAGCAAATCTCCGATTCCTATACGAGAATATGGAGATGATGACTGTGCATAGATTTCGGGAATAAGCAGGAATATCAGAATAAGTGAAAGCGAAATATTTTTATGGTTTAATTTCATTTTTTGCCTGTATAAGTAATTACCAAACGGGGTCTTAATGCTGGATCGGAGGCATCACTTCCTTTTAATGCAAAGATATCTATTCCGAGGTTTTGACTACCCGCGGTTATAATGAATCCATTATTATCATGGTATCCGCTTACCACACTCTGAATGAATTTTGAGATATCGCCTGTAAAATTATTATCTGATCTGTTAAGAACTATAGCCGAGGTTGTATCATAGGTGGTTTCAACTGAATCCCTGGCAAAATAAGTGACCAAAGAATTATTAAAATTATCACCGGTTTTTGTAGCACTGCTGTCTAGGTATATAGTAAACTGGGCTTTGTTAATTATTGCACCTTTCGGAATCGATGAAAGATCATATTTTATACGTGAATGCACTGCCAGTCCTCCCTGAACAGCTATATCTCCTGAAGGAACAACCGGTAAGTCGCCGAACAATGCACTTACATCTTCAATACTATAAAAATTTAATGTGTCAATCAGGCTTCCGGTCTGTACGATTACATTCAGTCGTGGTATGCCGGTCAAACCAACATTAAAAGCGTCAAATCCAATCACTCCTGTTGAAGAAGGATCAGGTTTGAGATAAATGCCTTTATTATTCTGTATAGGTGTGGCTGATGCTGAAGCGAACCATGAATTTATAGTCTGTTCGTCTACATCAAAAGTATAGAGTGTATCAGAATAAGTTTTATTTGAACTGATATCATTATTATCATACTGCAGGTTAGGAATGCTGTCAGCAGTAAACCCGTATGATGTCCACCCGCTGGTTACAAAATGAACTGAGTAATTCAGTTGACTTGAGTCATCCCCTATCTTATAAACCTTTGTCAGGTAAACTTTTGAACTAAGTATATTAAGAGAAGAATTGTTGAAAGCGCTTTTTATTGTATCCGGAAGCACCACAGCAAACCTTATCAGGGATGATGCATCAACGTTCTGATACTTTCCAAGCAGCAGTCTGGGGGAATCACTGAGTTTTATATTTGTTTTATAATATGTGGATGTTTGTCCAATAGAATCCTGATATGAATCAATTTTATTTATGGTTAAAAAGTCAGCTGAAAGCAGATTACTTCCAATTGAGGTGGGAGAATCACTGCAGGAATAAATCAATGCCATTAATAACAAAGCAGGAAGTAAGAGAATTTTTTTATATGTCAATTATTTCACCTGTAAAGTCTTCTAAAATAAATTTGCACGCACCGAGTATATTTTCGGCTACAAAGCTTGGAAATATATTCCGATTTTGCAATATAGAAATGCTATCCGTACCATAACCTGTTTTTACAAGCACAGTCTTTAACCCGGCATTTATACCACACAAAATATCAGCCGGGGTATCGCCGACAAAATAAGATCCACTCAGTTCAATATGCAGATCATGTGAAGCCTGAAAGATCATAGATGGGGAGGGTTTCCTGCATTCTACCTCTTCCCTGGTACTGAAATCAGGATGATGGGGGCAGTAATAAAATGCGTCGATCTTAACCTTATCCTCCTTCAGCAATTCATTGATCCTGTCATTAACAGCATCCACTTCACTTTCCGAAATTAATCCTCTGGCTATTCCTGATTGGTTAGATATGACAATTAGTTTGAAATTATGGGTTTTCAATAAAGCGAGAGCTTTACCTGTCCCGGGTAATAACTTAACCTGATCAGGATCACCCAGATAACCCGGGTCCTCATTTAATGTCCCGTCTCTATCCAGAAACACGGCATACTGAGGCATTAGTTTTCGTTGGATAGTATCGTTTTATATAACTCAATATATCTTTTTGCGGATGAGTTCCAGCTGAAGTCTGATTTCATTCCATTCTTCATTATCTTAGCCCACGCCTTTTTATCTCCAAAGATCTTCAGAGCTCTTTTTATTTCCTTAAGCATGGCTTTGGAATCATACTGCTTAAATACAAAACCATTACCTTCACTGGATTTTTCATCATATTTAATAACAGTATCTGCCAATCCTCCTGTTTCACGCACCACGGGTACAGTTCCATACATAAGACTGTACATCTGGTTAAGACCACAGGGTTCATATCGTGAAGGCATAAGGAAGATATCCGATCCTCCTTCAATAAGGTGGGCAAGATCATCGTTAAAACCAAGATAGGTGGCAAACTTACCCCGGTATTTTGAAGACATACTATCAAAAAATTTATGATATTTTTTATCCCCGGTCCCAAGGAGCACCATCTGCATATTCAGCTTCATCAGCTCGGGAAATGCATCTTTAATCAGGTCCATACCTTTTGAGTCAAAAAGGCGAGCTATAACGCCGATAATTGGAATATCCTCGTTATATTCGAAACGGAATTTTGAAGCAAGTTCTTTTTTATTAACAATCTTTGCCTCAATATTCTTAACAGAAAATTTCTTGGGCAGGTGTTTATCTTTTTCCGGAGACCATACTTTGGTATCGATACCGTTCACAATACCGTAAAGATCGTTCTTTCTTTTAGCGAGTACATTCTTTAACCCTGCACCCCGTTCTTCGTCTGTCCTGATTTCATTTGCATAAGTCTCGCTTACCGTATTTATTGCGTCGGCAAACATAAGTCCGCTTTTCATAAAATTAACTTTACCGTAGATCTCGACTCCTTTTTCAGAATTCAGTTCCTCGGGAAGACCCGTTTTTTTAAATACTGATTTCGGGAATACTCCCTGATATGCAAGGTTATGGATAGTAAACAAAGTTTTAAAGTTTTTAAATTGCTCTTCATCTTTATAAACGGTTTTCAAGTATGCAGGAATAAGTCCGCACTGCCAATCATTGCAATGGATTATATCAGGAATCCATCCAAGCTTACATATGAGTTCAAATACTGATCTGCTTAAAAGAATAAATCTTTCATCATTATCAGGATAATCATCCCCTGTCATGGGATCAACGTATAGGCTGTTTCGACTGCCGAAATATTCCTGGTTATCAAGAAAATATATCTGTACACGGACTTTTTGTCCCGGCAGAAAACACGATTTAAGTGAAAAGACCACATCTTTATCGCCGATTTTTACCGACAGATCTTTCAATCTGACTACTTCGTGAATTTTAAATTTCCTGTCGTCAACTGCACCATATTTAGGTACGACTATCCGGACTTCATGTCCCATTTCCGATAACATCTGAGGTAAAGCGGCTGAAACGTCTGCCAAACCACCGGTTTTAACAAAAGGAACCACCTCGGAAGTAACGAATAGGATTTTTAGTTTTTTTGCGGGCATTGTGTAAGTTTATTTTAAATGAATACCGTAATTTACGAAATTTCCATATGTTTCTCAAAAAAAACATTAGGGAAAACTTTTGAATTACTAGTCAAATAAACGACTTATAAAATGAGAATTTTCAGACTATTAGCTATATTTAACTGATTAATCACTTAACCCCGACAGATTTCCTGCAGAATCTTAAATTTTAAGAAAAGATTGTTAAATTTATAAACAATATTTACAATTTTACTATGATTTTAATGAGATATTCTAAAACCGGGACACTGCTGATAATTTTGGGAGTTGTATTTCTAATGTTTCTTTTTGCTTCCTGCAGCGCGTCCAGTACAGTTAGATACGACCGGGATAAGGAAAATAAAGAAAAAAACACCGGCGAGACAAAAGGTGAGAAGTACAAAGAAGATTTCAATATTATACCTTTTCGAACAGTTATCGATATTAAAGAAGAAGAACAAACCAAAGAAGAGACTCCCGATTTACATCCCTGGTATGGGTTCGAACAAAAAGATACCAGCGCTGCTCAGGAAAAAACAATAGTTGGGCGAACAAACGGATTCAGGGTACAGGTTCTGGCAACCGATAAACTTGAACAGGCGGATTCTCTTAAGTCCGAACTTTCTCTAAAAGTATTGAATAAAAATATATATGTGATTTTCGATCCTCCGTTCTATAAAGTTGAAGTGGGGGATTTCGTAAGTATGAGCGAAGCAAAAGATTTGAATTTTAAACTAACTCAGATGGGTTATACCGAATCACGGGTAATTGCCTCATCAGTAAATATATTTGAATGATGCGGAAAATTTTATTCAACCCTTCACAAATAGTCACAGTCAATACAGACGGCAGGAATTACAAGAGAGGTTCCGAAATCAGGGAGATTGGTTTACTAACGGATCATTCAATAATAATTGAAAATGATAACATTGCAGATCTTGTCCCTACCTCTTCATTAAATAATACCACCGATCAGGAAATTATTGACCTTTCAGGGAAAACAGTTCTGCCGGGACTGGTGGAATCTCATACTCATACTGCCTTTGCAGGATCCCGCGCCGATGAATTCAGAATGAAGATAGCCGGTGTCCATTACGAAGAAATTGCAGCGAAGGGCGGAGGAATTCTTTCAACTGTACGGGCGGTCAGGGAAACTTCTTTTGAGGAACTGGTCAGGACTGTAGCACCCAGAGTTCAGTACTTTATTTCTCAGGGTGTAACCACACTTGAAATTAAAAGCGGATACGGACTCGATTTTGAGAATGAAATTAAGCTGCTTCACCTCATTAATTATCTGAATGAGATTTATGCAATAGATATAATTCCTACATTTCTTGGAGCACATACTTATCCCCCTGAATTTACAGATGATCACGATGGATATTTAGATCTGCTGGTTAACAAAATGATCCCGCATATTGCAAAAAATAAGCTGGCCGTATTCTGTGATGCTTTCTGTGAAAAGACGGCATTTACTGCTGAAGAAACCGGGGAAATATTTGATAAAGCGAAAGAGAATGGAATGGGATTAAAGCTGCATACTGAGCAGTTCAACAATATAGGGGGCCTTGATGCTGCCCTTAAAAGAAATGCTGTAAGTGTTGATCATCTGGAAGTACTGGCTGAAGAGGATGTTAATAAGCTGGCAGAATCTGATACAGTTGCAACTCTCCTTCCGGGTGTTTCGTTCTTCCTGAATTATGGATATGCGCCGGCCAGAAAACTTATTGATGCCGGGGCAATTGTAGCGCTGGCAACAGATTATAATCCAGGTTCTTCGCATATTGCTAACCTGAACTTAATCATGAGCCTGGCCTGTCTGAAAATGAAAATGACAATTGAAGAGAGTATCTCGGCTGTTACAATAAATGCTGCGAAAGCATTAAATTTAAATAGTAAAGCAGGCAGTATTGAACCGGGTAAGAAGGCTGATTTCGCAGTATTTGAGACAAAAGAGTATTCCGATATTGTTTACCAGGTAGGTAAGAATATTAATTTTATGACAATAAAAAGCGGAAAAATAATTTATGATGCCAAGGGAGGTTCAAATTGAAAATAATTGAATGTGTACCAAATTTTAGTGAAGGAAAAAACCAGGATACTTTTAAGGATATATCGGATGGAATAAATTCAGTAAAGGGTGTAAAACTTCTGAACCTTGAGCCTGATGCTGATTACAACCGTGTCGTGGTTACAATGGCCGGTGAGGATAGTGGAATTATTGATGCGGCTGTTAATGCGTGTAAGGCCGCTGCCGCTCATATTGATATGAGAAATCATAAAGGAGAACACCCGAGACTGGGTGCAATAGACGTCGTTCCTTTTGTCCCAGTTAAGAATGCCACTATGGATGACTGCGTGAAAATTGCTGAGAAGTTCGGTGAAAGAATATCAAAAGAGCTTGACCTGCCGGTATACCTTTATGAAAAAGCTGCAAGAAAACCTGACAGGGAAAATCTTTCGTCGATACGTAAAGGCGAGTATGAAGGACTGGAGGAGAAGCTCAAAAATCCTGAATGGAAACCTGAATTCGGAAAAGCCGAATTCAATCCGAAACTTGGGGCACTTGTAACGGGCGCGAGGTTTTTCCTTATCGCTTACAATGTCAATATCAAATCGACGGATGTCAGCTATTCAAAAGAAATTGCTGAGATACTCCGTGAATCCGGCAGAGCCAAACGCGATGACCAGGGAAATGTTGTTAAAGAAAATGGTAAAACGGTCAAAATCCCGGGGAGATTAAAAGATTTCAAGGGAATGGGAGTATTACTTGAGAAGTATAATATAACCCAGGTTTCTATAAATCTTACAAATTATGAAGTAACTCCTATTCATGTTGCTTTTGAGGAAGTGAAAAAAGAAGCTGAGCGACTTGGTGTTGAAGTTAACGGAAGCGAAATTGTTGGCCTTGTCCCACTTGAAGCCCTTCTCATGGCAGGAAAATTTTATGCCGACAGTAAAGATTTAAAAGAAAATGAACTGGTAGATCTCGCTATTGAGAAGCTTGGCCTTAACACTTTAAACCCATTCAATAAAAATGAAAAAATTATCGATTATATGATCGGGGATTGACAAAACTCCGGTTAGCAATCCTTAATTCAAAACAGAGGAGCAAAATGAACATAGATGATTCAATCAGAAATTATTTAGATGACATATCTTCCAGTTCGCCAACCCCCGGAGGCGGAAATGTTGCAGCTTTCAGCGGTGCAATCGCCAGCAGTCTTGGTATAATGGTATGCAACCTTACCATCGGGAAAAAGAAATACGCCGATGCCGAAGAAGAAATGAAAGATATAAAATTTGAACTTTCCGTTGCAAAAGAAGAATTTCTTAACCTTGCTGAGAAAGATAACCAGGCATTCGACAAAGTGATGCAGTCATTTAAAATGCCTAAAGATACAGATGAACAGAAAAAGGCAAGGAGCCAGAGCATAGAGGCAGCAACCCTGGAGGCTGCTGAGGCGCCGGCCGAAGTGCTGAAATACTGCAGCAATATTATCTCCTTATTCCAGGCTTTAGCTGAGAAAGGCAACCAGAATTCTGTTTCGGATGCGGGCGTCGCAGCGGCACTAATATCTACAGCCGCTGAAGGAGCTTATCTTAATGTGCTGATCAACTGCTCTTCCCTTTCCAACCAAACTGTGGCCAGTGAAATTCTTAAAAAGAATGAAATTATTCTTGAAGAGGTAAAGCAGCAGTGCAGCCAAATCAATAAGGATATAAAGAAAAAACTAAGCAGTAACTAACGAACAGTTGTAAAGTCTCAACTTTCTTCTAACCAGTCGGCTGTTGGGTGAAGAATTACTTGAACTTATAGATTATGTCCATCTGTCCCCACCTTGCTCTAAGGTTTAAAGTATCAGGGTAAAAAGAAAAATCTTCAGATGGTTTGAAAGGAAAAGGATTTCCCATGTCGTATGTCTGACTGCTGTCCCTGTCAAGGAAGCACCACAGCAGATATTTGCCCGGGAATACTCTATTGAACTCGAACTTACTCCCTTTCTGCAGATACTGAGCATACTTTTTACCGTCATTTTCAGTGCTCTGGAGTATAACATATGGATTGTTGGTAAGCTGCACGTTCATTATGGTCCCGCTCGCTCCTGTAAAATCAATCTCATTTATTGTAATAAACCTGTAAGTATAAACTGTATCACCCTTATTACCGGCAGCATCTTCAAACTTTGACAAATCCAGTTTAACTAAGTATATCTCACCGCTCTTCAGCCTGCCTGAAGGTTTAATTATCAGCGATGCATTGTCAGGAAATGCAACAGAATATTTTATTTTATTGAGAGAAGTATCTGAAAGAACAATTCCTTTCTTTGCCATCACTGTATCAAAGGCATCATCAAAATAAACCATTATTGAATCATTCAGGAAGTCCGTTCTCCCCCCCTCCCGCGGAACTGTGTTAACAACTCTGGGGTTACTGGTATCCGGATTTTCGCTTACGGTTATCTGAGTAACTTCACCACGAAATATATTGCCACGCACATCCTTCAATATGCCTGTCTTTAAAAAGTAATCACGTGTATTATCAAGTGTGGTATCAATTACCAGAACGATCTGTTTGTTATCTGAATATTTATTGAAAGCATAATAAGGATTAAACTGATTTCCGGTGGTTGAATCGATAACCCAAAAATTATCTGTCGTTATAATTGTGGAATCAATCTTCTCACTAAGCTCCACAAGAATATGATAGCGGTCAGTCATCACCGCTTTAATCATCCTTGGAGCAGTCGTATCTTCCTGAGTAAGGAAAAAGTTTAATCCGCTGAAAAGAGTATCCTCGGGTGCAAGAATGATATCTTTGTAAGGAACACCGATCCTGTCCTGTTCTACCTGGTATAGCAGGTCTCTGAACTGATCCGCTACAGCGAATACCCTGTACGTTCCGGCAGCGAGTCCGGCCAGCATAAAAGCTCCGTTATCACCTGCCTGTGATATATAATCCGGCTTGGTAGTAGAAGGATTGACCGTATCGGCGGCAAGTTTATAAGCAAACAGCATTGTACCACTCGGTTTTTTATCATAAATCCTTCCGGAGATCACTCTTCTGTCTATTTCCGATCCTGTTGAAAAGGTTAAGGTATACGACTCAGCCATTCGGTTTTTATTATTATAATCAACTACATCGGTACCCAGCGTTACTACATAAGTTACACTGTCTTTTAACGGTGCCGGGAAATTTATCCTGACAGATTTACCGCTCCAGTCTAGCTCGGGTTCTCCATCCACCGCGGGAGAAATAAATAAAGCATCCTTAACAGTACGTTTATCAACATACTCCGAAAAGGTGAACTCAATATAATCTTCGTTATAATTCGTGGTACCGTTTTCGGGATATGTCTCCACAATTTTCGGAGGAATTTTGTCTATCTCACCTCCTCCGGGAGGCAGCTGGTTTGCACATCCTGAAATAATCAGTCCCAATAGAAGAAAAAGAGGATATTTTATTTTTTCTGCTGCTGTCTTAACCATCTTCTGTATTTCGCTACATTCCTGAGATGTTGTGAATATGTTTTTGAAAAATTATGCCCTCCCTCGCCATTAGCCACAAAAAAAAGATAGTCCGTATCGGCGGGATACAAAACTGCAAGTATTGCTTTTCCACCGGGATTATTTATAGGTCCCGGCGGTAACCCGGCATAAAGATACGTATTATAAGGAGATTTAATTTTCAGATCTTTATATAACAACCGTTTCCAGCCGTTAGGCTGCAGGTACTGGATAGTCGGATCCGCTTCCAGTTTCATTCCTCTTTTAAGACGGTTCAGATAAACCGATGCTATCTGCGGCATTTCCTCGGTCTTGTTAGTCTCTCCTTCAACAATAGAAGCAAGAGTTAAAACCTCATGAACTGAAAATCCCATCGAGTCAGCTCTTGCTTTCAGCGAATCCGTCATAAATTTCTTAAAACCGTTATAAAATATACCAATAATTTCTGAAGGAGAACTCCTTTCATAAACATAATAAGAATCGGGGAAAAGATACCCTTCCATACTCCGGGCGTTCACTCCCAGGGAATCAACAAAAGACTGATCGAAGGCTTTCTGAACAAAAGCTGCCGAATCCACGAATAATTCGTACTTAACTTTTGCACCTATATATCTTATAGTTGACCCTCCGCGTATACGCACTGTTCTTAAGTAGTCAGCTTTTCCATGTAAAAACAGTTCGATAAGATCAAGATAAGTGATACCATTAGGTATATAATACCTCCCCGCTTTTATATTTCTTTCCGCTCCGTATAAGAAGGCCGCGATGCTGAAGTTGGATGAGCTGGGAACTATACCCTGACTTTCAAGACTGTCGGATATCGTACTCAGCGTTTCTCCCTGCTTTATCTCAAATCTTTTAGGTGATTTTCCTTCGTAATAATTAGGAGTGAAAAAAGTGTAGTAGAGCAGTGCAAGAACAACCAGAAAAAAAAAGAATATCAGGAAAAATTCTTTTTTAGATAAGAGGCTCTTGTAGGAAATGCGCGAATTTCGGGGGTTTGAATTATTTTCGTTTATTTTTCCCTCTCCTTTTGTATAGCACGCGACTCATCAATAATTCGTTCATAAATCCTTAACAAGGTATTCCTGATTTCCGGATCACCGGCCAGCTTCTGAATATTTGCACCAATTTCTTTTTCCCTCTGAGCATCGTATGCAGACAATCCCATTGTTTTTTTAATTGCACCTATTTCCAGGGAAATTTTTATTCTTCTAATCAGAAGTTCCCCAATTCCCTCATCAACCTTATCTACCTCATCCCTTAAACGAATGAGAATATTTTCCTTGTCCTCCCGGCCAAGTTTCTCAAGTTCTCCTGCAAGGATATGTAAATAATCTTTGGGCACAGTATTAATTATGAATTTATATGAATGAAATGCTCTTCATGCAGTCCCGGGTAAGGACTATAACTGAGGTCGAATCTTTCTCCGGCTTCATAAACTTTTAAACCCCTGTATGCGATCATTGCAGCATTATCTCCGCAGAACTGCATATCGGGAATTACAATATTTTTCTCATACTTTTCAGCAAGAATGCTGATACTTTTTCTAAGCTCGGAATTAGCCGCAACACCACCTACAAGAGAGATGGATTTAACTTCAAACTCTTTTAATGCCCTTTCAGTATTTCGCATCAGGGCCTTTATTACTGCGTTCTGGAATGATGCCGCGATATCGGGCAGGTCTTTCAGAGGAACTTCCACACTATCACCGTACGTCTTTTGAATATACCTGAGAACTGCGGTCTTTAATCCGCTGAATGAAAAGTTATACCTGTCAGAGAGTTCGGCAACCGGGAAATCGATTTTCTGTTTATCTCCATCGGCTGCAGCTTTTTGAATTTTGGGCCCTCCCGGGTATCCCATTCCCAGCATTTTTGAAACCTTGTCAAAAGCCTCACCTGCAGCATCGTCGACAGTTGTTCCCAGTTTTTTAATCTTTGTAAAACTTTCTACCAGCAGCAGAAGTGTATGTCCGCCCGAGACTACCAGAGCAAGGTAGGGAAATTCCGGGGGATCCTTCATCAGGAAGCCCGAATAAATATGTCCTTCTATGTGGTTTACCGGGACGAAAATTTTGCCGGATGAATATGCGAGTCCTTTTGCAAAAGTTAAACCGACAAGCAGTGCTCCGATAAGGCCGGGACCCGCAGTAGCAGATACCAGATCTATATCATCCAGTTCAAGTTCTGCTTTTGAAAGGGCATCTTTTAACAGGGGAATTATAATCTGAAGGTGAGCCCGGCTGGAAAGTTCAGGAACAACACCGCCGTATTTTGAATGAAAGTCCTGTGAGGAAATGAGGTTTGCCTTCAGTTCATTGTTTGCAATAATGGCAACCGACGTTTCATCACAGGATGTTTCAATTCCTAATACATTCATCTCTCAAACGAAAAAATATTCTTAAAAATATGACCTGCCACCTGGGGATTTTCTTTAAGTCGCCTGATGGAATAAGGATACCAGTCTTTTCCAAACGGAACATATATCCTGATCTTATAACCGTCATTATTTATTTTGTCTCTCAAATCTTCCCTTACTCCCAGCAGCATCTGAAATTCAAATTTATCTTTGCTGATATTCATTTCTTTAATCATCTTATAAGCCGCATTTATCAGGTACTCATCGTGCGTTGCTATTCCTACATAATTACCATTTTTAAGCATTAGTTCAAGTGATTTAAGATAATTATCGCGGATTTCCTGCCGGTCTTTATACGATATTGCAGCAGGCTCGATATAAATTCCTTTACAGAGCCGATAGTTTGTACCAAGTTTGTTAAGAGTGATAACGTCGCTTGTTGTTCTTTTCAGGTAGGCCTGAATAACTATACCAAGGTTGTTGTAGTCTTTCTTCAGCTTTTTAAATAGTGTGATAGTTTTGTCAGTATAAGGCGAGTCTTCCATATCTATACGAACGAAGTTGTTCAGAGTTTTAGCTTTCTCAACAATTTCCCTGATCTCCTCATAGGCAAATTCCTCATCGATGCTTAACCCCATCTGAGTAGGTTTTAACGACAGATTTGCCATAAGTTTATGTTTCTCAATAGTATCAAGAACTTCCAGGCATTTCGTTTTTGCTTCAACTGCTTCATCCTTATGGGTGATAGATTCACCCAGAACATCCATCGTTGCGTAAATTCCTTTTTCATTAAGATCTTTCACACATTGAACTGCTTTTTCTATTGTATCCCCTGCTATATATTTTTTTGAAAAGAAACTGACAACTGATTTGGGCATCAGTTGAACAGCACCAACAATAAGGTTGTTAAGTAATGACACTTTTACATTCTCCCGGAATTACCAATATTTTTTAATAATGCGGTATGAAACTTAAATAACTTTTACCTGTTTTACTACATTTATTATCCACACCGGTGCAGAGAAATTTCTCACTATTTCCCGCTGAAATTGTTCCTAAATGGATGAAATTGTTATAGAAGGGACAATAAAAGAATAGCTTTTTGGTTTAGGTCTTCGCGACTTCCATTGTTTTCGAATATAAAATCAGCTCTTTTCTTCTTTTCCTCATCAGGTATCTGGTTGAAATCCCTTTTTTCAAAATCTTCCCGCGACATCTGAGGCGATTTGCGGCTGTAGCGGACTTCTTTTTCGGCAGTTATCAGTACAACATAATCAAACATATCCTCCATTTCAGCCTCATAAATCAATGCCGCCTCGGTAAAGACTTTATCCTTATTCAGCAGTTCGCTTTTCATTAAGTCGTTAACTTTCTCAATAACGAGCGGATGAAGAATAGAATTTATCTTAAAAACATTCTCAGGATCCGTAAAGACCTTTTCGCTGAGATACTTTTTATTGATCTCTTTCCCTGTGAAAGAATCAGGACCAAATGTATCGATCACTTTTTTTCTCACTTCTTCATTACCCGCCAGTATATCTTTGGATATATCATCAGCATTGAGAACAGTAAACCCTTTGTCCCTGATGAATCCGGAAAACGCCGATTTTCCCGAGCCTATACTTCCCGTAATTGCTATTTTTAATTTTCTGCTGCTCAAACTGTACTGCCTCGATTATTTCTGATTCTGACAGTAAAGTTACACAAATTTAATTAAGCTGTAAAAACTGTTTGCTCGGCAGTCTTCAAGCTTGAAGAGGACTGTTCAACCGTTATAATTTTTATAATGAGGTGAGGGGAAGGCAAAGTCAGCAGAGCGGGAAGGGATAAAAAACTTTCACGATTGTCGTCATCCTGGTTAACGGGGTGATGCTCTTAAATGATGCTTCGAGGTGTTGATTAATTTTACATGTATGACAAAATGGCAGACATTCTTTTATCCGTTTTTATACTCGGAGTAATGCCGTATTAGTCCGCCTTTTGAACTCAAAATGAGACACTCGAAAATTGCGAAAATACGCAATTTTCAACTGTTGAATTTTTTTATAGGTATGACAAAAATGTCAGTCCAATTTATTAGACACAAAGGTAGCAGAGAATTTAAAATCGCGGGTTCAGCTGAAGGCCAGTCGAAAACAATTCAGGAGAGCAGGGTTAAAAGTTAGCCAAATAAAAAAGGCAGCTTCGAAAGCTGCCTTTATCTAATCTACGAATTATATTTAAAGAAGATTAAAAAATTTTTACCTGGCGTAGCCAATTTTTCTAACTTCACGAATGACTGTCACTTTAATCTGACCCGGATATTCCATCTCTCCTTCGATCTTCTGGGCAATGTCGTGAGCAAGTTTATCCGCAACGACGTCATCAACCTTATCCTGTTCTACTACAACTCTTATTTCCCTTCCGGCCTGTATTGCGTAGGTTTTGGCAACACCCTCGAATGATTTTGCCAGTGCCTCAAGAGTTTCAAGCCTTTTCACATATCCTTCAAGCGGCTCTCTACGTGCACCCGGTCTTGCTCCACTTATAGCATCCGCAGCCTGCACGAGTGCTGCAATAGGACTTTCCATCTCAATATCTTCGTGGTGAGATCCAACTGCGTTTACTACGATAGCATTTTCTTTGTATTTCTTTGTAAGATCATAACCAAGGAGTGCGTGGGGTCCTTCCACAGACTTATCGATCGTTTTCCCGATATCGTGCAGAAGTCCGGCTCTCTTTGCCAGCTGTGTATCAAGTCCCAGTTCAGCTGCCATAATACCTGTAAGATAACCAACCTCGATACTATGCTGGAGAAGATTCTGACCATAGCTGGAACGGTACTTCATTTTTCCAACGTGTTTGATCAGTTCGGAATGCATATTATGAAGTCCAAGCTGCAGGATAGTGTTTTCACCATCCTTGATCATCTCCTCTTCAAGTTCCTGCTTTACCTTCTCAACCACTTCCTCTATCCTGGCTGGATGAATCCGGCCGTCGGCAATCAATTTCTCCAGAGAAACTCTCGCTACTTCTCTTCTGAACTGATCGAAAGATGAAAGAATCACAGCCTCAGGAGTATCATCAACAATAACATCCACACCTGTAGCGGCTTCGAAAGAACGGATATTACGTCCTTCTTTACCAATTATCCTGCCTTTCATATCATCGTTCTGGATTTGAACTACGGAAAGAGTGGTTTCAATGGAATGATCAGCAGCTGTCCTTTGAATTGACTGCACAATTATCTTTTGTGCTTCCTTCTTGGCATCCGCTTTTGCTTTTTCGATTAATTCCCTGGTAATATGAGAAGCATCGGCCCTTGCATCGTTGGTCATATTCTGAATCAGCATTGCCTTAGCTTCTTCAGAAGTTAATCCTGATATCTTTTCAAGTTTTAAGTTCTGTTCCTTCTCAATCCTGTCAACGTCTGCAAGCCGTGTCTCAACGTTCTTCTTTAAATCGAGTAGCTCTTTTTCAAATTGTTTATTTTCCTTCTCTTTTTTTATTACGATATCAAATTTCTTCTCAATGTTCTCTTCCCTTGTAATTAACTGTTTCTCGAGGTGTGAAAGTTTTTGACGCTTTTGATTTACTTCAGTATCAAATTCAACTTTCTTTTTATACCATTCATCTTTTACTTCAAGCAGTTTTTCCCGTTTAAGGTTATTAGATTCCTTCTGTGCATCGTCAATAAGTTGTTTAGCTCTTTCTTCAGCTGAAACCAGACTCTTTTTACCGATACGGGAATTAAACCACCATCCGAAGTAAAAAAATATCACAACGAGGACAATCACCATAGGAATGAGCAATAATGTGTCCATTTTTCCTCCAATGCGGTATTTTAATTAAACCGCGCCTGTCAGTGCACAATAATCAGAAAAACTTTAATATAGACAATGTGGGAACCTGCCAAAACGCTTTTTGCTTCCTCCGGTCCGGTATAAACCGGATTCCGCCGAAACGGAATGAGGCCTGTAATACGCGCTTTGAGTCAAACTCCCTATGTTATGAAAGTTAGTTTTTCATTTATTAAGGGACTGACAGGGCGGAAATTCTCTTAGGATGGTTCAGCCAGACTTGGATCGCTAAGGAGAAGCTTTAATTTCTTAACTTTATCGGCAGCCTGTATCAATAGTTCTCTGTTTTTATTTTTTTCAAGAAACAGATCGTAAGCGATATTTAAACATGCTATAATCGCTATTGTTTGAGCTGGCTGGTCGGGAAGTTCATCTTTTGTTTCTTCCATTACTTTATTAACGTAAACAGCCAGTTCTTTGGCTATTTCTTCATTCTCGACCAATAAAGAATATTCTTTATCAAATATTTTAATTTTAAGCTTCTTTTTATCTGTCATGGTTTACCATCCAACCATCAATATACTTAAGAACTCAAATGTAAATCGATCCTGTTAACCAGGTTCCGTATTTTATTCTTTAATTCCTCTTTCTCATTTCCGTCTAATGATCCGAATAATGAATTTAAGGAATTTTCTCCGTTTTCTTCAAGTTGTTTTTCAAGTGCTTCAACCCTTTGCAGAAGCATCTTATTCTCTTCTCTAATTCCTGAAAAAGATCTTTCAAGTTTGGAATACTCCTCGCGGAGAGTTTTGTTCCTGTTCTTTAATTCAGCAACAAGGGTCTGGATTTCTGAAAGTTCATTTAAAAGTACTTCGTGTTTTGTGAGGTCAGGCAATTAATTTCCTCTCAGTTTTGCATTAAACTTTTCAGTAACTGCTGATATCAGGTGAAGAAATTCCTTTTCAACTTCTTCATCCGTCAGGGTTCGCTCTTTGTCAAAAAACTCCAGTGTGAAAGCCATACTCTTTTTGTTTTCTCCAAGTGCATCGCTTTCAAATAAATCGAACAGGTTTACTGATTTCAGCAAACCGGTACTTTCTTCAAGTATGAAATCAGAGACCTGTTTGTAAGTTACTGATTTATCGAATATAAAAGCAAAATCTCTAAGAACTTTTGGGAACCTTAGAAGCTCCGAATATTTCCTCTCTGCTACCGGTATTTCACTCAATTTCTTCAGATCTATCTCGAAACAATAAACATCCTGATCAATATCGAAATAATTAAGAAGCTTTTTATCTACTAATCCGCCATACCCGATTTCAGAATTTTTAAAGGAAAGTGAAAAATCTGCACTATAGTACGGATTTCTTTCGTGATTATAGGAATACTGTAAAACATTGTCAAGAGAAAATTTTGAGATAAATGACTTAATAATTCCCTTTAAGTCATATAAATCTGAATTCACCTCATCCGAATACCAGGTTTTTCCGGAAGATCTTCCGGAAATAACAAAAATAAGATGTTCCTTTTCATTAAAATCACTGAATTCAGTTATCTTCTTATCTGTTTTCAGCTGGAATATATTACCAACCTCAAACATCTGAATATCTTTTTCACCTACATTCAGATTGGCCGCTACTGTCTGTAGTGCTCCGGTTAGAAGTGAAGTTCTCAGGTACGACATATCCGCACTCTGAGGATTGAGTACTTTTACGGGATTGCCCGTCAAGGAGGCAGTTTTTTCATTCTGAAGAGGGTTGTTGATCATCTCGTGAAATCCAAGTTCCACTGCAGTCTCTTTAACCCTGTCGGTAAAAGCTGATTCATCTTTCTTTTCTCCGAGGGTGATAGATATTTTTGCCACGGTGGGAATATTATCATAACCGTGAATTCTTGCAATCTCCTCTATCAGGTCTATTTCCCGTTCAATATCGGGACGGAAAGTCGGTACAGAAACCCGAAGTTCTTCATCTGAACTCAGAGTAATGTTCATGCCCAGTTTTTCCAGTATTTCAGATACAGCATCTTTTTCTATTTTGTATCCCAGTATCCTGTCAACTCTCGCAAATCTTAACCTGATTTCCCGGGGTTCGATTGGTTCAGGATATATATCAAGAACACCACTAAGAATTTCCCCTCCGGCAAGCTGGGTAATTAACAGGGCAGCTCTCTCGGCTGCATACACAGTACCGTTCGGGTCAGTTCCTCTTTCGAACCTGTAAGATGCGTCTGTACTTAATCCCAGTGCTTTGGATGTATTCCTGATGCTTGAAGGATGAAAATATGCACTCTCGATGAGTAAATTTTTTGTTGCCGTTGTAACTTCAGAATTTTCGCCGCCCATTACTCCCGCTATGGCTACCGGTTTCTCACCGTCACAGATCATAAGGGTTGCGGGAGGAAGTTTTCTTTCTTTTGAATCTAATGTAGTAAAAGATGTTTCCTTATCAGTACTCTGAACAACGATTTTGTGTCCCGCAAGGTTCTCCAGGTCGAAGGCATGCAGGGGCTGGCCGGTTTCATACATAACATAATTAGTAACATCTACTATATTATTTATTGGTCGTAACCCTATGTTTTTCAGCCTTCTTTTAAGCCAGGCCGGGGATTCTGTTATAGACACTCCCTTAATGATCCTTGATGAATACCTTGGACAATTCCTGGTGTCAATTATCTCAACGGCAGCCGCCTTTGAAGCTTCCTCATTATTTTCTTCGAAATCAGCAGAGGGTTTCTTTACCTCGCCCTTGAATATTGCGGCCAGGTCCCTTGCTACGCCAATATGAGAAAGAGCATCAGGTCTGTTAGGAGTTATAGCTATATCAAGTATGGTATCATTAAGTTTTAATGCCTCGGAAACCGGAATGCCTGCCTGGATCCCCTCCTCCAGTATCATAATACCTTCGTGGTTGTCGCTTATCTGAAGCTCGGCTTCTGAACAGATCATACCGTTAGATTCAATCCCGCGTATCTTTGCTTTTGATATTTTAAAGTTGCCTTTAGGAACCACAGCACCAATTTGTGCGAATACTACTTTCTGTCCCGCATCTACATTCGGAGCACCGCATATAACCTGGTAATCCTGTTCACCTGTACTCACGGTACATAATGAAAGTTTATCCGCATTGGGATGTTTTTTCTTTTCCTTTACATAACCCACAACAAAGTTTTTATAGATCTCGCTCTGGTCAATCACCTCTTCAACTTCAAGTCCGCTCATAGTAAGCAGATGCACAATCTCAGGGGTGGAAATTTCAGGAAGATCGACTAATTCTTGTAACCAATTTAAAGAGAGTTTCAATTTAATTTCTCCGGATCAAAACTGTTTAAGAAATCTAATATCATTCTCAAAAAAGATCCTGATATCATCAATTCCGTATTTAAGCATAGCGGTTCTTTCTATACCCATGCCGAAAGCGTACCCGGTATATTTTTCGGGATCATAACCAACCGCTTTGAATACATTGGGATCAACCATTCCGCAGCCAAGAACTTCAAGCCAGCCGGAATATTTACAAACACGGCAGCCCTTGCCATGGCAGAGAAAACATGTAATATCCATCTCTGCGCTTGGTTCTGTAAACGGAAAGAAACTCGGACGAAAACGATATTTAATATCTTCACCGTAAAACTGTTTAGCAAACGAAACCAGAGTACCTTTCAACTCCGCAAAAGTAACATCAGTGTCGACGTATATGCCATCAACCTGGTGGAACATACAGTAGCTTCGTGCGCTTACAGCTTCATTCCTGTACACACGTCCGGGCATAATTGCTCTTACCGGTGGTTTGTGTTTCTCCATTATCCTCACCTGCACAGGAGTTGTATGAGTCCTGAGCACATAGCTGCTGCTAACAAAGTAGGTATCCTGCATATCCCTTGCCGGGTGATCGGGTGGGAAATTTAAGGCTTCAAAATTATAGTAATCCGATTCAATCTCCGGTCCAAGCGCAATGGCAAAACCCAGTCCTTTAAAAATATTCTTTATTTCATCTACTGTCTGGGTAAGTATGTGCCTTCCGCCTGTCGGCTTTAACTTACCGGGCAGGGTCAGGTCGATAGTTCCCTTTTCAGATTCCTTCGACGTTTCAATCTTGTCTTTCAGAGAATTGAACCTGTCTGTTATCTCATTCCGAAGAAGATTAAGTTGCTTCCCGAGCTGTGGTTTTTCTTCCCTGGGAACGCTTTTAAGCTCATCAAAAAGTTTTGAGAGGAGTCCGTTGCGGCTTAAGTATTTTAACCTCACATCTTCCAGTTTGGCAGGAGAATCGGTCTGCTCAATTTCTCTGGTAAATTCTTCCTTCAGGAAAGTGATTTTTTCTTTCAACATTTCATACCGTTTATTTAAAGTAATACCCTTCCATATACAAATATAACGATATGGAAGGGTAAAAATTAGTTAGCAGAAAACTTAACGAGTTCTGCGAATGCCTGCGGATTTTCAACGGCAAGGCTGGCAAGAACTTTCCTGTTTATCTCAACACCCTTTGTATCGAGTGCATGGATAAGACGGGAATATGTGGTTCCGTTTTCCCTGGCCGCAGCATTGATCCTTGCAATCCAGAGACTCCTGAACGTTCTCTTTTTAAGTCTTCTGTCTCTATATGCATGTACGAGGCCTTTTTCAACATGGTTCTTTGCAATAGTATAAACTTTGCTTCTTGAGCCCCAGTAACCTTTGGCTTGTTTCAGTACTTTCTTTCTTCTCAGGTGAGAAGCGACTTTGTTTTTCGATCTTGGCATTGTTGTTCACTCCTCTCTATTGAAGCATTGTTTTAACATGTTTTTCGTCTGCAACGGAAACCATGGATGTACGGCGTAGATTTCTTTTCCGTTTTGTGGACTTGGAGGTAAGGATATGGCTCTTGTAAGCATTTTTCCTTTTGAACCTCCCGGATGCGGTCTTCTTAAATGTTTTGGAAGCACCGCGGTTGCTTTTCATTTTTGGCATAGCTTTTCCTATTTGTTTTTTTTGGTTTTAGGTTTAGCTGTGGGAACAAGGATCACGCTCATGTTCCTTCCTTCCATTTTAATGGGAGATTCTACCTTGGCAAGGTCTTCAGTTTGTTCTATGAACCGGTTTAACAGTTCTTCGCCCTGTTCGGTGTATGCCATCTCCCTTCCTTTGAACATTACCACAGCTTTTACTTTGTTTCCTTCTTCAAGGAAGTTTATAGCGTGCTTAACTTTAAATTCAAAATCATGTACGTCAGTGTTAGGATGCAGTCTTATTTCTTTTAATAAAGAAACCTGCTGGTTTTTTCTTTGTATCTTTTCTCTTTTTTGCTGTTCATATTTGAACTTTCCGAAATCAATCACCTTACAAACGGGTGGTTTTGCCTGCGGCGCAATTTCAACCAGATCGAGACTTCTTTCCTGTGCGATCTTCATTGCATCGCGGACTGTAAAAATACCTACCTGGGAACCATCAACGTCTATTACCCTTACTTTGGGAGCTTTGATCTCTTCGTTTACCCGTACACTATCTTTTTGAGCGATTATCAGCCTCTCTTTTTGTTATTGATTCTTTTTTAAAATTTCTTCTTTAATATTATAAATAAAATCTGACAAAGAAAAAGTTCCAATGTCACCTTTTTTGTGTTTTCTTACTGAAACATTACCGGATTCCTTTTCCTTTTCACCGATAACCAGCATGTAAGGAACCTTTTGAGTTTCCCAGTCGCGTATCTTGTAACCCAGCTTCTCGTTTCTTTCATCGAATTCAACCCTTATCTCTGCTTCCTTCAGTTTTGAGACAATTTCCCCGGCAAATTCAAAGAAATTCTGAGATACCGGCAGAACCGCTACCTGTACAGGAGCAAGCCACAATGGGAACTCGCCTGCATAGTGTTCTATCAACACTCCTATAAACCTTTCCAGGGATCCGAAAGGAGCACGGTGGATAACAACCGGTCTGTGTTTCTGTCCGTCACTTCCGGTATATTCAAGGTTAAATCTTTCCGGCATTACATAATCTACCTGAACTGTTCCGAGCTGCCAGTCTCTTCCAAGTACATCCTTAACCATAAAGTCTATTTTAGGACCATAGAAAGCTGCCTCACCTTTCTCAATATGATATTTTAGTCCCATCAGATCTGCTGCTTCCTGGATTTCCTTCTGAGCCCTGTCCCACATACTGATGTCGCCGCCGTATTTTTCAACGTTGTCATCCCTGAATGAAAGCTGGGTTCTGAAGTCCTTAAACCCCATCTGCTCAAATACTACCTGGATAAGTTCGATTACGTTGCAGACCTCATCTTTCAGCTGATCTTCACGAACGAATATATGTGAATCGTCAACAGCAAATGAACGAACACGGGTAATCCCGTTAAGTTCACCCGACTGCTCATACCTGTAAACAGTTCCGAATTCAGCATACCGGATAGGCAGATCCCTGTAGCTTCTCGGCTTGCTTGCATAGATCATAAAGTGGTGAGGACAATTCATCGGTTTCAGCAGGTATTCCTCTTTCCCGTCTTCAAGTTCTATCGGCGGGAACTGACTATCTTTATAATAAGGATAATGACCGCTGGTCTTATATAAATTAATATTTCCTATGTGGGGAGTAATTACAGGATCATAGCCGCGTTTACGCTGTTCAGCTCTAAGATAATTCTCAAGAGTTTCTCTTAAAATAGTGCCTTTCGGGAGCCAGATCGGCAGTCCGCTTCCAACACTATTAGTAATCATGAAAAGTTCCAGATCTTTGCCCAGCTTCCGGTGGTCTCTCTTTTTTGCTTCTTCAAGTCTTTCAAGGTACTCATCCAGCATCTTTTTCTTCGGGAATGAGATGCCGTAAATCCGCTGAAGCTGTTTGTTGTTCTCATCGCCGCGCCAGTATGAACCCGACACGCTTAAAAGCTTCACATATTTTATTTTACCCGCAGAAGGTAAATGAGGACCTGTGCATAGATCAGTAAAATCACCCTCGTGATAAATACTGATAGTCTCCTCACCCTCATCAATATCACTAAGGATCTCTATCTTGTATTGGTCTCCCTTATCCGAGAAATATTCGACAGCTTTCTGTTTGGATAATTCTACACGTTCGAATGAATGATCTTCTTTTGCGATTTTCTTCATTCTCTCTTCTATTACACGAAGATCGTCTTCACTTAACTTTTTGTTTATATCGAAGTCATAATAGAAGCCGTTCTCAATAGCAGGGCCAACACCGAATTTCGCTTCCGGGTATAAAGACAGGATTGCATGAGCCATCAGGTGAGAAGTCGAGTGCCAGTATACTTCCTTTCCCTTTTCGTCATCAAAGGTAAGGAATTTAACAACCGAATTATGACTAATAGGGGCTTGCAGATCTTTCACCACCCCGTTCACTTCAACTGCAAGAGCGTCCTGCGCAAGCCTCGGAGAGATGGATTCGGCTACCTGGTAACCGTTGATATCCTTATCGAACTCCTGTGAGCGTCCGTCGGGAAATGTAATTTGTATTTTATCCATATGATATTTTTAATAAAAAATCGGAGAAAGACTCCGACAGATGCGGGCGCTGAGAATTGAAGAAATCCCGCTGCTAAAAACTTATGATTTTAAGCAAATGATTTAAGGAGTATCCGACAGGTCCGGGAGGAAACCTCTTCCTCATCAATTCCAATATTATCCTGCTCCGTGGGCTCTAGAGGATTCGAACCTCTGACCTTCTGCACGTCAAGCAGACGCTCTAACCAACTGAGCTAAGAGCCCTGACCATATAATGAACAAAAATAAATTTGTTCATTGATTCATTGCGCTTGTACCGAGGGCCGGACTCGAACCGGCACGGGTGTAAACACCCACAGGATTTTAAGTCCTGTGCGTCTACCAATTCCGCCACCCCGGCTTAACGGTTACCAATTTATTTAAGAACTGTCCAAAAATTCAATTTTAGCGTGTAAATATAGATAATTGAATAGATTCTTGCAAGAAATTAACATTTCCACATTCCATCATGAGTAATGATATTTTATACTTATATTAAAAAATCTCAATCTATCAGTTAAAGCAGATGGTTAAACCCACTAATAGCCTCACTATAACCAGGCAGTGAAGTTCAGAAACCTGTAAAAAAGGCACCCTAGGTCTTAGATCATCGGTTAATGCTCATAATTCTGATCTTCATCAGTATAACCTTGTCATTCTGCCATCACTTTACTTAACTTTGATGGTCTTATTTACATTTTTCAAAGAGGGATTGAATGTATGCACTAGAAGTAAAAAACCTTTCAAAATCTTTTGATTCACTTAAAGCAGTTGATGATGTCTCTTTTTCCGTTCCGGAAGGGTCTGTTTTCGGATTGATAGGAAGGAACGGAGCTGGTAAAACTACAACTATCCGTATGATGATGAGTATCTATCTCCCCGACTCGGGAGAGGTTGTTCTGCGGGGATCAACCATAGGACAGGAGTTTAAGGATAAGGTGGGCTACCTCCCTGAAGAACGGGGGTTATACAAGAAGATGAAAGTTATGGAAACCCTGCTCTTCTTTGCCGAACTGAAAGGGAAAACCGGCAGGGATATACAGGCGAAAGCTAATGAATATCTTGACAGGTTCGATCTCACTGACAGAAAGAATTCGAAACTGGAAGATCTTTCAAAAGGAAACCAACAGAAGGTTCAGTTTATTACTACTGTCCTTCACGATCCTGAATTTATAATCCTGGATGAACCATTTTCGGGACTTGATCCGATCAATACAAACCTGCTTAAAGAAATAATACTTGAACTAAAAGAAAAAGGAAAAGTTATAATTTTCTCCACACATCTAATGGATTTTGCAGAAAGAATGTGCGATCATATAGCGATGATTGATGAGGGTAAAATAATCCTTCACGGAAACCTGGAGGAGATTAAGAAAACTTTCGGTCAGAGGAATGTAACTATTTCACATGTAGGAGATATTTCTTTCCTTAAAAGTCATCCGTTCATTGAAAAATTTGAAAGCTTCGGCAATGTAACAAGTATAAGGGTGAAAGAACCCCCTCAGATACAGGAAATATTAAAGCTGCTGGTTCAAAAAAATGTTATTGTAAAAAAGTTTGATGCGGAAGATATCTCACTCCATCAGATCTTTGTGGAGACTGCCGGCAGGAAGTCAGCGGATAAACTCAGAATGGAGGCTTCAAATGTTTAACAGAAGAACTCTTGCAATAATAAAACGCGAGCTCAGAGAAAAATTATTCTCAAAGACCTTTATCATAATGACAGTTCTGCTCCCTCTTTTTATGATCGGTATTCTGGCATTCCAGACTTTCCTTTATTCGTATGAGGGCGACAGCAATACCAACCTCATCATTGCCGCAGAGTCCCCTTCTCTTACATCAGAAATGGAGACTGAATTCAGGGCGCTTCCTTTTGTGGAAAGCGGTTATTACAAGATCCAGTTCGTAACCCTTAATAAAAGTGAACTTGATAATTATATTAATTCAAGGAAAGCGGATCTGCTCTCTGAAAAGCTGACAGGTTTGATCTTTATTCCTGATTCAGCAATAACTTCTAAAAGGATCGAATATTTTTCAAAAAATCCAACCAATAAAACCTTGTTTGATAAGGTTAAACCGACCATAAACAATGTACTTGTAACACGGTATTTCCAGGGCAAGGATATCTCAGAGAAAGATATCTCCTATGCAAGGCAGAATATTGATTTCAATAACTTCAGGATCAGCAGCGATAAAGCTGTTGAGGAGGAAGGGGCAGGAACTATCATTGTTGCATTTCTTTTTACTTTCCTCCTTTATTTCAGTCTTATTTTTATCGGGCAGATGATGATGCGTTCTGTGGTTGCTGAGAAAACGAACAGGATAGTTGAGATCCTTCTCTCATCTGCCAACAGCAGAGAATTAATGACAGGCAAGATCTTGGGTACAAGTATAACAGGATTAATTCAGATGGCTATCTGGATCCTGCCAGTAATTCTTCTCATAACTACAGCCTGGTTCACTCTTCCCGAGGGATTTGCGCTCAAACTTAACATGGCGCAGATTGGTTACTTTCTTCTAAATTATTTTATAGGACTTGTGACCTTTATGGGACTCTTCACTGCCGTCGGTGCAATTTTCGATAACGAGCAGGACACGCAATCGGGTATGTGGCCTGTTTTAATGCTGATAATGATTCCCTTCTTTATCGCAATCGCAATGCTTGAAAATTCCGAAAACAGTATTGCCAAGGTTGCCTCGATGCTGCCATTTGCTTCCATTATAGTAATGCCCGCCAGGATGGTCCTTTCTGAAATACCTGTGTGGCAGCTGGTAGTTTCCTTCCTGGTTAATATTGGAACAATGCTGTTGTTATTTCCTTTGGCCGGGAAAATTTATAGAGTTGGAATTCTGATGAGCGGGAAAAAACCAAAATGGTCAGAAGTTGCAAAATGGCTCAGGTATAAATATTAAAAACCCAGGAAAGGGATAGGGAAATTTCTCTCCCTGTCCCTACTCCTGTGAGCGCATTTATCCCCCCCTGTTTTTTTATTTCATTAAGATCATTTTATGTTTGAGCACAATATCGTTAGCCTTCAGTTCGTAAATATACACACCGCTGCTCAAATTTGTCCCATCGAAATATTTTTTATATGCACCGGCATCATAATTACCGTCTGCCAGAGTCATTACAACCTGTCCTAAAAGATTATAAACCACTAGTTTTACTTTAGCAGCTTCAGGCAGCTCGAAGCTGATGACTGTAGTGGGATTAAAAGGATTGGGGTAGTTTTGTCCCAGGCTGTATTCATCCGGTTTAATTCCACCCTTAACTGATACCTCATTACTGTATTCATAACTGCCGTCATAATCAATTTGTTTGAGCCTGTAGCTGAAGTCACCGTAACCTGAAATATGATCAGTATAGGAATAATTATTCGGAGATGTTGCAGTGCCGTTACCTTCAACAAAGCCTGCTCGTTCCCATGTACCGTTTTTAGTGACATTTTTTCTCTGTATTTCAAATCCTTTATTATTCTTTTCTGTAACTGTAGTCCAGTTCAGCACAACAAAACTTCCCTTCACTGAGGCAGTAAAGTTTGTCAGTTCTACCGGCAATGGCGGTATCTGGGTTAAAGTAGCAGTCTTAAGAACAATATTGTTATCAGGATCAAAAGCCACACTCAGAGGCTGGCGATTAAAGTATAATGTGAAGATCTGGTTATTAGAATCATTCATAACCTTCACAGTAGTATCCGCCCCCGTATTAAAATGCAATTTTATTTCAATAGGCATCTTGTGGAAAGGTGTGGTGGTCTGAGTCTGCACAGCCACAAAACCAACTTCCCATTGACCCGATCCCTGGTCTGATATCCAGTATTGATTCTCATATTTCGGATGGTCCGGCTCCATTACCCATTCTTCAAAGAACCAGGTAAGATCCTGTCCGTAAATTTCGCTCATGTTGTTTATGAAATCAGTTGTTACAGCACTATGATATTTAAGAGCAGGATCATTGGCATAATGATATAAGCCCTGGAAATAGAGAGAATCACCCATCACATACCTTAGCATATGATGAACACAGGCACCTTTATCATAGGTGATAGCCGTATTAAATAATGTTCCTGTAGGCGGAGTATTAATGATCCAGTCGGGATTATACATAGGCCAGCCGGGATTATGGCTGAGGTAATAACTCGCATCTGAATTAATATCGCTTTTATAAGCTGCATATCCCGAGGTATGTTCAAGCCACAGAGCTTCACAGTATGTTGCAAATCCTTCGTTAAGCCATATATCGGCCCACGTGGCGCATGTAATCATATCTCCAAACCATTGATGGGCAAATTCGTGGGCGATCAGGTTTTCCGACCAGCAATTCGGACAAAGACTCGTTAGAGTCTGGTTTTCCATACCTCCCCAATAAAACTGGTTGTTAAGAGTAGCAAACCCGTTTTTTTCGAAGGGATGTTCACCAAATAATTCTGAATAAGTTGTCGTCATATCAATAATCTTCGTCTCCATATTATGAAGATTATTTTGATTTTCGCCGGAGTTCCAGTAAAACCTGATTGGAATACTGTCATTAGGGTTGGATATCTTATGCCAGTAAACGATATCAAGGTTGTAATTCACTTTACCGGTTATCACCATGAGGTAGGTTGCTACGTTGTTGGTACTGATCCAGTGATAATAAAGCGTATCACCATTCATTGTTGAATCTGCCAGTACACCATTCGAACCAAGTTTTACGGATGAAGGAACCTTAACTGTAAGATCAAAGGCTGCTTTATCAGAAGGCTTGTCCCAGCAGGGGAACCATTTTCTTGCCCCTTCAGGCTCACAGTCGGTAAAAACAAATCCATAACCGACATTGAATGCATCATCGTTTACATTATTATGACGGTAATAGATCTTAACGTCAGCTGTTTCTCCGGGATTGTATGTTCTGTCAAGATTAACAGTAAGTACATCCCCGGTATGAGTGAACGAAATACCCGCCATTGAAACTGAATCGACCGTCAGCGAGGAATTAATCGCATTCATCTTTATAAAGTTGAGGGTAGAATCAACCTGGAATGTCATTACCTCATACCCCGAGAATGATTTCGGGTAAGGACTTATAAAACAGCTGTAAAGATCAAGGTTGAGTTCATAATTTAAAGCATTGTATGAATGCTCAATGTCGGCTGTTATTTCGACAGGACTCGAGTTTATTGTTGAATTCATTTTTTTCTGGCTGCAGTATTCAGAACCTTTTTCAAAGGTGCCCTGTGCAAACTGAATCCCTGGAAGCAAGGAAAAGACAAACAAAACAATCAGTAAATTTTTTTTCATAATTGTCTCCATAAATAGAATAACTAAATAATTAAGCCGCCTTAAAATAAAAATGTTTTTGAATAAATAACCCATAAAATCGTAGTTCTTATCTGGATTTAATATAATTAAGGCTCGTTCACCTCTCGTTGCTTTTATTAATAATTATAACTGTTGCTAATAACATCTTTTTCTCATACAAAGGAAAAATCGGTGTTGCTTTTTCTTTCCTGTGAAAATATATACCTCAAAAGTGTTTAATAATTCATCAAACTGACTATATTTTTAATTGGCAATAAACTTGCTAATTATAAATATCAAATATTGTCTGGAAGATTTTATGACGGGGAAAGAAAAATTGAATGAGGAACCGCTTTTTCCTATCAGCGTTGCGGCAAGATTGCTTAATATTTCAGTTCATACATTAAGATTGTATGAAAGAGAGGGATTAATACTGCCTCACAGAAAAGAGACGGGCCACCGACTCTACTCAGATGCTGATATTGAAAGACTTCGCTGCATAAGGGAATCCATAAATGATAAAAAAATAAGTATTGAAGGGATTAAGACCATCTACTCCTTAATCCCCTGCTGGAGTATCAAAAACTGCAGTGAGGAGGAGAGGAATTCCTGCCCGGCATTTGTAAATCACTCCAATCCATGCTGGTCTTATGATCATAAGGATAACATCTGCTCTTCCGACTGCAGGGAGTGTGTTGTCTACAAGAATTTTTCGGACTGTAAGTCAATTAAAGAAAACATAATCAGACTGACTACTTAACACCAAAAGTAAGGTAAAATCTAAAATATCGTTATGAAAAAAATAGTTCTTACTCTTGTTATGACAGGATTGGTATTGATCTCGGCTGTCTCAATTTTACAGGATAAAAGCCAGGAACCTACCAGTTTAACTGTTCTGAAAGAGAAATACTCACATAAAGACTCATCTTCTGTGGACCATTCTCAGTTTGCTCAACTTAAGAAGAATTTCAATTCTCCACAGGAAGTTACGGAGGCATGCATTTCATGCCATAACGGACGTGATTCCGAAGTTATGAAATCTAATCACTGGAACTGGGAAAGTGCCGAATATATTGAAGGACGCGGCATTGTTTACCTGGGGAAAAAGAATGCTATCAATAATTTCTGCATCGGTATTGAAGGAAATGAGCAAAGCTGTGCAAAATGTCATGCCGGTTACGGAATGACAAGTTCTATGTTCAGCTTTACTGATCCCAGGAATATCGACTGCCTTGTCTGCCACGATCAGACAGAATCCTATGTTAAAGCAAATGAGGAGGCAGGATTGCCCGATCCGACATTGGACCTTAACAAAATAGCACAGCACGTCGGGAAGCCTACACGTTCCAACTGCGGAGTCTGTCATTTTTACGGCGGCGGCGGCAACAATGTTAAGCATGGTGATCTCGAGTCGGCTATGTTCCAGCCTTCGGCAGATGTTGATGTTCATATGGCTGTTGAACGTGAAAATCTGCAATGCGTCGACTGTCATATAACAAAGAAACATAATATTGCCGGCAAGATGTATTCCTTATCTTCTATGAACAGGAACCGGGCTACATGCGAGGAATGTCATACATCGAGTCCTCATACTGCCGAAATACTTAACGAGCATACAATCAAAGTAGCATGCCAGACATGCCATATTCCGGTTTACGCAAAGGTTAATGCAACCAAGACTCACTGGGATTGGTCGACCGCAGGCAGGTTAAAAGACGGCAAACCATTTGAAATTGATGATGAAGACGGCAACCATACCTATTTGTCGATTAAAGGAAGTTTTACGTGGGGCAAGAACCTTAAACCCGAATATGTCTGGTTCAACGGCACTGCAGACCATTATCTTATCGGCGATAAAATTGCTGATACAACGAAACCTCTTCAGATAAATAAGTTGTTTGGGTCATATAGTGATGAAGATTCCAAAATCATTCCGGTTAAAATACACAGGTCGATTCAGCCTTATGACCCTGTTATGAAAGTCCTTATACAGCCTAAACTTTTCGCTGATAAAAAAGGTGAAGGAGCCTTCTGGCAGGATTTCAACTGGAGAAGAGCTTCAGAAGAAGGAATGAAGGAGATCAAAATACCCTTCAGCGGTAAGGTATCTTTTATTAACACGGAGATGTACTGGCCAATTAATCATATGGTCTCCGATAAGGAACATGCTGTACAGTGTACTGATTGTCATACCAGGGACAACAGCAGACTTGCTGCCCTGAAAGATTTCTATATGCCCGCAAGAGATTATTCTGCTGCTATTGAAACAGGCGGTACCCTGATAATATTCCTGACGCTTATAGGGATACTTGCTCATGGGGTGCTCAGGATCGTATCATCCAGAAATTCGAAGCTGAGAGGTTAATGATGAAAACACAAATTTATATCTATAAATCATTTGAAAGATTCTGGCACTGGATGCAGTCCTTCCTGATCTTGTTTCTTGCTCTCACCGGGTTTGAGATCCACGGTGCGATAAGCTTTTTCGGATATCAGAATGCGGTAACCTATCATAATATTGCTGCATATGCATTCATCATCCTGATAGTATTCGCCATCTTCTGGCATTTTACTACCGGTGAATGGAGACAGTATCTCCCGACCTTTACTAATTTGAAAGCTCAGCTCAGCTTCTATCTTTTCGGAATATTCAAGAATGCCCCTCACCCTACTAAAAAAACTGTGCTGAGTAAATTGAATCCACTTCAGAGACTCGTGTACCTCGGACTAAAGGTCCTGGTTATACCCGTGATGGTAATATCGGGTCTACTCTATATGTTTTACAGGTATCCGCAGGGAAATTCTGTAGAACCATTAAATATACATTCTATTAAAGGAATTGCGCTTCTGCATACAGCCGGGGCATTTCTTCTGGTAGCATTTATAATTGTGCACATTTACCTGATTACAACCGGTACAACTTTGACATCAAATCTGAAAGCTATGATAACAGGATATGAGGAAATCGATACAACCGATGAAAATGAGAAATCAGATATCATAGCTGATGAGCCGGAAAAAGAATTAACCCTAAGTGAATGAGGAAATTATGGAACCTAAAAAATTTATGAACCCGTACCTTGCGGGGTTTTTCCTGGGATTGATTTTATTAGCTACAATATATATCACCGGCCGCGGCCTTGGTGCCAGCGGATCGGTTAAAAGTGCTGTTGTAGCCACTATGCAGACGGTAGCTCCGCAGCATACAGCAAGCACCGGATTTTACCAGGAATATCTCACTGAACATAATAATATGCCGTTAAAAAACTGGCTGGTTTTTGAAGTTCTCGGAGTAATCCTGGGGGCTTTCGTATCGGGACTAATATCAAACAGATTAAAGTTTACTCTCGAGCATTCTCCGAAGATTAAATCAGGAACAAGAGTTGTCGGAGCGCTCATCGGAGGATTACTTTTCGGTTTAGGAGCGCAATTTGGCAGAGGATGTACAAGCGGCGCCGCATTAAGCGGAATGGCGGTTCTCTCAACAGGGGGAATATTTACTATGATGGCCATCTTCGGAGGTGCCTATATGTTTGCTTACTTCTTCAGAAAACTTTGGATATGAGTAGGCCAGAGTTAAAAAATTTTGAAAGGAAATTAAATTGGGACCATTAGTACCAGATATTATCGGCAATGAACTAAATTTTATTGTGGCAATTTTTATCGGTATAGCCTTCGGCTTTATACTTGAACAGGCGGGTTTCTCAACATCCCGGAAACTGGTTGGATTGTTTTATGGTTATGACTTTACCGTGTTAAGGGTTTTCTTTACCGGTGGTGTTACCGCTATGATAGGGGTTATAATACTTGGTCATTTCGGACTTCTCGATCTAAGCCTTATATATATAAATCCTACCTTCCTCTGGTCAGCACTGGTCGGTGGTATTATAATGGGTCTGGGTTTTGTTATAGGAGGTTTTTGTCCGGGGACAAGCATAACTGCAGCTGCTATAGGAAAAATTGATGCTATGATCTTCGTAGTCGGTTCTTTTATCGGCGTGCTCATTTTTGCAGAAGGATATCCCCTCTTCGAAAATTTTTACAAAGCAGCCCCGTGGGGTTATGTCAGGATATTCGAGACTATCGGTATGTCGCAGGCCATGTTTGCGTTTCTCCTTACCCTGACAGCAGTTGGAGCATTCTGGTTTACAACCCTGATCGAAAACAAGGTGAACGGAAAGCCAAATCCGGAATTCAGACCAGCCAGATTGTATATCGGCCTAACAGGACTGGCTTTTGTTATCGGTCTTTCCGCTTTTGTTATGCCGGATATTCGTTCTTCATATCTCAAAGACATTGAGAATCCGGACTATGTGAGTAACTATAATATTAAAGAAATGACTTCTGATGAACTCGCATTCAGATTAATGGATAATGATAATACACTTAAAATAATTGATATAAGACCAGTGAAAGAATACAAGGAGTTAAGTCTGCCCGGCTCTCAATCGATGACTATAAAAAATCTCTTCCTGAAAGATGCAAAAGCATTACTCACGGTGAAACACGCTGACTATGTTTTTATCGGGGATGACGAGATTTCCTCCAAAAAGGCAGCTGTAATAGCCGACAGACTTGGATATGATAATATAACCTACCTTAAAGGCGGGTTAAATGAATTTAAAGACGAGATAATAAATTATAAAGAACAGTCTGAGATGAATACAAGATACGAAAGGGACACCAATCGATTCCGGAAAGAAGCAAGCAAAGTGATTCCGGTATTGATCGAAAAAAATAAGACGAAATTTGTACCTGTAAAGAAAACAAAAAGAGTTCTGGGCGGCTGTTAGCCTTCTGATTTTTTCCTGTTAGTTCATAAACCCGGTTTATTGAATCCATTTGGGACTAAGCCGGGTTTTTATTTCGTTAATCCTCTGTTTATTCTTTGATCTTTTGAAGCATCCCGGCCTTTTCCCCGAATACCTGTTTTTCACTTTGCTCTTCCCGTTGCCTGATTAAAAGGGTCTCTACGGATTCACCAATCGATACTGGTCCGGTGATACGGATGATCAACTTAACCAGACCGGGTTCCAGGATTTGCAGTCTGCCGCGGCAGGACCTCCCCCGAAGAGTTCACAACCATCAAAACTCCGTTTCATACTGAATCCAACCTGCTGTTTGTGAATCATATCTTAATAAATAAATAAAAATTTTGGGAATAATATGACACCACAACCAAAAGTAATTGTATTCTCAACGCCGACCTGCAGTTTTTGCAATGCAGCTAAAAGATATTTCAGAGAAAAAAATATCCGCTTTACGGATGTTGATGTCTCCAAAGATCAAAATGCTGCCAGGGATATGCAGAGGAGAACAGGACAGATGGGCGTTCCCGTAATTTTAATTAATAACCGACCGATCGTGGGGTTTGATAAACCACGTATTATGCAGATGTTAAACCTAAAAAACTGAGGAAAATATGACAATTAAACCAATTGATGACCGCGTACTTCTGGAGCCTCTTCAGGCTGAAGAAAAGACCGCTTCAGGCATTATAATACCCGATACTGCGAAGGAAAAACCAAGGATGGGAATCGTAGTTGCTGTCGGAACCGATGAAGATCTCAGGGAAAAAATTAAAGAGGGCAACAAAGTATTATTCGCTAAATACGGCGGAGATGAAGTTGAAATGAATGGTAAAGAATTTAAACTGATCCAGCGGTCAGACATTCTTGCCGTAGTTGAGGACTAATATTCAGTAAATGAGCGTAATTGTCTCCCGGAGTCTGCTTCAGGAAATAAATGATCTATGACAATCTAAATTTCTTTTAAGCAGACTCATTTTTATTTTTAAACATTAAATAATTTTCAAAAATACCGGAGTCAACCGATGGATCATGAGATGAAAGATTTTAATGCAGATATTATTGAAAGAAGTAAACAACTTCCCGTACTTGTCGATTTCTGGGCTGAGTGGTGCGGGCCGTGCCGTATCCTTGGTCCCGTTCTTGAAAAACTGGCTCTTAAATATAAGGACCGCTTTGAGCTTGTAAAGGTTAATACGGATGAGAACCAGGAGATCGCAGCCAGGTATGGTATAAGAGGAATACCAAACGTTAAATTATTTATAAATGGCGAGGTAGCAGATGAATTTACCGGAGCGCTGCCGGAGCATTCGGTAGAACAATGGATTCAGAAGGCCATTCCCGGTAAAAATGCAGAGGAAATAGATAACGCCAGAGAACTGCTTAATAAGGGAGATGATGAGAAAGCAGCTTCACTGCTGAAAAAACTTGCCGAAAAAGAACCGGATAATTCTTCGGTAAAAGTACTCCTGGCACGTTCAATACTATTTAAGGATCATAAGACCGCTGAAGAACTGGTAAACGAATTCGAAAATGATGTAGAGAATTCCGAGCTTGTGGATTCCATTAAGATGTTCTCTCATTTATTTTCTTTAAATGGAATCAATGGGAGTGATGCAGCGGCAGAATATAAATCGGCAATCGAAGAACTTAAGCAGAAAAATTTTGATTCCGCACTGGAGAAGTTCATAGAAGTGATTAAAACGGACCGGGAACTTGACGATGACGGGGCACGAAAAGCCTGCATTGCGATCTTCAAATACCTCGGAGAAGAAAATGAAATCACCTTAAGGCACAGGCGAGATTTTGGCAGTGCCCTGTATATTTGATTCAGGTGATTAAATACGGAACGATTTTTTTATATTGATCCAGTGATTCGGGATTTGCAAGGGCATCTCTGTTTTCAACATCCTCTTTGTGAATGATTCTTGTGACGGCGAGTTCCACTTTCTTCCCGCTAATGGTTCTTGGCACATCCTTAACCTGGATCACCTTAGCAGGAATATGCCGCGGTGTAGCATTCGTTCTTATCTCACTTTTTATTTTTTCTATGAGTTTATCATTTAATACAGTGTCTTTCTTAAGAACCACAAACAGGATTATTCTTACATCATTCTTCCAGTTCTGACCGATTACCAGGCTGTCTGTTACTTCATCCATAGCCTCCACAATCCTGTATATCTCCGCAGTACCAATCCTTACTCCGCCCGGGTTGAGAGTAGCGTCTGATCTGCCGTAAACTACTATACCCCCGCTTTTGGTAATTTTTATATAATCACCATGCCTCCAAACCCCGGGATAGTGATCAAAATAGGCTGACTTGTATTTTGTACCTTCCGGATCATTCCAGAAATAAACCGGCATTGAAGGAAAGGGTTTTGTGCAGACAAGTTCACCTTTTTCTTCTACAACAGATTCCCCATTTTCATTAAATGCTTCCACTTTCATACCCAGTCCTCTGCACTGTATCTCACCTTCATATACGGGAAGATTGGGATTACCAAGCATGAAACAGGATATTATATCCGTTCCGCCCGATATCGAAGATAACTGAAGGTCGCTTTTCACATTCTCGTATACCCACTTGAAGTTCTCCACAGATAGTGGAGACCCGGTTGAAAGAATAGTCTTCAAAGAAGATAAATCGAATTTCGTTTTGGGTATGATTCCTGATTTCTGGATCATCGTAAGGTACTTTGGACTGGTACCGAAAATTGTTATACGGTCTTCTTCTATCTTTTTCCATAGTGTATTAATATTGGGAGCAACCGGACTGCCATCGTAAAGATAGACCCCTGCTCCCACACTTAATGAACTAACCAGCCAGTTCCACATCATCCACCCGCAGGTGGTATAATATGTAATGATATCCTCTCTCTTCAGGTTTGTATGAAGGGATAATTCTTTAAAATGCTGGAGCAAAGTACCTCCCCCTCCATGAACTATACATTTCGGTATTCCGGTGGTTCCCGAAGAATACATAATATATACCGGGTGGTCGAAAGGAACCTGCACAAACTCTATTTTATCTGAGGTATTTGATAGTAATTCATTATAATATAAGGAGTTTTCTATCTTTCCTGATAATTTATCTGAAGATATATTTCCTTTGAAATCATTGAACCTTTTAATCAGCACAACTTTCTCTATTGAAGGAATGCTTTTCCGGATGGCTTCAATCTTCTCCCGGCAATTTATCAGCTTACCATTGTAATAATAGCTTTCTATGGCAAAGAGTATTTTGGGCTGGATCTGTCCGAATCTGTCCAGTACCCCTTTATGACCGAAATCGGGGGAGCACGATGACCATAGTGCTCCCAGACTTGTCGCACCCAGCATTCCAATAACCGACTCAGGTATGTTATTCACAAACCCTGCAATCCTATCGCCTTTTTTTACGCCGAATTCCTTTAAGGATGCTGCAACTGATGCTGCGGCTTTATAGAGTTCATTATAAGTCAGCTTAATGGTAGGATGAATGTTCTCTTGCACTGATGATGGCTGTGTGTTCATCCCTGTAACGAAGAAGGTTCTCCGCAAAGTTCAGTTCCGCCCCTTCGAACCATTTTGCCCCGAACATACCTGAACCTGACAGCACAGAATGATAAGGTTTCGAATGGATTAACCCTGATATTATCCAGATAGACTTCCAGAACTCTCCCGGGTCGGAAACCGACCATTCGTAAAGTTCCCGGTAAGAAGATATTTTTTTATCCAGGAGTTCTTCAGCATAACGTGAAAAAGAAGTCAGATTCGATTGCGAAACTCTTTCATCGGACGGTATCCATAAAGGTGATTCCAAAGTAGTCTCCTAATCTTTTCTTCCGGCATATAAAGCAGTTTTCCATGCAAATTGAATATCATTTAATTCCAGTGCACATTTTGCCGTCAGTTCAAACAGAGTTTTGTATTTTCCGTATCCCTGTTTCTTAAGTTCAATTGCAGCTTTAAGCATTTTCTCAATATCATTATGCCTTTCGTACCTGTAAAATGCTTCAGGCGTCGGCTCGAATGATTGTACTTCCTTTTGTGCATACTGAGAAATAAATTCATCTACATTTTTTTCAGAAGGGATATTTTCTATAAGTCCGAATTTCCCGAGGTTATTACCTGTATAGATATCCGAATGTTTTATAAAATCCGGCAGTTGATCATATCCTACTCCGAATTTAAGGGTCGGCTTCTCAACCTCAAACACTGCTTGTCCGCTGGCTCTGCAGTAAAAATTGGCTGACATCCTTGCAGCGAGATCTATAAGATCGGGATGGATTATTCCGTCTTTGAATATATCTTCAGCGATGTGAAATTTTAAGACTTCGCATATAGCCATATTTGCAGATGCACCCCCTACCCCGAAACTTCTCATTTCTCTAAGTTTGCACTCCATCTGGAACGGCGATTCTTTAACCCGTTTCGGTTTTACAAGATCGGAATCAACGGGAGTGAGACCGCTTTTCTCAAATTCATTAATGTCAGGACCATATTCAGTTGATGCAAGGTTAATCTGTTCTACCATAGGGTAGGTAACCGACTGGACAACACATTCACCGTTATCTATCAGGTTATAATAAGTATCCTTAAGTGTGGCATTCCTTCCTCTGCGTGAAGGTGAAAAAGCAATTATCGGGGGATTAGCGCCGAATACATTAAAGAATGAAAACGGCGTCAGGTTAGGAATACCGTCTTTGGAACGAGTTGAAACCAGTGCAATCGGTCTTGGTCCGATTCCACCGAGCAGCAACCTGTGCACTTCACGGACAGGTATATTTTTAGGTTCGATATGAAACATTATACTTTTTTCTTTTTTGCCAGGATGGAATAATCCGATTTTTTAGCGATCTTGTTTTCCAGTCTTCCTAATCCCTCTATCTCACAGGTAATTGTGTCTCCTTCATTGAGCCAGACCGGAGTAAATTCTTCTCCTTTTTCTTTAGCTTCCAGGGCATGCGTACCATTCAGTTCAAGATAACATCCTGTTCCGACCGTTCCGGATCCAATAACGTCACCCGGGTATAACGTTACACCGTATGATGCTCTTTCTATGATCTCTGCGAAGGTCCAGTTCATATCTTTCATCGACCCCTCGGAAACCTGTTTTCCGTTATGGAATGCTTTCATTTTAAGATCAAATTTCAATCCCTGCGGAGTAGAACTTTTATATGGTTCAAGTTCGTCAGGAGTTACAAGCCAGGGTCCGATTACAGTTGCAAAGTCTTTTCCCTTCATTGGACCCAGGTTTAATCTCATTTCCTCCATCTGAAGTCTTCTGGCCGAAAGATCATTCATCACCATATAACCGGCTATATAGGAATCCGCATCTTTTACATCGATGTTTATTCCCTGCCTGTTAAGTACAATAGCGGCTTCCAGTTCGAAGTCAAGTTTTTCAAGGTGGTCCTTCTCAACCGGAACTACACCTTCTCCAAAAATTGCATTATGGTTTGTAAAATAGAATACGGGGAACTGATCGAATTCGGGTATCATCTCAACACCCCTGTTCCTTCTTGCGGTGGCTACGTGCTGGCGGAAAGCATACGCATCACGGCATGAAGTAGGATGAGGAACGGGAGCAATTAAACTGGTCTCACCAGCATTCAGGTATTCTTCAATATTACCGCTGCTGATCGCATCACTGACTTTTCCCGCCAGATCCATGTTTCTCACGCCGCCCCATAGAAATTCAAGCATATTATCGGGCAGGATTAAATTTATTTTACCCGCTGATCTCTTAAGATCGAAAATTTTGTTATGGCTAAGTAATCCAAGTTTCTCATTATTATTCTGCAGAAAGCTGACAAATTTCATAGAATAATCTTCTAACTCCTTTTTATTTGACTGATTTATTAGGTTTTACTACCGGCTTTGTGACCGTATTTTAATTCCATCAGGTTAGATACCTCCTCAAGCACATTGAGAGCAAATTCTGTTTCATCGATCGTACCCGAATTAATTCTAATACCATTCGGGATCCCAAATGTATTTACATGTCTAAGGATTAATCCTCTGTTAAGACACTCTTCATTAAATTCCATAGTGAATTCCACATCAGGAAAAAGAATAAGAAAGAAATTAGCCGATGTCGGAACGTAGTCAATGCCAATCTCATCAAATCGCTTCCGCATAATTTCCAGGGATTTGGTATTTAAATCAACGGTGGAACTTAGAAAAACGTCATCCTGTAAGGCAGCAATAGCGGCATCCTGTGCAAGCTCATTCGGTTCGAAGGGAAGTTTTACCTTGTACATCTCGTTAATGAGATATTCTTTACCGAAAGCAAATCCTATTCTTATTCCTGCAAGTCCATAAGCTTTGGACAAGGTTCTTAAAACGAGCAAGTTGTCCAGATCATATGATAAACCATTGGGATATTCAGGATTCGATTCCGCATAAACTGTATATGCCTCATCCAGTACAACAAGAACAGAATCCGGCACTTTTTTCATAAAATCATCGAATTCATTTCGTGTAAACATCGTTCCTGTAGGATTATTAGGATTGGCAAGATAAATTATTTTCGTCTTCTTATTTATTTCGTCCGCAATAGCATTCAGATCCAGGTGGTAGTCCTTAAGAGGAACGAGTCTCGACTTCCTGCCATACTTATTAACATTTACATACCATCCGATAAATGTTCCTTCGGAAGTTAATAACTCATCATCATCATCACTGAAGGCAGTAATAAGATATTGCAGCAGTGAATCCGATCCGCTGCCGGTAACGATCTGACCCGGACGTTTATTATATTTTTGAGCTATGGCATTCACCAGTTTATACGCAGATGGATTGGTATACCTGTGAATTTCGTTTAAGTGTTTTTTCATCTCCTCAACAGCTTTGGGTGAGGGTCCCAGGGGATTCTCGTTTGAAGCAAGCTTGACTATTTTCTTAATCCCCTTCTCTCTAGCCAGTTCTTCAATCGGTTTGCCTGCTTTATAAGGCTTAAGTCTTTGAATATGTTCCGGAATTTTAATCATTATATTGTTTGGTTAAATTGTTAAATAGATATAGTGCTATACAATGTAATCCATTCATAAGCTCATACTTTATCATAATTTATATAACACGTATGCCGGATTATTAACATCCGGCATAACAAATTTAACAATTTATTTTTCAAGCCAGGAATGATGATAATCTTTAACCATTGTTTCCTGTACGTTTTTGGTTACATTCAATGGTGTAAAAGTATCTATCATAACAGCATACTCGTCGGTCTCCTTCTTGCCGATAGAGGCTTCAGTTTTGCCGGGCTGCGGTCCATGGGGAATACCCATAGGATGAAGAGTAACTGATCCTTCTTTAACACCTTTGCGCGACATAAAGTCGCCGTAGACATAATACAGCACTTCATCACTATCTACATTCGAATGATAATACGGAGCAGGTATAGCCTGGGGATGAAAATCAAACAGTCTCGGTACAAAGTTACACACAACAAAATGCTCCGTAGTGAACATCAGGTGGATTGGGGGCGGCAGATGGATCTTACCGACCTTAGGAGCATATTCCTTTATATTAAATGCATATGGATAGAGGTAGCCGTCCCATCCAACCACATCAAAAGGATGGTGAGGAAGATGGTACTCAAATGTCCTGTCAGATACCTTAAGTATCAATGGAAACTTACCCTGTTTATCAACAGGTTCCATAAATTCAGGGGCTCTGAAGTCCCTCTCATAGTATGGAGCATCTTCCTTCAACTGACCGTATTCATTCCTGAAATGTGCCGGGATATCGAAAGGAGTATCCGACTCCACTATAAATAACTTCACATTATCAAAGCTTTTGAAGTTCATCTGATAAGTGGTTCCCTTCGGCACAACAATGTAATCCCACTGATTAAAATCTATCCTACCGTATTCTGAAAGGAACTCGCCCTCACCATGATGAACAAAAAGGAGTTCATGCTTATAGCTGTTCCTGTAGAAGATGCCCGTATCTTCAGAAACGTGCGCAGTTGAAATGATACAGTGTTCATTCTTCAGGAATACATTTCTTGCCGTAAGGAAGTTTCCCGGGGTCTTTTTCTCATCCGTCAGGAAATGGTAGTACTGAAGCGGTGCGTCTTCCCATTCATTTGAAACGTCCTTTTCGATTTTGCGTATAGATTCAACCTGGGGAGGCATATAAAGATGGTATTTATTAGAGTATATACCGGTGAAACCTTTTGTACTGAAGAGCTCTTCGCGGTACAATGATTTACCATCAGGCTTATAAAAGGTTATATGTCTTTTAGGAGGAACCTTCCCTACTTTAACATAGTATGGCACTTCTTACCTCCGTTTTATTTGCTGATATATTTATTAATTAAAAATTATTTTATTATTCTCTGTCAAAGTTTCCTCTCGCCTGCTGATCTCTTTCGATGGATTCAAACAATGCCTGGAAATTTCCCTGTCCGAAACCTTCTGCACCCTGCTTCCTCTGAATGATTTCATAGAAGAAAGTAGGACGATCGCCTATCGGCTTCGTAAAGAGCTGAAGCAGGTACCCTTTGCCTTCGGTATCGCAAAGTATCCCGTACTTTCTCAGGTCCTCTATATCCTCTTCTATATAGCTCAATTTCTTTTCTTTCAGAATGTCATAGTAGCTGCCCGGCACCGTAAGGAATTCTACACCATTCTTTCTCATATTGTCTATAGTAGTAAGAATATTGTCAGTTGATATTGCTATATGCTGAATACCCGACCCGACATACTCATCGATATATTCTTCAATCTGCGATTTCTTTAATCCTTCGTAAGGTTCATTCAAAGGATTCTTTACTGGTGCTCCTTCTTTTGATCTTACGACTTTAGACAGAAGCGCGGAATATTGTGTAGAGATATCGCCTGCTCCGAATTCGATAAAGGTTTCGAAGTTCAAGGTTTTATTCATATAGTTTTCCCACAGGTTCATTTCATTTGTTCTAACGTTCCCTACTATATGATCAACCTCCAGCAATCCCGATTCCCTCGCTTCTACCTCAATCTTCATCCGCGGTTCCGCAAAACCGGGTTTGAATATTCCCTTGTAGTTATCTCTGTTAATAAAGACGATCTCGGCATCGTCATAAAGTTTGATTGCAGCTTCCTCCACATACCCATTGTCATCGCTTAATTTTTTCGGTGCTCTCACAGGAATTCCGCCGTTCTCTACTGCTGTATTAAATGCTTTATTAACATCTTTCACCTTCAACGACCAGCGCTTAACACCGTCGCCATGCTGATGGACAAAGTTTGCAACATCAAAATTGGTTGGTTTCACAAATGACGTAAGTACAAATTGAAGCTTGTTCTTTACCATATAGTAAGAAACACGGTCCCTGACACCAGTTTCTGGTCCCAGGTAACCTTTCAATTGAAATCCCATTGCTTTAGCGTGCCAGTAAGCCCACATTTTGGCAGAGCCAACATAAAATTCCAGATAATCGTAACCAATAATGCCTAATTGTCCTGACATTAATCTTCTCCTGTGATTTTTTTAATGGATTATGATTGTAAACTAATTTAATTGAAATAGAACAAAAATAAAAGAAAAGTTGCCGCGGTAAATCCTGATAATCTTCTATATCACAAATACTTATGGCCAAAGGTCGAAATTCATGAAACGTTATCCAGAAGCATAAATTGCGGCGTGCCTGATTTACCCGGTAATTCATAGTTTTTATCAGGGTATTCGCATACTTTAACCAGGGGACAAACAGAACACCAGGGTTTTGCGGGGCGGCAGATCTCCCTTCCCAGTTTTATAAGATTTGTATGAAATGAATGAGCAATACCTTCAGGAAAATTTTGATTTATTATGAGGAAAGTTTTGTCGGGACTCTTTGTACTAACCAGTCCCAAACGGTTGGTTGTTCTGTGAACATGGGTATCTACAGGGCAAATATTTCTATCCATTGCAAAAAGAAGCACACAGCTGGCCGTTTTAACCCCTATACCATTATAATCTGTCAATTCCTCAATAACTTCTTTGTCATCTTTTTTGTCCAGGTAAGCAAGTGAGATTTTCCCGGTTTGTTTCTTGAGCTGCCTGAGGAAACCCTTAATTGCATTCGATTTCTGCTTCCCTAACCCTGCTACCCTTATATATTTCTCAATTTTGGAGGCAGGCAGCTTTTCCACCTCATCCCAGTCCCGAAAACTTTCCTTGAGCTTTCGGAAAGCCCGGTATGAATTCCTGTCATTCGTGTTCTGAGAAAGAATTGTGGCGATCAAAAGATCTACAGGATCCGGATTTACCTTATTTCTGTTCAGGAATACCGAATTTTTTAACCAGAAGCCTGTTTATCAACTTAATCTTTTGGGATAAATTTTTCATACTATTTAAATACTCTCACAAAAGTTAACCCATTAAAATTTAATACCGGCAATTTAACATTTTATTTAATTTCGGTTTATCAACGTATTCACAACGTTTTCAGAGTGTTTTCAGAACGTTTTCACAACGTTTTCAGAACGTTTTCAAATGCTTATTAGAAGCCGGGAAAAAGCTATTTAAACCAGCGAACGCCCCCGGAATTTTTGCTTTAGTAACTTAAAATGGAATAACCCAGGGTTAATTCAGAAACAACTAACAAAAAGCAGAAATTATCTTATTTTTGTGTTTTGAATTGAAAATAGCGGAGGTTTAATGTCCACTTTGATGGTCAGTATATCAGGAATACGCGGCATAGTTGGTGATGGTTTGGATCCTAATGTTCTTGTTAACTTTACCTCAGCATATGCAGACTTTATAGGCGGGGGAAAGATTGTGGTAGGACGAGACGCAAGGATAACCGGAGAAATGGTAAATTCTTTAGTAACCGCAACGCTGAATGCAAAAGGGATAGACGTTCTGGACATCGGCATCTGCCCTACCCCGACTGTTCAGTATACAGTTAAAACTTTGAATGCTCAGGGAGGAATCGCTATTTCCGCCAGTCATAATCCCAATGAATGGAATGCCCTGAAGCTGCTGAACTCGACCGGCCAGTTTATGACTCCCGAAGAAAATACACAATTACTTAAAATTCTGAACCTCGCTCAGAATAAATACAGCAGCTGGGATAAAATTGGAAAGACCACTTTTTATTCGGAAGGCATTAAAAAACATATGCACGATGCGCTGGCTTTGAAATATATCGACAAGGAAGCGATAAGGAAAAGAAAATTCCGGGTCCTGGCTGATTGTGTAAACGGAGCAGGTGTTTATGTAATTCCTGAACTCCTCAGAGAACTGGGCTGCGAAGTAATCGAATATAATTGTGAGAAGACGGGAATTTTTCCAAGACTTCCCGAACCGGTGCCGGAAAACCTTGTCGCTACAATGAATGAGGTTAAGAAGCACAAAGCAGATCTGGGGGTTGTTGTTGATCCGGATGTTGACAGACTTGTGCTGATAACGGATAAGGGAACACCTTTCAGTGAAGAGAATACAATAACCCAGGCTGTGAAGTTTGTTCTGTCCAGAGAAAAAGGTGATGTGGTGGTAAACCTTTCCACAACACGCGGCGTTGATGATGTGGCAGCACAGGCAGGGAGCAAAGTCTTCCGATCTCCTGTAGGTGAAGCCAACGTGGTAAAAAAGATGAAAGAAGTAAACGCTGTTATCGGCGGTGAAGGAAGCGGCGGAGTGATATATCCCGCTCTTCACTACGGCAGGGATGCTCTTGTGGGAATCGTGATAACATTGCAGCACCTGCTTGAATCCGGTGGAAGTATGGATGAGCTTAAACAGTCGCTCCCCTCTTACTTTATTACAAAGAAAAAAATAAATACCGGCGGTATGAATCCCGATTCTGTTCTCTCCGAACTTATTCAAAAATATAAAGGAGAGAAAATAAACACGGACGATGGTTTAAGAATAGACTTTGAGGATCACTGGGTACATCTCAGGAAATCAAATACGGAACCTATAATAAGGGTTATAACTGAGGCGGGAGACAAGACTGCTTCTGAAAATCTGGCGGAAAAGTACCTGGAAGAAATAAAAAGGCTTGCTCAATAGAGCATGCTTCTTTTTTGAATATAGCTGAAAAGTGCTTTATCGAAAGGCATTGAAGTGTCGATAAGATTGTATTCAATATTAGAATTAAGACACTCCTTTTTTATTTTGTCCACAAAATCCTGCATGGCCTGCTGGTAAGCTTTTTGTATCTGGTAAGGACGGGTGGTCATCTCTTCTTCAGTCTCAAGATCCTTGAAAACGGCGTCAGCACCGAAAGAAAAACTCCTCTCCACCGGATCAAGCAGCTGAAACACAATTACCTCGTTCCTCTGGTATCTGAAATGCTTTAATGCCGATAAAATTGAGCTGACATCATCAAACAGGTCCGATACAATTATTACCAGTCCCCTCCTCTTGATCTTTTCGGCTATTGAGTTTAAACATGAAGCAGTATTAGTTTTACTGGATGCTTTCAGAGAACTAAGACTCTTCAATATTTCCTGGAGATAGGTTTTCGCCGCCCTGGGAGGAAAATAACTATTCACCTGGTCGGAATAAACTGTAAGTCCGACTGCATCCTTCTGCTTAACCATCAGGTAGCTTAAAGCAGCGACCAGGGTAATTCCGTACTCGAGCTTGGAGATATTATTCCCGGAACTGTACTGCATCGATTTACTTGAATCCAGGAGAATATAGCTTTTAAGATTAGTTTCTTCTTCGTACTGCTTAATGAAGAATTTTTCTGTTTTTCCGTATACCTTCCAATCTATATCCTTAAGACTGTCCCCCTGCATATATGGACGATGTTCGGTAAACTCTACACTGAAGCCATGGTAAGGACTCTTATGGAGTCCCACCATAAAACCTTCTACTACAAGTCTTGCCTTTAATTCAAGAGAATTTAATTTTGAAACTATCGAAGGGTTCAGGAAATTTTTATAATCCTGAGCTGCTTTTGCCATCTATATATCTTTTTGTGTTTTCTTCTTCAGGATCTGATCCGGACTCAGGCCCATATTACTCAATTCTTCTTTAGCGGATGAAGCAAGCTCGTGATTTGGAAATTTTTCAAGGAATAAATTGTATGTATTGGTCGCACTCTGAAAGTTTTTAAGATCGTTTGCCAGAATAAATCCTGACAGGAACAACGCCATCGGAGCCTTTTTATCTTCCGGGTACTTATTATAAACCTGACGGAAAGTCTCCTCGGCTTTTTTATACGACTCAACATCAGATATATTTTTAACCATTTTATTCTGATACAATGTTGCTATCTGAAAGAGCGCATCAGGAGCCTGAGGACTGTCGGGGAATTCACGAACTACCGATTCATAATTATTAATCGCTTCGGAAATATTTTTTTGTTTAACATTTTCCTGGGCTGTCTTCATATAATCATCAGCGGATTTACTGCTGCATCCGTTCATGAACAGTACTCCGGTAAAGAGAAACGACAGAATTAAGTATTTCATTTTTTCACTCATAATTAATAAAAACCGGGATTAAATTATTAAAATAGATCAGAAGTAGCAATGGAGTAATCGGGGAGTGTTTAGCATGAAAAAACAAAAAAAAGCCGACTGAAAAGCCGGCTTTTTGAGAAATAAACAGAACTTATTTAGTCAGCATCATCTTCTTTACAGCAGAGAATGATGAACCATCAATTCCGGTAGCTTCCAGGCGATATAAGTAAACACCGCTGTTAAGATTAGAAGCATTGAAGTTTATCTGATGATTTCCGGCAACCATTGACCCGTTAACCAGCTGGGCAACTTGCTGTCCCAGTATATTAAATACCTTCAGGGAGACTTTTGAGTCAACTCTAAGGTTGAAGTTAATCATAGTTGTTGGGTTAAATGGATTCGGATAATTCTGTGCAAGAGAATAAGTTACGGGATTTATATCAACAGATACTTCGGAACTATAAGAACTTGTTCCATTGAAATCGATTTGTCGAAGTCTGTATGTATAATGTCCTAAAGCCAAATTCTGATCAACAAATGAATAAGAATGTGACTGACTAGATGTTCCGAAACCCTGAACGAATCCTACGGTAGCGAATCCGCTGCCTGAATTTCTCTGGATTTCAAATCCTCTGTTATTTGTTTCAGTGGCTGTATTCCAGCTCAATGAAACAGAATTCAGATTAGCCTCAGCTGTAAATGAGCTCAATTCTACAGGTAATGTATTTGCTGGCAGAAAATCGGTTGCATAGTACCTTGGGAAAATCTGGTACCCGCCATCAGGAGGTGTACCGGAGTCATACTGAGTTCCGATTCCGATAACATCAACAGGCCAGGTTGGTTCAGGCTGTCCATCTATATCGGTATCTGAATCTATCCTGAAAGTAACCGTATCCTGTCCGTCACTTAATTGAAGATTTGCACTTGAACCGGCAGCAGGCCAGGTTCCACCTACCTTATTTAAGGAAACGAAACCAACAAGAGATCCTTCATACATTTCAGCATTTGCTAAATATTGGCCAAGAGTTAGTAAAGCCGGATCCGGTGTAGGGATTTCCTGAACTAATAAATACCCATCCTGTAGAATCGTCAGGAATAATTTCGGTCATTCCGTTATACTGATTAACGACACCAGTTATCTCAAGCATATCTCCCATATTCCAGGTATATAGCGGAGGAGAATACATAAAGATATCGGTCCCTGCAGTACCATCACTAATGTAGAATGAGTTATTAGAAGTCTGGTAGTTAGGTGAAAATACAACACCCTGAATTGTTACTGTTTCTCCAAGATGATCAGGAATAAAGTCGTTATCCAGGTCTTCTATGGCCTGGGAAATAGGAATACACATTACCACCGCTCGAACCTGTCATAATAAAGTGATCAACCCAAACGTTATCAGAATAGTATCCTGATGGACCTCCATCAATTATGTAATAATTCACAGCTACATGTACCTGTTTCCGGCAAATAGAGAATAGATCAAAACCAATCTGTGCCAGCTTCCGTCTGGTCCGTCAACTTTAAAGTATCCAATCTGAGTAAAGCTGCCATCATGAGTTAATATCTGTTGTAGATACCATTACTTTAAATGAATCATCAAAACCTTCATCAATAGCTTCGAGCCCAGAACTATAAATGTATCACCTGCCGTAACCATTGGAACCTGTGGTGAAATCAGCCATTGATCAATCAAACCATTGGAATTAGCGGTATTAAAATTGCTGAACCAAAAACTCTGATCGATTTGGGGATATACGGTATCAGCCGTTGTGAAGGCAATAATCTGTCTGAATTCCCATGCTGTTCCGCTTCCATCATTATCAACGATAGTCCAGTCACCGGGAGGTGTAGTTGTATTAAAAGTTTCCTCACCATTTTATATCATTAATACCATGCAAAACCAGGATTAACTGATATAGGATTATAATTTGGAGCTTGAGGTAAGGCTATCATTTTGGATTGTCCGAAGATCATCGAACAACTCATCAAAATGAAAAAGACAATATAGAGTTTTTTTCATAGTTACTCCTTGTGAATATAGATTAGAATTAAGTGATTCTACCCAATAAAATTAAGAGCTGTTAATTTGTTTGATAAATTTCAGCAATAATTTTTTTAATTGCAACCTTTTCAGGATTAATAGAAGTGTTAATATTCTATTGTAAAGAAGAACGAATAAGTCGGATCGTATAAAAAAAGCCGGACTGTTTCCAGACCGGCTTTTTAACGATCAAAAAGAAGTTCTTTACTTGGTTAAGATCATTTTCTTAACTGAAGTAAAGCTGCTTCCGTCAACACCATTGGCTTCTATCTTATAAAGATATACGCCGCTGTTAAGTTTAGAAGCATCGAATGTAACGTTATGTGCACCTGCAGTAATTGTATTATTCAGCAGTGTTGCTACTTCCTGTCCAAGAATATCAAATACTTTCAATGTTACTTTAGAATCGACAGCAAGACTAAAGTTAATCTGTGTAGTCGGGTTGAAAGGATTCGGATAATTCTGAGTAAGTGAATATACCTTCGGCTGCTCAACACTAACCTCGACGGTGTTCGAATAATCTGCAGTACCGTCGAAATCTACCTGTCTCAGTCTATATGTATACTGTCCTTCATTAACATTATTATCGGAGTATGTATAAGTATGAGACTGAGTTGATGTTCCGTTACCCTGTACGAAACCTAATGTCTGGTATTCTCCGCCATTACTTCTCTGAACTTCGAATCCCTTATTGTTGGTTTCAGTAGCGGTTGTCCAGTTCAGCACAACATTTCCGGCATTAACATTAGCATTGAAAGAAGTCAATTCAACAGGAACAACCTGATAAGGAGCCCAGAGAGCACATAATTCACTGCCTGCAGTTCCTATTAAACCAAGCATTGAAGATTCACCGGTAGCAGGATCAATTATTCTCCATTCACCTGTACCGCCTGCATTGCTTACATTATAGCAAGCCCAGAACAGCATTCCCGTACTCTGATCGAAAGCCATATCCTGTGCATATGAAGCATCGAAACCGAGAGGACCTATAACAGTCATATCAGCATTTGTCTTATCTATAGAAACAAAATTATCGTTGTCAATATCAATTGAATAAAGCTGTCCTGAGGGTGAACATGCCAGTGTGATATATGTAGCTGAAGGTAATGTTCCTACTGATACACAAGTACCTGTTACAACATCAACCGTGTAAAGAGTTGTACTGCTGACACCGTAATATGTGTCTGTTGTAGGATCCCAGGTAAGGCCATTCATATTCTCCGTAGCACTTGTTGTAGCAACCTGAGTCATGGCGCCTGTAGTCATATCCATTGTATAGATAGCTTGTGCACCGGTCCCGGCACTGTTATACATAAGACCATACCAGTTTCCGTCACCCCCGGCTGTTCCGGCACAGATGAATTCTGAAGATGTAGTTGCGGCTAGTGAGGTCATATTAGCCGGATCTGTCTGGTATAAGGTTGCAGGACCTTCAGGAATTATTGCATCAGGATCGTATGCATTGTAGGCGTAAAACGAAACAGGATTCTGTACTTCTAAATCAATTGAGGCACAGTTATTATCAGGATTAGGATCTGTACCTAAACTTGTACAGACATCCGCTGCATAATTTCCAGGAGTTGCAGTCCAATCATCAAAAGTTACCTGCATTGAGGTCAATGAAGCTAGGTCTGTGACAGTTTTTGTTGATGAATAACTTCCCATTGTCATAGTAACGTCGAAAGTTTCACTGACATCACTGTAATTAAATACAGTTGCTGTGGGGGTAACATTACCGGATCCGACTAAAACGGGCATATCAACGGATACGGTTCCAACATCGTGTGTTAATGGAACTACATATGATACTTCCAGATATGGTGGGTTTGTCTGATTCCATCCGTCAAAGTTGATATAATAGGATGCAGAGCCATCACGATCATAAAAGCCGACTGCAAACCAACCCTGTGCAAGTGCAGCCTGGAGACTATCTGAGGCAAAACTTTCCATGGTATATGCATGATAACCAACCGGAACATCACCTGATTCATTCGAGTAGATATACGCAATCCCCTCATCAGCATTATTACTGACTTGTGTTGCGATTGTTGCAGCATCATCATTCACCGGATCTACTGTTCCCATCGGGGTAGCACTCCAATATGGCCAGCTGCTGTCATTAACATAACCATGTAATACAATACCTGTAATCATTGCATCTGATGGTATACTGCTAATATCAAAAACCATCCAGCCTAATTCAGGGTCAACCGTACGAACTTCACTTACATCAGTCTTAGTCGTACCATCCGTCGTGCCTGTCCAGTAATCTACGCTTTGCGGATAAACAGAAACAGTTTCACCTATTGACGCTGGTTGAACACTTGTAGTTTTGTGGGAAACAGAGGGAGCTAAACCTGTCGGATCAACCTCCTGTTTGTTTTGGGCAGTTGCAGAAAGGAAGAATCCCATCAGCAAACATAGAAGTGTAATTTTGTACATAAACGAACCTCCAAAAATTGAAAAATGAACATTAGTTAGATAAACCATTTTTCGATTCCGTAAATCACCTCCTTAAATAACAGAATTAAGGTGAACCATATGTCCGTTATGGCATACTTCTCTATTTAGTTCAAAAAAGAATTATGGAATTGACTCCTGAGAAGCTCACGTAAATTCATCGGGATTATGGGTTATTATGAATTGTGCTAAAACTACAAAACTTGAAAATTAATTACAAGGATAGGAATTAACTTCTTTATTTTTTTGTCGGGGTTTGATATTGCAGTATTAAAAAAAGCCCGGTCACAGAAGTAACCGGGCTGTAAAGAATCAGGTAAGGAATTACCTGATTAAGATCATTTTCTTAACTGAAGTAAAGCTGCTTCCGTCAACACCATTAGCTTCTATCTTATAAAGATATACGCCGCTGTTAAGTTTAGAAGCATCGAATGTAACGTTATGTGCACCTGCAGTAAAGGTATTATTAAGCAGTGTTGCTACCTCCTGTCCCAGAATATCAAATACTTTCAATGTTACTTTAGAATCGACAGCAAGACTAAAGTTAATCTGTGTAGTCGGATTAAACGGGTTCGGATAGTTCTGTGCCAGTGAATATACCATTGGGGCAGAAACACTAACATCAACGACCTTTGAGTATGCAAAGGATCCATCGAAGTCGACTTGTTTTAGTCTATAGCTGTAAGTTCCATTTGCTGTATTCTGATCTGAGAATGTATATGAATGCGGCTGTGTGGATGTACCATTACCCTGTACGAAACCTAATGTCTGATATTCTCCGCCATTACTTCTCTGAACCTCAAATCCCTGATTATTAGTTTCGGTTGCTGTTGTCCAGTTGAGAACTACAATTCCTCCGGATATATTTGCTGTGAAAGATGTTAATTCAACAGGAATTATACTCCTATCATATTCAGTAATAAACCGGCCGGAAACTCCTGATACAGGCTGAGATAGAACGGCACCGGTATTCTGATCAAGAATGAATACACCCGAGCCGTTTGTTACAAGATAATTTCCGTTACCAAGCTGATAAACTCCTCTTAATCCGGTAACAGTGCCGAAAAAATTAACCTGGCTGCCATTAGAATCATAAATATATAATCCGGAAGGAGAACTGAAACCGGCAGCGAGAATGTTGCCGTTTGAGGCTTCACATATTTGTTCCGGGAAATTAATTCCTGTTACAAAGTCACCTATATATGTTCCGCTCAAATCGTACCGCACTATATTATCAGAAGTGATTGCAGAAACCAGGCAGTCTGACGTTCTGAAAATGATATCGAACGGGGAATCCATAAGAGCAGCATTAGGGGCTATAAAATTTCCAAGATAATTACCTGTAGCAAGATCAAATTCCGGAACTGCATCATCGTTTGTACCGCCGCCGATCGTACCTACAACGGAGGTATTACCGGGAGTAAGTCCTATTCCCCTGCAGTTATCAAGTATACTAACATCATTTCCGAATAATATCCTTATGTAAGTGCCAACGGTATCATATTCCACTATCTGATCTGTAATCTGATCTGAAATAATTACTGTGGCATTGGGGGTAAGGATAGCTTCGATCGGAGTAGAAAGATTAGGATCCCCTCCCGGGAAATAGGCAGCATTAATAAGAGAACCGTCGTCAGCATTAAATGTCATTAAAGCATCATTAGATGACTCCATAACCATTAAAAAATTAGCAGCAAGAGTTTCGTTAGCTCTGGAAATATTATATCCAAGTCCCGGATTTTGTGTTGGTTTATTCTTCCAGTGAATCCTTGCAGTCGAAAGGTCATATTCGGCAGCAATCTCATCCCAGAAAGCTGTTTGTCCGCCGTTATAAATGTTCCTCACGTCTTTAATAACACTATAAACGACGCGATTATTTTCCACACCTTTAGCCTCGATAAAAATTCCCTGCGGCAGATATAGGGCATAGGGCAGATCCTGATTGGCGGCAAGTTCCCTGGCTTCAGAGATATTATTGAAATTGCTTTCTGCAGAGAAAGTGAGATCATTGAAACTGATAACTGGTTTTTCCTGTGAGAAAATTGGGCCGGTAATGAACAGGATGATAACTGCTAGTAGTAGATTAAGTCTTCTCATCTATTCTCCTTTTTTATGGTAGTTACGAAAAAAGATTTATACCCGTAACACCCCTCAAAAAGATTTGCCAGCGTTGTTATTTTATCTATCTAATGTTGTAGTATAAAAAAGCCCGGTCACAGAAGTAACCGGGCTATAAAGAATCAGGTAAGGAATTACTTGGTTAAGAGCATTTTCTTAACTGCTGTAAAGTTACTTCCATCTGCTCCGGTAGCATCTATTCTATATAGATAAACACCACTTGTCAGATTTGAAGCATTAAAGTTAACAAAATGTGGTCCTGCCAGCATATTTCCGTTTAGCAAGGTTGCCACTTCCTGACCGAGGATATCAAATATCTTCAGTGTTACCTTTGAATCTGCAGCAAGGCTGAAGTTAATCTGGGTTGTCGGGTTGAACGGGTTCGGATAGTTCTGCTCCAGTGAATATACCTTTGGTGCAGTAACACTTACTTCAACAACCTTTGAGTATGCCAAGGATCCATCGAAGTCGACTTGTTTCAGTCTGTAGGAATACTGACCTGTTGCAACTGAGTTATCAACAAATGAATATTCATGTGACTGTGTTGAAGTTCCGTTTCCGTTAACAAATCCGATTGTAGAGAATTGCTCACCATTGCTTCTCTGAACTTCGAATCCTCTGTTATTTGTTTCAGTAGAAGTTGACCAGTTCAGAACTACATTACCATTATCAGCATTAGCTGTGAATGTAGTAAATTCAACAGGTACGATCGGAGGCATTGTTTGTCCGAAGTAGAAGTTATCGAAGTACATTTCGTCACTGGCAGTTGCACCGAAGAAATCGTTTGCATCCAGTTTCAATGGTACTGTTCCGCCTTGTGACCACTGCCATGAAGCTATAGATGGCAGAGGATCTGCTGTTCCGAACCACATTTCAGCCATGTCGGAATCAAGATCTACCATCAACACTATCTGCTGCCAGGTATCCGGTGCCCAGGTAAAGTTAACCGTGGAACCATTGAGAATTCTTCCAGCTCCGCCGGCATCGAAATAGCATTCCATTCCCCAGACCTGAGGAGAACCGAAAAATTCAGCAAGAGCATTGAAGTAACCTGCTGCGCCTGTAGGAATATAAACCATCATACTCATATACCAGACGCCTGATGTCTGTCCACCGAGAGGTTTAACAAGATCATTATCTGCAACAATAACTGCAGAGTTATTACCGCTCCAGGCTACTGCATCTGTAATCATAGGATCTTCTGTAGTGTTACATGGATCCTCGCTCCAGGTTGTCCAGTTTGTCGGATCCTGGCATGCAACCTGCTGTCCGGCAGTAAAGCTCTCAAAGTCTTCCATGAAGGCAGTTGAACCGCCGCTTGAGCCCTGAACCAGTACGTTATCAATAGTCCACCACCAGTCCCATCCGGGCTGTACTGATCTGAATTGCAGCATGAAGCTCATTCCATCATATGCACTCAAATCAACTACTTCTGTTGTATTAGTTATATCAACGCCGATATGTCGACCAAACTGTTGTCCAGTTTGTACCTCCGTCTGTGCTGACTTCAACATAACCTTCATCCGATGCTCCATAGCATTGAAATCATTATCGAAATACAAGGTTACATTGGTTGCACCTGTTGCATCGATAGGATCAGTAACTCTTGCAGTTGACATTCAAAGTACCACCACTGCCGCACTCGTCAACATCAGCCGCTAAATACTCCGCCGCATCCAGCACCGCGGGTAACTGATAGGTGTTTGGATAAGGAGGTGTGAAAGATCTCGCCATATCGCAGGTTCCGCCATCATTTGTTATTGTCCAAAGCCCGGTACCACTTTCAAAATCGTCAAAGAAGAGAGTGGCCAGGTTAGGATCCTGCTCGGTTGTGAATGTCCAGGTACTGTTCTTACCACAGCTGTCATTCTTGCATCTTATGCGCCACTGATAATCTGTATTATAATCAAGCGTGCCAAGACTCCAGGTTGTGATCGGGGTACCGTCATAAACCATCGACATATTTCCAACTTCGCCGAACCACACTTCGTTAGCGGTTGTACCGGCACCGTTAGTCCAGGAAAGACTTCCGACGTTAACACTTACGTCAGTAGCCATATCTGCAGGAGCCGGGTCAGTTGCAGGATCAACCGGACATGGAACAGCCGGTTCACCAAGAGTTCTGATTCCCATAGCTCTGTTATTTGGCCACAGGGCCGCATTTGTGGACCATGTTCCGGCATTGTCATTCCAATTATATCCTATCTGCAGGTGTGTTGTAGGTGATTCATCCGCGCCAATATATGTGCCGGGGAAAGAAGGTACACTGTTCCACCTGATACCGATATAACAGTTACCATCTGCTAATGGTGCCAGGGAGGAAACATCAAACTCAAACCATGCCAAAGTTGGCCATACAGGAATACCTGTGGCACTTAAGCCCGTTACTTCACCCAGTACGGTTCCGGGGGCTCCTCCAGCGCCGTCATCAGCATACATGACGACATCAAAATCCAAACTGCTGGTTTGATTTTGCGTGAGAGCAATGCACATTGTATTAAACTGCCAGGGATATTCATCAGGTGTAAACATCATGGTGATAATACCCTGTGTAACAACAGCACCATTCCAGCCGTAGCCGTTTTCAAATGTGCCGTCATCATAAATTAACTCACCCGTCCCTGTACATTCCTGATCAGGATTCATAAACACTGTTTTTTGAACGTGACCGGTTGAGGCTTGTTGAGCCCATACCATTGCGGTAAGACTCCAGGAAAGGAAAAGTAGACCTAGTAACAAATGAAAAAGTTTTCTCATTACTAACTCCTCCTAATAAGATTGAATGATTGTACTTTTAAATAGGACAAAAAAAGAAAAGGGACAAGATTTTAGAGAATAGAGTACCTCCTATTAGTTATATATTATGTTATTAAGATAATTTGATTATTAACGTGTGATATTTCCGATCTGTCAAACCGGTGAATGACAAGAAAGCCGGTTTAACCAAACCTGACTAAAAGTGAACCTTTGAAAAATTAACTCACAAACGACTGACACATTTTTTGAAATATACCTCCCCGAGGGAAAGAAAAAAGTACGAGGTAATTTTCACTTGCAATTAAACTACAAAATCTTATAAATAAACGCAATCATTTCTATTTAAAAATCGAATGAATCAGCGGGCATTTCTAAATATATTTTCCGGAGTTCATTGCCAATAAGGCTCCTACCTCTTTAATTTTTCATTCTTTTGAAGCGAGGTTCTTTCAAGATTCTTCTTGTATTCCACTACCCGGGATAGTATTGCCTGATCGCTGACAGCTAAAATCTGAGCTGCCAGCAATCCCGCATTCCTGGCCTGATTAATGCCTACCGTGGCAACTGGTACACCTCCGGGCATCTGCACGATTGATAGCAGTGAGTCAAGTCCGTCTAACGATTTAGCTTTGACCGGTACACCTATAACAGGCAGAGGAGAATGAGCAGCTGTCATGCCGGGAAGATGTGCAGCGCCGCCCGCTCCGGCTATTATAACTTTAATTCCTTTTTCATGGGCAGTTGTTCCATATTCTGCCATAAACTTAGGGGTACGGTGGGCAGACACAATTTTTATTTCATAAGGAATTCCAAATTCCTTTAAGACGACGGCAGCCTCGTTCATTACCGGCAGATCCGAATCGCTTCCCATGATTATCCCGACTACAGGCTTTTCTTTCATTTTTCACCTAAATAATTATTTTTGGTTCAAGTTTTTTCAGTCTGTTTAAAATTGTTCCGGTATTACTGCCCAGCATCGTAATATGTCCCATCTTTCTTCCTAATCTCGACTCTTCCTTCCCATAGATGTGTAGATGCATATCTCCATCCCGCAATGCTTCCCTATAATTATCAACAATACCAGGTCCTTTCTTTTTACCGAGCAGGTTTATCATTACCGCAGCCGGCTTTACCATTTCAGTCGAACCCAGAGGCAGATTCAATACAGCCCTTACATGATTTTCAAATTGCGAGGTAATACAGGCTTCAATTGTATAGTGACCTGAGTTATGCGGCCTCGGCGCCATTTCGTTAACTAGGATCTTATTATCCCCGGTTATAAACAACTCTATCCCGAATATTCCATAACCTTTTACGGCCTCTACAGCATTGACGGCAATTTCTTCCGCGGTTTTCTTCAGCCTGCTGCTTATACCAGCCGGGGCGATTACAGTGTGACAAATATGATCTCTCTGAATTGTTTCTACAACAGGGTAAGCCTTTATTTCCTTCCTGGTACGGGCAATCATTACCGCCAGCTCTTTCCTGAAGTCAATAAACTCTTCCGCCATAAGCTGAGGATGACGATCGGATAGTCCGGCAATCCCATCAGTATAACTTTTTTCATCTTTTACTAAAGCATTACCGTAGCCGTCATAGCCCATTTTCCTCGATTTGAGGATAAACCTGTTTTCCAGTTTTTCTGAAATTGTTTTGAAAGTGCTCGTATCTTTTACCTCAACGAATTCGGGTACCGGAATTCCATTCTTCCTGAAAGTTTTTTTCTGAATATATTTGTCCTGAATCAGTGAAATTGTCTTTGAAGAGGGCAGGACTTTCTTCCCAAACTTCTCTATGTATTCAAGATCTTTATAATCAATAAACTCATTTTCGAGAGTCACTATATCACATTCTTTCGCAAATTTCTTCAGAAGTATTTTGTCATCGACCCAGCCGACAAAGTCATATTTTGTAAGCTGACCTGCCGGAGACTGCGGAATTTTTTCAAGGATAGCAATCTCAAATCCCAGTTTATATGCCTGGTATGCCGACATTCTTGCAAGCTGACCTCCTCCGAGTATTCCGATCCGAATTCTTTTTTTCATTTTTCCTGTGATTTATTCTGTAAAACAAGTTTTACTAATTTAATAATAATTTTTCCAATCAATTCTGCTTATCTTCATTCCATCCGATTGAAGGAGTACGCAGCCTTCCTTGTCAGTTCTGAAAATTTCAGAACCGGAATTCGACAAACGATCAGTAACTTCTCCTGAAGGGTGTCCAAAACGGTTTTTTATTCCGCAGCTTATCAGACTTGTTTCAGGTGATACCAACTTAATAAAATCTTCAGAGGAACCTGATTTGCTGCCATGATGACTGACCTTAAGGACATCTGAGTCAAGGAATCTTTTATACCTTTCCGTGTAATACCTCTCCCCTTTATAATCTATATCCCCGGTAAATAAAAAAGAGGTCTTTCCATATATTATTTTTATTATACCGCTGCTGTTATTAAGCGAATTTCTTCCCGTATAATTTTGTTTATTATCATTCAGGATAAATAATTCTGTGTCGCCTATTCTGAGCCTATTCCTCTCATAGTATTCAACAGGTATATTTTTATTCCTCAGGTATTGTTCAAATCTTCTGTCTTTCTCAGATGTCGTGTCACGGACGGTTTATATATATTCCTGATTTTTTGTTTTTCTATCAGAGAAATAAATCCGCCGTAATGATCAGCATCAATATGAGATACAAAACCGTAATCGAATTTTTCTATTTCCAGTCTTCTCATAGCAGGCAGAATAATTCTCTCTCCATTATCAAAAAATGGGGAAGCACTGCCCGCATCTATTAGGACAGTTTTACCTCCCGGTAATTTTATAATGAAAGAATCACCCTGTCCAACATCAAGCATGAAAACATTCAGCTTGTCTTTATCCCTCAAGTCATTTTCAGAGGGTAAAGAATAGATATAAATATTTGCGGTAATAAGGATCAAAAAAATTGCTATAGTCCTGAAAGACTTAAGATGCCGCACTAAAAATATCCCCGTCATAACGAACAGATAAAAGATCAGAACATCAGCTGTGGAGTATTTTACGATATCCAGGAACGCATATCCGGACGATCCTGCATATTTCACCAGCACCATTAACAGATCAGTAAACATATCATTTGCTGCCGCATATACTGATGCTGCCCAAACAGATATTGGAAATAAAATAAGGGTTGATATTGCTGTTCCGAGAATGACCCCTGCGAGCGGTATTACGGCCAGGTTCATAAGGATTGAGATCAGCGAGAATTTTCCAAAATAAAATAAGGTAATCGGGAATGTCCCTATCTGCGCACTTAATGAGAGAGCTGCGAACAACAAAATGTACTTCAGAAATTTGTTTTCTATCCCTGTTCTTTTTAAAAGTTTTTCGAAATGAGGGAAGAAATATGCAATCGAAAGGACTGAGATAAATGATAACTGGAACCCGGGATTGAATATTTCCGATGGATCTGCAGCAAGTAGAATTAATGCTGCAATTGCTAAAGAGTTATAGATATTGGTAGAACGGTTTAAAAGAAATGCCGTAATCATTACAGCGCCCATAACAACAGCACGAAAAACAGACGCAGGAATTCCTGTAATGATCATAAACAGGATCAAACCGATAATGGTGAGGACAGACCTAAGGTATAAGTTAAGTCTTCCCAGGAGAACAAAAAAGATCAATGCGATAAATCCTGTATGAAGTCCGGAGACCGCAAGTATGTGTACAACTCCCGAATTAATAAACTGATTTTTTGTCTCAAAACCGATATCACTTCTGTCCGCAAGTAATAATCCTTTCAATAGAGCAGCAGTCTGCAGTTCATGCATCGAAGTTATTATCAGCATCGATATATTTCCTGACAGAAAATATAATTCCCTTTACCTGATCAACATCAGCAGAAATTATAGAGATGTCATTTTTCTCATAAACAGATAATACGCCACTGATTTTCCGTGAATGCAGGTACTTATTATAATCGAATTCCCCCGGATTACGCTCTTCCCGGCCTTTTCTATAAGTACCGCTTATCTTTACAATATTTCCTGGATTGAGGTAACTGTATAAAGTAACCAGACTGTCATCCCGGATGTTACATAAGAGTTTAACACTGGTTTTTATTGTACTCCGGGCCTTTATAGAATCGGTTCTTAATATAAGTGAAAAACTGCCTTGTGAAGGAAGATCAATTTCCTCAACAGATCCGTAAGCAGTGAAATTTTTTATCACATAAATGGAATCCGGGATTACATTATTATCACGCTGCAATTGACCGGACGTATAGCCGGCAAGTAGAGGAAGGGAAAGTAGGATGAGAGATAATGCACCAAATGAGGTTTTTCGCTTTTCAACCAGAAAGATTATTAGAGCTGCGCACAGAAGAGATGCAAGTAAAATGAAATCATTTCGAATTGTTACAGAAAAGAAAGATTGTAAAACTATTCCGGCAGCGAATAAAAGCGTAACTCTGATTACCGGAAATTCCTTCATCCACAGACCCTCAGTATTGAGTCTTTAATCTGGGTAAGGTTTTTCACTTCACTGGAAATAAATTCAGCATTCTTACCTGCAGTAATGAACAGAGATGGATTAAATGTATGAGTCTTTATTGAAAGGTCCTCAAAATTGCCGTGATCCGAACAGATAACGATAGTAAACTCAGACTTATCCGCTTCAGTTAAAACCGTATAAAGGAATTTATCCAGCGTAAGTAAGGTGGTTTCGATTTCCCCATCATAACGGCCATGTCCCAGATGATCAGTCAGGAAATATTCATACAAAGTAAAATCATTTTTCATTCCCGCTCTGATCAGTCTTCTTGCTGCTGTTTCGGGCCTGATAACAGGAAGTTTATACCCGAGTTTTTTATTCCATCTTTCATTAGTTATTTCAGCAGTTAGCGCGCTCCCCCTTCTCACATCAGTAGAACGATTTAATCTGAGACCGCTCAACCTGGCACTTAATGATGTTACGCTGAGTCTTGATTTTCCTGATCTTATGTAATCGAAAAATACTTTGGGATATGCATTTGCAAAGAAAGCCTTCCGGCCCCTGGAGAGAAATTCTTTAAATATATTTTGTTCTTTTATCACGGGCACCAGCGTGGAATAAGGATAGGGTCCAAAGTGTTTGCCGACATATTCGGCCGCGTTCATCCCGCAGAAAATTGATGTCTGTCCCGTCCCGCTCTGCGGCAGTCCATCAACTCCCAGCCTCGCATCAACCGGGGTAAGAAAAAAACCATTCTTTGCGAGGTACTGGCTGCCGGTTGTAGGAATATTTTCGAATATTTTTGTAAAGGTCTTAAAACCGTATTTAAAGAATGGATTATATTCATAATCCTCTTTCCCTATTCCGACACCGTCGAGGAATATCATTAAAACCGGATTCACATAACCACTTTTTATTTTGAATCGATAATTATCGTTACAGGTCCGTCATTAAAAATCCTCACCTCCATCATTGCACCGAAAATACCCGTCTTAACCTTTTCATTTCCCAGATTTTGCTTCATCCTTTGTATAAATGTTTCATAGAGAGGAACAGCTTCATCAGGCTTTGCGGCATCTGTAAAACCGGGTCTGTTTCCCCTGGATGCATCACCATAAAGAGTAAATTGGGAAATAACAAGCACCTCTCCATCAATATCTTTTACAGAGTAATTCATTTTATCATCTTCTGAATCCTTAAGAGAAAATATTCTCAGATTACAGCATTTATCTGCAAGATAATTTACTTCTTTATCAGAGTCCCCGGTCCTTATGCCCAGCAGAATAACAAGTCCCTTGCCGATATTCTCAACATAATTTTCAAGGGGAATACTTACTCCGCCTTTTGATACTCTTTGTACAACTGCTCTCAAATCAACTCTCCCGATACTACCCGTTCAATATTAAGATAATCATTTTTAGTCATAATTGACTTATAATTGTTTTCTTCGAGTATCTTTCTAACCGCTTGAGATTGACCTTCACCTGTCTCAAAGTATAATCTTCCGCCGGGACGTAATAACTCCTTTGCTTTCAAACTTATTTCCCTGTAATAAATCAGTCCATCTGCATCATCTGTCAGTGCCTGCCGCGGTTCATAAACTTTTAATTCCGGACGAAGTTTTTCAAAATCATTCCCCGATACATAAGGCGGGTTGGATACAATAACATCAAATTCTTTTTCTTCAGGATAACTTTTAAGTATATCATTCTCTATGAATTTCACCTGGCTCTCAGTACCATTCTGGACCGAGTTCTTTCCGGCAAGTTCAAGAGCGTCTTTACTTAAATCGGATGCCACAACCTTTGAACCCGGAAGATACTTTGCGAGTGCGACAGCGATATTTCCGCTGCCTGTGCCGATATCAAGAATTTTTATTCGGGGATCCTTTTTATTCTGTTCTATTATTTCTTCAACAAGGATTTCCGTTTCCTGCCTCGGTATAAGTACAGAAGAATTTACAAAGAACGGCAAACCATAAAATTCAACCGAACCAACTATATATTGTAAAGGTTCATATTCACCTCTCCTCTTCAGAAAGCTTCTATACAAAGTAACTTCTTCATCGCTTAAGGGCCGGTCAAATGTAAGGTAAAGATCCAGTCTTTTACACTTAAGAATATGAGCAAGCAGCAGTTCTGCATTTATTCGCGGCGATTCGACACCTTTTTTCCCGAGATATTCTGTAGAAAGTTTTATTGATTCAAGAACGGTAAGCATATGCATTTAATAATATTCAATTAATATTCAAAATTTAATTATTTATGGTGAGAATTGGAAAATATTAGTCGGAGAGGAAGTAGTAGATCAGGAAAGCAAATCCTACCTGGACAGCCCCGAAAGTAATACCGGATATCAGATCATATTTATGTGTCTGATCCAGGTAGTAATTATTTCCTGTAAACTGATACTGATCAAAGTTATCATCGGCTTTTAATTTGTAATAGGCTGAGACCCCTCCAAAGGCAACGATGCCGCCAATAAGAATCTTAAAAATATTTTTTTCAAAGAAATTCTCCTCCCTCTTCTCACCAGTGAAGTTAAGCTTAACTTTTTCGTTTCCGCTTAAATTTTTTACTCTTACAGTTTTCTCCTCAAATCCAGGTTTCTTAAGAACAATACTTCCGGTATTAACCGGAATGAACAGAGGGGTATGGCCTATCAACGCTGTATCCTGGTATACGTAAGCATCCTGAGGCTCGGTATCAAGATATACTTCGCTCTTAAAATGGTAAGTTAGCACTGTATCATTACAACTCGTAATTCTAAGTGTATCTTCAAATGACTGTGAATCCCAGCGGTCTGCCTCTTCCAGGACAACAATGTAGTGACTTCCCTTTCCCAGTTTTACATCAGCATTTCCGCTTCCGGCTAAATTATGATCAATATATATCTTTGCCGAAGGCATATCAGTATTGATTTTTATGCCGGCTTTACAGTCCTGTGCCTGCAAGTTTAATAGAGGAACAATAAGCAGCAGGAACAATGTCAGTCTATTCAAATTCATAAGCCTGCAGTTCTCCACGGTCAAACCCTATAAAAAGAGTGTTTCTGAATATTACCGGGGATAATTCATTTCTTCCGTCAACGAAATAAGTTCTTGTTATTTCCCCGTTATTCCTGTTCACAAAATAGAATTTTTTATTTAAATCAGGTACTACAAGCAGGTTTTCTGCGATGAACGGCGTTGCCTTCAACACTCCGCCTGTAGAGGTCTTCCAGATCAGTTTTCCATCACTTTTATTTAAGCCAAACAGATCGCCTCTCAGGTTGCCGAAATATACCTGCGAACCGGCTATAGAAGGGGTCATTACAATTCTTGCTCCCGAATCATAATGCCAGATGACTTTCCCCGTTTTTAATTCAAAAGCATAGAGATTTCCATTATCATTACCGGCATAAACTAAATCGCCTGAAGACGCTGTTCCGCAGAAAAAAGATTTCCCTGTTTTCTTCCTGTATAAAATTTTACCATCTTCGTTACGTATACCGATTATCTCACCATCGTCGTTTCCGAATACAATAATTCCATTATTCATTGACGGAGAACTATGTATTGATGATTTTATCGAAGTTTTCCAGACTTCATTTCCAAACATATCATATTTATAAACATTGCCGTCCTCCGTATTAAAGATTACTGCATCGGGGGTACCTATTATTTCAGTTACACATCGTCCTTCCACTTCGATATCATGCTTCATTTCCCCCATTACATAATCATAGTACTTTAACCTGGTAATATTTTCATCATCTATTGCATCAGCATAAATCAGGGAAAATTTATTTATAAAGGGTGAAGAAAATACGGAGCCTTCGTTTTTCAGCTGTCCCACTTTTTTGCCGGTAACGAGGTTATAACAATATATGCGGCCTGATAAATCATTTACGAATACTAACGAGTCGTAGACAGCAACAGATGAATTGGTAAAACCGCCGTTAGCGCTGTTCTCCCATTTTAAAGTAATCGAATCGGAGATATTAGTATTTATAAAAAATTCCCGTGAAGGATTCTTCCCGAAACCCGGATAGGCATTATCGTCCCGTCGGGCTTCTGTTTTAATTAGTGATGTTGCACAACCCGCAGAAAGCAGCAGTAATGAATACAATATGTATTTCAGACTTTTCAAAAATCCCATCCAAAGAAAAACTGGTAAAATAATCCCGGCTGAAACTTTGATAGATTATCTTCGATCTTTTTGCCTATATCATAACGCAATACAATCACTCCAAACAGGTTCATCCTGAAGCCGAACCCAACGCTTCCCAGAGTTTGATCGTATATTTCATCCCAGGCACCTCCAAAATCGGAGAACACTGCTCCTCTTATTCCCCAGAACCCAAGGTTTACAAAAGGAAACTTTATATTTATCTGGTCAATCAGCGGGAAGCGAAGTTCAAGAGAGGATATCCAGAGCTTTTCGCCGCGTATCGACCATCTCGGCCATCCTCTGAGATCCCAGCTGCCGCCCATAAAGTATCTTCTGGCCTCTTTACCCTGATTATAGAATACAGCTCCGCGAAAGGCGAGAGCGGTTGTATAACCTATCCTGAAATACTGCCTGTAATCTGCAATTACACTAAAGTAATTCACATTACTATACTTTACATCACTTGTATATCCGAGCAGAAGCCTTGCCCGGATACCGTCAAGAGGACCTGTGGGCCCCCATATCGAATTATCTGCCACATAGGAAATAGTATTACTCAAAAGGAGAGCTTTCCTTTCAATTAATCCCTGTATCACTTCCTTGTCGCTGCTGGCCATAGAAACATCGGTCTCAATTCTCTGGAACTTCGACAGCGGGAAATTCAGCAGGAAGAATCCTCCGAAACTTCTTTCATAGAAATACTCATCCGATTCACGTATGTCATATCTGTTACCGCTGAAATGAAAGACTCCGAATCCGTAGTTGGTTCTCTTACTTAGATCAACCCTTTCCAGCATTATATTAAAACTTTTAAGGAAATCACTCTGAACATTGGCAGTATTATATATCAGGAAGAAATAATTGTCATCCCCGAAAAGATCACTCAGTGAAAGGATCGCACCTCCGCGGGTTCCGTAAACCGGGTCAGTTGTTACCTCACTCTGCGCATAGTCCAGGGTATATTCTTTTTCATATTTATATTTTTCTTTTTCAGCGAACACTTTCAGCTGCGATTCAGTCCACTTCCCTTCCGTCGAATCAAAGTTCATAACTACTCTGAATGATGAATCAGGAGGCAGACTGTCGATCTTATCTTTGTACAGGTTGAATGAAAAGTTTTCAAATCCCGAGAAGGTTATTTCTGTTGAACCCATAAACCTTGGATGGAAAGCGCTCGTAATAAAATGCGTAACTTTCCATACAGAATCGGAGAAGCTGTCATTTACAAACTTCATCCTCCAGATATTCTGAACTTTGTCTATGTCAGAAGTAAAAAGAAGTGTTTTTTTATCAGGAGAAAGAACCGGGGAAGAATTATTTGCAGGAAGGTTGGTGATATAATCAATCCTGTGAGTATTAAGATCGTAAGAAAACAGGTTATAGTATCTCTCATATTTCCCGGCTGTTCTGTCTGATGAAAAGATCACCTGTGAATCCGTTATACCAAATACCGGATCTCTTTCATCGTAGTAGTCATTTGTCAGTCGGGTAAGCTGATTTGTCCCTATATCAAGTATGAAAAGATCACTGAATCCCTTCTGGTCAATAGCCTGAAATACTACCCGCTTACCGTCCGAAGAAAATTTGGGCGAAGTAATATTAATCAGGTTTTCGTTCTGGTAATTCTGAACTACTTCTTCTGCGGGAATAGAATAAAAATGAATTGCATCTGTAGCTCCCGATTTTGTAACGAAGGCAACGAGTCCGTCTTTAGAAATATCGATAGATGACTGGAACAGGTGGAATGCCTCAAACTCAGCAGTTTTCTCCCCTCTCAGTATTAATTCCGGTTCCAGGTCGGATTTCTTTTTTACATTAATCTTCATCCTGTAAAGGGAGGAATAGCCGTCGCGGTTAGCAGGGAAATAAAGCCAGGTATCTCCGTTTATCTTATAAGGTACGGGGGAGAAGTTAAATCCGAAATGCGTAAGCTGCTGAGCCGAATTCTGCAATGGTGCTTTATCAGACAACAGAGGATAATATTTACGTTTAAGATAAAACGTCCACTCTGAGTCAATATCTTCAATAGGTTTACCTAAAGTATGTTCAAGAACTTTTGTAAAATCGGCGAACATCCAGATATTGTCGATAAGCAGCATTACTTTTTCGGGTCCGTATTCCTCTTCAACAAAGTGCAGGAAGTTTTGTCCCTCTTTATACATCAGGAAAGTGCCGTATATTCTGTATATATCTTCAAGGTCAACAAAATAATTATTAATGACGGCATCCCGCATCACCATCTCAGCCTGGGCATCAATGTCGGTCGACAAATACTCCGCGAGTCCCTCTGTAAACCAGAGCGGCGGAAACCGGTCGGTAGGCAGCCGGTGATTTGAGAGTATATGCAGCACCTTTATCGTCATAAAAACGTGCACAAGCTCGTGGCGGATCACATGCTTAAAATCGTGGATTGAGCCTGTGAAAGGAATTACCACCCTTCCTTTTATAAATTCGAAGAATCCTCCCACTGCATCGGGAATCAGTCCAGGCGTTGTATTCGTCTGCTGGAAATGAAGTGAGGTATTATAAAAGATAAGGGGAATAGGCCTGGTAATAAGGTTGTCAAACCTGACCTTAAGTTCATCATAAGCCTCCTCGGCGTAAGAAGCTCCTATCTCGGCAATCTCCTCGAACTCACCATAGTAGTAGATGTTGAAATGCTCAGTCCTGAGCACTTTCCAATCAAAACTCTGATACTGTACCTTATTTCTTCCGAAATAATAAAGTTGAGCATCAACAGTAAAGGAAGTAATGAAAACTATAAAAAAAAGAAGTTTAAGGAATTTCACAGGCATATTTTATTTATTCAGAAATCCCTTCATACGCTAATAATACCTGAAAGGATTTGGTTAAGATAACCTTTCTTTTAGAGTATGGATGTTATCTATCTCAGACGGATCATATCCTCTGAGCACTGCGGTATAATAAGTTATCCAATCAAATAAATAAATCAAATCCATTAATCGTACCTTGAAAACTTCTTCTTCGCTCTCAATATTCATAAACTCCAGTCCTTTTTTTACCGCCAGCTCGGTAGTAATCTCGAACCTCTTTTTAATCTGCGGATGATATGATTCATCGAGGATATTAATGAGTTTGGCATTAAACTGATTTGCATTATAACTTTCCCACCCGATAATTTCGTTATGGTTTAGTTCCGGGATAACATGATGGAAGGCATGAAGTTTTGAATTTTCATTAAACTGACATTTAAACCTGTACCCGGCTGCGGAAGTAAGGTCGGCGGCAGAGTAAATGACAGGTACAAAGCCTATAAGCTGTTCTGCACAATTATACGCAATATTGTTGTCAGCTGAGTACTCTTTACCCTTCTCCTTCCAGAGGTTCCTGATTTGACTGACTATCTCATCCTGGGGCGGAATTAACCCAAGTTGAACGAAGATCTTTAACAGCGTGAAGAAACCGGAACCCAGGGCATATCTTGGCTGGAATCCGGGCTTCATTTTTACCAGGGGTATTTTATTTTTTTGTGCAATATCGCCTATTTTTCCGCCTGTGGACATACAAATTATGGAACATTTCTTTTTTATTCCTTCTTCCAGAACAGATATGGTTTCCTCGGTATTACCGGAATAGGAAGATACAACAAGTAGCGTGTTTTTGTCAGCAAACAGGGGAAGAGAATAATTCCTGTTAACGAAGAACGGAAGATTCAATTCCTCCTTAAGAAAATTCCCGATAAGATCTCCACCGATAGCGGAGCCTCCAAGACCCGAAACAATAATATCTTTGAATTTTTTGCTTTTAAGGTTTCCAATATCAAATTCATTATTCCAGGCTGCATCAATCTGTGTGTAGGTTTCTACCAGGACATTAAACTGGTTTTGTGAATCATATTTTGAGTTATATTCTGATATTTTCATTTAAGTCCTATATAATATTCCTTGTACGGGTGATTTGATTTTCCCTGAAGAATTTTTCAATCCTGGCAAGAACTTCTTCCTGGGTAACATACGATAGGCAATCCTCAGCCAGTTTTTCAAGACTTTCCAAAGAGCAGCTGCGGATGATCCTTTTTGCGTAAGCGATTGTGGAAGGCGACATACTAAGCGACTCCAGTCCCAATCCCACCAGCAACGGAATTGCCAGTGTATCGGCGGCCATCTCTCCGCACAGACTCACACTTTTATGCGACTTCTTGGCTTCTCTCACAATATGGTGGATTGTTCTGATAACAGCAGGACTGAATTCCTGGAACAGATCAGCAACAAGGTCATTACCCCTGTCGACTGCCATAAGGTACTGAATGAGGTCGTTGGTGCCGATACTCAGAAAGTCTACTTCAGCTGCAAATTCTTTAGCCATTAAAGCTGCGGTAGGTACTTCCACCATAATGCCGATCTTCATATCCTTATCGTACGGTATTTTGTTCTTCTTCAGATCCTGTCTGCATTCTTCAATAAGATCCTTTGCCTGCCGGATCTCTTTAATAGTAGAAACCATAGGCAGCATTACCTGTATATTTTTATTGACGCTTGCCCTGAGAATAGCTCTTAACTGCGTCCTGAAAATTCCCTGGTTTTCAAGCAGCAGGCGGATCCCTCTTAAACCCAGGAACGGGTTGGGTTCTTTATAATCCAGAAGCCTAAATTTATCGCCGCCAATATCGAATACCCTTATCGTAAATGTCTCAGGATAAATTCTGCTTGAAAGGTTAGTATAAATTCTTGTCTGCTCATCTTCGGATGGAAATTCTCCAATTTCTTCAAGGATCTGTTCCGTCCTGTACAGCCCGATGCCCTCGGCTCCGCTGGTAACAACGAGATCAATTTCACCTGTCACATCCACGTTTGCCTGAAGGGTTATCTTCTTGCCGTCTGTAGTTACTGCAGGTTTATCCTTAAGCTCTTCCAGTTCTTTCTGGAGCAGTTTGAGTTTTTCAAGCTTCTGGTTAAAAAATTCAATTTGTTCTTCGTTCGGATTTATGATAATATAACCGTGGAAGCCGTCCACTATTATACTATCATCGTCTCTGATGTGAAGTGTAGCATTATGTGTACCCACTACTGCGGGGATGTTCAGTGACCTTGAAACAATGGCGGCGTGAGATGTGAGTCCTCCATGGTCTGTAATAAATCCCTGCACATTGCTTCGGCTCAGCAGGATTGTATCAGCAGGCGTGAGGGAATCGCTGACCACGACAACATCGTTTTTAATTCTCGACTGCCATCTTTTCTTCTGAAGATTCCTGACAATCCTGTTCTTGATATCCTCAATATCATGGGCACGTTCCTTCATGTAGGTTTCATGCGAAATCATCATAAGATCCTGGTATTTGGATATCTCATCATCAACAATATATTCAGGTTGTTTTCTTTCAGTTTCGATCCTCTTCTGAATATTTTCTATGAGTACAGGGTCATCCAGTATCATTATCTGGGCTTCGAAGATCGCGGCTCTTTCATCCCCCATTTTTTCACGCGCAATTCCGAGTATTTTATTAAGTTCTTTTCTTGATTTGTTCAGAGCCTCTTCAAGGTTCCGCTTAGCTTCTTCAATATCGGTAATTTCTCCCCTGTTAACATCTATCTTTTCCTTCATAAAAAGATAGGCCCTGCCGATAACTATTCCAGGTGCGGCGGCTATTCCCGATATCTTATTTTCCGCTTCAAGAAATATTTGTCTGAATGATTTCAAAGCTCGTCGAATCCTCTGTTAAAATAATCTACTATTTCCTTAGCTGCCTGCTCTTCATCTTCACCATCAAAAGAAAGTGTGACTTCTGAGCCCATTTCAGCAGCAAGGGTCATTACGCCGATAATACTTTTGCCGTTAATGTTAAGGCCGTTCTTAGAGATAAAGAACTCACATTTATATTTAGAAGCCATTTTAACTATTGTTGCTGCAGGCCGGGTGTGCATGCCGGCCTTATTTATTATTTTTACCGTTTTTTCGATCATCACTTCATTCGTTTAATGAGACTTTCAGCCAGCCACTCAAATATTTCACGATCTTCGCTGTTTTTCAATACCTTCAAAGACCGCAAAGCTCTGCCGGTGTATTTTTTTATTTCCTCCCTGGCATCTTCAATTACCCCGAGCTTTTCATAAAGCTTTTTATACCCCGGAACCTTTGCTTGTTTAACTCCCTTTGATCTGATAAGAGCTTTAAGTAAATCCTTATCCTTTCCTTTTGCCTTTTCGAGAGCTTTTACCAGGAGATATGTCTTTTTACCTTCCACGAGATCCCCACCGATCTTTTTACCGAACTCAAGTTCATCTGCAGTTATATCTAGCAGATCGTCCTGCACCTGGAAAGCAATCCCGATATTCCTGCCGAAAGAAGATAAAGCCTTAACAATTTCAGGGGAACCGTTTCCGAGTCGTGCTCCGAGTGAGCAGCACATCTCGAGCATTGCCGCAGTTTTTTTTCTGATCATCCCGAGGTATTCGTCCAGGCCGAGCGACTGCCTGGTTTCATACTCTTTATCGAGACTCTGTCCTTCACAAACCTCTACCAGTCCTTTTGTAAAATCGGCAAATATCTCTTTTGCGTTTTCGCCGCAGTCACGCAGAAGATTTTCATAGGCAACAGCAAGAAGACTGTCGCCTGCAAGTATAGCGGTATGATCATCATATTTAACATGCAGCGTTAATCTTCCTCGTCTTTTCTCAGCATTATCCATAATGTCGTCGTGAACAAGCGTAAAGTTATGCAGTAGTTCTACCGCTGCACCGGTATAATATGCATCGGAATATTTACCGCCCGCCGCTTTCGCGGATAAGAGAACCAGCATTGGTCTCAGCCGTTTCCCGCCGCTCTCTATAATATAATAAGCAGGAGCATAAAGATTTATTGGTTTCCTTCCGGATAATGAGCGGGACAGTATCCTTTCAATCTGCTTTTGTTCTCTTTCAAAGATCCTTTTATATTTTTGATTAACTGTTATACTCAATGAAGGTCACCCCTCTCAATAAGTTTATTTTTTCTTAATTCTTTTAAGTTTGATGAACCAGTCAGATACATGACTTTCCTGATATAATCGAACCATTCTTTAACAAGTTTCTCAACACCTTCGGTATTTTCTTTATCGAGGGTCTGCAGAATTATTCTTGCAGAGGCAACAATATCTGCCCCGAGGGCTAGTGCTTTAGCTGCCTCAATTGCAGTATTTATCCCGCCCGAACCTATCAGTGTAAAATCATATTTCTTCTTCAGGCCGGCAGCGGTCCTGATGCAGTACGACGTAGGAAGTCCCCAATCCCATAATTCCTTCATCTTGCCGTCTTTATTCCTCAGGATCTCAACTCCCGCCCAGCTGGTACCGCCGGCTCCCGCTACATCAATTCCTTTAACACCGCAGTCGAGCAGCTTCTTTGCAGCTTTTTCAGATATCCCGGCACCGACTTCTTTAACAATAACCGGAACCTTTAACTGTTTTACCATTTTTGTTAATTTCTTCAGCAGTCCTGTAAATTCCGGTTCTCCTCTCTTCTGTATCAATTCCTGGAGGGGATTTACGTGCACCACCATCGCATCTGCCTCAACCAGGTCTATCAGGAAACTGATCGGATCAAACTTATCCATCAGTACTACCTGGGCAGCACCTATATTACCCAGAATAGGTATCGAAGGGGCATTTTTCCTTATCACTTTATATGTAATATGATAATCTTTGTTTTCAAGGGCCTGGCGCTGACTTCCAACGCCCAGGGGAATATTCAGATTACTGGCCGCAACCGAAAGTCTTGCGTTAATATTCTCCGCCTCCGAAGTTCCTCCTGTCATACATGAGATCAGAAAAGGGTAATCGATTTTTTTCCCCAGAAATACGGTGCCGAAATCTATCTTATTGAGGTCCACTTCCGTGATAGCATAGTGAATAAAGTCATAATACTCAAATCCATTCGTTTTATACCTGAATGCAACTTTGTCCGTGAGGGACAATTGAATATGTTCCTTTTTCCTGCTGGATGTTGAATCCGGGTTATGACTCATCTGCGAATCTTTACACTAATTTTTTAGGTGAGGCAAAATATCAAAATTTTGAGAAAGATACCTGTTCTTATAGTTTGCCGGACCAGGTTTCAATCTGATGTATTATGTGTCAAACAGACAGTTTCTCCTTATTTCACCCCTGAAATACCTATCGTTTCCTGCTCGTCGAATTCCAGCATAGCGTTTATTAATCTGAAATGAGAGAAGTTATTCAAATCTTCTACCCTGATATTTCCGGCAGTGATCCAACCCTTGTGAAGCAATCTCTCCCGGGCTGTTCCTTTCATCAGGGGTTCCGCAGGAGTGGTCCATATTCTTCCATCAAAGAAAACTATATTGGCAATTGAAGAGTCGGTTATTAAACCGTTTTTAACAATAAGGATATCATCACATTCGCCTTTCATTCCCAGAAGATCATTGATTGCGGTTCTGTTAGTAAACTTATGCGGATATTCAAGGTGGTTGTCTTCAACCAGCTTAAGTGTTTTTGTATGAGAGCGGTTATAATGATGAAATTCCATATCAAAGATTTCAGAGTCATAAAGGAATCTGCATTTAACTACACCTTTTTTGTACTCAGTCGGAACTTTAATTGTATTTTCAAGGATGATTTGCGGACTCTCTCCAAACAGGGTTCTATTTGAACTCTCATACCGCTGCTGGTGCCAGACAAGATTTTCCGGCACTCCATTTCTTATTCTAATTGTTTCAACCAGCTGGTACATAAACCTTATTGATCATCTCCTCGTATTCATTTCCCGGATCACTTAATGCAGTAATTCCTCCCCCGCTTCTGAACTGCAATCCTTCCGGGGTCTTTTCCATATAACGTATTATTACCGCACTCTCCAGATTTTCCCCATCAAATATTCCGAATATTCCTGTGAACCATCCCCTATCCTGCAGTTCCGCATTTCTTATAATCTCAACAGTTTTCTGCTTCGGGGCTCCGCTAACAGAACCTGCTGGCAGCATTTTGACCAGAATGTCACCCAGGCAGTGCTTCCAATCTTCCTTAAGCTTTCCTCTTATCTCAGAGCTTACCTGCAGAAGGTCTTTCTGGTTAGTATGTATCCTGTTAATATACCTGAACTTTGTTACGGTTGTATCAACAGCGGACAGAGAGATGTCGTTTCTTATGAGGTCAACAATAGTGTTATGCTCAAAGATTTCCTTACCGCTCGTAAGCAGTATCTTCTCGGCATCAGGTATAGAAGCATCAATAGTACCTTTCATAGGGTAAGAGAAAATTTCACTCCCTGTAATCCTCACGAAACATTCAGGAGAGAAGACAAGAAACTCATTTTTAAAGAGTAGTTTATAAGGAGACTTTGCACAATGAAAGAGTTCATTAAGCGGCAGATCAGTTTCAATTATTGTAGGAAAGGTCAGGTTTACCAGGTACGTGTCTCCCCTTTCCAGATGATACTTAACCTTTTCGTAAGCTTTTGCATATTCAGTTTGAGATACAGGATATTTATTAAATACAGACGGAACCTTCGCATTCCGGCTATCTTCGAAGTTTTTATTTTTCTTCACTTCATACAAAATACCTTCACCGGCTGCCTCATCAAGTTTACAAACGAAGGGTTTCTTTAACTCAAAATCTGCAAGGAAGAAGAAAGGGATGCCTTTACTGCCGTATGAATTCAGTCTGGTAATAAAATCAGGCAGATTCATTTACCACTCCCCGATTCAGAAAATTTGTCATCATTTCTTTTCCATACTCTGTTATAATTGACTCAGGATGAAACTGTACTCCGAACAATTCATATTTTTTATGCCGGAAAGACATAATATTAACATCTTCAGATAAAGCAGTTACCTTAAGTTCATCCGGCAGAGTATTTTTATCGATCACCCAGGAATGATATAATCCCGCTTTGAATTTTTGCGGCAGGTCTTTAAAGAGAAGTGACTCTCCCGTAATTCTTATTTCTTTAGGCTGGCCATGCACAACTGAAGGAAGGTGAGCCAGTTCCGCACCGAAAAACCGTGCAATTGCTTCATGTCCCAGACAGATTCCCAGCATCGGGATCCTGGAATGAAATGCCTTAAGTATATCCTGAAGCTTCGGGAATTCATCCGGGAGACCGGGTCCTGGTGAAATAATCAGTTTTTCATATCTATCAAGTTCACCTATATTCAGCTGATCGTATGGAAGTACAGCCAGATCAACTCCGGGGATTCGTCTGACCAGTTCTACTATATTGTAAGTGAAAGAATCAAAGTTATCGATTAAAGCAGCTTCCATAAGCTAAGATAATTATTCCTTTAGACCCTGAAGTTTTCTATCAACAGAGCGTGATAGTTCAGGTGAAAGCTGTTTTGCTTTTTCATAACTCTCAACGGCTTTCTGGTTATCACCTTTAGCCTCGTATGCCTCACCGAGTCCGTAATAGGCCATACCAGACTGGGGATAAACTTCCAGGTTAAGATTAGCTACACCAAGCGCGTCATCATATCTATTATCATGGTTCAGCATCTCCACCAGTTTAACAAGAGTATGCGGTGAAAAATCATAAGTGAAGCTGCCGTAGTACTTATCGTGCAGCTGATGATATGTGCTGATGGCCTCGGGAAGTCCTTTTTCTTTTATTGTTGTAAAGAGGACATCCTCAAGCATCAGAGGTTTCTTATTTCCACGATGACAGGTAATACAACTGACACTCATTACATCTTTTGTGTACTCAGATAATTGTGAAAGATAATCCTTGTTAATTCCCATAACCATCTTCAGCATAATACGTGCTTCTTCCTTCTCTTGTTTTTTATCCGATGGGAAATCAAGCCTGTCAGAACCTTCCTGGTCGGCATGACAGAACCCGCAGTTCACGCCAAGTGCTTCTGTAAATGAACGCATTGTTCCAAGAAGTTTTTCCTTTGAGATAAGTTTGGGCAGCACCTGCAGATTTGTGAATTTATCAGGGATCTGAGCTTGTGAAAATACAGATGAGAGAAATAAAATGGATGCCAGGATAGTCAATTTCTTAAACATATAAATATGCCTCCGGTTTATATCTGAATATAAAAAAGGGTTTATATTAAGTTATTCTAAAAAATAATACAGTTCCACCCATTTAGAAAATAATAGTGCAAATGTATGCCATATTAACATTTTTGGGCAATGAATCTGTGGAAATGGGTGCTTGCGGACAGTTCAAATCCGAACTATTTAACAGCCGGTTATGCGCCTTTTATCCGCCTTTTAAAGGCCGAAAGATGGCCGAACAAAGGCCGAGCAAAGGCCGAAGAGAATTAAAGAAACCTGGAAATGATTTTTTGTTTTGATACGGAAAAAGACTAAGTTTTTCCCGTTTAAGATAAGTTTTCTTTGAGGAACAGGCAAATGCAAAAACCCCGCTTAAGCTTCTGGCAGATCTGGAACATGAGTTTCGGATTCCTCGGCATCCAGTTCGGCTTCGCACTTCAAAACGCTAATGTAAGCAGAATTTTTGAAACGCTAGGTGCTGATATCGATTCTATCCCGATCCTGTGGATTGCCGCACCGGTAACCGGGTTAATAATACAGCCGATAATAGGACATTTCAGCGATAAGACATGGACAAGACTTGGCAGAAGAAGGCCTTACTTTTTTGGCGGTGCGATTCTGGCGTCTACAGCTATTATCTTTATGCCTAACTCCCCTGTCCTCTGGGTTGCTGCCGGTATGCTCTGGATTATGGATGCATCAATAAATATTTCGATGGAGCCCTTCAGGGCATTTGTTGCCGATAATTTGCCATCCGAACAGCGGACCATCGGCTACTCAATGCAGAGCTTTTTCATAGGGATTGGTGCCGTGGTAGCATCCGCTCTTCCTTATATGCTCACAAACTGGTTCAGCATTGCTAATACTGCGCCTGCAGGTCAGATCCCCGATTCCGTTAAATTCTCATTTTACATCGGAGGGGCGATTTTCTTCCTGGCTGTTTTATGGACAGTAGCTACAACAAAAGAATATCCGCCGGAGGAACTGAAAAAATTCGCTGAAGATGAAGCAGCACTGCAGAAAAACAAGGTAATCAGACCTGAAGATGTTTCAGCTTCAAAATTTTTCAGGAACGGCACAATATGGTTCGCTGTTGGTGTAGTATGTTCTGCCATATTGTACTTCGTGCTGAAAGAGAATGATTTTGGATTGTATGTATTATTTCTCGGATTATTGGCATTCGGTATCGTACAATGGATAGCAGGACTGATGACGAAATCGGGAAATGTGAGGAACGGATTCGTAGTCGTCACGAACGACCTATATAAGATGCCTGTTACTATGAAGCAGCTTGCGGTAGTTCAGTTCTTCTCATGGTTTGCGTTATTTGCAATGTGGATCTATACTACTCCTGCGGTTACCCACCATATATTCGGTGCCACTGACCCTACTTCGGAGTTATTTAATAAAGGAGCCGACTGGGTTGGAGTGCTGATGTCGGTTTATAATGGATTTGCAGCTGTAATGGCCTTTGTTCTGGTCTGGCTTGCAAAAAGGACCAGCAGAAAAAGCGTGCATATGATCAGTCTCGTTATAGGCGGAATTTCGTTCGCATCTTTTTATGTCATCCAGAATCCCGATCTCCTTCTTATTTCTGAACTAGGAATTGGACTCGCCTGGGCTTCAATCCTTGCAATGCCATATGCAATTCTGGCAGGATCAATTCCTCCCGAAAAGATGGGTGTTTATATGGGCATCTTCAATTTCTTTATTGTGATACCTCAGATCACTGCAGCAGCCATACTCGGATGGTTTGTAAGAGTGCCTTTCGGCGGCGAAGCAATATATGCATTACTGCTTGGCGGGGCCTCAATGATCTTCGCAGGGATAATGGTAATGTTTGTAAAAGATGTTGATGAAATAAAATAACTAACCTTTTACACTGCCCAGTGTTAATCCCGATACCAGCCATTTGCTGAGTATGATGAATAAAGCAACTACGGGAATGCTAACAATTAGGGCGGCAGCTGCGTATAAACCCCACTCGGTTGTTAAGTTCGACTGAAATGATTTTAGTCCCAGCGGCAGTGTATACAATGATGTATCCTGAAGTACCTGGGCAGCAACTATATACTCGGACCACGCAGTCATAAATGAAAATAGTGCGGTGATAACCAAAGCAGGTGCCGCTAAAGGGAAAATTATTTTATAAAATGCCTGCCACCTGTTGCAGCCGTCTATACGCGCACTTTCTTCAAGACTCAAAGGAATAGTATCATAATATCCTTTCATCTGCCATACGCAGAAAGGAAGTGCAGTTGCAGAATAGACGATAATTATTCCAAGGTAGCTGTTGATCAATCCCAGTTTGATTAGCATGATATACATGGGAAGTAAAAGCATTGTAGCGGGAAACATCTGGGTTGTAAGCAGTCCCAGCAAACTGAACTGCTTTCCAATGAACTGAAATCTTGACAATGCATATCCTGCGGTAGAAGCCAATGCTACACCGGTTACGGTTACAACGAAAGAAACAATAGTGCTGTTCCAGACCCAGAGCAGGAAAGGTCTGTTTGTAAAGAGTTCAACATACTGCTTAAAAGTGGCATTATCAGGAATGATGGACAATGAAGTTGATAAGAGCCTGTCGTTCGGTCTTATTGAAATAGTAAACACATTTATAACCGGGTATAACGCAACAACGGTAAAGACGATAAGGAATAAATAAGTTAGTATGTCTGCAAGTAATTTTTTTCTGTTCATATTTTTAGTTTTTTAAAGTTTTGCCGCTAAGACACAAAGATGATTTTAATAAATCGATTCTGTTGCCTTTGTTCTCCTTAAGAAGGTTAATCCGAACGCAAGGAGAATTAAAAATATAACTACACTGAAAGCAGCTGCGTATCCGTACCGATATAAATTAAATGCCGCCTTATATACAAATGAAACAAGAATATGAGTTTTATCCGATGGTTCTCCGGCATTGCTTACCAGCCAGACCACGTTAATATTATTAAATGTCCATATAACCCCAAGCGTGATTGCCGGGATCATTACCGGTTTTATAAGCGGAATTGTTATCGACTTTAATTTATGATACCACCTGGCTCCGTCTATATCGGCTGCTTCATATAATTCTTTCGGGATGCTCTGCAGTGCACCAAGAGCTATTATCATCATAAAGGGGAAGCCAAGCCATATATTAGTTATGATTACTGCCATAAAGGCTTCTACAGGTGACTTCAGCCATTCAACAGGCGACATCGAAAGGAACTTTACAATAATCAGGTTTATTGCTCCGTACTCATAATTGAACATTCCCCTCCAGGTTAAAGCAACGATATACTGCGGTATTGCCCAGGGGAGAATCAGCAGAGTTCTGAAAACGCCCGAACCGGGCAGACTTCTGTTTATCAACAGAGCCAGTGTAACACCAAGTACTACATGAAAGACGATGTTTGTTCCCGTCCATATGATTGTCTTCAGGAAGAATTCATAGAACTGCGGTTCCGCAAAGACTTTCGCATACTGGTAAAACCCTACAATGCTCCAGTCGTTTATATGAGCAAGACTCATATTTGAGACGGATAGAATAATATTATAAATAAACGGATAAAGGATCACCGCGATCATTATGATCATCGCCGGCATCAGCAGGTAGTAAGCAAACTTATCCCGTTTAAAGTTTTTGAAGAACGCTAAAAGACTTTTTCTTGTGAAGAACAGCAGGGCGAACACTGCAGCACCAAAAATTATAAAGACAACAGTTCTGCCGACCGGGTCAACATAATCCTCTCTCAGCTCCTTAATCTTTTTTACTGCATCTTCCTGCATCTGTTTTGCAGCTTTCTGAGGAGTAATTGCTCCTCCAAGCACAGCCTGATAAGCAGGACGCATAGCATCCCATATTGCCCTCATTTCGGTAACAATCGGAAGTGCAATGCCGTGATCAATCTGGTTCTTCGAGTTAATAAAAATTTCATCATTGGCCAGCTTAGGGTTGGAATAGAGTTCTGTTCTGCTCGGGAATGTTTTTACTTCAAGTGCGGTTTCCAGCTGTTTATCGGGACTCATTAGAAACTTCAGCAGATCTTTAATCTCACCCAGCTTTTCGCTGCTGACATTTTTATTTATTGAATACCCTTTGGGGGCTACCATCGGGGTAGCATATTTTCCTGTCTCGGTCATCAAAGGCAGTATAGAAATCCCATAATTGATGCCGGCATTACCATAGCTTGACCATGACCAGTCACCATTAATGATCATCCCTGCCTTCCCCTCTTTAAACAGTACATCCGCTATATCATAATCTGCTTCACCGGGAATGATCTTGTATTTGTCACGCAGATCAGCAATGAAATTTAGTGCGTTTACCATAGCTGGTGTATTAAGCGTGGGCGTATCAGTACTATCGAGCACCCAGCCTCCGAAACCGGTAAGGAAAGGAATAAAGAAGTAAGGCTCAGTATAATTCCATACAAGACCGTATTGATCGATCCTGCCGTCACCGTTAATATCTTTGGTAAGTTTCTTCCCTATCTCAATAAGCTCTTTATCAGTTTTCGGTGGAACCGGAACCAGGTCCTTGTTATAAACAAGGGTAAGATGGTTCCCCAGCTTATCGGCAAGCTGCCACAAATGACCTTTATAAGTTATAAGAGCTTTGTCGTTAAAGTGAGAAAGGTATTCCTTCGAAAAAATATTCTCGAGCGGCTTAATGATCTCCATGTCGGCAAATGGTCCAACCTGGTCTGAGGGGCCGTATATAAGATCAGGTCCCTGTCCGCCTATCGCTGCAACAATATAACCCGACCTCATCTCCTCGGTTTCTTTATACAGCTGAATTATCTTTATCCCGGGATGAAGCTTCATGTACTCATCAATCTGGTTCTGCAGAACGTTCTTTTCTTCGGGACGCATATTATGCCAGATGACTATCTGGTTTTCCGGTTCTTTATGCGCACATCCCGAGAAAAAAGAGGTAGTTAAGATGAATAGCAGGAAAAGATATTTTGGTCTGATCATTAAATACCTGGAAAATAGCTGGAAAATAGCTGCGTTAAAATAGGTAAAGGGTCAGAATGTTTAAAGGGAAATCAGGGATAGTCCATTGTGTAAATCCAGGCACTTTAAAAATTCTGGTTCATCCTGACTCTTTCTCTATAATTTTATATTGAATAATAGTACATTTGATGATTCATTATTTGCATTTAACCGGACATAAAAATAAGTTTTATGCCTGATTTTGTGAGATTATGGCTAAAGAAACCGAAGAGAAAAATATTACCGTAAACAGGAAGGCAAGACACGAGTATGCCATCCTGCAGACTTATGAGGCAGGTATTGTCCTTCTGGGAACCGAGGTGAAGGCCCTGAGACAGGGAAAAGCTAACCTGGTTGACAGTTACGCTAACCTGAAGGATGGTGAGGTTTGGCTTTACGGAGCTCATATCAGCATCTATGAACAGGGTAATATCAATAACCATGAGCCCACGAGAACCCGGAAACTGCTGCTTAATAAGAGCGAGATCAAAAAATTAATAGGGAAAGTTAAAGAAAAAGGCTTAACATTAATTCCATTAAGATTATATTTCAGGAATGGAAAAGTAAAAGTTGAGCTTGCCCTTGCTAAAGGTAAGAAGGTTTACGATAAACGTGAATCAATTGCAAAACGAGACAGGCAGCGCGACCAGGAAAGAAATATTAAGTACTAGAACTGAGTGAGGGTTTTTAGTTGACAGGCATACTACCATACATTAAACATTCGTACTATCTTACGGATGCAAAGATTCAATAATTCACTAATAAACCGAGAGATAAATTGTCTTTTCCCGCTATTAATGAACAGATGGACCTTATTAAAAGAGGTGCATTTGAAATTATTCCCGAAGATGAACTTGTAAAGAAACTTGAAAATTCGTTAAAGAAAAATATTCCTCTGAACATTAAACTGGGATGCGATCCAAGCAGACCGGATCTTCATATAGGCCATTCGGTAGTTTTGAGGAAACTTGCGCAGTTCCAGGAACTGGGGCATCAGGCTATACTTATTATTGGCGATTTCACGGGTATGATCGGTGACCCTTCCGGCCGCAATGTTACCCGGCCTTCCCTCTCGCTTGAGGAAACCCGACAGAACGGTCAGACTTATTTTGAGCAGGCATCAAAGATCCTCCATAAAGAGCAGACAAAAATTGTTTACAATTCAGAGTGGCTGGGCAAGATGAGCTTTGAGGATGTAATTCGCCTCTCTTCAAAGTATACAGTTGCGAGGATGCTGGAGAGAGATGATTTTACTAAAAGGTTTAAGAGCGGAGAACCAATCAGTCTGCACGAACTCCTCTACCCTCTCGCCCAGGCTATGGATTCGGTAGCAATAAAAAGCGATGTCGAGCTTGGCGGAACCGATCAGAAATTCAACCTGCTTGTCGGTAGAGATATTCAACGCGAATTCGACTCTGAGCCCCAGGTTATTCTAACGATGCCCCTGCTGGTTGGAACCGACGGGGTTGAAAAAATGAGTAAGTCATATAATAATTATATAGGTGTTTCTGATACACCTGGTGATATGTTCGGCAAGACTCTCTCGATCCCCGATGAGCTGATATATACTTATTTTGAACTTGCAACAAATATTCCAAACGCGGAACTTTCGGGGATAAAAAATCAGCTGGATGGGAAGAAGGTTAATCCCCGCGATCTGAAAAGACAGCTTGCAAAAGTTCTTATCAGGATGTATCACAGTAAGGATGCTTCAGAGGAAGCTGAAAAAGAATTCGATAAGATCTTTATTCAGAAAGAAATCCCCGATGATATCCCTGAAATAAAATTAGACGATAACACCGGAATTGGTATCCTCGATCTTATAGTAAGGGTAAACTTTGCTTCCTCTAAGGGGGAAGCAAGGAGACTTGTAACACAGGGCGGCGTATCGATCGATGGTGAAAAGATCAGCGATATAAATGCGGAAATTACCTTCGGGAAGTCCAAAGTTCTTAAAGTTGGAAAACGAAAGTTTATTAAAATCACATCATAGCTTAGAAAGGAGATGATATATTGTATGTCCCATCTAAAATTTTCTTTACCAAAGGGGTAGGCAGACATAAAGAATACCTGCAGTCATTCGAGCTTGCGCTCAGGAATGCAGGGGTTGAAATATGTAACCTGGTAACAGTCAGCAGCATCTACCCCGTAGGCTGTAAAAAAATAAGCAAAGAAGATGGGTTAAAGGAACTTTCCCCCGGCCAGATCACCTTTGCGGTTATGGCCCGAAACTCAACAAACGAACCTAACAGACTTATTGCAGCTTCAATAGGAGCAGCACTTCCGGCCGATCCCTCACAATACGGATACCTTTCAGAACATCATCCTTTCGGTGAAACTGAAAAAGTTGCCGGGGAATATGCAGAGGACCTTGCAGCAACTATGCTTGCAACGACTCTCGGAGTTGAGTTTAATCCCGATACGGATTGGAGTGAAAGAGAAAACCAATATAAAATGTCAGGTAAGATCGTAAGGTCATTCAACATAACCCAGTCAGCCGAAGGCGATAAAAACGGGTTGTGGACTACAGTACTTGCGATCGGAGTTCTTTTACCATAACTGAGTGAATAAATTTGTTTAACGAATTTTTTTTCTGGATAGTATTTGTAATACTCGCACTGATAATTATCATTATTGATTTATATGTAACAGATCATAGACATGGTAAAATAGGATTAAAAAGAAGTCTGATATGGAGCGGCGTCTGGATAAGCACCGCTCTCCTTTTTTTTGTAGCAATACATTTCTTTCTTGAAAAGGGTTCCCAGCGCAGTCTTGAATTCATAACCGGCTACCTGATCGAGTATTCTCTGTCAGTCGATAACCTGTTCGTATTCCTCCTGATATTTAAAACGATGGGAATTGCAAATGAGAACCAGCCCCACGTTCTGAAGTGGGGAATACTAAGTGCGATAGTGTTAAGAATAATATTTATTCTAATCGGCGTCGGATTAATAAATCTCTTCCAGCCTATAATCTATGTATTCGGAGCTATACTTCTATACGGAGCTTATAAGATGGCGTTCGGGGTGGAAAAGGAAATCGACTGGGAGAAACATCCCGTTATCAGGTTCATCAGGAGGTTTTTTAATATTCTGCCCGATTATAAAGGAAAGAAATTTTTTACGAAAAGAAACGGAACCATTTATGCGACTCCCGTATTTCTCACTCTGCTTTTAATTGAATCGTCGGATATTGTTTTTGCTGTAGATTCCATCCCTGCTATTATAGCAATAACGAGGGATCCGTTCATAATAATCACCTCAAATATATTTGCAATATTGGGATTAAGAGCATTATACTTTTCGCTTGCAGGAATTGTCGACCTTTTCGTTTACCTCAAATACGGCGTCGCCATCATTTTATTTTACGTCGGTGTTAAAATGATGATCTCCGATCTTTACCACATCCCCACCTTAATTTCTTTGAGTGTAATAATATCACTGCTTGCAGGATCTGTTATTCTTTCACTGGTTCACAAAAAAAGATCGGAAAGAAAGAGTTAATCAGTTTTTTTCAGTCCGTACAGATGAATTATAACTGCCGTCAATAAACCTACTATCATTGGTTCAATTTCATAAAGGAACCCCAGGATAAGTCCTACCTCTCTTAAAAAATACCAGGTTGTACTCAGTGTGACTGCAGTAATCATTTCAATCACCATCATTTTATTACTGATCCGGAACTTAGGATAGTAGGAACTGATGACCGCGGGAATTACGGCAGGAATGCAAAGGGAACCAAGAGTGTACCAGATCTCAATTACAGATGGAATTGCATAAGCTAGCAGGATAGATAAAAGACCGCTTATGATAAGACCTGTAATTGTATAAGCTTTTAATTTTTGTTCATATGCACCTTTTCTCAACCGGAATATAAAGTCCCTTCCGATGGTAGTGCCGCTTAGAAAAAGGAAGCTGTTGGAAGTAGACATTATTGTTGCAAACAAGCCTGCATAGAAGATTCCCTTAATCCCCGGGGGCAGGATCTTCTCGGCAAGAAGCGGATATGAGAGTACCGGCTGTTTTATTCCCGGAAGGCTTGCTCGGGCAAATAATCCTGTTGATGTAGTGAGAAAGTCAAATAAAGCCCAGAAAACTATCGATATGATAATACCTTTTACGGCAACATTTCCGTTTTTTGCGGCATAGCAGCGCTGGTGGAAACCGGGGTCCGCAAATGTCCACATAGCAATAAGGAACCATACTGCGATAAATAACGGTGATGCGCCTCCGGTAAGTTCAAGGTGAGTCTGCGGGAGAGAAGAAGATAAATAATCATAACCTCCAAAATTGATTCCGCAGAAGATCAGCATAAGCATAAATCCCCCGAACATTACAAAGAACTGGAATGAATCAGTTAATACATTGGAACGGAATCCTCCCTGCAGGAGGTAGATCATTGAAAGAATGACAGAAATAAAAAGACTTAAAATGATCCCCGTATGGAATATTAGTGAGATGAGATTTGCCGTCATTAATACATAGGGTGCGGGAGAAACCAGTACGAAAACAAGAATAGCTGAGATCATACCCGCAGTCTGGCCGTAGGTTTCTGATATTTTATCAGGAATAGTAAAAAGTGAAGCTGATCTGATCTTTTTTGCAAAGAAAATTGCAAACAAAAATGCGAAGACGTAATAAGGAAATCCCTGGGTGAACCAGCTGGCTACACCATACCTGTATGTAAATTCCCCTACCCCTAGGATACCGCCGTACCACGTAGATACGTTTGTAAGGATGAAAAGAAAAAGTCCCACCTTACGTCCCGACAGCAGATAATCATCTGCCTCTCCTTTTGTTATCCTGCCGGATATAAATCCTATGAGGAGGACAATCCCGAAGAAAAGGATGATTATTATAATGTCGAGGGAATTAAATGAGATCATGCTTTTTAAGCGTATTAAAATCCCGTATCACAAAAATGATCCCGCCGGATATTTTTAATGTCACAGAATCTTTGACTGCGACATTGCTGGTGCTTTCCCGCTGCCCAAACGGCAGAGCAGTTTTCTTCAGAGGATATTTTAAGCCTGTAGAAGTAATTCTTGTTTTTTCATCGAAGCCATATAGGGAAATTGTTTCATCGGGTACAGTGTCCAGTTTGACATCTCCCGTGAACGGGGTAAGGATTGATTTATCAGAGATTATCCTGATTTTTATCCTGTTGAAGAATTTGATGACGATTCCCATGTTACAGAAACTGTGGTCAAGACGGTCGCCTATTGCACCAAGCAGCACAGCCTCGCTGTAATTCTTTTTTACGGCAAACTTCAGGCATTTTTCAACGTCGGTATCGTTTTGTCTCTTTATATTAATAATATCAGACTTATTGTGGAAGAAACGGAGTGTTTCTTTTTTAACTGAATCGAAATCACCTATAATATAATCCGGGATGATCCCCAGTTTCTTTGCTGTGTCCGCACCGCCGTCTGCACAGATGAGAGTGTTGTAGCCTTTCGACTGCAGGTACTTAATTCCTTTTTTTGCAGGCGGCCTGCCGTTGGCCAGTATTAAACATTTCTTCAATTTAGTTTCCTTCTGTTCAAAACCATAAATGTTCAACTTTTTTGAGATTGTTACAATCCAACCTGAATACCGGCGAGAAAATTTCTTTCGGCAGCCGCAAAGAATTCGGGACCAATTGCATTTGCCGAGTAAAGGTTATCAAAAACATTATTAACCTGTATAAATACTTTTGAGCTGTTCAATGCATTAAATAAATTCAGCTCATAGCTGCCTATGAAATCAGCTGTAAAATATGCCTCGTTCTTATTATCACTGTAGGATATAAAATCCGGATGCTGATCAAGATACTGCGTTATTTTATTTTCGTAGTTATCCGAGTAAAAAGCTCCCACATATCTTCCAGTGAACTGCAGGTATACTCCGTAATTATTATAGCTGATACCAAAGTTAGCAAGAAAATCAGGAAAACCGCTGATCCTGTTTCCGCTGAGATCAAGATATTCATCCGTTCCGAGGTATTGCCTGCCTTCCTGAATTGTGTTTTTACTTAACGTTGCGTTTCCTGTAAGCTGTAAACCAGACACCAAATTTAATATCCCTGAAAACTCCACTCCCGCATGGACGGTACTTTTCACATTTCCAGTTATGGGCTGACCGAACCTGTCAACCTGCCCGTTCTTAACTATCTCGTTATCAAATAACATATAAAAAAGATTCAGGGTAAGGTTCAGATCCTTAGTCTGATATGATGACCCCAGTTCAAAATCGTTCATTGTCTCGGGTTTTACGAGAGGCTCATTATAGTTATAAGAACCATCCGTATTTTGTTTGAACTGCGGAACAGCGCCGCCGCTCGATTCGGCTGCATCATAATAGTTTGTAAGTCTTGGCTCACGCGAAACTCTTGCATAAGAAAGATATACGCTCAGATCAGTGGTGAACTTTGCATTCACTCCCAGTCTTGGATTAAAGAACAGATTGCTTACCTGGAAGTTGTGTCCCAGGTATTTTTCATTATATAACCTGTATTTATTATATGCCGCCTGAATTTCACCAAGGAGATTGAACATCGGGTTAACATAATATTCCTCGTGCACAAATCCGTTAATTATATCTTTGCCGCCATTGTAATAATAATATCGGAAGTCTTTTGTAATTCCTGCGGGCAGATTTTCTCCGTAATTAACTGATCCCCAGTGATCCGATTTATGTTTTCTTATTTCAGCTCCGATTATTAGCTCACCGTTCTGATGTTTATAGCTCATACGCGGAATCCAGCCGTACTGGGTATTATTAACCTGCGCACGGATAAGTACATTGCCGGGATTCTGAGAAGGATGAAAGCCATAATCGCTTGTTAGTCTTAAATAAGTAGTATCGGCCCAGGAACCGTCGAAATCGAAGAAACCATCGCCTGTTACGAGGAATAATGCCGAGTTAAAGGTTAGGTTTTCATTAAACCGGTGTTCATTCAGCAGTTCATAATGAGGCTGCGAGAAATTCTCGATCTCTGTAGGTCTTCTCTGCAGAGTGTATGTATAACCATTCCCATCCGTCTCCCAGTATGAGTAATTGGCTTTCCTTAATTCCCGGTCTTTTATGGCAAACTTGGGCAGACCGGTGTAAGCCAGTCCATCTGCAACAGGACCTCCGTAAAAGTTGACCTGAGTGGTAAGCTTGTCATCATATCTGACTGCAGAAACGTGATACGAGTTGAACTTCACCCATGAGCCAAGGCGGTAGCCGCTGCTAAGTATCTGAGAAAGTTTTGCATAAACAGAATATTTTTTGTCTATGAGTCCGCTGGAAAAAGACGCGCTGTACTTTCTGGTATTATAACTTCCTGCGGCTGCAAAGAAGTTTGTCTGAGGATCGTTCGTAAAAGTTGAAGTGATAATGTTTATACTTCCCCCGATTGCCGGGTACCCGGAGGCTCCGTTTCCGGCTCCTCTTTGCACCTGGATAAGGTCGGTACTGGCAAGCAAATCCGGAAAATCGAGCCAGTATACGTTATGATCCTCTGGGTCATTCTGCGGGATACCATTGATAGAAACAGATATCCTGCGCTGATCAAATCCCCTTATACTTAAATAATTATAGCCTATACCGTTGCCATTTTCCGAGTAAAATGTTGTAGAAGGAAGTGTACTGAGGTATTTGGGTATATCCTGCACAGTATAATTTTGCTGAATTTCCTTCCTGGTAACTTTATCGAAAGTTACGGGGGTTATACCTTTTTTACCTATGCTCCCCTCCACAAGAACTGTCTGCGAAGGAATTATCTCCGGAAAGAGTTTAATGATGATATCAGTTAAATCTATATTCTGAAGAGATACTTCTTTTGATTTGTAACCTACATAGCTCACTTTTAGAATATCACTTCTTCCAATATTACCGGAGAGTGAAAAACTGCCGTCTTCTTCCGTTGCTGTACCTAAATGTTTATTTTCTATAACCAGGTTGGCTGACGGGAGCGGCTGAAGTGTTTCCGCATCGACAACTTTTCCTTTAACAACAATATTTTGTGAGAAAAGAGAAATGTTTAAAATGAAAAAAAGAATAACCAAGTATTTCATTTATTACCTCCGTATAAAAAAAATAGCCGTTTCAAGAAACGGCTAAATACTTAATTATTCCCTAAGCAGGCTATTTAGCCCGTTTCCCTACGCTGGTATTACCCAGATCAGGTTTTAGGGTATGCTCTCAGTCGCCCGGCAAGCGGGACAACACCCCTAACGGCTCAGTCAAAATTTCAAAATTTAGTTTTGGATTCCTCCAATTATATGCACAAACTTAGTTTAACTAATTATAAAAATAAAGTAAATCCGTTATTCAACTCTCAGTTTTTGACCTACAACAATCTTTGTGCTCGAAAGTTTGTTCATTCTCTTCAGATTTTCAACTGAAGTTGAGTACATTCTTGCAATAGAATAGAGAGATTCACCGCGTGTAACTGTATGAATACCATTGCCGCTCCTGCGCGGAGTCTCGGGAACGTCATTGACATCTGCATCGGAGTAAATTTTAAGAGTTTTACCGGCAATTATCTTATTGCTTCTTAATCTGTTCCATCGCCTGATACTCGAAGAAGAAACTTTGTAAAGCTCGGCTATCTGACCGATTGTATCTCCCGACTTAATTTTATAATAATTAACATTGGCCGAGTTTTTTGTAGTGTTATCGCCAAGGGATTCCGCGCTTTCACGTGAATATATTCTCAGAGTTTGTCCGTAATTTATACGATTTGAACTTAATGAATTCCAGGCTCTGATCTGGGAAGAAGAAACATTGAACCTTTCAGCAATTTCACTGATCGTATCACCTCGTCTTACCTTATAGCGGTAAAGATTTGAACGTGAGGAAGTTGAGGTATTATCGGCTATTGAGGTACGGCTAGTGTAAATTTTTAATTTCTGACCCGCATAGATCTTGTTTCCGGATATATCATTCCAGTCACGCAAATCACTTACATATACTCTGTAACGCTTGGCTATCGAGTACAGGTTTTCACCTCTTCTTATACGGTGATACACATAGGTTGAAGAAGTATTTGAGGTATTTGATTTTGTAACAGATTTTTCGACCGGAGTCTGGTTGTCAAGACTCGCATAAAAGTTTTTCTTTTCGAGCGGTACGTAAAGTACAAGTTTCTGACCAACACTTATTGTTCTTGTGTAAGGGATATTATTCCAGTTTCTTATATCGCTTACTCTTGAATTAAAAAGATCTGCGATTCCAAGGAGGCTTTCACCCTTCTTAACAGTGTAGGTTACCATTGCTTTGCCTGATGGGATGACGGCAATTGTAGAACCGTCTTCGCCTGTTATTGCACTGTCGTCCTTTGTTACATCATTATTACTGTCTTCATCAAGCGCAGCAATAATTTCAGCACCCGAGGTTGTATCAGAATCGATATTACTCTCTTTTAACAAAGCAGCATATGGTGATACATACCCGGTAGCTTCTGTCTCATCCGCTTCTTCTGTATTGGTATTGTAAGCAAAGTCCCTGTCTGAAACATTAGAAACCGGAATTCTCAGGGTTACACCGGGATAAATACGCGATCTTACAGAGATGTTATTTGCATCAGCAAGATCGTGTGTTGATATACCGTACCTTGCGGCTATACGTGATAAATTCTCTCCTCTTCTGATAGTATGAACCAGGTAATTCCTTTTAGCAGATTCAGGTACATTCTGAAGACTGGCCATTAAACTTGAAGAAGTGCCTTTAGGAATTTTCAGATCATAACCGCCCGGATAACTTCTCGGGGTACTCATCTGAGTTAGTTCAGGATTCATATCCAGGAGAGTTTCAACGCCGGTTCCAACACTTTGAGCAATATAATTGAGATCAACCGCTTCATTCACCTTACAGGTTTCATATTCGATTGGTTTATCAAGCTGAATACTGGTGAACCCGTATTTTTCAGGATTCATTGCAATCAGGCAGACCGCTATATACTGGGGCACATAACTTCTGGTCTCTCTCGGGAGGTATCTTCTTGCCGCCCAGAAATTGCTTTCACCTGCTCTTCTAACTGCACGTGTAATTCTTCCTTCTCCTGCATTATAAGCTGCCAGAGCAAGATACCAATCGTTTAAGGATGTATAAAGATCTCTCAGGTGTCGTGCTGCCGCACGTGTTGATTTTTCCGGATCCCTTCTTTCATCAAAGTAGAACTCGGATTCAAGTCCGTACATCCTGCCGGTAGATTTGATGAACTGCCACAATCCCACAGCACTGGCCCAGGAACGGGCAACGGGATTCAATCCGCTTTCAACCATACTAAGGTAGACCAGCTGTTTCGGAATTCCTTCCTGCTCAAAAATACTGGTCATCATCGGGAAGTATCTTCCGGAACGTTCAAGCCATAGTTCCATATGTTTGCGGCCTTTCCCTGTGAAATATTCTACCCATTGCTCCACATATGAATTAACCTCAAGCGGAACATCCGCAGGAATGACAACTGAATTTGTATCTTTTTCTTTATCTTTGATGGCAAACTGCTCATCAGGCATATTTTTTCCCATCCACTCTTCAAGAGCAGCGAATGAAACCTCTACAGGAAGTTCCGGCAGTCCGTCCACATATTTCCTGTAATCGTCTATAATTGATCTTTCAAGTTCAAGGTAGGCTTCATTTTCTTCAATTCCCGGGTAATAACTTAAATTATTTATTATCCTGAGAGCGGATTCGTAGTTAGTTACAGTTTCGGTAGTACTGTTAATATCCTGTTTTGCAAGTGCGGAAATATAATATTGTCTTGCCTGTTCCATCATTTCCGAGACGATCCCCCCTTTTACAATACTTTCGTTTTTATCTGAGGAATATTCATCTCTTGTTATTTCTTTATTTCCTCCGCAGGAACCTAGCAGCAAAGCAAATAAAGAAATAGCAATAAATGGTAGAATTGTCTGCTTCATGCACCACTCCGTAAATTATTTAATGAGCAATATAAGTTTAGTATCATTTTTTATCAAGTAAAAAGTTAGCTAATCGGTTTAACTTCAATTATTACAAGCAGTTAATCCTTTACTTTTTATAGAGGGATATTCCCGTGTTTCTTTTTTGGGTTTTTATCCACTTTTGTTTTCAATAATTCAAATGCCTTAACCAGCCTGATCTTTGTATCACGAGGCATAATAATGTCGTCAAGATACCCGCGTTCAGCTGCTTTGTATGGATTGGCAAATTTTTCAATATATTCAGCCAGCTTCTTTTCAACTTCTGTTTCAGGATTTTTGGCAGAAGAAATCTCTTTTTTAAAAATGATTTCAACTGCACCTTTTGGACCCATAACCGCAATCTCAGCCGACGGCCATGCAAAGTTGAAATCACCTCTTATATGCTTTGAGTTCATAACGTCGTATGCACCGCCATAAGCTTTTCTGGTAATTACTGTGATTTTCGGAACAGTAGCTTCACAGAATGCATATAAAAGTTTAGCCCCGTGTCTTATAATACCGTTCCACTCCTGTTCAGTTCCTGGTAAGAATCCGGGGACATCCTCCAGTACCAGCAGTGGAATATTAAATGAATCGCAAAAACGAACAAAACGTGCACCTTTAACCGAACAATTTATATCGAGAACGCCTGCGAGCACTGCAGGCTGATTAGCAACAATTCCTACCGACATACCTCCCAGTCTGGCGAAACCTACAATAATATTCTCTGCATAAGATGAATGAACCTCGAAGAAGTCGCCGTCATCCACAAGCAGTGTGATAACTTCCTTCATATCATAAGGTTTGTTCGGATTATCTGGAATAATTTGTTCGAGTTCTTTAATCGGAAGAAGCTGTGAACGGTCGAATTCTTTTTCCGGAGTTCTGTCCAGATAGTTCAGAGGAAGAAAGCTCATCAGTTTTCTCACATTAAGCAGGGTCTCAATTTCATTTTCATAAGTAAAGTGAGCCACTCCCGATTTGGATGCATGAGTATCTGCACCGCCCAGATCTTCAAAACTGACATCTTCGTGGGTGACGGTCTTAACAACATTGGGACCGGTAACAAACATATAGCTTGTATTTTTCACCATGAATACGAAATCAGTAATTGCAGGAGAATAAACAGCGCCACCTGCGCAGGGACCGAGCACTACCGATATCTGTGGAACCACGCCCGAGGCAAGTGTATTCAGTAAAAATATATCGGCGTATCCGCCAAGACTAACAACACCTTCTTGTATTCTGGCTCCGCCGGAATCATTTAATCCGATCACCGGGATACCGGCTTTCATTGCAAGCTTCATCATCTTGACTATTTTCTCTGCATGCGCTTCAGATAAAGAGCCGCCAAAAACTGTAAAATCCTGACTGAACAAAGCCACCGGTCTTCCGTCTATCCTAGCCGTTCCGGTAACAACACCATCCCCCGGATAATGCTGTTTATCCAATCCGAAATCCGTAGCACGATGTTTTACGAAAATATCTACTTCCTCGAAGCTGCCTTCATCCACAAGGAGTTCGATTCTCTCACGTGCAGTAAGCTTTCCTTTTTTGTGCTGGCTTTCAATACGCTCGATTCCGCCGCCGAGTTGAGCCTGTTCTTTATTTTTAAGGAGGCGGTCTATTTTTTCCTGCATTTATCTCCGCAAATATATTTTGATATAAAAAATAAGTTTAATTAACTCTTAGCAATAATTAAATGGAAAAATTTATAATTCCCGGCTGATTTTCTTTATTGAATGCATCCTCAATTTTTCTCCGGTAATCAATGAACATCGGGCTTTTATAATCTAAGATAAAATCTTCAGGAATATTTATATCATTGTAGATCCTTGCGGGATCTTTACTCATCATAAGCACTCTTCCCGATAATCTTACAGCTTCAGAGACATTTGTTGTTGAAATCAGAAAATATGTATCGGTCTTTTTAGAAATTTCATAAACAAGAGTATAGATTTCCTCCCTGGCGGTCTGATCCATCTTTTTGAAACAATCATCAAGTAAAAGAACAACGGGATTAAACATCAAAGCTCTGGCCAGGCTTATTCGGAATCGAAAACCAAAGCTGCCGTTATGGGGGTAATGATTTTCGTAACCGGAAAGACCAACAAGACTGATTAAATCATTTATTTCATAACGCCTGTCAATTTTTCCACAAGTTTCGAGCCCACACGCTAACTCTATATTTTTAATAACATTCAGCCAGGGTAAAGAGGCAGATTTCTCAGGAATTAAAACTATTTTACCATCAGGTTGTAAATATTTCCCGCCATTAAGAATAACCTCTCCTGAGTCAGGTTTCTCAATTCCAGACATCAGTTTTAGAAGTGTACTTTTACCCCCTCCGAATGACGCAAGAATTGACGTGATCTTTGGTGCACCCATTGAAATAGTGAAAGATACATCCTCCAGCACCTTCTTTTTTACGCCAAAATCATCCGAAAAAACTTTCGTCACATTTCTTAATTCGAAAATATTCACATCATTATTCATTCAGCACTCCAGAATATGAACTTATCATCAATAGCCCGGATAAATGCATATCCCGCTGCAGATATCAGTGATATAATAATTGTCATCAGAAAAAGCGCAGAAAGATCGTGGTACAACAAAGTCTGCCGCAGTACTGCACCCAGTCCGTAATAATTCATGAAGAACTCGAATGAAAGAACAAGACCCCAGAGATGAAGATGGAACTGCGGAAGTTTACTGAATGCACCCGGCAGCATTTCAAACCAGGTTATATTTTTACTAATAAAATGGTCATCTGCTCCGAGTGACCGAAAAGTAACCATATAATTTTCATTCGTATGGTTGAGATGCTCCCGGGCCTCAATAAGCCACCAACTGCCGGATACTACGAATGAAAAAATATATTCAGGAAAAAAAGAATGAGGAAACCAGAACACCAGAAATAATGCGGCAAGAACTGCAGGTACAAAGACCGCCAGGGATGAAATAAATTTTGATTTATGATACAGCAATCCTGAATCAGCAAAAATCCACTGGCGGAAAAGGTAAAGAAATAAGTATGCGATAAGCGGCGGAAGGTATATTGCCGATATCGTAGTAAAAAAATTAGCGATCAGGTGATAATCTTCGAATAACGCAGGAATTGTTAAAAGAACTAATACCCGGTTTTGGAAGAAAGCCATTTTCGGGAATAATGAATTCAAATAGGATTATCCATAGAATAAACAGTGTAAATAAGATGTAAAAGAAAGGCTTCTTCAGAAAACCGGTTCCACTAACCATAAATGATAAATTTATTGTTATTCAGAAGTAAAAAAATAAAGAAATGTTGTGTTAAAGGAAAGCAAACAGGCAAAGGCAGCCGGAAACCTTATTGTTCTCTTCTTTCCACACACGGTCCCCAATCCTCGGGGATGGGGCCAAGTCTTTGTAACGGGGATTTCATAAACGAAAGGTTATGAATCATTTTTTCATCTTTTCCACTTCCCGCAAATTCCATCCTGATATCATTAAATGAATCCTTATAAATAAAAACTTTATCGGATTCTGACTTCAGCCACCATGGTGAGGCATCTCCCCACAGGGCACCGGCAACAAGATAGCCGTCGCAGGAGGTTCTGACCCATAATCTTCTGGTTTCATTCTTTTCAGCAGGATCACCGTATATTCCTGTAAATCGATCCAGATCATCCCGTGCCGGACCTTGCGAATTATTTATCGACTTATCCTGATCCGATGACTCTTTAACCGCAGCTTCATTTTTGTTGATCTCTTTATTCTGTTTTTTAATCAATTTCTCTGACTTTCCGTTAAGATGAGAAGCGATGTAATCCTGCAGGTATGGCTGAGCCATTTCCATTACTGCCCCCGCAGCTGCAATATTATTATTTTGTACATACTCATTACTCAATTTAGAAACGGCATCCATATCAACTTCATAATAATCTTTATTTGCCTCGTATGATTGTTTAAAATATTTTTTGGCTCCCTCAATACCACGGGTATCAATTGCTTTACGGATCGCATCCGATAGTAACGGCTTTTCCTGGGATAATGAAACTGTGGAGATATGCAAGAAAGAATATAACGGATAAATAAATCGGTTTATTCATCTTCTGTCCTTTTCAATTAAGATTGCGGAATTATTTGAAGTTGTAAATTTTCACCGTTAAATGCAACCTATCTTCGACAGAAGCTGAAAATCTTCATAGCTGCTTGGAGATTATTTTAGCATAAAACCTGGTTTCAAAATCCTCATCATTATGTAGCCTTGATACATCATCTTTCAATTCTTTAATCTTATATCTCAATATCAGGTAAACTAAATTTCGCCTTACCTCAGGACTTTCATCCGACAATGAGTTTTTGATTACTCCACGTAGCTAGTCCGGGATCTATTTCGCATAGCGCTCCTATTGCACTTATCTTCACAAACCATACCGAATCTTTAGTTCCCTCCATCAAAGCATTTACTGCTTTATCAGACCCTATTCCTCCAAGTGCGTTATATATAAAATGTCTGAATCCGGGGCCATCCGCTCATTCAGTCTCGATATTAATGGTTCCACAGCTATTTCAGATTTTAATTTACCAAGTGAAAGTATTGCCGAATTTCTAACCCTAAATTTTTATCATCGAGCAATTTGATGAAATACTTATCAGCAGTATCTGACTTTCAGTTCACCGAGTAGCATCGGCTGAAAATTCACGAATATCCGGATTCGGATCTGATAAGCATATCTATCAAAGGTTTTATCGAGACCGCACCAAGACTTTTTCAATTCGTTAAACTGATTACGAAGATCCCGACGCGGTGTATTTTTTATATTTATTATTAATGAATCTATCACTTGATATGTGTTACCTCTGGTTTGAAGTATATGATCGGCATTATCATTTCCGAAATCAACACTGAAAAAAGATAGTAATATTAAGATTCCAGTAAAGAATACAGTGATTCCCGCAGCTTCACCCCTGGTTTCCGGATATCCTTTTTTAATCATAAGACGAACAGGCAATCTGAATGTCGATTTAACCCAGGATGGTAGAGGTAGAAAAAAGTTCGTTCTCTTTCTATAGTTTTCATATTTCTCCCCGAATTTTTCCTTCATTTTAATTTCTTCAAGTAAACAAATCCCTATAATAACCATTGAGGCAAGCAGCCAGGGAAGACTGGAAGAAACACTCCAGCTTTTTTTCATATTATTTATGTGTAATGAAAATAACATAACCCCGTAACTCCAGATAATCCATCCCACATATTGGGGGTGACGGGAAAATTTATATATAGAATCCGAAGCAATTTCTTTGAGGTTAAACCTGTTCTGCATCCAGACTAGTACTCCCCATACAAATAAAAAAGCACCAGAACCCATGAAGAAATATGAAAGAAAAATATGAGCATCCCAGTTGAATAAACCCGCGGTCCACATAAGAATCTCATATGGAAGGTAGATTATATTTCCTAATTGAAGAAAGTTGAATGATATATCAAGAAATGGAAACCAGACCACACGAAGGATGCCTAGTCCTGCCAGAAAGAACATGCTCAGGGCAAATTGTCCAAATATAGGAATGAACAGAGCAAAAGCCCCGGCATAGATCCATCCGCTTTTCCTGGTTAAAAAACCAATTAGAATGAGTGTCACAATTATCAGGAGACTTGCATATCCTATCCATCTTAAATGAAGAGTATCGATATATAAATCGGTTTTGTAAGCACTAAACTCATCACTACCCTGGTCAAAGCCCGGAAATCCGATATTCTCCTGAAGTACGGTATCGACTACCCGCGGTAATTCAACAAACGCAAACATTAAACCAAAGGAGAAAATAAGGGCAATGAAAAAAAGATAAATGCTTTTACTTCTTAATTTCATTTCAGCCTCCCTCTGAATGAGGAATTTAATTAATTAAGTTTTAGCAGGATAAGATACGATTTGTACAAGAAGGAGAAATTGGGGTAATAACTCAAATCTTATGTTACATGATATAACCAGGCTTTTAAATAATCAACTGCTCCAGACGATATATATACCGCTCATCCCTTTTATTGTTATCACTAACATTTGCGGGCATTTACCATATCAGCCGGTTTGTTCCCGGATCAGGTTTTTCAATTGAAACTCATGTCTAATGGGATGCATTACTGCATGCTCAAGCATGGCTTCAATACAATAATCTACACCCCACCTGGATGTGTACACAGGGTTGTGAAATTTTTCTTCTTCAATATCAGCCAGCGGGGTTTTCCATTTATCAAGCAGATGCAATAAGTAATCATCAGCCTGAGATTCAATCAAATCAAGTCCGGGTGGCTTTTTAATTTCAGGATCCGGAAGACCAAGTTTCTCACACATCCAGGTCATGTATCCCCGGGCAGCTCTGAAAATATGAAACAGTAATGCATTTAATGATTTGTAATCTTTATCCTCGGTCTCAGGCAGATTTATATTGAATGCTTTAGCCTCTTTCCAGACCTGAAGACATGATCTGAGATGATCTTCATGTAAAATAACCAGAGATCGGGCACCATTGTATTTGTACTTCTTTAATTTTTCCAAGACCTGCTCCTTAATTGTTAATCATTTTCTCAGTTGAAATAGATCCCCAAAATACCCTGCCATTGTTTACTAATTATAAGAAATGACATAAATGATTTTTTACCCACAAATTTCTTTCGGGTTATCTGACGTAATTCCGGAGACATACTAGTTCCCAATCTCGATCTCGTATTTCTCCAGCAATCCCCTCAGACCCTCAGTTGAAAACCGGGCTTTTTTTATACTGTTATTTTCAGGATCTATCGAGAAATTATGGGAAGTCCTGAAATCGGCCTTAACAAGAATTGTCCGATCGAATACTGTGCCCTGCAGATCGCAATTATCAAATAGAGCTTCCGTCAGGTCGCAGGCTGTAAAGTCCGTTTCATTTAACTGACAATTAATAAATACAGTATTTTTGATCCTTTTTTTATAAAAAGTCGAATGATTAAGATTGCAGTTTTCAAACCTCAAGGAAAGAGCGAAGTCATTACTGGTATCAAAGCGCAGTCCGTTCATCTTACAGTCATTGAAATTAACATTATTCAAGACAGCCTGACTGATGTTGGCCGTACTTAAATTGCAGTGTTCGAAAGTGCAGTCAATCAGCTTTATGCCGGTAAGATCTGATTTTGTAAAATCACATTGAATAAATCTGCAGTTTTCATATTCATTTCCATCAGGTTGTTTATTTCGAAAATCTGCTTTTTCTATCGTCTTATTTTCTATGTAATTTTCTTCCATAGCGATGCCGTATAATTTTTTATGTGTACTGGATAAATCTAAATAAGATCAGATTGAGAAAACAGGGACCGGTAAATCTGTTAATCAGGTATCATCTATAATTTATATAATTGACGCGGATTGTCTTTGATGTCTTATGGTTTTTCGATATTCTTTTTGAGTGAGTCGAAACGTACAGCAGGATATTTTTCCCAGATCAGCAGCGGTTCGTCTTTTTCATTAATAAACTTATTAACCTCCTCTATATCCAGTCTTTTTCCATCGGGATAGTATAAATCGTAGTATAAAGAACTGACAGGATCTTGAATACGGTAAACACATGTGTCGTCAATTTCGTATGCGAGTACCCTGGTACCGGCATAGTGCTTCTCATCCAGAGTCATTACTTTGATCCTTTCCTGAAGCCATCCCGGGATATTACTTCCGCAGTCAGCGGTATCAGCCGGATCCTGAGCATAGCATTTGATACTTCCAGCTGTTAAAAGTAACAGTATAATCAATATACCTGGTATTTTCATTATTAAGCTTTCGTAATATTCAATGCAGACATAATCTGCTATTCGTTAAGAAAAGGATTTTTAGCTTTCTCCCTGCCGATTGTACTTTCCTCACCGTGGCCGGGATAAATTACTACATCGTCGTCAAGTGAAAGGAGTTTGTTGGTAATAGAATCAATTAACGTGCTGTAATCTCCTCCCCAAAGATCAGTTCTGCCTATGCTGTCTTTGAAGAGCACATCCCCGACAACGCAGAAATTTTCATTCGGAAAATAGAGGCAAAACTCACCGGGTGTATGTCCCGGGGTAAATAAAAGTGTTATACCTGATTCACCCAGAGACAATTTCAACTTCTCCGAAAGAAAATTATCGGGAGCCGGAGGTTCATTGAACTGAATATTATACATATCTGCCTGGCTGCCCGCATTCTTAAGCAGCATCAGATCATCTTCAGGAATCAGGTATTCGGGATTGTACTTCTCCTTTACGAACCTGCATCCCCAGATATGATCGAGATGACAGTGAGTGTTTATCAAATATTTTGGGATAAGATCATTATTGCGTATGAATTCAGATAACTCATTTTCTTCGACTTCATCGGAACAGCCTGGATCTATTATTGCGCATTCTTTTGAATGGTCATCCCACACGATAAAAGTATTCTCATTAAAAGGATTAAATACGAACTTTTTAATTTTAACCATTTATCTGAAATTTCGCTTTATTCTTGAAAACAGTTTCTTATTGAAGTTATTATAGTTATCTCTTGTTTCTTCTAAAGAATCTCCTCCAAACTTGAACAGGAAGTGTTTAGCTATTACCCAGGACAACATCGATTCTGCTATAACCGCACAGGCCGGCACTGCAACAAAATCGCTCCTTTCTCTTCTGGATTCAATTTTTTTCATTGTCCTCAGGTCTACACTTTCCACCGGTCTCATTAATGTTGCAATCGGTTTCATCGCAGAACGGACTATAACAGGCATTCCATTTGAGATGCCGCCTTCTATTCCACCTGCTCTGTTGGTTTTTCTTCTAAATTTTTCTCCCGATTTAATAATTTCATCATGTGATTCTGAACCTGTGCGCTCAGCTGATTCAAACCCTGTTCCGATCGAAACAGCTTTTACGGCATTAATTGACATAATTGCTGCAGCAATATCAGCATCAAGCTTAAGATCATACTGCATAAAACTCCCGAGTCCTGCAGGTACCCCGGAAGCAATGGTAATAAATGTGCCTCCAAGTGTATCGCCCTTCTTCTTGATCTGTTTAATCTTATTTATTATCCGGGTTTCGTGCTCTTTATCAAGCACTCTTACATCGCTCTTATCAGCCTCAAGCGACAAATCCCAAGCAGAAAAATTTTTATTAACCTTATTTCCTGTCAAGTCATCAAACATATTCACGTCCGGATATTCTCCACCGATACTCTCAACATAACTCCCTATAAAAATATCAAATTCCTCAAGAAGTCTGCGTGCTACAGACCCCGCAGCTACCCTGGCAGCTGTTTCTCTTGCACTGGAACGTTCGATCGAATTCCTGATATCGTCATAATTGAATTTGGTGATACCCACCAGGTCTGCATGTCCCGGCCTTGGAACAGTGACCTTTTCAATCTTTCCTTTTTCACTTTCCGGCGACATCTGGGTTTTCCAGTTTTCCCAATCCTTATTTTTTATTAATAATGAGATTGGTGAACCGAATGTCTTCTGAAATCTGATGCCCGCCAATATTTCCGCAGCATCTGATTCAATTTTCATCCTGTGGCCTCTTCCATAACCGGCCTGTCTTCTCTTTAGGTGATAATTCAAATAACTGTTTTCAATTGTCAGGTTGGAAGGAATTCCGTCAATTATTACGGTAAGAGCTTTACCGTGCGATTCCCCTGCGGTCAAGAAGCGTATCATTTATATATCCTGTAAAATGTTGAGGAGATAATATAAAAAAAACGCCCGAATATATCGGGCGTTATAGATAAACTTTTAATACCTTATTCAGGTATTTCAAGTGCGATGAACCTTTTATTCCCCTGGGAATCAGCTACTCTAAGCATGACCGATTTTCCTTTATTTTCATCTATGGTACTCTTAAAATCACTAACAGAATCAACCTTCTTTTTGTTGGCTTCAAGGATTACCAGTCCCTGAAACAATCTCTGGTCTTCTGCCTTACTGTAAGGCTTAACCTCGGTTATCATGACCCCATGATCAACACTGTATTGTGTTTTTTCCTGTGAGTTTAGATTCCTGACTGTAAGACCGAGATCATCAAATGCAGTAGTTGAGTTGCTGTCATTATTTTCATTTTCATTATTCTCTTTATCGACAACGGGCTCATTGTTCTGTTCGGTTTCTCTTGCTTTCAGTGTAACTTCTCTTGTAATCTCTTTACCGTCCCTGTATATTGTAAGAGTTACAGTGGTTCCGGCGCTCTTTCCGGCGATATAACTTTGAAGTGTGTTAGGTTCATTTACTGCTTTACCATCTACCTTAAGAATCACATCTCCAGCTTTAATATCAGCTTTGCTGGCTGCTCCGCCATCAACAAGTCCCTGTACAATAACACCCTCAGGTTTGCTCAAACCGAGCGCTTTAGCCATTGCATTATCAACTTCACCGATGTTTACGCCTATATAGCCGCGACTAATTTTTCCATGGGCTATCAGGTCTTTTGCAACCGACTTAGCCATATTGATAGGGATAGCAAAACCATATCCTATATATGTACCGGTTCTACCTGCTGCAATGGCCGAGTTAACGCCTATTACCGCTCCTGAAAGATCAACCAGCGCACCTCCGCTGTTACCGGGATTTATAGCTGCGTCAGTCTGAATAAAATTCTCAACACCGTAACTGTTCTTTATTAATCCAAGCTGTCCTCTTCCAATAGCACTTACAATGCCTGCCGTAACAGTTGATGAAAGTGAAAGCGGGTTACCTATTGCCATCACCCACTGTCCAACTTTAAGGTTATCAGAATCACCAAGGTAGGCTACCGGAAGATCTTTGGCATCTATCTTAATGACAGCAAGATCAGTGAGAGGATCTGTTCCTACTACAGTTGCATCAAAAGTTCTCTTGTCTGAAAGTCCTACAGTTACTTTATTCGCATTCTCAACTACATGGTTATTTGTAAGTATGTAGCCGTCATCGGAAATAATAATTCCGCTTCCTGTGCCTTTTTGTTCCTGCGGCATATCTTTAAAGGGGAAGAAGAAAAAGTCGTTATGAGGATTTTCTGCTTCTGAAACAACTGTTATCTGGACAATGGTTGGGGTAACCTTAGCTGCTGTTTCAATAAACGCCTTACTGAATGAAGTAGCATCGGCATCAAGGTTAACTGGTGGATTACTGGCGCCAAGATTTATATCTGCGAGTCCTGGCCTCACCAACCCGAAACCGGAAACAAGCAGAGCTCCAAAAAGGATTCCGGCAAACACTAATGCAAATGCACCAAATAATCTTTTTGATTTCATGTTCTATTCCTCCGAATTAAAATTCATTTTTTTAGTATTAGACTGCATTGCTGCATTTGTATCAACTATCTATACTACCTCATTTGAGTAATTGAATTGATTGTAAGCCCTTGAAATCAGGTAAATGGTGTTTAGCGTACCGCTCAAGAAATACAACTGCCTTTTCTTTCACTGATTTACTTATTTTTTCTGCCTGTTTATTGTGTTTTAGACACAGCAGGTACTCAAAAAGTTCCATTTCGATGGTAAAAGAATATATATTATCCCGACTGCACTGTTCACAAAAAATACCCAAATCAAAATTATAAGCCAAATTTTCATTCCTGAAATTTGATCTGCCGCAAGTTATGCATTTTTCAAACTGCGGTTCGTATCCGCTGTCAGAAAGGAAAAATAAAAAATACCTGCCAAATAGTACCAAAGGTTCTTCGTTAGATGTCTCAATCAGGGATAAGATTCTGACCGTACCGGAAAAGAGCCTGAGATTGGTTTCGTGTTCGGGGGTAAGTTTTTTTAAGAGCTCCAGAACCGCGAGTGAATACTGAAGTTTCTCAAAATCGTCTTTAATAACAGGGAAATGCGAAATGATTGAGGCCCCCGATACGAGCTGAACCTCTCTGGTATCCTTTTTATAAAAAACAATCTCTATATGATTGAGAGGATTAACAACCGATCCGATCTTGCTTTTAGAGCTCCTTCCCCCCTTAAGGATGCCCGACAGTCTGCCGTAGTCCTTAGTAAAAAAGGAAGCAATAATGCTGGAATCACCATAGTTGATCTTATTAAGGACTATGGCTTCAGTCTTAATTATCTCACTCATTTTATGAAGTTGTAAGGGAAGCTGAATATTCCTTCTTCAGTAATTATGCCTTTGATCAGATGAGCCGGTGTGACATCAAAAGCAGGAGTATAAGCTTCTTTTATGCCGGGAGATAGTTCTATACCGTTGGGACTGCTGATCTCGTTCTTATTCCTGAATTCGATTATGATTTCGTCGCCGCTGGCGATTTTCCTATCGATTGTAGTGGTGGGTGCGGCTACATAAAAAGGAACTTCATGGTAGAAACAATTAACGGCAAGGTTGTACGTGCCTATCTTATTAGCTGTGTCTCCATTCAGTGCAATACGATCAGCTCCTACTATTGCAAAATCGACCTTCCCCGTTCTTAAAAGTGATGCGGCTGCCGAATCGTTAAGTACAGAAAACGGAATACCATTCTTCTCAAGTTCGAATGCTGTCAGTCTTAATCCCTGAAGGAGAGGACGTGTTTCGTCAGCATATACATAATTTACCAGTCCGTTTTCAAAACCTGTTTTTATTACATTAAAAGCAGTACCGTCTCCGCCGGTTGCCAGCTTGCCGGTGTTGCAGTGAGTGATTATTGATGATTTTTTCAGGAAAATATTTAGCCCATGCTCCCCGATCTTCCTGCATTTCCTGATATCATCATTATGAAGTTCTATTGCCCTCGAGAGCAGGGTTTTATATAAATCATCGGCAGAGTCAGTTTTATCGAATACTTCCTGCATAAGCTCAAGAGCCATAAACAGATTTACGGCAGTTGGACGGGTCCTCTCAAGTCTTTTATAAGCTGTCCTGAAAGCTTCAGCAGCGGCATTGCCATTTAACCCTTTAACAGAGAGTGCGATCCCATAGGCTGCAGTTATCCCGATCGCCGGGGCGCCTCTTACTTCCAGTTTCTCGATAGCTTCCGCTATCCTGTTATAGTCGTCAGTTTTTACGTACTCCTCTTTAAAGGGAAGTTTCGTCTGATCCAGAAAGACCAGCATATCATCTTCGAACTTCAGGGAGAAATAGTCAGTCTTGTTCATCGAACCTTGTCATATTATAAAATTCACGGTAACGGTCATGTATACGAAGATAATTAAGATCTCTCAACCCGTCAACACTGAATTTTTCTACGCAGAATGAGGCAAGTGTGCTTCCGAATACAACCGCTGATTTTACACTTTCAACACCAAGATCATTTGTTTTATGAAGGTATCCAATAAATCCGCCTGCAAAAGTGTCTCCGGCACCTGTGGGATCATAGATCATTTCAAGCGGATAAGCAGGAGCGGAGAAAACAATATCCTCCATAAATAGCAGAGCGCCATGTTCTCCTTTTTTAATAATAAGGATCTCAGGTCCCATTTCTCTTATCTTCCTGGCAGCCTTTATCAGGTTAGGTTCGTGAGCAAGAAGGCGTGCCTCGGAATCATTTATGATGAGAACATTTGCTCTTTTTAATACTTCCAGCAGTTCCTCTTTTTTTCCTTCGATCCAGTAGTTCATGGTGTCACAAACTACAAAATGAGGACTCACCATCTGGTTCAGTACTTTCAGCTGAAGTGATGGATCAATGTTGCCCAGACAGACAAACCTGGCGTTCCTGAATTTTTCGGGAATAACAGGATCAAATTTTTCGAATACATTAAGTTCAGTTAATAATGTATCGCGAACATTGAGATCGTAGTGATACTTGCCTGACCAGCGAAATGTTTTGCCATCCATAATTTGCAGACCATCGGTATCGATATTATGATCTTCGAGAAGACTTATATAATTTTTCGGGAAATCGCTCCCTACAACTCCGACAAGGTTTATCGGACCGCTGAAATAACTTGCGGCAAGGGATATATAGGTGGCTGATCCTCCAAGGGCATCATTAATTTTATCGAATGGTGTGGCAACTGTATCAAGGGCAAGTGATCCTACAACAAGTAAACTCAATTTTTCTCCTGTTTTTTTGAATTAGAATATTAAAAATAACCAATTAGGGTTTTAAAACCATAATAAAAGAAGACTTTAGCGCAGATTTATCTCTATATAATCCCAGAAAATCCTGTCTTTTAAGTGGTACCTGTTAATAAGGTCGACGGAATGTCTCTGCCCTTCCCAGGCAAGCAGATTTTTAGCTTCTTCGGTATTGTACCAGCAGTAATCGGTATGCTCTTCACATATTTTAATTTTTTCGCTCCCATTAACTTTTGCCGCAAAAACGGGAAGCATTGAGATTGCATTCAGTTCGTGTGAATAAAAGGTATTCACATTCGGAACCACCCATAATCTTTCAGGATGCAGCCCGGTTTCTTCTTTAATTTCCCTGAGAGCAGTCTGGTAAGCTGTTTCATCCCCCTCAACTTTTCCATTCACCATCTGCCACAAACCGGGGTAAATTTCATTTTCTGCACGTTTTAGAAGAAGAAATTCGAGACCGTTCTGTGTCTCTCTGAAAATATGTGCTTCAATCATATTAGATATAATTTTCATATTTATCCTTATATATTAAAAATATGCTCTTACCTCTGCCCTGGCAGTATGAATAGCCCTGTTTTGGCCCTGTAATCTCCCGTCGTAACTGACAGTCGACTGCAAAAAGGTATTTATGCGGTAATCGAAATTAAGTCTCCAGTAATAATTTTTTCCGATCTGGTTTCCTTCGGTTAATTCAAAAGGAAGGAAATTTTCTGATGTATTTCCAGTCAGTTCATCCCTCTCCAGCTCGATCCTCAATCTTCCTGTTCCGGCAAAGGATAAATTAAATCTTAATGTTTGTGCATTCAGGTCAACAACTGTAGGTTTAACAGGATAAGTATCTTCATTTCTGCCTACCTTAAGTTTAAATCCAACTTCAATATTATTTTCCGGTCTGTAGGAAAAATCAGAGGCTGCACTGTTGCCATTTATATTTCTCTTCCTGTTGGATTCTACCGGAGCAAACACTGCATCTTTTTTATTCACAAGATCCGTCTGATTGCTTAATTCTTTCACCATCCTGAATGTTATCCTTAAGCTTCTTTCCCTGTTATATGACCTTTCAGTTCCCCCGCTGAACTGGTTAAGTCCTTTTGTTTGCGCATAGCGGAACCTGAAAGAAAGGTCAGGATCATTTTCAAAAAGAAATACGTCCTGCTGAATATAATTAGAGCCATTAATTGTAGTCTCGGCGTTCTGAAACGCGGAGAAGTCAAGCAGGTATATTTTTTTATAATCTTCCTCCCGGCTGTTTTCCTCAATCCTCCAGTAAGTCTCTGACGACAATGGTTTCAACAACTTATAGGCTAGTGAACCATTCTCAAAGATCTCCCCGTACTGCACTTTCCACCGGGTACTTGTTTTCAGGTTGATAACAGGGAAAAGCTGGTCGGTTGGAACTGTGATCTGCACGTAGTCTGCATCGTACACGGCCGGTTCAAATTCATTTTCATCGGCCACCCCGTTATTATTCAAATCCCCAAGATAACGGTAGTTTCCTGTCCCCTGGGGAACTCTGATAAAGACTTTTTCTAGCTTTGCTGTCCTTTCCGTTGAGACTTCATAAAAAAGATCGCCATTCAGAACGGGATTCCACAAATTAAATTTCGACTGTGATCTTATTAATATAGTCTGGTTATCGAGGAACCCTTTGTTCTTGAAAGGTTCTGTATACTTTTTTTTCCTGAGCGTAAAGTTGAACGTTGTATTTACTTCCCTTATTCCGTTATATGTCATTTCATAATACTGCGTGAGAGCCCGCGCCTGCTTAATCATTATTCCATCCAGCGGCAGATAGTCGTCCCTTACCGAATATTTACTCCCTATTTTAAGTCCCGGAATATTTACAAGCTGAAGGTAAGGAGCAACCTCATAATATTTTAAACTGGTAGCCAGAAGTGAGTCTGAAGATGTATATTTATCTTTCTTTTTCTCGGCGAGAAATTCCATCCCCGGCTTCAGATACCAGAAGACATAATACCCGCTTCCCTTCTGCCTCAGCCAGTCGGTCTGGATATTTCCATTCTTCGATTCCACGTAATCGAAATCATACAGGAGGCTGTAGTTATTATTATCTGTGAAGCTGAAAATATTATGGTAGCGTGTTGACTTAAAATCACTTCCCCGTTTCAGTATACCAATGGATGAAGCAGCTAACATATTATCAACCGGCATCAGGTTAAGGTTAAATTCACGAAGTGTCTCATCTACCTTTGCCTGGTCTTTTGCAACATTATAGTATCGGTCGAACTCGACCTCATTTATCCTGTCCGCTGAAGTAAACTTATCCTGTATGAACCTGTCCTTAACCGAAAACCCGATTTTCCCGAGGCTGACATTGCCCAGATTTATCTTTTTAGGATCCATTTTCAGGAATAAATTTCTTGCATAGCCGTAGTTATTTTTATCATCGAGAGTTGAAAGAAGGTTCTGATCCCAAAGACTTCCTGCGTATTCAAGACTTACAAAAAAATCTTTTAAGGGATTAAAATCCACCACGATGTTTCCCACCTGTTTTCGTTCAGGAATCGGAATGAAGATTATGGGAAGGTAACCTCCCTGCCCTTTTCCCGCAAATTGGTAGTTGCCAAGACTGATCTTTGTATAATCGCCATTAAACTCTCCCACATAAGTAAAAGAAACGTTATAAATGGCGGCTGAATCACCGGGGTTGTAAACATAATAACTGAATGGTTCATTATTTATCAGCGTGTCTACTTTAATATAAGTCCCTCTTACTATTCCCAGTGAATCAGGCTTTGCAAGACTGATACCTGTCTTTGTAGCTTTTGTTCTGTCATCCCCTGCATTCTGAAGTATCACTTTATCCGAGTCTGAAAGTGTTATATCAATTGGGGCATTGGGATCATCACCTTCTCTAAGATACTGAAGCTGTATCCCGAGTTTATCATTCAGGAGTGAAGATTTCACCCCTGTCCCGAAAAAGTCCCTTGTAAACCGTCTGTCGGTATACTCGAAATCAACGGAAATACGGCTAGCTGCATGTAATTAACCGCTGAGGTGTAAATGTTATCTGTGCGTTTCCGTATTCAATCGTATAATCGTTCGCCTCTCCTCTTTTCATCTGGATGCCGTCAAGATATACTCTTTCCGTTCCTGCAATTACAACAATATCTTTTTCATTATTTATTCCTGAAAGACGGTAAGGACCCTGCACACCGTCAACACCGTTAAAATTATTCGTATTGAATTTTCCGCGCGAGCTTGCAAGCGAAACATAGCCCGATTGCCCTTCATAGTTAAACTCGCCCATCAGTCCCTGAAGTTTTCTGTCCACTACACCAAACTCTCCCTGTTTTCTAATCAACTGGTAATCGCCGAATGTCCCGGTGGCATTCGGGTGCTTGATCTGGATAAAAACCTTATCAAGTTCATCAAGTCTTTCAGTATTTCCTTCGGGCTGAATGGGTGTATTCTCATCCGTCAGCGCTGCCACCACCTCAATCTCATCAGATAGTTTTCCCGAAAGCTGAAGGCGAAGCCCGCTGTTCAGGGTAAAATCTTTTGTGGTACCAACAGTAAAGCCCCTTACAAGCGTACCACTTTTCTCTATCCTGCTTCCGAAAATTTCTTCTGCGGTAAATCCTCCGCCTTCTGTTTGTGCCACCTGAATTGTGTCCTTTCCGCCTTCTTTTACCTTAATTACCAGGCTTCGCTTTTTGTATTCCTTCTGAAGGGATAGCTGGTAAGATCTGTAGGAAACATATAGTGTATCAAATATTGAATAAGCCAGCGAATCGGAGAGTTTGAATGAAGCTGTTTTGTATGATATGGAATAATCACTTCGATTGAGAGTTCTGCCGCGCAAAACGATCCTTTCAGAAAAAGGAATAACAGAAACTCTGGAAAGGGAATAATGATTATCCAGATTTACCGGTATTGTGTCCGTAACAGTTTTTACCAGGTATTGATCCTGCGCCCTTAATGAGATTGTCAAAAAAAAGAGTAAACCCGGTATTAATAAAAGCTTAAATCTCAAATGATGACAAGATTTGTGAAGTTATAATCTAAATTTACATACTTCTTTTATCAAGTCTATATTACTTCTAAGATTACGTTTCCCCCGGGCTGTTCATTTAACGGTTTCTTCTCTTCCCGATATATTTTTTATTATTTCACCCCTTTTAATATATATTCCATTAGATTATTTTTGCAGCAGTAGCATAAATGCGATTTTCGTCCTTAAAAAAGCAGGGAACAATGCAGATCAGCCAGATTCTTTCGCTATCATTTGATTCACTCAAATCCAACCGTTTAAGAACAATTCTTACTATACTTGGTGTTGTTGTGGGAATATTTTCGATTATTGTAATCATGACGGTCATAACAATGCTTCAGGATACAATTGAAAGCGGGGTATCTTTCCTGAATAAAAACACTTTCCAGATACAGAAATATCCTGCAATTCACACGGGAGGACCGGGTTCGTGGCGAAAATACCGGAACAGGAAAGATATTACTCTGGATGACTTTTACCGGTTTGAACAGATGATGAATCGGGCAAAGTACGTAGGGGCTGAACAGACTATGCATGGAAAGATTGTAAAATTCGGTAGTAAGGAGACAAATCCTAATATTTCAGTTATCGGTGTAACCATGGGTGCATTCAGAACTAATTCGGTTACGGTTAAGAACGGGAGAGAAATTAATGAATCGGATGTTCAGCATTCCAAGGATGTATGTGTCCTGGGAGATGATGTTACAAAGAAATTGTTTCCGAATATTGACCCGATTGGACTTACAGTACGCGTTGACGGATATCCTTTGAAAGTAATCGGTATCCTTGAAAAGCAGCCTGAATTTTTTGGACAATCGATGGATAATTACATTGTAATGCCAATTACATCATTCCAGTCGATGTATGGAAGGCGTGCACACAGTATAAGTATAACAGTTCAATCCTACGGTAAAGAGGATTACAATTCGGCTATGGATGCAGCAACGGGATATATGAGGATAATCAGAAAAGTTCCGGCGGGAGAAGATAATGACTTTGACATATTCAGTAATGAATCACTTGTGGGTCAGATTAACGATATCACAGGCGGTGTACGCATCGGAGCTGTGGTAGTGTCTATCATTGCACTGCTGGCAGCAGGTGTGGGGATCATGAACATTATGCTCGTATCGGTAACCGAAAGAACCAGGGAAATTGGGATCAGGAAAGCTGTAGGGGCAAGAAAAACTAACATACTTGCTCAGTTCCTCATTGAAGCGGTTGTACTCTGCCTTATCGGTGGGTTTATTGGTATTGTTCTCGGTATAGGTATCGGCAATTTTGCCGGCAGTTTCCTGAATGCAGAAAATGCAATACCAGTTGACTGGGTATTGATTGGACTGGGGCTTTGTATTTTTGTAGGAATTGTATTCGGAACCTATCCTGCATATAAGGCTTCAAACCTGGATCCGATAGAGGCTTTAAGGTACGAATAATTCCGGCGGTATAAACAATTTCCGAAGCCGCCCACTGTTCCTCTGACTTAACGTTCGTCAGTCTTTTTTAAGCCATTCTCTTCCGGTTTTTTCATATTCAGTTTTCCGGGCCGATTCAAATAATTCCCCATTCCATACTCTTACAGATATCACTATATGCGTTTTATCAGCCTCAATCACGTTAAATGCATTTGGTTCTTCACGGGTCCTGTTGGATATAGCCGTGCCTGCCTGCACCGAAATAATTGAACTATACTGGGAAGGATAAAATGGTCTTACATCACCGTTATAACCCTGGTGAAGGTGTCCCGCCAGACAGCAAATCGATCGAGCATTTATCAATTATCCGTAAAGCCTTTGCTGACCGGCCAACCAGTTTAATACCAAGATCGCCCGGCGGAGGAATGAACGGGTGATGAGTAACGATTATCTTAAATACGCTGTTATCGATCGAACATAATTTTTTTTTAAGTACTTCGATTTGCTCTACCGAAATTCTGCCGGATTTCCATGTCAGCGAACGGGCTGTATTTATGCCTAATACTGCCATTGTTTCATCGCTGTAAAACGGCGACAGGTCAGTTGTAATAATATTTTTGTAGTTAGTCAGAGCCCGAAGAAATCTCGAAAAGATATTGAACAGAGGTATATCATGGTTGCCGGGAATAATTATCTTTTTATATTCAAGCTTATCAAGAAATTTCTTTGCCTGGCGGAACTGACTTCTCCTGGCCCGCTGAGTAAGATCACCGCTCACTATAAGGAGATCGGGTTCCAGTTTGCCGATATCTCGGAGCACTGCGTCTTCTATCTTCTTTTCAACGGTTCCAAAATGGAGGTCGGATATGTGCACTATCTTTTTCAATTCAGTCCGGTATTATGATTCGTAATGATTTCGGTTTTATTTTATAGTGTAATGGAGTTTTAAGCTTAAACACTTCTCCATCAATAGAGACTTCGAGTTTCTTTTTATTTGAATAGATAATTAAATCCTCATTATGAAGGATTCGGAAATTGGCTTCCTGGTCGAGCCTGCCCAGCAGCGTTTTAAATATCAGTCGTAGATATGATATCCTTCCTTCGTACTTCGGGTAATATATACTGAGCTGACCGTCTACCAGCCCCTCTCTTCGTCCAAGGTTAAAAAAGTCGAATTTATAATCATTGTTTCCTACAAAAACGAACGGTGTTTTACATTTTACTGTTCTGCCGTCTGCTTTTATTGCCACGTTTATTTTAGGTATTGATTTCACTACAGTCATTATTGCTTGAAACATTGCCGGCCATTTTTTCCCGCCCAGTTTCATCTGTTCCTCTCTGCGCTTCACTACTTTCGGGTAAAGACCGATTGAAGAATTGTTCAGGAATATATGATCATTTACGCTGGCGGTATCAATTGATATTGTTTTACCTCCGGTTATAGTCCTTAAAGCTTCATTTATATTTAAAGGAATTCCTGCATCTTTTGCAAAATGATTAAGTGTACCCACAGGTATGATCCCCATTGTTCTGTTCAGAATAACAGCCTTTTCTGCTACAGAACTAACTGTACCGTCACCCCCGGCGGCAACAAGGATTTCATAATTTTTATTACTTACTCTTTCCAGTATATCAGGCAGATTTTCACCGGAAATCTTAAAAACATCATATTCAAAATTTTCCCTGTCAAGGTATTCAGATATTTCCTTTAAACGGTCACCCTGACCTGCTTCTTCATTAATTATTATAGCTGCCTTCATACATACAATTCATTTTATCACATAAGATAAAATATAAGGAACGATTCATGTATTAACCGGATTGAAACTTAATATATATCACACAGAAGGTTTAATCTCTGTAGTGTGAAGGAATAAGGATTTGAAAATTATGCTGCGTTGGTTCTCTGCGGCTTAATAGAGATGTTTGTTGGTCCAGAGGAAAAAAATAGCAGCCAAATTTGCTGAAATATTTAACAGTATGACAAAATGGCAGACGCAATATTCATCCATTGTTATTCCGCCTTTTATCCGCCTTTTGTCCGCCTTTAGGACTTAGAAAAAATGGTGAAAATTTGCGATTTTTCGATGTTGATTAAATCAACAGTATGACAAAATGGCAGTGTCCCATTTTGATATAATTCTAAGATAAGCAGGAGTGCAACAACCCTATTCGTAACGTAATGCTTCGATAGGATCCAGGTTTGCAGCCTTATATGCGGGGTACGTTCCGAACACTATTCCTACAAACAGGCACAATGATAAACCTATCATCACCCAGTCAAACGGTATTGCGGCTTTTGCATTAAGCAGACTTCCGGCTATATTTCCTATTCCTACGCCGAGAATAATACCTATGAAACCTCCCACAATACAAAGGGTAATTGCTTCCAGCAAAAATTGAAAAAGTATATTGCTCCTCCTCGCTCCGATCGCTTTCCTGATACCTATCTCTCTGGTTCTCTCAGTAACCGAAACAAGCATAATATTCATAATTCCAACTCCTGCCGCAAGAAGTGCTATAATCGATACTACAAGAGCCCCTATTCTTACACCTGAAGTAATATCGTTCACCTGTGTTATTAATGATTCATTACTAAAAATATAGAAGTTATTCTCCTCTCCGGGTGGTACTTTCCTTATTGTCCTCATATATCCTGTTGCCGCATCGATAACATTATTATACTCTGCTTTGCTTGGAGCCATAACAGTAATATTAAGACTGTTATTATATTTACCGTACTTCTGCTGAAATGTGGTGATAGGCATTACGATATAGGAATCCCTGGACTGACCAAACATCGAAGGCTGCTTTTCAAGAACACCTATTACCTGAAGCGGCTTACCGTCAACCCTTATTACCTGACCTATAGGATCAATATTTATAAAAAGCTTACTAACCACTTCCTGACCTATTATACAGACATCATTAGAATATGTAACATCAGACTGACGGAAATCTCTGCCTTGTTCAACATTCCAGTTATTGGTTCTCATCGCACCAAGCGTTACACCTGCAACGCTGATATTCGGATTAGTTTCCTTGTTGCCAAAAGTTATCTGCCTACCAAACTGCCATTGCTCGCCACCTACATAAAGAGCCTGTGTCAGCATATCCTGCAGTCTGTAGAAGTCTTCCAGGGTAAGGTCGGGACGGTTCCTGTATTTATCTCTCCAGCCGGGGCCACCTCCCATCATATTCGGAAATTTCTGGATCTGGAATGTATTTTTATTTAATTGAGAAAAACCACTCTCTATGCTTCTCTGGAGCATAGTAATAATAGTCATTATAACTATAATGGAAAAAATGCCCACTACCACACCAAGTACTGTAAGCATCGTACGAAGTTTATTAGTTCTGAGTGATCTGAACGCTACCGTTATTACTTCTGAAAATCTCATATAATTTCAAATTTTAATATTAAATATTTCTACTCGTATCTCAGTGCATCAACAGGATCCATTTTAGCAGCGGAATAAGCAGGAGCAAGGCCGGCAATAACTCCGGTCAGCAGCGAGATCAATATCGCAATGATAACGGCGTCATACTGCACAGAGGTTGGGATAAACTGATTAACCATCATACTGAGCAGTATAGCCAGCAAAAGCCCGACAAGTCCACCCATTATGCATATTGCAGATGATTCAAGCAGAAACTGTCCCAGTATTGTTCGCCTTTTTGCTCCGATAGCCTTTCTTAAACCTATTTCCTTTGTTCTTTCTTTTACAGAAACAAACATTATATTCATAATTCCTATAGCACCTACAAAAAGCGAAAGTCCCGTTATAAACAGACCGGCGATCTGAATAACCCCCACAACACTGTTATAATTATCCATTAATCCTTCCTGCTGATTGATAGAGAAATCATTTTCCTCGTCGTATGTGAGTCCTCTTATCTTCCTCATAATTCCTTCGGCCTCTGCTTTTGTATCTTCAAGCAGAGCGGGACTAGCAGCACGGATATTAATGGTTACAGATCCATGCATCTGGTTTGCAAAATTTTTAAAGATGGTACCGATCGGAACGAAAACCTGGTTATCGGGATTAAAACTGCCGAGCATAAAACTGCCCTGTTCAGTAAGCACTCCTACAATTTTATAATTAACCCCGCCTATTTTAATATCTTTATCAAGAGGGTCTTCACGAGGAAAGAGATTTTTTGCAATTTCACTGCCAATAACGGCTACCTGTCTTGAACTTTTTGCTTCGATCTCACTGTAAAATCTTCCTTCAGAAAATGTGAAGTTTGTCGTCTTTACATAATCAGCACTCGAACCATTTATATTCACAGCATCAGTTCTCCGGTCTTCATACTTTACTGTCTGCCTGGTATTTGTAACCGGAGCAGTCGCCAGGGGAAGCTTTGCCATATCCTTGAATTCCTCATAATCCGCCATCGTTATATTTCTTCTGTTCCTCATCTTCCACCAGTCTTCATTCGAGAACCAGGCCCATTTATCAACATACAACACATCGGATCCGAGTGCACTTATACCGTTTTGAAATGAGTTATCAATTCCTTTAATCGCAGTTGTCATTACCACAACAGATGTAACCCCTATTATAATACCAAGCATGGTCAGCACCGATCTCACCTTATTCGCTCTTATAGCCCTCAGAGCAATCATCATACTTTCTTTGAGTTCAAACAAAAATGTGTTCATAATATCACCGTATTACTTTTAGTTTTGGTTAGAGACCGGCCGCTGCTCTCGGTTTTGGGATATATCTTTTTTCGACCATGTGGTCATTCTCAATCAACCCATCTTTAATGCGGATTATCCTGGCAGCATGCTCAGCAATATATTCCTCGTGGGTAACCAGTATAATTGTATTTCCTTTTCCATAAATCTCATTAAAGAGAATCATTATTTCTTCACCGGTTTTTGAGTCGAGGTTACCGGTAGGTTCATCGGCCAGTATTATTGAGGGCTTAGTAACCAGGGCTCTTGCGATAGCAACTCTCTGCCGCTGACCGCCTGACAGTTCATTTGGTTTATGATGCATTCTGTCTTTAAGACCAACATCAATTAAAGATTCCTCTGCCCTTTCGCGGCGTTCTGCATAAGGAAGACCTGCGTATATCAGCGGAAGCTCAACATTATGAATTGCATCCGACCTTGAGAGCAGGTTAAAGGTCTGAAAGACGAACCCGATCTCCCTGTTCCTTATCGCCGCCAGCTGATTATCTGTCATCTCACTTACACTGTTCCCTTTGAAATCGTATATACCGGAAGTCGGTGTATCAAGACACCCAAGCATATTCATCAACGTCGATTTACCCGATCCTGAGGGACCCATAATCGCAACGTATTCATTCTTGTCGATTTTCAGCGAAACATCCCTTAGTGCATGGACTTCCTCACTGCCAACCTGATAAACCTTAGCAATATGTTCGATATTTATAATGTTCATTCTCTTTAATCCATTTTTTTATTATCTGAACCAAAGGCCTTACCTTTTTCTTCAACTCTTACATTTGAACCATCGGCAAGTTCCCTGGAGATTGCACGGTAACTGCCACTGACAACCTGCTGACCGGTATCAAGCCCTGTCGTTATCTCAATAAAATTATCATCGCTGATACCCGTTTCGACATTCACAACTTCCGCCTTGTTATTTTTTACAACAAATACGATCTCCTGAAGTTTCTTCTTACCGATACTATTTTTCTTATCTTCTTTCACCGTCATCTCTCCGTCACCTTCATCCTGGTCCGCCAGCTCCGATTTGTTCCTGGCTGTAACACTCTGTATCGGAACGGCCACAACATTATGTCTTGTCTCTGTCTGAATGTCGGCATTGCACGACATTCCCGGCCTCAGCTGATTATCAGGTGTAAACAGCTTAATCTTAACATCAAAATTTACTACCTGTTCCTGTGTTCCCAGTCCCTCCGAAATAGCACTATTTCCTATTTCGGTTACGGTACCTTTAAATATTCTGTCACCGAAAGCATCAACTTTAATCTGTGCCGTATCACCTATAGAAACAAGCACGACATCATTTTCATCGACATCGACACTGGCCTCAATATTGCCAAGGTCAGATACCGTCATCATATCAGTACCCTGACTGAATCCGCTTCCGAGCACTCTTTCACCAAGCTCGACATTCAGCTTAGTAATTGTACCGGTCATCGGAGAAAATATTGTCGTTTTATTAAGCTGCTCATCTGCTTCTTTCAAAGCAGCTTCCATCTGGGATACATTTGCCTGGGCAACTTCATATGACGCCTGTGAAGATAAATAAGAACTCTTTGCTGTTTCGAGTTCTGAATCACTCGACAAACCTTTCGCGTGAAGTTCCTTAACCCTGTTGTAATCTGAAGTCAGTTTGTCAAGCTCAGCTTTTCTCATAGCCAGTGTAGCTTTAGCACCCTGGAGGTTTGCATTTGCCCTGTCTCTTGCAGCGATATAAGAATCAGCCTTAATCTTGATAAGAAGATCACCTTTCTTTACATAGTCACCTTCTTTAACAGGCAGCGCGACAATTTCACCGGTAACCTCAGGTGTAATTACTACCTGGAATTCCGGGTTAATTTTCCCGGTTGCAGAGACAGTTTGTGTAATGTCTCTCTTCTCCACCTTTTCAGTCTGAACAGATATTATTTCTTCCTTGCTTCCGCCGATCAAGGCAATAAGTATCAAAGCAACGACTAATACACCTATTCCTCCGAAGATATACAATTTCTTCTTCGATTTTTTTTGTTTCCCGTTTGCCATTAGTAATTCTCCTGGTAATAATTTTTCAAAATTGTTTATTCATACTGCTTATAATTAAGTACACCAAGGTAGTACTTAAGCTGTTCACTCAGAACAACATATGCAAACTTTGCATTAATGTAATTTGTGCGAGCAGTTGTATAATTCGAGTTTGCAATCAAGACATTCAAAAGAGTGCCTGAACCGAGAGAATATTTTTCCTCCTCGATTCTCCGGTTCTCCTCAGCTGCTTTCACATTTTTTTCATTTACACTCAGACTTTTTTCAGCTGCCTGAAGATCAAGATAATTTTTCTGCATATTTCTTTTAATATTTCGTTCAAGCTCAGTCAGTTCTACATCTTTATTCTCTGCATTCACTTCCGCAATCTGAACACGGTTTTCAGTAGAGAATCCTGAGAAAATAGGGATGCTTAAAGTAGCACTTATAGTAAGATTTTTCGAATCATCCAGATTTTTTATTGCATCAGACCTGAGCTGATAGCTGATACTGCCGGTCAGACGGGGAAAATAACCTGATTGAGCTACTGTAACACCATTCTGAGCACTCTCAAGGCTCAATTTTGCACTTTTATAATCACTCCTTGTACTAAGCGCACGGGTCACCAGTTCCGATAAATCCTGGTTATCAATCTCTTTTTCGGAATTTCCGCTTTCCGCAGGTTCTTCAAATTCATAGGGGGTAAGAACATCTAATCCCAGGTAATAAAGAAGATTTGTTCTTGCTGTTTCAAGGTCGTTTTTAGCTTGAATTAGAGCAAGTTCCGCATTCCCGGTCTGAACCTGCTGATTGTATACATCGGCAAGGGTGACTGCTCCCAGTTTATTTCTTTCCGTAATGGTTTCAAGATTTTTCTGATTCCACTTTACATCATCTTCCTTAACTTTCAGAAGCTGCCTGGCATTTATAACATCGTAAAACAAACTTATCGTCCGGAATACTATATCCTGCTTCATTCTTTCAAGTGTAAGTTTCCAGGCTTCCAGATCATTTTGAGTCTGTGATAAGGTAGCGATATTTGAAAGACCGTCAAAAATGGTTATGTCACTGCTGGCTCCAACCGTATAGTTCCTGCTCTGTGTAGAAGATGACGGCAGCGGAAATTCGGAACCCTGGATAATGATACTTCCGCCCTTTTGTTCAGACTTCGACCAGTACCAGTTTCCATATGCTCCAAGAGTCGGAAGGAAATTACCCACCGCAGCTTTTACGCCGGACTGATATGATTTTAATGAATTCTCACTCTTTTGCAGAGTCGTATTTTTATTTAGCGCAGTATTTATTGCTTCATCAAGGCTTAATGTCTTTTGCGCATAAGATGCATAACTAAAAGTCAGCAGACATATTAAGCTTAGAAAAAATCGCATTACTTTTCTCCCGGCTAATTATTTGAAAGAATCAGAATTTAATTGTTCTTTAGACACAGAACGGGTTCATTAAGTTACTATCTAAAAGTCGTAATTTTCTTCAGTTGTAATGAATATCTGAAGAATTCCTTACAAAAATAGATTATATCAGGCAGCATATGAAATTTTATGTATAAACGGCGGAATAATTACAGGAGCGGCAAAAGAGAATACCCGGATTTACTGATAAGCGGTAATTCAGTTACTGTTCTATATATCTGTCCTTGATTTTAAGAAGGTAAGCATAGGCTTCCTCATAGTTATTTCCTATCTCCCCGTCGAGTATTGCATCTTCAATCGCCTGTTTTATTTCTCCGACTTTTTTAGAAGGTTTAAGATTGCACACCTCCATTATCGTGTCGCCTCTGACAGGTGACTGAAATGCCCTTAGCTTGTCTTTTTCTTCAACCTCCCAAACTTTCTTCATCACTCTTTCATAATTCTCCAGGTACCTGTCAACTTTATCCCTGTTCTTGCTGGTAATATCGGCACGGCACAGTGTAATCAAATCCTCAAGATGCTCTCCTGCAGCCACTATCAACCTTCTGATCGCGGAATCTGTCACTTCGTCTTTTGCAAGAGCAATTGGTCTCAGATGAAGCCTTACGAGCTTTTCAACATATTCAAGCTTCGAAAAAGGCAGCTTGAGTCTTTTGAAAATCGATTTCATCATTCTTGCCCCTAGTTCCTCATGACCGTGAAATGTCCATCCGGTTCCTTCTACAAACCGTTTTGTCGGCGGTTTTGCTATATCGTGAACCAGTGCTGCAAAGCGGAGCCAAACATTATCTGTTACTTTTGAAATATTATCGACTACTTCACAGGTATGCAAAAAAACATCTTTATGATGATATTCCTTCCTTTGCTCCACCCCTCCCAGTTTAGCAACTTCAGGAAATATAACCTCAAGCACCCCGGAGTTATACAATAGCTTAAGACCGACAGAAGGTTTTGGTGAAGCCATTATTTTCAAAAATTCATCCGTAATCCTTTCCTGTGATACTATCCTTAGCCTTTCCCGCATCTCACCGGCAGCTTCCAGAACCTTATCCTCCACCCTGAATTTCAGCTGCGAAGCAAAACGGAATGCACGCAGGATCCTCAAAGGGTCATCGTCAAAAGTTTTCAGTGGATCCATCGGGGTGCGGATGATCTTATTTTTAATATCCTCGAGACCGTTAAACTCATCTATAAGAGTACCGAAATCTTTTTTACTTACTGAAACGGCCAATGTATTGATCGTAAAATCACGGCGGAGTATGTCCTCCTTGAAGGTTCCGGCTGTTACCCGGGGTTTCCGGCTTTCTTTTCGGTATGATTCTTTCCGTGCTCCTACGAACTCAAGATCAAAATCACCGTACCTGAAATGCGCCGTACCGAAGTTTCTGAAAATATCGATCTTTTTAATTCCCAGTTTTTCCGCATAAGCTTTAGCATATGATTCACCATCCCCTACCACCAGGAAATCTATTTCATCTCTCTCTCTTTTAAGAATTAAATCACGGACGAAGCCGCCGACTATGAAGACGTCGTATCCCTGTTCTTCTGCCGTCTCCATTGCTGTCTTAATGAAAGGAAATTTTTTAAGCTCTGATTCAAAGTCTGTTATATTACTTATTAACTTTTTATTGCTCGTCATTAATGTTCTTGGGTTCCATTTTTATTGAATTTTCACTATGTGCCTTACTTCCCATCAATATAGCAATCGGTTTCAAAGGATCAATGTTGCTGAACAGGATCTTCATAGCTGCGGCGATTGGCACAGCGAGAAACATTCCAACTATACCCCATATCCAGCCCCAGAAAATCAGAGAGAAGAGAACAAAAACGGGACTCAGATCCATATGCCGGCCAAGGTAATGCGGTTCGATGAGGTTCCCAATCAGATTATGAATAAGGAACAGAATAGCCGCAAGTGAAATAGTGGTTAGTCCTAATCCATATTGCAGCAGGGCAATTATAATCGGCCCAATGGTAGCAATTAGCGCCCCGATGTTCGGAATAAAGTTCAATACAAAAGTAAGCAGTCCCCATAAAAGCGCGAAATCTACGTTATATATAATAAGTACCAGCGTTACTATAGTTCCAACTATCAGGCTGAGGATAGTCTTTATTATCAGGTATGACTGAAGCTGGACATTTATATTCAGAAGATTCTGCGTTACCATCGCGCTTTTTTCACTGAACGCAATTGTCAGTCTTTCTTCAAACTTTATTTTCCCCAGCATCATAAAAACCCAGAATATAAGAGAGATAAAGAAATCGCCCAGCATCGAAAAAATCGGATTAACCATATTCCCGATTACGCCGGCTTCAAAAAGCTTCTTAAACAAGGTAGGGATATCAATGCGCGTAATATCAATCTTAAACCAGGATGCAAATTCCCTCAAAGTTAAATCAAAAGGTTTCAGTAACTGCGTCATAAAAGCAGAAATATTGTCGGAATACATGCCCCATTTATCCTGTACATCTCCAACCGCAGATATGAGGAGAAGCCCTGTGAGATAACCGATAATTGCTATCACCATCAGTATTAAAACCAGAGACAGCCATTTAGGCACACCTTTTTTCTTCATATAAGCCATAAGAGGATGCAGCAGATATGTAAGGAATATTGCAATGGTTACAGGAACCAGTATCTCCTTTAAAGCCATGAGGATATAGACGAAAAGCACAAAGGAAATGAAACCAAGGAAATACGCGGTGGCCTTCATGTGTTTTGTCACATTTTTTTCCTGGTCCATAAAACTCACTTAAAATTTATTGATAATAATATCCGGTTACCGTTTTCATAAAGCCAGTCGGCCTTGTGAAAATTTTCTTTAAGTATAAAGTTAAAATTTTTATCGTTATCATACCTCATTGAAAGCGCAGCCATTTTCCTTGCTCTCGTAAAATCCAGCTGCGAGAGCAGGTAAACCGATAATCTGTATACTGCAAAACCTGCCGGGTAACTGTCAACAACAATCGTTTTATTAAACAGATCCAGAAATAGATTATAGTTTTCCCCAAGTGAAGCGGCAAGGTCTATAAGGACCGGTATGCTGAAATAGTCGTAGGTCTCCTGATTCATTCTGGTTACTATTAGAAATTTATCTACATCGCTCCCTTCGAGATAAGGAACAATAAGAGAATCGGCGTCCAGCAAATTCCTGCGTAGATTTGAAAGGTAGTATAAGGTGCGGTTGGGGTTCTGTGAAATAATTTTCTTATATAGTGAATCTGCGCAGATGGAATCCCCGATCTGAGCACAGAAATCAGCCAGGCGGAACTCGATATTATAATAATACGAGGTTTTTTCGTAATTATTTATTTTCTCTTTGAGAAATGATATTGCCTCAGTTCTCTTTCCGGTCTTAAAGAGTGAATTTGCATAACCGGTCAAAGCCGAATAATTATTGGTAAGTTTAAGTATATGGTTAAATCCCTCCAGAGCATCGTTGTACTTCTGTTCTGAATAGTCATTCCATGCCTCCCTCAGTCTGTCTGCCACATATCTTGGACAAACTTTGTATATGATCGGTTTTCTTCCGTAGTAATACTCAGCTTTATTCGTATTATCAGCTTTGTATGCTTTTGAAATAAACCTGAAATATTCGCTGGATAATCCATCAATATCTCTGTTGTAGATTTTTGGAAAATTGATATCTGAGTAGAGTCTTTTGAATTTTGCAATACCGTAAGTATCAATGAGGTAGCGGCAGAAAGAACCTGCATAAATATATGATAGTCCTGAGGTTTGTCCGAAGAAATTCAGACCTCTGAATAAGTCGCTCAGCCGGATCCTGAAGCCATTATTGTACGCAAGAGAAGCCATGTAATGAACATCATTAAGATCATATTCCGGGGCACCGGCAACAGCAGTACCTTCTATGAGTGCAGGATTAAAATTATCGGCAACATCGAAGATGCCCCACCCGAATTCACCGGCAAAACAATGCGCAATTTCGTGTCTTAACGAGCTGTTGTAATCGTCTGCTACTGTGAAGACTTCTCTAAGCCATGGTTTTGCTACATCTGCATTTTCTGAACCGAAGTATTTCTTCTTTTGTTCATCATCCCTGAAAATAAACGATACATATTTCTCCCCGGGATGGGTCTGGTAGAAAGTGGCCAGCTGTTCATAATAATATTCATGATTCAGAGTTATAATTTTCATCTCGTCCCTGCTTATGCCCGAAGAGAAATAGATGTCAAAATGTTCGGTTCTTACCAGGTTCCCCAGAACACTCTTCAGTTTTTTCTGCGTAGTTGAGTACCCGAAATCAGGCGAGAGGTAAAGAAATAAAACCGGAATCAAAACCGATATATATATAATCAATTTCTTTGAGATGACAGTTTTCCGATACCAGACATATGCCCCCACAAAATAAACCGTTCCAAAGAAAAGCAGGTTTAGGGAGCGGTAAATAATCAGCTTCAGGTCGACGCTGATTGCTTCATCATAAATCGTCCCGGGATAATATGCATAGACAGGATTATAAAAGTAAATCTGCGGATTATAATAAAGTTCGAAGAATGTAATCGACAATACCCCAAGTAGGATAATAATAAAAACCACGTGTCTGAACCTGATCGATACTATTATCGACAGCACTGCTATTGCCGCTCCCACTATTACCGAAGGGATTGTTATAAACGAATAAAAAAGAAGACCGTCCCAGACAGAACAGCTTATTGTGAGAAGATCGTGGCTCAATGAAATTACCAGCGGAATGAGCAGGAAAAATATAAACGGCAGGAGATCTTTTTTAAGAAACGAATTATAGTCTTCTTCACTTTTCAGGACTGAAAGGGTAAAAAAACCGGATAAGAACGTCAGAAGAACAGCATTCAGCAGGGAAAACTCGAAACCGAATACATTGGTCAGCGGAAATTCAAGGAGGAGGAAATTAAAAAGAGTTATTATGATAAGATAAAACAGCAGGTAATTCTTCCACCTTATAATATTTTTCACCGATGAATTTTTAATATTCTGCTCCCGGAATTCTTTCAATATCAGCACCCAGATCTTTTAACTTTTCTTCGATCCTCTGGTATCCCCTGTCGAGATGATAGACCCGGAGAACTTCGGTAGTTCCTTTCGCTGCCAGTCCCGCCAGCACCAATGAAGCACTCGCTCTCAGGTCGGTTGACATTACCTTGGCACCGACAAGATTTTCAACACCTTTCACCACAGCACTATTCTCACTCACCGCAATATCCGCACCCAGCCTTACGAGTTCAGGTACATGTTTAAACCTGTCGAGATAAATAGTATCAGTAACAGTTGCCACACCTGAGGATACTGCCATATAAGCGATCCATTGTGCCTGCATATCGGTTGGATACCCGGGAAAGATTGAAGTTGACACGTTAACAGGCTCAATCACATCAGCAGCTTTCAACCAGATAGAATTTTCATCAGATTTAACAGAACATCCGCTGTCCTCCAGTTTTGACAGCACTGCCTGCAGGTATTTCGGCTTAATATTCTTCAGGGTAATCTCACCTCCGGTAACAGCACCGGCGGTTAAAAGTGTACCCGCCTCTATCCTGTCGGGTATTGTTTCAACTTCAACCGGTATGAGTTCATCAACACCTTCTATCTCCAGGGTTGATGTTCCCATGCCGCTGATTTTAGCACCCATTTTAACAAGGAAATCTGCGAGATTGGTTATCTCCGGTTCCATGGCTGCGTTATTTATTATTGTAGTTCCTTTGGCCAGGGATGCTGCCATAAGAGTATTACCAGTTGCGCCAACAGATGAGATATCAAAATTTATTTTTGCGCCATGAAGCCGTTTAGACCTGGCGATAATGTAGCCTGAATCGAGTTCAATTTCGGCTCCCATTTTTTCAAGTGCTTCAAGATGAAGGTTTATAGGCCGGGGTCCCCATGCACATCCTCCCGGCAGAGATACTTTTGCATTACCATACCTTGCCAGTAAAGGCCCGAGCACATACACCGAAGCACGCATTTTTTTAACATGCTCATATGGGGCTTCAAATGAAGTTATTTTGCCGGTATTAACTCTCAGTGTATGTTTTTCAAATGATATCTCAGCACCAAGAAACGTCAGGAGCTTTGTCATCGTATAAACATCATTCAGTTCAGGAGTATTGGTAAGAACAGACAATCCACCCGTTAACAGACAGGCGGGCATTAATGCAAGCGAAGCATTTTTGGCACCACTTACTTCAACAGTTCCTGTTAGTTTCCTTCCTCCATTAATTACAAACTTATCCACTTCAACCTCATAAAAAGAAAAAATTTATGAAAAGAAATTAAGGAATAATAAATTAAAGTTTGAGGGTAAAATAAAATTTTCAGGAAAGAATTACTGCACAGCCTGTGTTGTAAGCATTGTTCCGTTAAAACCTATTACAAAGATCTTGTCGGAATTTGTAACAGCAGCATCTGTAAGGGTAGCATAGTTCCCCGATTGAGTAAGCTTCCAGTTGGCTCCGGAATCGTCCGTAACCAGTATTTCGCCCCTGCTGCCGAGGATCAGACCATCTTTACTATCGACAAAATGAATTGAGTACAAACCCGACATTGTATTCGAGGGAACCTCATTCCAGCGCTCGCCTCCATCGGTTGTTCTCAATACAATTCCGCCGCCTCCGGATATAAACCCGTTATTCTCATCGATGAATATAATATCCCGAAGGTAGTTGTTAGTCATTTTCTCCATTAGTTTCCAGGATCTGCCTGAATTTGTTGTCTTCAGGATCGTACCGCTCCAGCCGACAGCAAACCCGTTCCTGTCGTCTTTGAAGCTAATGCTGTATAGAAGCTCGCGTGTGGGTGTATAAACAGGATACCAGGTGCTGCCTCCGTTAAGAGTTTTAAGAATTGTTCCGTGACTTCCGGCCATAAACCCGGTCCTTTTGTTTCCCAGGAAGCAAATATCAAAGATTGACTCTTTGACATAAACCTTAAGTATCTTCCAGTTTTTTCCACCGTCCTTAGTAAATATAATGGTACCGTTATCACCGGTAATGAACCCGTTATTTTCATCCAGAAAATAAACATCGAAGAAATTAACCCTGCTGTCATATGTACTCTTCTGCCATGTTTTGCCTCCGTCTGCCGTCTTCAGTATCAATCCGTTAAACCCACAGATATAACCTATATTTGTAGTAACGAAATCAATTGAATTCAGAGTTGTCCCGGTGGAAAGAGTAACCGGCGTCCATCCCGACCTTATGACACCTGAGGTATTCGATGTCATTGTAGCTTCGCTTCCGTCGCCATTGTTCACAACAGGATGCTTATCCTTCAGCAAAGTTGATATATTACTGTAGAAATAATAAAAAAGTACTGCACCTATAATGAGAATGAGGCTGGTTAAAGCGAACCTTCTGAAAATATGACGGGGAATTTTTCTTTTGTTCTGGAAAACTACCGGTTCGTCTATTTCAACAGTTGTAAGATCTTCAAAAACATTATCGATATCCTCAAGAAAATCCTCTGCTGTCAGGTATCTTTTCTGAACCGGTTTCTCAAGAGCCTTTGATATGATCCTGTCAATGTCCTGGGGAATATCGGGAAGATGGGTTGATAATCTTGCCGGCATTTTTTTAATATGGGCTTCCATTATCTCAAATTCCGTCGGATAATCGAAGGGTGTTTTTCCCGAGAGCATTTCATAGAATGTTACGCCAAGAGAATAAAGGTCGCTCTGGGTTGTCGGTGGTTTACCCCTGATCTGCTCAGGACTCATATAGAAGATCGTACCTATCTTTGTTCCTGCCTTAGTAATATCCTTTGTTTCATTTATGGATTTGGATATTCCGAAATCCATTATCTTGGCAATGCCTTCATTACTGATGATAATATTTGAAGGTTTGAGATCACGGTGTATGAAACCTTTCTGATGGGCAAACGCAACGCCGCTTAAAATCTGTCTCATCACGTCAAGGGAGAATTTGAGATCGAGTCGTCCTTCCCTTCGGATAATATCTTCAAGGGTCTCGCCTTCAATATATTCCATCACAATGCCCAGGGTATTATCGGCATCCGTGAAGCCGTAAACTGGAATTATATTGGTGTGATTAAGCTTGGCCTGGTTGCGCGCCTCACGTTTGAAGCGCTCGATGAACTGGGGATTGGGCGGCTTACTAGTATTGAGGATCTTGATAGCCACATAACGCTCAAGCTTCAGATCGATTGCCTTGTAGACAACTCCCATTCCGCCTTCGCCGATCACTTCGACTATCTTATAATTCTCAATGTTAGTCCCTACCATCATTCATCCTTTTTAATTAATACGAATGAATAATTATCCGGGGCTCCCCTGTCTTCAATTAATTTAGAAAGTTTCTCTGCAGTAAAATTTAAGTCGTCCTGACCGATAATTCCCTCGAGTTCTTCATCATTTACCACACAGGTAACACCGTCTGAACATACAAAAAATCTAAATTCATTACGGGTATTAAGTTTGATTTTACTAAGATCAGCCTCAACTTCAGGAGTATCACCAAGCGCCTTCATAATAATATTTCTATTGGGATGATTCTCCGCCTCTTTAAGAGTCAGGTATCCCTCATCAACAAGACGCTGTACCAGGGAGTGATCCTTGGTAAGCTGTTTAATCTTCTGCTCATCATATTTATAAATACGCGAGTCACCGATGTGACCCCAGTAAGCAGTATTTGCGTTAAGGAAAAGAACTTCAACAGTAGTTGCCATTCCCTTGAACGCCGGTGTGGAAGATGATTGAGCAATAATCATATTATTGGCAGCCAGAATAGCTTCCTTTATTCTTTCCAGATAATCGCTGTTATCCGACCTCATAAAGGAATTATAAATAGTCTCCACAGTAAGACTTGATGCGACTTCACCGGCTCGGTTTCCACCAAGTCCGTCGCACAAAACCGTCAATAACCCTTCATCAAGTTCAAACACCCCGAAAGAATCTTCATTTTCGTACCGGCGAAGTCCGGTCTTCGATACAGAAACGTGGGTATATTTCATGCTTTCCCCGGACGGCTGATTGTTTGGAATAAGAAATTTGAAAATGGGACTATCCAAATATTATTATTTAAAGAATAATTCGAGCAAACTTTAGCAATTTTCATACCTGTAAAAATACCCTCTGTTGATAATGAAATTCTGTTTTTTTTACAATTTTGAAGAAAAAACGGAAGTAAGGGAGTTGTTTTTACCTCACTTAGCATTTATATCCTGTTTAAGCAATAATAAATTTATCAAAAATTCACCTAAAAAAAATCAATTTTATTAATAACCTTGTTTCAAGCTGAATCCCTGGGAATCCTGTGTGCGGAAATATAGAAATTTTTATTCGCTGTTTTTTTTGGCTAAAAAAAAATATAATTTTACTGCAAAAATAAGGCGGAACAATTTCATAAGGGTTATCATCATGAGTTATGGGGAATCTGACCAATACACATTCAAGCAAAATGAATATGAACAGGTAATAAGCTTATTTACTAATCTCCAGAAGGAAATTTCAGCAGCACCAAACTTGCCGGATCTGACCAGATCGAAACTCTATGAGAAACTGGAGGAGACTATACTGTATACGGAAATAACTGTTGAGGCTCTTGACATTTACTGGTCATTCATTGCCAGGGCTGAGATAGCATATAAGGTTTATGAGGATGGTATTATTCCTGAAACCTTAATAAGTTTCGCAAAAATTATCTGGCAGGTTCAATGTCGTGAAGAAGGCCGGCCTCCTAATTCGACCCCTCCTATTCAATTATAGTTTTCCGGAGTATACAGACTCAGGAATATTTGTCAATATAAAAGAATTACTGCGTATCTCAGTAAGTTCAAATTAAATTGATCATCAGGGATCTCTGTATATGAGGATAACTTTGGGGCAGCTATAAGTGCGAGAACGGGGACTCGAACCCCGACACCTTTCGGTACTAGATCCTAAGTCTAGCGCGTCTGCCAATTCCGCCATTCTCGCAGATTTTCCATCAAATATTGAAATTGGAGAACAAAAATAAAAGTTTTGCTTCACAAAACAAAGGTAGTGATACTAGCTAAGATTACTGATCAGCAAGATTTTACCTGCCGGTAATGACGTTGTTGTACCGGAGTAAAGACGGTTCAAAGACGGTTCAACACGTTTTTTTAAGGATAATTGATGAAATATTAAACAGCGGAGTGAGGATTTTCTAAACATTTATTGGTAATAGTTAGCCATATTCCCAATACTTAATTATATGGTTTTTTAACCTGAAGTTCAACAAGAAAAAATAACCGGAGAACCTTAAAGGCAGCTAACAGTACCCGGGTTGCTGAAGGAAGCCGCAGAACGATCACCTTCTGATATAATAAAACACTTCACAACTGCCGCAGAAGAATGGCTGGAGAATTCCAGACAGCAGGATGATATGACTTTCGTAGTATTTAAGGTGAAGAATTAGGGAATCTGATGAAGAGATTCAGCATCTACCACGGGAACTTAATAGAAAAGAGGCTGTCGCAGAACTCTGAAATTGTTTCGGATACATCGGGAGTTCAGGTTCTGATTCAAAATTGAACATTTGGAGTCCGTAATAATCCTGCAGACAGCCTCTTAAACGTGCTTATCTATGTCACCAAACTATCTAAGCAATACCATCTTCTTCGTGCTGGTGAAGCTGCCTGATACTAATGTGTAGTAGTAAACGCCGCTTGCCAGTTCTGCAGCGTTGAAGGTTATTTCGTGACTCCCGGCTCTCTTAAATCCATTTACAAGTTCTGCCACTTTCTGTCCAAGTGTGTTGTATACGTTAAGATGTACCATCCCGTCTGTGGGAATGCTGTAGCTAATCTGAGTTGTGGGATTAAAAGGATTCGGGTAGTTCTGACTTAAAGCAAATTCAACAGGCATATGGTTTTTCTCTTGTTTGACTGATGTAATGACCTGGTTTGCAGGACGCCACAGTACTCCGGTTGAGTAAGTGCCGCATAATAAGTTCTGGCCGCTTACATGAAATGCCTCAACTCCGGCAGTGTAACCGCTGGGAGGTAAACCGTCGCTGATCGATTTCCAGGTATCTCCGTTATCAGAGGAACTGAACGCGTAACCCTCGGCAGTGCCCGCCAGTACCGTTGAACCGTAAGCTTCTGCGGTGAGCATAATTACTGATGTTAAACCGTTGTTCTTTAACGTCCAGTTATCTCCTCCGTCGTCCGAGACATATATACCATCATTCGAAGCAGCAAATAATGAATTGCCCGCTGCAACAACCTTATGGGTTGATGAGTATCCGGATAACCCGTTGGATGATTCCGTCCAGGTTTGCCCGTCATCGGTTGATTTGAAAATGAAGCCGGAGAATAAGGTAGCGGCAAATACATCATTCCCGATAAAGGTGAAGTTTTCTATTGCGGGATCACTAAGACTGCCGCTCAACGGCGTCCAGCTTGTTCCGTTGTCGGTAGACCTATAAGCACCTGCAGAAAAGGTGGCTGCCAGTACTGTGTTTCCGTGTGCTCCCACCGTCCTTATATATGTATCTCTTGCCTCCGACATAACTCTTGCCCAGGTGGAACCGCCGTCTGTAGATCTTAACAGTCCCTCGGTTGTTGTGGCAGCGAACAGGGCTGAATCACTTTTTGCCAGGGTACGTATACCGTAAGCGTCTATATTAGGAAACGGCTCCCAGGTTAATCCGTTGTCGTGCGATATAAAAGCTCCGCTGTCGAATGTGCCTGCAAGGATATCAGTGCCGATGCTCAGAAAAGTTCGTACACTGGATGAATAGAGTCCTACGGCCATCCGGCTCCAGCTGTCGCCGTTATCAGTTGATTTGTAAATACCATCTCCGCTGGCAGCATACAGAGTGTCGTAGAACTTAAGGAAGCCACCGATGTAAGGATTATCGAGACTCGGATCGACGGGGTTCCAGCTTGCTCCCTGGTCGGTTGATACAAACGCTCCGCCTTTGGCAACTCCAACAAACATCTTGTCGGGATATAAGCCCATAGCATAAACGGCTGTAGGCAGAAGGTTGTTGGTAATCGACGTCCAGTTTGCACCCTGATCTGTTGAAACAAAAATCCCATCGATGGTACCTGCGAATACCTGAGTGCGGCCAAGGATGCCCATCGCGTGAACAGCACCTCCTGTTATTCCGTTACCTGCAAAGACCCAGGTATCACCAAGATCGTCGGACCTGTATACCCCGTCCTCGGTTCCGGCAAATAAATAAGAACCGAGTGCTGTTACTTTATTTACAAAGGGGTCCGTCATTCCTGTATCTACGCGTACCCATGAGTTTGCATTATCAACGGATCTGTACACGCCGTTCATCGTACCGGCAAATAAAACGGTATCGATTGAAGTCAGGGAATAAACGTTATCTGTAGCGATCCCCGCATCCGTTTCTGTCCAGGATTCGCCATCATCATCTGATTTGAAAATTCCTTCATACGAACAGGAATAAATTGAGAAAGGTGTGGAGTAGAGATCGAATATATTAGTTGTCGGGAGTCCTGAGCTTACGTTTGTCCAGGTTAATCCACTATCGGTACTTCTATAAACACCGCCAATAGTGCCGGCAAAGATCATAGAATCGTGTTCGGCAATACAGGTCGTTCCACCGCCGTCGGGTCCGACAGCTTCCTGCCATTGAGCATTTGATACCCCAATAAAAATCAACGCCAATAAGATTGCAGTAACAGAGAGTTTGAATAATTTGAACATATTATCTCCAGAGAAAAGTGAGAGAATTAAGTTGATTGTTTAGTTTATGGTTTTATACCTGGTTCTGATTCAGCAAAGAACAATATTATACCCGGATATAACGGGAGAGGTTGTTTTTGAACTCTCCGAGGGTTAAACCGTTTGACCAGAAGGTGAAAAAGACCATCCGGAGTGAGACCGCATAACTCGGGTGATTAACGTACATTGATGTTATACTTGGTTTAAGAGAAACCCGGTCATTTAAAGCGAGCATTGTTATTGTGCTGTCGCATACACAGAGTTTCATTGTAAGGTTATCTACTATCCTGATCTCTTCGCCTATATCTTCATATTTTTCAAGTGTTGCAATAAACAAATTTTTATCTGCTTCGGTTTTAATGTCGCAATATTCATAGATACATTTGAAGTCTACATTTCTTTCCAATAATGCTTTTTCGTAATCAAGGTTTTCTTCAAGGGAAAAAGAGTAGGGACTCTTGGAAAACAACAGCAGTTCTTTTTTAGTATTATTTTGAATCGACAGCCATCTTTCCTTTATCTGCTCTTGCTCGGTTAATATTTCGATGTAATCGAGCGGATCGGTAGTCTCAGCCTGGGCGGCTTTAAGCTCCATCAGTTCTTCCTGAAGCTGATCGGCAACCGATTTCTTTTTGTCATATTCGGTGCTGATGCTTTTCATTACGATTTCAGGACTGATGCTGCTGAAGATCTTAATACCATTTTTATAGCTCTGACCCGCAAGGCCTTTTTTGACCAGATTCTGCAGGATTTCATATGCTTTTGTGCGGCTTACCGAAGTTATTTTGGCAATTTCAGGTGCTGTGAATTCGTTTTTCTGAAGAAGCGCGAGGTAAATCTCTGCTTCCCTTCGGGGAATGTCTAAAAGTTGAAGCTTTTCTATCAAATTTTGCATTTATGGCCTGAAAGTAAATGGTACCCCCTATAGGTGATTGTACCTCCGTATAGGGACACACGAACTTAATAAATTGATAGAATAGAGTCAAATAGTAATTATTAAACCAGTTTCGTTACTCCTAAAGCGTTATTCTATTTATTATCATTACCGTAAAAGAAATCACCTCCCTTAGCTGTAGCATGACAGCTGATACAGCCTGTGTTCATTCCTTTTGCAACTCTTCCTGCAAGTTCGACTCCCTTTTCATTCTGCGCTACCGAACCATCGGGATTATATTTCACCCAAAACCAATTCTGGTCGTCTTCATCATAACCTTTTTCTCTTTTTACCATCATAGTGACAGATAACAGGTATTTACCGGGATTCTCTGACACTGTATTAAGATCTGCACCTTCACCACCGTAGTTATCTTTGACAATAACCGGGTAGAATTCACCATCCACTTCTGCTACTGTAAAATATGATCTTAATATTTTACCGTGGGGAGGTTCGCCTTTATAGAACCCGGATTTCAATACGGTTTTTTCATATCCTTTGACACTTGTGAAGAGCTTATTTGCAAATGAAACGTCGTTATTCCCGCCAAATGGTTTTTGCTGCGGCTGGGTGTTAACGAAAGCCACTAAAAAAAGAGGAACAAAGATTATTAAATACCATACCCGTTTTTTCATATGCTCCCTCCATTTCATGATAAATTCGTTTAAAGATCTGAACATGATACGGCCTGTCAATGACGGTGAACATAATCCACCACCTATACATAGACCCCAAAGCTATTTGCGACTAATTATTCAGGTTTAACAACAGGTACTTTTATCATAAAATATCCAAAGCCAATTGTAAAGAACAGATAAATCGCTGCGATAGCCCAGCCTAATGGGTTAAGGACTCCCATAATAATCGTAAATGTTGTTACAACAAAGGCTATCAGATCGTAAACAAATAATGCAAGGATTATTGCCTTCCTCGCATCAGACTCGATTGAATTCCTGGCAAACCAGCATAGGAAGAGGTTCCCGAATAACGCAGAACCATACTCCCTTGCTGTAAACATTCCTCCATCTCCTAAAACCGTACCAAATATTGAAAGCAGTGTATCGGGAATGCCAACTAACAGAATTCCGAACAGGAGACAAACGAGTGCTTTGATAGTCATCAGATTCTGAAAACTCATACTCTCCTCCTGTTAATAGTTGTTCAATAATTATCTACTACCTAAGCAGCAGCATTTTCTTTGTTTGAAACAGTTCTCCTGATTTTAATTGGTAAAAATAAACTCCGCTTGAAAGTTGTGAAGCATTAAAAACTATTTCATAAGTTCCCGCGGGTTTTTCTTCGTCGACCAGCGTTGCAACCTCGTTACCCAGAATATCGTAAACTTTTATGAGAATATGCTTTCGTTCTGCAATTGAGTATTTTATATTTGAGGTAGGATTAAAAGGATTTGGATAACTCTGATATAGCACAAATTGCAGATTGCCTGATATAAAAGTATCCTCATCCACAGCAACTGATGTATTAGGAGAGTAAGCAAACAGATACCCGTTTTCCGTAGCGACAAATGCAGTTTTTCCACCCGGCCAGGAGTTTTTTCTGATTCCCTGTTCAGGAGTTAAAGTTAAGGGGGCAAATATGTTATTATAGCCATCGTATAATAAATGTTCATATCTGTTACCTGAAGTACCGTTGTGACAGAGAACTATATACCCATCCCACTGTTGCCCGGGAAACCGGCTGATTGTATATTCACCTGTTAAATGTTTGTGCATGCTATATGCGGTATATTTTCCATCTGCTGAATACATATAGAATACACTATCAAGTGCAAGTACATAAGAGGACTGTTGAGCCGGAGAGAACCAAAGTTCCTGGTTAGCCTGTGCATCATAGAAATAAGTCTGATTAAGATTGGTATAATTTGCGTAAAAATAATTTCCTTTTGATCCGCGATATGACGTTGATTCCAGGTCTTTTGCTGTCCACACATTATGGGAAGGAGAATAAAGATATGTCTCAACCGGCACTCCAAGATCAGTAATAAGCAAACCATAAAACTCACTTCCCCTATAAGCGGAATTTGATGCCCTTCCGATTATATCAAATGCATATAAGCTCTCATCGGATCTCGTATAACTGAATACATGAACAGTATCGTCATATTGTTCAGTGTAAGCAAATACATTCCAGTAATTTGATAATCCGCGTGCATTTACACCCGGACTGATACCCTGTGTCCATTCCACCGGATGACTATAAGAATTTTGCGTCTGTACATCATAGAGAAAATATGTTTGTTCATCATATCCATCAATCATTAATCCCCCTGCATCAAAACTGCAGGAACTCCAATAAAACAGTGGTGTATCAAAGTGTGTATATGTATTTGTCTCCGCGGAATATACCAGAAACTCCAGTTTATCACCCTCGTCAACATTTCTTATTATTACAAGAGCAGTCTGACCGCCGCACACGTTTCCGATGGGAACATAATTACTCCCATTATAAGTATATTCAAACGTATACTCGGCAAAATCTCCAATCATTGTATTGTAAACCCACATATAATACCGGTATGTATTACCGCTGATCTGTTCGTTTGTTACAAAAAGATTACAAATAATAGGAGACACCAGTTCCTGATAAACAGAGGGCCAGCATTCAGTAATATATCTGCTGTGAGTTTTAATTTTGAACTGTCCTGTTATTGCGCTGTAGCCGCCGCACAGGAACGGCTCTGCTGAGGTTTCTCTATAAAAAGTAAATCCGTGATCCCATTCCTTATTATAATAGATAGAAGGTTCAGTGAGTTCAGCAAAGGTTTTTGTTATTAAGCTATACGCTGCTATGGTATGTGGCGTTGAGTTAGTAATAGCAAGATTCAGGTATATATAATCTTCTTTGCCCTGCACACCTCCCTCCCAGGGAGCGGCTCCAGGCGGTGTATAACTGTACGAATGCCATTGTGCATCTTCTACATCAAAAACATAAAACAGCTGATCTGTAACTAAGAATGCAAAGTTATCAATGCAGCCGTATTCATCCCCGCTTAATGATATTAAGCTGCCAGTATAGTTAATTGCCGAAAAGGAATGTGTTACAGCGCTATACCCAACAACAATCGAATCATTATAAATCATAGCAGCATTTCCATCTGCTGCTGCGTCTATCCAATTCGATTGTGTGGGAACAAGTAACACCTGCCAGTCTGCGTTAGTTATGTCAAACGCGTAAATAGTCTGACTGGTATCATCAGCAAAAATCACACAGGTTTCACCTAGTGCATATTGATAATTATCAGGTAAAGGACCGGGCAGCTGTGCACTAACCCAATACGATTCCTGCGAGAGAATTAAAGAATTAAAAAGAAGCAGAATTATTACAGCAATATAATATTTCATATTTTCTCCCAAATTATTGTATTATCTCAGAAAAACCATCTTCTTTACCTGAACGAAATCGCCGGCCTGGATTTTATAGAAGTACACTCCGCTTGAAAGTTGCTTACTGCCGGTTGTTTGCTGAGCGTCAAATTCCACCAGATATTCTCCTGGTAGTTTTTCTTCGTTTAATAAGGTTGCTATTTCCCTTCCCAGCACATCATAAACTTTAAGTGAAACAAACGACCTTTGCCCGACGACGAACGATATAATGGTTGACGGGTTAAATGGATTCGGATAATTCTGGAACAATTGATACTCATTTATGATTGAACTTTCATCTTTAACATCGGTAATAGTCCCCTCCGGTCCTGCGGGATCGACTATTATATCATTTACGGTTAGGTCATCATCTCCCCTGTCGCCATCGATGAAATGCAGATTGACCTGATTTGAAGCAATTATTTCAGCACCGGTAGAGCCATCATAATTAAATAAGTACCAGTGCGGCATGGTTAAATCGGAGGTTGATCCGTATTTGTAGTAGTTGGTAACTGAAACTTCCGGGGGGAAATAAATCATTACATCTACACCAGGACCGTTACCCTGAAGTTCAATCATAAACTTAAAGAATCCTACCGGGAAAGAGATACCGGCAGGAAGATTCCCTTTCGAAGGATCTTCAACAGCAAATACATTTAACAGCATAACCCCGTTAGGGGCAGCTAGCGTTACATAAAAGGAATTATCATAGTTCCACAATGAAGTCACATTCGGCTGAGTATAATCCGGGAAAGAATCACCATTTCCATCATATGTGTCATCGTTTCCATCGGGTCCTTTTTCTTCTATATCGGAAACTCCGTCATTATCACTGTCAACCATCGTTTCAAACGATCCGATATCTGCTATCGCAATTCCGTCTTCATTTCCATCCTGGGGTCTTTTAATTCCTCTCTGGTCGTAAAGCAGGCACGACGCGTTATTACCTGATTCCAGCACAGGACTGCCGGCAAGGGGCGGGTGTGCATATACAGTGGGCGAATAACTGGTAAGATCTCCAAGTTCTGGATCTTCACCGTATATATTTCCTGTTTCATCCCCGCTGATCGTTGCAGAGTCAGTGCTTTCAATCAGGTTGTAACCATAAGATCTGAAATTTCCATACAGATCACTTCCTGTTGTGGCTGAATTATTAGCAAAGATAGAATTACATAAAGTTATCATTGTATCCTCGGATGAGGAAGAAAAATTTGCGATCCCTCCGCCTGTCTCTGATTGGTTATTAACAAAAGTACAATTGTAAAGTTTCAGTTGACCTAATAAGTTATTATAAATGCCACCCCCTGCCAGCGGATGAACGTTACCGGAGAAAGTGCAGTTCTCAATTATTAAGGTACCATTGACATTATAGATTGCACCCCCGCCCCAATAAGGATTTACTTCTGTTACTGTATTATTAATAAAAGCTGTATTCCTGAGAAGACCATCAGAGTTGATGACCATTCCGGCACCACCAAGCTGGTTAACGTTATCCATTATCACAGAATTCTCTATCACCACGTAATAAGCATGAAAGTAAAGAGCGCCTCCCCCGGAATTAGGATAAGTAACTGTGTTATCCTTAATTATACAGTTGATGATGTTCAGGTAAGAAGTTGTTGCATATATTCCTGCACCGGGACCAAAAGTGCAGGTACCTCCGGATATTGTTAGTCCTATAATATTAAAAACCCCGTCATATACATCGTTAATAATAATTACCCTGTTGGTTCCTCCGGAAGTGATCTCAAGTAAACCGGGTCCGGGACCAATAATGGTTAGTTCCTCCGTTAATGAGAGAACACCATTATTATTTATTGTTCCCCTGACATCAGCAGCAAAAAGAATTGTATCTGCCCCTGCATTAGCATTAGCATCAGTCACTGCCTGTTTCAACGAGCCGCTTCCGCTTGAATTATTATTTGTTACTAAAAATATGTCTGCTTTAACAGTAACAGCTGCAAGCAGAATAATAGCGGATAGTATTTTAATTGCCCTCTTCATTTTTCACCTCTGTAATATGAATTGATAAGACTTAGTTATATTTAAATACCAAACATTAATGTCAGCAAAAGAAGGATATATAGAATCCGAAAAAAATATTTTTCGATTTTCAGTGAATTCATACTTTTAACGCCAAATTGAAAATGATTAACATTAGTGATATTGTGATTATTATTATCAGGGTATAAATTCCGAAGGAAAGCCATCGTTCTTTTTTCTCCATTGCCCTGAAAGACTTTTTCTCTTCCCGTGCATTTTTTAAAAAAGCCAGAGACCTTAAATGATTAATGGATTTCATTTTTTCGGTCCTCTCCTAATGAAACGTAAAGAATGATGACTACATCCCGACAAACATTATTTTAATGGTAAATGTAAGGTTTGTTATCCCCTCAGAATTGCGTATTTGTGACTACCTTTTGTTTTTTTGTGACAAAAACGTTCATTTTACACGAAATCAAATAGAGATTATATTTTAGACTTTCTTCCGGCTGAATTCGGAGGGAAGGCAATTAAATTGTTTTTTGAAGGCTCTGGTAAACTGGGCGGGACTTTCGAACCCAACATCATAGGCAATCTGTGTAATACTATGGTTATTCTCTATCAGAAGCCGGGCAGCTTTTTTAAGCTTTATAGTTCGTATAAACTCACCTGGCGGCAGGCCCGTTAAACCGACCAATTTTCTATGAAGCTGACGTCTGCTTATGAACATTTCTTCGGCAAGTATTTCTGTATTGAAACCTTTTCTATTCAGGTTCTTTTCGATCAGGGAAGTAAGCTTCTCCATAAACTCTTTATCAACAGGATTTCCGGGAAATGATGATGACCCGATATTTATTTCTTTACTGAATTTTTCACAAAGCAGCCTCCTCTGTTCAATAAGGTTCCTGATACGGACTGATAGTTCTTCAAAGTTAAAAGGTTTGGTCAGATAATCATCAGCACGGGTCTCGAGTCCATCTATTTTGTCTTTATGGGACGCTTTGGCAGTAAGTACTATTACCGGAATATGACTCGTTTTCCAGTCACTTTTTATCTGGTTACAGAACTCCAGACCGTCCATACCAGGCATCATGACATCAGTTAAAATGAGATCCGGCATATTGACGCCTGCTGATTTAATCCCTGATTCTGCATCTTCACATTGTATTACCTTATATTCCGGATTCAGCAGGTCAGAAATATATTTTCTAACATCCGGTGAATCTTCAACTATTAGTATAGAGGGTTTTTGTGCTGATGGACTATTTTTTTCTGATGCTTCACTTTTATCAGAAAGTGGGTCGGCTTCCATACCAGGAACCAATTCCGATACGTCCATTACGTCCCTCTTGAAGGCTGCATTGATATCCTCTTGTTCCTCCCCGCGGAAAGATTCTTCAACTGGTATTGTAATGGTGAATTTTGTACCGCCGTTGCTACCGTTTTTTACGTTAACGTCCCATTTCTGTAACATTACTAACTCTTTGACAAGAGCAAGACCAATTCCCGATCCACCTTGATTTTTTTTTGAGGTATCATCTACCTGGTAAAAGCGATCGAAAATCCTGGAACGGTATTCGTCCGGTATGCCCACCCCGGTATCATCAACTTCTATCACTATATAACTTTTGCCCAGTATTTCGTTTCTATTAAGGTTTACGTTAATCTCCCCGCCTTCAGGAGTGAATTTAAAAGCATTGCTAAGCAGATTATTGATAATTTTTTCTAGTTTGTCCCTGTCAACCATGGTAAACGCCTCATTCACCGAAGGTTTGAAAGATAAATTGATCTTTTTTTGTTCGGCTAAGGGAATAAAAGGATTAACGAATGTCCTTAATAAATTAACAAGATCGCACTTTTGTTTATTGACCGGAATAGTTTCTGCCTCAAGCTGTGAAAGTTCCAGCAGCTGATCTATAAGGTGCTGCAGTTTCTCAGTATTACGCAGCAGCATCCTGTAATACGATTGGAGGTTGGTTTTAAATTTTCCTTTGATCATCTGCTCAAGCGGACCTTTAATGAGCATCAATGGTGTACGGAACTCATGCGAAAGATTTGCAAAGAACCTGGATTTCATATTTTCTATCTCCCGTAGATGACGGGCTTCAAACTCCTGTATTTTCAGCTCCTGCTGCAGATGTGTTCTGTACGACTGAAATTTTATTATACCCCACAGACCAAGTAAAAATATCAGGATATACAAACTGACCGCCCAGGTTGTCTGCCACCACGGAGGTGTTACAATAACGTTGAGACTGGTTTCATTATTGTTCCAGATACCGTCACTATTTGTTGCTTTGACTTTGAAGGTATATTCACCCGGATTGAGATTTGTGTACGTAACAAAGCGTCTTTTTCCGCTGAGGATCCAATCACTATCGAATCCTTCCATTTTGTAGGCATACTGGATATTGAGAGGAGCAGAATAATCAAGCGCCGCAAACTGAAGCGAAAATACATTCTGTGTGTAGGATAATTTTACACTTTCCGCAGTGAAAACCGAGGAAATGAGCATATCATTCTTTCCAGGCTGGACTGACTTGTTGAAAATCTGAAAATCTGTGATGAGGACCGGAGGAACAAAACCAGAAAGACTAATGTCATCCGGATAAAAATAATTGAGTCCCGACGTACTTCCCATTAGAATAAGTCCATTTTCGGTTTTACAGGCAGCGGAATAATTAAAGTCGCCGCCTGAAATACCGTCTGTCCTGTCAAAGTTCATGAACTTTTTGGTTTCAGAATTGAACATAGAAATTCCGAGACTTGTACCAAGCCACAGGTTGCCTGAGGCATCCTCAACTATACAGTTTATTGTATTATCGGCCAGTCCGTCTTTAATTGTAAAGGTTTTTATTTCAACATCAGGAAGTTTTCTATCGTTAATATCATACTTAACGATTAACTCGTTTAACCCCTCGTTGGTGCCGATCCACAAAACCGTTTCATTATTTTCCGGTACTATACTCTCCCCTTCACATATAGAATAAATGCTGTTACTGCTAAGGCTCTGCTCGTTATTTTTATCTGAGGTATACTTATAAAATTTCCAGTCGTCTTTTTCCTTATCTCGCCAGACAAGGTTTAAGCCGCCTCCATTCGTTCCGATCCATATCCTTCCTCTGCTGTCCTGATAAATTGACCACACATCGTTATGGCTTAAACTTAACGAATCCGAAATATCATTCTGCCAGGATCTGTATTCTTCCGTGAAAGGATTGTACATTGCGAGTCCTAAACCCCAATACCCTATCCAGATATTATTGTTCTGATCACAATATACAACCTTATTATATTTTACGGCAGGGACTTTAATTCTCCTGTCATAATTTTGGAATGGAGTTAATTCTTCATAGTCAGGATCATATCTGAATATCCCCCTTCCATAGGTCCCGATCCAAACTGAACCGTTACGGTCCGTGGTTAGCGACCAGATATTAAGTTCTCCGGTGGATGAGATCTTTTTTATTATTTTTTTCTTTCCTGAGCTTGCTGCGCATAACAAACCTTCATCAGTTCCAAACCATATTCGTCCGGGTGTTTCTGCAATAGCTTTAACATTTTTATTATAAAGCGCCGAAGGGTTCAGTATTTCGGTTTTTTCCAATAATACATTATTGAACTTTGTGCCTTTTGGAGAGTAATAGCTCAGACCATTATTGGTTGCAATCCATAATACGCCGGAACGATCTCTGATCATTCCGTTAATCTGATTACTGCCCAGACTTTTTAAATTGTTTTTATCAGATGTAAACCGGGAATAAGTATTATCGCTTATATTAAGTCTTATCAACCCAGCATACGAATCAATCCACAATATTTCCTTGCTGTTAATTCTTTCTTCAATTACCGAGCTGGAAGATGTGCCGAACTGAAGATTTCCGGGGTTTGGAATTTCAATTTGATGGAAGGTTCTGACATCTGTATAACAGGAAGTTAAACCTTCCGCAGTCCCTATCCAGATGAGCCCTGAATCAGTTTTAGATCTTGTTATAAACCAAAGAATATTACTGCTTAAACTATTAGGATTACCTGGAATATTATAGAAACGGGTAAACCCTTTTGAAGGTAATTCCGGATCAAGCTGATTTAGTCCACTGTATGTACTCACCCATATTTTTCCTTCATGATCTTCAACAATGGACGAGATGTAATTATTACTCAATGAATTAGAGGCTTCGGGATTATGAACCCATACGGTAATCTTCCCCGAGGTAGGATTTAGTTTATACAGCCCGCTCCTGTATGTCCCAATCCATATATTTTGTTTGCTGTCTTCAAAAATAACTGTAATGGCATTTTCTTCTGTAATATCTGATTCAAGCTTCCATTTTTTGATTTTTTCTTTGACTGGATCATAACAGTTAAGCCATCCGTTTTTCGTACCGATCCATATATCGCCTTTACTTCCCTCTATTATTGTCCAGACTGAATTTCCTGAAATTGAATTTTCATCATCGGGATCATTTCGGAAAATTTTAAACTCGTAACCGTCGAAGCGATTCAGCCCGTCATCAGTTGCAAACCATAAGAACCCGAATCGATCCTGTATTAAATCAAATACAAAGTTGTTTGAGAGGCCGTTTGAAGTATTTAATTGTTCAAAACGCAGTGTTGGTTTAGTTAAAGAGTATGATGGCGTTGTCTGAGGAAATATTCTTACGGAAAGGAACAAGAAAAGAACTAATGCCGCAACTTTCCCCGGTAAGGTAATTTTCTTCATAAAATTTTACCAGATTTGTTTATGCCTCTTAATCCCTCAGGAATATGCCTGACGGGATTCTCACCTTAACAGACAAAACTACTTATACGATTGCGCTGTAATTTGAAGGGAAGAATTTATTTAAACTTGTAAATAGTAAGTATAAAAATCAACCGTGAGCAGACATTGTTGCAGAAATTAATTCATTAACTATCGTTTTTGAATAGATATCCGCTATTTCACAGGTATTGTCGCAGTTGGGTCCAAACCGGATTCCTGATAGATAACATCACCTTCTCTTGCCCATAAATAGTGTGAAACGTTTGGCCGCTTCCAATTCAGACCTTCCCTGTGAGTACTTCATGTATTGAGTTGCGCGGGAAAATGTTTAATTTCAACAGTTTTTATTATCTTTGTAGTTCTATAATCGCAAAAAACAGGCGGGTGCTGCGGGTTAAACAGGCAGTGCGTTTTCTGTTGCCCACATCTGCACTTGTATTTTTATTATTAACAGAACCAGAGGATAAATTGGAAGTAAAAGTTAATGAGATATCTGCTTCTGAAAATGAAGTGGAAGTTACAATGTCGTATGACGAAATAAAACAGGATATCGATAGTGAAGTAAAGAAACAAGCAAAAAAGATTCAGGTTCCGGGCTTCAGGAAGGGAAAAGTTCCTCTCACGATGATTAAAAAGATGTATGGCGATGCTCTGGAATATGAAGCCTCTGAAAAAGTTGCAAACAGCAGTTTCTGGAAAGTGGTTAAGGAAAAGAATCTTCAGCCGATTGGACAGCCGGTACTTTCTGATATTAAGTTTAACCCCGGAGAGGATTTTCATTTTAAGGTTCATTATGAAGTTATACCTCAACTCGAAGTAAAGGGGTATAAAGATCTTAGTTTTGATATACCCGATTTCAAAGTTAAAGATGAAGAAATAGAACATGAGATAATGCATGTTCAGAAGGCCAACGCCTCACAGGTGGAAGAGGATGTAGTTGGTGAGGATAATAATTTTGTTATTAAACTGAACCTTCAGCGCCTTAATGATAAAGGCGAACCCTACGAAGGAAGCAAACCTGAAACGTTTGATGTGGATCTGTCTAATGAGAATGTTCAGAAGGATATTGTAGAGAAATCGAAAGGCAAGAAAGTCGGCGATACCTTTGAGTTCACTTTTTCGGATGAACGAAAGGTAAAAAATGAAAAGGGTGAAGAGGAACTGCAGAAAGAAGACTTCCTTTACAGAGCGGAAATTGTTGAAATTAAGAAATACCTTCTTCCGGAGCTTAATGAAGAGTTCCTAAAAAAAATTACCAATGACAAAATTGATAATGAGAAAGATTTCAGAGAAAACATAAGCGCAGACATTCAGAAGTACTATGATCAGAAAACCGATGAAATTACCCGCGATAAGCTGATCCAGGAAATAGTTAAAGCTAATGATTTTACTCCGCCGACATCTTTGGTAAACAACTTTCTGAGTGATCTGATTGAGCGTGAGGAGCAGGAAGTAAAGAAACAGGGCTATCGCAAATACGACCGGGAGGAAGCGGCAGGGAGATTACGGAATTATGCTGAGTATGAGGTTAAGTGGTATCTGATCAAAAATGAGATTGAAAAGAAGGAGAATATTGAGGTGACTGATGATGACCTGCAGGAACTGGTGAAGAAGGATGCCGAGAAAACAGGTCTTCCGGAGGATAAATTGCTAAACTATTATAAATCATCTAACTTTGCTGAACGTCTCAGGGATCAAAAACTCCTTGATTTCCTGAAAGAGAATAACAAGATTACCAAAGTTGATCCATCGAAATTAACAAATACTAAAACAGAGGAAACTAAATGACAAAACATCCTGAAATATATAACCAGCTGGTACCCTATGTCATCGAACAGACAGGCCGCGGTGAACGCGGGATGGACATTTTTTCCCGTCTTCTCAGGGAAAGAATAATTTTCATAGGTACTCCTATAGACGATCATATTGCAAGTCTGATAATCGCTCAGCTAATCTTTCTCGAGGCTGAAGATTCAGAAAAGGACATAAATGTTTATATTAACTCACCCGGCGGAAGTGTAACGGCAGGACTGGCAATTTATGATACCATGAAATACGTAAAACCCGACGTATCAACTATCTGTGTGGGTATGGCGGCCAGTATGGGTGCTATACTTCTTGCAGGCGGTGCAGCGGGCAAGCGAACTGCTCTTCCCAATTCTAAGATTATGATCCATCAGCCATGGGTCGGCGGTTTGCAGGGACAGACATCAGACATAGAAATACACGCTAAAGAAATGCTGAAGACACGCGACACCCTCTATAAAATTCTTGCTGAGCATACAGGTAAATCTGTTGAACAGATTACCAAGGACTGTGACAGAGATTATTTCCTGTCGGCCCAGGAAGCAAAAGATTATAAACTAATTGATAATATTATTGAAAAGAGAATTCCTCTTTCTGATAATAAAAAATAAATTTAATAAGGGATTGGGTGATCTCAATCCCTTTTCCTTCTTATATTTACCCACTGTATTTTCACTTCTTATTTAAATGAACAAAAACAATCGCTACATAGTTATAGCTTTCTTGATCCTCACATTTATTGCGCTTTGCTTTCCCGCCGTTCTTCCTGGCCAACAAAATAGCGACAGACTTAAAAAGCCGGAGACACAAGATAGCAGACCAACTTCGGGGCGGAACAAAAAAGATGATGATATTAAGAATAAGCTCAGACGGTATCTTGAGGAGTTCAGGATAAATAAACGTATTACAGGAATCTCAGCAGGTGTGGCTATGAATGGAGATATCCTGTGGCTGGGTAATTCAGGTGCTGCCGATGTTGAAAATTATTCACCCGTAACAGATAGTACTCTTTTCAGAATAGCTTCTATATCTAAATCTATTACTGCAGTTGCTATAATGCAGCTTGTTGAAAAAGGGAAAAATTAAACTGGATAATGACGCCCGTACTTATATTCCATATTTTCCAAAGAAAAAGTGGATATTTACCGTCCGCCAGCTTTTGAATCATACAGCGGGTATACGCAATTACTACAGGGGTGAATTTGATGATACAAAACATTATGCTACAATGAAGGATGCTGTTGATATAATAAGCAGAGATACGCTGGCATATAAACCCGGCACTAAATACTTGTACACAACCTTTGGCTACAATCTGCTGGGATCGATCATAGAAAATGTTTCCGGTCAATCCTTTGCAGAATATCTTAAGAGAAATGTTTTTGAGCCTGCACAAATGAATTCAACAATTCCCGGCTACCAGCAGGAAATCATCTACCACCGTGCCGGCATGTATGAAAGAAATCGCTTTAGAATACTCGAAAATGCCCCATTGGCTGACCTGAGCAATAAATACCCGGGGGGAGGACTTCTGTCGACTTCAGGAGATCTTCTCAGATTCGCCATTAGTCTGCTTGAAGGTAAACTTATTAAACCGGAAACACTTGATTCCATGCTGGTTCCGGCACGACTAAAAAACGGCACACTGATAAATTACGGTCTTGGGTTCACTATGGGAAAAGATAATGCCGGAAGGAAATATTTTGCTCACGAAGGTTACGATGGTACTTCACTGCTTCTTATTTATCCGGCTGAGAAACTTGCTGCCGTTGATCTCCTGAATTTACGAGATAGAAATAATAGTGCTGCAGCTTTTGACCTCGCCTCAATGGTACTTGATGATACTTTTAAATTCCCGTCTGCGCAGCTTTCAGACAGGCTGATGTCTGTATATATGGCAGCAGGCATTGATTCTGTCGTCAATGAATACAGAAAGATTTTAATAGATTCTTCCGGCCTTTACGATACTTCCCTCAATGAGACATGCCTTTTCGGTTATGATTTGCTGGGAGTCAATAAAATAGCCGACGCAGTTAAGTATTTTCGATATGTCGTCAACCGTTTTCCCGGGCAGGCTAAACCATTAATCGGACTTGCAGACGCATACTACAGGGATGGAAATATAGGACTTGCCCTGCGGCACTACAGACTGGCTTTTAAAGTTGAACGGACAAACGTGTATGCCCTCAGTATGATACGTAAAATCACCGGTTCCAGGTGATTTGAAGTAAACCGTAAATATTTTCCTTGCATTACTGAACTTTAGTGCACAAATTAGGGTTAAGAGCTTAACAAACAAAAAAATAAAATGATAGGACACAGATTTACGGAATTTATTCCGGGAACCAGCGGTGAGAACCGTTTTGAAGACCTGCTGAAGATATTTATGCAGTTATTGACGATTACGTCCGGTGATGTGAGCGAGGCTCTCGACTGGATGAATGAGCTGGATAAGAAATATAATCTTACCGATAATAACTACGGTATGGGTGACTTTATCGATGAACTTAAAGATAGAAATTACATAGAAGAAGATCCGGATAAAAATATTTTTGTTATAACAGCAAAAAGTGAGCAGTCGATCCGTAAACAGTCACTTGAAGAGATTTTCGGAAAACTAAAAAAATCCAAACGCGGAAATCACAGAACACCCTATTCCGGCAGCGGTGACGAGCTGACCTCCGACAGACGTGAATTCAGTTTCGGAGATACAATGGATCAGATAGATATAACTAATTCAATAAAGAATTCACAGATAAATCATGGTATTGATGACTTCAAACTTACAGAGGATGATCTTGAAGTAGAGGAAAAAGATTTTAAAGCATTAACCTCAACTGTGCTGATGATTGACATTTCCCATTCAATGATACTATACGGTGAGGACAGAATAACTCCCGCTAAAAAAGTTGCGATGGCTCTTTCAGAACTAATAACAACCAAATATCCGAAAGACACTCTTGATATCATAGTGTTTGGGAACGATGCCTGGCCAATTGCAATAAAGGATCTCCCCTACCTGCAGGTTGGACCTTATCATACAAACACAGTAGCCGGTATCGACCTGGCACTCAATATCCTTAGAAGAAGGAAGACATCTAATAAACAAATATTTATGATAACTGACGGCAAGCCAACCTGTCTGAAAGAAGGTGCCCGATACTATAAAAACAGTTTCGGATTAGACAGGAAAATTGTGAATAAGACGCTTGACCAGGCTGCAAGATGCCGAAAATTCGGCATTACCATTACAACGTTTATGATTGCCCGTGATCCTTACCTTCAGCAGTTCGTAAGGGAATTCACATCAATAAATAAAGGCCGCGCGTTCTATAGCAGTCTTACCGGACTCGGAGAATATATTTTTGAAGATTATATCAGGAACCGTAGACGCAGAATGAAATAAATTTCTGCCTTCATATTACAAAAACACAGGAGTTTTGATGGATTTACTTTCAATATCTACACTTGGAGAACTTAAGAAGAGTGATTACAAGACCCGATCAATTAAAAATGAGCTGAGGGAGAATCTTATTTGTTCACTTCAGAAAGGAGAGAATCCATTTGAGGGAATCATAGGATATGAAGAAACGGTAATTCCCGATATACAGACTGCAGTCCTCTCGCGGCATAATATCATTCTTCTCGGTCTGCGCGGTCAGGCAAAAACAAAAATTGCGCGTCTCCTGATAAACCTGCTTGATGAATATATACCCGTTGTAAAAGACAGTGATCTTAACGAAGATCCTTTTAATCCAATTTCAAATGTGACCAGAGATCTGATAAAAAAAGAAGGGGATAACACGAAGATTTCCTGGCTGCATCGTTCCGGGCGTTATACAGAAAAACTTGCTACTCCTGATGTTTCTGTGGCAGATCTGATCGGGGACGTTGATCCTATTAAGGCAGCATCGCTGAGACTTCCTTATTCAGATGAGAGAGTAATTCATTTTGGTTTGATCCCGAGATCCCACCGGGGAATTTTTGTAATAAATGAACTTCCTGATCTCCAGGCAAGGATACAGGTCGCACTTTTTAATATTCTGCAGGAGAATGATATCCAGATAAGAGGATTCAAGGTAAGGCTTCCTCTTGATATACAGTTTGTATTTACTGCTAATCCCGAAGATTACACGAACCGCGGTTCTATTGTTACGCCATTGAAGGATAGAATTGACAGCCAGATTTTAACTCACTATCCAAAGTCAATTAAGATATCGAGATCGATCACTGAACAGGAAGCAAGATCTGCAGATCAGCAAAAAAATGTAGTACATATCCATGATATATTAAAAGATCTTGTGGAGCAGATCGCTTTCGAAGCGCGTCAGAGCGAATATATAGATGCTAAAAGCGGCGTATCGGCCAGATTAACAATCTCGGCTTATGAGAATCTCATAAGTACTGCGGAAAGAAGAGCTATCATAAACAAAGAAGCAGACACCTTTGCCAGAGTCTCCGACCTCTACGGTGTAATACCTTCAATCACAGGCAAGATAGAACTGGTATATGAGGGTGAACAGGAAGGTCCGTCGAAGGTAGCACATATTCTTATAAGCAAGGCTGTCAGAAGTATTTTTGCCGAATACTTCCCTACTCCCGACAAGCTTAAAAAATCACAAAACACGAATATCTACCAGGAGATAACCAACTGGTTCAATAAAGGTAATTTTGTCGATATCCTTAATGAGCTTGATGAGAAAGAATATGAAGAAGCTTTGAATAATGTACCCGGACTTTCAAACATTGTAAAGAAATACTTTCCGGACGCTGATAAAAAGCATCACCTGCTGATGATGGAATTTGTACTTCACGGCCTTACTGAATACTCTATTTTAAGTAAGTTCAGAATGGAAAACGGAGTACAATTTAAGGATATGCTTAGCTCTATGTTTACAATGTCTTCCGAAGACGAAGATGACATGCCTGATGATGACACAGATTTTTATCGTTAATCATTCTCATTCGGTTTATTTTTTCGTCATACCATTTTTGTGTAACTTCGGCTGAATGAATAAAAACATTTGGCATGAGAGAAATTTCCCGGAAGAAAATAGTAATTGTTGGACCTGCTTACCCTTATAGAGGCGGGCCTTCTACTTATGTGTCCTATCTTTTCAACAGCCTGAGTAAAGTATTCGACGTCAAAATATTTAACTATACTCTCCTTTACCCGGACTTTCTTTTCCCGGGAACTACACAATATGATGAAAGCAAGTTAACTTCAATAAAAGTACCGAATGAAAGAATAATCAATTCTATATCACCTGTCAGCTGGTTAAAGACTGCTAAAAGAATAAAAGAGGAGAACGCAGACCTCGTGGTATTCGACTGGTGGCAGCCTTTTTTTGGACCCTGCCATTATACTATTTCCCTTTTTCTAAAAACTAATTATAAGGGAAAAATATTATTCATTACCGAAAATTTTATCTCACACGAATCGAGATTTGTTGATAACTTTCTGACTAAGCTGGGATTAAAGAACGCTGACAGTTTTCTTGCACTCTCAGAGGTAGTAGCAAAAGATCTTGAAAAAATTTCTCATGGCAGAAAAATATACCGTTCGTCTCTCCCACCCTTCGATTGCTACGTCTCCGGTGAAGATTACAGCAGAGATATAAGCAGACAAGAACTGAACCTCTCTGATAATGATAAGGTAATTTTGTTCTTCGGGTACGTCCGGAAATATAAAGGACTGGATATACTGATTGAAGCTCTGCCTGAAGCCATTCGTCAGATCCCTGAACTTAAACTTCTCATTGTTGGGGAATTCTATGATGATGTATCTTCATATATCACCCGTATTGAAAAACTCGGACTGAAAAATAATGTTGTCCTGGTTAACAAGTTTGTACCCAATGAAGAAGTAGCAAAGTTCTATGCAGCAGCTGATGTAACTGTACTGCCTTACAGGAGTGCAACCCAAAGCGCCGTACTTAATGTATCGTATAGTTTCGGAAAGCCCGTAATTGCTACGAGGGTCGGAGGACTGAGCGAATTTGTTATTGATGGTTATACCGGAATTATCGTCGAGCCCGGAAACAAAGAAAATTTAACAATGGGGATTATTCGGTATTTCACGTCGGAAATGAATACTGACTTCCAATCAAATATTAACGAATACCTCAGGAAGAGCGACTTTAATAATCTTCCGGAATTATTTGAGCAGATAATCAATGATGCAGATATAAAAACTGCATAGAATCTTTGCAGTTTTCATTAATTCATATAAGTTATCTTTTTATAGTCACGTTTTCAGGCCCAGTATACTAATCCCATCTCAAATGGATTTATCAGTAGATCATGTTTCGGTAGAACACGGATAGTAAAACCCTGCTGTCCTGATCGCCTGGTAGTTATACTGCCGGTATATTTATAATTGCCTTCCTTTGTTTTGCGTGATTCGGAATTAAGCACAATTGTTTCATTATACTCCGGATTATCCTGCTGATCGACAGGTCCATAATAAACCTGCACTTCTACATCGTGTGGAGTGAGTTCACCCAAAGAAAGCTCAGCAGTAATGGATAGCTCTCCTCCAACAAAAACAGACTTAGAGTTATCAGGATTCACAAGGTTAATAAGCCGTATATTACTCCAGTTTTTATGCATTTTTTCTTTCCATGCGGCAAGTTCTTTTGCGTTATTCCATTTCTTTTCAGCGAATATCTGACGCTTTTCAACGGCGGCTTTATAATAGTTCTCAAAATACTCCTGAACCATCCGGTGCGTATTAAAGTAAGGCCCAAGCTTCTTCATGGACATTTTCACTTTCTGAATCCATTCACGCGGAAGCCCATCTTCACCTCTTGAATAAAATAAGGATATAATTTGAGTTTCCAGTGTATTATAAAGCTGGCGTGATTCAAGTTCATCCTGATAATCAGGATCTGTGTATTCCTCACCGTTCCCTATTTTCCAGCCTAACTCAGGATCAAATCCCTCATCCCACCAACCATCCAGAACACTGAAGTTTAGTCCTCCGTTAGCTATCACCTTCATACCGGATGTTCCGCTGGCTTCAAGAGGACGCCGTGGTGTATTAAGCCACACATCGCAGCCCTCCACCAGGTAATGTGCAACGTTAATATCATAATTTTCGATAAAAACAATCTTTCGCCTGAACGCATCATCTTTTGATATCTCACAGATATCCTGGATCAGTTTTTTACCTTCTTCATCCTTAGGATGTGCTTTTCCAGCTATTATAAACTGAACAGGAAGATTACGGTTACTCAGTATCTGATTCAGTCTCTCAAGATTCCTGAATAAAAGCGTAGCCCTTTTATAAGTAGCAAACCGTCTTGCAAACCCAATAGTCAGGGCTGTGGGATCCAGAACTTCTGAGGCCGTAGTGACTTCAGACTGGCTGCCTCCTCTTGATTTAACCTGTTTAATAAGTCTTCTTCGAGCAAAAGCAACTAATCTTTCCCGTCTTCTTTCGTGGGTTCTCCATAGTTCTTCGTCGGGAATCTTATCTATTCTTTGCCAGAGGCTCGGAGAGGCTGGATTTTCAAGCCACTTTTCTCCGATGTATTGAACAAGTAGTTCTTCCATTTCCTTTGATATATGGGAACGGATATGAACACCATTCGTAATGCTTCCTATTGGTATTTCATTGAAAGGTACATCCCTGAAACCGCTGACCCACATTTTTTTGGAAACTTTTCCGTGCAGTTTACTTACACCATTTATATAACCCGCAGTATTCATGGCAAGATGAGCCATATTAAAAACACTTGATTCTTTATCTCTGTAAATAGTGCCGAGCGAATAAAACTCTTTATCTGAAATCTTTAATTCATTCCTGTAATAATTACCGAGATATTTTTCAACCAGTTCATTAGCAAAGACATCTATTCCTGCCGGTACAGGTGTATGGGTTGTGAAAATGTTGGAAGAGTATCCGATTTCTTTAGCCTCGGTATATGTTAAACCTTCATTCTGAATGAGGTACCTGATCCTCTCGAGCGAAAGAAATGCAGAATGCCCCTCATTCATATGGCATACCATGGGTCTGATGCCTAAGGCATGCAAAGTTCTTATTCCTCCAATACCAAGAATAATTTCTTGTTCAATTCTGGTTTCAACATTTCCCCCGTACAGGGTCCTTGTAATGATCCTGTCGTCCTCCGAGTTCATCATCACATTGGTATCCAGCAGATACAGCGGAATCCTTCCAATCTGTATTTTCCAAACCTGGAAGAATACTTCCCTGTTGGCAAAAGATACAGACAATGTAAGGGGATCATTTTTATCATTTCTGACGAGTTCCATGGGCAGGTTATCAAAGTCGTTAATTTCATAACGTTCGTGCTGCCAGCCATCCGAATTCAGGTACTGTTGAAAATAACCTTCTTTATAAAGGAGTCCCATCCCTATCAAAGGAACACCCAGGTCACTGGCTGCTTTCAGATGATCACCTGCCAGTACACCAAGTCCTCCGGAATAAGTTTGCAGAGATTCCGTTAATCCGAATTCAGCAGAAAAATATATAATGTTGAATGAAGATGTGTAATCATAATTCTTCTGGTACCATGTCTTCTCATTAAGATATTCCTGGAGTTTATTGTACACGCGATGAAGGTGTGCGATGAAACCATCGTCGTGCGAAACCTCCTCAAGACGTTCCTGACTCACATTGCCGAGAATCATTACAGGATTATGGTTAGTCTCATCCCACAATTCCCGGTCGAGTCTTCTGAAAAGCTCTCTTGAGTCTGAATGCCATGTCCAGTGCAAATTATAAGCTACTTCTCTGAGGTTTTCAAGGTTCTCAGGAAGTGATGGTACTACATTATAAGTACCAAGGAATTTATGCATACTTTCTCCACTCTCTGATTAGCTGTTCTGAAATTGAATCTTGTAATATAATTAATATGAATGGTATATAAAATTAAGTTTTCTAGGTCGATTTCGTTTAAAACAAAAGAAAGCCGGCTATGATTCCGGCTTTCTCAAGTGTTGATTGGATTAAAAGACTACTTCAAAAGGATCATTTTCCTGACCTGTGTGAAATCAGATCCATTTGATCCATTTGCCTTCAGTTCATAGAAATAAACGCCGCTTCCGACTTTACTTCCATGCATATCTTTAGAATTCCAGATCACTGAATGATTACCGGCATTCTGCTGTGAATTCACAAGTACATTTACAACCTCACCCAGGAGATTGTAAATAACCACTTTGACACCTGCGGATACCGGAAGGGTATATTCTATCTTAGTTGAAGGGTTAAAAGGATTCGGATAATTCTGCTTGAGACTGTAATCTTTCGGCAGCTGTGTATTATTATCAGGTACTACACCCGTTATTCCTGAACTCGAATAAGCTAATCCCGTTATATTCTGATAGTTAATCGAGCCAATAATGGTGCCTGTTCCGGTTGTTTTATCAATGCTTATAAAACTATTATCCTCGCTTGATGATCCGATCACTCCGTACATATTGCCGGAAGGATCAAAAGCAAGATCATTGGTATAAGTATTAAAGCCTGTATTTCCGATTATAGTCGATTCACCGGTTGTAAGGTCAATAGTATAGATCCTGTCTTTATTGCTTCCTATTAAAACATAGGCAGTAGCATATAGTACATTGGTTTGGGGATCAAAGGCTGCAGAGTAAATAGCAACGTCTGATGCGCCAACATTAGTATAAGCTCCGGTGGATAAATCAATTGTATAAATATCTTTTGATTTAAGGAAGCCATAGAGAGTTCCGGCAGTATCAAACGCTATTGCATGCATATCTGTACCCAGGGGAAGCGAATATAAAGTGTATGCATCACCCATTTCCGAATTTATCCTGGAGATTATTGCATTACCGGAAACATTTGTCAATCCGTACATTATACCGGTATGAGGATCTATGGTTAAGGATTTGAATCCATTGATATCATCATAAGTAGCACTGCCAATCAATACTCCTGCCCCAGTTTCTGCATTTATGGTATATAAGCTGCCTCCATTTACATTACCCGATACAGCGTAGAAATTATCTTTAACTGCAGGATTGATTTCATATCCTCTGCCTCTTAACGGAATATTCTGGAATCCGGTAGAATTACTGCTGATAGTTAATATCTCAGAATATGGTCCTACCGTTGGTGGCTGAAAAACATACTGAATAGTAAGAGAATCATATGTGCTTAGTGTAATCGGGAATGATAAATTATTTAACAAATGAAAGGCACCCAGATCCGATGGAATATCAGTAATTACAACATCGTTGAACCCATAATTAGCCATTCCTATTGATAGAGTATCACCGGTCGAACCGGCCTCAACATTGCCGAAATCAAGAGAATCGGCTACAGAAACCAGATAGGGACCAACCCAGGGCTCAACTCTTATCTTGCCTACCCAGGTACCCCATGTGTCCGTTACAGGAGCAAATTCTGAGAAAGCCCAAAAGTTTTTCTGATCGACCGGATCCAAAACCATCCCGGTATAATCGCCCCATCTGTTCCTGCCGGAACCAAAGTCAACATCATAATGCCCCTTACCTTCGGCTAAAGGCTGACTTTCCATCAACCCGGGGGGATCATTTGCAAGTCTTCCGGTGAAAAATGCACCAGGATACTCTGTAGTTCCTGACCTGCTGTACGTTAAAGCCACATTACCATCAATATCAACATCAATTGAAGGATAAAAATGCCAGAATCCATTTGCACCAAATACGTAATCCTGATCGGTTGTATTTGTATTAGTATTAATCTTTACATAATGCAGTGCTGAATACGACTGATAATCAGGATTTTTAACGGAATGCACAATGTAAAGGAAGCCATCCCGGTATTTGGGTTCATTCCTCAATCTTACATCACCAGATTCAATAGGAGTACCTCCGCCAAGCTGCGAGGCATTGGGCGGCACTGAATAAGTTGTGACGCCAATGTTATTCTGAGACAGAGTTGGTGTAGTTAGTGGATTTGTAATATTAAATAATCTCACGTAATTAGCAGAAGCAACGTACGGGATCTCCACAAGATAATATTTTGAAGAGGAGGAATACATTATGCTTGGTCTGATTGTACTAGAATTACCACTATTTATATTCCAGATATCGTTCCAGGAACAGGGACCTGCGGTGTTTGCATATAACTGGGCTTTCGGAATAATCCGGATTTTCGCATATTGAAAGTATCCGTTAAAAACAAACTGATTTCCGGTTACATATATTGCATTCTCATCATATCCGACTCCCTGGTAATCAGTCCAAGTATTGGAATTAACCGTACCATTTAAATTACCGGGTAAGGCCCAGTTATACCAAGTACCCAAAGGATCTGAATCATCAGACACAGAAAGAAGAAGAGTAGAAGTATGGGAACCATTATCCTGCTGAAGCCAGACCATTATCCATCTTTGATCAATCACATCATATGTTACTTTAGGATCGAATGCCCCCGCATTTTGAAAAACATTATTAAACCAGCTGTCGGCAGTAATTGTTTTTAATATGTTGCCTTCCTTATCATAGATTCTAAAAGAAGTATTGACTGTAACGATGACATTATCAGGTCCGACCGCTAAATATGGATCAGGAGGGATGCTGTTTCCCATATGTATTCCATCAAAATCTTTCAGCAAAAACGGATAGGGAGTGCTGGCCTCTGGATTATCAACTCCGATATCTTCATAATAATTTGACCCTTCTTTTGGTGTAGGGGTATCAAAATTAATGAACTCACTTTGCCCTGCAGGCATCTCTGTCTCTTCATTCCAGATTTGTTCTTTTGGTTCAATAACCGATGAATTTTTCGAAAAATTATCTGTGCTGACTATTGCACCTGATGCTACTCCCCCGGAATCCGGCCCGTTGTACGACTGGCCGTAGGCGCAGGAAAAAATTCCCGTTAAGAGAAGAAGTACTGTAAAAATTCTCTTAAACATTTCACTCCTCGTATAATTATTATTAAAATTCAATGGAACGAATATATATTGTTCAATCTTGTAAATTAAAATAAGTATATCCTGTAAAACTTGAAAGATATTTCAGGTGGTATAACCCCTAATATTAAAAGAAAGGACGTACTGATATTCTGATTACCGCTTATTTTTTCTTATATGTGGCCATTATATAATGCGCAATTGAATCCGCCTCTACTGGTGTTAGTCCAGGATTTGGCATCGGGGGATATCCCGGGTTTTTCTTAACGGGATTCCTGATAAAAGTGATTAGCTGGTCAATATGACCTTCGTACTTGGGAAGGGTTTCATCGTACGGGGGACCTACTACTTTATGATCGAATGAATGGCAGGATGAGCATATATTCTTATATATCTGTTCACCGCTTATTGCCGGGGCTTTATTTCCCTCTCCGGTGAGTTCAGCCATCATTTTTTCAAATTTGACATTCATAATTGCTGTCTGAACTTCCGTGGAGTTCTCCAGAACCAGCTGATCTTTTATAATCAATGCAAGTATGGTAAAAAGGATCATATAAAACACAGAACCGCTGTGTCTCAGGTCCTTATTTTTAATCATTGAATACAGAAGATGGTATGCAATAAACAAAAGTATAAGAGCGATGGTGACAAAAAAGAATACCGATCCGGAAAGTGATGATGATGGAAAAGCAAATACATCTGTTAAGATAAAGACAGGGACAAATAGTGCACCGATGAAAGTAAACCTGGTTGCCACTTTCTTAACAAAATCAAAATAAGGTCCCGCTTGTATATGTTTGCCGCCTTCCCAGTAAAAGAAAGCAAAAAATATGGCAGCACCTGTCAGAGCGATTGCCCAGGTAATGAAACTAAACAGATGTGCAAGGACCTGCCAGGAAAACATAAGGTATATAATATTATATTTTCCCCACATTGTCGGGTAAGCAGCCACGGTAGCTGAGGAGATAAAAAGCCATACAGCAAGAAAAATAAAGATAATCCCATAACGTCCTGATTTCCCGCTGAGTCCGATATTTGCATTACGAAACTTAGAAACTTCCCTCTCAATGGCTTCGTCTTCCGGTTTAAACCCTTTGAAAGCATCATAAATTTCCATAAAAGTCATTGAATACCGATATGTATATATCAGGATCAGACCAATTGCCATAAAGAATACGGAAAAGATCAGATAAACACCGACATTTGAGTTAGTACCCTGTAAAAGCTGAGTATATATCAACATAGCAGTAATTATTGGAACTATACCCAGAATTAAGCCTATGCTTTTGTTTATTGTCAGTGTTTCAATAACATCTTTGGAAAATTTAAGGTAAATGTTATTTGATTCCCTGAATCCTTTTGCTTTATAATAAAGTGATAGGATTGTTGATCCGAATACTGCACTCATATACGGAATAAACAGAAAAAGGATCAATATCAGGAGGTAATGCAGTAACTGAATATGCTCCGCAGATTGGGGTATAACCAGTTTATCAAGAAAATCCATTTATTTTTCTCACATTATTATATGTTAAAAGAATATTAAAAGTTTATCCAGAGATAACAATAGAACTACCAGGATCGCAAAAATGTTAATTTCCCTGAATGCAGTTGTGAAATACATCCTCTCTCTGGTAAATCTTACAAGCTTGAATGAATTCCAGACAAGCCAGACGCCGGCCAGGAATAATCCATATCCTATGAAAGGCGACTGAAGCTTTCCGAAAAACGGTATCATCAGACAGGTTACAACAGTTGCTGCAATCCATGTAAAAGTAATTCTTGCAAGCTGATCAGGATTAAATATTTGCGTTAATGTCGGGAACCCCGCTTTTTGATAATCTTTATCGAGCACAAGCAGCAGCAGCCAGAAATGAGGGATCTGCCAGACAAAAAAGAAACTGGCAATTATCCAGATTTGAGGATCCGAAATACTTCCGCCTCCTGCAACCCAGCCAACAGCCGGTGGTATAGCTCCAACCAATGATCCGGGGATAATTGCGAGCGGGTTAACCTTCTTAAGAGGAGTATAAATTCCATTGTACCAAATCAGATTAAGCAGACCAAGACCTAAAGCAAGCAGACCTGAACCAGTATACAGCATCAACGAGCCACTGCTTACAAGAATGAGTGCTATTATTAAAGCGTTTGATGGAGATATCCTGCCCGATGGTATAGGCCTGTTTTTTGTCCTGCTCATTAACGCATCGGTATTTCTCTCCTGGTAGTGATTAATTACTGCTGATCCGCAGGCAAGAAAAAGAATACCAAGCGTCGGTAGAATCGCAGAGGCATCAAGTTTACCGGAAGCAGAGATAAAGCCGAACAGCATGGTTACGGTAACAAAAATAGTAATCCTGATCTTTGTAAGTTCTGATAATATTTTCAGCTTATCTTTCAAAAAAATCACATTGCCTTTGTTGTATCTGATTTTGTCGGGGTGGATTCCGGAGCAGAAGCCTGCACCGACTTAAGAGAGTCCTGCATTGCCTGGTCATTTAACCAGTTATTAAAAGAATCCTGCGGCATTACAACCACTTTGCTAAGCATGTGAGAATGGTTCAACCCGCAGTACTCAGCGCAAAAAATATCAAACGTTCCAACTCTATCGGCTTTGAACCACGCTGAGTTGTTACGGTTCGGAATAACATCTTTCTTGACACGAAAAGCGGGTACAAAGAAAGAATGGTTCACATCCCTTGAGTGCAGCAGAACCTTCACTGGTTTATTGACAGGGACATAAAGGGTATCCGATGAAACACCATTAGGATACTTGAATGACCATTTCCACATCTGGGCAGTCACATCTACATTCATTGCATCATCCGGGGCATGAGCTAACTGTTTATAGCCGGCCCATCCCATCCAGAACATTATCAGAACCAGTATAGTGGGTATAACTGTCCAGGTTACTTCCAGCGGAATATTACCATGGATATTCTTAGCTCTGGGGTTTCTTTTCCTGCTGTATCTGATTACGAAGTAAATCATACTCACAGTAATCACTACCAGGAAAAATACCGATACAGCCACAATGAAGAAGAATGTGGTGTCTGTTGAGTTTACAAAATTTGAAGCTCCGGAAAACATATATTTATCACCTTACGTAAAAGGAATAATCGGCAAATAACAGGATGAATGAAATAATTATAAAGAATAATGCTATGCCTATGAAAACTCTGAAAGCTTTCTGTTCAACCCTGAGATGCATAAATATCGTCAGCACCAGGTATGACTTCACACTGGCAATAACAAGAGCTGTTGTGACTGTCAGCTGTCCAAAATTTATTCCTGCTACAGTAACTGTCAGTCCGGTTAGGATCATAAGGGCAAGCCAGACTAATATATATATACCATAATTTGTTACATGTTTATCGTGCTGATGTTCTGCATGTTTTTCCATCCGTTAACACCTCAGGTAATAAGATAAAATAATGGGAAAAGAAATATCCAGATGATATCTACAAGGTGCCAGTATAAGCCGGCAGCCTCCAGCTTTACATAGTTATCGGGAGTGATAACTCCCTTCACAGTAAACCTGGTCATTGTGGCTATTACAATTGCCCCGATAACAACATGAAGACCATGCAGCCCGGTCATTGTATAATATAAACCGTAGAACAATACCTGTCCCTGTCCTTTGGATAATAGTACGTCAGCACCCGGATAAAGTCCCAGTTTTATATGGTGCATCCATTCAAAATATTTATTTATCATGAACCCGGCAGCCAGGACAATAGTCATTAACTGGAAGAATATCGATAGTTTAATATTTCTCTTCTGTATAGCTGCTATCGAAAGCGCCATAGTTAAACTGCTGGTTAAGAGGATCGCAGTGTTAAATGTCCCGATGAGAGTGTTCAGTTCTTTAGCGGCAATATGAAAATCCTGCTGGTGTGTAAATCTGTAAACTGAATAAAGGAAAAACATACCGCCAAAAAGCAGCAGCTCTGTGAAAAGAAAGAGCCACATTCCCATCCGGGTACCAATATCATCCCTATGCACGTGAGTTACAGCGGATTGTTCTAATTCACTCACTTTACCTCCTCTTCTAATACCGGTTGATCATTTTCTTTATATTCATAAGGACCGTCAGTAATAATCGGAATTTCATCAAAATTCTCATGCGTCGGAGGAGTTTCTATTTTCCATTCAAGTGTCTCCCCTCCCCATATATTCTTAGCTGTTACTACCGGGCCGTTCCTTAGTCCTTTAATAAGATTTGAAAACATAATTATTAGTCCTGTTATCAATATCCACGAACCCACAGTGGAGATAACATGATATGGCTGATACTGAGGAAGATAGTCATAATACCTTCTCGGCATTCCAAGCCAGCCCATAACGAACATCGGGAAGTAAAGAGTATTAAAGCCGACAAAGATTATCCAGAAAGCAACTTTGGCTGTTTTCTTATTATACATCCTTCCGAACATCTTAGGAAGCCAGTAATGAAGAGCCGCAAAAATTCCGAATCCTGTACCCCCAAACATCACGTAATGAAAATGTCCCACTATAAATGAGGTATCAGTTATCTGGATGTCAACTGACAATGCTCCCTGGATTACTCCTGTTAATCCTCCGATAGAAAAGAGAAATATAAATGCCAGCGCATACAGCATTGGAGGTTCAAGTTCGATGGAACCTTTATAAAGAGTAGCTGTCCAGTTAAAAACCTTTATAGCACTTGGGATAGCTACCAGGAAAGTTAATAGCGAAAATACGAACTGCCCGGTATCACTCATACCAGCAGCAAACATGTGGTGCGCCCAAACTAATGAACCGAAGAGTGCTATGCCAATACTTGAAAAAGCTATAAATTTATAGCCAAAGATGGTTCGATGTGCAAAGACCGGGATAATCTCTGATATAACTCCCATTGCCGGCACGATCATTATATATACTGCAGGGTGGGAATATATCCAGAATAAATGCTGGAATAAAATAGGATCACCTCCAAGCGCCGGATCAAAAAGTCCTACACCAAATACTCTTTCTACGATTACAAGAAGCAGAGTAATACCGATGATCGGGGTTGCCAGTATTTGAATCCATGCAGTGGCATACAAACTCCATGAAAAGAGCGGCATCTTGAACCACCCCATACCGGGCGCTCTCAGCCTGTGGATTGTGGTTACAAAATTTAATCCGGTCAGAATTGATGAGAATCCCAGTATAAACGCTGCGGTCATTGTGAAGATAACATTAGTACCGGTCCTTACACTGTAAGGGATGTAAAATGTCCAGCCTGTATCAGCAGGACCGCCGGGCAGGAGAATAGATAATAATACTAGTAACCCACCTGTAATATAGAGATACCACGACAGCAAATTGAGCCTGGGAAAGGCAACGTCCTTCGCCCCTATCATTATAGGGAGGAAAAAGTTTCCGAACACCGCAGGGAGACCGGGTATCACAAACAGAAAAATCATTATCACCCCGTGGAGCGTAAAAAATTCATTATAGGTTTGAGCATCTACAATCGTTCTTCCGGGTGTGAGAAGTTCCAGTCTTATCAAAAATCCGAATGTAACCCCGACTGCAAAAAATGACAATAAAGCAATCAGGTAGAGTATACCGATTCTTTTATGATCAGTTGACAGTATCCAGGCTTTAATTCCCTGGTGTTTGCCTGTATTAACCAGGTAGCTTGGATGACCGTTCTGATTTAAAGCAGCAGCATCACTCGCCATAAATTCTACCTCTTATTTCTCTTATCTTTTTTAGGTTTCACTTTTATTAAAACAACAAATATTATTACTCCAAGGAGTATCCCTGCACCAAAAATCCTCAGTATATTGAACACATATGTTTTTCCCTGGGGATCATAACTGAAACAAAACTGCAGCACTCTTCCGATTACCGGGGTTTTCTTACCCTGAGCAGCTTCCAGTACAGCCATTTTAAAGTCAAAAGGAAGAATTCCAAAACCTCTTGTCTGTGAATATCCAGGGTATAGATACCTGCATACTTCTCCCTTCGGAGAGACAAAAATCAGTGCACCTGCATGAATAAAGTTTCTGCCAGTTCTCTTGAATCTGAAACCGGCAGCCCTTGTAAGCTTATCAATGTTGAGACTATCTCCGGTTAAAAATCTCCACGCTGTATCCGGAAAAGGTTTACTGTCAATTAAACTTAGAAAAGTCTGCTTTTTCTTAAGGGCAATCTGCGGCGTTTCTGTTTCATCCACACTTATCGATAAAATCTGATAATCGACACCCGGTTTCAGATCAGAAGTATTCGCAACATGTGCCACTTCAGTCATTAATGGACTGCAGATACCGGGACATTCATAATAGACAAAATCTATAATTGTCGGCTTATTAATAATGTTCTTCAGCATAATCGTATTTCCGTCTGAATCCAGAAATTTAAGATCCAGAGGAAGGAATGTTCCCAGGTGCTCTTCTATATCAGCATCATTCTGTGAAGCTGACAGCTGTACTGTCCCGATCGATAAAACTAAAAAGGCTAATAATAATTTTGTTTTCATACTGCCATCCTCAGGCAATTACACTTTTCAAATAATTGAATAGTTCATTCCATTCTGAATCAGAAAGATTAAATACTCTGCCGTTAAATCCATCCTGATTTACATTATTTACAATTATATTAATAAATTCCTGCTCATTATTTTTCCATGAATCTGAATTCAACAAAATTGTCAGTGCTCTTTGCTGATTACTTGTTACGTGTTTGAAGAGGGCAGAAGCAGAATTATTATCCTTATCAATTCTTCCAGTTAAACTTATAACTTCATCCACCTTCTTTTGATTTTCTCGGATGATAAGCTTTTCAGCATCTGCGACAGGAATTTGTGCCGGGATAAATCTCTTTTGAGATAGATTATAAAGCTGATCAAGCATTGTAAGATCCGCCTCGGTCGGAGGAGGAGGATCAGGGACAAAAGTTGTCCTAATGTAATGGGCAAGAGCAAACTTTTCTGTTGGTGAGAACTGCTGATAAGCTACCATGGCACTGCCCTTAATACCCTCCTGCAGCGTCTCATAGATGCTTGTAAGCTTTGGTCCGTTTACCCACCCTTCTTTACTTGTGAAATTTCTTGGTGAAGGATTTAATCCGGTCGATGCAGGGCCGTCACCCCTGCCGTCCGTTCCGTGGCACGACACACAGGTTGTCTGGAAAATCTTCTTCCCGACTTCAACCAGTGAATCAGTCGGCTGCGACAATTTTTTAACATCCGCAGCAGGGACTAATTTTGATTCCTGTATTGTTAAAACTTCCGGGGTACTCGAAGTATCGGGAACAGCAACGGGTACCTCCTGTCTTCCGATAAAGTTCATCTGACTGATATAGTATAATCCGATTCCAAGTCCTATTAGTAAAACATATGGGTATACCAGGCCAAAAATTTTACCGGGATCCTGCTTTATCTCTTCTTTTTTTTCTTTTATAAACTTTTCCAGGTTGCTCATTTTGTTAAATTCCTAAATTCATCTGTTAGAGACTATAATCCAGACCTCTCTGGAGTTTGGGATCATTTACAGGTACAAGGTTATATTTATTGGTCATCATTTTAAAAATTATCATAACAAAGCCAACAACTGCCACAGGGAATACAAGATCCATCCAGCTGAAATAATAAGCTCTGCCTGCCTGGACCATCCCGGGCATTATAACCCAGTAAAGATCATAGAAGTGAGCTGCTAAAATCCATATTGCAACAAACTTCAGCCTTCTCGGATTCGTTTTTGCGGGGAATGACAACAATGCAAAGAATGGTACAACAAAATGCACTATAATCAAAATAACTGACGCATATATCCAGCCTCCTTCCCAGCGATGGAAAAACCATGAAGTTTCCTCAGGAAGATCAGCATACCAAATTAGCATATACTGTGAGAATGCGATATAACCCCAGAACGCAGTGAAAGCAAACATCATTGTACCAAGACTATAATAGTGATCATTCTTTAATCCCGGTACGAGGTAACCATTCTCTCTTAGGAGAACTACAGCAAGAGTCAGAAGCGCAAGTGCACACCATACAGTACCAGCAAAGTAATAGACTCCGAAGATCGTAGAGAACCAGTGAGGTTCAAGACTCATCATCCAGTCAACACCAGTCATAGTGATGGTAATTGCGAAAATAAATATGAATCCCGTTGAGAGTTTGATATTTGTTGAAGTAAGCGCCTGTTCTCCTGTTTCATCCTGTTTCCTTGATCTTTGTGTAATAAGGAAATAAAATAATGTCCATATCAGAAAGATGACGACATTACGAACTAGAAAGAACGGAATATTCAGATAAGCTTCTTTTGATTTAAGTACAGCATCACTTTCAACCACTGAAGTATGTGTCCAGTGAAATATATCATGCAATGTAAAGAACAGCGGTATGCTTATTATTACGATATATGGTATTGTTGCGGCAAAGAACTCGCTTATCCTTCTGAAAGGTGTGCTCCAGACTGCTCCTGACAGATATTCCAGAGAGACCAGGAACAATGAACCAACACCAATACTTATCAAAAACATAAAAGAAGTGAGGTAGCTATAAGATGCTCTCTGAGGATCAATAATATAGGCTATTATTCCCAGGACCAGTCCGATACCAAGCAGGGTAAATCCGATGGTTAAAAATTTCTGCGGTAAATCCCGCTTTACATATCCGGAATCATTTTTGGACATTGCTGGAAGACTCCTTTTTAATTTCCTGGATATCAGCGTCGCTTGCATTTTTAGCCCGCTGAAGAACTCTTATATAATTAACAATCGACCATCTTTCTTCACGTGTAATCTGATCTGCATATGAAGGCATAGCATTCTGCCCGTTTGTAATTACGTGATAAATCCTTCCATCAGGAAAGTTGATGGCCCTTTCTGTATGAAGCGAAGGAGGGCTTGGAAACTGACCCCTCAGCCTGCTGTCGCCGTCGGCCAGATTGCCATGACATGGTGAACAGAAAGTGAGAAACTTCCTTTTGCCGAGTTCAATTGATTTTTTTGTCGGCAGTACAGGATTTACCAGATATTCCTTCGGTTCTGCTATACCCATATATGGGTAGGGAACAAACCCCCGGGCAACTGTTCCTTCCACCGGTTCCCTCATTCCGAATTCATCCGAGAAGAAAGCACTTTTTTCCTGGGGAATTACTTTATCCTGTTCAGACATCCAGTTGTAAGGCACCATATACATAAATTTATTCAATGTGAAGTAAGTTAATGCGGAAACTCCAAGAGCAACTATTATAAGAAACGTTATAAATTTCGCATCGAATACCGGGTAAGATACTTTTTCAGGGAAATAGACTTTCTCAATTTCTACCGCACCAAGACTACGATAAAGTTCTTCAACCTTACTTTCATCAAACAATGGATCTTCAGCCAGAATGACAAGTCCATATCTATCGACGGAAACCCTTTTCATATAATCTGTATCGTGAAGGGGATGATTATTATAAGGCAGATTGAAGAATGCCATGATCATCCCGAATACTGTTGACAAAGCAGCCAGCAGTACTGTAAATTCGAAAGTAATCGGAATAAAAGCAGGCAAAGAAAAGTAGGGCTTCCCTCCTATAACCATCGGGTAGTCAATTGACATAGCCCAGTACATGAAGAGCAGAATAAAAGCTGTACCCGAGAATCCGAAGAATAATGTAACGAATCCAAGCCTGGATCTTTTTAATCCCATAGCCGGATCCATACCATGAAGAGGATAAGGAGTATTAACATCGAACTTCTTATACCCCTCACTTACAACTTTCTTTGCAGCGTTTATGATAGAATCAGGATTATCAAAAAGGGCTGTAATACCGAATAACTTTTCTGTTCTATCCATTATTCATGACCTCCCTGATGGGAAGGCTGTGCACCATCCGACATTGCCTTCACCTCCGACATTGAAACAACGGGTAATGTTTTCGTAAAAAGAATTACTAAAGTAAAGAATAAACCAAAACTTCCGGCGAGTATACCGATATCAAATATGGTAGGAACGAAAGTTCCCCAGCTCGACGGCAGAAAATCTCTGTGCAGAGAGGTTACAACAATTACAAACCTTTCGAACCACATACCAACATTGACCAGTATCGCTATTACAAGCATAATAGGAACAGACCTTCTGATTTTCCTGAACCAGAATAGCTGCGGGAAAAGAACGTTGCAGCTGACCATTATCCAGTACGACCAGGCAAAAGGACCGAACGCACGGTTTATAAATACAAACTGTTCAATAGGATTGCCGCTGTACCACGCCATAAAGAATTCTGTACCGTATGCATAACCTACCATCGATCCTGTAAGCAGAATTACCTTATTCATATTATCAAGATGATTGATGGTTATTATGTTTTCCAGGTCAAATACTTTTCTTACGAAAATCAGAACGGTAACTACCATCGCAAACCCTGAGAATATAGCACCGGCTACGAAATAAGGAGGGAATATGGTTGAATGCCATCCCGGCAGCACTGCTACTGCAAAGTCAAAACTAACTACTGTATGAACAGATAATACCAGCGGAGTGGCGAGTCCTGCAAGAATCATATACGCTTTTTCATAATGCTGCCATTGACGGTTTGAGTGTCTCCAGCCAAGACTAAAGATCCTGTATATCACCTTTTTAACTTTAGATGTTGTCCGGTCGCGCAGCATTGCAAAGTCAGGTATAAGACCCGTGTACCAGAATACCAGGGATACTGTAAAATATGTTGATACGGCAAACACGTCCCAGACCAGCGGTGAAATGAAGTTAACCCATAGACTGTGCTGGTTCGGATAAGGAATCAGGTAGCCTGCAAGCCATGGTCGCCCTACGTGAATCAGGGGGAAAAGTCCCGCACACATTACAGCAAAAATCGTCATTGCCTCGGCAAATCTCGCTATACCTGTTCTCCACCTCTGTCTCAGCAGGAAAAGAATAGCCGATATGAGTGTTCCTGCGTGTCCAATACCTACCCAGAAAACGAAGTTGATTATCGGGAATCCCCAGGCAACAGGCTGATCATTGCCCCACATTCCAACGCCGTAATAAAAACTGATGGCAAGACATATAGCCCCGAAGAGAAGAAAACTGACCGATACTGTCAGAGCGATCAGGTACTTCTTTGTCGGTTTTGTATCCATGGGTTTGGCTACAATCTGCTCGATCTCGGCACGGGTCAAACCGCCTTCTACTACCGGAATCTCCCTGGAGTAGTCGACAAATGGATAATCAGTAATCTCTGGTTCTTTCAATTAAACTTCCTCCGAATGAGTATTTCGTAATTTGGCAATGTAGGTAACATTTGGATGTGTATTTACAAAGTCGAGTACATAATATCCTAATTCATGATTTCTGTATTTGTGGAAATCAGATTCTTTATCATTTATATCGCCGAATTTTATTGCACTTGTGCTGCAGGCTTCCTGGCAGGCTGTTTTTACATCCGAACCTTTCAAATCTCTCTTCTCTCTTATCGCGTCAGCTCTTGCTTCCATTATCCGCTGTATGCAGAATGTACACTTCTCCATTACACCACGTGATCTTATTGTTACTTCGGGATTATAAATAAGATTAAAGAGATTATTCTCCTGGTAAGAATCTCTGAAATGATCTCTGAAATTGAAGAAGTTGAATCTTCTGACTTTATAGGGACAGTTGTTCGAACAGTACCTGGTACCGACACATCTGTTGTAAACCATCTGGTTTAGACCATCGGGACTATGGGTCGTAGCAACTACAGGACACACATTCTCGCAGGGGGCATGGTCGCATTGCTGACACAGCATAGGCTGCGCACTTACTTTCGGTTCATCAATCGAACCCGAATAATACCGGTCGATTCTAAGCCAGTGCATTTCCCTGCCTTTATCTACCTGATCTTTTCCTACTATCGGCACATTGTTCTCGGAATGACAGGCTACTACGCACTCTCCGCAGCCAAGACATTTGTTCAGATCAATTGCCATTCCCCATTTAACTCCGGTGTATTCATAGTTCGGATAGAGACTCTTATTCTCCTCTTCAGTTTCTTCACGAATAAACCCGGGGTTCTTTTTATATTCTTCAACCGTTCCTTCACGAACAATGTGTCTTTTCTCGACAGCATCCCGTGTCAGATCTTTATCAAATGCGTGATGTTCCTGTGCCGTTACAAGTTTATAAGTCCCTCCTGCTTTTTTAACAGCCGCATCTGTGTATATCCAGGGAGAAATCCCTCCGTCCTTTGATAAAAGCACATTTGCATTGAATCCTACACCGGTACCAACAATTCCAACTTTTGATCTTCCGTAACCAAGTTCTATCGTTAGTGTTTTATCTGCTGAGCCGGGCTGAATAAATACCGGCATCCGAAGCTTACGACCGTCAAGTTCAATATCAACTAGATCATCAGAATTAACGCCAAGCTCTTTTGCTGTAGTGTTCGATACTGCGGCATAATTATCCCAGGTTATCTTAGAAACCGGGTGAGGAAGTTCCTGCATCCACCCGTTGTTGGCAAAAGTACCGTCGCCGGTTGCATAGCTTTCTCTGAGTAAAATGGTATACCCATCCGATGCTTCAGATTTATTTCCGACCGACTGAAAAGCTGAAGCATTAAAAGTTCCTTTTGATTCTGTACCTTCACCGGTAAGCATAACTCCATCCTGAAGAGCACCTAACCAAAACCGGTTAAAATCCATTGCAGGCTTTAAGGAAGCGTAAATAGTATCCTTCCAGTTCTTCATCAGGTATTTGTGGTAGACTTTGAAATCGAATTGCTCAGGCTCTCCGTTTATCCAGTTAAGAAGAACAGCCTCTTTCTGCCTGGTATCAAAAATCGGCCATATAACCGGCTGTTGAAGAGACATAATTCCTGTTCTTGTTTTTGCATCACCCCATGATTCATAAGTGTGATTGATAGGAAGAACGTAATCTGCCGGTTCTGAGGATTCGTTTTCACTTTCGGTCATACTTACAATGAGAGGCACTTTATCTAGTGCATTTTTATAACCAAGGTCATTTGGAAGATGATAAACAGGATTACTGTCGTAATGAATAACTGCAACCACGTTACCATTCTTCATTTTAGCAATCAGTGAACTCCATTCATCTTTTGAAGACAAAGGAAGGACCAAAGACTCGGACTGATCAGTACGATACATCGCATCATTACCAAGCAAATGATTTAAATGATTTACTGCTATGTGAACTTCTTCGGGAAGGTTATAACCGGCATATACAATTGAACTGCCCCGGTACTTATTAAGGTCTGAAATCATATGTTTAATGGACTTCAAAGGCAGGTTGTGTTTTTCTGCAAAAGCTTCAGGTGCAAGTCCCTTTCCACCACCTCCGAGCTCACTAATCAGCAGTTCTACAAGTTCATACTGGTTAACAGGATTAATACGCATTCTGTAATCAGCGTTGCTTCCCGTTAATGACATATTCCCTTCAGCAACATATAGTCTGTTAAAATTCTTAAGATCCGATACATCCTTTCCCTCAGCAAATAATCTTGCATTTTCTACTGTGTTTCCTTCAGTTCCGAGAAAATCAGATTCCAGTGCGACGATGATTTTTGCCTTATTCCATTTTATCAATGGAAATGACCCACTTCCATAACTTTTCTGCCAGGCAGCATTCTTTGCAGCATTGTTAAAGAGTTCATACGAATAGACTTTTGCCGACGGGTACTTAGTTTTAAAGTCATCAAGTACCTTCCTGCCCGTAGGTGAATTAATTGTTTTCGTAATTACAGCAATTTCTTTGCTGTCGGTTTTTGTGAGCTTATCGGAAATTTCGTTATCGGCATTCAGCCAGGAAATTTTATCGATTGTGGCACCGTTTCTCTTCCTGGGACCCTGCAGTCTTTCCGGGTCATACAGGTTCAGTATATTTGCATGACCTTTTGCACAAAGCTTACCTTTACTTACAGGATGATCGGGGTTACCGTCAGCCTTTATCGGCCTTCCTTCACGCGTCTTGATTAAGATACCGCAGGCATTTGCACAGGCAGTACAGGTTGAAGCATAATAGTTTGCCTTACCCAGGGTTATTTCTTCAGGCTTCTTTATATAAGGAATGATATCTCCTTTATCACGGTAGTCAGAACAGCCTGCACCGGCAAGAGCAGCAGAAGCACCTACAAGCGCAAGGAACTTTCTCCTGGATAAACCCGGAAGATTTAGAGGATTAAAATTATCCGTAACACCTTCCTTAAACTCATGGTGACTGGCTTCCGATACCTTCGGGTCTCTGTATAACTCTTCAAGGCTTTGCCAGTAATTAATATCAGGAGTATCTTTTGAATTATTGTTTTTCATGTTGTCTCGATTTTCAGACATTCTTCTCACCTATTTTTGTTCTGCGTATAGCATCGGGATTTATTGCTATCACTACTTCTTTATCATTCTCCTTCTTTCTTAAAAAAGAAAATGGAACAGACTTAATTACTAAGTAGCCGAATATTCCCGTGCCAATGGAAAAGAAAAACTTTTTACGATTTATACTTTTGTGTTTTGATTTTTGGGTTTCCATTTAATCTCCTGTTAACGGTGACATGCCCAGCAGTTATCGGGACCTTTAGCTATACCCTTAACGTCGGGAAGACGTTCGTGTGCATTTCTATGACAATCAAGGCACGCGGACATAGTGAAAGAACTTACCTGGAGAACCTTGTCCATATTCTTCACTTCGCCATGACAATTCACACAGTCTATTCCTTTATTAACATGAACACTGTGATTAAAGTAAGTGAAATCTGGTGTCTTATGAATTCTTTTCCAGGGAAGCGCTTTTCCATCGTTGTAATATGCAGTCAGTTTTTGTATTTCAGGTCTGTCTTTACGGGCAATCTTATGACAGTTCATACAAGTATTAACCGGTGGTACCATTGCATGCCTCGATTTCTCAACGCCTGTATGGCAGTACTGGCAGTCGATTTTCATCTGACCTGCATGAAGATTGTGTGAAAAGTTAATCGGCTGAGTCGGCTGGTATCCAACTCCATCACGTTCAGCTTTACCTGCGAAGTAGGTAATTGTAAAAGAGGCAATGATGACAAAGATCGTAACCGGAACACGGATCCGAAGGGTGTAATCAAGTAAAGATTTTTTCATTAGTTATTCCTGAGATTGCAGGTTGATTTTTGAACAATAAAAACCCTGTTACAGTTTATCTGTACCTGATATAAATCTCGTCTGTATAATTAATCTAAAGGTAAATAATAGTTCCAAGCACAAACCAATAGATTGCGCCCGGAGATAGTATAACTTTAACAAAGTGAAAATTAGTTAATTGCCAAACTTAAAAAATTATGCATATAATGCAAAAAAGTTTACGGCTATAATTCTACTTTTAATCACTATTATTTGCTCTTTATAAAAAGTTAATCAGGATGTACTAATCAAAGCTATTATAATTGACCCACGGGTATAATTATTATTGATTATTGGAGTAGAAACGATCTATTTATGTTGAGTATTTCAACAAATTTATACCTGAGGTACTCCCGGGCTTCAGATGCGAAAAGAAGTACTAAATGACAATTTCTTACTGAAATTCAGGCAGGTCTTTTTATACCTGCGACTGCATTCTAATTGGAGTTAAAGTAAGGCCCGGAAACAGATACAAATTTTACCATACTAAAGGAGTCTGTTAACAAATGTGGCCGGGTGTTCCACCCTTACATTAGTATTGAACTTTTTAACACCAAACTTAATCTGAAGCATACATCCAGGATTTCCGGTTAAAACAACCTCCGCTTTTGTATCATTTATATTTTTCATTTTGGCCTCAAGCAGTTTAAGGGATGTATCCGTATGTACCAGGTTATAAATTCCAGCACTGCCGCAGCATTTTGTTGATTCTTCAAGAGGTGTTATCTTCAATCCCTGAACCTTGCCCAACAGAACTCTCGGTTCATTAAAGATTTTCTGTGAATGGACAAGATGACAGGCATCGTGGTATGTTATATTCCTAAAATCATCACTCTTTAATAAAGGCAGGTCAATCTCAGATAAAAATTCTGTAAGGTCTTTAACTTTTAATGAAAACTCCTGTGCCGGACCGGCAAATTCAGGATCATCCTTAAGCAGTTCTCCGTATTCCTTCATAAAAGCACCGCATCCTGCTGAGTTTGAAATAAGGTACTGATATTCATGTTTGCTGAAAGCCCTGATGTTTTTCCTGGCCAGTTCTTTTGCTGTTTTCATATCTCCGTTATGAGCATTAAGCGATCCGCAGCATGTTTGTTCAAGAGGAGAAATAACAAGTGCTCCCAGTTTAGTCAGCAGTTCAATAGTGTCTTTATTGACATCGGGAAGGAGTACGTCCATAAGGCAGCCGATGGAAAATGCCAGCCGGTATCGGAACACATTTTCTTCGGAGCGGTTCTTTTCAGAAGTCATAGAGTCCGATCCGCGCAGCCCACTCCCGCCGTTTATCTTATCGGAGAACGAACCCTTTGAAAGTTGTGTATTCATAGCAGGAGGATTAAACTCCCTGATAAATGAATCACTGAACTGTAAGGGAATTTCAGGAGAGAACTGTTCAATTTCAGCTAAACGGGAAAAAAGTTTGTTGAGTATTCCGGTTGAACGAACGAGTTTCTGAATTCCTGAGCGCTGGTACATTCTTAGCAGCCGTGCTGCAAATCGCAGTCTGTACCTGAAAGGAAGGATTTTTTTAAGAAAGAACGATTTAACCGGGGATGAATACCCAAGATTATCAACCTCCACTCTGGCAGCCTCTACCATTTTTCCATACTTAACTCCTGCAGGACATGCAGTCTCGCACGCCTGGCAGTCGAGACAGAAATTCATTTCATAAGCAAATGCATCCGTTATCGGAAGCAAACCTTCCGCAACAGATTTTATCAGTCTTATTCTGCCTCTGGGGGAAGATGTTTCTTTTCCGGTAAGACTATATGTGGGGCAGGAGCTCAGACACATTCCGCAGTGGATACACTGCGTATAAATATCTGTAAAATCCTTTATTTCAATTAGTGAGTTAATTTTAGTTACGTCCGGAGTAATTTTATCAGGTTATTTTTTTTCAGGCGGGAATAATACTTCACACTTCGGTTTTAATGTGAAAATTTTTCCCGGATTAAGAATATTGTTTTCGTCAATCGATGCTTTAATTTTCTTCATCATTTCAAGTCCCGGAATGCCTGCAGCGCTTTCAAGGAACTGTTTTTTTGCAAGGCCGGTACCATGTTCTCCTGTTATCGTTCCGCCCAATTTAATTGCCTCATTAAAAATAAATTCAAAGGCACGGTGTGCTTTAGCGATTTCTTTATTATCTCTTTCGTCAGTCAGACAGGTGGGATGAATATTTCCGTCGCCTGCGTGCCCGAAATTTCCAAATACCACATCAAATTTCCGGGCCGCTTCCTTTACCTTTTCAATCATAACAGGCAGTTCACTCCTCGGTACTGTAGCATCCTCCAGGATTGTAGTCGGCATTTTCCTGGCGAGAGCACTAAATGCGGTCCGACGTGCTGTTTTTAAACTTTCGGATTCTGTTTTATCGCGGGCAGACTTCAGATATGAACAGTTATTGTTTTTAAGTATCCGCTGAATAGATTCAGCGTCTTCCTGCACTGCACTGCCTCGTCCGTCAACCTCAATCAGCAGCACTGCCTCGCTGTTAACCGGCAACCCTATGTGAGTATAGTCTTCCACACAATTAATCGTTGTTTTATCCAGGAATTCCATCATTGACGGTACTATATGTGCTGAAATAATACCTGCTACTGCACGGGCTGCATCGTCAAGCTTATCGAAGTATGCAAGAAGAGTAATTGAATCAGTGGGTTTCGGAATCAGTTTCAGCAGAATCTTTGTTATTATGCCAAGCGTACCTTCACTACCTACAATAAAATCTCTAAGGTTATAACCGGCAACGTCTTTCATATTTTTGCCGCCGGTCTTAAGCAAATCACCGTTCGGCAGGATCATCTCAACGCCAAGCACATAATTTTTAGTAACACCATATTTAAGACCTCTAAGTCCCCCAGCATTATTCGCAACATTCCCTCCAATGGTACAGACATTAACACTTCCGGGGTCGGGCGGATAAAAAAGTCCCGATCTCTCAACCTCCTGCTGCAGTATTCCGGTTACTACCCCTGGTTCAACGAGAGCTGTAAGGTTGGCAGTATCTATCTCCAGGATCCTGTTCCATTTTGTCATCACCACAACAACAGAATTTTCAACAGGAATTGCTCCCCCGCTCAATCCCGTTCCCGATCCTCTTGGTACTACTGCGAATCCTTCTCTGTTTGCCAGTTTTATAATATCGGAAATCTGCTCATCGCTTTCCGGGAAAACTATCGCTTCCGGGGATTGTGTCAGCAGCGGCGTCGCATCGTATGAATAAGTGATCTTATCTTCGGGAGTATCGGTATAGTTGTTGTCCCCGACTATACTTTTGATTTTTTGCTTTAGGGAAAGATTCATGAATTATATGATTTCAGATTAGAATTTTTACTGCGGTGGTTTTCATAACATGTCCGGGATCGTGGTACCGTATCAATCCTCAATACCTTTATGTTAAAAATTCTGCCCGCTCTTCCTTAAACCGCATCTTCCAATCAATAAATTGTGCAGCCTGACCAGCTGTTAATCAGAGATTTTCAGGATGCAATACGGCTTAAAATAAGTCTTACTACCAGGGCAATAATAATGGCAGCACCTATATATATAAGAAGCGTTTGAACTGACTTAATGGTCAAGGCTGCGGTCGAGCGATAACCTCTCCATCCACACTGCTTACACCTGTACACTTTCAGAAACGATATCTTCTTCACCAGTTTCTCCCTCCAGTTTCTCGAATGCGACCTGTAGATTGTCCCGGCGGTTGAACACGAAGGGCATTTTTCAAATACAGGATTTTTCCTCTGGATGAACCTGAAGGATTTCATTTTTCTAACTGATAATTCCATAAATTAAAATATCTGTGCATAGGGAGCGGTAGGACTCCCAACCATCATATTCATTAAAATATGATATTTCTTAATGAACATTCAATAGCTTATTGTATTTTTTATCACTCGACAGAACTGAAAGTGCGGCCTGGAACTGGGGATCGTTATCGAGCGCTTCTTTAACCCTTCCTTCCGAACCAAGATACCTTGAGGCTAGTTCTGATTTCAATTCTTTCAGAATTTCAGTTTTGTAAATCTTAAACTCACTTCCGTCTATCTGGCCAAACTGATCCTTAAGTTTATTAAGTTCCGAACGAATAGAAGATTCCAGTTTTTTATTATCGGCATCTGCAATAAGCTTATCGACAGCCTTTTCCGCATCAGAGCTGTATTCAAAGTTCTCGTTCTTCAAATAATTCTCAAAGTCAGCGAATAATTTTTCATCTTTTAGAGAACTAAATTTTTCATCCGGGTGCTTGTAATAATAATGATCAGCAAACCTGAAGAACATGCCTTTGGCAAGAAGATCCTGTGTTACACCACCTTCAATATTGTATTCAACTGTAGAGTCGGGAGTAATACCTCCGGCACCATAAACTGGACGTTTATTATCAGTCAGGTATTTGCTGTCAAGTATTGAATCAGCGTCTGTTATCACTTTATTATTTTCTGCATAGTTAATTTTCTGGATACATCTGCCGCTGGGTGTATAATATTTTGCTGTAGTAATCTTCAGAGAGGAATTATAGCTTAAAGGAGTAATCGTCTGTACCAAACCTTTACCGTATGATTTCGTACCGATAATAACCCCTCTGTCGTGATCCTGCATTGCTCCTGCAACAATCTCTGACGCAGAGGCTGAACCCTGGTTTATCAGAACGACAAGTTTTGCATCTCCAACTAATGGTTCCTGGTCGGCATAATAGTGGTTTACATTAGTTTCGTCTCTCCCTTTCGTTGTTACTATCAGGTCGCCTTTTGGAAGGAACTTATCGCAAATATCAGCAGCTACATCAAGGAGTCCGCCCGGGTTTCCGCGAAGATCAAGTACAATTGATTTAATCTCTTTCTGTGCCTTCAGCTCCTTCAGGGCATCCAGAACTTCAGATGCAGCCGACCGGCTGAAGCTTGAAAGCTTCAGGTAAACAGTGTTGCTGTTTTCGGGAACGAAACCATAGTAGGTTAGGTTCTTTACTAAAACTTCCTCCCTTATCAGGTTAAAGTTAATTGTATCCTGCTCTTCATTCCTGACAATTTTAAGATTCACAGCCGTTCCCGGTTCACCTTTTACAAGCTGCGAAACCTCATCAATATTTTCAGGAGTTATCTTAACGCTGTCAGCGGCAATTATTTCATCGCCTATCCTGATCCCCTGTCTCTGCGCCGAATATCCGTCTAACACTTCAACAACCGTTACGGCCCTGCCTCTTACTCCTATCGATATTCCCACTCCGCCGTATTTGCCGTTTGTTATCAGATCTATCTCATCTTTTTTATCGCCGTCAATAAAAATTGTATAAGGATCCAGAGTATTAAGCATCCCCTCAATTCCGGCACGCATAAACTGTTCGGGATTAATATTATCTACATAATTTAGAGAAATCTCTTTATAAACTTTTCCAAACAGGTCTATGTTTTTGGAAATCTGAAAGTAAACATCATCCTCGCCCTGGAAGAATCCTGAAAATAAAAGAATTACTGCCAGCCCGGCCAGATATGATTTCCAATGCTTCAATTTCATATTATCTGATCTCCTTCTTCTCTAAAGAATTTATTTCTTCCAGAATATCATTATGAATCTCTTCAATAGTTTTCATTCCATTTATAACTTTCATCCTGGTGTTCTGATCGGCTATAAAAAGGTAGCCTGCCCTCACCCTCTCATAAAAGGAAGAGTCAGACACTTCAATTCTGTCCGGATCAAAGTCCGGTTTTAGTCTCTTTCTTTTTTCTGCTTCATCAACGGTTATATCAATGAAGAAAGTGAGATCGGGTACGGTCTCTCCGATCGCAAGATTATTTATATGATTCACTGATTCAATATCTATTCCGCGGCCGAAGCCCTGGTAAGCAGTTGTGGAATCGTGGAATCTATCCGAAATTACGTAGATTCCCTGATTAAGATAAGGTCTAATTTTTTCCCTTACAAGCTGCGCACGGGCGGCAGAGAAAAGAAAAATTTCCGTTTCCATAACCATATGATAATTTTTCTTGTCAAGCAGAATCGACCGAACAAGTTCCGATATTTCAGTTCCGCCCGGTTCACGTATTATTTCAACTTTTTTATCCTGATCAATAAAATATTTTTTTAGTAATTCAACCTGAGTGGATTTTCCGCAGAAGTCGATTCCTTCAAAGGTTATAAACATAAAGGAGAGTCTCCCAAATCAGTTAAATTTTTTGATAATATATCTCAATCTTTCCGGCTTTATATATTCCAGAGAAGTATTTTGAGGAACGTCCACCCTGGGTACGATACTCCCGAGAGTATCAAGAACGATATCTCTGTAATTTACATACGCCTTTATCCTGTTGTTATCCATCTTTCCGAGCAGTTCAATTCCGGCTCTTAATCCGACAGATATCTTATTGGGCAGCAGAACGACCTCCCTGTCCACAGGTAAATCAATTATCTTAACATCAATATCATCAAAATTTTTATCAACTATTTTCTGTACGTTCATGTAAACAGAAACCTCACGATCCTTATAAATCACTCCCGGAAGGTCCTCAAGCTGAACCTGCCCTCTGAGAACATCATCCAGGTTATCAAACGTTTTCCTTTTGGTGTAAACAAAGTTAAGGTTTCTCACTACGCTCCTGGGGCCGTATAAGGTTGTGGAATCAGGGGTAACATGTATAGGTGTCGCCAGTCCGTATCCCGGTTTATACTTCAGATCCAGGTCGGGAATAATAGCAACCTTCTTCATAAAATCTTTTTCGACGTAAAAAGAGAGAGTATCGGGAGTCATATCTATAACTTCAACATCCGATGACAGCCACTGGTTTTCACCGAGGAAGTTATATAGATTAACATTTATCCTGCCGCTGTCTTCTACGGAAATGGTGTAGTCGGATTTCGTAGTAAGGTTTACCCCGAGAAGTTTCCAGCCCTGGCCCTTCAGCTTAACGGATATATCATCAGGTATTTTTGATGCGGTGGAATAACCCGCCGGGAAATTCACAAGCTTAATTGGAACATTTACTGTAGCATAGTAATCGTTTGAAAGTGATATGGATATCCATAAGATTATTGAGAAAATAACCGAAACAACTACTATATGCAGATTTTTTTTCATCTCTTAAATATAAACAAAAAAACTCCACGGTGATGCGGAGTTCTTCTGCAATAATATTAACACGAACTCTAAATAATCTTTTTAAATAAATCCAGCAGTTCTCTTCTATTAGCACGCGAAATTTCTCTTCCCTGTATCGGGAAGTTTTCAACAGCACGCGCAGCTTTCCTGAGATTATGAACGTTAAGTTTCTCAAGTTCTTCCATCGACGGTATTTCCTGTACTGTGTCTGCCCTGCTGTTTTTTCCAGTCACTGATTTTCCTGCTTTTTTACCGGCCTTTTTTTCAGGTTCAGGTTCTTTCTTCGATTCTTTAATCCCAAGGGCTTCTCTTCTAAGTCTCTCAAGATGCTCAGTGTTTGCTGAAAAAAGATCGCTGCCTTCCGTTTCTTTCCCGGGCTTCGGTGCAGGAGATTTAACCGGATTATCATCTTTCTGCTCTTTCCCGTGCGTGGAAATGTCTGCTACTGAACCCTTTCCGGTTTCAGATGATCTGTCCTCAGATTGTGATTTCTCTGAAGCAGTTCCTCTTTTTCTTCCGGACATGGTTTTCCCGCCTCCGCCCGGATCATCTTTATCTTTTATTTCAGGGAAAAGTGCTGTCATCTGCGAATCAGGCTGGGGAATCACATGGATAGAAACTAATTCACCAACCCTGGCAGCAGCAGCTGCTCCGGCATCCACAGATGCTTTTACAGCAGCGACATCTCCTACAACTTTAATTGTAACAAGTGCAGGATTGGTTACCTCTTTACCGATGAGGGTAACATTTGAAGTCTTCACCATGGCATCGGCAGCTTCGATGGCTGCAACGAGGCCGCGGGTTTCCACCAAACCCAATGCTTTTGGCATATGTTACTTTCTTTTGGGCAGAATTGCTTCGACTTCAGTATGGGGACGCGGAATGACGTGAACTGATACCAATTCACCAACCCTCTGTGCAGCTGCGGCACCGGCGTCTGTTGCAGCTTTTACCGCACCAACATCTCCCCGGACCATAACGGTTACATAACCGCCTCCGATTGTTTCTTTTCCCAGTAGTTCAACTTTAGCGGCTTTAACCATTGCATCGGCAGCTTCAACGGCGCCGACCAGCCCCTTGGTTTCTATCATTCCGAGTGCGTCAAGTGACATAAACGTGCTCCCATTATTGAATTTATGATGTTCGAAAATAGCTTATCAGTAAATAAATGTCAATTTAAACTATTCAGGTATTCCTGAAGAATAATTGCTGCAGCATTCTGATCAAGAAGACCTTTATCCCTGCGTTTGGATTTTTTGGTAACCGACTCAATTACTTTCTCCTGCGCCATCACCGATGTATATCCTTCATCCCATAAAATAATTTCTATTTTGAATTTTTTCTCGAGTTCTTTTGCGAATTTCTTTACCTGGTCTGTTATATGAGATTTTCCTCTGCTTTCGTTTAAGGGAAAGCCAAGAATTATTTTCTCTACGTTTTTTTCTTCAATTACTTTTTTAAGTCCGATCCAGAAATTCTTGTCGTTGATCAGTGTTTTATAAGGATAAGCAAATATCCTCAAAGGATCGCTAAGTGCAAGACCCGTTCTCTTAAGTCCGTAGTCTATTCCCAGCACCCTGGCCGGCTCATTGTTATCATTATCCGGCATCAGGATCCTTCAAAACGTTCTACTGAGTAAATACCTTTCAGCTTTTTTAGTCTCTCTATAATACGCGAAAGATGGTCCAGGTTGTGAACGTAAAGAGTTACATTCCCTTCAAAAGTAGAGTCGTTGGTGTTAATATTGATCGATTTAATATTAGTATTCTGATATGCCACAATAGCGTGAGAAATGTCGTTAAGTAATCCCGGTGAATCCTCTCCCATCACTGTAAGTCCTGCCACAAAAAGATTGCCCTCTCCCTCAGGCCACTGTACCGGGATCAGCTTACTGGGATCATTCTCCGAAATGCGGATCAGGTTGGGACAGGTCTTCCTGTGTATCTTGATCCCTTCCCCTACTGTTATATACCCGATTACAGGATCACCCGGAATGGGATTGCAGCATTTTGCGTAAGAATATAGAATCCTGGTTTTCTTACCCTCAACCAGTACTCCGCCGATATCACCACGTGCCACATTAGCAAAATCTTCAAATTCCATTGACTGGGCGGGAGCAGTTTCTTTCTTTTCCTCTTTTGATTTGGTGGCAGTTAATACTTCATCAAGATTTACCTTCCCCTGGGCAATAGATTTGAAGAAACTCCTGGTATTTTCAAATTTCAGGTCGGAAGTAAGTTTTGAAAGATCATCCTGGGTGAATGAAAGCTTCATTTTTTTTATCTTTTTTTCCCAGATCTCTCTTCCCCCTTTTACAATATCCTCTTCCTCCTTATTCATCCATTTTCTTACGGCGGATTTTGCTTTATGCGTAACTACAAATTTTACCCAGTTTTTGTTAGGATGCTGGTTCTTTGAAGTGATAATCTCTACCTGGTCACCGCTGTGAAGAATGGTATCAAGCGGTACAATCCTTCCATTCACCTTTGCTCCGATGCAGTGAAAGCCAACTTTTGAGTGAATCTCAAAGGCAAAGTCCACCGGTGTTGAATGTATCGGAAGCCGCCGGAGATCACCTTTGGGTGTAAAGACATAAATCTCATCCTGGTATAGATTTAACTTAAAGCTCTCAAGCAGATCTTTTCGTGCTTCGTCACGGGAGGCATTCTCAAAAATGTCCCTTATCCAGTTAACCCAGTTCTCAAGATCCTTATCACTGGCAGATTTATTTTCCTTATAGCGCCAGTGGGCTGCCACACCTTTTTCGGCTACTTCGTGCATCTTGGTTGTACGGATCTGCACTTCTACCAGTCTTCCTTCGGGACCGACAACTGTTGTATGAATGGACTGATAATTATTGGTTTTTGGTATGGATATATAATCCTTAAACCTATCGGGTACCGGAAGGTAAATCTGGTTTACAATGCCCAGGGTTGTGTAGCATTCATTTGTATTTTCAGTATCCAGGATGATCCGGATAGCAAACAGGTCGTATATTTCCTCAAAGGGCTTATTCCTTCTAACCATTTTCCGGTAAATCGAGTAAAGATGTTTCGGCCGCCCGCTTACCTCATATTTGAACTTATACTCATCCAGCTTTTCAAGTATCGGTTCTGAAAACTTCTTTATGTAGCTCTCGCGTTCTTTTCTTTTATTTTTGACCTTATCGACCAGTTCCTCATATGCCTCCCTGTTCAGGTATTTAAAGGAAAGGTCCTCAAGCTCCCATTTAACTCTTCCAAGACCAAACCTGTGAGCAAAGGGAGCATAGATCTCCAGTGTTTCCTGTGCAATTCTTCTCTGTTTGTCAGGATTTACGTATTCAAGGGTCCTCATATTATGAAGCCTGTCGGCAAACTTTACCAGGATCACTCTTACATCCTTAACCATCGAGAGGAGCAGCTTCCTGTAGTTCTCGGCTACTGTAATTTCCTGACCCTTGAAGATTCCGCTAATCTTGGTAACTCCGTCGACGATCTCTGCAACTTCTTTTCCAAATTCTTTCGACAGAAGATCCAGATTAAGTTCAGTATCTTCCACTACATCGTGGAGCAATGTGCTTGCTATTGTGATATCATCCAGAGGCAGTTCCTGCGCAACGATTATTGCTACCTGGTAGGGATGGGAAAAGTAAGGCTCACCGGAAGCACGCAGATCATGCTTGTGTGCTTCGAGAGAAAACTCAAAGCTTTTCTTTATTAATGCCTCATCTACAACCTGAATATTCTTATGGCATACTGCCAGCAGGTCATCAAGCATTTTCTGGTATTTTGGTTCCAGTTTGCTCATTTATTTAAATACCGTTAAAAAATTACAGTACTAATAACATACTATATTTATTAGAATGGTGAAAGTCAACAGGACTTTATTTTGAACCCATGAGGGTATGAAAAGTTCCCGAAATGCAGGGATGCGAACTTGCAGAAGCGGGGATTTCAGCCCTTAACCATAGGGCTAACCGGGGATTATTACTTTGAAAGGTGTTCTTTGAGTGCTTCTACCCTGTGAAGTCTTGCCTCCAGCTTAGAACTAACATCCGAACTTAACCTTGTTGAGAGTATTTCATCACAAAGTCTTAAAGCCTCCTGCTTCTCATCAAGTGCTGAATACTGCTGAGCTATAAGGTGCTTAAGAATAATTTCATTATAATGATTCATATTTTCAGGTAAAGAGACCAGGATTTTCTTATAAACACCAATAGCTTTATATCGGTTGATCTCCTCGTATGCTCTTGCAAGTCCCCATTCAAAAAACCTGCTCCCGGGATATTCTTTTAACACCTTTTCAGCAAGGTTCACGGCTTTATTATATTTTTTCTGATCAATGTATATCCATATAAGTGAATTAACAGCCAGGTAAGTATTGTATGTTGGGTGCCGGACTGCCTTCTCAAGCAGCCGGATTCCCTCTTCTTTTTCATCAATATATCCGGGAATCCAGTCGAAAAATTCTGTCTTTCTGCTTTTCCAGTATTTATAAGTCCCGATAGCTATGTATGCCTCATAGAAATTTGTATCTACTGAAGCAAGTTCACTAAAATCACTCAGTGCATCTGCTCCCGATGAAAGTGAACTCAGCCACTCACCATTCAGCGCTTTGAAATATGCGAGATAACCTTCTGTAAGACTTATAAAATATTTATTCCATGGATTTGTTTTATTTGTTGCAAAAAGGGAGTTCGATTGTTCGCCGGCAAGTTCAAGCAGTGAGTCTATAACAGGTTCATCATAATCTTCACCATAATCATATGACCGGGCGATTTTCACAGCTGCGAGATATATCTTTCCCAGGGGCAGCTCCGGGCGGGTTCTGTCGAGATTAGTGAATGTCTGCTCCGCCGATGCGTAGTCCTGAAGGATTATTTCGTTTATGCCGCACTTAAGAGTTGAATCTACGGTGGGATCAGGATAGGTCTGGCTGCTGCCGCTGGCCGGAAAAAATAGTATAACTATCAGCAGGAAGATGTTAAGGTTCCAGCGCGTCAGTCCGGCTGATCCGGAGCCGCCTTTCTGCCTGTGAATGCTGAATGGTTTAACTGGTGATAGTTTTACTCTTACATTAAGTGGTTGTAAGTGCAGTCGGGTGTATAACAGTATATTTCTAAATTCAAAGCGTACCAAATGTTCTGTCGCCTGCGTCTCCCAGTCCGGGAAGAATATATCCGTTATGATTTAGTCCCTTATCCAATGCTGTAGTGTAAAGCTCAACATCAGGATGCTGCTTAAAAAGATTTTTAACTCCCTCAGGGGCGGATACAAGAGAAGCAAAAGTAAAGTCGCGTATCCCGCTGTTTTTCATTTTTGAGATGGCCGCTGTTACACTTCCGCCGGTTGCCAGCATTGGATCGAGAATAATAGTTTTTGTATTCTCTTTTGTCGAAGGTATCTTAAAATAATAGCTGTTAGGTTCAAGCGTTTTTTCGTTTCTCTCCATCCCGATGTGTCCAACTTTCGCATCAGGTATTACCTCCAGGAATCCGTTAACCATCCCTAATCCTGCTCTCAGTATAGGCACAAGTATAATCTCCTGTGCTAATTTGTACCCTGTTGTGCTTTCAAGGGGAGTTTCTACTTCTATTTCCTTCATCTTAAATTCTCTGCTGATCTCTATTGCAAGGATTATCGAGAGCCGTTTGACAGCTGCCCTAAAGAATTCCGGACTTGTATTCTTATCTCTCAACTGGGTTATTTCTCTTTTAACGATAGGTGAATCAAGAAGTGTCAGGTTTTTATATTCCTGTTGAAGACTTATTGTGCTCATAAATAATTATTTGACCTTTCTTCCCAAAATAGATAAAAGATTTATAAATGGTGAAAGCGGCGGAGTGTAATTATAATTTATCCGTCCTAAAAAGTCAGCAGGTACCTTAAGCTTTATAAGTGAACTGATTAAATCACCGTAACCGGCAACTTCTTTTCCTCCTAAAAATGCAGCACCGAGTATCTGTTTATTAACTGCGTGGTAGACAACCTTCCCAAAAACTTGTGTACTCCCGGGCATTACTTTTACAATGTTCGGAGCTGAAGCCTGAACACTCCTGCAGGGTATTGAATTCTGCTTAGCCTCTGCTTCTGTTATTCCTGCAGAAACCTGGAACTTATCAAGGATCTTCACCGCAATATTTTTAATCACGGGCTCAGCAAAGGCCGAGCCGCCCGCAGCATTTTCACCCGCGATGTGGGCAAACTCGTGTGCTACCGTAGCAACAGGGAAATAGTCATTCTGCCGGGTTACTTCGTTAAGAATTTCAATGTTGTCTCCGCAGGCCCATATATCGGGATCTGAGGTTTTCAGGTTCCGGTCTGTTTTTACTCCGCCCTTATCCGATATTTTAAGTCCTGCTTTTCTTGCGAGTTCATTATTGGGAGAAAAACCAACTGCGGATATTACGATTCCCGGTTCCAGTATCCTGCCATCTATATTTATCGACCTGATGAAGCCGTCAGCAGTGTAAGGGGTCATTTTGTTATACCCGCCGTGGAATACGATTTTATTGCTTCTGAGAAGCTCGAGTATAAGACTGCTGACTTCAGGTTCGGTATAAGGAAGAGGAAGTCTCGCTTTTTCTACCAGGGTAACATCCACACCCCTTATCCGAAAGGCATCGGCTGCTTCAAGTCCTATATAACCTGAACCGAAGATTGCGACAGAAGAGATATCTACCGACTTCATAAAGTCCATTACATTCTTAAGGTCGGCAATGTTTTTCAGTGTGAAGACATTAGGACTAAATTCAGGAAAGCCCGGGATCCCGTCAGGAATTGAGCCTGTGGCGAGGATAAGTGAATCGTAATTCTCTTCATATTCTTTTCTTATCTTCCCGTTGTAAACCCTTATTGTTTTTTTACTGCGATTTATGCTTAGCACTTCACAATTAGTGAAAGCTTTTACACCTTTTTCTTTCCGAAAGTCTTCCGGGGAATATGTTACTATGTCTTCAAAACCTGGTATGTCGCCTGATAATACATAAGGGATTTCGCAAGTACCGGTTGATATATAATCACCCGATTCGAACATCATAACTTCGGCTTCGGGATTTACCCTCTTAGCTTTAGCAGCAGCAGCAGGTCCTGCAGCATTGCCTCCAACGACAATTATTTTACGGGGCTTAAGCACTCTTATTCTTATTTGTTCTTAAAGCTTAAAGTAAACGGGACACCGTAAAATCCAAAGAGTTCACGGATCTTGTTTTCAAGGAATCTCTTGTAATGATCAGGCACATCTTTAGGATAATTTGCAAAGAAAAGAAAGACCGGATAATTATCTCCTACCTGGGTTATATATTTTATTTTCACTTCCCTGCCGGTATGAGTTGACGGCGGAGGATTTCTCTGTATTTCCCCAAGAAGTTTTTCATTCAGTTCACTTGTAGGAATTTTCTTTTTCCTTTCGGCACTAACCTCTTTTGCAAGATCAATTAACTTAAAGATCCTTTGCTTTGTTAATGCTGAGATAAAGATTACCGGGAAATAACTGGTTCTGCCAAGTTTGTCTTTTATTGCCAGCTCAAACTGCCTGGCGGTATTTGTATCTTTCTCAATAAGGTCCCATTTGTTAACGGCGATAATAATTCCTTTTCTCCAGCGAACAGCCTCATCAATAATTTTCTGATCCTGTTTATCCAGTCCTACTGCAGCATCTATCATTATCACGGCAACGTCGCATTCCCCAATTGACCGAAGCGTCCTGAGCGTCGAGAAAAATTCTATGCTTTCTTCAATTCGCTTCTTTTTCCTTAGACCCGCAGTATCTACCAGGATTATTTCCTCACCATAATACTTTAGCATAGAATCAAGACTATCACGCGTTGTACCCGGGATTTCGGTTACAATACTCCGGTCGTAACCAAGAAGTGCGTTAGTGAGAGATGATTTACCCACGTTAGGACGACCTACGATGGCGATTTTCAGTCGTGCGTCTTCCGACTCCTTTTCCATCTCAGGAAAATCATTAGTAAGGTCATCCAGGAAATCCCCGATCTTTCTGCCGGCAATTGCAGAGATATCATAAACCACATCCACACCGAATTTATAAAATTCGGCAGCCATGGGCTCATATTTTTCTGAATCAACTTTGTTAACCAGAAGAAAATATTTTTTCCCAGAATTCCTGAGGAGGTTTGCGATTTCTTCATCCATAGGATTTATTCCCGTCCGGGCATCAACTAAAAAAATGATTGAATCCGCTTGCGAAATTGCTATCTCAACCTGTTCCCGAATTGCTGTTTCAAATAAATCGCTGGAGTCAGGCACATATCCGCCGGTATCCATCAGCTGAAACTTTTTACCCGCCCATTCGGCTTCACCATAATTCCTGTCGCGCGTAACTCCGCTTTTATCATCAACTATGGCTTCCCTCTTTCCCACAAGTCTGTTAAAAAGGGTTGATTTCCCCACATTGGGTCTTCCTACTATTACAACAATCGGTATTTTCATATAATTATAACATTTTGAGGGTTAAAGATAAGAAAATTAAAAGATTGAATGATTACAAAATTACAGGATGGAAAGATTACACCTCCAGCCTGATCGGGCAGGGATTATAGGAATAGTCCTCCGGAGCAGGTTTTGAACATGATAGGGAAGTCAGGTGTTGGACTGGTGGCTGGAACGTTTGTGAGACGTTTGTGGAATGTATCTGAGACGTTTGTGGGATGTATAAATCTTCCCGGAAAGCTATTTGTGTGCCGCTCCGATGCGGCGGGGATTTCAATACGAGGTGTAAATGCTGCACCGCGGCGAAATATACTAAACCTGCCTTTAGATTGCTAATGTTTTACCCAAAAGGGGCTGTTTAGAAGCTTAATTTCAGTTTCAGTGTAGGTACAAGTTCTATGTAGTCGGCATACTGCCGGTTTTCAACGGTTACTCTTGCTACAAGTTCCTTATTGTATACCGTAGTGCTCCAGTAGGCATCAATCGCACTGAGGAAGTGATTAATATAAATACCAATTACAGCCTTCGATGCAGTATTGTAATAGTCATTTGCCGTCGCTCTCATCCCTGTATACTGATGAAACAAGGGTGATACGTTGAAACCCAGTTCGGGAGTATAATCGGCCCACCCTGCTCTGAACTGATGGTATTTCCCGATCATTTCATAATACTGCTGTTCGCCGTAGTATGCAAGCTGGTGGGATAGTTCAGAATACTGTGCTTCAACCGCATGTATATCGTCAAAGTTTACTCTTTGCCAGGGCTGCAAACCCGGGGTGTTTTCATCAATTGGAATGTTTGCCTGGTAAGTGGAGTTTGAGCCATTCAGCATATCGCACTGCACTCCATCCTGTAGTACCGGTAACATTATCTGCAAATTTCTCGAATGCATCGGTAGCGTCATTCCCCTTCTTATCATAGATAACAGCTGTGGTAATTACTGCTGCCTCTAATGCCGCGAATATACCGGCTTTCCAGTAGCTTCCGGCATAAACCTCGCCCGCACCGGGAAGTATTAAAGAGAAAAGTGCTCCAAGCCAGGGTGATTTTCTGTCTTTAAATTGCGGGTCATATTTCAGCACCTTTATTTCTTTTTCAACAGCATCAAATGAAAGTTTATTATCAAGCTTCAGGTTGCCCGATAAAATCATGTTCGAAGAATTCTCAGTTTTAACAAAAGTACCCTGCACGTCATCCTCATTAACATTCTGAGCGGATGATATACCGGCTGCCATACAAACAATAACTATAAAAAGAAAACTTCTGTTTAACATGATACCCTCATTAAATTATTATCGTTAAATATCGAATCCGAATAATATCCCTCCGTAAAATCTCCATTCCTTACCATAAGTAATAATTTCATTATTTACTTTTCTGGTCACCTTGTCAAATCCGTATGATGCGTTAAAGAACAGGTTTGTCGGAAACAGGTAATATGAATTCATCTGTATCCTCACCTCAACTCCGGCTCCTTTCTTAAAAGTATCAAGTGCCGGTATTTTGCCGTTCCAGGCATTTCCAAGATCGCCGTAGAAAGCTAAGAAAATTTTATCAAGATAAATATGACCGAGTCTTGCGTCGATATCCCTGAATAACGGGAACCTGTAGGTTAAGTTGAGCCAGGCAATTTCATTGCCGCTTAAAGCATAGAATGGATAAGCTTTCATACCTATGAGTCCGCCCAGGTAAAAGTCGAAGAAATCAGGGACCTGGGGACCAAGTATAGTTCCCCCGCGCAGCTGTGCAGTCAGAGTATGTGCCCTGAAAGGCATAGGAAAATGCAGCTTCGTATTTAATTCCAGTCTGTGAAAATTATAATTGTTGTATTTTGGTTTGAGAATTCCATCCTCAACTGTATACTCCCCGTCGGAATTAAATTCGTTGAATTCATAGTCGTACCGGAACTGAACCTGGGCACCCACGGGATTTATTTCCATATCTCTCGAAGGGAGTATAAGATCAAGGTTATAAGTAAACCTGAGATCCCTTCCGATAAAGTATTCATCATTCGTTGCAGGGTAAAGAAGAGAAGTGTTCGGGAGTATGAAGCTGTTAAGTGTTGCTGTGTAGCGGCTCCAAATGAACCTGAACTCTACATTCTGGTTCCTTGAAAATATCCGATGCTTTGCCGCCAGATCAACTTCAAACAGATTGTAAGCAATATCTGTATTTACGATATCATCATAATGAACATCGCCGTTCGGAAGCGTATCAACACCGAAGAATACATCAACATCCGATTTTCGGCTTATGTTATAAAGCTCAAGCGAGAGTTCGGGTTTGAGGCCAAGGCTAAATAAAAGCGGCAGCTTGTTCCGATACTCAAAAATCAGGAACAGATCCCTTTCCATTCTTGCGTTGATCGATCCTCCCGCAAATAAGGAATAGCGGTTCAGCATATCACTCGACGACACATAGACACCCGGCTTAATCTTTTCAATGAAACTGTTGCCTGTGTTGTAATTATCAAAACGGATAAACGGAAAAAAGGATAACCTGGAGAATGCGCCGGTGTATTTCTCTTCCTTGTAATCAGGGATCTCGTAATCGTTATAGTTCCTCAGATGATTGATATCAAAATTCGCGAGGTCTCCCTTGGGTTTGTCCTGTCCCAGGGGCGGATTATCTGTCCAGACGTATTCATCGTCGTTCTCTACCCTTGCCTGGGCCGCCGGAGTAATCTTAAAAATCTTGTAGCCTGTTGAAGTATAACCGGCGTAAAGTATAGTACCGTCACCGGAAACAGAAGGCATAAATGCACCGCCGAGTACATTGGTCAATCTTGTCTTCATACCGGTTGACACATTGTACTTGTAAAGGTTGAATATCCCCGTCTCATCCGAAGAATAAATCAGGTCGCCGTCGGCGTTAAAATCAGGATTCCTTTCATCGCCAGGAGTAGCAATTACATTCTTATAATTACTTCCGTTTGTATCAACCCTGGCAATGTCTCTTCCGTGAGTGTAAGAGTAATCGAAAACTATATAAGAATCATCATTTGAAAACTTAGGATTATAAACCTGCTCGCCGTTCTCAAAGAATGTAAGTCTTTTAAAGTTCTTACCATCAATGTCTACTATCCCCAGGTTGGTTGTCCCATCCTTCTGGAAAAGAAAAACAATCTTCTTACCATCATGAGAAACAGCAGGCTGATTTGCCCTGAGATCTTTTGTAAGCCTGGTTTCTTTATCCTTATCAATATCGTAAACATAAAGATCGTGCACATTATACCAGTTGGGATTATCATCCGTCAGCTTAGCATATATGATCTTATTCTCGCTGCCGACCCAGCCCATCGTGGACCTTACACCTGAAACCAGTTCCCTCTCTTTACCTGTAGTTTCATCGTGTAAATAGATTCCTGCCGGGGCAAAGTAATCAGAAGATTTATTCGAAATATAAATATACTTCTTGCCGTCTTTCGACCAGGTCGGATAAAAATTCCCGAATCCTTCTTCATCAACAAGATCGCCCGTTACCAGGTTGTTAATGACCTCTGCCGAACGTTTCTTATAATCTGCTGTTACATAATCTTTCCATTCATTATATATCTCATCTCCGTCTTTACCAAGGACATCCTTAAATGCAGCATCGATGGTAAAGTTTGTCACCTTACCGAGCGCGTGAGTTATTTCCTGTAGCTTCTCCTCACCGTAACGCTGAGATATGTACCGGGTAAGTGCAAAACCGGCATTGTAAACTGATTCGTTGCCAAGACTAGTCTTCCCGAATTCTCCCATTTCATTCCACGTAAGCATATTTCCGTTCAATGCATATTCTCTCAGGATCATATCCCTATGCGTATCCCACTGGTCATAATTGAATTCTTTTCTCATATACTGGGCAGTTCCTTCGGCAAACCAGGCGGGCATATTAACAGATGACAGCGGATATGAAACTATAATGTTTGGATAGCCGTAAAGAATATCAGGCCTTCTCTTATCTTCATAATTCAGCAGCTGCAGAAATACGGCCGGGATGCTTCTGCTCATTTTCATAGATGACTGGATCTGAACCATATGAGTGAACTCATGCGAGATAACGTTGCGCAGCCAGTTGTGTGCACCGCGCAGATCGAAATCCAGTGCGCTTGTCCATATCTCAATTTTGTTATCGAAGAAATATGTTGCGCCGTTGGAATAGTCGTCGATATCCTTTATTACAAAATGAACTGTTCCCGGTTCATAACCATATAAGGATGTAATGGGACCCCAGACCTCATCGGCGATTTTACAAACCACACGGGCTGTTCTTTCGGCTCCTTCGTGGAAATGAACCTGTACATGCTTTCCTTTAATCGTATACCAGTTAAGCTCGGGATGAAATTCCGTAAACTGGCCGAAGGCAGAAAAGCTTGTTAAGAGTACTAATGTCAGAGAAAGAAATATTTTCATAGAAAGTTTAATTCATTTTTGGATTTAACTGAACAGATAAACAGTATTACTCAAATCTGGTAAGTTGATGAGTTTTTAGAAGTTTCTCAGATCTTATCCTCAAATTGAAGTGTGATAAAATTTTATTTCACTACGGCAATTTTTATAATTTTGGAATCAGATTTACCGCTTACACCGGTGACCTCTATTCTTGCGAGGTACACCCCGCTCTGGATATCACCTACATTCCAAACCGTCTCATTGTCAAGTCCCCCCTGCGCATTATCATTTAATTCTGCCACATAGTCCCCCGCGAGGTCGAATATTTTAATATTTACTTTTGCATCCTCTGAAACATAGTATCGTATATAAGTAATACCGTCATAAACCGGATTAGGATAATTATACGCTCTGTCAGCCGGGAAAAATCCTGCAGCTATATTCTGTCCCGATGCCGCTTTAACAAAAGAGCTGTTTTCGGGATTGCCGTATTCACCGCCCCAGAAAATATTGCCTGCGGTCAAACCTATATTCCATGCTGAAAGGTTCATATTGCTGTTAAAAGCCGCGAGTGAAATTTTTCCGTTATCGGTATAAAGCACCGGGTAAGCCGCAAGATCGGAACCCACAGAAATCGGGAACCCGTAAACTGTTTTACCTGTCCCTCCGTCGATGGCGAATATTCTTCCGTCAACCGTGGCAGCAATTATTTCCGCATTATCGTCACCTTCAAAATCTGCGGTAAGTATATTACCCGTGAAGTCCTTTCCCTGCGGATCTTTAAATGAAAAATTATCGGCAAGCGATCCGTTCAGGTTCCTTGCTTCAATAGTTTCACCGCTATTATAAATTATATAGTTCCCGCCGTCTTGCTTAAGGTCGGCAATTGCAAAGGAATTTACCTGCGCCGGGGGAGATAATTTCCAGGATGCGGTAATTTCGCTCCCTTTAATCACATAGAAATGATAATCAGTTAGAATTACGGCTGTGTAGTTTCCGGTATTGTCTTTAGTTATGGCAAGTTTGCGGGGACTTTCGTCAGAAAAGGTCACACTGTTACCCTCGTTATCCTGGTAGCCTTTGTAGGATTCTGTCCTATTTACCGAAGAAAAGATCGCTGCAATGAAGCTGCTGTCGGCCGCAATCTGCTCTACTGTAAACCTGTACCGAATTCAAGACTGTCCTGCGCTACCATCCCTGTGGAAGGAAGTTCACCCGGTTTATACATAACTATCTTACCGTCGGATGTACCAGCGAGTATCTGAGGTTCTTGAGTTCCGGGAACATATCTTATAACAGGCGCAGTGGTGATCACATTACCTGTATTCAGTCCTGTCAGCAGCTGATCCGTACCATCAGTAATATATGAATTCAGCTGTGTTCCAAAAGTTCCGATAAGCTGAAGTGAAGTCCCATTCACAAATGAGGCAATCTTATTATCAGAGAAAATACCCGGATTAGGATTAGGTTCTGTCCCATCGCTGTTCAGCACATGTATAATTGAGTCCGTCTGAAGTCCAAACGTAAAATATTGCTGAATTGCCGAAAGAGAAAATCTGCTGCCGGTGTACCCGGTATTCCGTGAGAACAAAGGAACGATCGTAGAGTCGCCGTAAGTTATTCTGAAACTCATCTTATTGCTGAGATCGGAAAAACCCGACATAGTAATAAGACTATTAGCACCGGAGTTCGTCACCGCCGGCGGCCTTGTGTCCTTCGAAAACTTATTCTCGTATAACTCGGCGGGATTACTGCTGTACCAGAAGTCTTCGGGACCTCCTTCCCCAATAACCACATCGCCAAATATCGTTGTAAACTGTTCGCCGATATCCTGGATACCATCAGCTTCTTCTACATCAACACCGCGGTTATATTTATCTGTATTAATTTTATTAGCTGCCAATTTTCGCATCGATAACATTCTGATCTATATGCCATATTACAATTCCGTTGCCCGGTAATGCCCAATCAAATTCATCCACATCAGTAACAACACCATCAACAGAATCCACATCGTAGCTGTAATATCCTGTAGTATCCTTTAAAAAAGTTCTTGTAAATGTACTTCCGTTAACCTGGTAGGTAACTTTCGAACCATCATCGTTTACATCCCTTTCCCTGTTTTCAACAAGATAATATTCAGTTGAATTTATAGGGACTTTAAGAATGGTTGTATCACTAAGACCGGCTGCCAGATCCGCTGTAATATCGATAGAATAGTTCCCCGGATCTACCTCAACCGGCTGCGCCCAGCCAAGAAATATTTTTTCCCAGGCGGATGGCTGCGGCGGATAAATTCCATTGTATGCGAATATTGCCTGTCCGTCCATGAGGCCGAATCTTCCTATAGCACTTAAGCCTGTTTCGGTGTCAAAGAGATCGGGAAGTCCCAGGTAGCTCCCAACACTCGCTGCCAGCAGTCCGTTTATAGTCACCTGGAATAATACAGAGCCGCCGATGGTTTCTATTTCACGACTTTCAGTTTCGGGAATGATCATTGTGTTCTTAATATTAAAGCTGCCGCCTGATACAGGAAATCCTGCGAAATCAGTACCGAATATGTTCTGCAGCGCATCAAATCCGAGATAAACAGAAGGGAGATCATTTTCATTCCCTATACTTCCGGGAAGTGAAATATCTCGTCCGACCCCGGCGTGAAAAATTGTAAAAATATCATAATCCGAAAAATCAAAACCGGGATTCATTGCATCGGCTTTCTGCCAGACTTCCTGCGAGAAATCTCCCAGGGCAGAAAAATTATCTGAGTTATTCGGGGGCGAATAATTTCTCATTGTCTGAGAGACTGAGAACGTATCAGGCAGAACCGTATATTGTATAATCAACTGTCCTTTTGAAACTCTTTCGAAATAGTTCTTAACGAATTTCAGGTGAGCTTCAAAATATGATCTATCGTGAGGTAAGGGATCTAAGATTGTATTGCCGTAGTCCTGCGAATAAATTGAACCGAATTTTCCGTTTCCGAATGTTGTCCCATCTCGGTCATTCTCAAAACTGACCATAACAGCGAGAATTTTCAATGTATCTCCGGCAGTAATACTCAGCCGGGCTAGAGGTTGGAAATGGATTTAGCTTTCCAATAAATGTTTGGGCAGTTAAACTGCCCAAACCAAATAGAACGAGAAATATTAACGGGAATATTCTATGCATAAAAGGTTAAATTCCCCTTGGCAAACCATGGCCGCTTTCGGGAACTCCTCCCCACCCTATTAATACACTGAATCTTAATGTGTTTGACAGAGGGTGGTTTTCTCCGCCTTTGAAAACATCGGTGGTAATATAACTGAAGTCAAATCCGTAGATATCGTACCTGATACCGGCACCGAATGTTAAGAATTTTCTGTTACCGTATGAAGGATCTTCATAGAAGTAGCCAGTTCTGAGAGCAAAAAGGAAGTCGCCCGGTTCACCATACCAGTATTCGAATCCCATAGAAGTAACAATATCTCTCAGTTCTTCATTGAAAGGTTTGTCGCCCCATGATGTAAAAATAGCCTGGTAAAACGGTTTTGAAGTTCCGGTGGTGCTGTCTCTGCTTACAAGCAGTTTACTGAAATCAAGTGTATAAGTAAGAGAGTTGAACTCATCTTCAAATATCCTGTAAGCAAAACCAAGCCGGAAGTTAGTAGGTATAGGATCTGCCTGGGCCTGGTCGATATAATAGATCTTGGGACCAAGGTTGCTCAGGTTAGCTCCAACACTGAACTTGTTACCGATATCTTCATCGATAAAAGGAAGAACCAGTTTTTCAGGTCTCCACATTGCTGCTATATCGAAACTGACTGAAGTAGCCACACCTTTACCCTGCTCGTCGCCTGCGCCTTTGTCTGCCAGACGGCTATGGATAATCCTGAAGTTAAATCCAAGACCCCAGTCTGGCGATAGTTTGGTAGCATAGCCGAGAGTAAGCGCAGCATCAAACGATCTGAAAGTTCCGAGCGGATCAGGTGATGTTTCACCCGTACGCACGAACTCTCCAAAGTTCATATAAGTGATGCTTGCGGATACAGTACCGCTCAGATCTTCCATATATTCCCTGTAAGTCAGGTAATCATAGAAGAGATCAAGATTGAATTGAGGCAGCCAGTTACTGTGAGTAATACTCAACTCGGTTCCCGGTCTGGAAAGCGAGACCTGCCGGATTCCAGAAAATAGCCGCAGAATTATCTGCAAGACCTGCGCCGGATTCACCCAGACCGCCGGCCCTGGAATCAGGGGCTAACAGCAGAAATGGAACAGCGGCTTCACCTTGCGCATGCGTAACTTGCTGCATTCCCATAAACATAACGCTGACCATCAATAGCCTGAATATGGTTTTCATTTTATATTACCTCCGATAAATAATGATCTTATGATTCTTATTGTCATTTTTAAAAAATATGAAAAATAAACTTAAATATTTAACCTGTTTAAGTCCAAAATTAATTCCCTAACGTATTACTGCCAGTTTCCCTAAAACGCTTTTTGTGAAATTACCGTCGAGATTCTTTACAATGATTTTGTACAGGTACGTACCGTTAGCTATAATGTTCCCGTCCTGATCACGGCCGTCCCACGGAATCCTGACGAATTTGTCCGTAGTATGAAAATTCTCTATTTCCCTTATAAGTCTGCCGCTGACTGTATAAATTTTTATCCTTACTTCTGCATCGCTGGCCTGGTTCCTCTGAAAAGTAAAAGTAGTATTGCCTGAAAAAGGGTTGGGATAATTATAAACATCCCTTATTTCAAGATCATCTCCGCTTACAACTGAAAAATAAACTGTCTGCGAACTGGAATTGTTAAAAACATCCCATGCCGTAACCTTAAGAGAATAATTTCCCTGATCGAGATTGCTGAACCGGTAGTTTACTTCTCCTGATCTGCCTCCTGCATCAAGGTCTCCGGTAAAATACCGGGTAAAATCAATAGGGTTTTCCTCCTGGTTGTTAAGAATTCCCTGCAGCTGGTGACCTATGCCTGTTCCGGTTGTGTTCAGACCGGTCTCATCTGAAAGTTTAATCACGAGATCAGAATTTGGACTTATCAGATTTGAGTTCAGTGCAGAAGCATTGTCGAAGAAAATATCTATATCAGGACCTTTTCCGTCGTTCGTTGTGCTCGTATCTGTTCCACCGACAATAATTTTGTTCGTAAAACCAAGACCGTCGTTCTGCTGGTTATAATAATAAAAGACAATTTTGCCATTCTGATCCTGGTATGAAATATCTTTCGGTACTACAAAATCAGCGTCGAACCTTCCGTTATTTACAGAGACCCGTCCGTTAAAAATTATTCCTCCCTGGCGGGTAACCTGTTGATTCTGCAGGTTAGCAATAGTCTCTCTTCTTTTTGAATCGAAAACTTCAAGGGTTCCTTCGCCGTTAAAATTTTGCCAGGTGGTAGAATCGGGATGGAGTATTCTACCGGATATTCTGGTATTACTTAAAGCTTTAATCTGCAATCCTTCCGTCACAGGCTGTCCGTTTATCGAATCGATTGCTGCATTATAGGCAGGATCAAGAAGCCGGAGTGTAGGATCACCAAACAGAAAAAACTTCCTTGCATTGTTGTCTGTATATAGCTGCTTCGCTTCATACAGGGCTTTTCCTACCGGAATTCCTCTTGTAGAATCACTCCAGTTCTCCATCAATGATGAGAAATAGGCATTCATTAGAAGAACATTGTTAGTCTGAAATACGGGTCTTGTAGAAGCCAGTGATGCAATTGCTCCTGCATCATTTTTCAATACCAGTTCCTCCGCACCGCTTACAAAAGCCGGATCATCAAAATAGCCGAAATCGCATGTGGCTGCTGTAAGGAGGAAATACCTGTCATTATGAAGCTGTGGAATAGAGACGCCCTGCTCGAATACATATTCGTCTGTCCATACGTATGGTGCACCATGACCTATAAAGTTTACAACCAGTGTACCTTCATTCATTGCGCTGAGAATTGCTTTATTACCTGCGGGCATCCTTTTCCCTCCGCCTGTAATTACTACAGGAAAGGCGGCCATATATAGTTTATTAAAATTAAACGACTGCGGCAATACGTTATTCGCTAAATTTTCCGAAGAGGATGTAAAGCCTATATCCTGGTAATCAGCTCCCTGGTATGCATCATCAGCAACCAAAGTTATTAAATTTCTCCACAGTCCCTTATCACTGCTCGTCTCATAATGGATGATCTTATCAACAACATCATTGGCAGCCTCCAGAGTTTTGCAGGTAATTCTTCCGGATGCAAGATCAACTTTCGAATCGGTATCCAGGTTCACAAAATAGTCGTCGGATGTAAAGCTGTTGATCTCATCGAAAGATTCCGGAGTCTCATATGGGGGAAGAAAATTAGTATGATAGCCAAGTATGTCTTTGTAATCGAAATTTCCTGCTCCGAGGAACAGAACATATTCAGGAGCGGTCTGCCAGTTTTCAAAAGCATATTTAATGAAGTCTCTTATTCCGGTTATATCAGGCAGTCCCCCTGCAAACTCATTAAAAATATCATCGACGTCAATCACTATCGTTGAAAGCTTATCGGGAGATTGGTTCTCACGATAATTCTTCAGCCTGTCAGCGGCTTCTTTGAAGTTTTTATGCGTAATGATTATCAGCTTCGCCCCGTCGGCTATCCCATGTATGTTTGAATTTTCACCTTCCCGGGGATCCACAGGCGTTTTATACTGGTCGCCGGTTACTGCTATGTACTTTGATACATTACCCTGCTGTTCAGAAGACTGGAAATGGAACTCACCGCCGCTTATCTCCGCATTTGTAATCTGTTTCATTCCCGAATAATCTGAAACATCAAATACTTTTATATTACTATTGGTAAAACCCGTCAGATGATATTGAATTACCGCGCTGGTATCCTTAGAGAAGAAAAGGAGAAAATCGTTGTAGGCTTTTAATTCTTTCTGATATAATATTTCATAGTAATTAAGATACCCCTTCGCAGAAGCGGAATTCGGTGTAAAATTAAAATGCAGGTTGCTTCTGTTTTCCGGAAGACTGCCGTTATAATAAACAGTTGCTGTATATTGTCTGCCATCTATATATTCACTTACAGCAGTAGGCATGATAAGATGCCAGATGCGGGTATTATTTTCGTAAACATCAATCGCTGTCTGGTTCTGTGAGGCAGATACAAAGCCAAGATGATACTCAACAGGTGAACTTTCAAGACGGCCGTCAAGCTTATTTGTATAAGAGTGGGTTAGAACCACATTATTGAATTCATCACCAAGGAATATTCGTCCTGAATTCAGAATATTTATTTTATCATCATCCCTGCTGTCGAATGCCCTGGTTGAATTCTGTTCGTAAGCACCAGGCTGGTTGAGACTTGCTTTATTAGCTGCTCTCTTTCCCGGTGATCCTCCCGATGTGATCCAGTAATAATTGTGATTTGTATAAATATTAAAATATCTTTTTATCGAATTAGCTATAGTATCGTAGCTCCCAGAAATTATTCCCTCTGCCGTAAAACAGGATATAATCGCCCTGGTCGAATTTACCGTCACTTTCCCCTGCCACTACAATTGCATTTTCAACAAGATCAGATGGCCTGTCAGCTGCCGGATTTTCGGGAAGCGACTTCCCTCCGTTGTTATATATCTTTATTGTCCTGGGATCAACCGCAGCCGGATCTATACCATAAGATGAAAGCATAGAATAATCAATTTTGTAAATTCCTTCTTCGGGTGCTTCAAATTTATACCAGGTTCCATTCGCCAAAACACTGTTGATAATTGATTTTTTAAGCGATTGGGCTCTTCTTTCGTGGACCCAGTATTTAGCCGTATTAAAATTTAGTATGGCAGCCGCAGCAAAATCATCTGCCGGTTTCGATGCGATCCTCTGTCTGCTGCTAAAGTTTATTCTGAACCTGATAGTTTTATAGAGAGTGACTGACTGTCCCATTGGATCGAACTTAACTGGATCAATTTGAATTGTCTGAACCGGGAGATTTCTTATTAGTCCGAAATCTCCAAATCTGACAAGCTCAGATCCGTCATTATAGTTATAATAATCAGCCCCCATCTCATACTCAGGTGACGGCGATATTCCTTTTTTAATGAGTTTCGGAGTTGGAAGGATAAGCCCCTTCATTTTTAAAGAAGTCGTTCCAAGGATTTCGATCGTATTACCGAATTCGGAAGGTACGCCTATATTTATAGACCTGAACGGCAATGCAGGCATTCCCTGGTTTTCAGGGCCGGGAAGCATCCCGTTTTGAAGTTCTATCTTCAGAAAACTTCTCTCACCGATCTTAACAATAGAGGTATCCTGATAAACAGGTGAATATTCTACTATAAGGGAATTTCTGTCTGATGAGATTATTCTTACTTCCGACTGGGCGAAAATGGAAGCAGTAAAAAGAGATAGTATTATTAAGGAGAATTTGCCTATCATTAAATTTATCTAATTAACCCGGTTTGTTTAAGGCTTCCCACTTCAGATAACTAATTTTACGAGAGCCAGTTTATTAACTACAGTAGCAAATTCGCTGAATAAATTCTCCTAAAAATTTGTCCCAATTTAGGCTAATTTCGCCTAAATTGTCAAGTCAATTAAATAATTTGTTTCCTGCGAAGATCCTCAACTATTTTACGAGTATTGTCGTATTTGTAAAAAGGGATATCCCTCTCATAAACTATTTCCCGGGAAGGGCTTATAAGAACTAATTTCCTTTTGTTTATTGAAAGAAAATTAAGAGCATTGAAGCTGCGGCTAACCTTTTTATCGGGATCTGAGAGCAACGGGAACTGAATATTTATATTTCCGCAGAATGATTTATGAGAACCGGTTGACTCAATATTTATACCCACCGGTTTGATGCCGGCCTCTTCAAACTCCTTTATATTCTGCTGATAGTTATCCAGCTGGACAGAACATACCCGGGAATTGTCTTTAGGATAAAAAACAAGTAGAACGTATTGATCAAGATTTTTATATAGCTCGAAATCTTCTCCCCACTGGTCTTTGAGGATGAAGTTCTCTGCTTTCTTAAAGGACATTTACAGACCCAGGATTTCCTTGTTGTTTTTCATTGCATCTATACAGAACGCGATGTGTTCATCAAGAGGCACACCGAGTTCCTCTGCTCCTTTAACAATATCTTCGCGGCTGACGTTCCTGGCAAATGCCTTATCTTTCATTTTCTTTTTAACCGATTTAACTGCTACTTCATCAATCGTCTTATTGGGACGAACATATGTAACCGCTGTAATAAACCCGGCAAGCTCATCGCAGGCATAAAGTGTCTTTGCAAGTTTTGAATCGCGCGGAACCCCGGTATAATCTGCATGCGACAAGATGGCATTCCTGAATTCTTCATCAAATCCTTTATCTTTAAGTATTTGTGAACCCTTGTAAGGGTGCTCTTCGGCTGTGGGGAATTTCTCATAATCAAAATCGTGAAGAAGAGCTACGTTGCTCCAGTAACTTACATCCTCACCAAATTTTTCAGCATAGGCTTTTACACACGTTTCAACGGCGTAGGCATGTTTAAGAAGACTATCGTTTTGTGTGTATTCTTTCAGCAGGTTATGACAGTATTCCCTGTCCCTCATTACATCTGACATTGTTCCTCCAATTATTCGTTTGCGGGATTAAAAGACGGGCAGAGATCACCTACGGCACATCTAAGACAATGGGGTCTGCGTGCTATACATATATTTCTCCCATGCGAGGCCAGCAGATGCGAGGCCTTAACCCAATCTTTTTCCGGCAGAAGTTCTTTAAGTCTGTATTCTATTTTTTCAGGATCCGGCGAATCAATAAAACCCAGCAGGTTCGACAAACGCTTAACATGAGTATCTACTGCAACAGCGGGTATACCAAATGCGTTTCCGGCGACAACTGAAGCAGTTTTTCTACCTACTCCCGGCAGTTTGTTAAGTGCTTCAAAATCAGCAGGTACTTTACCTTTATGTTCGTCAGCAAGAGCCTGGCAGCACTGCTTTATACTTTTTGCCTTCTGCCTGTAAAATCCTGTTGAATAAATATCCTTTTCAAGCTCTTCGCTTTTAACGTTTATGAAATCCTGCGGCTTTTTATATTTCTTAAATAAAGATTTAGTAACGATATTGACTCTTTCATCCGTGCATTGCGCTGAAAGGATAGTTGCAATCAGCAGCTGAAAGGGAGACGAAAAATTAAGTGCCGATTTCACATCGGGATATTCCTTTTTAAGGATAGAGAATATTTTGCCGGCCCTGTCTTTTTCTGATTTACCCTTCATTTTTATCCTGGTTAAATTTTGGATGTTTGTTCAGCAGTCGCTCCACAGGTTTATTATTAATAATATGACTCTGAATGATCTCCTCAACGTCATCAATCGTAACATGGCTGTACCATATCTGCTCGGGATATACAACAATGCTGGGACCAAATTCACATGAATCAAGGCAGCCGGAAGAATTAACGCGCACCTTCGGCTTTAATCCCAGCTGCTTTACTCTCTCTTTCATTTTCGCCCTGATCTCAACGCTGCCTTTGTCTGAGCAGCATCCGCGGGGATCATCGGGCGGTCTTTTATTTTCACAGACAAATATATGTTTTTCGTATCGCTTCATAGAGGCTAAATAATAATTAAAATTTGATAATTTATAATTTACTATGAATAATGCATAAATAATAAACTATTTCTCCGCCGTATAGCAATTGCGTATTAGTAAATGTCTCACAACCGCGCAGCGGCGACATATTAACAAACTTACATGGATAAAAAATTAAACGGGGAGGGACAAATTCGGTATTCAAAAGAGTTTAAGGAACTTAGTAGCGCGTACGGGATTCGAACCCGTGATCTCCGCCTTGAGAGGGCGGCGTCCTAAGCCACTAGACGAACGCGCCTGTATCAAAAATATATTTACAATTAACAATTATCAACTGGAAATAACGGATTCTGTATTTGTAAATTGTTAAATGATCATTGAAATATTGACTTGGTTGCCTCGCCAGGGCTCGAACCTGGACTCTTCTGATCCAGAGTCAGACGTGTTGCCAGTTACACCACGAGGCAATTTTATTTTCGAGCTTCAAAAATAAAACATTTCTCACAATATAACCAAATATAAATCTGGTACCGAATTAATTTTTTCTGTAAATCTCAGATCTTCATCTGCCTTTTAATTTTAATCAGCTATGTATATTTTAAATCCAATTACTATAATGGTTTATGTAAAATGAGATCATATACAGGGCTGCTACTTTTCCTGCTGGTATCAATGCAGATATTTCCACAGTCATTCAACTACCAATTCTCCATCGGAAAATTCAAAAATGCTTCGGCTTTTACCATAACATCAGCGGGAATTTTATACGTTGCCGATGCCGGTGCAGATGAGATTTACAAGCTCGATACGCTGGGCAGCTATCTGAAAGATGTAGGCGGATACGGATGGGACGAAGGAAACTTTGATCAGCCGGTGGATGTATTTGCTAATCCCCTGAGCGTTTACGTATCAGATAAGAACAACCACAGGATACAGCGGTTTGATAAGGATCTTAATTTTATCTCTCTCCTTTACACCAGGGAAAGTGACAATGCGGCTGAAAGATTTGGATATCCGCTGAGTGCCGTAACATCAAACCAGGGGGATCTGTTCATACTGGATTCCGAAAATAAAAGAATACTGAAGTTCGACCTGTTTGGACATTTTATCCTTAACTTCGGCGGATTTGACGGCGGCACATATGCACTGAGGGATCCGAAACAAATGGTCGTCTCTCCTTCAAACGTCATCTATGTTATTGACGGCAGTAAGATAATACTATTTGATCAGTACGGAAACGGGATTAACGAACTGGAAACGGGTATTGATCTGAAGAGTATAAGTATTAGTTTCAGCAACTTACTTGTAAATACCGAGAAGCTGATCCTGATGTCAGACCTGAAATCGGGAACATTTAATTTTTCAGAGTTGAAAACAGACGACGAACTAAACTCCCCGATTATCAGCAGCCTTCTTTTTAATGGCAGACTTTACATTCTTTTGGCCGATGAGATAAGGATCTACAACCTGGTGAAAGGTTGAATAAGAAAGCCGCACATATCAAATTCCTACTTACAATTCTCATTGCAATCTGGTTTACAGGAATATTTGCAAATACATTTTACGGTTCAGGTTTTTCCGGTTTACTTCCGGGTCTGTTTCCTGACAGAATATATTCCAATGTTTGTCACCAGGACAGTGTAAAATCTTTTTTCATTGGGGGACAAAAGCTGGAAGTTTGTGCAAGATGTACAGGGATCTATACGGGAGCATTTTTATTCGGCATCCTGGGTTTAATGTTTCAGAATTTATCGCCGCGGGATAAAAAATGGCTTTTTTACAGTATGGTCCCTATGGCAGCTGATGTAATTTTTTATTCAATGGGTTTATATAGTTACTCAAAATGGGCTGCTTTCAGCACAGGTCTTATTTTGGGATCGGTGTCTATTCTTTATATTTTTACGGGAATTGAAGATTATTTTTTAGAGTTAAAAAACGTTAATGTCCAATAAAACTTATCTGCCGTCTCTGGTTGCAGGCTTCGCCGCTGCTGTCCTTACAACAGTACCGGGGGTTAAGGAATTCGGCTGCTGTCTGATTGTCCCTCTCGCTGTTTTAACAGCTATGCTCCTGTACAAGAAAACTCTTAACGGGGATAATATTATTTCCGTTAACACCGGACTACTAATAGGTTTTCTTACAGGACTTTTCGCCGCATTGTTCGCTACTTTTTTTGATATTCTGATCACCCTGTTCACCCATACAAATGATTTTGTTGAAACGCTTCCCCAGACGAAAGAAGTGCTTGAAAGTTTTAACTTCGGGGAAGCGGGAAAGCAGACCCTTGACCTGATGAACGGAATGGCTCAGCAGATCACTTCAACCGGATTTTCGCTTCTTTATACTTTATTCATTTTGATCAGCAACCTGATTGTCGATTCAATCTTCGGACTCCTTGGCGGTCTGCTTGGCAGAATTGTAGTAAACCGCAGAACCCATGTTTAATAGATATTAAAAGAATTAATCGATAATGATATCCGCATTTATATTTTTTCTCCACATGATATTTGCTCTTGTAATATTCACACGTAAGTGGCAAAGCGAAAATCTTAAGACCGGTTTTCTGAACCTTGGTTTAATAGCTGTCTTGTTCGCTGTAGGCTGGTCTATCACCGGCATTATTGCAAAAGCAGTAATGGAACCTAAGGGACTGGGGTTATTTTTCGACAGGGATACTTTTTCGCTTACACTGCTGACAATCGGGGAGTTTTTCTTTTACAGGATATATTACAGAGAAGATGATACGCAGGCTATGGAAACTGCGAGCCAGGTGAATATTGAAGAAAAGTAATCGGAACTATTTAGAACGGTACTTCCGGAATGTTTCTCTTTTTTGCCATCTGCCTTACTTTCTCACTGCAGACGATACGGGAATACTATAACAGCGGCCTGTTCGGTTTGCTTCTGACCGGGAGCCAATGCCTCAAATCTCCATTGACGCAAAGAATTTATCGCAGCATTCTCAAGCCTTGTATCGGCTTTGGTAAGCGGCAGAATATTTCCAACGGTACCATCCGGAAGTATGGAGAATCTAAGCCTTATATCGATCTCCTTGTTAACTCCTTCGGGATAAGATGGAAGAATATAGCTGTAAATTTTTCTGGTACCCTGACCGCCCCAATCGATATCAAAACCAAAGCTTCCCTCCCCTTCTGCTTTGTTTCCCTGTCCAACTGTAGTCACTTTTGAATCTGTTTTTTCTTTTGTTTCTGTCTTAACGGTTTTAGTTTCTTCTTTCTCTTTATCGGCAGGTTTAACAACGTTTTCCTCTGAAGTATTTTTTGCCTTAGGAAGTTCTACTTCCTTCACCTCTTTACTTTTATCAACGGTTTCATTGGTTTCTGCTTTTGCATTTTCCTCAACCTGGTTGATCTGTGTTCCGATGGCACCCGATGAACCCGGCTGGCTGGATTTGCCGAAAGAAAGTTCAACATATTCACGGGGAGGATAATCCATAGAGAACTTAATAAACAGAAGAAGAATAAAGATGATTATATGAATGATCATCGAGATTGAAAATGAAATATGCCGTATTGAATTATAAGTCATCGTTCTGAAGCTTTGTTATAGTTGTTCTTTTTCTGTCTGAATAGTAAACTTATCTATGTTTGTTGCCTTTGCGGCGTCGATTACTTTTATTACCAGTTCCACCGGGACAGATTTATCGGCACGGATAACCAGGTTCTGTTCTTTGCCTTCGCCCTTCATAAGAGCCAGTCTTGCCGGCAGCTCATCAATAGTGACTTCATCTTTACCGGCATAGATGCCTCCTCCCGAAGTCAGGGTAACTATCAGCTGCGAGGACGCCGTCTGCTCATTAGTTTTGGAACCGGGCAGCTTCACTTTAACTCCTGTCTGGATAACGAACTGAGATGTGAGAAGAAAAAAGATAAGAAGCAGCATAACGATATCAGTCAATGATGAATAACTGAAGATTGCCAGCGGCTCGTTTGATGTATTAAATTTCATTTGGCTGCCTATATGTCAATTTCTATTTCTTCTTCGAATTCCGACTGTGAAGCAGAGCTGTCCTGGATAATATCAACTACGTCATTTGCAACTGTTTCCATATCACCTACCAGCTTTTTTACAGCACCTATGAAATAATTGTAGAATGCCAGTGCGGGTATACCGACCATAAGTCCGAATGCCGTAGTAAGCAGAGCTTCCCATATACCTCCGGCAAGATCCGCCGGGTTTGCCGAACCTGCAAGGTCCTCAATAGTCATAAAGGCGGTGATCATACCGGTTACAGTTCCGAGAAATCCAAGGAGAGGAGCTATACCCGAAATAGAAGCAAGCACAGCAAGACCTTTTTCCAGTTTACTAATTTCCTGGCGGCCCGCGTTTTCTATTGCTTCTTTTACTCTTTCATGACCAAGCTTATATTTTGTGAGTCCTTTACGGATGATATTCGCGACAGGCGACTTTTCCTCCATACAATAGCTGATAGCTCCGCTGATATCTTTCTTTTTCAGCATTCCCCTGATCCTGACCATAAAAGCGGGGACGTTTATTTTTGCTTTTCGTATCACAATATATCTATCTATAATCACAGTCAATCCTATTATAGAGCAGGCGAGAATAAACCACATTATTATTCCGCCTTTGAGAAATATTGAAAACAACTCCATAGTCTTCCTTTTCCTTTACATTATAATTAGTGATTTCCGTTTACAAATTTTTCTGCTTCATCAAGGGACTTAAAATAGCCTACCCTTACCCTGTAATACAGTCCCATTCCCTGTATCTCAGATTTTTCCGCAAACGCGGTATAACCCGCATCCCTGTATTTCTGAACTTCACTCAGTGCAATCGATTTACTCTTCCAGGAAGAAACCTGCACTACTACTCCCTCCGGATACTGGTATATATAGTTCCCGATTCGTCTGGCATTTACCGGTTCCCTGATCTCTGTCAGATCCGGCTTAGCCGCAGCAGTATTCGCCGAAGTTTTTAATTCTGTTTCGCTTTTACCCTGCTGATCTTCAACGGTTCCCTTTTCCGGGGCCTTATCCTCACCTGATTTATTATAAGGATATGTAACAGGCACATCATAATTTCTTTCTATCGTCGTAGTCTGACCGCTATTATCTGATCCGGTAGCAGACAATTCATTGTTTGCGCTCTTCAACTTAAAGTACAGAAATATTATCCCCGCCAGCGCAATAACAACCACCAGGGCAATTATCAGAGAAGGAACAGTGCTGCGTTTCCTGTAACCCTGGTATTCACGACCACGTTTTTTCTTCTTAACGGGAGGTTCATCATCGATTTCATCAAGTCCTTCTATTCCGGAAAGATCAAAATTAAATTCGGCGGTGGTTCTGCGGACTTTCTGGTAACCTCCGCGTACTTCAGTAATCCTTTTAGGTTTTTCCGTTTCTGTTTCTTCTGTATCATTGAATTCTGTAGTAGTAAATTCTCTTGTGAGAGAACGTACCCTCTGAAAATTCTTTAATGAAGGTTCCTCAGGTTCCGGACTCCTTGGTTCCGGCTCGGGTTCAGTGAGATCTTCAGGTTCATCTAACGAGAATTCTTTTTCGGGCCGGGCGGGTTCTTCTTCCTCTACGTCTTTCTCTTCCATCTGTTCCGGTTTAATCTCGTTTTCATACTCTCCTGTTCCTGCTTCGGATTGCTTCGTAACTTCTTCTTCAGTCTTTAATTCATCTTTTTCACTAATGGAATCCTGAAATTCACTACTGTCATCTTCAAAGTATACTGTTTCCTCTGTCTCCTCATCGATAATTTCTTCAAAAATATCCTCTTCACTTATATCATCACTGCTTTCTTCCTCAAATTCAGGTTTGACTTCAGCTGGTTCGCTTTCTGCGCCTGCATTAGCAGAAGATTTATCTTCCGGTGTGGATTTTTCCTGCTTCATTGGGGTATCAGGAACCGACTCCTCCTCAATTTCATCGAAAAGATTTTCACCAAAGTCCCATGAAAGATTCTCAAATTCCCTGGTCTTCAGAAAATCGCTGCGGTTCGGAACCACAGTTTCATCCTGAGCATTACCTTCTCCGTATTTTTTCCAGCCTATCTGCTCTCCGGTACTTTCCCCATCATTCGTAAGGTGGATCGTCTCAGTTTCCTTACCGCCTTCTGTTTTTTCTGCTTCGTTGATCAACCTGGCAATCTTTGATTCGAACAAGCTCCGGAGCTCCATTCCGGATGGAGGAATAAAAAATTCAGTCTCTTTTACTCCCTTCAGCGGAATAACAGGTTTGCCTATGCTTACGCTAAAATATGCATCAACAGGCTCGTATTCTTTCTCTATACCCGAGGGAACATTGAATATTACTTCCTTATCTTCCGATAGTTCTCCCTCCCTGTCAATATATACGATGAGATCTGAGTAAATAAATTCCTTATCAGGATTTTGAGAGCTGCGGTTTTCAATCTGACCCACACGCAGCTGAAATATTCCTACTCCTTCTATTTCCAGAGATTCACCTGGTTTAAGAATTTCAGAAGCGTTCTTTAAAAATATCTCAAAAAACTTCTTGGCTTCGGTGTCAGGCACCCCGCCTTTTTTTGAGATCTTTCTTATTATTTCTGCTTTATTCATTATACCGGCAATTATTTAATTAAAACTTACCAGGCAACCTTAATTCCACCGGTTACATTCAATGGAAGATCTTTGTACCTGTACCAATTATAATTTTCATGATTTAACAGATTATTCATCTTCAGCGTAATAGAAAATCCTGGAGTTAGTTTATAAGAAAAATTTAACCCGAGATCAATATAAGAATTTAGAGTCTGTGTATTCATCAAATTTGCAAAAGTTTCCGATGTATAATATAAGGAAGCTCCTGTACTTAATCCCATCTGAAAATCATAATTATAATTAAGTGAAGCAGTCCACTCCGGGTAATACGGAATGAACATGCCTGAATCGTCTTTAGTATTTTCGTACTGCAAAGTACCGTAGAATAATCCGAAAGGTCCGGGATGGAACAGCAGGTTAAGAAATCCGGCAATACTGTTTCCTCCGGTTGTCGACAGATCAAAAGTTCCGTCGATTATATCATTTTTGAAATAAGGTATTTCATCGGAAGTGTAGAACTTAACGCCGCCATCAATCTCGAAGTATCTGCCGTATTCATATTTAAGAACAGCTTTAAGCACATTGGATTTCTCGAAAAAGAGATTAGTAAAACTGTTAACATCAAGGTAAGGATTCATCCTTATGAAATAATTCTCGGTAAGGAACTCTGCCGAAGGAGCAAATTCTCCGAACAGAGTAACATTACTTTCAAGGTGCAGCGCGGCCGAAACATAAGGGGCACTGAAAGTGTGATCTCCATCCTGGGCATAACTTATTCCGAAATCTGCCCGCAGTATATCCGATAAAGTGAGTCCTACCGTTGGACGTACACGCATAAAGTAGAACTCAGAATTATCCTGAAGCTGATTCAAGATATACTGACGCTTATAATTAACATTTACATTGATATTAAATGCAGAAAAGCTGGCTTTTGCAAAGCCGTCAAAACCGAACAGGTTTTCTGAAAAATTAGGATTGTCGAGATTTGCAAGCTGATCGGAGAACTGCAGTTCGTATATGAAACCTTCATTTGAAAGATTATTCAGGAGGAATGAAAAATTGCCTGTATTAAGATTCCTTTTTACAGCCGGATCCTGATCATAAAATCTTCCGTAGAGTTTATACCCGTCTACTGCGAGATCGCCGTTCAGCTTAAGCTTCATTCCGTTGAATGCAGGTGATTCACTGTTTATAAAATAATATAATGTGGCCCCCCCGTTAAGTGAGTACTTCTCACTATTATTTACATATGCTCTCTGGTTAAGAACACCTGCTCTTGCCTCGATCATTCCCCCGGAAAGAGGACTGGAATATACCAGCTTCGCAGTGGGAAGATAGTAAGAACCCAAACCCGCTTCCAGCCAGCCGTTATTGTATTTTAATGAGTCGAACAGAGCAAGATCGTTTTTTAAAGGACTCGGGAACTCTTTCAATTCAAGTTCTTCAGGCGAATAAGAAGGTCTGATAAAATCACCTGAAATAGTTGATACAAAATCCGGTGGGATTTTCTTTGCCTGTTCTACCGAAACAACTTCTTTACCGGTAATAATAAAATCCGGCAGTTCAACATTGCCGCTTGATTTGGTTTTTTCCTGCGCGGGTACTGTCAGGGATAAAACAACAACTAATAATAATAGTTTTTTTGTCATTTAAGTTTCCTCAGCTTGCTCTGTGCTTCCTGACCGAACTGGTCGCCTTTGTGCTTAGCGAGTATGGATCTGTAATATTCTTTTGCTTTATCATACTCCTCCTGATCTGTATAAATATCACCCAGCTTCATATATGATTTAGTAAGCCATTCTTCATAAGCCGAAAATATTGATCTGACACGTTCAAGAGCTTCGACAGCATCAATAGTATTCCCCTCTTCGGCCAGTGCTGTCCCGAGATAATACTGAGCCTCTGCACCTATATCATCTGTTCTCGATTCGGCAAGATTCTTAAAATAAAACTCAGCATTGCTGTACCTGGCAGCAGCCAGGTCGATCAAACCCAGTTCCAGCTTCGCCTTGTCGGCAAAGATAGTTCCGCTGTAATACTGCACCACATCCTGGAAAACACTGTAAGCATTATCCGGATCCTTCTTATTGCCGTAAGTAACACCTTTCATAAAAAGGATTTCGGCTATCCTGGGAGAGTTAGGTATTTTATCAAGGGCTTTATCATACACATCTATAGCTGAATCATAATCCTGCATATTGTTATATACGTTTCCTATTTCCAATACCGCAGCTCCGGCAGCTTCACTCTTCGGATATGAATCGAACACTTTCCGGAAATTAAAGATGGCTTCTTCATTCTGCCCCAGGTTCTGGGCACTTTTTCCGATCCAGTAGTATGCATCGGGTACCTGTTTACTCGAAGGATAATCGGATACAAATTCTTTATAGCTCAGTTCTGCTTTTTCATACTCGCGCATACTGTAATAAATTTCCCCCTTCTTGAAGAAAAGCTGGTCGGAGAAACTGAGACCGGGATTCTTTGATACAAAATTATCGATAAGCTTAACAGCTTTTTCGGGTTCATTCTTTGCCACATAACTGTACTGGATACCGTTGATGGCATCAAATACATAGCTGGAAGAAGGGTAAAGCACTATTACTTTTTCATAATTGGCAATTGCCGAGTCATATTTAGCCTGGTTGAAATATGAATCGCCTATCGAGTACCAGGCCAGTGGTACCAGTGCCGAATTAGGATATACTTTCATCAGTTCATGATATTTTGCGATTGCCTCTCTAAAATTTTCTTTCTGAAAATATATCCAGCCTATAGTATACATTGAACCCTGAGCATATTCCGACTGTGGGAACTTCTGCTGCAGGTTGTTAAATTCAGTTATTGCTTCATCGGTATTGCCTGCTTTATAAAGAGCCTGTGCAAACTGATAATAGCCGTAGGGATTATCGATAGATGCTGATCCGCCTGCAAACAGATCTTTGTAAATTCTGCTTGCGGCTGCATAATTTTTGCTTCCGTAATAGCTGTCAGCCAGTCTTAATTTAGCATCAACAACTCTTTTATTCTTCCGGTATTTTTTAACGAAGTCGGAGAACAGCTCAGCGGCGTTGCCGAAATTATTCAGGTTGAAATAGCAATAAGCCTTTCCGTATAACGCCTGCCCCGCAAGAAGAGTGTCATCAGAACTTATAGTATTGTAGGATTTAAGTGCATCACTATATTTTCCCAGTGCATAATAACTTTCGGCCAGGTAAAAATTTATTTTATCCTTTTCAACACCGCTGCCCGGCTCATCCAGCAGTTTAAGATAATCTACAGCCTCGCTGTATTTTCCCTGGTAGTAATAGGTTGTTCCAAGTCCAAGCTTTGCCCTGTTGGTAATCTCGGCTTTAACATCGATAACATCAACCGCATCTTTAAAGTGATTAACGGCGTCATCATAATCTTTCTTATTAAGAGCCACTTCACCAAGCATCGTCAATGCGCGGGCTCTGACCCCGGGAACATCCGATTTTGCCGCGGCAGTAAGATAACTTTCAGAGTTTATATAATCTTTATTCCCGAAGTAATACCCTCCAAGCTGGTAGCGGACATTTTCAGCAAGACTGCTTCCCGGGTACTTTCTCAGAAATTGCTGATATAATCTGAAGGCCTCGTCAGTTTGTCCCGAATATCTTTTCGCCTCTGCCTTCCAGTAAAACGATTTAACGGCAGTAGTATCGCTTCCTTCAGAGATAGAATTAAATGCAGCATATGCTTCATTATATTTCTTCTGCTGGAAATAGCACCAGGCGAGTCCATATTTTGAATCTCTGAATACCTCAGAAGATGGGTAGCGTTCTATCACTTCCTTATAACTTCTCTCTGCGTCGTCATACTGCTGTACCCGGTAGTATGAATTTGCAAGAAGATAAAGGCTCTCAGCATAAATGTCAGGCGGAAGACTCGTAAGGGTAGGATTATTAAGTTCTAGGATTGACGATTGGTAATCCTTTAATTTAAAGTAACAGATACCAATCCTTATCTGTGCTGAAAGTGCAAGGGGACTATTACTATGGTATGATAAAAGCTGGTCGTAATAATGAACGGCCTTTTCATAATTTCCTGTTTTCTCATAAGAATTTGCGAGTGTATAAATAGTATAATCTACATACTTATTATTTCTCTTATTGTTAACAGCTTCTTCTAAAAACGAAATTGCATCCTGAAGCCTGTTCTGCTTTGTATACGATTCCCCTATCCAGTAAAGCGCGGAGCCCGTATGTTCGGTTTCGGGATATTCATCGAGAAGCTGCTTCAGGTTTTTTCTGCTTTCATCATATTTCTCCTGCCAGAAATAGATGATCCCGAGTTTATACAATGCTTTGTACCTGAAAGCCGACCAGTCAAAGTTATTAACTATGAACTCAAATCCTGCCGCAGCTGCATTCCTCTCACCCAGATTAAGTAATGCATCTGAGTAATAGTATTTTGCTGCCGCGAATTGTTCATCAGATAAATTGTATTCTGTAAAGAAATCATCGAAAAGCCGCACCGCTGTGGAATACTGCTGGTTATCATAGGCAGCCATTGCCCTGTCGTACTTATCTGCCGTTGTCTGAGGCCATAAGCAGGCAGTAATTAAAAGCACCAGTAAAAAAGAAAGTTTCTTCATTAAGTTTATGTTATACCAGGGTTAAAGAATATACAATTATACCGCCGAAAATTCCGGCCGCAAGATTCACAAAATCATTATTAATAAAACTGATACCCCTGTACCTTACAGCAGTTTTACCACAGTGCACTTTCCCGTCTACAATACGTGAACAATCCACACATCTGTACTGAGCCTGGAACAGAGCGCCCATAATAGAATCGAATATCCCAGCGGCAAATCCCGCAAAGGTTATTAATAATATAAAACCGATCGGGTCGTTATCAATCCAAAAAACCGAAATGAGGGAAATAAAAAATGCACCGAGCAGAGAACCTGCAAGTCCTGCAATCGAAACTCCTCCGGATGACCCCTGCTCTACAGGTCTGAAGTTGAGAATATTGAAAGTTCTGTGTTCTTTCATTGTTCCTGTCTCTGTTCCCCATGTATCCGCACATGATGATGCAATTATTCCAACATACACCGGGAACCATGTGATGCCGGGGAAAAAATAATTCAGGACCACAAGTATTCCACCTGTTCCTCCGTTTGCAGCCACCTGGTAAAAATCCCTCGATCCCGATTTCTGGAAGTAATTATTTATAGCCGGATTTTTCTTTTCTCTCAGCTTTGAAAGGAGACTTGAAACTATGAAAAATGATAATATTGGCATCGTCCATTTCCACCCGCCAAATCCGAAGATCAGAAAAGCCAGAAGAAACACGGCAATCCCTCCGGATACAGTAAGAAATTTAATCTTTACGGAAAATACAGAAATCAGGAAAGCGAGAATAAATCCCATCAAAAATTGGTAAAGAATTACTGAATTGCCCGGTTCAACTAGTAAAATCAAATGCTGCCGCCCTGAAAAATAAATTCTCAGTTTTGATGCACAATATAGTTTTTATAGTTTTATAAAGTCAATACTTAAAATAGCATACAGGATTTCACTTAAAGATATTTGTTAAAGATACTTCGGCCTGTTATATTTACTTTGTATTGTGAGCGGTATAATTTAGAAAAGCAGATTTTTTGATAATCTTGTATTCAAACAAAATAAAGGAATAATTATGAAAAATTTGTTTGTACTATTTCTTTTCGCAGCTTTTTCATTATGCAGTCTTCAGGAAACAAGCGCGCAAAGTATCAGGTTAGGAATCGGCGGAGGTTTGTCTTCTGTTCAGTCGCCGACTTATTATACAGATGCCGCTGGTTTTTCTTCTGAATATCATTTGGGTGTCAAAGGAAAACTGAGCATACCATTTTTCCCTATTACCCCGATTGGATTTGTTGAATATCATTTTTTCAATGGTCAAACACCTGCGGGTGCTGATACCAAACAAAATATTTTATCTATAGGTGTGGGCGGCGAGATGGTACTGCTGCCGGGACCTTTAAGTCCTTACCTTGGACTCGATCTGGAGTTCAACAATCTGGGTGATTTTGAAATAACAGGAGCACCAACAGCATCGGGAGTATCGAGGATGGGACTTGGAATAGGAGCCGGTGTTATGCTGACCCTCCTGCCAATTGATTTTGATGTAAGTCTTAAATACCAGATGCTGAATTTATTCGGTAAAGATGATGGTGAAGAGACAATAGGAATTATAAATCTTAACGCGGCTGTATTCTTTTAAACCACGGCTCAGTTAAAGGTAAAATTCATTGAAGGAGCAGAGGTGCTGATATAAAAGGTGCCTAAGCTCCTTTTCTTTTTATAAAACTGCTTAAAACCTTTCTTCCGAATTTCACACAATCATTTTTATTCAGAAGAGCTAGAGAATCTATGACCGCTTCTATCTCCTTCCATTGAAGTCCTGTGCGGTGTCCCCCGTTTATATGAGAATATAGCTGACTTTCAAATTTAAGAGCAGTAAGCACTGCTATACTGCAGACTTCCCTTTCTCTCAGGCTGAGTCCTTTCCTGCCGAGTACTTTACCGTAGCCTTCTGTAACAAGCCAGGCTGATAATTCCGGGGAGAATGAACTTATATTCCCGATCAGTTTATCATACTTATCGCCGTATATTTTTCTGCAGTTTACCTCTCCCCTTTCAATGAAGTGTTCTGTATCCTGCTTTTCAGTCAGTCCTTTTTCTGTACTAAAATATTCGGAACTTATCTGCAGAGATATTATTGCCGAAGGGTATCCGGCAAAAAGGTAGGTTTGAAGAAGTGCTTCATATATTTTTTTGCGGCTGAATTTATGTTTTTTAAGAAATGTGAGTACTTCTCTGAGTTCTTTCTCTTTTCTCAGAACAGCAGAAGCAGATAATAAAAAAAGTGCGGCATGGTTAAGGTCATGGCTGCTTTCAATTGAGGATAAGAATGTGGTTATTTTTCCCATAAACAGAAAAAGGCTGTCTCAAAATTCAGTACCAGATCTCTCCTCCGGGTTGAAATTACCCGTAGGGAACGTGTTAATAGTTTTGAGACAGCCTCTCTAAAATATATTTTCAGACTTTATTACTTCAATAAAGAAAGTTCATATTCGGCTGTTTTCTTATACGTAGCATCTGACTTTGCCTGGTTGAACATTTCTTTAGCTTTCTCAGTATCGCCTTTTCCTTTGTAAGCAACACCCATATAGTAATACGGACCGCCTTTACCTATGGTAGAACGATACTTCAGAGCATTCTCTGCAGCTGAAATCGATTTATTCCAGTCGCCCAGTTCCGAATAAAGTTTCGCGAGAGACAGGTAAGCTGCGTCATAGTTACTGTTGTCAACTGCCTTCTGCAGGTATTCGATAGCTTTCTTTGAATTGCCTTCCGTCATCGCGTTGGTTCCCATCTTGGCATAGGCGATTGAAAGATTCTTTTTTACAGCAGTTTTAACATTATTATTGCTAGACGACTGAAGGACCTTCTCAAAATTCTCAACGGCTTTTTCATAATTGCCCATGGAGAAATAAACTCCGCCCAATGCATTGTACGCTGCTTCAAAATCTTTTTTCTGCTGCAGACTGGCTTCGAAAGCATCCTTTGCATCATTAAGCTTATTAAGCTTTTTAAGAGCAATACCTTTCTGGTAATAGGTTCTGTAATCTTTTTCTATCGCCAGCGCCTGATCATAGCTTTGTACAGCACCGGAGTAGTTACCGGCTTTTAATTCCTGATTTCCTTCGTTATAGAGTTTACCGGCTTCAGGCTTCATATCCTGGGCAAAAGCAGAAACGGTAATCAGCAAAGCCAAAAACAATCCTGATAAGACTTTGATGGGAGTCTTCATAAAATACTTCCTTTATTTAATTGATCCTAAAATTCTTAGTGCGGAAGACGGGACTTGAACCCGTACGCCAATTAAGGCACTACCCCCTCAAGATAGCGTGTATACCAATTTCACCACTTCCGCAAAATTTTCGGTGGAAAAGATAAATCCGCTAATCAAGAAAATCAACCCAACCGGCATAATTTTTTCTATTAAGGTACTTTTTGTTACCCTTTCCCGCTGTGATTTGTTCCCTACTGCATTTTGGGCGGCGGCTGCCGACGGCCTTTAAAGATAAATTCCCTTATTTCTTCACGGAATCTCTTTTCAAAAACGATAAATTTCGCAACCTGTTCTGTTGTGAGAATGTCATAAAGTGATGTTATAAATTGCGTGTGCTCCGCAGCAATCTGCTTTTGAATTGCAAGGTGCCTGTTTATAAGCTCCTTATAACCCGACTGGTCTCCTTTTGAGAATTTTGCTTCGAGGTCATCTGTGATAACATCAAGGGAGTCATTTAGCTTATCGATCCTGACGCGCGATTCATTTCTCCTAGCGAAGAACTTAAGCGTTGTCTGCTCATCCATATCGAGGGCTTCAATTAGCTTAATTTTCTCAAGCTGTTCGATCTTCTCCCTCGGACCCTTGTGGTCTCTCCTACCCTGTGCAGACACAAACACAGGAATCAGAATTAAAATAAACAAAAGAGAAAAGGTCTTTTTCATTGTCTGTCTCCCTTAATAATATCTTCATTTATTAATTGTGAATATAACTCATTCGCCTGCGATTCATCAATAGAACTGAGAAGTTCATCAGTATTTAAATATCTGTCTGCTACTGCAGTTTCGGCTGAAGGGGTAAGATCAAGTTCTTCAGCCACTATATTGCTTACAATTGAGTCGGTTCTGGCTGTAGCTGAACTTGCAAGTTCGCTGATTGAATAATCGCCGGAGTATTCGTTCATTGTCTGATTAATCTCACTTTCGGTAAAAGTCTTACTCAGGTCGGCAAGGTTCGAATAATTCACGCTGCTCCCTGGTTTAAACAATATGAAAATTAACAGCACCACAGCGGCAGCAGTTGAAAGTGAGTAAGCAATCTTTGCCAACCGGATCTTCTTCTTTTTACTCCGGCGTGCATGAAATTCAGGCAGTATATTAATGAAATATGTTTCATCTGCTTCCGGTTCAGCATCTGATTTTGCAGACGACAAAAGATTCCTCACCCTGTCGGTTTCTTTCTGAAGCTCCCGGTCTCCGGCCAGCATTTTTTCAAAATGAAGCTTTTCCTCTTCATTCATCTGTTCGTCGAGATACCTTATAATCTGCTCTCTAATATTCATCTTCTTTCATCAGCTCCGTTAATTTATTTACTGCATGAAAATAATTCGCTTTTAATCCGCCTTCACTCCTGCCTGTAATCTCTGAGATTTCCTTATAGCTCATATCATCAAAATTTCTCATTATAAAAACTTCTCTCTGTTTTGCCGGCAGCGTCTGAAGTTTCTTTTCCAGTGCTGCAAACTTCTCACGCTGTTCAAAGTCGCCGATAATATCATCGCGTGAATTCAGTTCCTGCGCGTTGCTGTCCTCTATGCCAATCAGTTGTTTTACCTTGCTTCGGTTCAGAAAATTCAATGTTCTTGTAGAGGTTATCCTGTATATCCAGGTATACAATGATGACTGGAATCTGAACTTTTTAAGATTTTCGTAAATAACAATAAGAACTTGCTGAACTACCTCATCGGCATCAAGATGGTTTCCGGTCATCCTGCGTGCATGCCAGTAAATTTTTTTCTGATACTTTTTAACGATATCATTAAAGGCAGCTTCATCACCGGCATTAAACCTTTTAACTAATTCAAAATCAGGATTCGGAACAGCCATTTTTCCGTTTTTTGTTCATTTTTTAGACAACCCGACATTATTAAAGGTTTAATATCGTAAATATTTAAACCCTTAGAAAATTTCATGTGTCAAATCCCTGAAAACATAATGATAATCACTAAAAATAATGGGAGAATAAATTGAAGAAGTCATTTTTAATCGTAGGTCTGATAGCTGCATTTGTAATAGCGGCAGCAGTTAATTTTTATCCGCAGAATAACAACGCCCCTAGGGGTGAGAGGATTCGCGGAAGAATGTTTGAAAAACTTAACCTTACCGACGCTCAGAAAGATAAGATTGAACAGCTTCGACTGAAAAACCAGGAGGAAATGATCGATTTGCGTGCAGATATGCAGAAAAAACGCCTTGCAATAAAAGAACTTAAGCTGAAAGGTAATTATTCGAGAAGCGACTACCTTAACCTGGTGAATGATCTGAATGCTTCGAGGGATAAGATTGCTGCGGCAAGGGCAAATCACAGAATGGATATATATGAACAGCTTACTGATCAGCAGAAGGAAATATTCAACCGGATGCCGATGATGGAAGGCAGGCATTGTAAAGGAAGAGGTATGATGGACGGCCAGGGACCGCACGACGGACAGAGACCGATGAAAAAACATCAGTCATTCAACAAGCAATAATCTTAAATCAAACATTGACATTTCAATCCCGAAACTTGCCGACGTAAGCAGGCAGTTTCGGGGTTGAAATCTTTCATTCTCACCGTTTAATTCTTCAATGGTATGACAAAATGGCAGACCAAAACTTATCCCTGTTAAGGGCGTCTGTGTTCAGCCTTTTATCCGCCTTTTGTCCGCCTTTTGAACTCATTATGAGACATTTCTAAAACTGCGAAAAACCTCTATTTGGTATTGTTTAATAAATCTACAGTATGACAGAAATGACATACTCTCGGCCTCCTGATTTCTTCCTACCTGGGGTTTGTCGGGCGGAGATCAATCTCGCTGGCAAGAGCTCTTACCGGAAGCTTAATAATCAGCGAAACCGTTTCGGCTACATCTTCGGGCATTAATTTATTAGGAGAACCCGGACTACCGTCTGAATGAAAATCTGTCTCAACAGAACCCGGGAATACAGCCGCAACTTTTATATTGTGCTTTCGTACCTCCTGCATAAGGCAGCCGGTAAATCCTTTCACCGCATGCTTAGTAGCTGAATACATAGATCCGCCTGCAAATACGTTTTTGCCTGCAAGCGACGCAATATTTATTATCGTCCCCGTTTTCCTTTCAATCATATTATTGAGGACTGCCTTAGAAAAATTAAATACACCGTAGAGATTAGCATTAACCTGTTTCTTAAAATCATCCAGGGATGCATTAACTAACTCTTTGAAGATCCCCATTCCTGCATTATTGATCAGAACGTCTACCTTTCCATATTTAGCGATAATTTCCTGCACTGACTTATTCACAAACTCCACATCACCAACATCACCGGAAAAATATTCCGCTCCAACGCCTTTCTCCTTCACCAGTCTCTGCGATTCTTTCAGGGCTTCAACATCCCTCCCGAAAAGCATTACATCTTTTCCTTCCTCTGCAAGTTTAAGGGCAATTCCTTTACCTATCCCTCTGCTTGCACCCGTTACAATACATACATCTTTCTCAGCCATTACAAATCTCCTTCCATTGGTCTTACCCGTATTTCTTCGGTTACCATATTACTTCTTTCAAGGTACGTCGATACGATCACCCTGGCAATTTCTTCGGGATTAAGCATACGTTCCGAATGTTCTTCACGAACCTTCGGCGGCCACATCGGGGTTTCTGTGGTTCCCGGTATTATGTTTATAACACGGATCTTATGTTTGCGTACTTCTTCTCTGAGAACATCTGTGTACCCAAGGAGTCCCATCTTCGATGCTGCATAAGCACTGCTGTGTGTAAAGACCTTTTTCGTTACAATAGAAAGGATATTTATTATCGTTCCTCCTCCTCTCTCAATAAAATGAGGGAGAAGATATTTTATTGTATAAATCGATCCGAGCAGATTGGTGTTTATTACGTCATCGATCTCGTTGGTGGAGTTTTCCTCAGCCAGTTTCCAGGATGTTATGCCCGCATTGTTTACCAGGCAGTCGACATCACTCTCAGCCAGTATTTTTTTCACAGTCTGATCAACATTTGCCGATGAGGCAACGTTACACGGGAAAATATCAACCGACATATCCTCTTTTTTCAGTTCCCTGTTCAGCCTTTCCAGCTCAGTCACTCTTCTTGCTGAAACAAAAACCCTGCTTCCGATTTTTGCAAACTCAACTGCCGATGCTCTTCCGATTCCGCTGCTTGCCCCGGTTATCCAGACAGCCGGTTTATCTTTAGCCATCACTCAGTCTCCCTTTTATTAACGTCATAAACTCTGCTCTTGTTCTTGCGTCGTCCTTGAATACACCATGCACAGCACTGGCCACAGCGGCTGAATTCTGCTTCTCAACTCCACGCATCATCATACACATATGGTATGCTTCCGAAACCACTGCCACACCCTGGGGCTTCAGGTATTCATCAAGTGTGTCGGCAATCTGCTGGGTCATTCTCTCCTGCACCTGCAGGCGCCGGGCAAAAACTTCTACTATCCTCGGTATCTTGCTTAGTCCCACTACCTTCCCGTCAGGAATGTAGGCCACGTGAACCTTCCCGTAAAACGGAAGGACATGGTGTTCGCAAAGACTATAAAAATCTATGTTCTTAACAAGGACCATCTCATCGTATTTAACATTAAAGACAGCGTTATTCATCACCTCATTAATTTTCTTATTGTATCCTGATGTAAGGAATTCGTATGCTTTTGCGACCCTCATGGGTGTATTGAGAAGTCCTTCTCTTGAGGGGTCCTCCCCTATTTCCTTGAGCAGCTCTGAAACCAGGTTCTGTACTTTTGCGTAATCCAAATTTATTCTCCTCGATATTCAACAATATTTTTTTCCGTCTCGAACAGCACCACCGAGTACAATCTGCCCGAAGGCATCTTATCTTTCAGTTCATTGAAAATTCCTTTAGCGATATTCTCCGCGGAAGGAATTATTCCCTTCATAAAATCTGTTTCGGTGTTCAGATTTTTATGATCTACTTTGGCAAGTATGTTTTCATTGATAATATTCTTAAGGATTTTAAGGTCGATCACGAATCCCGTTTCAGGATCCGGCTCGCCTGCCACGGTAACTTCTAGCACGTAGTTGTGTCCATGCCAGTTTGGGTTGCTGCACTTTCCGAATATTTCAAGATTTTTCTCATCGCTGTAGGCGGGATTATACAGGCGGTGAGCAGCACTGAAGGTTTCTCTCCTTTTTACATAAACCATTTAATCCTCTTAGTCTTTAAGAACTTCCAGAACTTCCTTGTTATGACCATCCACTTTTACTTTAGGAAATATCTTCTTGATCTTGCCGTTCTCATCGATTACCACCGTTGTTCTCACAACGCCCATATACTTTTTACCGTACATACTCTTTTCCTGCCATACCCCGTATTGCTCCAGCACTTTCTTATCCTCATCGCTGAGGAGGTTGAAGGGAAGATCGTACTTTTCAGCAAATTTTTTATGTGAGGCAACGGAATCGGGACTAACACCCAGGATCACAGCATCCACATTCTTAAATTTAGGGAATTCATCCCTGAAATTGCATGCCTCTTTTGTACAGCCCGAAGTATTGTCTTTCGGGTAAAAATACAGAACAACATTTTTTCCTTTGAAATCTTTAAGGGATAAAGTCTCCCCGTCCTGATTCTTCAGCTTGAAATCAGGAGCTTTTTTACCTTCTTCGATCATTTTTATTCTCCGTTAAATTATCAGTATTTAGGAACCGACTGATCCACTTCATCAGACCAGGCATCGATTCCGCCTTTAAGATTTATTAAGTTTCTGAAACCCTGGTTGGCAAGGTAATTACAAACATTCGTGCTTCTTACCCCTTTGTGGCAATAGAAAATCAGATCGTCATCCTTATTAAGTTCATTTATGCGGCTCATAAAATTGCTGAGCGGCATCAGTTCGGAGCCCTCAATCTTTGCGATTTTATTTTCCCACTCTTCTCTTACATCTATAAGCCGCGTGCTGTTCCTGCTATCTAATATCAATTTTACTTCAACCGGACTTAAATCACTGAAAGCCGGTGTATGTTTTCCTGAATCCTTAAACATATTATTTTGTCTCCAATACTTTCTTTATCGCATCATAGTTCGGCTGCTCGCTGGGAGTAGGACAGATTTCCTTATACTTGATTTTTCCGTCCTTTCCTATTACAAAAGCTGTTCTTTTCGCCACGCCGTTGTAAGAAAACTTTTCAGGGTAGTAAAGCTCGTAAAACGAATCGTACATCTTCGAAACTTCTTTATTAAAATCACTTAGCAGAGGGAAATTGATCTGGGTGAACTCTTTCCATGCTTTTAACGCGTAAGGACTATCAACACTAACCCCGATAACCTGCGCATCGATATCTATATTATTATTAAAATCTTCCTGCATCCTTTTAACTTCAGCAGAACAAACAGAAGAGAATGCAAACGGAAAAAAGAGGAGTACAATTTCCTGTCCTTTAAAATCAGACAAAGACGTATCCTCTGAATCCTGGTTCTTCAAGGTAAAATCCGGCGCTTTGTCGCCAACTTCAACAGGCATAAATATCACTTCCTTCTTTTTTAGATGGTTGTAAGTATCTTGATTATAAAAGCTTACGATAATATCGTATAAAATTAGAAATTATAAGAAGCACATTCAAGTTTTCGAGTGTAACTGTAATTTGAAACACCAGTCATACTCAAAAAGTTCATTATACCTGGGGGAATGTGCTGCTGCGATAGGCTAACGATCATTGTCATTGTTACGGGAGTGGAACCTCGTAGAGGTTCTAATATTGTAGCCCCTTTGAATAGTTACCTCCCGGAACCTCGAAGAGGTTCAACTATCTCTTTACAACAAACCTTCCTTCTTCGTCCAGAACTTAAACCCATCCTCCAGATGTTCAAAAGAATCAATGGCCCACAAGATCGGCTGCAGATGCCAAACATCATAATCCTGCCTGACAAGCTTATCCGGATCAAAGTCCCTTACTTCAACCTCATTTGATAAAGCATGGGTAACCTCTTCTTTTGAGGAAATAATTCCTGCGCCGTAAATTCTCATACCTTCGGGTTTTTTAATGAGGCCGAACTCAACTGTAAACCAGTGGAATGTTTCAAGGTACTTCCGGTTAATGCCTTCTGCGTGAAATGCAGCTTCTCCGAACATCTGGTAGAAAGAAGCGAAATTTTCGTCGGTTAAAAGAGGCATATGACCGAACATATCATGGAAGCAGTCGGGTGCGGGAGTATAATCAAGCTCTTCCTTTCCCCTTATATAATCGGTAGAGGGGAATATTCTTTTTTGGAGGAGTTCGAAGAAGTTCTGCTCGTGGATCAGTCCCGGCACTCTGGCAATTTTCCATCCCGTAGTTTTGTTAAAGACGTGACTCAAATCCTTCAGCGCGGGGATCTTATCGGGAGTAAAGTTCAGTTTCCTGGTCCCTTCAAGGTATTCTTCACACACTCTGCCGGGCAGGTATTTCATCTGCCGGTCGTACAGATACTTCCATATCTCGTGATCAGACTCGGGATAATCGGGGTAAGGTATTTCATCGTGAACGGGTACCGGTCCTGTTAACTTCTGCGGGATACAGCGCGGATCAACTCCCTCCTGTGCAGCTTTTTCATAAGCTGATACTATCTTCTCATCTTTCTTGTCATTCATTTTTCATTCCCGATTATTGTGTTTCCAAAATCCATGGTTTAACTTTAATCCATTACTGCAGCTGCTGGCTTTAGCTATTCCACTATTGCCGTTGCCTTTAACTGTTCCACTATTGCCATTGACTTTAACTGTTTCACTATTGCCGTTGGCTTTAGCCAACGGATAAATAATCCAGTAAAATTATCTTCAGGCTTTAGCCACTTCTTTCTCTCCCAAATTTCATTCGGGATCGAAATGAGAGTTCGTTCTTTTGTAAAGAGCGTCTACCTGGTAAAAGTTTGGGATTAATTTCTTATAAATGGAACATAATTATTATGAAACATAAATTCAACCAGCCAGCGCATAGGTTGAGATCAATAAAATATTGTCTACCAGCAGGACCAAGTTGTTAACACCCTTTTATTTTCATATGTTTATTAAAAGGTGTTCTCAGTTTAAGGATATACATCATAGATTCTTTTTATTTACGCTGAATTCATAATTTTGAACGGGGCAAAAATGAAGATTTATTTTCTTCTGATTTTCATTATATCAGCAATCTTTTTTACAACCTGTCAGGATAATCCTGTTAGCCCACCCCCGGGCAGCCGTAATTACAGTTGGACTATAGATACTCTGGACGGATTAAATACGCCAAGATATAGGATGTGGGGTAACTCAACTTCGAATATCTGGGCAGTAACCGACGGTGACTTGAGTAAGGCAATTTCTACTTATAATGGCGAAATATGGACTTCTTATAATATATGGGAAATGAATGTCCCCATATGTATATATGGTTTTTCTGATAATGAGATATTTATTGGAACAATGGGCGGTGGAGTCTGGAAGTATAATGGCAGTTCCTGGAATATTTTTGCTGAATTGTCCAAAGATGGACATACTGATATTGTATTTGAAAACATCTGGGGCAAATCAGCAAATGATTTTTATGCTTTTGGAGCATATTGGGACAGCCTTGGTTCTCCAAATCATAGTGTAATTGCACATTATTATAATAATAGGAGGGGAAGGATGGCAGGGTATATTTTATACTGGGTAATCAAATAGCTGTTAGGGAAAATAATCAGTTTATGCAAGTCTTACAGGTTGATAACCCTAAATTCTATCAAAGAATGTGGGGACGCAGTTCTAATGATATTTTTCTATTGATGACAGACGGTCTGGCACACTTTAACGGAAGCAACATAGAGTACTTATTTAATTTCACTTATCCGGATACCGAACCCTGCACCCAAATTTTCGGAGCTGCTCTTTTTGACAAAGGAGTACTGGTAATATGGTAAATAAAGATCTCTTAAAGGAATCTGCTCACCATTTTTTAGATGAACGATCCTGATAATAAATTTTACTTGCAAGTTATTAATATAGTAGCTATATCTTAAGCTAATAAAAATAGGTGGGGTAATCAGCGTCGATAGTACTTTGATGTACGAATATTCAGATCAAAAATTTAGTGTATTATTCAGAAGCAAATGGGCTAAAGGTTATACCGCAAATATTAGTATGATAGATGACCAGGTTTATTTTATCTTCGGAAATCAGATTGCAGTCCAGATAAATGATTTTTTTAGCATTCTTTTTACAATAGATGATTCTAAATTCTATCATCGGATATGGGGGAGGAAACCGGATGATATTTTTCTTTTAAAGACTGATGGGCTGGCGCATTATAATGGCAGTAATATTGAATATTTATTCCACTTCAACCATATGAATGACCTTCCCTGGACACAAATTTATGGGGCAGCCCTGTTTGAAAAAGACATAATTCTTTTTAGCTTATGAACCAACTGTACAAGCTTAAACCTGGTTTATCATGGCATTGTGAAATTAACTAAGCTCAATTATTTTTTCTCAATCGAGAAGCACTTCAGATGATGTTTACTTCCTCTTCGAGGACGACTTCAAATTTTTCGTAGACGGAGCGTTTGATTTCTTTTGCGAAATGAAGGATCTCTTCTCCTGAAGCGGCACCGTGATTTACTATCACAAGGGCCTGCCTTGCGTGAGTTCCCGTATTACCTTTCCGGAAACCTTTCCAACCCGCCCTGTCGATCAGCCACGCAGCCGGAAGTTTGATCTTTCCGTTATCAAGCGGGTATGCTTTTATGTCAGGGAAGTTTTCTTTTAATAAATTATACTGTTCAGGTCGGATTTCGGGATTCTTAAAGAAGCTTCCGGCATTACCGATCACAGCCGGATCAGGAAGTTTTTCCTTACGGATCTTAACAACAGCATCTCTTACATCCTTAATGGTAAAACTGCTCTTCCCTGTCTTTTCAAGCTCGTCTCTTACATTCCCGTATCCGGTTTTAATTTCAGGATTTTTACTTAACATTAGCTGGATCTTAGTAACAACGAACCTGTTCTTAAGTTCATTCTTAAAGATGCTGTTCCGGTAACCAAAATTGCAGTCGCTTTTATAAAATATTGCCGGCTTCACAGTATCGATATAAAATCCCCGCAGGCTGTAGAAAGTCTCACTCAGTTCCTCACCGTAGGCTCCAATATTCTGAATGGGAGCGGCCCCTGCTGTACCGGGAATTAATGCAAGGTTCTCGATACCGCCAAGGTTCCTGTCGACACAGTAGTTCACCAGTTCATTCCAGTTCACTCCGGCCCCGACTTCAACTATCGCCGATTTGTCATCTTCTTTTATAATTTCGATACCAGGAACAGAGTTCTTTATTACCAGTCCCTCGTAATCTTTGGTAAACAGGACATTACTCCCGCCTCCCAGTATAAACTTAGGGTAAGGCTTCAGTTCTTCAGCAGATAAGATCTCAAACATCTCATCTTCGTCAGCCGCATTTACAAATGCCCTGGCTGATGCACCAACTGCAAAAGTATTAAACCGTTTAAGTGAGAAATTTTTTGCTATTTCCATCAGTTAGTTCTGAGGTGAGAAAAAATATTACTGGTAACGATCGAGTCGGAACTTTTCTCCGAGATAGAGTTTGCGGACTTCCTCATCCTCGGCAAGCATTTCGGCTCCTCCCGACTTAAAAATAACTCCGTTAATCAGGATATATGCATTATCAACAATACTTAATGTTTCATGCACGTTGTGATCGGTTATAAGAACACCGATACCGCGGTTCTTTAGGTTTGCCACTATGTTCATAATATCTTCAACCGCTATCGGGTCAATTCCCGCGAAAGGTTCGTCAAGTAAAATAAAGCTGGGATCGGTTGCAAGAGTTCGTGCAATTTCCGTACGTCTTCTTTCGCCTCCGCTAAGCTGAAATCCAATACTCTTCCTGATCCGCGTAATACCGAGATCTTCAAGCAGCGCTTCGCATTTCTCTTTCCTCTCTTTGGGAGTAAGTTTCATCATCTGCAGAACTGCCATCAGGTTATCTTCAACCGAAAGCTTCCTGAATATAGATGCTTCCTGGGGGAGGTATCCTATCCCCATCCTTGCGCGTTTATACATCGGAACTTTTGTTATTTCCTTATCATCAAGGTATACCTTACCGCCGTCGGGTTTGATCATTCCCGTGATCATATAGAATGTGGTGGTTTTACCCGCACCGTTTGGACCAAGCAGCCCTACAATCTCGCCTTTGGATACCTTCACCGATGCCTTATTTACAACGGTCCTGTGTTTATAAATTTTTACAAGGTCTACACTTTTTAAAGTCTTTTCGTCCATAATTATTGCAGTGAATCCGTTGGTGAATAAAATCTTTTTCCGCGATTTAACTGCTCCAGCAGCTTTTCTTTCTGAGGCCGGTTTGTTACAAGGTTGAACCGGGGTAAAGCAAATGTATTCTCCTTTCCTCTTACCAGGTTTTCCGGGTAGTACTCGCTTTTAGGAGAACCATACATTCTGACCTCATCAATTTTTTTGTCCGCAAAATTAAGTGATGCAGATTCGGCAGATGATTGTGTCAGGCCGTTTGGCTTCTCTTCCTCGTTATACATATAATAAACGTTATAAACGCTTCCTTCTACCACAACTTTGCTGACATCTCCGCCGTCAAAATACATAATTAATTTATCCCCCGAAATCTGGTCATACCTGTTTTGATAAATCTCATTGGGAGAAAGCACAAACGCATGTCTCATCACCTCAAGGGCCTGCACCTCGTTATCTTTAAGAAAAATAGTAATAGAATCCCCGGAGAGCTGTGTTTCTTCGTTCCAGATTACAGGTCTCATATCACCTTCTTTCCGGCGATAGGTGATAATTTTCTCATCTGATTTTTTGTAAACAGAATAGTCATTCAGTGAGGCAAAAGTTCCCCTCCAGATCTTCACAGAATCCTGCGCTTTAAAAAGGTTGATAGTATCACGCCACGATTCCATAGTTATAGATTTAATGATCAGGGTATCGAGCGTAATCCTTATGCTGTCGCCGGCGGTTATCAGTGAATCCGGCAGGCGCGATCTTGTGGTGTCAATCTGCACAAGCAGAGGTTTTTTATCGATGATAGTGTGAAAGTCCTTCGCATAATCTATCAGATGTTCCCCGTATATCTGAACGTTATTAGCCTTATTCTGTATCCTTACGTCGCTGTTTGCAAAAGTAACCCTAGAATCGCGAAAATGTTCAAGAGTATCCGCATCGATTATATTATCTTCCTGGATAATTATAACGCGACCCGTTGCCAGCGCACGGTCTTCTTTCTTATAGTAAATGAGTTTTGCCGATGTGAGTGTACTGGCCGTATCGTATAAGGTTACATCGTTCCTGAAAATCGCCTTATCGTCATTAAAGAAATACTCTCCCGAATCGGCGGTGAGGATAACTTTCTTATCATCAAGCTGAACGCCAGAGCTGCTTTCTGCTCTTCTCTCATCACCGTAGTAGAAACCGCGCGGTGTTTCGATGGTCATACTGTCCTGCTTAACGATCACATTCCCTATAAGCTCCGCGTCATTTTTTGATATGTACTGGATTGCCTTGTCGCAGGTAATTACAACATTGCCCTGTGTAAGTACAACATGACCGTAAACTTCCCTGGTTGTTTCCCCGCTGACTATACGGCCGACAAGACTATCGCCCACCACTGTAATCATTTCTCCCTGCTCCTGGGCGAAAGCGTTAGCTGAAAAGGACAGCACCAGAATTGTTATCAGAACCTGAAGCAGGTTCAGGTTGACAAATGAGTTTCGGGAAGGGGAATATATTAAACGGCAATTACACAGAGATCCCGAAATAAATTCAGGATCACAGAGACCCGAAGCCTCTCTCGAAATGGCATTATTTAAAATGGATCTCATTTCAGGCTGTCCGCTCTTGCTGAATATGTAATATTATAAATAACATAATTTGTAAGGCTCTGATTCGATTCAAAACCGAAGCCCTGTATCTTTTCTTTATCGGTCAGTATCGTTACAAATTTATCGGAAAGTATTTTAGCATCACTGTTCCGCCACATAAGTTCTTCTGTTTTAATAGTAACACCGCTGTCACTCACGGCAACCACACTGTCCATAGCGTAAAGATTCTTCGTTGCATCATCCACCTTGCCCCGCCTGGAAGTAAGTGTTGTTGTCTTAACTTCATCGGGATTATAAAAATCAACTCTCACACCGCTGTCAAGAAGTGTTTCCTTGCTCTTTTCGAACATTCTCAGGTGTCCCGCGTAAAGTATTGCCGTTGTCCGGCCCGAGTCTGAGAATATAACTTTAGTGTCCCAGCTTTCCTGCGCAGGAATTTCTGCTTCATTCAGGTTGGGATTAACATTCGGCTTCACTTTATTCTCACCGCATCCAACATAAAGGAATATCAAAGCCGAAGCCAGGAAAAATATATACCTCATCGCTGCTGAAGTCCCAGGTTAATGAGATCATGAAGGTGAAGTATTCCTACAGGCTTATTATCGTCATCAACAATTACCAGGGTTGTTATCTTAAAGTTCTCCATCTGCTGCAGAGCGAATGAAGCAAGGTAGAATTCCTTTGTTACCTTGGGATTTTTGGTCATAATATCCCTGGCTGTCAGGTTCTTTATTTCAAGTGTTTTCTCCAGGAGTCTCCTCAGATCGCCGTCAGTAATGATTCCCGAAAGAACGCCCTTCTCATCAACCACGCAGGTTGTACCAAGGCGCTTTGAAGTGATCTCCAGGATAACATCCTTAATCGAAGCACCTTCAGGAACAGAAGGGATCCTTTCACCTTTGATCATGATCTCTTTTATCTGAAGGGAAAGACGTTTGCCGAGACTCCCGCCCGGATGCAGGAACGCAAAGTCCTCTGCGGTAAAGTCTCTCTTTTCAAGAAGCGCAACCGACAGGGCATCTCCCATAGCAAGTGTAACGGTGGTGGAAGATGTTGGAGCTAGGTCGTGGGGACAGGCTTCCTCCTTTACTCCTATATTAAGATAGATATCGCACTCTTCCGCAAGTTTCGACTCGCGGGAACCGCACATTGCAATCAGCGTTACTTTCAAACGTTTCAGCATCGGGATCAGGTTCGAGATCTCCTCGGTATTCCCGCTTTTGCTTATGAGGATTACCACATCCTCCTGCCTGACCATCCCCAGGTCGCCGTGGAGTGCGTCTGTCGGGTGAAGATATATCGAAGCGGTTCCGGTTGAGTTCAGTGTTGCGACTACTTTGCGGGCTATTAGTCCTGACTTACCCATTCCTGTCAGCACTACCCGTCCCTTGCAATCATATATTGTGTTTACAGCTTTAACAAATTCTTCATCAATGCTTTTCTCAAGTTCTGCCACAGCGGCAGCTTCAATCCTTACTACTTCTTTTCCTTTTTTAATTATTTCTTCTGAATTCAATTTTTATCCTTCCTGAACAGATCCTTTAATCTTTTTTTTGTGTCTTTCTGCTGCTGCGGTTTAAGGTATTTGGAAAAATCGCGGGGAAATCTCCTCATATATTTATTGTAAAGAACGAAAGCATTCATCAGTTCATCATCGGTAAATTCATTCAGCTTCTCAAACATAAGCTTTGGATTTAAGGCCCGCTTCGGATCTCTTATTCTCTTAAAGCGCATCAGTTCATTGTAATAATTGGTAAGCGGTATCAGATGGTTAACTCCGCTTTTGCTTTCATGCAGCCAGATCTTTTTATGTGCCGGGGCGAAGGCTAGTATATACTCGCCGGGACTTATTACAGTCTCCCTTACAGTCGAATTATCGTGAGGCGCTTTATCTCCCGGATTCCATTCAGAATAATTCCATCTCTCCTGCTCATCTATATCAGCAGGGATTTTATCCGTATACTTTAGAGTCACATCAAATTCGATCTCATCATCTATTTCTTCATTAATAAGGATATCGATCTCGTCGCCGGGTATTTTTATGGTTCCGGCAGCAAAAACGGGAGTAGATGAAAATGACAGATCGGGCACCGTACCCTGTTTACCCAATATATAATTATTGTTTTTGAACCTTCCGTAACCGGTAACAATCAGCTCATCTATTTTTTCGCGGTAGAGTTTATACCCCGGCTTCTCTTCGGGCAAAACAGAAAAGAGAAGGTATCTCTCCTGAGCTGTTAAGTCCCTTGGGAACTGTGTTATTCCTGAATTCAATCTAATCCTTTGGTTACTGAATCGATTTTCTTTATCTCCATCAGCAAAGATCTCAATTCACTTAACGGAAGCTGGCTGGAAGCATCACTGAGCGCTTTTTCCGGTTCGGGATGTACTTCAAGGAAAAGAGCATCAATACCTACTGCTGCAGCGGCCTTTGCAAGATATTTTATATAACGGGGCTGTCCGCCGCTGGTATCCCCTTTTGAGGGAAGCTGCACAGAATGAGTAGCATCCATTACAACAGGATATCCAAGCTCTCTCATAATAATAAGAGAACGCATATCAACAACAAGATTATGATATCCGAAAGTAGTTCCTCTTTCGGTGAGCATAATTTTTTTGTTGCCCGTTGAAAGTACTTTCTCAGCAGCGTGCTTCATATCTTCCGGAGCAAGGAATTGTCCCTTTTTAATATTAACGACTTTACCAGTTTCACCTGCCGCGATCAGCAATTCTGTCTGTCTGCATAAAAATGCAGGTATCTGAAGCACATCGGCGTATTTTGCCGCGGCCTCAGCTTCCGCAGGCAGATGTATATCGGTGAGAACAGGTATATCAAGTTCACGACGGACCTTACCAAGTATTTCAAGCGCGTTATAGTCGCCTATTCCTATAAATGAGGAAGCACTCGTACGGTTTGCTTTTTTATAGCTGGCCTTGAAAATAAAGGGAATATTTAGAGATGCTGTAATTGATTTAATTTCGGCGGCAGTATGCTTTACCAGTTCCTCACTTTCCACAACACATGGTCCTGCTATAAGCACAAAAGGGTTATTTCCGCCCGCTTTTATTTTGCCAACTTCAACCATAAGTAACATCTGCTTATTTAATATAAATCAAATATAAAAAAAAGCCTTTACTTAATGAATTATCTGATTGGTTCGTTCTTTACCCGCGGCAGACACGATTTGGGGACGGATTAGAGACGGTTCATAGACGGCTCAATGCGTATTTTGGGGGTTAAATTGATGAAATATTAAACAGTATTGTTGGAATTTTAAATAGCCAAAGTATGCTGTTTTTACGCCGCGAGGGACTTCAGTTTTTATAAATCACGTATATATTATATAATTTTTAGCTGTGAAATTCAAACATAGGTGCGGTGTATACAGGCGCTGGTGCGGAGCAGCGTCGCAGCGGCATACCAACGCCTACCTTACCGGTTTCTCCTTAATCCCCATCACCTGTGTTGTCTGCATGGTTGAAATACTGATCATAATTACCAAAATTGATATATGCAGTTATAAAAGGAATTTTTATGGATAAAGCTATTAAGGACATGACGATACTTCTAACCGGCGCAACGGATGGGATAGGTAAACTTACTGCACTGAAACTTGCCGAAAAAGGAGCACATTTAATCCTGCACGGAAGGGATAAGGATAAGCTTGACGGAACGGTAAAAGAAATTTCAGAGAAGTCAGGCAACAAACATATTGATGAAGTAATAGCCGACTTCTCATCACTTGATGAGGTCAGGAGAATGGCCGACGATATAAACGACAGGTATTACGAGCTTCATATTCTGATCAATAATGCCGGGGCAGGTTTTTCGGATAAACGTTACAGTAAAGACGGTTACGAGCTGAGGTTTGCCGTCAACTATCTTGCCCCTTTTCTGCTGACACAGATTCTGCTTCCTTTAATCAAAAAATCCGCCCCTGCAAGAATTGTTAATGTTAGTTCAGTAGGGCAACGGAAATTGAATTTTAATGACATTATGATGAAGAACAGCTTCGATCCGGTTTATGCTTACGCTCAAAGCAAACTTGCACTAATAATGTACACTATAGAATTGGCCGATAAATTAAGAGACCAGGATGTTACGGTTAATGCACTTCATCCGGGAACCTATCTTAATACAAAGATGGTACGGAATGCAGGAATAAATCCCTGGGGCGAGCCCGAAACAGGTGCAGATGCTGAAGTATACCTGGCACTTTCACCGGAGCTGGATAGGGTTACAGGGAAATATTTCGATGGTAAAAAAGAAACACTGGCAGACAGTCAGGCTTATAATGCCAAGGTGCGCAAAAGACTGTGGCATTTAAGTCTTGGACTTACAAATCTTAAAGGAAAACAAAATGAATATACCTGATAAAATGAAAGCTATGGTGCTTGAAAAAAAGGGAGAGAAACTTAAAGAAAAAGAGGTGCCTGTTCCTGAAATAAGTGATGACCAGGTCCTGATCAAGGTGAATGCCTGCGGGGTCTGTCATACCGATCTTCATATTGTCGACCAGGAACTTACCAAACCCAAACTGCCTCTTATTCCCGGGCACGAGATAATCGGCAAAATAGTTAAAACCGGGAACAATGTTAAGAAATTTAATGTCGGCGACAGGGTCGGTGTTCCCTGGCTTGGATACACCTGCGGTTACTGTAAATACTGCAAAAGAGGTCAGGAAAATCTTTGTGTCAACGCTAAGTTTACAGGCTACACTATGGACGGCGGCTATGCAGAGTATACCGCTGCCTATGAAGATTATACTTTCCATGCCCCTGAAGGATATGATGATGCGGAAGCAGCTCCGCTGATGTGTGCCGGCTTGATAGGTTACAGAACCTACCGGATGGCAGGTGAAATGATTGAAAACCTGGGGATATATGGTTTCGGAGCGGCGGCCCATATTATTGCGCAGATCGCCGTCCACCAGGGAAAGAAAGTCTACGCTTTTACGCGTCCGGGTGACAAAGAAGCGCAGGAATTTGCGAAAAAGCTTGGGGCAGTCTGGGCAGGTGATTCCGACAAGCCCTCCCCTGTTAAGCTTGATGCAGCGCTTATTTTTGCTCCTGTTGGTTCATTAATTCCTGCCGCACTAAAAGCTTCCGATAAAGGAGCCTCCATCGTAAGCGGCGGAATACATATGAGCGACATTCCTTCGTTTCCCTATAATATTCTTTGGGAAGAAAGGATAATTCGTTCAGTGGCCAACCTCGAAAGGAAAGACGGCGAGGAACTCCTGAAGATCGCTCCCGAAGTCCCGGTAAAAACTGAAATAACCAGACTCCCTCTAAATAAGGCCAATGAAGCACTTGATAAGCTGCGCGAGGGTAAGATAGAAGGAGCCTTCGTTCTGGTTAACTAAGAAACCAGTATCTCCCTCCCGAATTATATTCGGGATCTTGATGACAAAAATCGGGACAGCAACGATTGTGATGTTAATGAAAATTTTCAAACGACTACTTGCTTCCCAATTGAAAATATTGTTAGTTGCAATTGATTATTGTTTCATTAAACGACGGGGAGATCATGCAGCACAAGACAATACCATTAGCAGTATTTCTATTCATTTCCTTTTTTATAATTTCATCATTTACGGTATCCGAAGAGCCGGAAATAAGTTCCGAAACGCAGGATTGTATCAGCTGCCACGAAACTGTAACTCCGGGCATAGTAGCCGACTGGCGGACAAGTCTTCATTCACACAATAGTTTTACGACTGCCTCGGCTAAGTCCGATCTTGAGAAAAGAGTTTCTTCTGAAAGCGTTCCTTCAAAACTGCAGAATGTTGTTGTGGGATGCTATGAATGCCATGGGTTAAATACCAAAGATCATAAAGATAACTTCGAACATTTCGGCTATAGTATAAATATAGTTGTTTCACCTAACGACTGTGCAGTCTGCCATAAAACAGAGGTTACAGAATATCAGCACAGCAAGAAAGCCAATGCTCTCGGAAACCTGGCGGACAACCCGGTATTCTCTGCGCTGGTAAATACCACCATCGGGGTTAAGGAATTCAAAAATGACAGCATAAGCGGTATGCCGGCATCACATTTTACACAGAATGAAACATGCTACGCCTGTCACGGTACTGACTTAAAAGTTGAAGGAACGAAGACGATTTCATCCGACCTTGGTGATGTGGAAATTCCCCTATTAAAAGACTGGCCTAACCAGGGAGTGGGCAGAATGAATCCTGACGGAAGTCTTGGTTCCTGTACACCCTGCCATCCACGACACAGCTTTTCCATTGCGATCGCAAGGGATCCTCATACTTGCGCACAGTGCCACCTGGAACCGGATGTACCAGCCTACAATATTTACAAGGAAAGCAAGCACGGAAATATTTTTGAGTCGACTGAAGGAAAATGGAATTTCGAAGATGTTCCGTGGACCCTGGGAAAAGATTTCACTGCCCCAACCTGTGCAGTCTGCCATAACTCGCTGGTTGTAAGTCCCTCGGGAGATGTTATCGCAAAAAGATCTCACGATTTCGGCAGCCGTTTGTGGGTCAGGGTTTTTGGCCTGATCTATTCACACCCGCAGCCGAAAAGCGGAAAAACTTATGAGATAAAAAATAAGGATGGCCTTCCCCTTCCTGTTACTTTCGGTGGTGTTCCGGCGGAAAGTTATCTGATCAGTGCAGAAGAACAGGCAGCCAGGAAAAATGATATGATAAAGATCTGCACTTCGTGTCATGGAACTACCTGGGCAGATTCCTGGTTTGAAAAAATGGATAATACCATAAAGGAAACGGACCAGATGACCGCTGCAGCAACGAATTTATTATCCGAAGCCTGGAAGGAAAACCTGGCGGATCAAACAAATCCTTTCGATGAAACAATTGAAAAGATGTGGATACGGCAGTGGCTCTTTTATGCTAATTCGGTGAGGTATTCTTCCGCAATGTCGGGACCCGATTATGCAGCGTTCAAAAACGGCTGGTGGTATCTCACTGAAAACCTGACTCAGATGCATACAATGCTGAAGGTGCTGCGGAGTCAGGCCGGGAAATAAATTATCGGCGAACGCTATTGATATGCCGGCGTTATGCGCCCGGGAGTGATCAGGAAGGCTGAACTTGCTTTAATTTGCCGGCGCTGTGCACCTAGAAATTAAGTTTGGTCTGGGAGGATTTACCTGTTTTCTTTTTTGCTTCTTTTTGGTGTTTGAGGAAATCGCCGAAATCTTCTTTGGCTATAATGTAAATCTTCCCGACCTGCTGAGCCTTAAGATTTCCGGATCTGATGTGGTATAAAACCCCCGAATGAGAAATGTCAAGTAGTTTTGCTACTTCTTCTACACTGAAAAATTCTCTCATATACGGCCCGATGCTTAATGAAAGATAACCTTCGAGAACCCCTCAAAAATAGCCAGAACAAAGGTTAGATTCAATTAATCTATTTCAGCAGCATAAACTTGCGTACTACAGAATAACTTTCCGAACTTAATTTGTAAAGGTACACTCCGCTTGAAAGATCACTGCCGTCGAAAGTAACCTCATATGTTCCGGCCGGCTTTTCCTCTGCCACAAGGTCCTTAACCTCCCTGCCGAGAAGATCATATACCTTCAATGATACAAAGCCTGCTTCCGCAACTGAATACCTGATACTGGTGGAGGGGTTAAATGGATCGGGATATGCAGGGAATAATCTGTAGCCGGATTCGCCGGCGGTATTTTGACTGACCCCGGTCGTCACTTCAATGGTAAATACCCCGCTGTAATCATCATACGGAATAGTGTTTTGATTATCCTGTACAACTCTTACTTCGCCCTGCTGAGTCGCTATCTGAGGGACAGTCCAGTCATATGTCGTCTGCTCTTTCGGAATATCCAGTATTATTTCCTGCCAGGTTGAGCCGCCGTTAGATGAAAAGTATAAATCCCAGTTGCAGGGACCATGATCTATTTCAGCATGCCAGCTTACCGTTATTTTTGAACCAGCTTCAAATGTTTCGCCGCCCACAGGAAAATCCAATGCTACGTGTGCTTCTGCACAGATATTGAACAAAAACAAAGAGAAAAAGAAAGATAGTATTACCGGAAACTTCAATTTAAGTCCTCCTGTTATGATAATGAATGAAATCTAAATACTTATAGTATTTATATCATCACAAAAGTGTCACAGTAATGTGATAGGAATAATGCATTTATGCGGAGGGAGTACTAATCCGCCCGGCCTATATGCACACTGACTGCCCTGCTATTTCAATTCCCTGTGAAGAACATCCTCTTTTGAAGGATCGAAAGTCGTCAGCATAACAACTCTTGTTTTATCCCTGAAGAGAGTGGGAACCGATAATTTTGCACTGGCATGGTTATCAGCCTCTATAAATGCATATGCGGTATGATCATTATCCTTACACCCCCACTCAAAGTGAGTAAGGAATCCTGCATTATATTCTCTGAACTGTTTAACTGCCATCCTGCAGTCTTCTGAGGTGTGAGGAGAGATTACAATGTACTTTTTCATATTAGTCTCTGACTTATTTTGTTAATCTAAATTTATTTAGAAATTTCTCCCGCCAATCAGGCACTTACACTCGCGCTCGCAATAACAGCTACGCTAAACTCCAGCCAGGTATTCGTGAACAAATTTTATAGCCATGGCACCTTCACCTACTGCCGAAGCAACCCTGTTCATTGCTCCTGCTCTCACATCGCCGGCAGAGAAGATACCCGGGATACAGGTTTCAAGAAGGTAAGGATCACGGGGCAGTTTCCAGATCTTTTTAAAATTTTGCGACTTCATAAGATCTTTTCCGGTTTCGATGAAGCCTTTGGCATCTTTCATAATACTGAGTTTTATCCAGTCGGTAACAGGTTTTGCCCCGATAAAAATGAATAAAGCGGCTGACTCATGCGTGGATCTTTCGCCTGTAACCGTATTCTCAAGCGTAATGCATTCTAAGGTGCGTTCTCCGATTGTCTCTGTCACGATAGAATTTTTTATCAGGGTAATGTTTTTCGTTTTTTTTATCTGGTCGATCAGGTAGTGCGACATAGTTGAGTCGAGTGAATCTTTTCTGATCACTATAAAAACATTCTCTGCAAATCCCGAGAGATACATTGCCGCCTGTCCTGCCGAATTCCCTCCGCCCACGACATACACATCTTTACCGCGGCAGGAATGTGCCTCTGCAGTTGCCGCACCATAGTATACTCCGGCACCGGTCAGGTTGTTTATACCTTTTATGTCCAGTGTCCTGTAGTCAACCCCGGTAGAAATAACTATAGTGTGAGTTTTTATCTCTGTTCCATTGGAGAGTGACAGAATTTTATATTTATCCTTCCTGCTTATATCAATCACCTCGCAGGGAGAAAGAAGTTCAACTCCAAATCTTGCCGCCTGGGTAATTGCCCTGCGTGTCAGATCAGCTCCTGAAAGGCCTGAAGGGAAACCCAGGTAATTCTCAATACGCGAACTTGTGCCTGCCTGCCCGCCGGGCGCCCTCCGTTCTATCATAATTGTTTTCAAACCTTCCGTGCCGCCGTAAACGGCAGCTGCAAGTCCCGCGGGTCCGGCGCCGACAATAACCACATCATAGAGCTCTTCGGAAGCGGTGGATTGCAGCCCTATCTTTTTGGCTATATCTATTTCGGAAGGTGATTTAAGCACCGTGCCGTCCTCAAACACAACTAAAGGCAGCTCCTTCGAATCTATCTCATAAGTCGTCATTATATCTTCCGCTTCACTGCTCAGCTCAAAATCTATCCACTTATAAGGGATCAGGTTTCCTGTAAGAAAATCTTTTATTTTATGTGAAACCGGCGACCACTGGTATCCGAGAACTTTTATTCCTGCGATGTCCGGAATAAAACCTCCCTGCCAGTCCTCAAGAAGATCGGTCAGAACAGGATAAAGTTTCTCTTCCGGCGGGTTCCATGGTTTCAGAAGATAGTAATCGAGTCTCAAAGTGTTGATAGCTTTAATTGCAGCTTCAATATCAGAATAGGCTGTAAGAAGAACCTTTTTCGCATCGGGAAATATAACCTTGGCTTTCTCCATAAAATCAGTTCCCTCCATACCGGGCATTCTCTGATCAGAAAGAAACATAGCCACTGTTTCATTTTTCTGTTTCAGCTCACCGACAGCCTCGAGCGCCTCTTTCCCTGAGCCTGCTGCAAGCACCCTGTATTCATCACGGTATTTTTTCCGAACGTCCCTCTGGATGGCTCTCAGAACCTGTTCGTCATCATCAACTACTATAATGAATGGAAGTTTCATCTTTTGCTTCTTCCTTTAATGATTGTTGTGCGACAGGAAATTTTAATACGAACTCAGTCCTGCCTTTTACGGATTTAACTTTTACGTTACCGTTGTGACGGTCTATTACGCTTTTTACAAGATCGAGACCGATCCCTGTTCCTTCTCCCACTTTTTTAGTTGTGAAGAAAGGATCAAAAATTCGCGATACAATATCTTTGGGTATTCCTGTACCGTTGTCGATGACTCTGACTGTTACAGTTTTTATATCGCATACTGTTTCAATCCGGATCTCACCGTTCTCTGATACAGCATAAATCGCATTATCAATAAGGTTTGTCCATACCTGGTTCAGTTCACCGCTGTAAGCTTCAATACCGGGCATATTATCGCAGAAATTCTTAACTACTTTAATATTTTTATCGCGTATTTTATAACCAAGCAGAATAAGTGTATCCTCAATATCTTTATGAATGTCTGTAACATGGAGCGTTCCCGATCTATCCATATGAACATGAGATTTTATCGCACTCACCAGCTCGGTAATTCTGCCTGATGCGTCTTCCAGATCATTTATCAGAAGCTCTGAACTGAGGAGGTTTTCCAGCCAGTGGAGCATGCTCTTAAACGCTTCACCGGTTGTACCGTTCTTTAATGATGCCAGATCATCTATTGTAAACCCCGCATCAGTGAAAGTAACCGCCATTTCACTATTGGTATCGCATCCATTGTCATCTAGCCAGTCATTAATTTCATCCTCCTTCTCCATACGCTGCATCGGAGTAAGTTTTGTTTTAAGAGAATGAATTTTTTTCCTGTCGACAGCTGTCTCACGTATGCTATTAATAAGTTCAGGTGATATATTATGTTTCAGGAGTTCTGCGGTCAGTTCAATATTACGCTTAAGTCTTTTATTCAGTTCGTCTGAAATCCTGTCAATTGCAGCTGCGGGATTATTCATTTCATGTGCAATGCCTGCAGCAAGCTTACCCAGTGCACTCACCTTTTCCTGCTGCATTCGTACAGTTGCAAAGAATCGTGCTCTTTCGGTCATATAGCCTATAAGGCGCTGGATAAAGTCAGGATTCAGTTGTTCCAGTTCGGGAAAGTAATCCTTGTGTAGTCTTACCACTCGTGTTTTTCCGGAAGCATATGAATAACCGGGTGAGACCTTCATTCTTGAATAAGGCAGCAGTCCGGTCACTCCGCCTGTAGTTTCATTATTCTCAAAACTTATGTAAAAGACCAACTTACCGTTAACATCCATATAAAAATTAAACTTCCCATCAAGAAGAAAGGCCATATACTCGGCAGGGTCCCCCGTTTTGAACATTGTCTCTCCGTCCTCATACTCAAGATATTCTGAACGTTCAAGTATCCATTTCAGATGATCATCGGGAAGGGTGCGAAGGGCGATTACTTTTTTTAATTCCTCAATTGTCACAGGCTGACTCATAAACTCACCTTAATGAATTAATAATTACCGGAATAAGAAAGAAAAAATGTACAATCTGCAGGACTATATGAGAATAGAAGAAGCGCCGGGTACAGGCACTGCTGATCTCAAACTCCCTGTTGTACAAAGGAAAATACAAGGATCAACGAACTGCAGGTTTATCTGTAATCGCTGCGGACATAAATAAATAATTGCGTATTAACAAAGGTAGGTTAATATAGAAAAGAGAATTTTCAATTCAAAACGGAAAATTATTAAAGTGCCTGATGCACATCCCAAAAAAAAACCCGGTGAAAGATCCACCGGGTTTGTGCGCATATTGACCTATGCCTTGGCAGAGGTTCAATTACTTTTCTTAAGAGCATCATTTTCTTTGAGGATACAAAATTTTCAGTCCTCAGCTGATATACATACAATCCCGCAGCAAGGTTCTCAGCGTTGAAGTTAACGTTATAGCTGCCGGCCGGTTTTTTCTCATTCACAAGAGTTTTAACTTCATTACCCATTACATCAAAAACCTTAAGTGTTACAAAAGATTCAGTGGGTAAGTGAATAATTGATAACTGTTGTTGGGTTGAAAGGATTCGGATAATTCTGGTTAAGGGTAAAGTTAACCGGACTTCCGACAGTCACCTCGGTCTCACCAGCCAGTTTTCTTGTTCCATCGAAGTCCTGCTGGTATAATTTATAAGAGTAAGTCCCGGCTGTTACATTTTTGTCCGTAAAAGAATATGAGTTTTTCTCTGTTGTTGTACCGGAGCCCTGGATGGTTCCGATCCTGGTTCCATTCCTGAAAAGTTCAAAGAATGCATTATTTTTTTCGGTTGCTGTCGACCATACCAGGTTCACATTATTACCGTTAACTCCTGCCGTGAAAGAATTCAGTTCAACAGGGACAATCATCGGATCAACGAATATTCCGTCGTGCTGTGGATTGAACTGGTAAACAGGATTAACTATGGTAGTTGCATCGTAAGGGACGCCGGTATTCCATGCATAACCATCTGTCTCGTAATTTCCGAGGAACTCAAAACTGCCGCCGAACATATCCAGCGTACCGTCATTGTTGAAGTCAGCTAATACAGGCTGATTAAAGCTTGTATTCAGATGCACCTGGAGGGGGAACCCGGTAACAGGAGTTCCATCAAGGTTGAAGGCGACGTAGGAACCAAAATCACCGTCCTGTCCGTTCCTGTCGAGGACCATTTCAAGTTCACCGTCATTATCGATGTCTGCAAAGGCAGCCTGGGTGGCCATACCATCCAGCGGACCGATTGGGTAATTAGTGATAAGCGAACCATCTCTGTTATAAGCATATAAGTAGAAAGCGGGTGTAGCCGAAGCGCCATACTCACCTATAACTATATCATACTGGTCGTCGTTATTTACATCGGCTATGGCAACCGGGGCATAGATCCAGTTGTCAACGAAATTCGGCCAGCCCGGCAGTGAAGTTCCGTCATTCTTCACAGCATAAATAATTCCACCGCTCGCGCCATTTGAATGCGAACAGAACATAATCTCCTTATTTCCATCTCCGAAGAGGTCTGCGAGAACCGGAGCAGAATAAGAATTTGAACCATCAACGGTATCATAGATCATATATGGAAAACCAGGCATCGGATTACCATTGCTGTCCCATACATAAAGGAAGTTTCTGCCCTCGGCAACGATCTCTTTTACTCCGTCATTGTTTATATCGCCAACAGCGCATGATGAAGCTATATAATGATCTATTGTCTGCGGCCACCCGTTATATACAGTACCGTCGCCGTTGTATACGTATACCTGTCCTGTTCTTAATCCAATGATAATTTCCATTGCACCGTCGCCGTTAAGGTCTGAAAGCACCGGAGTCAAAGGATATTTGCCGATATTAATATTAAAAATTTCTGTACCGTCCTGCTCATAAGCATAAAGGAAGCCGCCAAGGGGACCGCCTACACCGGCAACAACTTCACCCTGACCGTCGCCGTCGATATCGCCGAATGATGGTGTCCATGCAACCTCATAATACTGAGCGTATACTTTCGGCCATCCCGGCACAGAGGTAGTATCAAGATTTCTTGCATAGAGATAGCTGCCTGATCCGTATACGATTTCCAGATCGGGGTCAGCATCCATATTTACGGCTATACCGCCGTTTTTGGGGCTCGCGAAAGCATATGAAGACACTGTCGGGTAAAAGGGATATACAGTAAAATCATTTATTGATGAGGGAGATGTCCCCGGATTGAAAGGCAGAACGGCTCCGGTCTGTACGTTTCCGTCAAGGTCCGACAAAAATCCGTTCTGATATACTGAAACGCCGGCGTTCTGGGCGCTCAGGAAAGTAAAAGACGAAAATAAAATAACATTAATTATGATCAGTAAATTTCTTTTAATCATAACGAGCTCCTAAAAATGTTAATGAATAAATAGTTATGATTAATAATCCTGTAAGAATTATTCCTCAATGGTAATTATTAGATAATAAGGTCTCTCATAAGCAAACTCCATTATATTATGATATTAAAACCGGGATTACTCCCGGCATGATTAAAATTTATCCCTGTATTCTTTTAAAGTTAATCCTTTTTCCCAGTAGCTGTTGAATACATTTTTCAGAGCTATTGCAAAACTCGGGTGGTTTACTATTAATGTTGTAATACTTTCCTGCAGTGAAACAGGATCATTCAAAGCGAACATCGTAGTGCTTTCATCACTTATTACCAGTTTCATAGGGAGCTGTTTGATGATCCTCGCTTCTTCTCCCGTTGCTATATACGACTCAACTATTTTGATAAATTCTTCCTTAGCTTTTTTACTGTTTACATCCCTGGATTCATAAATGCTCTTAACCTTTACCTTCCGGCTGGTAATGGCATTCTGATCATCTACATTGTCTTCAAGCGATCCCGTGTATGGCGCCTTGGTAAAAATCAGCAGTTCCTTTTTAGTATTCGCCTGCAGCTTCAGCCACCGCTGCTTAATCTGCCCCTTGTCTTTGACAACTTCAATATAATCCAGAGGATCGTAATTTGTAAGATTTTCCCGGTATATGAGTGAGAGTGCATTCTCAAAATTTTCTGCTATTCTTTTTCTGTTTTCCAGCTCCTGCTGATATATCTCCAGTATGTTGTTTATTGCAATTTTTGGATCGACACCGCGATAGACTTTAACAGCATCTTTATAGCTTTCATTGCAGAGACCTTTCTTTACCAGGTTCTGTAGTATTTCGTAAACTTTGGTTCTTGTTATCGTGGTTATCTTGGCAATATCGGGAGCGGTAAATTCTTTTTTCTGGAGAAGTGCCAGATACACTTCGGCTTCCCTTTTTGAGAGTCCGATTTCCTGCAGTTGATTTATTAAGTCCACAATTTCCTGTATTTAATAAATTGTATCCCCAGCCTGGTAGCTGTATCCCTTCTAAAGGGACACACGAAAGTAAATAATTATTTTTTTAAAAGCAAAATCGTCGGATTATTAAGAACTTTGAATTTTTCATTCAATCAGATTTTTACTTAAATTATTTTATTCATTCACCAGTATAACGTACCCGTATGAACAAAACTGTACTTTATCCTGTCGTATTCATTTGCGGAGGAGCGGTGCTTGCGGTCGAGATCCTGGGGACGAGGATAATAGGTCCCTATTACGGGGTCAGCATCTTCCTCTGGTCAGCATTAATTTCCGTAACCCTGGTTGCACTCAGCGTGGGGTATATGATAGGCGGAAGGATAGCCGATCGGAAAAAGAATCCGATATTTCTAGCGGTGATAATAGCAGTCGCCGGTGCAATTACAATCCTTATTCCTGTTTTCAGAAACAGTGTCATCTCAATAACAGAGTCAATGGGACTGAGAGCTTCGGTACTGATTACTTCTTTTATTCTTTTCTTCCCGCCGCTTACTTTTTTGGGAATGGTGAGTCCTTATGCGGTTAAGCTTAGGACAAAGAGTCTTGATGTAGTTGGAACCCGCGCCGGTGATCTTTATGCGGTCTCAACTATCGGCAGTGTACTGGCTGCACTTCTTACCGGGTACATTCTGATCCCGAATTTCGGCGTTATCAAACTTACAATAAGCATTGGCATCATACTTATTCTGACATCTGTATTTCTTTTTGTTTCCGGAAGAAGTAAAACTTCACGAATCGTATCTGCCCTTTTAATCATTATAACCGCGATCATTTCGTTTAACTTTCTGCCTTCCGAGAAAGCTGATCCTTCTAAAGGGATGATCGCAATTAAACAAAGCAGATATGGAGAAATAAGGGTAATGGATGTGGATGAAGCACGCCTTCTTCTGATTGACGGCGGAATTCACACTGCTGTTGATAAAGCTGACAACGAAAATATTCTGCCTTATGCGTGGGTTATCGACATAACAAAAAACATAGAAAGATATAAGGGAGATATGCTGCTGATAGGACTCGGAGGAGGTTCTGTGCTGAAATCATTTTATGAAGACGACTGGGATGTAGAGGCTGTTGAAGTGGATCCCGAAATTATCAGTATTGAAAAAAAGTATTTTAATCCTGTTCCGGGATTCGATAATATCATTAATGAAGACGGCAGAGAGTTCCTGAGAACAACCGACAGGATATATGACCTGATAGTACTAGACGCATTCGGCAGCAGTTCGGTTCCTTTTCACCTAACCACAGTTGAAGCTTTTAGACTGGCTAAATCCCGACTCAGGGATGACGGCATAATGACAGTAAATATTGAGGCGGTGGGATGGAAGGATATAATTGTAAGTTCACTGGCTAAAACGCTGCACCGGGTTTTCAGCTATGTAGCTGCACTTCCTATTGCCGAGCCGCCCGACCAGCTGGGAAACGTCATACTTCTGGCCTCGGATAAACCCCTGGAACTTACCACACCGCTCGAAAGAGATTACTGGAAGACTGATTACAGGTTCAGTGATCAGTATGAAAGGAACCATGCCTGGGATAACAGGTTCGTACCCGATATGAAAGATGCTATTTTACTTACGGACGACCGGAACCCGGTAGGGATCTGGGCAGAGCGGATTAATTTACAGGCCAGAAAGGAACTGCATGAGATGCTTGGGGATAAATCGTTTTTATGGTGAGTTTAAATTTATTGATAAGGTTAGATTGATAGATCAGTCATATACGGGGTAATCACGCGAAAGAAGCGATGTTGAAGCGGATATGGAGCGGATGTGAAGCGGATGTGAAGCGGATGTGGAGCGGATGTGGGACGTATAAGTACCGCAGCTGAGACGGAGCAGACAGGTGAAGGAACGGGATTACAAAATTAAGGATTGCACTATTAGAAGATCATGGTTTCTGTTTATCCTGACCCAGCGGTTTGATCTTACCGGTTTCTTCCACCCTTACCGGGTAACCTTCTAATGAATCCGGAAATTCACCTTTGTTTTTTTCGGAAAGTGAATCAACCATTATTACAATACATTCATCCCCGTTCTCCTGCTCGCCCTGGTAAAATCCCTGAACGCCGGGGATAGCGAGCAGCATCTCCTGGTTTGATTTTAAGACTTCTTCGATCGGCTTACGCTGCATATTGGTAGTGTCCTTTACCTGTGCATTGCACTGAATGAATACGAATGACAATAGTAATATTAAAATAGTTTTCATATAAAAAACAAACCCCCGCCTTCTGAGCGGGGGTAAAATAAATTATTGTGATTTGACTAATTGCCCACCATTGTTGCTCCGAGAAAACTCAGAACTTCATTAATCGGATTAGCGATTGCTGTTGATCTGCTTCCTGCGAATAATAAACCGACAGCCCTGGGATTTGTACTGACGTCCTCAACCATAAGCGAGCCCGAATCGCCACCAGCAAGGAATTTGCTTGCCCTGTTAGAAATTACAATCTGTCCTGTAAAGGTTTTCGTAAATGCTGATCCGCCCGCGCACTCATTTTCATAGGCTACACTGATGGTAGCATTTAGTCCGGCAACGGTGCTGCGTGTAAGTCCGGTTGTTCTGCCGCTTTTCTTAACCTTCTGGTTAACAGATGCCGCCACTGTATTATGCGACAAAGTTCCGATCTCAAGGATATCTCCGTTAGTTTTTACCATCCCTGGAATTACTTCTGCCACACCTACATCAACATTCGAACCGGGCAGACTGTGTTTGAGCACAAGTGTAGCAACATCCTGACCGTTAGCCGCACTACAATTGATGTCTATAAGTCCCGGCTGCAATATGCCGTCGCCATTTGAAGCTACTTTGCCGTTGCCGCCGCTTACAATATCAGATTCGAATACATGATAATTGCTCATTACATACTGCTTGCTGCCAATATTCACAAGAGATCCTAACGTACCGCCGCAGCAGTATCCGTTTGCAAGATCATAATGCCAGCCACCTGATGTACCTAGTGATATCGGGGCAGTTTGTTTAGCGGTATGACTCACTCCGCCGCCGCCTCCGCCCCCGGGTTTACCCTTAAAGGCAGTGATCTCACCTGTTACCATTATTCTAACCGGTACATTATCAAGCTGATCCGGCAAAGGACTCGGCGCACCTTTAGCCAGGGCGTTTGCCTGGATATCCGTTTTGGTTAATACGAGGATACATGGTTTGCCGTCATCTGTTAAACCGACGGCCGTGCCTACAACATCAGGGATCTTCATCAGATCCGAAGTGTGTCTTTCCTGAACGGGAATAACAGCACGGATTTCAGGGTTATCCTTTGTCAATGCTCCCTGGTCCTGCTTTACCGTCTGATCCAGAACGGAAGGTTCATTTATAAGATCGGAACAGCTGTTTAGCGTTAATGCGATTACCGCTAGCAGAACCATAAGTGAACTCAATTTCCCCAACCCCGAACCGAAGAAACGTTTCATACTACCTCTCTGGGATAAATGAAGTTAAAATTTGCTTATTGTGAATGATCCGTTGCTGATAATACGGGATTTGAAATTATATAGCAAGAAAAATTTTTAGGCTGTGACCAACCGGCGAAAAAACTGTCGCGCCCTTTATTCACGGCTCGATCCTGCTGCGGCTGATGCACTTTGATACAAACACACTCACTTCAAAGGAACATGATTTTCAGAACGAACCGAATTTAAATGTTAGTATACCCGATATTCCCGCCACGTCGCTGTTGACCAGATCTCCCAATTTTACTCCCGAGATGAACCTGTAACTGAAACCGGCTGAGATCCTCATAAATGATGCTACATTAAGTTCCGCATTTACTGCAGGTTCAAGCACAAAGAAGGCATCGGATGGATAATCATAATCAACAAGTATCGGACGGTAATCTCCGTTCCTGTAGGTTATCGCGCCGGCTCCTATTAATGTGTAAACAGAGAAGTGAAGCAGCTGATCCGATTGAATAATATATTCAAGCTCAAGTCCGCCATAGCCGAAAGTAATATATGTAGTAATCAGTGGCCACAGCTGTGATACGATCTGGGGATCGGAATACAGTGCATAGGGAGGATTTCCCAGAATATTATTTACCAGTCCGTACCCGCCCCCGCCGATTACGAAAGTGTGATTTATTATCCAGCCGCCGCGGCCGCCGACAAGGAGCGCGGGCTCACCTTTAATTTGAGTATACTTAACAACAGGAGCCCCGAAACCTCCGCTGGAGATTTCACCGCTGCCGAGCAGGGTCTCTTCCTGTGCGGTAATAGAAATGGAAAACAGAAGGAATAACAGTACGAATGCCAAGAAGGATTTCATTTCAGCCTCACCTTTTAAACCTAAAATGACTTACAGAAAATAATATATAAAAACCGAATAAGTGCTATCTTTGCAGAATAATTTTTTAAGTTAAAATACCGGGTTTGACATCATCACAGGTTTACTTCAAAGGGAGGAAGGAGAACTTAACCGACCTCTGATCCTGTTCGCAACTATGCTTGCAAACTTTATGGCTGCTGTTGAAGCAACCATAGTTGCCACTGCCATTCCTACCATAGTGAGCAGCCTCGGAGGGTTCTCTCTTTTTACCTGGGTGTTCTCTGCCTTTCTCCTCACACAGGGTGCAACCATTCCTCTTTACGGCAAACTGGCGGACCTTTACGGAAGAAAGAAAGTTTTCGTTATCGGTGTATCGATATTCCTCATTGGTTCTGCTCTGTGCGGATTTGCGGAAAGCATGATCGTCCTGGTTATCTTCAGAGCCATCCAGGGCATCGGTGCGGGAGCAGTACTTCCTATAAGCACTACGATCATAGGAGATATTTATAATCTTGAAGAACGGGCAAGGGTTCAGGGATATCTAAGCAGCGTCTGGGGAATTGCGGCTATTACCGGTCCTGCTATTGGAGGGATCATAGTTCAGAACATAAGCTGGGCGTGGGTCTTCTTTATAAACATACCAATCGGAGTAATCTGTATTCTTATCATTAATGTATATTTCCACGAAAAAATAGTGCAGCCCTCGCAGGCGGTATCGGGAAAAGAAGAGTCTGTTCCAAAGGACTACATTATAACAAGAACTAAAAAAGTAAAGATCGATTACACAGGATCGGTACTGCTGATCGCGGCCACTTCCCTGCTCCTGATCCCCCTGCTGGAAGCAGGAACTGCATGGGAGCTTTCGGATATAAGATTCTGGGGAATGCTGATCCTTTCAGTGATTGTTTTTTTAATATTTGTTGTGACGGAACGTCGTGCCGAAAATCCTATTATCCCTTTCAAACTATTAAAGACGCCGGTTATTTTGTTCCCAAACCTAATTTCGATGATTGTCGGTATTGCTACCATCGGGATCAGTTCTATTATTCCGATGTTCGCGCAGGGAGTATTTGGTACAACTCCTATAGTTGCGGGATTCCTGCTGGGGTCTATGTCTGTAGGCTGGCCGATTGCGTCGAGTCAGTCGGGCAAGCTGATAATTAAAAAAGGATTCCGGTTTACATCCGTCCTTGGCATATTCACACTGCTTGCCGGTTCCCTGCTGATGCTGTTAATAAGCAGAGACTCTTCATTATATGAAATAGTATTTTTTATTTTCATTATAGGGATGGGATTAGGATTTACATCCACCGCCTCGATTGTAGCCGTTCAACATGCCGTTCCCTGGTCGAAACGCGGTGTTGCAACAAGTTCGAATTCATTCCTGCGTATGATCGGAGGTACGTTCGGAGCTACTCTTTTCGGATGGCTGCTGAACTTTCATATAAGAGCAAACCTTGCTCCGTCGCAGAAGAACACAGACATAATAAAAATATTGGTTGATCCCGCATTAAGAGTGCAGTACTCTTCCGAAATAATAGGTGAGTTGAGAGATATTCTTGCCGGCGCCGTACACAACGTATACTTCTACCTGGCCCTTATCGTTTTATTAGGTATTACCGCCGCTGTGTTGACACCAAAAGAAATCAAAGAAGGCAGCGCTTAATTTGAGGAATTTCCTTGCCGTTGGCTTTAGCCACATTATTAATCTAATAAGTCTTCGGGTAAAGCAATCTCTTTCCCAACCCAATCTATCCGATTTTACCCGCCTTAGGCGGGCTGCTATTTCACACCGCGATCTTCTTGCCTGCTCCGGGTCCCGGTTTTAATGATTGAATTTCCGATATATGTATAACGGCAACTGCCAGGGGTTTTGGCCGTCCCATTTTAGCCGACATTTCAGCAGCTTTATCATAAAGGTCGCCGCTGTCCTGCAAAACAGCCTCACCTATAAACCTGTAGCCGTCCACAATGTCGCGATTCACAACCGCAACAGATACCTTCGATCCTCTTTTAATGTTTGCGTATGTGTTCCCGCCGGTTCCTTCCGTGAAGATCAGCGATTCATCATTTAATACACGGGTGGATCGTTTGGGTGCAACATTGGGAGTGCCGTCCGCATTAACTGTCCCGATAAAACACTGCTGCTCGGCAACCATATCCTTCATTTCCTGCGTCAGCTTTGCCATTTTTTCCTCCGTATTATTTAATTGCTCTGGGGATGGACGATCGTGTAAGGCTGCGCCTTCCATTTCTCCGCCTTGCTGTTATTCCCCGGATAAATATTTTCTTCTTTAAGATAATATTATCCGGGAACTTTTTTTACACATTAATCAATGACTAAGGATTTTATTAATAAAAAAACCCGCACCGCGGGGTAGTGCGGTGCGGGATAAATTATCAAAGAAAGGTAATTTATTTAGTGTAAGCCCGGGCTTCTGCATAAGGGCTGCAGGATCCGGGACCTATCTCACCGCTGTTGTACATTTCAAGATTATTCTTTAGTGAAATAAACATCTGTCTCAGCGGATCATTACCATGCAATGCACGGATCTCATCCGGTGTATAGGTCTCAAACAGGGTAACGGCATCATCAAATGCGCCCTGTATCTCTGTGGGATCGGCACCTGCCAGGAAGTTGAGTTCCACAGCGATAAATGCATGTGCCAGCATATAGTATGCATTGCCATGCTTGGGTGCTGTCCACATTACTTTATAATTGGTCTTCTCACTCAGGTAAAAAGTTGAATCTTCACCGAGCATTGCCCAAACAGTATCATACGGTGCAGGACCATAAGCTGAGTGAGTCTTCCAGTAACCAAAGCCTTTTGTGCAGCCGCTTGGGGGCGGAGGTACCTGCTCGATCTGGAAACCTAACAATGCCTGAGTTTGAACAGTATCCTCCCATCCTACATAAAGAGTTGTAGAGTCGCCGTAATTTGCATCCGGCTCACCTGAACTTATATAAGAATCACTTGTAGTAAGGACTGAATCATATCCGCTTGTTCCTCCGATAACTCCAGTACAATAACATGTAAGGAACATTACTGTTTTCCCTGCTGAAGATCGACTGCATAACTGCGGGCGATTCTTCTTTAAGCAGAACGCCGTTCTGATCGAATGTACTGTCGACCCAGCTTGCTGCAAGATCAGTTATATTAGCTGAATACCATCCCGGTGCATCGGGAGTAAATGAATCTTCGGAACCGGTGTTATATGCAGCTGCGAAGTTATTCCAGGTAACATTACTTTCATCCCAGGGGGCGGTAATACCGTGAACTGTTACCTCTTCGCTATTAGCATCGGCAACCCAGACATAAACGAATGCCGAGTCAACAACTGCCCCAATGGGTATTGTTAATTTCTGTGATTGATTCACGCCGGTGTTGTTTACCGGGCCGATAGGGTTCTGGTTCTGCTGACAGCCTGAGAGAATGAGGATTGCCGCTATCGCAGTCAGTATTAAATAGTTTCTTGCCTTATTCATTTGTCACCTTTGTTCTTATTAAAAAAAAGTTATCGGAGTGTAAAAAGAGTAATCCGTTTTTATCTGCCAACTCTCCTGAATTGATTTAGAAGTAAAAAGAATTTATAAATATTAATTTTTTACCGCAATATCCGGTGATAAATGACACTAAAAAATGTGGCGACAAATTTGTCAGAAGGGATCATTATGAGACAATGTAATCAGAGGTTATCTAAGGAATGCCGGCTGCCGGGACTAACAGGATTATCCACTGCTTTTTCAGAATTACATCCTGCCGCGATAAATCCGATCATTACAAAAGAAACGAACACCAAAAGTGCCTTATTCATTACAACCTCCGTTTAGATTTTATTTATAGAAATATGGATCGAGAACGCTTACTTCAATTATCTTATCGACCGGGAGTCCATTGGCTTTAGCTGATTTCCTTATTGCTTCCGGCGACGGTGCATCGTAAATGCAGAATGATTGTTTCTTATCGAGTGTAACGTAAGAATGCACCCAGGTTACGTTGTCCTCAGAGTTATTGGACACCACTGTAAGACAGAGATCCTTGCCTACCTGGTCGAGCGGTATATTCAATCCGTTCGGGAATGTTCGTTCCACAAGATAACGGTGCATGGTGATTTTCTTAGTTCCTTCGGGTTTGTCCTGCCCGCTTACAGGAAATGCAGCAAACGCTATCATTAAGAGTGAGAACATCATTAAAACGATGCTTTTCATTTTAATCCTCCGATTTATTGTTAGTGATACAGAAAGAAATATGGTTCTAAAACTGAGACTTCGATTATGAGATCGACAGGAAGATTATTCCTGCGTGCAGCTCTTCGCAGTGCTTCTGGTGAAGGGGCATCATAAAGACAAAATGATTTTTTCCTGTCCCCGGTAACGAATGACCGGATCCAGGTTACTTCGTCGAGTATATTATTGGCGACGACCTTGAGACATTCTTCAGCTCCGCGCTCATCGGCTGGGATATTCAAACCATCGGCAAACGACCTTAATACCAGGTAGCGCGGCATATGACTTCTCCGTATTATTTGTTGATTATTTGTCTGTCGGCAATTTGGGGTTTTCAAATCCGAAGCGAATCGGGAACATTCCCTATTTTATAAATGGGGGCACCCTATATTAGTGGGATGTGACGCCGCGATGGCCGCGCAGGAGTCGGATATTGGAAGCTTGGTGTCGCCGCGATGGTCGTGTATGAATCGAATATCAGCAGCGTTGTGATGCACCGGGGGAATACTAAATATCATTCCCGCGGGCATACGCTGCGGCTTCTGTTCTTGAGTGCAGTTTCAGCTTCGCGAGGATCGCAGATATGTGGTGATCAACTGTCTTGGGAGAAATATACAGACTTGATGCAATTTCTGAATTTGACATTCCTTTTGTGAGAAGCTTCAGCACATCCACCTGGCGGCCAGTTAGTCCTGCAGGATTTTTACGTGTGGATTCCCTGGGACCCTTAGGTATTTTCTTTATCCCCTTATCACGCATCTTTTGTTTGATAAGAGAAGATGCTGCGGATGCACCAAGCCCGTCAAATATTCTAACTGATTCTATCATTGCCTCCCTGTTCCCTTCGCTAAGAGCAAGTGCCTGTTCGTAAGGACAATGCGATTTTTCCCAGTATGCGGCCGCTGCTTGCCAATCACCCCTGATATGCATATGATAAGGTTCTGCAATGTGCTCCGGGATCCCGTCAAGTTTCCCCGACTTCCAAAGCCAATAGGCTATCTCACCGATAGCCCAGGAATTATCAGAGCTTAATAATTTTTTATAAATTGATTCTAGTTCACCCGTAAGATCATTCAGCTTATTTTTCAGCCAGAAATATTCCGCACGCGCAGCGGTAGTATAGACGATCTTTTCATTTTCCCCCATACTTACAGCCATTTCCGGTGTTCCGGCTAGCAGGTTATCAACTCCGGGGTCGTTACGCCGTGCTCTTATGGTTGCCAGTACAGTAATGGGAAGCAGTCTGTTTCCGGGCGGGACATTCTGTTTACTGAGAACAAGTTCTGAAAATTCCACAGCTTTATCCCAGTCGCCGTAATGCATCTTAACTTTCGAATAATGTCCTAAAAGACACAGCCCGAAAACATATAAATCCTTCTCATTACTATAATCTCTCCCACCCGAATAATAACGTTCTGCAGTTGTAAGGTCGCGCCGGTACAATGCCATGCCTCCCAGATTCAGGTATGCCCTTATTGCATGTTCGGTATAATCATGCTGCAGGGATATTTCAAGACTCTTTTTAAATCAGCCTCACCGGCAAGATCTCCTTCAGTCATTCGTGCCGAACCGATGTTATTTAATGCGTGTGCTGCAATCTCCGGATCATTTAATTTATCTGATAGTTTAACCGCTTTCTGACCCCACAGGATCGCCTCTTTATTAGCTTCCCTTATCATATATGTCTGCGATTTGTTGCTGTAGGCCATCGCAAGTGATTTACCGGGAGGAATTTTTTCGAGAATTTTTATCGCCTTATCAAGATATTCTTCACCTTTAATATCCTGGCAGTTATACCAGAACGCGCGGCTCATTCTCCTGTAGATCTCCCCCTCCCTTTCCGGGTCGGGGTATTTCTGCAGAAGCTTTGCGGCTGTTTCACCGGCTGCAATTGACTCATCTATCTGTCCGGTAAGATAGCACTCATATGATCTCCCCTCGTAAAGTGAGATCAGTTCCTTCGGATCAAGCTGATCAGCAAATTTAAGTGCGCTGCTGTAATGTTCGGCAGCAAGACTATGTGCAGCAAGAGCAGATGCCTGCTTTGCGGCCCGCGGAGCGTATTTAATAATAATATCTTTTTCGTTTGCCTTCACGGCATGATGCATTATCCGGGCGAGCACTTCTTCAATATTGCTGCTTTCAAGGAGACAATTAAGAACCTTCCTGTGAATCTGAATGCGTTTCATTTCAGAAATTGAATCCAGGATCGCCTGACGTGCCAGTTCGTGCCTGAATGATACAAGGTTTTTATCCATAACCAGCAGTCCCTTACCCAGGCATTGATCAAGACATTCCTCAACCCTTCCGGTCAAACATGAGAGGAATTCTACCTCCACTTTAGTCGGTATTACCGAAATTATTTCAAGGATACATTTTGCATCTTCATCAAGACTTGCTGTCCTTGCTACTACAGCCTCCTTAACACTCAACGGAACTCCTTCATTCTGCGTAGGCAAGCATCTCTGAAACGTAGAAAGGATTGCCGCCTGTTCTTTCATAAAGTTTTTCATCCTTCACGCCCGCTTCCTTCATAAGTATACTTACCGCATCTTCAGACAGCGGATAAAGTCGTAATCTTTGGATTTCAGAGTGATTCAGATCTGCAAAAACAGATCTGAGTAAATTTCCATGTCCTGTTTCTTCATCACGGTAGCTTAGTATTAACAAGACCCGTGATCTGTTTATCCTGCGTGTTAAAAATTTAATGAGGTCAAGGGTTGCTTCATCGGCCCAGTGGATATCTTCAATGACAACTACCTTCAGGTTTGAACCGCCCCGGAGATAATTCAGGAAAGCAGAGAATATTTCTGCACGGTTAGCCTGGCCGTTAAGTTTTTTTATTAAATCAGAATTACCCTGGTAGGCAATATCATATAATGGTCCCAGCGGGCGCGGAGTGAACAGATCATCGCAGGAACCTGACATTACCTCCGTTCCTGAATTAAGGCTTTCTGTGAAGTGTTTGATAAGTGATGTTTTTCCTACACCGGCTTCACCTGTAATGAGCACGGTTTTTCCGCCGTTCTCTTTTACAGATTCTGCGGTAAGGTATAGTTCATCGAGGAAATTCTGACGCTCTAATAATTTCATAATATTAACCAGTTAGTTAATACACCTTCATCAGGGGCGATGATTTTTAATCTAAGCCAGTGGATGGGTTAATATTACGTACTTTAAATTTTAATTTCAAAAGCAAATTTTCAGAATTTGTGCTATCGGGCAATAGTTGTGGAATCAGAAATGTGTCCCATCTTTGACCCCATGTTTATCCGGGGAAAATGGCAACCACCGCACACCCCGGCGCATTGCACTCTCGCTGCATCGGCAGAATATCAGCAGCCTCTACCTTGTAAACCTGCCATCAAGCCGCAGTGCGGCGACTTATTACCTCATTCATTGCTCCTTCAGGGGTAAGAGATGCCGGTAACTTCGTGAGGAACGTACTTTTCTTCGAGCCTCTTTATCTCGTCGTCCGTAAGCTTCACTGAAACGACACCGAGTGCCTCTTTAAGATGTGCCATCTTCGTAGTACCGACAATGGGAGCAGTAACCGCCGGTTTGGAAAGAAGCCATGCCAGCGAAACCTGCGCCTGGGAGATCCCGCGTTCTTTTGCGATTTTGGTAACAACGTCTACAACTTTCTTGTCGGTCTCTTCGGTTTTTTCGTATAAAGTCTTACCGAATGAATCGGTTTTAGCTCTTTCCGTATCCGACTGCTTCGGCCAGGGGCGGGCTAAATGTCCCCTTGCAAGAGGACTCCATGGTATCACACCAATCCCTTCTTCCTTGCACAACGGCAGCATTTCACGCTCCTCTTCACGGTAGAGCAGGTTGTAGTAGTTCTGCATCGATACAAATCTTGTCCATCCGTGGAGATCAGCAAGGTAAAGTGCCTTGGTAAACTGCCATGCAAACATCGATGAGGCACCGATATAACGAACCTTGCCCGATTTCACCACATCGTGGAGTGCTTCGAGGGTTTCTTCAATTGGAGTAGTATAATCCCACCGGTGGATCTGGTAAAGATCAACGTAATCAGTTTTAAGGCGTTTAAGACTATTATCTATCTCGGTGAAGATCTGTTTGCGCGAGAGTCCTTTACTGTTCACATCCTCCCTCATCGGGAAGAAAAGTTTTGTGGCCAGTACAATCTCCTCACGCTTTGCAAAATCACGCAGTGCTCTGCCGGTTATCTCCTCACTTATTCCTTTAGCGTACATGTTGGCAGTGTCGAAGAAGTTTATCCCTTCCTCAACAGCTTTTTTGATTATGGGGCGGCTCTGTTTCTCATCAAGCATCCATTTACGCGACTTAGGACTGCCGAAGCTCATACAACCGAGACAAATTCTTGATACTTTTAGTCCTGTTTTACCCAGGTTTGTATATTCCATTTTTTCGTACCTCTTTTCCAGATTTTTATAGAGAATGAAGAAATATAAAAATAATATTCCGAATGTCGAATGTCGGGGAATTCATATGCGGTTATTAATATGCCGCAGGAATGCGTCTAAAAACAAAGGGGGAAGGGAAAACTTCCCCCGTAACCATATTATAGAATTTGACTAGCTGCCGGGTTTTTCCTCCGGATACAGAACGACCTTCACCACATTCTTACCCAGGTACTCATCTGCGCATTCTTTAATATCGTCAGCCGTCATCTCGTCCACCCATTTATCGTAATCCAGCATCTCGTCCGGATCATCATTATTCTCAAGATAATTTGACAGCCTCCCTATCCAGTATCCGTTCTGCTTTACCCTTACCTCAAGCTGCCGTCTCTGCGTTTCCTTTACCTTGGTCATTACCGTTTCATCGGGACCAAAAGTTTTTATCGAATCAAGCACACTGAAGAAAGTCTTCGTCAGCTCATCTACCCTGTCGGGATTGCAGCCGAACTCAAAGTTGAGATCATAATGAGGCTCAGGGAACCGGTATATCGCTTTATAAAGTCTCACACCATAAGTTCCGCTTTTATCCTCTCTTATTGCTTCCCGCAGCTTTATGTTCAGCACATCCATAAGCGACTGCATAAGGTGTTCGTTCTTCCTGCTGAAATCCATATCCCCCACATACGTAACCTTAACCCCGCTCTTGGGCTCAATTCCCTTCCGCACCTCCTTGTCAATCTCTCCTCTCACAGGCTTATACTTAAGATCTACAGCACTTTCAATCCTTCCGGCAGCCGGCAGTCCTCCCAGGTACGTTTCTATCATCGGTTTAATCTGAGCAGTGTCAATATTTCCGGCAAATATGAAAGTAAAGTCGCCGGCGTCTTTTAAGCGGTCCTTAAGAACTCTCAATGCCGTTTCAGGTTTTATCTCATCAAGCATGGCAAGAGAGACCGGTCTTGATCTGAAGTGATAATTCGCGAGGGTAACCTGCATAGTATCATCGAATGCAGCTTCGGGATCACTGCTTCTGTTTGAGAGATATGATTTCATCCTCGTCATAATTGATGAATAACCGCTCGAATCAATCTGCGGGGCAGTAAACCATGAATAGATGAGCTGGAAAAGAGTTTCGACGTCTTTCGGACTGGCAGAACCATTGAAGCCTTCATAATTAAATCCGATATAAGGACTAACCCTCACCAGTTTCCCGGTAAGATATTTTTCAAGTTCCGTTTTGCTGAACCCTGCCAGTCCCGATTGCATTGCCAGTCCCGGAGCAAAATCAGCGGAAACATATTCGCTGTCGGGTACAAGCGAAGAACCACCGGGACTAAAAGCAGTAAAAACAATTTCATCGTTCTTAAAGTCGGTAGGTTTCAATACAACCTTCACCCCGTTGCCCAGCGTCCACTCAGTAGTGCCGAGCAGAGTATCGATACTGGCTGAAACAATGGGAGACGGCGTGGGAGGATTCTCCACCAGATCTTTTGACGACACCTTATCAACATAAGCTGTGAGTTTCTCATTATTCACCTTACTTATTACCGATGCAAGCTCTGCCTCATCTGGAATTTTCAGTCCCTCTTTTTCCGGCGAGTTAACCATCACCACCCTGTTCTCAGAATCAAGCAGTTCAGCGGCAACCGCATTCACCTCATCGAGAGTGATCAAAGGGAGGATCTGCTGCACAAGATTATAAGTGTCATCAATTGAAATCAAAGGATTATCGTAGAGGAAATTCTGTTCCATCGAACCGATTATTCTTCTGGATTCAGTCTTATCCTTTTCAGCCAGCATTTTTTCGGTATTCCTTAAGCCATCCGTTTTTTGTCTCTCCAGTTCAGTGGAAGTTACGCCGAATTGTTTTATTCTTTCAGCTTCGCGGAGGATAGCTTCCAGCCCCCGGTCAATACCGCCGTCGTTTACCACAGCAACCAGGTAACTTATATCGGCCGCCTTAACGAAGCGCTGACTGCCCGCCTGTGCATTTGCAAATGGCGGATCGGGAAGTAACGTAAGTTCACGAAGCCGGTCATTCAGTATCCCGTAAAATATTTTATGCGCAAGTGCTTTCCTGAAGTCATCCACAGTCTTAACTACCCTTGGATCTCTTAAATAATAAAGGGAAACCGTAGAATATCTCGCTTCCTTGTCCGAAGCTATGGCAAAGTAAGTATCATCGTGTTTCGGAATTTCGGGGATCACTCTTTCCCTCTCATCAGCAGGGGGAGTTAATTTACTGAAATGTTCTTTTATATAATTCTCAATATCATTTACATCAAAGTCACCCACAGCCGCAACGCCGATAAGATCGGGCCGGTACCAGTCGTGATAAAATTTCCTGATCGTAGCATAGTCGGCGTTCTCAATTATATCCTTCTTCCCGATAGTCAGTCTCTCGGCATATTTCGAATCCTTCAGCAGAATCGGCAGCTGTTTGTTGAGCATCCTCATCTGTGCGCCGCGGCCGAGCCGCCACTCCTCAACAACCACTCCCCTCTCCTTATCGATCTCTTCGGGATCGAAGGAAAGATTGTGCGCCCAGTCCTCCAGCACTGCAAAACCCTTCTCAAGTACCCCGGCTGTATCGGTAGGAACCGTAAGCATATAAACGGTTTGATCGAAAGAAGTATAAGCGTTAAGCTCGGGACCGAATTTAATACCCAGTTTTTCCAGGTAATCCACCAGCTCCTGTTTCTTAAAATTCTTGGTACCGTTAAAAGCCATGTGCTCAACAAGGTGCGCAAGTCCGCACTGATTATCATCCTCCAGCACCGAGCCTGCATTAACAAACAAGCGAAGCTCCGCCCTGTTCTCCGGCTTCTTATTTTTCTGGATATAATATCTCACCCCGTTATCCAGGGTGCCTGTTATAACATCCTTATCAACCGGAAGCGGTTTGTCCTGCGGTAGTATAAATGATGTAAAAAAGAATAAGCATACGAAAATGATACCCGCTGTTTTTTTCATGTATCCTCCTTAAATAAAGTTGCTGGGGCTTCATCTCAGTAGGGAATATAAATTCGGAGAAGTCCGCGATCAGCTTGTCCCGCCCCGTACGAAAGAAATCTCAGCTTAACATGCCAGATTTTCGATTCGGAATCAGAACCTGAAACAAGTTCAGGTTGACAATTCACTAATCTGCAAATTACACATTATTGCTTAATAATAGCAACCAAATCGGGGAAATATACGAAGGCAAGATAATCAGGATCGGTTCTTGCGCCGTCTCTCCTGCTTCACTATATTGTCGTTATGCTAATCCCCCGGCACTATTGTTTAACTATCTGCCTGTGCCTGCTCAATGCGATCTTCATTACTTTCCCGGCTGATGCTCAGCCGCTGATCTTCAACCATCTCACGGTGGAAGACGGTCTCTCGAATAATGAAGTTTACTCGGTTTTGCAGGATAGAACAGGCTTTATCTGGTTTGCTGCAGAAGACGGACTGAATCGTTTCGACGGCTACAATTTTCAGATCTTTCGTAACGATCCCGAAGATACCGCCAGCATTTCGGATAACAGCGTCTGGTCACTGATGGAAGACAGTGAGGGTATGATCTGGGCCGGAACAATGGCGGGATTTGTAAATAAGTACGATCCTTCCAAAGGAACATTCACAAGCTTCAGGATTAAATCCGATATCACCGTTAATAACAGCATAACTTCACTTTATGAAGACAGCAGGAAGAATATCTGGATCGGAACTTATAAAGACGGACTCTACAGGCTCAGCAGTTCATCCGGTAAAATTGATCACTGGAATCACGATCAGCACAATTCTCAGTCCTTAAGTCATAATTATGTTCAGTCAATCATTGAAGACAACCGGGGCAATATAATAGTTGGTACGTATATCGGACTAAATGTATTCGATCCCGAGCGGCCGTCTGCAGGCTTCAGGCAGTACTACCACCGTCCCGGCGACCCTTACAGCCTTAGCGATAACCTGGTATGGTCACTCTCCCGCTCTAAAACCGATCCCGATATAATATGGATCTGCACCGCGAATAACCTCTCCAGGCTGAATACATTCGATTACAGCATCACCCAGGTGCGTATTCCTAATCCCGATAATCTGCAGTACGGCAGCAGCTGCAACTCTATAATTGAAAGAGATACTGATAAAGGAAAGATAATCGACATAGCTTCTTACTCGGGCCTCGTCACAATGGACCTGAGGACCGGACTAACACAAAGATATGTCCATAATGAAAACGATGCCCGGAGCCTTATCAATAACCATGTCAACAAACTAATTAAAGACAGATCGGGCGTAATGTGGATCGCAACAGAGAACGGGATCAGTTACGTTACACCCAAATCAGGGTCGTTCAATTCAATCACTGCGTTCGAAACCGGCGGCGATCCATTGAAACATTTAAGGAATATGAACATCACTGCCGTCTGCGGAACGCAGGATGATAAAACATGGATCGGGACATCGGATGGTCTCTATTTGCTGCCGGCGCTCAATGCCGGTGCCCGCCCCGAACGCATCGGGCAGTTCAATGGTCATCATATATGGTCCCTTGCATCAGCCGGTAACGAAGTATGGGTCGGTACATTTGGTAAAGGATTAAGTCAGTATAACTATATTAAAAAGTCAGTAACAAAAAGAGATATCAGCGATCCCGGGATCCGTACACAGTCCCTTTACTATAATAAAACCATACTAGCAGACAGCAGGGATAATATCTGGGTAGGCTACTGGGGTATCGGCGTTTCCAGGATCGACCCTTCAACCGGTGAGTTCACTATCTTTCTTAATGATCCCGAAGACCCTCAAACTATCAGTCATAATGATGTCTGGGTGATCAAAGAAGACGGGTTCGGCAGAATATGGCTTGGTACGGCAGGCGGCGGGTTAAATCTTTTTGAAGATAAGGACGGAGGGATCTTTCACCACTGGGTAACGACGGAAGAGGGCAGTCCCCTGCTAAGCAGCAATAATATTTACTCTCTTTATATAGAAGAACAGACCGCAGATACCGCAGGCAGCATAACCGTCCTGTGGATTGGAACAAGCAGCGGACTCAACAGGGTTGAGGTTAAAAATGAAGGCAGCACTTCCGGACTCTACAACCCGCAGTTAAGCGGCCGCTCCTATTCGGTTAATGACGGTCTGCCCGACAACTCGGTAAACAGCATCCTTGCTGATGCATCCGGAAATCTCTGGCTCGGCACCGGGTCGGGTATTTCGTTATTTGATGTAGAGAAGCAGACTTTCACAAACTTCAATTCCGCTGACGGCATAAACGGTTCAAAGATGAATCCCGAAGCGGCACTGAAAACTGCGGACGGCCTGATGCTGTTCGGCAGTACCCGGGGCATCAACATATTCGATCCTCAGGAAATTGAACTCTCTTCTTACAAACCCCGCGTGGTCATTACCGATTTCCAGATATTTAACAAGTCCGTTGAAACGGGACCCGGCTCTCCCCTCCGGCAGAGCATCCATACTGCTGATAAAATCACCCTATCGCCCGATCAGGACGTTTTCTCCTTCGGGTTTGCGGCGCTCGACTATAACTCCCCGCAGTCGGTTCGGTACGCATACATGATGGAAGGCTTCGACGATGACTGGGTGCAGAGTGGTTCGCGGCGCTTTGCTACCTATACCAACCTCGATCCCGGCCGCTACGTATTCAAAGTTAAATCGACCAATGCCGACGGCGTGTGGAACAATGATTTTACTTCACTTACAATTATAATAGACCCTCCCTGGTGGAAAACGGGTTGGGCGTACGGTCTCTATTTTATTTTGATACTGGCGGGACTGTTAAGCATAAGGCAGTTTGAAATAAACAGGAGCAGGCTGCGCAACGAACTTAAGCTGAGGGAATTCGAGGTGCAGAAGAAATCAGAACTTGAGGAAATGAAATCGAGGTTCTTTGCAAACCTCTCACACGAATTCAGAACACCGCTTATGCTTATTAAAGGTCCCCTCGAGCAGCTCAAACGCAATAAGGATGAAAAGACTTATTCCGAGAACCTTGATCTGATCGAAAGGAACAGCACGCGGCTCGGCACGCTGATTGACCAGCTGCTGGAGTTATCAAAACTCGAAAAGGCATCCATCCCTGTGAAGGCAAAAAAGCAGGATCTTGTCCCGCTGCTGGCAGGATTAATATCCTCCTTCGATTCTATCGCCATACAAAAAAATATTACACTGGAAAGGCAGTACGGCTCCGGTCCTTTTACCTGCCTGGTCGACAACGATAAGTTTGAAAAGATAATAAACAACCTCCTGTCTAACGCTTTCAAATTTACTCCTGCCGGCGGGAATGTAAGGGTTACACTTACTGAAGAGATGCGCCGCGATACCCGCACCGCAGTAATAAAGATCTCCGACACCGGCGAAGGCATTCCCGAAGACAAGCTTGATAAGGTTTTCGAGCGCTTCTACCAGGTCGATAACTCTATCAAACGTGCCTACGGCGGATCGGGAATAGGACTTGCGCTGGTAAAGGAGCTCGTGAACCTGCACAATTGGGATATCGCGGTTTCCGGCAGGCCGGGCCCGGGTACCGAATTTACGCTCAGCATACCAATGGAAAAAGAGCACGTTAATGAAGGCGAGACCCCGGCAGACAGACCTCCCGCAGCCTCCTCTTCGCCCGCAGCCGGTTCCGATGCAAATTTACCAACAGGCAATACCGAACAGTCAGCCGCCGCAAAACATTCCTCCAGCAGGAACGGAAATAAGCCGATCGTACTGGTGGTTGACGATTCCGAAGATGTAAGGAAATATCTTACAGATCTACTGCACGATAGCTATAACATTATCGGTGCTGCCAATGGTGAGGAAGGCATCAGCTCAGCGGCCGAGAACATCCCCGATCTGATCATCAGCGACGTAATGATGCCGTCGATGGATGGAATGGAATTCTGCGGTAAGATCAAATCGAACTGGCAGACCAGTCACATCCCTGTAATCCTTCTTACCGCAAGAGCCTCAGCAGAAAGCAGGATAGAAGGACTTGAAACCGGGGCCGACGACTACCTCGTTAAACCGTTCGATTCCAGAGAACTGCTCACGCGCGCGGCTAACCTTATTGAACAGCGGAAGCGATTGAAGGAAAAGTATTTAGAAGAAAGTGATTCAATTACCGAAAGCAGCAGACTTAATAAGGCAGATAAAGAATTCCTGGAAAAGACTCGTGAAATTGTAGAAAGGAACATCTCAAAAACCGACTTCAGCACAGAACTCCTTGCAAAAGAACTATACGTAAGCAGGACCCAGCTCCACAGGAAGATACTATCCATAACCGGGATGGCGCCGGGAGAATTTGTAAGAACCATCAAACTGAAGCGTGCTGCCGATTTATTAAAAGAAGGGAAACTTTCCGTAACACAGGCAGCCTACGAGATCGGGTTTTCCAGTCCCGCCCAGTTTTCCCGTGCCTTCGCTAAATATTTTAACTGTTCCCCTTCCGAATTTGCCTCCCGCTACAAAGCATAAACCAGTATTTCACCCCATTCTCCCGCACTTTGCAACAAAACAGCAAGACACTGTAACAAAAGAGTTAGCCAAAATATCCCTGCAGCACTAACTTTCCGGCAGTTTACAGATCGGCACATTTCACCAATAATAAGTATGAAAAAAAAACGCAGGTCCGGGAATACCTCCGAAGAGATCAACAAACGTGAACGGCTTGCCAGCCGGCTGATAATTTTAATCTCCATAATCGTCGGAATCCTCATAACCGTGCTGATCACCGGCGTTCTTGATGCACTGGGCTAGAAAGCAAAGAAAAGTAATATCATAAGCATAAGGGAAAAACAATGAAACGTCTTTTTTACTCTTTATTAATTTTTGTCTCCGCACTTCCATTGCAGGCGCAGATACAGAACGGCAGCTTCGAGAACTGGTCCTCCGGTGAACCGGTCGGCTGGTTTACAAATAACATTCCCCAATTATCGGCTTACCCGGTCGCGCAGTCATCTTTCAGTCACAGCGGATCATCATCACTAAAAGGAGAGGTTGTGGAGGTAGATGCTGGAGGTCAGCAGTTTCCTTATGCTCCCAATCTCGCCTCGGGCGATGAGAATAACAATTATTTTCCGTTTCATTCTACACCTGACGTAATAAAGGGTCTGTATAATTTTCAGCCCGTGGGAGGCGACGGGCTCCAGGCAAGCATCGTAATAGGAACTGGCTCCACGGCACTGGGCTCCGGCCAGGTTACAACTTACACTCCTACCGGTGCGGGATGGCACGATCTGGTGTTTAATATGTACTATGCCGATACCGTAAACACGCCCACAGTTATATATATTTTTGTTACGATCATACCTCCGCCCGGCGGAACCAACCCGCATATCGGCAGCGTCTTCTACCTTGATGATTTTCCCAAAGTCACTCTTATCAAGCCTGCGGAAGAAGCAGAAGCACAGTCTCAGTTAGTTTTCATATCCGGTGAAACCGACACCATTAAGTGGAATTCCGGTGGAACCGAGTATGTCGATATAGCTTACAGCGTTGATGAAGGCGCATCATATACCAATATAGTGCAGAATTATTCCGGCAGTGAGGACAAATACCTCTGGAATGTTCCTGATAATATAACTCCCACCCGTAAGGCTAAAATAAAGGTAACCGATGCAGATAACGGCGTGGAGGTGCACAGTATAAATTTTACTATCAAACCATGGCAGCTCAGCAGGATCGTTAATGATGAGCTCGAACTTTATGAGCCTAACCAGGATGGATGGGTTTTCGAAAATGGTGGAACTAACATGTGGCCGATATCCTGGTGGTCACAGTTCAGTTATGTTGGTATAGATCCCTATACGCAAATAAGATATCCCTTTGGTTACCCTTTCAATATTGCAAATCCCTGGGATTTTCCCGACTGGCCCTTATTCGTCGAGGTCTTTGATACAACACAGTGTTATGTCAGCGCACAGTTCGGATTATACAACACAACTGCTGAAGATGTGTGGCCTGCAATCGATGGCAGAAACTACAATGGTTCCTGCTTTGGTTTTTCCGTGACAAGCCTGCTTGCATTTTACTATAAGTCGGAACTTCAGTCAGCCTTCCCCGGTGTCGGCTCCTTTAACCGGCTCTATGAACTTGCGCTTAATGATGCCCGCAGGAAAATAATAAATAATTTTTACATTCAGGCAGTATGGGCAGGGTAACCTTCAGTACAGGAGAGGCAGGAAAAACTCGGTAACAGCGCAGCAGACTCTGCAAGAGCTTAAGGATATGTTAAGAAATGAAGACGGCGACGGCCGGCCCCTCGCTTTAACTTCCCGAAATGTATCAGGCGGTCACAGCGTTGTCCCCTACAAACTCGTTAGAACAAACGGGTCGACTTTTGATCTGCAGGTCTACGATAACCAGGCTGCAGGAACATCCCAGGTAGTTGTTTTAGATTCTGCGCAGAATAGATGGATCGATCTTACAACAGCTAATCTTGGTCAGGGCACAACCGGGTGTTTTCTCGAATTTCCCTGCGGATATTATCTCTACACCGATCCCATCCTTCCGCCGCTTCCGGATTCCCCCGCTGACAATCCATCTGCCTCCGGACTTGACGGCATAATAATTTATAATACAGTCAACGCCGGCATCAATATTACATCATCCTCCGGTCACTCTATAGGTTTTCAGGACAGCCTTCAGTTCGGCGACATAGAGGACGGCATACCCATTATCCCGCTCACTGGAGGTTACCAGCCTCCTGTCGGGTATTATATCCCCGACGACCAATATTCAATCCAGATGGATAACTTCAGCGATTCACTTGCGTACACCTTGTTCCTGACCGATTCAACGCTTTATGAGTATCAGAGATTTGATCCGGGCACGGGCGAAACCGATATGCTGGGTTATTCCTCTTACGGAGTAACAATGTCAAATCCCGACCAGGTATCAAAATCAATTAACTTTCAGACCGTGCTCCAGGAGGGCGCTTCAGCTGAGAAAGTATTTTCTGCTGATAATCTCGCTCTTTCCTCCGGCGATTCAATTCATATCCGTGAATCCGAACGCAGCATGCTGGTTGTTCAGAACTACGGACAAAACAGTACTTATAACCTCACTGTCAGTGCTGCTTCTTTAGCGGGTAGATCTGTTTTCCAGCATAACTCAATCCCGCTTGATCAGAACTCAGCTCACCAGATCGTTCCCGACTGGAATGACCTTGAAAACAGTCCGGTTAGAATTCTCATCGATTATGGCAACGACGGAACGCTTGATGATTCGATCTTTATTAATAACCAGGCTACCGGCATTGAAAATAATTACTACGAGGGTATTCCCGGTGAATACCGTCTCCTACAGAACTACCCGAACCCGTTCAACCCGGCAACCACAATTACCTTCGATCTGCCTGAGCAGTCGCGCGTGGAACTTATAGTATACAACATACTCGGTCAGCAGGTTGCCGTACTCGTAAACGAGCTCAGGAAGGCAGGACGTCACCAGGCAGTCTTTGATGCCTCGGGCTTATCAAGCGGAATTTACTTCTATCGCCTAAGTACAGATACATATACAGAAACCAGGAAAATGCTTTTAATCAAATAAAAAAATAAAGGAGACTTATGAACAGAATAATTTATAAAGTTATAGTGATCCTTACCGTAATGGGAACCAGTATTTTCCCGCAGGTACAGTTCATACAGCACCAGGTAACGAACACCGCCACGAATGTAGAGGAAATGTACGCTGCCGACATAGACGGCGACGGCGATATTGATGTGCTATCGGCAAAACCTATTGCCGATGAAGTAACCTGGTATGAGAACGACGGCAATGAGAACTTCACTGCTATAGTGATCTCAACAGAAGCCGACGGTCCCAACGACGTTTACGCCTACGATATGGATAGCGACGGCGATATGGATGTACTGTCCGTTTCGCGCGAAGACGACGAAGTTGCATGGTACGAAAACGATGGCAGTCAGAATTTCACGTACCATTCAATATCAACTGATGCAGACCGCGGTAATTCAATATTCGCGATTGATCTCGACAGCGACGGCGATGCCGACGTGATCGCCACTTCCCCGTTCGACGACAGGATACTCTGGTACGAAAACGACGGCAGTCAGAATTTCACCAAGCACTCCGTTGTCACCGCTGTAGAATATCCAGCCTGCGTATACGCTATGGACATAGATATGGACGGCGACATTGACATATTCGCGGCTTTCAGTCCCTACGTAGCCTGGTTCGAAAATGACGGCAGCGAAAACTTTATCCGTCACGATATCGACTCCGACGTTGTAGGTGCACTTGAAGTATACCCTGCCGATATCGACGGCGACGGCGATATAGATCTCACCTCGGCATCCTTCAACCAGGACAAGATCGCCTGGTATGAAAACGACGGAAATCAGAATTTTACAACTCACATTCTCTCCACCACTTCGGATTACGCTTATTCCGTTTACGCTGCGGACGTTGACAACGACGGCGATATGGATATACTCTCCGCATCGCGTGAAGACAACACTATAGCGTGGTTCGAGAACGACGGTAACGAGAATTTCACCTGGCACCTTATCAGCGACCAGGCAGTAAAAGCAGTATCAGTAATGGCAATGGATATGGATGGCGACGGTGATACCGATGTACTCTCCGCCTCCGCGTTAGACAGCGAAATAAACTGGTACGAAAACCTGAGCATTACCGGGGTAAGATCAGTATCCGAAGAAATACCTTCTGAATTCAGTTTAAAACAGAACTACCCGAATCCATTCAACCCCTCAACCACAATAACGTACAGCATTCCGCGGGAGTCGTTTGTAGAGATCAAAGTATTTGATTTAGAAGGAAGCGAAGTATCGGTTATTGCGAACGGGCGGCAGCCGGCAGGCACATACACGGCCGAATTCAGTGCAGCCGCACTCCCCAGCGGAATATACTTCTACCGGATCAGAGCCGGCAGCTTCACGCAGACACGCAAAATGATTTTGATGAAATAAGAAACCGAAACACTCTCCGTCCCAAACCCCCGGCAGGTGAATGCTTAAAACCCCGGGGGTTCATTATCGCGGACTCCGTCATTGCGAAGCAGCGAAGCATTCCGAATTCCATTACAGAATCGCCGCCGCCGCCGTCGATGTCCAGTACACCTTCCTCTTATAAGAAGTCCCGCCTGCAATCGCAACGTAAACAATCGGCGAAGGATCCTTCACCAGCAGACGTTTCGTCTCCACGTCCGGCACCACATCAATCTCATAATTACCGTCCGGTTCAGGCTCAGGCAGGAGAATCTCCATCGGGGCAATCCCGCAGTCCGAATTCACGAAAAGAAGATATACAAACAGGTGCGCCGGAAAAGTTAAATGAGCGCACTCAGGACACAAGAAAGAAAGCCGGATATTCTCATTTTCCAGCACAACTGAATTCAGCTTAAAGAACTGACCCGGCGGAGTAATAACATTAGACGCCGTCAGTGAGCCGTTACGCGCAAGCCTGGTATTCATACTGACCATTCTCTGGTAAGCATTTGAACCCCGCACCTTAGCAACTGACCATACAGTCTGTAGCGCCGGCGCAGAATTAATGGCAGAAGAAAAAGTATTTGCAGCGCCAAAATTGTTTCGTGCTGTAACAGCTTTCTTTGATTTACTAACCTTTTGATTCAGGGGACGGGCATAAGCTATATTCTTTTTGTTGCGGGTTCTGAAAACCATATTTTCAACCCTTCCGTGCAGGTCCCCTATGGCAGAGGATTTACGATAAGCCATAATATTTCCCTTATTTGTTACCCGAAATATACAGCTTTTAGGGTTGGGAATGAAGCGTATGTGAAGCGTATGTGGAGCGTATGTGAAGCGTATGTGGGGTGATTAAGGAGACTACCAGGATGGTAAAAAATGAGCAGCATGGCGGCTCAAAAACTATTGCATAGAATACTAAATTATATTAGTTTTGGAACTCTCAAATGAGAAAATGCTGGCGTAGCTCAGCTGGTAGAGCAGCTGATTTGTAATCAGCCGGTCGGCGGTTCAAATCCGTCCGCCAGCTCAAAAAACCCCGAAAATGAAAATATTTCCGGGGTTTTTCTTTTTGTATTTTGGTCAGAATTCAAAGGAATTGACTTAAATTGTCTTAGAACTACTTCAGTTTATGCTTCAGTCGACTTGATTGATTTCTCATCTGTGAGACGTTTAAACTTAGCAAGTTCACTCTTTCACAATCGTTGCGTCCACAGAATCAGTGGACTTCAATAATAGTATTGTATGTGATCATGGTCTAGTAAGCGATAAAGTAGTTGAAATAATTAAAAAACTGGATGCAACTGAAAATGAAAAACAAAAGATATTCAGAGCTGCTTGTTTTATTGGGCTTCAGCGTGCTTTATCGGCATGGATATATAACCAACTTATATGAATTCAAAAATATTTCGTTATGTAAATAATAGAACTGAAGTTATAAATTAATTAAATTGATATCGCTAAAAAATAAGCAAAGGAGTAAGGGATGGATTTTTTTGATAAGGTTAAATACAAATTTGACCAATTGGGTTATATCAAAAAGTTAATCGACAAATGGGAGCCTCAAGGGTGTAAGACAGAAAAGGATTATGAAAAATCTCTTTATTTATTTCTACACGAACAGCTTCCCGAAACACAAATAACAAAACAATACGCTAAAGGTCGTATAAAGGCCGATATAGCTGTAGATGATAAAATAATAATAGAACTTAAAAATAATCTTAAAGCTAGGAATAACTTTCAAAGATTATTAGGTCAATTAACGGAGTATAAATCCTGGAAAGGTTCGGTAATTATTCTATTAACTGGAGAAACCGACCTTAACTTTGTTAAAGAACTTAAGTCATTCTGCAAGAAAGAAAGTAACACAGTTATGGAAGAAGAGAAATTCGTTCTCTGCGAGAAAACCTAAATCTAAAATCTATGCAATAAATGTGAATAGTTTCTGGAGAAAGATCTAAGGTTATTAACCCGAGCTTGAAAAATATCATTCAGATGACCATTATAAATAATCATTAATATTATTTGCCTCTATTTCCTATTGAACTTTCCGGAATTCCCGGATATTTGAATTTTCATCAGTCTTCAACAGTCTAGATATACTTGACGGTACGTTTGCCAAGCAAATCATTTCAACCTCAAAATTAACTTAAGCTTCTACCTCTGCCTGTAAAATACGCACCCAAGACCCGTAGCAAACCATTCATCCCTTATTTGTTGTATTAAGAATAATTTATGCGATCATTGTTACTAGTAATTCTGGGTGAAGAAATTGTTCTATCTCATCAGAGAAGTAATAAATTTCTCTATAGTTCTTGCAGCGATAGGTGCGCTTACTGGATTGTTACCCCTCTTCAGTACCCGGTAGGTCTGCCGCTGACTTATCCCCATCAAATCTACCCCTTCATCTACCCGAAGCTCTTTTTTCTCTATCTTCTTTATTATTTGCAAACTGCCCAGTTCCTTTTGACTCATTGCCCGTATCCCTTCCATCTAGAGATCTCCTCTGTTTTGAGAACCCTAAATGTCTTCTATTTTTACTGACATTTCTATCGAGTCGAATTACTGACATTTTTAACGAGTCATTACATTTTACTTCAAAAGACCAAATATTTGTTGCCAATCTATGATTTTTATCCTAATTTTACTAGAAATTATGACGGGCTCCTGGGGTTGATGAATAAGTCGGGATACTATAAGGGATCTTCGGGACTGGAGGATGGAAAATAAAAAGAAAAATAAATTAATAACCATCGACTGAATACTCAAATAAATAAGCCATTATGGTAATATTTGATTCTGAATCCGAACTAATTGACGCCTTGCAAAAATATTTTGAGATAGTGGATGAATTTGCTGAAGGCAGGACATCTTTTATTGAATTCAATAAAAAATATAATGCCTTTTACTTTTATTATGCCTTAGATGGTCACGAATCCGATGATGAAGAAAGATTATTGCTAAAGAAATATCGGGTAAAAGTAGAATTCTTCGAAGAAGTAACTTCAATACTATCAGGAATATGTTCCGATGAAGATGCTGTTAAAGATATTTATATAAATGCTGGACGGTATAATTCGCAAGTTGCAAAATCAAAGCTTAAGGAATTGGTTAATTCTTATAGGGATAACTTTAATACATTATAAACGACAAACGTTAGCATCCAATAGTTTGTCCCGGGCTGTGGGTAATGTACAACATTATTATGTGGTAGACATTGTGCAACATATTTATTTTATCAGATCATATACTGGTTATTACAATTGCGATTACTACGAGCAAAAGACTGATGTATGGATATTTAGTGACATAAAAGGATATAATTATTTAGTAGATAAACTTAAGAAAGCAAAGAATTCCAAAAAGAATATTAGGCTATTAGAACTTGACTTCAAATCAAACACAATGAATGTTGTAATACTTAAGCCAATATATAATTCTATAAAACAACCCAGAATAAAATTTGCAGAGCGAATCATCTATATAAGAAACAAGCCCGAAATGGAATTAATCATTATCGGCAACAAAGCGGGTTATGATTATTTAATTGATATTTTTAATGATTTTATAAATGATTCAAGAGAGGACCTTAACGCTCACCTCCATTTAGATGACCAATATAATAAGGAATTAGTAAAGAGAAGTATTTCTCTTAATATTAGAGATGCGTTAAAAGTATGGAATAAAAATAAATTAGATATTTATCAAGATGATATATTTAATAAGAAAAAGAAATATTTACCGTACGATTTAGAGGACTATAAAATGGCGGAACCTTATGCCGAAATCGACGCTAGCGATAATATTTACTTATCATTAAGAAAGAGCTAAAATTGTAACCGCCAAATTCTTAACCTAAAGGAGAATTATTCATTCTCCTTTTTTATTTACAGCTTGAACAAGCGTGAAGTCTCCATCTGATTAGCAGCTCTCATCCGTAAATCAACCCTCATAGAACATTTCTTCTTGCCAATCTCCCCATTTTCACTTAATTTACAATCAATTAATACTTAGATACCTGGGGTTATGACTAAGTTAAGCTGCTGTAAGGGTCAATTCGATACTTCAGAAATTAAACACGAAACAAATAAACAATTATGAACTGGAGCGCGATTACTGAACACGAGTTACTCGGTCTGATCAACGAGGCATATAAGCGTATGAACCCGAAACAAAGAATGTTCTGGGAGCAGATTGCGATTGATCCTGAGAAGTGGACGCAGCACCCGTATGGAGACGAGGGCGGTGGTTTTTGGGTCGTAGCGGTTATGGGGCGAAAGATCATCTGGTATAACGACATTGAGGAAGGCTGGAATTCATCAGCTTACAGCAAATACGGGGCTTTCTCCGACTACTGTTGCAACCAGGACGAACTTGAGTGGGTAGTCGAAGAGTTCAGAACCAACCAGACACGGATTAAGCTTTCCGGACCAATGCCATTATGAATGATGCTTTTTATGAATTAGGTGTTAGACACGATTACATCCACCTGTCTGTTGTCCTGCCCCGTATAGTGGTACCAATGCATAAGTTAGTCTCCATCATCAAGCATTGGCATATTGATGAGGGATTATTACCTCCGGTACCGGAGGTCGAAATCTTAAAGAACTATGCGGTCTGATTTTATTGTAATGTTCTCTCCACTGTTCGGTAATTACTCTTGCCTCTAAAATATTATCAAATATCTCCCCGTTCAACAGTTCATCTCTTAATTTCCCATTAAATGATTCTATATATCCGTTCTCCCAGGGACTTCCAGGTTCAATAAACAATGTTTTTACGCCCAGCCTTTCAAGCCAGTCTCTTATTGGCTTTGCAGTAAATTCCGAACCGTTATCCGAACGTATATAATCAGGTAGACCTTTGGTAATGAATAATTCTGAAAGCTTATACAGCACCTCCAGCGCTTTTATCTGCCTCTGAATATGTATACTCAGGCATTCTCTTGTATATTCATCAATTACAGTCAGCATTCTTATTGCTCTTCCGTCACTTGTTCTGTCTGCTACAAAATCATAACTCCATACGTGGTTCGGGTATAATGGCCTTAATCTTATGCAGGAGCCGTCATTCAGCCATAATCTTCTTCTTTTCGGCTGCTTCTGCGGTACCTTTAGTCCTTCCTGTCTCCATATCCTCTCTACTCTTTTATGATTGACCTTCCATCCCTGATTCCTTAATAATGCTGTTATCCTTCTGTAGCCGTATCTTCCATAATCACAGGCAAGCTTTATTATCTCCTCCCGGAGTGCCTGCTCATCGTCTTTTGTCTTTATTTTCCTTCTCTGTGTTGATCTTCCCTGACCTAACAGTCGGCAGACTCTTCTCTCTGATACATTCAGCCTATTCATTACTGCCTCTACAGCCCGGCGTCTTTTCTCCGGGCTCAGTAGTTTCCCCGGACTGTCTCCTTAAGTATTGCGTTGTCCAGTGAAAGATCTGCTACCAGTTTCTTTAATCTGCTGTTTTCCTGTTCTATCTCTTTTAGCCTCTTTGCCTGATCCACCCGCATCCCTCCGTATGCTTTTCTCCACCTGTAGTATGTTTGTTCGGTTATACCCAGCTGCCTGCATATCTCAGCTATGCTCTGGCCGTTTGACTGCAGGACCTCTGCTTCCCGGAGCTTACTGATGATCTGCTCTCCTGTGTACCGTTTTTTACTCATAACTTTTTCTCCTTTGATCCTAATTTAATAATTGGATCACTTTATTGGGGGCAGGTCACAATGAAATCTTATATTTTGCCGCAACTCAATTACAATGGGAGAGTGTTTAAACAGAAATTTATTTGGAGTAGCGAAACCAAATGTTAATGATATCCCGGTAGGTAACATCCCAGGCATCTTTTTCATGCCAGGCACATTTAGAAGTCGCCTGCCATATTCCGTATAGAAACTTATCATCGTAATTGTAGATAAAGTGTGGAAGAAAGAAAGTTTTGCTCTGAGTCTTCACTTTTATGTGGAATGTGGGTAAATTATTAAAATAATATTAAGGGAATTAATTTTGGTTCTTCCTAATAGGGCATAATCTAATTTCAAAATGAAACTCGTCATTAATTAAACATTTTTATGCAAGATAAATTTGAAACTTATATCAATTCCATTTCGAAAAAGTTTAAACATATTGAAACTAGTGAAATGGGTTATCGTACTGATTTTGAAAACCTTATCAAGGCAATCTTTGAAGAAATCAATGTACATAGAATCGACCATGATGCAAAAGTACAGGATGGAAATAAACCTGATTTTGTCATCATAAAATATGATATACCAATACTATATATCGAAACTAAAGGAATTGGTATAAATCTAGACAAAGTTGAGAAGTCAGAGCAAATGGGAAGATACTTTGGGTATGCAAATCTAGTTTTAACTGATTATTTGGAATTCAGATTTTACAGGAATGGTGAGCGATATGAAGAACCAATTATAATAGGTACATATGAATCAGAATACCGTGTCATTACTAGCATTCCAGATAATTTTGGGCACTTAGCAAAGTCACTAATCGATTTTACCAATAAGCATAAAGAACCTATTCGTTCTGCTGAGCATCTTGCAAAAATCATGGGTGGTAAAGCGCAGAGGATCCGGGATAATATTAAGCAGTTCCTTTCAACTGATTCAGAAAAGAATAAGGAAATCACAAAAATTTTTGAATCGATTAAGAAACAGCTTGTTCACGACTTAACAAAGGAGTCCTTTGCTGACATGTATGCCCAAACTTTGGTTTATGGACTTTTTGTTGCACGTTATAATGACGACACACCGGATAATTTTACAAGGCAGGAAGCAAGGGATCTTGTGCCAGAATCAAATCCGTTTCTCAGGCATTTCTTTGATCATATTGTTGGGCCTGATTTTGACAAACGTCTTGAATATATCGTTGATGAGCTTTGTGAAGTTTTTTCGCATGCAGATGTTAATCTATTAATGAAGCAATATTTCAAAGATGATTTATGGGGAAATGTACACGAAGGACCAGATCCGGTTGTACATTTTTATGAAGATTTTTTAAGAGAGTATGATGCTGAACTACGTAAAAAACTTGGCGCATATTATACCCCATTGCCAGTTGTGAGATTTATCATACGCTCCGTGGATTATCTGCTGGTAAAGGAATTTGGGCTATCCAATGGTTTAGCAGACACCTCTAAAATGCATAATGAAATGCATAGAGTTCAAATTCTTGATCCTGCGGTGGGAACCGGCACTTTTTTAAGTGCAGTTATACGAAATATCTATCTTCGATTACAGAAAAATAAACAGATAGGTAGATGGCCAGCATATGTCCATCACGACCTGCTTCCCCGTATTCACGGTTTTGAAATTATGATGGCGCCTTATACAATTGCACATCTTAAGTTAAGTATGGCTTTTAAAGCCACCGGATTCAAGCATTTTAACCGAAGGCTTGGGATTTATCTTACAAATTCGCTAGAAGAACCTGATGAAATAGGAAATCTATTTGGAGGATTTGGTTTTGCTGAAAGTATCGCAGAAGAATCCAAAGAAGCTTCATTAATAAAAAAAAATACTCCTATTATGGTCATAATCGGAAATCCCCCATATAGTGTAAGTTCCTCAAATAAAGGAAAATGGATTACAGATTTAATTAAGGATTACAAGAAGGATTTGAAAGAAAAAAATATACAGCCTTTATCTGATGATTATATAAAGTTTTTGCGATTTGCCGAACATTATATAGAAAAAAATGATTCTGGTATCGTTGCAATGATTACAAACAATACTTTTTTAGACGGAATTATTCACCGACAGATGCGAAAGCATTTACTTGAGACTTTTGACGAAATTTACGTATTAGATTTACATGGAAGTACCATCAAAAAAGAAACATCACCAGATGGTGGTAAAGATGAAAATGTATTCGATATTCAGCAAGGTGTCACAATTACCATTATGATTAGAAAAGAGCAAAAGAAAGAAAAACTGGGTTTGGTAAAATTCGCGGAACTTTATGGCAAAAGAGGTAAAAAATTTACGGAACTTAGCGAAAATAATTTAACCACTTTGCCATGGCAAGTCATTGATATATTTAAGCCAAATTATTTCTTTGTACCAAAGTATTTTGATCAACGGAGTAAATATACAGCTGGGTTTGCTATTATTGATTTATTATCGTTTAAAACAAGTGGGATAAAGACACATGATGACAAAAATATGGTCGCGATTGAATCGCGTGAACTTGAGACTAATATTAAAAATGTCGGGCTATCTTTTGAGAAGACAAAAGTATTTAAGTATTCGTATCGACCTTTCGATAATAATTTTATTTATTATGATACCAAGCTCTTAGGTCGAGCAAGAGAAAAAACTATCTTTCATTTAAAACAATCAAATATTGGTCTTATACTTGTTGCACAACCACAGGCAGCTAATCTAAACCATTTTGATTGTGTATATGTCACGGGTTGTCTAACAGACACGAATATATTTAGACGTGGAGGACCATCAATTTTTCCTCTATATCTTTATTCAAAAGATGGTGCCAAAGTGCCAAACTTAAAGGTAGAAATTGTAAAAGAAATTGAAAACATAACTAATAATGTAACCCCTGAAGAAATATTAGATTATATTTATGCGGTTTTACATTCACCGAGTTACAGAGAGAAGTTCAAAGAATTTCTGATGATAGATTTCCCTCGTGTTCCCTATCCAAAAGACAAGAAGACCTTTAATGAATTGGTTAAACTTGGTACAGAACTTCGGTTACTACACTTACTCGAATCACCTGAAGTAAACAAATTTATTACAACTTACTCTGTCACCGGACCTGATACGGTTGATAAACTTGCTTATATGCATCAGAACGTTTACATAAACAAAGAGCAATATTTTGGAAAAGTACCAGAGATAGCTTGGAATTTTTCCATAGGTGGATATCAGCCAGCACAAAAATGGTTGAAAGATAGAAAAGGGCGTACTCTTACAAACAGTGAAATTGAACATTATCAGAAAATTATTGTAGCATTAGTTGAGACGGATAGGATAATGAAGGAGATTGATAAGATAGAGTTTATGTAGACTATTTAAATAAGTAACTCAATAATCTTCTTATTTTTAATTTGCTTGTATGATACTCACCAATAACTTTCAAGCATTTTTCAAAGTTAAGAAAAAGAAATTGTTCCTAAGTATTATGACTAATGCTCATCCGGATCAGGTTGGCCGCTTTAAAGCGCTTCAACATAATCATTTGCCAGTGCTGGTCTGTCCCTTCATCCTCAGACTCAATTAGCTCTACAAAACCCGATTTTATTAGTATCAATTTCTTCCTCTTAAATCCTTCATAAGCCCCAACATTCCTTGAATAATTAGCTAATAATGAATATATTTGCTACCGTTAATTAAATAGAGGGTTTGATTCACGAAGGGTATGCTTCAGCTTTTGCAGGGTTACGAAAGAAAAAATAACAAAACCATTTTAATAACTATTGTACAATCGTTCATCGGGGATTCTCATATTATTGAGCGGTGAAACGGCTGCCTGCTGCAGTTTTTAGATTACCATATCGGTGCAGCGAACCATCAAATAAAGGAAAAACAATTGCATCCTGGTGTTAAAGAAGTAATTGGGGATAAAGAGATCGAAGTTTTCATAATACCTATCGGTAATTCCCGGAAACCGCCAAAGTTCTGGGATAAAAAGAAAGGTAAGTTGTGGATCGATCAAATAATTTTTGTCGACTTCCTCAATGAGCTCGGGTTCAGGTTATTCCGCACGGGCAGAGATTATATACTGGTAAGGGTAGAAAACAATATAGTTGAGGAGGTTTCTACCGCCATAATGAAACATACTATGATGGACTATTTATATGATCCGCACACTGTATTGGATGACGACGTTACCGTAGATAAGCTTCTCGAAACCATAGTCAGACGGTCGCATGTTTGTTCTCCCGTGCAAACCTGGAATACCTTGATAAACTTAAAGAAGAATTTAAAAAGGATACCAGGTATGAGTCATTCGTCTATTTCAGGGATTGTTTTGTTCGGATTACCCCGGGAGAATACACAATCCACCCGTATAAAGAACTTGATAAACCGATATGGAAAAGCCAGATCATTGATCATAAGTTTTATGAGATAGAGGGTGAATGCGATTTCAGGTCATTTATTTTCAAGGTAGCGGGAAATGACGCAGGCAGATACGATTCATTCCGGAGTGTTATAGGATATCTGCTTCATACTTATAAAGATCCTTCCCTGGCGAAAGCCATAATATTTATGGATGAGAAACTGGATGACGGATCAAACGGAGGCTGCGGGAAGAGTCTGCTTGGCAATGCTCTTTCAAAGGTGAGGAAATCCCTTCGTCTTGGTGGAAAGAATTTTCTTTTTGAACGGTTTGCTTTTCAGTCATATCAACCCGGGACAAGCATTATTGAATTTAACGATCTCAGCAGAAATTTCAGGTTCGAAAATCTCTTTACCATTATAACCGACAGTATTATAATTGAGAAGAAGAATAAGGATGAGTTTATTGTTCCGTTTGAGGAGGCACCTAAAATTTTATTATCGACTAACTATGCCATTAAAGGTGCGGATGAATCCAGTCTCAGGCGGCAGTTTGTTATTGAGTTTTCGGATTATTTCAGCCACAGTTATTCCCCTGAGGATGAATTCGGCTACAGGTTCTTCGATGACTGGTGCGAATATCAATGGTGCAGCTTTTACCATTTTATGGTTGGCTGCATTCAGTTCTACCTTGAGAAAGGCCTTGTAAACTACAAACGGATAAACCTTGAAGTAAAGAAACTCATTGAATCGACATCAGAGGAATTTCTGGAGTTTGCGGAAGCCCTGGTATTAGGTCAGTGGTATGATAAGCGCGAAATTTATAGAAAATTCCTTGAAGAATACCCCGGTTTTAATAACAGACAGATGGAACAGAAAAAATTCACCGGCTGGCTTAAGGATTTTGCCAGGATAAAAGGTTTGAAGTTTATCCAGAAAAGATCAGGATCGTTGAGAACATTTATTTTAAGGAATATGCTGGATTCTCAGTTAGAAAGAAAGATGATATGAATACTCCTATAAATAAAGAAAAGGATGGACCAAAGGGACCAAAGCTTAAAAAGTATTTATTAGAGCAGAAAATCAAACAATTTTTTGGCCCATCCCCTGCTTACCCAGCGACCTTGTATGGACCATATCTATCCGCAACCGGGCCGGTGCTTCATGGGTGAATCCTCATCCTGACAATATCCACGAAAAAATCTACTGGTTGGACAAGTTAAACGACACTTCAATTATCGTGACGATAAATAAGAATATTAATATTTGTGACACCCGGAATAGCATAAAATACGTACGTTATTAAGCTTACCGGTAGAGAATGAAATATTTCTATCAAAAAATATCGGCTGCTGTTACTGCAGATTAGCTGGGAAACAGTAACACAAAATCCATCAATGAATAAGGCGTGAAAAAAAAGACTTACTTATACATCGACACAATTGTGCTTGGATTAGCAGGCGCATTTGCGGCGCAGTTCTTTAATTTCCTTCTTAACTGGACTCAAAAATTAACTTTGGAGAAAATAGCCGGTTATTTTTCTCCCCAATTGACAAATGCTGGTGTAGAAATAAAACAGGCCATTGGACCCCATACCTTGTGGCTGGTCTTAGTTATTATCGTTGCAGGTGGTTTACTATCGGGCATTATCGTCTATACATTTGCGCCTGAATCTGAAGGACATGGAACAGATACCGCGGTAAAGGCCTTTCATCGTTCAGCCGGAAAAATCAGATCAAGAGTTACACCTGTTAAAATTATCGCATCCGCAATTACAATCGGTACAGGTGGGGCAGCAGGTAGAGAAGGACCAACTGCTTTGTTCAGTGCCGGAATAGGTTCAATTTATTCCAACATTTTTAAGAAGTCGGATAAGGATAGAAGGCTGTTGGTATTAGTAGGAATGGCTTCCGGTTTATCTGCAATTTTCCGTTCTCCTATAGGAACAGCAATATTTGCTGCTGAAGTCTTATACTCCGATATGGACGTTGAAGCCTCTGCAATAATATTCACTATGCTGGGATCTATAATTGCATATGCAGTTAACGGGCTTTTTGTTGGATGGGGATCGCTCTTTCAGGTACCATCGAATTTGGGCATAACAGATATCACTGATTATAACTGGTATGTAATATTAGGTGTTGCAAGCGGAATTCTGGGAACTGTGGTGCCGGCTGCTTTTTACGGTCTAAGAGATTTCTTTAGAAAAATAAACATCCCGCCGCATCTGAAACCTGCAATCGGCGCACTTGGGGTCGGACTTATTGCTCTGGCTTTTCCCCAGGTTTTAGGCGGGGGTTATGGATGGATCCAGATGGCAATTGATGGTCAGGTTGTAATCGGGACTGCAATAATTCTGATATTTGCGAAATTAGCAGCCTTTACTTTAACGGTCTCTTCCGGGGGATCGGGCGGTGTATTTGCACCAACTTTATATCTTGGAGCAATGCTGGGAGCTGCTCTTGCTCCTGTTTTCCATCAATCTCCCGCGGCATTCGCAGTTGTAGGTATGGCTGCGGTTTTCGGCTGTGCAGCGCACGTACCTATTGCCACTCTGATAATGGTAACCGAAATGACAGGAGGTTATAAGATCCTTGTTCCTGCCGGTTTGGCCGTCAGTATTGCAGTTATTGTTCAGGGTTTTCTATCTTCTAAATTTAAATACCGCAGTCTGTATGAAGCACAGGTGCGGAGCAGGGCAGATTCTCCTGCACACAGAGAGGAGGATCTGATGAGGGTAATAAAACTATTGGCTGAAAAGAGATCCATCAATCCTAATATAGTTGGTAAATTAGATGTTATATCCCTGCTCAATTCGAATATAAGTTTGGAGATGCCCGAAGGAAACCAGCTTTACCTGGGAAGAATTGGCCGGGGTAGTCCTTGTATTGGAACTTCAATTCAGGAAAACTGCGGAGTTGATAACAACAACCAGTTTGAAATCGTCGCAATATTCCGTGAAGAAAAGATAATCTATCCGGATCGAAATACAACACTCGAAGAAGATGATCAGATTCTTATTTTATCTGAGAAAGAAAAGCTGAATGAGTTGAAAGTAAGGTTCCACTCCAAAAAATTGTAACAGTTTTACATAATAGGCTTTATTTACAATTACTTCGATGAATTAGACCCCTTTTTGTCATAAAATTCTAAAAAGCAAGTAAAAGCTGCAGTAGACACTTAATTAACAGTGATTTTTCTAATCGGATCCGTCGTTTTTATAAGCATTATTTAAAATATTTATCAGTTGTTGTTCATCAATTTTATATTTGAATATTTTTTCCCCGTTTAGGAAAATGACGGGGATTTCTTCCCCGTACTTTTTGAACAGCTCTTCATTCTGTGTTATATCAATATGATTAATGTGAAAATCATAGTCAGCCTGGATTCTGTGCAAAACCTCTTCTGCTTCTTCACAGAGATGACAGTCCTTTTTACCGAATATTTCAATGTTTATTGTTTTCATAGTTAAGTATATTATTATGTTATACTAATGCCCGTTTCATTTGATTTTCTATGTTTGTAAAATAATCAGTTTTTTGATTTAATAAACGAATCTTCGGGGCATAAATATTCCCAGGGGCATCTTAAAATTTAGTTAGGCACTCTGCCGGAACCTTAATTTAGCCCGGTATTTCCGGGCTTTTTATTTTTAAGCAAATCAGAGCAGCGACTTTGCAATGAACTATGAAAATTATTCCGCTGATTTATTTATATATTATTCAATGGCGAATGTGTTCGTGAACCATCTTCCAGCCGTCACTCGTTTTAACAAATAATAAATGGCGAAGATTTCTTCCGGGTATAACTCCCGTTGAGCTCACTTCATTCACAGCAAAAGTAGTTAAGAATAATGTTCGTCTTATCTGGCAGACAGCTTCAGAGAAAAATAATTCGGGTTTTGAAGTGCGGAAAAAGAAGATTGTAAACAGAAATCAGAAGTCAGAATGGATAAAAACAGGATTTGTAAAAGGACACGGAACTTCAACTGAATCAAACAGCTATTCATTTATTGATAAGAATATTAAATCAGGACAATATAAATACAGGTTAAAGCAGATAGATCTTGACGGAAGTTTTAAATATTCAAATGTAGTTGAAGTTAATTTATTAACACTAACAGAATTCTCCCTTGAACAGAATTATCCCAATCCCTTTAATCCAACAACAACAATTGGTTTTGGAATTCAGAATAAAGCTAATGTTAAAATAACTGTACTCAATTCAATAGGTGAAGAAGTAGCAGTGATATTAAATGAAGAAAAAGAAGGTGGATATCATCAGGTTGAATTTAATGCAGCAGCATTACCAAGCGGAGTTTATTTCTATCAGCTAAAGGCTGGTAACTTTATCCAGACGAAAAAGATGATACTTCTAAGATAGAAGATGGAGACTTTTTGGAGTTGTGGTTTTAATGACTCATTTCACTGGTTTCCTAACTTGTTTAAGACCTGATCCCTGTAGCTTCTGCCAATCGGGATTTCTTTCTTCCCGATTTCAATTGATCTCGAATTAAATGCTGTAATCTTTTCAACCGGAATGATATATGATTTGTGAACCCGGATAAAATCGTGTTTGCCCACTTTTTTTTCCATATCCCCCATTTGTTCTTTGGTAATTATTTTTCCTTCTTTCGTGTGGACCAGCACGTAATCTTTCATCCCTTCAATAAAAATAATATCATCCAGAAACGTTTTAATCGTTTTTCTGTCAGATTTCAAATATATAAACGGTTTAGTCAGGTTTGCTTTATTTTCCCCCGCAACCGGCTTACCGGCGGATAATGCATATGCATTATATTTATCGATTGCTTTTATAAATCTTTCCAGGCGGATTGGTTTTAATAAATAATCAACGACATCCAGCTCGTACCCGTCCAAAGCATAATCCCGGTATGCAGTTGTGATAATTACCTTCGGCGGGCTGCTCAGAGATTTAATAAAATTAATACCGCTGAGTTTCGGCATCTGAATATCCAGAAAGATAAGGTCAACAGTTTTTTCCTGCATCACCTGGTAAGCAGTTAAAGCATTGGGGCATTTAGCAATTATATCAAAGCCGCCGATATTCTGCAGATAAGATTCGATTACTTCAATTGCCAGCGGCTCATCATCTGCAATTATGCAGCGGGTATTTTTCTTCATTTAATCACACCACCAATTCCAGTTTTACTGAGTGAAGATTTTCTCCATTTATTATTTCGATTTTGTGGCGATTCGGGTAAAGCAATTTTAATCTTCTTATAACATTATCAAGCCCGATGCCTTCTTTGTATCCACCGATGTCTTCCTGTGTTTCATTTAACTTGCTGTTTTGCGTTGTCAGCAAAAATTTATTACCATCCACATCCAGAGAAATTTTTATCCGGGAATTATTTGTCTGCTCACTTACTCCATGTTTAAAACAATTCTCTACCAGCGGAAGAATAAGCAGCGGCGCTATTTCTAACTTTGACGGGTCACCCTTTACGTCAAATTGAATAGAAAGGCCATTGTCATATCTGAGTTTCTCCAGATCTATGTAGTTTTTAACAAGCTTTAATTCTTTACTTAAATTAATCTTTGATGCGTTACAGTCATAAAGCATGAATTCCAGCAGCTCAGAAAGCTTAAGAACCGTTTCCGGTGCTTTATCCGACCTTTTTAGTGTGAGTGCATATAAATTGTTGAGCGTGTTAAAAAGAAAATGGGGATGTATCTGAGATTTTAAGAATTTAAGCTCTGTTTCAAGTTTCTCCCTGGCCAATAACTCATTTTGCTGTCTGCTGTGGTACCATTGTAGTAATAACTTTATAAATGCAGCAGCCATTACAACAGTATAAATGCTCACAAAGTGAGAGAACAAATACGATATTCGGAAAAAACCAACTGTATAATAGCGTTCAAGAAAATCACCAGAATACAACAATGGGACTGCAACAAAATAGGAATCAATTCTTAAAAGCAGTGTAAAGAAACCTGCTGAAATAATAAAAAGGAAAAAAAATGATCTATACTTCTTTTTAAGAAGGAACTTCGGAATCAGAAAATATAAATTAAAATATACTGCTGATAATACGACCGGGAGAGAAAGAAGGCAGTATAGGAATGTATTTGCCAGATCCATCTGGTACAGCCCATACTGGAAGGTATAAAATACAAGATAGAACAACCAGAATATCAAATGCCATAGCAGGCTTTGATTTCTTAATTTTAATATCTCTGCCTCAATCTGCTTCAATTGCTTTATACCTTATATCTATCTGATCACTCTTATGTAAAAATAAGAATTCTTTTAATCAGCTACCCTTTTTGTAGACAAACAGCAATTATCAGGCAGTCAACTGCAGTGAACCGGGGATTAACAGATATTATTATCAGATTAAGTGTGTTAGTCTACAAAGCAGTCTGATTGATCTAAATTTAAAAATATCAAAAAAACATATAACTATGTTTAGTACAAATAAAATTCAAAGAGGAAACCGTAATGCATAAAACAATTTCAATAATCTATAAAGCTCTGTTTCTGATCATCCTGATAAACGGGCTTGCTTTAAGTCAAACCGTTACTGATTATGACGGAAATGTATATAATACCGTTACTATCGGCTCACAGACATGGTTTAAGGAGAATTTAAAATCATTACATTATTATGACGGATCGGAAATACCGGACGTAGCCGCATATAACAATCGTGATAGCCTTGCGGAAATTTATGGATTACTCTATACCTGGGATGCGGCAATGAATGGCTCGGCAGAACAAGGAACCCAGGGCGTCTGCCCTTGTGAGTGGCATGTTCCAACAGATGAGGAATGGACAATTCTGGAAAACTACCTGGGCGGATTTTCTGTGGCAGGCGGAAAAATGAAAGAAGCCGGAAGTGAGCACTGGCTTTTACCAAACACAGGGGCTACAAACAGTAGCGGGTTTTCAGGTCTGCCGGCCGGGGAATATGACGGATATTATAATCCCCATATCTTTCAGTTATTGGGAACACATGCTGTATTCTGGACTTCAACTCAAATAAGTCAAACAAAAGCAAGAGAGAGATATTTATCCTACGATAATGCAGCTTCATCCGTTTACGACTGGTTTAAGGTAATGAAGTACTCGATTCGCTGCATAAAGGATACGGTTACAGTAGATATTGAGAATGAGAGAGAGTTGATAGATCAATATAATTTATTCCAGAATTATCCGAATCCCTTTAATCCCTCAACACATATTCATTTTATTATTCCACAAACTGGCTTTGTAACTCTGACTGTGTATGATGTATTGGGTAACGAAGTTAAAATACTCGTACATGAAATGAAAAGTGCCGGTAAGTATGAAATTGAATTTGAAGGAACCAAATTACCAAGCGGAGTTTACGTTTATAGATTAAGCAGTAATGATTTTTCTATGTCAAAAAAAATGATCTTAATTCGCTGACAATTAAAGTAATCCTCGGGGTAACGGAAGGAGAGCATAGCCCGACTGTAGCAAAACTGAGTTCTCTAAATTAAACCCAATTAAAAATTGAAGTGGTTCCGGGGTCTTATGTACAATCTTCCTGAATCATATTATCTTTTTTGTGGGGGCCGATATGAAAAAATTCGTACTATTTATTTTCGTGGTATTGATAAATTTTTCGCTTATCCCTGGTGAAGTCCGCTATGTAAGCCATTCCGGCAGCAACACACCCCCTTACCTTACCTGGGAAACGGCGGCCGATTCAATAATGAGTGCGGTAAATATCTCTTCCTTTGGTGATACGATCTATGTAGCCAATGGAGTTTATGAAGAACGGGTTGTAATGATCCCTGGCTTATCGTTGATAGGCGCGGGAATGGACAGCACCGTAATCAGTTTCCCCGGACTTTCCGGCGCAGTGGTTACCCTCGTTGACAGCTGCACTCTTAAAGGCTTCCAGGTCAGCGCCAGCGATACAATAGCCAGCACTGCTGTTGATGTCGTCGGGAACGGAAGTCTAATTGAGAGTAATTCTATTATGAATACAGGCCGTGGGGTTTGGATACACGACGCCGATACTAAGGTATACGGCAATGTTCTGAAAGATATCTATACCGCAGGAATAGACCTTACAAATTCAAATTCGTTGATCAGGAAAAATTTTCTGTATGTGGGATCTCATACTATAGGCGGGAATATAGGTATACACGCACAAGTTTGGGATTACAATGATTCAACTGTTATTGATTCAAATATAATATATACCGACCGTAACTTCGCTATCTGGAAGGATTCCCGGTCGAAAGCTTTAATAAAAAACAATTTAATATTTGCCTTTCCTGCATTCGGCATTCTTCTTATAAACTGCGATTCGGTAATGGTATATAACAATTTAATTTATGCGGGAGAGGAAGGCATATCCAGTCAGGGAGGAGATTACACCCGGATTTACAACAACTATATATACGGACCTGTTTCAAAAGGAATTACAAGTGGCAGCTCTGATACACTTAAGAACAACGTGATTACCGATGCCGCAGTCGGTATATATCTCTTTGGAGGTGCCACTCCTGCAGTCAAATATAACGAATTTTGGAGAACCGATGCTTTTTATTCCGGGTTTACCGGTGACAGCACTAATCTTAACCTGGATCCGATGGTGGTAAATGATGATCCTCTGATGGGAGATCTGGATTTTCACCTGCAGAAATACTCCCCGCTTATTGATGCCGGAGATCCTGCCGTACACGATAAGGATGGCAGCAGAAGTGATATTGGTTTGTACGGCGGTCCTTATGGTGAGTTGTACACTTACCTGGACCTTGCTCCCCGTCCTCCGCACAATATCACAGCATCAATTGAAGACAGTCTGGTAAAGCTGACCTGGAATGCAAACACAGAGGCGGACCTTTCTCATTACAGGATCTACAGGGATACTGTCAGCAATTTTATTTATGATTCTACAAAGATCGTTGGAGAAACCGGCGACACAGTATTTTATAACCACTGGCCCTCCTTCAGTGGAGAGAAAAACTTTTACTATCTTATTACGGCATTTGACAACCAGGGAAATCAGTCGCAGCCGGGCGAAGAGGTATCGGTATTTGTAACCGGACTAAAAGATCACCAGCCTGCCGCAATTGAAAATTACAGGCTGCTTAGCAACTATCCCAATCCATTTAATCCTTCAACCATCATCCCCTATCGCTTAAAGGAAGCCGGTTATGTAAAGCTTTATGTATATGATATAAAAGGAGAGTTGGTTAGGGTGCTTGTAAACCAGCACCAGGCTAAGGGATATCACGCAGTAGTATTCCGGCCAGATCAGCACGAGCGAAGCAAGGCTTCCGGTTTGAACATCCCGGTAGGTCCATCAAACAGCCAAATAGCCTCCGGCGTGTATCTCTATATGATTATGGTAACTAACGACAGAAATACACTCGTATTCAGCGATATAGGCAAGATGATTCTGCTGAAGTAGTATCAAATGACATCTCCCCCATCCAATCCATTCGTAGCTTCCGGGATGGCTAAATCTGCCCGTCACAAAGTCCGATATGTACCTTGTTTAAGGCTATTCAAAACTATAGTTTTGTTTTGGATTTACAACAAACCAAATGGGATGGCGAAAACCTTGGCTTAAATCAGATTTTATATGATTTGCTAAGAGTGAAGAACAATTGATGAGAATGCAACTCCTTTTCTTTCAACTAATTTAATGACGATTCAAAGTTTGATCAGAAATTCCAACCTTGCTCCGGTCACTATGTCGTATTTGCCCCTCTAAATGTCGGAGTAATACCTTTTGGTCTTTGCCTAAGTTTCGTACTATTGAATCACAGATTTAATAAACAACTATCATCATTCTTAAAACCGAGGAGATTATGAGAAAAATAATTGTTATCGAATTTATAACCTTAGACGGAGTTATGCAGGCACCAGGCAGCTCAAGGGAAGATACTGCGGATGGCTTTAAGTATGGCGGGTGGATGGATCCCTACAGGGATGACTTTTCCCGCAATGCAATGGTTGAACAGATGTCGCGGCGAACTGATTTGCTCCTCGGCAGAAAGACCTACGATATCTTCTCGAGGTACTGGCCTCAGCACGCCGAAGGCTGGCCTGGTATTAACGAAGTGAAAAAGTATGTTGCCTCACACAACTCATCGCTCAAACTTGATTGGGAAAATTCAGTGCTCCTTGCCGGCAATGCCTCCGAAGAGGTGCAGAAGCTTCAGAAAAGAGACGGTACTGACTTGCAGGTTTGGGGCAGCGGCAGCCTGGTTCAAACTCTTTTGAAACACAATCTGGTGGATGAATTGTGGCTTAAAATTTTTCCGATAATGCTCGGTACGGGAAAACGCCTGTTTGCAGAAGGAACCATACCTGCGGCTTTTGAGCTGGTAGACAGCAGAACTTCGCCAAAGGGAATTATTTTTGCTAACTATCTTCGGGCAGGAACGATTCAAGCTTCCTCCTGATGCTCGCTTTTTCCGAATCAGTTTTTGCCAGCCTTAATGCTTTGCGGAGGTTCGTTTTTGCTTTTTCGGGATCGATGTTTTTGTAAAGTTCGCCGAGCAGTAGGTAATATCCGCAGGAGCTTGAGTAGTAGGGCGTATTCAATCCTGATTCCTCTGCTTCGACCGCTGCAGCCTGTGCTCCTTCTACTTTGTATAACGCATAGATTCTGTTCAGAACAGCAGTGTGCGAGTATTTAACCAGCAGAAGCTGATTGTACAGCTGCAGAACTTCTTCCCATTTTTCTTTTGTGTCTTCTTTTATGCAGTGCCAGTAAGCAATCCTTGCTTCAAGGTGATATGAACTGATCTCATTGCCCCTGGCTGATAGGTTTAAGTAATGAATTCCCCGGTTAATTAATTCCCCGTCCCACGCCTCCTCTTTCTGATCCTGGTAGAGTATTAATGAACCGTCTTCAGATTCCCTTGCATCAAATCTGGAGGCATGAAAACACATAAGCGCCATCAAAGCATTTGTTTTAGGCAGGTTGGTAGTCTCGTTTTCTGTCAGCATTAAACCAAGCCGCATCGCTTCAAGACATAGTTCCCTGCGCAGTATCTGGTTCTGAGTTTTTGAGTAATATCCTTCGTTGAAGAGAAGGTAAATGATGAGCAGAACGTTATCCAGCCGGACGGCAATTTCGTTCTCCGCTGGCAGCTCCAGCTTTATGTTCTCTGTCCGTAATTTTTCTTTTGCCCTGTATAATCTTTTATTGATGGTTTCTTTACTGCTTAAAAATGCTTCGGCAATTTCATCTATACCGAATCCGCACAAGATCCGTAATGCTAAACCTGCCTGGGCTTCACTCGCAATTGCGGGATGACAGATGGCAAACATCATTTGTAACTGACTGTCTTTGATGTTCCGGATTGAAAAGTCCAGGTCATCTTTACTGCTTTGCTCTTCATATTTCTCAGTCAGCTCGGGCACTACCTTTTTTTCGAATATTTTGCCTCTTCTGAAATGATACAGGGTTCTGTTTTTAGCCACTGTGTACAACCAGGCTGCAGGATTCGGAGGAATTCCTTTCATTCCCCAGGTTTCCGCCGCAGTGAGAAAGGTTTCACTCACAATATCTTCTGCAATTTCAATGTGCTGTAATCCATATTGTTTGCTGATAACGGCAACCATCCTGGAAAACTCCTGCTGAAATAGGTCCTTTAATATATCCTGCCCTTTATCCACTACCATTTCTGTTGATAATTATGATTTTTAGAATTCTTCTTCAATTAATTTTTTACATCGTAAACCTGCCTGATCTCAACACTGCCTCCTTGCTCAATGGCGGGACAACCGTGAGCTAGTGTGGTGGCTTCTTCCAGGCTTTCGGCTTTTACTATAATAAAACTTCCAAGTATTTCTCTTATCTCAACGAAAGGACCGTCAGTAATAATCCCACCCTTTCTAAGCACTTTTCCTTCACTTGCAAGCCGCGGTCCGCGACTTGCAAGTTTTCCCTGACTTTCAATGTTTTTCCACCAGTCATACCACCTTTTTGAGAGTTCCTGCATCTCTTTTGGCGACGCGCCGCTGTAATCATAACCTGGCTGCCTGAATAATAACACGAATTCTTTCATTTTGTTTTTCCTTCTGTCATTTACTTAATTGAACTGAGAGATCTGGATCAGGTTTCCGCATGTATCGTCAAAGATGGCTATCACAGCAGGACCAATATCCGTTGGTTCCATCGTGAATTTAACGCCTTTCTCCTTCAGCCGTTCATATTCAGCTTTTGCATCTTGTATGCCGAACATAGTTACAGGACTTCCCTGCTTATAAATCGCTTCCTGGTATGCTTTGGCTGCGGGATTGTCGTTCTTTTCCAGTATCAGTTCCGTACCGTTTTGATCGTCGGATGATACAACAGTCAGCCATCGGTAATCACCATTTGTAACATCGTTTTTCCTAACGAAACCGAGTGTCTCAGTGTAGAATTTTAACGCTTTATCCTGATCATTAACAAATATTTTTGTGTGTATGATTTTCATAGTATTCTCATTGCGCGTTTGTGAATAAATATTGTTAGAAATGAATAAAAAGATAATACAAAGAAAAGTCACTAAAGGTTTATGCAAGACAAATGACCGCATAATTTTCTCCTTTCTGATTGTTTATTGTATTTTTGCGTTCTCGATACAATAATGCCTGAGAATCAGAAAACTGGACACCGGGAGAAAATTATTTTAATCCGGCAGTTCCTCGCATAAGAATCCAAAGCTCTTTATCTTGTTTACTACGCTTTCGGTTTTGATCTTATCGCCTACCACCCTTACAACCTTATCGACGTCTTCGAGATCGATGGTGCATTCTCGAATGCTGTAGACCCGCAGTAGCCTGTTCCTTACTATCCTGAAGTCCTTTCTGGTGCTTATGTCTGTTTTCATAATTGCTATTTCCATCTTTTACCTCATAATCTTTGTCTCACAATTTTAAACTGATAAAGAGGTTATCCTCCTTTTTAATGGCCAATGATGTACCTGCAAGTATGGGAGCTGTAAATGAAAATGAAAACAGGTCGAAGATATTTGTCAGCGCAGAAAGTCGTAAAGAAGCCGATAAATTATTTGACGGACTTTCAGCGGGCGGAAATGTTGAAGTGCCTATCAGCGACAGTCCCTGGGGCACATATTTTGGAATGTTCAGAGAAAAATACGGTATTGATTGGATAGTGGATTTTGATCCGAAATTAGAACGCTGACCAAAATTTCATTTCGTACCGGCTATCATTCCGTTGTATTTATTCAGCTTACCCTGGTTCCGCCAGGCTTTCGCGTTTTTAATCAGAAGTCCGGCTGCATTTTTCGTCAGCCTGTCTCCCGAACCCCGCTTGTCAAGCAGATTCTTGTATGCAGTATATAAAATGCTGTCCGCGGCAGCATATTTTCCCTCTCCTAAATAGCATTTTCCCAGGATGCTCTCTGCGTAAGAAATACTCCAGTGCCCTTCGGGGAGTTTTTCCCGGTAAATCCTGATCCCGTTTTCAATGTTTTTTTCGGCTTCCCTGAATTTTCTTTGCCCGATAAAGGCATTGCCCAGCCCAAGGTATATGTTTGCTGTATTCGGATGATCCGCACCAAGTGCTTTGATCCTTAATTCAAGGGATTCCTTAAACAGCCCTACCGCCTCACCGTATTTTTTTTCGTCGGATAACAGGGACGCATAGATATAAAGACTTGTAACGGCATCCGGGTGCTCCCTGCCCAGCAGCTTTATTCTCATCTTTAACGCCGACTTTAACAGCGGTTCGGCCTTATTTAATTTTCCCCACCTGCTGTATAGTACTCCCAGGTTGCTCAGATTTGTTGCTACCTCCACGTGCTCGTTTCCGTAGATCTTCCTGTTCAGCTCCAGCGACTGCTTGTATAGTTTTTCGGCTTCTTCATAATCGCCTTTGTCATTATAGATGCCTGCCAGGTTATTCATATCAAGTGCAATGTAAGGATGGTCTTTACCAAGCAGTTTTTCGTCAAGACTAAGATTCTCGGAATATAGTTTCTCCGCTCCGTCCAGATCACCCATCAATGCCTTGTTGGATGCGAGATTAAATAGATCTGTTGATATGGTGGGATGGAGTTCGCCGAAAAGTTTTTTATCAATTTCCAGAACCTCATTGAATATCTTCGATGCTTCTTCGTATCTCCCCGTCTCCTGGAGGAGAACTGCAAGATTGCCGAGCGTCTCGGTTACTGCCGGATGGACTTTACCGTAAAGTTTTTCACTGATAGCCAGCGATTCTTTGAATAACTTCTCCGCGTCTTTGTATTCGGCTTTGTCTTTTTTTACGAGTGCAAGGCTGCTCATCGTCTGCGCTGTTTCGGAACTGTTTGCCGATAGCTTTTCTTTCCGGATTGCCAGTGCCGAGCTTAATAATTTCTCCGACTCATCATACTTACCTTCGTCTCTTAATACCATCGCCAGGTCGTTCATGCTTTCCGCAGTTTCCGGACTTTCTTCTCCAAAAATATTTTTCCTCTGCCCGATCGCTTTCCTGAATTTCTCAATCGCTGCATCATAATCTCCCATATCATAATTCAGGTTTGCAAGGTCATTCAGGGTTTTTACTGTTTCGGGACTATTCTCCCCCATTATCGAATCGTTAAGCTTATATGCCCTGTTGATTAAATCCAGGGCAGTTTTATACATTCCGAGACTTTTGTACACATTCCCGGTAACTTCAAGCATATCGGCAAGTACTTCGGGCTGACCGGATAATTCGTTTTCAATTTTTTTAACTCCGTTATCAAGTAATTCCCGCGCGGTAATTGATTCTCCCTTCGAATATTCCGGGTCGGAAAGCTGGAATATACCTGTTAGAAACTCCGATACTTTCTTTGATTTATCGGCCTCCAGCTGAGCCCTGTCTCTCTCGCCCGCAAGTCTGACCGTGTAATAGGTTGTCATAGAAGCTATGATTATTAAAGCTGCCGCAGCCGCAAACACACCTGTTTTATGCCGTTGTATAAATTTTCTTGTACGGTAAGCTGCGGTGCTTTTCCGCGCACTAACGGGTAATCCGTTTAAATGATTTTCTATATCAGAAATAAATTGTGCTATAGAAGCATATCTTCGTTCCGGTTCTTTACGAATGGCGGTGAGGCAGATATTGTCCAGATCACCGGAAATCCGCTTTCTGAGCTTTGCCAGACTGGTGCTCCGTTTGCTCGTTATATATCCGGTGGAAGTTTTTGAAGCATCTCCGGAACCCGGATAGGAAACCTTCGTGATTATTATACTGGGTTTCTGCGGTTCGGTAAGGCATATCGCTTTTTCCAGTTCGAGTGCAGAAGTCGCTCTTATTTCGTAGGGCGGGCATCCCGACAGCAGCTGGTATAAAATAATTCCAAGTGAATAGATATCGGTTGCAGTGCTTACCGGCTCACCTCTTACCTGCTCGGGGGAAGCGTATTCGGGCGTCATCACCCTCATTCCTGTGAGCGTAAGCGACTCCTGGTTTTCCTCTTCTACAAAAACCTTTGCTATTCCGAAGTCCAGCAGCTTAACTGTGCCGTCACCCTTTACAAGGATGTTACCCGGTTTGATATCCCTGTGTATAACGAGATTCTGATGAGCATATAAAACCGCCTCGCACACTTTCTTAAATAATTTAAGCCTGTTCTCAATGCTGAGATTTTTATCGTCGCAGTATTCTGTAATGGGTTTCCCCTCGACATATTCCATTGTGAAATACGGAAGACCTGTATCGGAAATTCCTCCGTCAATAAGCCTGGCGATATTGGGATGCTGGAGTCGTGCTAATATTTGCCGCTCCGATTCGAACCGTGAAATTATTTCACCGGTATTCATTCCCGGTTTAACTATCTTGAGAGCTACCTTCTGTTCATAAACTCCGTCGGCTCTTTCTGCAAGGAAAACAGTTCCCATCCCGCCGGTCCCGATCTGTCTTACCGCCCTGTAGTTCCCGAATATTCTGCCTTCTATAATTATTTTGTCAGCAGGAATGTAGTCGGCAGCCGATCCTGAAAAGATGCTGTGTGATTTTTCATCTGCCGAAAGAAGAGACATAACTTCGTCATAAAGTTCCCTGTCATTTCCGCACTCCTGTTTCAGGTATTCTTCTCTTTTGCCGCTCTCCAGTTCTACTGCTTTATCAAAGAGCATCTGTATTTGATTGTAACGCTCGGCGGTCATTAACGGCTTATGTCCTTCTTTATAAATCTTTTTTCAATTCACGGCTGAGCCATGCCTTCGCAAGGCGGAAGTCTCTCCTTACAGTCGGTACAGATACGTTCAGTACCTCTGCGATCTCCTCATGTTTTAATCCTACAAAAAACCAGTGCTCTATAATTCGCGACTGTCTCTCATTCAGCTTTTCCAGCTTTTTCAAAGCTTCGTCCAGTGCGATGAGTTCTTCGGGTCTTGATTCGCGGCTGACCTTATCATCCACAAAAGTAGCGAGCACTTTATTTCCCCCTCTCTTCTCAGCAATGCGTGCATTCGCATAATTGATGAGGATCCTTCTCATTGCCTGGGATGCAATCCCGAAAAAATGAGCCCGGTTCTGCCAGGTTATTCTATCCTGGGCAATCAGCTTCATGTAGGCTTCGTGTACGAGAGCTGTAGCGTTTAAGGTGTGGTTCCTTCTCTCGCCCCGGAGATGCATATGCGCCAGCTGGTGCAGTTCCTTATAAACAACAGGAAGCAGGATATCCACAGCTTCCCGGTTACCGCTGCTTAATTCCGAAAGCAGCTGTGTAATGTCTTTTTCAGGAGTGATCATACTCCCCTGCTCCATCAATTATTGAAGAAAAACAGGTCCTGCCCGGGAACAAAATAATATTTTTCACCACCCTTATCACTTTTATGGAATTTTCCTGCGTTTAGTTATGTAACCCGATCTGTTAAAGCAAAGTAGTAAATGAAATTATTTTTTACAAACGTTATCACTTTTATAGTTAAATCCGGCGTTTAGTAATGAAGGCCCGACCGGTATTATTCGGTTCGCATTTGTTCATAAAGAAAGATAATTCAAAACCTAATTATTTATAAACAATCAGAGAGGAAGTTAAAAATGAAGACGAGAAAACATTTTTCCGGAGCTTTCAGGATCCTTATGGCAGGATTGACGGTTATCCTTTTTTTCAGCGGCTGCAGTAAAGACAACAATCCCGTTAACCCCGGTCCGGGTACAAATGAACCGGTAGTTACAACTTATAAATCGCCCACACGCGGAGGGTATAAAATAATCCATACAAATAACATTACCAGCACCGGCAAAGCTAAATCACCGGCTGCCGGAGGCGGAGGCTGGATGAATGGCATTGCTAATATTAACATCGGCATATTTGAACATCCGGTGGTTACCACCTACATTGAAAACGATCACTCCTGTGATCCCGGCGATTATAGAGTGGAAACCAGCTTCAGCTGGAAAGGATCGATTGCAGGTAACGGGATTGCAGGAGCAGGAGCCCATGTTGAGATGAGTATGGAAATACGCGATAATGATGGTAATATACTAACTACGTATGATATTCATGATAAGGAAGTTAAAAACTCAGGACTGCAGGCTGGAGGACTAGCGGATGAAGGGAGTAAAAATATTGCCGTGAATTTCACCCTTCCCAACGGACAGACGGGATTCAAAGTAAGATTTGTAATGAAAGCAGAAGCATGGTCGGGCCTCCTTGGCGCGGTTACCCAATGTAATTTCTGGGACAGATCAAAAGGTAGAGGCTGCGGCTGGAACACACTAAAAATTACCCAATTGAATGACTGATTAGTACCGCTTAACCCGGACACTAACCTCAAACTCACCTCCCAAAACCCCGGCCTCCCGGGGTTTTGTATTAACCTGATGAGCCTAACCGATTATACGGTTTTAGTGTAAATAACCTGGCACTAAACGGATTTACACTCGAACAGAATTACCCGAATCCATTTAATCCGGGAACAAAAATAAAATACTCGATGACCCCGACTGAATTAATAAACAATAATAACAGTCTGGCACCCGAATACTTTACAAATCCCTGCGAAAATATTTAAAGTCCATTTTTTACAACGCATTTTGATCAAAAGAATATTAATTATTATGCGGGTATAACAATCACTAAACAAGAGGGACTAAAGTGATGAAAAAAATCTATCAAATTTCTTTTCTTATTCTTGCTGCAGCACTCATTATAACCGGTTGTTCGGATAAATCTGTACTTCCCGATCAACCCGGGCAAGCAAATCTGAATTCATTAGACAAAGTAACAATTATAGAATATACAGCAATAAATTATCCTGTTGAGATTCTGGATCCCGGGACGAGTAAAATAGTTGGGCAACACCTGATTATTAAGGATATGGTAATGAAAACCAGGTATGAAGCTTCAACTCCTCTGGTTACCGGTGATTTAATATTAACAATAAATTCAAAATACAATCTGGAAACCGGTGAAGGTCCTACCCACGGAAAATATTCCAAGGTACCCGATGATTACCCTGATTGTATCTGGGAAGGCAACTGGTCGGGTTACAGAACAAAGACGGGCGAATCGGAATGGACAGAGAATATTCACATTGTCGGTCACGGAAAAGGCGGTGAAATAGACGGAATGAAAGTAATAACAGACGAAATGGTTATCGCAGACGACATATTCGGACAAACAGGTTTTTACGGAGAAGCGACAGGAATTATAAAATCAAAATAAAAATTTGTTCAGTTGGGTTTTATTATCTAAGAATATTTATGCTTTCATCCTCTGGCTTTGTATAGTGCAGTGACAAGAGTTTTAGACTTTAATTACTATTTATTTTGAGATTTCAAGCACCGCTACGGTTGACCTGTATGCAGGAGAATTAAGCCCTCAATATTGAGGGCTTAATTATTATCGGCTCTGTTTTCCTCCATTAAATTCAGGGAAGGATTTAGTTACAAAATGGTTTTTAATTGCGCGGTCTCCGATCTTTTATTATCCCCTCAAAGGGACAGAACCGGTTATTGAATTTTTATTGAGCCGGGTTACTCGAGTTAAAGCAGTCGCGGTGCACGTACCATTTGCCCTGTACCTTTTTCCAGATCACGATGAACTTTCCATTGTCAAAATTTTCTCCATTCAGATAAAGAGTCCACAACCCGACTTCCGCCGCACTATTTCCATCACCATAAACTTCCAGGGTCTCGATTGTTAAAGCATCAAAACCCGCAGAAAACATTGAGCCCCAAAAGGCTCCAACGGCTGCATTACCGGTTATAAAATCTGCATTGGGCGGCATAAGCTCTGCGTCCTGCGTGTATAAAGCCGCCATGGCTTCTGCATCGTGGGTTGCAAATACATCCACAAGGTTCTGATGAGCTTCATCTATCCTATCAAACACCGGTTTTTGCAGCACTCCCGACCCAGAGCTGTTCTGCATTGCTGCTGCAGGTTCTGTTGATTGGCTCTGCTCACATCCAAGAGCAAACAAAAATGAGAAAACGAAGAGAGGTATAATCGCCTTTTTCATATAGAACTCCTTTTTTTATTTATGACTGGTTTTTTAAATTCCGATGCCAACAAACTAAAAAGCAGGAGTTATTATTATTGGTTCGGAACTAATGCTATTATAAATTTAAACTGAACAGTTAGCTCCCACATTTAATTCAAATGCTAGCACATTTGTTTCATGCCGGAATAAAAATTAAAAAGGAGATTTTAGATTTGTTTATACAATTCCGGATCGTTAAAAGCGCGGATCAAATTATCCCGCGGGCATATTCTGAGGGTTGAATTTCATATTTTTTAAAGAAACATCTTGAAAAATAAGACGGATTATTAAACCCTGATTCATATGCAATTTCAGAAATACTCCCCTTTTGTTCCTCAATCATTTTTAATGCATTATTTAATCGTATTTCCCTTATAAAATTGTTAGGTGAATGACCTGTCAGATCTGAAATTCTTCTATACAATTGTGCCCTGCTCATTCCAAACTGCTTAACCAGACTCTCTATGTTAAACTCTTTCAGATTCCAGTTTTTTTCAAGAGATTCGAAGAGCTGATTTATGAATTGCTCATTTCGTAAATTCACAACTTTCATAAAACCATTCCTGAGACCGGTTTTAATTTTCAGGTAGTTAAAGGCTTCCCCCAATGAAGATGATATAAGTACCCGGTTTTGTCCGGCAAAATACCCTAATTTATTCGCAAGGCTAATTACATCTCCAAAAAGATCATCACTTTTCGTAACCGGTGCACCAAAGTTTAATCCTATTGAAACACTGGTTCCAGAATTTATTTCACCTGCAGGACTACTAAACTTGTGCTGGATTTCTGAGGCACAATTTATGGCATTCTCTCCGGATAGAAAAGAAATCAGAATGTTTCTCTTTTCCCACGAAACTTTGTTCCCTTCCGATTTTAAAAGAGAATCATTAATGATTTTTTTTTGCAGGTTTTCTGCCTCAGCAAATCTATCCTTATTGATCCGGAGTTTTAAGAATAACGGATAATTTATTTTCAGAGACATAATAGCGCGGTGTGCTGTTTTACTGATGTATCCTTCAAAGGGATGATTTTTATTCCATGCTATCCCGGCAACCTTACCCAGGAAAAATTCTACTTCGTTCAGGTCAACCTCAATTATCTGGTTGGGAGTATGCCCATGTGATGCATTATGCAAATTAATTACGCATTCTTTATCCGGTGCCTTAAACACGCAGAATCCGGTATTATTTGGAATGTCGTGCCAGAAATAAACGAATTTACAATTAAACTTATCCTGCAAAGCAAAATCTCTTTGATGATCGGCAGCAACATCTTCCACTGTTGCTTCGGTTGTATCATGTATATCCATGTAAACTGGCATTTTCTTTCCCTTAAAATTTCAAATGAACCCTTAAAGCCTGAGTAGTTTTTCAGGATGATTAGATAATTGGATTAAGATAGGCTCTTTATTTTAACTTAAAATTTTGAGGATTTAATGTCAACAAAATCCCCTCTTTGCCCGGAGAGAAAAGTCCTGAATTTTTTGATAATATTTTCAACCGAATATTTACAATCCAAACATTGCCGTTAATTTAATTTCCAGCGCGCTTATTCCACGCGAATCTGAAATTATATGCTTGTCATCATTTG
>CAWHTX010000013.1:0-254732 GCA_963832355.1 uncultured Bacteroidota bacterium | reverse complement strand
AAATAGCTACCACCATTGACTTTGTTCAGCTCTATGATGATTCGAAACTTGCAGTATATCCATCGGGACAGAGCAGTTACCTTCAGGCAATCGATTCTCTCGCGAGAATGAATAATCGCAAGTTCTTTAAGATACCCACTGTAAAAAGTGCCGAAATTTCTCTTGCGTCATATGTTGCAAGGAAGCAAAAATTTGCTGATAAAGAAACAACGTTAGTGCTATATGTCGGGAAAGAATATTCAAAATTAATCTTCCTGAGAAGCAATAAGATTTTCCATATTGGATCCACCTTATCAGTCGGAAAAAACAGTTTTAATGCTCATAATGTTATTGTCAGTAAAATCCTGCTTGAGATGGAGCATGGGGCAATTAATAGTATTGAGAACATCATTATCTGCGGGGAGGATGAATCTGAGGATCTGCTGGTAGTGGTTAGTGAAGCTTATCCTGACGCCAAAGTTACCTTTCAGGAAATTGAATCAATGGAAATTGAAGGAGTTGATTCATTCAGCACCGAATCTGCCTTTATTGTCCCTGCCGCTGTCGCCGAAGAATATTTTGCCGAGCTCGATAAAAAACTTGAGGGAATAAACCTTCTGCCGGGTTACATAAAAGAGGAACAAAAGGTTTTCCAGCTCGGATGGCAGGGATACCTGATGCTCGGACTCATAATACTTTCTGCTGCATTCTTCATTAATAAAACATTTTCAAATATTGTTTCTTCAAAAGAAAAAGATACTGAAATAAGTAAGCTGCTGTTACTTGAGGCTCAGAATAAAGCGACAGTTGAAAAAATTAAATCTTATGAAAATAAAATTCAGAACGTTGATCAAACCAAGGCTGTACTTAACCAGCTTTCCAGCGGGACCGGAATTTTAAGTGTCCAGATGAAAAAATTATCCGGCTTTGCCAATCAGAAAAGAAATATGTGGATGAACCAGTTGACTATGGATAAGCAGAAAAACGTTAAACTCGGCGGATTTACTTTTTCAAGGATTGTGGTGAAGGATTTATCTGATTCTTATAACGGAGCAATTCTTCAGAATATCTTATATGAGCCTTTACGTGATACCAGAGCGTTTAAGTTTACCATTGATGCCGGAAACCTGATGGGAGGAGTTCAAAATGAAAAAAAGAAATAAATCGTTAATTATTCTGATAGTTGTATTCGTTCTGATTACAGCAGCCGGAAGCATTTATACCTTAGGGATTCAGCAGAAGGATCTTGATATTAAGGACCAGAAGCTTGTTAAATTGAGAGCTAATTATTCAAGCATAGAAACGCTGCAGATCCAGCTTAAGAAGGCCGAAGAAAAAGTAGCGGTTGTAGATTCATTACTCTTTTCAGGTAAATTCACCATTCCTCAAAATCTGCCCCAATCTAATTTCTTCAACTTTATTGATTCCTACAGCGGCGATTATTCTCTCTATACATTTACCAATGCAGAATTTGTGAGTACAGGCGTTGAGAATGGATTTAACTTCTACATATATAAAGTAAGCGGAACCGGAGCGTTTGAAAATGTATATGGACTAATTTACGCAATTGAACACAGCAAGGAATTAAAGAAGATAGAATCAGCAAATGTAACCGGTACCACCAGTGTTGATGATAAAGGCATCCCTCATTACCTTGTAAAATTTGAATTAGAAGTTAAAGTTTATTATTCCTCCAGCGACAGATATGCAGAAGTTAATTATAATGAAAATGATCTTAAAACAGGCGGACTTTATGATGCTTTCTATCCTCTGGTCAGAAATGAAATACGTCCAAATGTAAATAATCTTCCTGATATTCAGGATGCAACACTTATTTCACTGGTTCCCCAGGGTGCTTTTATTTCCGATTCAAAAGGGAATACTTTACTGCTTAAAAAAGGCGACTCTGTGTACCTGGGATACCTGATGGATATCGACTATGAGAATGAAACCGTAACCTTCGTATTAAATAAAGGGGGAATAATAGAGTACCAGACCCTCAAAATAGGGAAGAAAAATCAAAAAGAAGGACAATCGCAATGAAATTTCCTGTAATCTTATATATTAATTTTTATATTATCTATCCTGTGCAAGCTCAGCAGGAACTGGAAAAAAAATTATCCGGAGAATATAATCCTCTTGAGCTTGTTTCCATCTCTCAGTACGCCAGTTTTGATCAGGCAGTTAAAATGCTTAGTGCTGTAAGTGAATTAGTAACAGGTAAAAGCATAGTTTCAACTGTTCAAATTTCTTCTCCAATAGGATTGGAAATAAAGAAGATGCCATACCTGGATGCATTAAATCTTATTGTTAATACTGAAAACTTAACTTACGAGGAAAAAGAAGGTACTATTGTAATTAAGCCCAAAGGAAAGACCGAAGAGGAAAAATTAGATGAGGATACCTTTGCTGACCTTGATGCCAGAGAAGTAAAAATATCAGCAATTTTTTTTGAGGCAGATATACAAAATTCACTTGACAGAGGAATTGACTGGGACTGGCTATTATCCAAAGATGGGGTAACTGTTGGGACCACTCTAAGAACTCAGGCCCAACCCCCAGAACAACAAGCTCAAACACAGGGAAAACCACCTGAATTTAATATCAATTCTCTTACAGATTTTAAGATGGGTGACTGGGTAGGCAATGCCACCGCGATGTTCAGGTTTTTTGAATCTCAGAATCTTGGGTGAAATTATTGCAAGCCCCACTATTACGGTAAGAGACAGACAGAAAGGCAGGATTCAGATCGGGTCAGATTTCTCCATCAAACAAAGAGATTTTTCAGGAAATGTAATCGATAAATTTTATTCTGCGGGTTCAATTATAAATGTTGTCCCTTATGTCTATTCCAAAAAAGGAATCGATTATATTCTTCTGAAACTTGAAGCTGAAAGAAGTTCATTCTTTCCCTCTGAACTGACGACTGAAGTAAAGAAAACTTCTGCAAGTTCAGATGTTTTATTGCTCGACGGAGAAGAAACTGTAATAGGAGGACTTTACATAAATGAAGAAACAATTGCAAGAACCGGGAATCCCCTTCTTAAAAGATCTTCCCTGGTGGGTGCTTGGAATAAGATACCTTACCGGAAGTGATAAGACTATTGTAACAAAGAAAGAAGTTATAATCTTATTGCGGGCCGAACTGCTACCCACTCTTGAAGATCGGTTCATCTCAATTCAGAAACAGAACCTTATCAAACAGAAATTAGAAAAAGATAAAGAAGAGATAAAATATTATAAGCCCGATTATCTAAAAGATGAAAAATAAATCCGGATATAAATAATCCCAATAAAAAAAGAAATTTTAATATGAAAAATATTATTTACCTAACAACGCTTTTATCTCTTTACAGGATTATATCTCTCCGGATGTGAGTTTGGAGTTCCGGATGAAAATACTAACCCGGAAGTTCCGGATGCAACTATATCAGGACAAATAGTTGAATCTGTTTCTGGAGATCCTATTTTTAATGCTACTGTTAAAATAACAGACGGAATAACACAGGTTAATACAACTACAGGAAATGATGGCTCTTTTTCTGCAAGTTTCCCACTTATCGGAAGATAAGGAATTGACAATTGTATTTTTTAAATCCGGTTATGATACCGATACCACAACTATATATGTACCTGTCAGCGGAAATATTCAATTACCTGTATTAAAACTTACTCAACAGCAGGGAACCGGGGGAGGAACATCATCCGGTCAGGCAGCTACCATTTACCTGTATGCTCAATCAGCTCAAAATGTGGGAGTAAAGGAAAGCGGCGCTAATGAATCTGTACAGTTTATTTTTGAAGTGCTTGATTCAAATGGAGTAGCTATTGGATCTGATAATGCGGTTGAAGTTAATTTCAGTCTAAGTTCAGGCCCCGGCGGCGGTGAATATCTCTACCCTGCCTCGGTTGTAAGTAATGCACTTGGCAGAGCTTCCGTAACTTTGAATACGGGTACTAAAGCAGGTGTTGCACAAATTACTGCTGGATTTACGATAAATAATATGGTCGTTAAATCGCAGCCGATACTTAATCGCGATATATGGCGGATTTCCCGGATCCAAATCATTTCGCTGTTGCGTCAGATAAACTTAATTATCCTAATTATGGAATTATTGGTGTTGAAATTCCTTTTACGGCATTTGTAGGAGATAAATATTCTAATCCGGTCAGGCCAGGAACAAGTGTATATTTCGAGACAACATCAGGAATTATTGATGGATCAAATACCACGGATAACCTTGGAAGAGCTACTGTTACTATGTTAACCCAGCCATTTCCTGATTTGAAGATCGGTTATGGACCCGGATTTTTCAGAGTTACTTCTTCAACGGTAGATGAGAATAATACCACTATTCAGACTTCAACTGTAAGACTGCTTACAGGACTGCCCATCATCACTGTTGATCCTATCTTCATTTGATATTCAGAATGGCGGATCACAATCCTTTAATTTTACTGTCAGTGACGGCAATGGGAATCCAATGTCTGCTGGACAAACAATTTCAGTTAAAGTTAATAAAGGAGATCTTGAGGTTTCAGGAGATATCGATGTTAGAATGCTTGATACCCAAAGTAAAGCTTTTACAATGTTCAGCTTTACTGCGTAGATTCAAAACCCGATACTTCAAAACTACAGCAGGCAATTATAGATATTTCAACTTCAGGTCCAAATGGAGAGAAGAAAATAAGTGTTTACGGGACTTCCCGATAAGTAATTCATTTTATAAAACAGGATATTAAATAAAAATGGCTGCCTATGAGCAGCCATTTTTTATGTTAATCATTAAGTAAAAATATTAGACAAACTTCCTCTGAAGACCTATAAAGTCCCCATCCTGGTATACAACCTGGTTTATTATTTCTCCTCGTTTCATCATAATAGGTCCAGATCCCATCCTGTTTTCCGTCTCTATATTTTCCTTCGCTTTCCTTGGTTCCATCAGGATAATATGAGATCCATTTGCCATCAGGTTTGTTACTTTCAAAATCGCCTTCACTTTCTATCTGACCATTTGGGTAATAGTATTTCCAGGTTCCCATGTTTTCGTTGTTGATAACATACCCTGTTTTTTCTATCTGGCCGTCAAGGTAATAGGTTCGGAATGTTCCGTTCTTTTTGCCGTCGACAACCTGGAATTCGATTATTACATCTGCAGTGTCGAGGACTGTTCCGGTAAACAACTGATCATTATGGGAATTGTAGATTAATCCGTCATCGCCCCAGCGGTAAGCATACTTCGATTTGTATGTTCCGCAGGACATAAGGATAAATGATGAAGTAGTTAAAAGTAAAAAAGCAGTTAGTAGTTTAAGCATAACAATCTTCGTTTTTGTTCATTTGATCAAGATAAATGCCATATAAAACCTATGTTTTTTCAATAATTTGAACAATTTCAGCAGGTTCTTTGGAAAATATTACATCATTTTTTATGGCATCTGTAATAAGGTATAATTCTACCAGGTCAGTTCTATCCATATTGATCACATTCTTTAATTATTTCATTATCAAATCACATCATTTTCAACTCTACTCCCTGTTCCTTAAATTTGTACTTAATTATAAGCTAAATGAGGATTTACAAATGGCACAGAACCATTCATTTGATATTGTTTCGGAAATTGATCTGCAGGAAGCGGATAATGCTGTTAACCAGGCACTGAAGGAGATTCACCAGAGATATGACCTGAAGGATTCTAATACATCGATGGATCTTAACAAAAAAGATAAGCAGATTTCCATTAATACAAAAGATGACTATTCTTTAAAAGCCAGCATTGATATTCTTCAGACAAAGTTCATCCGCAGGGGGATTTCGATTAAAGCTTTAAAAATGAATGAGCCCGAACCGGCGGCAGGAGGAAGGCTAAAACAAATCATCGATCTTCAAAGCGGCATCTCGAAGGATAATGCAAAGAAGATCACTAAGATGATCAAGGACTCCAAGCTTAAGGTTAATGCCCAGATCCAGGATGAACAGGTAAGGGTTCAGGCACCTAAGATAGATGACCTGCAGGCGGTTATTCAGATGGTAAAAGATGCGGAACTGGATTTCCCGACACAGTTTGTCAATATGAAGTAATGACCCTTGAGATTCTGAAATAAATTCAGAATGACACTTGAGGTTTTGAGAATCTGAAACAAGTTCAGATTGACAGGTCACAAATAGCTATCCTGCATAAGCCTGCCTGAGCTTCTCTTTGCCGAGGGAGCTGACGAGGCGGAAGTCTTCTTCGGTTACTTTTTCTTCGTCGCCGTAGTAGTTGTGGTCTACGCTGTCTTTCTGTATGCTTTCTCTTATGGCAATAGATGATAGTACTTCAAGCTTTTCTACTATAATGTTATTAGCATCTTCGCTGTCAATTACTCCTTCAATCAGATATGGACCCATCGACATTGTAAGCTCCGCGCAGCGGTAGTACACATTCGGAAATATGACTGCTTCAAATGTCCCCGTCATATCTTCAAGCGAAAGGAACTTCATTATATCCCCTTTCTTCGTTCTTATTCTTTTCGAGGTCATATACCAGCCTATCATCTTTACCTTCCTGCCGCGGTATTTTTCCTTATCCTTCGCCTTTGTGATTGAAGGATCATTCGCCCATTCTTTATAAAAATAGAGAGGGTGGCGGGTTATCATATAATTGAACGTCTCATACTCGGTGCGGCACATCTCGGCTGCACTGAAGTTTATGTTTGTCTTAACTTCTTCCTCAAGCGCGTAGGTTTCATTCATAAAAAGATCGTTGGCTGTATGGTCCAGGAGTTTCCTGCGGTGAATATAGATATCAAGAAGACGAAGCAGCTCGGGACGTGTCTGCCTGAAGCATCCCATCGCCCCGCACTTAATTAAAGTTGCCGTTTCTTCATACCCTACTTCCGTCCTCACCAGGAAATCAGCCAGCGAAACATACCTTCCGTTATTCTTCCTTTCCTCAACAATTCTTTCAATTGAAGAATACGATAAATTCTTTACGGCCATCAGTCCTATGCGTATGGTCTTCCCTCTCCCGATATATTCATAAACACTGTGGTTTATTGAGGGAAGTTCTGTTTTCAATCCCATCCTTTTTGCTTCCCATATATACACAGCCGATGAATAAAATCCCCCGCCGTTATTAAGCACATTAGCCATAAACTCTGCCGGGTAGTTCGCCTTAAGGTAGGCAACCTGGTAAGAGAGGAGTGCGAAGGAAGCACTGTGCGCTTTGCAGAAGGAATACCCCGCGAATGATTCGATCTGCCGCCACAATTCATTTGCGGTCTCTTTACTGTGCCCCTTGGCGAGACAGGAAACAAAAAACTTATCGGTTATCTCTTTCATTGCTTCGTGCGAACGCATCTTGCCGCTCATTGCCCTTCTCAGGAGATCGGCTTCCTCCAGCGTTAGTCCCGCAACATGATGCGCAACCTTAATTACATCCTCCTGGTAAATCATCACACCGTAGGTTTCCCCAAGATGCACTTCCATTTCAGGGATGAGGTACTTCCGGCGCGACGGGTCTTTGTGCCGCGCAAGGAACTCCTGCATCATCCCGCTTTCGGCTACACCGGGACGAATAATAGAGCTTGCCGCTGTGAGCATCTCAAAAGTTTCAACATCCAGCCGACGCAGAAGCGAGCGCATCCCCGGCGATTCGATATAGAAGCACCCGATTGTCTGTCCCCTCCGCAGAAGCTCCTTCGTCTTCTCATCGTTGAACAGCATCTCAAAATCAAATATATCGAAGCGGATATTGCGGGTATTTCTCGGGATCGGGGGCAGAAGCGAGTGCAGTCTTACCCCTTCCCGCCATTCGGGCGGAACCTGGTAAGTTAGAAAATCGACCGTATTTGCATTATTTTCGGGCATAATATAGTGTACATTTGAACACTATATATAAATTACAGAGAATTAAAAATCAAGTGGGAACCTTTGTGTGAATGCAGCCTGGCGGCGGTTGGGAATTGGGAATAGTATCTACAAAACGGACACAAACAAAATTTAGTATTTGACTCTAAATCAGGAAACACTTACAATATAGTGAGCTTAAATTATACTTTTCAGGTGAGTTATGGAAGAAGAACCCGAATCGTTTCAAACCGACGACGACTTCGTATGGACATGCCAGTACTGCGGAGTTAAAAACAGCGTTTGGGTGGATTTAACGGTGGAAGGCAAGCAGGACTTCGTAGAAGATTGCAGAATCTGCTGCAGACCGAACAGGATCATAATTACAAAGGATATCGAGAATAACGCGTTTGCCGAGAGCCGTCCCCTCGACGAATAATCCCGACTTAAACGATCTCCCTTGTCACAACAGATTCCGCAAATTAATCCATTATCATACGTAAGAATGAGGAGCTGTCTTCATCATCATCGTTCTCTTTTTCTTCTTTCTTCTGAGCCTTTTCTTTTGACCAGCTGTAACGCGATGCATCAAACTCGAATCCGCTCCGTGGAGTTTCTTCCTCCTCTTTTTCTTCAATATTAGATTTAGGACTTTTTACCCTGTAGATCGTGGGAATTTCCAGATCCTCTTTATCTATCTCGTCATTTGACTCAAGGAAATTAAATCCTCCGCGGAAAGTGTCTTCTTCTTTCATTTTAGGAGGTGCGATTGAAAATGATTTCTTTGCATGTACCTGGTGCGCCGAATCGAAGCCTGTTGCAATTACTGTGTAAGATACGTAATCGTTCATATCTTCTTTCTGTACACAGCCGAATATTACATTCGCTTCCTCACCGGCAGCTTCGAAGATAACATTGTTGCCGTCGTTTATTTCCTGCATAGTCAGATTGCTTGAACCGGTAACGTTAAGGAGTACGCTCTTGGCACCCTTGATATTAACACCTTCCAGGAGAGGACTTGAGATAGCTTTCTGTGCTGCCTCTATCGCGCGGTTCTCGCCGCTCGCAATTCCGCATCCCATCAGTGCATCACCGCTCTGATTCATTACCGACCTCACATCAGCAAAGTCGACGTTTATCAATCCTTCAACAGTGATAATATCAGCAATACCGCGGGTAGCTTCGTATAATACTTCATTCGGTTTATCAAAGGCAGCGAACGCATTAACGCCTTTATCGAGAATGTTCAGCAGTCTCTCGTTGGGGATAACTATGAGACTATCGACATGATTTTTCAGATCCTGGATTCCCTGTTCTGCATTCAGCATACGCTTCTTCCCTTCCCAGCGGAAAGGCTTGGTAACGATGCCGACTACCAGGGCGCCGATGCTTTTGGCTATCGAAGCAACTACAGGAGCTCCGCCTGTTCCGGTACCGCCGCCCATTCCTGCCGTAACGAAAACCATATCGCTTCCGCTAAGGACTTCGGATAATTTCTCCCTGTCTTCTTCTAATGATTTCCTTCCGACGTTAGGATCTGCTCCTGCTCCCAGTCCCCTGGTAATACTCCCGCCACACTGGATCTTATGAGTAGCACTGCTGCCGTTAAGTACCTGCGCATCCGTATTAACAGCAACATATTCCACTCCGCTCAGCCCGCGTGCGATCATGCTTTCAATAGCATTACAGCCGCCTCCGCCGACACCAACTACTTTCAAAATAGCGGACATAGGTTTGCTTTTGTCAATAGTTGCAAATCGCGACATAGTTACCTCCTATAGAATTTATAATTCATCAAAAAACTGTTGAACTCTTTTTACAATCAGGGATATTTTATTTTTATTCTTTTGTTTTTTAGCTCTGATCAATCCCTGGTATTCACTCGACTTCCCTCCGGGTATGCCCCGGATCAAACCTGCAACGGTTGCAAATTCAGGACTCTCGATCTCGTTAGAAAGTCCTGCACCCAATTCCTGCGGAACTCCCATCCTGGTAGGAAGTCCGAATACTTCTTCCGCCAGTTCTGAACATCCCTTAAGCAGAGATCCGCCCCCGGTCAACACGATACCGGCTTTTATTTTATTCTTAAATCCTGCACTCCTGATTTCATTATCAACCAGGATAAACAATTCCCTCATTCTCAGACTGATAATCTGGGTAAGCAGACTTATCGGTATCTTCGTATTTCCCCTTGCACCTACACCTTTAATAAGTATATCTTCATCTTTGATTATTGCATTTTCAGTTGCATATCCATAGTCCTTCTTAAGCTTTTCTGCTTCTTCAGTTACTACTCCAAGTGATTCTCTGATATCATTGGTAACCTGGTTCCCTGCTACACCAATTACCTTGGAATGCTTTATCGCTTTATTATGAAAGATCGCTATATCGGTTGTACCGCCGCCTATATCGATCAGGGCCACACCTAAATCTTTCTCACTTTCTTCCAGCACAGAGGTACTTGAGGCAATCGGCTGAAGTATATAATCCCGAACATGAAGTCCTGCCCGCTCTACAGATTTCCGAATGTTCTGTATTGCCGGAATTGAAGCAAGTACGATGTGATTCGTAGCTTCGAGGCGTGAGCCCGACATACCAATCGGATTCTCAATCCCCGGCTGATGATCAATCGAGAATTCCTCCGGAATAATATGAAGGATCTGACGGTCTGAAGGTATGTGTATAGTGCGGACATCATTTTCCAGTCTTTCCAGGTCCGCTTTAGTTATCTCTCTGTCCTCACCGCTTATTGTAACATAATTCCTGTGCCGCATACTGGTGATGTGTTCGCCGGCGACACCGACATTTACATGAGTAACTTCAAAGCCAGCCCTGTTTGATGCTATCGAAACTGCACTCCTTATTGCTTCAGCGGTTTTCCCGATATTTGCGACCAGTCCTTTATGGAGTCCTTCTGATGGAGCAACGCCGAATCCCAGTATATCAAATTTACTTTCATCCAGTTTCTCTGCTATCACCGCACAGACTTTCGTGGTTCCTAAATCAAGTCCCGCTATAATTTCTTTTCTCATTCAGTTAAATCCGTTTTATCATAATTACCGAGAAAAATTTCATTGTTAAACCTAAGGTCAACATAAGAGCTGTTCATCACCATTGCTTTATCTGCGTCATCATTATTGACCAATTGATTAAAGGTATATATTTTTTTTGTCGTATTGCCTTTGCCCAGGATTACAGGTGGCTTTATACCGGAGAACAGTAATATTATATCTCCGCCGTTTCTAAGATTGATCTCTGACAGAGTTTTTGAAAGTCCTCCCCCGGTAAGATCCGCTGCATCCATGATCCTGAACGCTTCCACCAATCCCGGAGTTTTTAATATCTCGTTTGCCTTTATAGAGAATATCATTACTCAGATTTGTAACAACGGGCATATTCGAAATTTTGGTATTCTGGATAAAAGGCAGTATCTCAAAATTATTCGTTGCAAGAAATAACTTGTTGTCACTCACCAGCACTGCCTTTATTCTCTTCTCATTCAGGTTAATGTGAACTTCATTATTGCCGCTGAACTCAACATCAGCTCTTTTTATATAAGGATGTTTTTCGAGTCTGGATTTTATTATAGGAAGTGTAACATCTTCCGGAATCGTATTTCCATTTAGTTTTGCATACGCCAGGTAATCATTTTCGTTAAGAAGGCTGTTGCCGGTAATGGTAATTGATTTTATTTGTTCATCAATTTCCGGTCGCTGCACAGATAAGGAGAGATAAATAATCCAGACTGTTAATATTACAAACAGCAGAAGACCTAATATTTTACTCCTGGTTTCTGTCTTCAATTCTTTATCATCCTTATAAATTCTTCGCCGAATTTCCAGATATCTCCGGCACCCATGGTTATTATAATATCACTTTCCTGCTTTAATTCATTTAATACTGAGGGCACATCCTTTTTATCAGGTACGTACATAACATTTTTATGTCCGAATTTTTTCGCTGCATTGGCAATGAGCTCACCCGATACTCCCGGAATCGGTTCTTCACGGGCAGGATAAACATCAGTGCAGATGAAGATATCGGAATTAAGAAAACTCCTCCCGAATTCCTGGTAAAAATCTCTCGTCCGGGAGTATAGATGGGGCTGGAATACGGCGATCAGCCTTCTGTCCCACCCTGCTCTTATCCCGGCAAGTGTTGCACTCGTTTCAGTCGGGTGATGTGCGTAATCATCAACAACAAGGATCTCTTTGTTATACTTTATTTCAAATCTTCTATATACACCGGAGAATGATTCCAAAGCTTTCTTAATCACGGGGAATTCTATCTCGAGCTCTTTCGCTATAATTACTGCAACAAGTGCATTCTTAACATTATGAACACCCGGGAATGTTCAGCTTCAGTCGTCCGAGCTCCTTGCCTTTATATTTAACTGTAAATTCACTGGAAAACTGTTTATGGGTAATGTCAACTGCCCTTACATCCGCCTGCGGGGTTAACCCGTAGGTAATGATCTTCTTATTTATTGTAGGAATGATATCCTGAAGACCAGGCTCGTCCAGACAGAGTACCACGAATCCATAAAACGGAACTTTATTGGCAAACTCAGTGAAGGCAGACTGGATATCGACGAGATCCTTATAAGTATCAAGGTGTTCACTTTCAAGGGTTGTTATTGCAGCTATAGTCGGGGTCAGTTTTAAGAAGGTCCTGTCAAATTCATCTGCTTCTACAACAATAAATTCACCGTGTCCCAACCTTGCATTCGTGCCGCCTAGTCCGCTGAGCTTTCCTCCTACTATAATGGTGGGATCAATATTTCCCTCGGTCAGAGTCAGGCCAACCATAGACGTAGTTGTTGTTTTTCCGTGTGTTCCGGCAATACCTATTCCGTATTTCATCCTCATCGATTCCGCCAGCATTTCCGCGCGCTTTATAACAGGAATCTTTCTTTCAACGGCGGCTTTTACTTCCGGGTTATCTACCGTTACCGCGGATGAGTATACCAGCACATCCACGTCTTTAAGATTTTCCGGCGAATGTCCTTCATAAATAGTAATTCCCAGTTTGGAAAGGTGATCCGTAATTTCTGTTAGTGCTCTGTCGGATCCTGAAACTTCAAAACCCTGACTGAGGAGTATCTCAGCAAGACCACTCATTCCGATGCCGCCAATTCCTACAAAATGTACTCTATGTATATTCCTAAACATTAAACTTCTTCTATCCGTGCTTTTAATAGTTCAAATTTCCTCAGTAATTTCTCCTCATTCTCATAATCATAAGGTCTTATTATTACTGAGCGCCTTCTGTTTCTTAATTTTATCCGTACAAGTCTGAATGCATGATTCTGTATTCTTTCTCTTCGCCTGGTTATTTTCACTCTTTTAATATGATCAAGTAAAATCCTCTTTTCACCGAACCTTGTTACAAATGCGATACCCTCTCCGCTTATTTCCAGGTATTTATTTTTATAGATATTATAAAGAAGACTTACCAGTGAAATAATCACAATCGCTCCCAGCAGATAAATAATAGGATCTTTCGTTATCAGCGTGAAAGTTTCCTCCACAAACTCTCCCCGGATAACCAGGTAAAGAGCGAACACAACTAAGTAGATGATAGTCGACTGATAATAGAATGACATATTATACTTAAAGGTCTCTTTTGTATTTAATTCGTCAGGGTTCATAAAGCGTCTGCAAATTTTATTGCGCTATCAGCTATTAATGAAGCAGCATCAGGTTTAGCCAGCCTGCCTGCATTTGCTTTCCATATTTCTAATTTATTGTCATCAAATATTGTCGAAATTATTTTGTCTGCCAAAATGAGTTTTACATCTTTATCTTCAATCAGTAATGCTGCATTCTCATCTTCAAGCGACTTAGCATTATAATACTGATGGTTCTCCGCAACATTAGGAGAAGGAACCAGTACCGATGGTATGCCAAGCACAAGTAGTTCGGCAATAGTAGTTGCACCGGCTCTTGCAACAACCATATCGGCGGCTGAGTACGCCAGGTTCATATCCTCAATAAAGGGAAGAACAAGCATTCCGTCACCGTTAAGCATTTTGTAGTTTTCATAATATATGCTTCCGGTCTGCCAGATTAACTGGAGCCCTTTCTCCCTGAAAACATCGAAAGAAGCAGCGACGGCTTCGTTAATTGAAGCAGCCCCAAGACTTCCCCCCAACACCAATAAAGTTTTTTTATCGCGGGTTAGTTTATAATGCCTGAGGGCTTTTTCTTTATCCTTCTCACCAAGACTCTCGCGCACAGGGTTCCCGGTCACTTTAATCTTATCTTTTGACTTCAGGTACTTTTCCGAATCTGGATAACTCACATGAATTTCATCCGCATACCTTTCAAGCAGTCTTGTGGTTACTCCGGGATAACTGTTCTGTTCAAGGAGAATAATCTTTGCTCCCATAACGGACGATCCCCAGATTGCAGGTCCGGAGACGTACCCGCCTGATCCGATTGCAACTCTGGGCCTGAAACTCATATTGATAATCAATGATTGAAATAATGATACTATCAGTTTTACCGGGAAAAGAAGGTTCTCCATGTTAAACTGCCGGCTGAATCCTTTGATCCATATCGACCTGAATTTATAACCAAGTTTGGGAATCACTCTTCCTTCAATCTTGTTTTTTGTACCTATAAATAAGATATCAGCTTCAGGAATTTTTGCTTTAATTTTTTCGGCCACAGCAACAGCCGGAAACAGGTGACCTCCTGTTCCTCCACCTGCAAATAAGAACCTGTATCCTGTTTTTGAAGCTGTCATTAGTTAATCCTGAATTCGCTGAACACTATTATTTTTATTCTGAATCATCGCATTGGTCATTCCTATATTCACAAGTATTCCCGTTGAAATACACATAAATATCAGGGATGTACCACCGTAACTAATAAAAGGGAGCGGCAGACCTGTTGTCGGTACTAATCCGGTAGCCACAGCAACGTTAATGAACGCATTTACGAGTACTGAAATCGAAATTCCGAATGCGAGGAGCTGCCCGAACACATCTTTACATTTTTTTGCAATCAGAATTCCGGCCGTAAAGAGGACAAGGTACGCAAAGAGAACTATCACTGAACCAATGAACCCGAGTTCTTCCCCGAGGATAGCGAATATAAAGTCACCGTAAGCCTCAGGGAGGAAGAGATTACTCTGTCTGCTGTGACCCATTCCGACACCAAGAATGCCGCCGCTGCCCAAACCTAATAAAGCCTGTTTAACCTGTATATTTATATCACCACCATTACTGAAGCTGTGAATAAATGTTAAAATTCTTTCACGCGAGTGAGAGAAAAGCATTGCACCGATTCCACCTGCAAATGCACAAACTCCCATTGAACCGAGTATGTGCTGTATCTTAGCACCGCCTACGAATAAAATTGTCAAAGAGATAATAAGCACCAAAATACCGTTGCTGAGATTAGGCTGAATGAAAATTAAACCTGCTACCATCATAACCCATATAAACAGGTAAATGAATCCGTTCTTAAAATCCTGAATTTCTTTACCCTTGCTCTCAAGAAGTGCAGCCAGGTGAACTATAAGTGCCAGCCTGGCAAAGTCAGACGGCTGAAAAGATATAAACCCAAGGTTTATCCAGCGTCCTGCTCCCTTGATATTGGGAGCTATTATCATTGTAAGTACCAGCAGTCCAACCGCCGATATTAAAACCGGTTTGCTGAATTCCTTGTAAATTTCGTACGGTATCATTGAAAAGATTATCATCAGGAAGATCCCCGCGATGACCTTAAAGAAATGCGAATTAAATAAATGAAAGAGACTATCAAACTTAAAGGCGCTGTAAGTACTGCTTGCACTCATTACAAGCACCAGTCCAAGCAGGGTTAGTACAAATGCATCAAGAAATATTGTTAATGACAGTTTTTTCATTATAATTTGTTTACCGCTTCCTTAAATATATTTCCGCGATGTTCATAGTTATCAAACATATCGAAGCTGGCACAGGCAGGTGACAGCAGAACAATATCGCCTGGCCTTGCCTCCAGGTTCGCTGCGTGAACAACATCTTCCATCGTCTGTTTGACTTCAACCTTAATATCTTTATGGAAGAAATTGAAAACCTTATCCGCTGATGATCCTATAGCATAGATCTTAATTACTTTTTCGAGTACAAGAGGCCTGATCTGGTTGTAATCGTTGCCTTTATCCTGACCGCCGAGAATCAGAAAGATCTGTCCTGTAAATCCTTTCAGTGCGTACCAGACCGAATCAACATTAGTTGCCTTTGAATCGTTGATATATTTCACACCTTCAATTTCTCTGACGAATTCAAGTCTGTGCTCAACACCCTCAAATGTTCTTAAGGCCTTGATAATTTTGTCATTATCGAGTCCGAACAATTTAGCCGCCGTTATTACGGCCATTGCATTTGCAATGTTATGTTCCCCGATAAGATTTATATCAGTTACTTTACAGCTGAATTCCAGGCTGCTCTCACTGTTAAAAAATATATCTTCGTCTGACAGATAAGTTCCGTTGTTCAGAGTCTCCTTTAAGGAGAAATAAAAAGATTTGCTTTTGTGCTTCTGAACGGAATTCATCAGAGTTTCATTATCCTTATTAATAATAAGGAAATCATTTTCATCCTGGTTTCTGTAAATATTCAGTTTCGATTTAATATAATTTTCAAGCTTGTTCTCATAACGGTTCAGGTGATCCGGGGTTATATTCAATATCATTGCAATCTTCGGCTTAAACTGATCTATCAGGTCAAGCTGAAAACTGGAAACCTCCAGGGCTACAAATTCATCTTCTTTAACATCGTGGGCTATTTCAGAAAATGCGAAGCCGATGTTTCCGGCGGTATATGTTTTTCTTCCGCATACATTAAACAGATGTCCGCAAAGACTCGTAGTTGTGGTTTTACCATTCGTACCTGTAATGGCAATAATATTTCCTTTGCATACAGAAGCAGCAAGTTCAAGCTCGCCGATGATCTGAATCTTTTTTGCACGGGCCGTTTTGATTATTTCTGCATCTGAAGGAACACCGGGACTTACGACCATAAGGCTGCAGTCAAATGCTCTTTCAGAATGCTGTCCCGTTTCATACTCAATCTTATTTGAACGGAGAATTTCCAGGTATTCATCCAGAGCCTTGCCGGATGCTGTATCCGTCACAAAAGGCTGACCGCCGAGTCTGGCTATTAGCTTTGCCGCACCCGCGCCGCTTCTTTTGGCACCAACTATTGTTACTTTTTTACCTGCAATATTCATTTTCTATCTTATCTTAAATGAGGCCAGACTAATAATGGCCAGTATTATAGCTATTATATAAAACCTGATTACAATTTTAGGCTCAGGCCAGCCCATCATTTCAAAGTGATGATGGATCGGAGCCATCTTGAACACTCTTCTTCCTTCACCATATTTCTTTTTTGTTACCTTGAAATAAACTCTCTGAATAATTACCGATATTGTCTCCAGGAAAAATATTCCTCCCAGTATAGGTATCAGCAGTTCTTTTTTAATAAGAACGGCAAGAATTCCGAAAGCACCACCCAGAGCCAGTGAACCAGTATCACCCATAAAAACCTGGGCCGGATACGAGTTGAACCAGAGAAATCCAAGCGACGCTCCCACCAGGGCAGCCACAAAAACTGTAAGTTCACCTGCCCCTGGAAGATAAATTATATTCAGGTAGTTTGAGAAAATCGAGTTTCCGCTCACATAGCTTATAATAGCAAGAGTAAGCATAACAATTGTGATCACTCCGATTGCAAGTCCATCCAGTCCGTCGGTTAAATTCACTGCATTTGATGTTGCTGTTACTATAAAGACAACTACAGGGATATAAAAGAACGAGAAATCGAAGTTAACATTCTTAAGGAACGGTACTGTAGTTAACGAATGAATTCCTTCAAACTGGGGGGCAAAATAGATAACGGACCCGATGATAAGACCAATGAGTACTTGTCCCAGCAGTTTATAACGTGCTATTAATCCGTTCGGAAGTTTTTTAACGACCTTCAGGTAATCATCAAGAAATCCGACTCCGCTCAGCCATATTGTACCTGCTAAGATCAGAATGATGTAAATGCTCAGGATATCTGACCACAACAATACAGGGATCACCACGCACAAAATTATTATCAGTCCTCCCATAGTAGGTGTACCGGCTTTCGACCAGTGAAACTTAGGACCGTCGATCTTTTTAGCTTCGCCGATCTGTTTCTGTTGAAGCTTACGGATGATCTTCGGGCCAAGATAAAATGACAGGAACAAAGCAGTAATCGCAGAAAGAGCCGACCTGAAAGTAATAAACCGGAAAACATCGAATCCCGGGGGATTAAAAACTTTATTTATATATTCCGATAAAAAGTAGAGCATTATTATCCGGCTTTTTCTTCAATAGTTTTAACAAATTCTTCCATCTTCATTCCGCGTGATCCTTTTACGAGTATGACGGATTTGCTTAAGTCCTGTTTCATCAGGAAATCATTAAGTCTCTTCCGGCTGCTGAAGAACCTGACATTAATTGACTCATTCTTTAATTCCTCATACAGGTTTTTCATAAGTGTTCCTATCAGGTATACTTCGCTGAACTTATTTGTCTTAACCGAAGTAGCTAATTTCCGGTGAAGTTCGGCACCATCATCACCAAGCTCACGCATATCTCCAAGTATTGCAATTTTCCGGTCATACAACTTTATTTTACCCGCAAGGTTCATTGCTTCTTTCATTGAGACAGGGCTGGCATTATAAGTATCATCAATTAAAAGAATATTTTTGCGGCGCTTAACATTTAATCTTTTTTCGACCTGTCTGAGTTTGCTTAATCCTCCGGTTACTTCCTTAACAGACAATCCCATTGTAAAAGCAACAGCAGCAGCCGCAAGGAAGTTCTTCGCGTTGGCCTCACCGTACAGGGGCATATCAACTTTAAGCTTGTTTCGTTTATAGGTGATTTCGATCTCAGGTCTTCCATCATCCGTATAGCCGCAAACTTTGCCTCTTACCGCGGAATTCGAGTTGAAACCATATGTAACCTTCTTTTTATAATCCTTCGCCGTCTCCTTCAATAATTTGTCATCTTCATTTATAAAGAGAGTACCGTTCATTTCAGCAGTCGCTTTAAACAGTGCCGATTTTTCTTTCAATACACCTTTTCTATTTAAGAAGAATTCAAGGTGAGAATCACCGATATTTGTAATCATCGCATAATCCGGAAGAGCTATATTCGCTGTATATTCAATTTCTCCGAAATGGTTTGTACCTAGTTCCGCAACCAGCACATCATGCTTCTCATTTGTGCTGAAGAGAGTCAGAGGAACACCGATATGGTTGTTATGGTTAGCAATAGTTTTGTTAACCTTATATTTAGTACTTAACAGCATGGCTACCATCTCTTTTGTTGATGTTTTACCTGCACTACCGGTTATACCGATTATTTTCGTACTTAACTTTTTCCTCCAGACTCCGGCCAGTTCACCCAAAGCCTTTACTGTATCTTCAACAGCCACGACCGGAATATCAATCTCACCCAGTTTGTTTAACTTCTTCTTATTAACCAGAACAGCTTCGGCACCGTTAGTAACTGCGTTTTCAATAAAATCATGGCCATCAAATCTTTCACCTTTAATTGCAATAAAAAGGCAGCTTCCCGGTATATTCCTGGAATCTATTGATACCTTTCTTAATGTCCTGAAGCTATCAGGATTATAAAGAACAGCTGATTCCAGGTTAAACAAATCTTCAAGCGTAATTCCGATCCTTTTCATAAATTCAGATATTTCTCAGCCACTTCCCTATCGGAAAAATGTTTTCTTACTCCTCTTATCTCCTGATAAGTTTCGTGTCCTTTCCCTGCAATTAAAATTACCGCATCTGACTCTGTCTGTCCTATTGCCGTTTTTATTGCCTCTTCCCTGTCCTCTATTACTTCATAGTTCTTTTTTTCGATCCCTGCCTCAATTTCCTTTATTATATCCATAGGATCTTCGTTCCTGGGATTATCTGAAGTTATATAAACTTTCCGGCTAAGGTCTGATGCAATTTTTCCCATAACCGGTCTTTTGGTTCTGTCCCTGTTGCCGCCGCAGCCAAAAACAGTATATACGGGATGCTCATCTCCGACGATATTTCCTATAGCCAATAAGGTCTTCTCAAGACTATCAGCATTATGCGAGTAATCTATAATTACTCTTTTTTCTTTATGCCCTGTTAGTTCAAACCTTCCGGGTACCTGTGGAGTGTTTTTTATCCCCTTCACAGCTGTCTCAGGGTCTATTCCCAATAAAGTAGTTACGGCAAAAGCGAATGCAGCATTGTATGCATTGAACTCCCCGACCAGCGATGTGGAGATCTCATAGTTAACACTCCCTTTTTCAACAAGGAAATAAGTACCTTCGAGGTCATAGGAAATGTTTTTAATAATAAAGTCTGCACCCGGCATCTTACCTAGTGAATATAGAGGAGCCACTCTATTTTCGATGATCTTTGGGGAAGATTTATCATCAACATTGTATACACCGAATGCAGACAAACTAAGATTATCAAATAGTATTTTTTTGGCTGATAAGTAATTTTCAAAATTCTGGTGAAAATCGAGGTGGTCCGAGGAGATATTCGTGAATACAGCGGCCGAAAAATCGAGACCAAAAACGCGTTTCAGTGCCAGAGCATGCGACGATACTTCCATAACAGCGTAATTACATCCACTGTTGTACATCTCAAGCAGAAGCTCATTCAGGTCATTTGATTCAGGCGTAGTAAGCGAAGATTTTATTTCTTTATCTCCTATATAATTTGATATCGTTCCAATAAGTCCTGTTTTATTTCCGGCAGTTTCAAGAATACTTTTTATTATGTATGAAGTAGTTGTTTTTCCTTTTGTACCTGTTATTCCAATCAGCTTAATTTTTTCAGAAATATTTTTGTAAAATCCTTTAGATAATTCAGCCAGCGCCTGCCTTGAGTCTTTTACCAGTAATTTCGCGGCTTCAGTGTGAATAAAAATTTCATCCGGCACGGCATCATTATCTTCAAGAACAACAGCCACCGCTCCTTTATTGAGAGCATCAGTTATAAACCTGTGCCCGTCAATATTGAAACCTTTAACGGCAACAAATACCGAACCTTTTACAACCTTACGCGAATCATAAAATATCCCGGTGACGTCTTTTCTCTGGACATTCCCGACTACCTGGATAACATGTACACTATTTATTAATTCAGTCAGCTCCATCAATAAACAGAGGTACCATTAACTGATATCTCTTTGCATTCCAGTCTGCAAAGCTGACCTTTTTTTATGTGTGAACCGGGAGCAAGACTTTGTGAAATTACCATACCGGTTCCATTCATTACATACCTTACACCCATTCTCGATAAGATGGAAATAGCATCTTTAATATGATAATTAGTCAGGTCAGGCATTATTTTCTTTTCCATACATACAGAGATCAGATCAGGGTCAGGTGAATGATATGCAGCATTTGTGTATACCACATCATTATCCCGGGAATTTCTGACTCCGGCAACTTTCAGATCCTGGTCAATCTTCTCGTTCTCCAGCGGTTTTATTATTTCGGGATCGCGTTCGATAATCCTCTGCGCTACATTCTTAAATATTGGGGCTGCGGCAAGACCGCCATACCTTCCTACTTTCGGTGAATTCAAAAGAATCAGGCATACTATCTGCGGATTTTCAGCCGGAAAGAATCCGATAAATGATGAGTTATAACTCGCCTTTGAATAACTGCCGTCTACCAGTCTTTGAGAAGTTCCTGTTTTTCCTCCGATTGGTACACCATCGATCTTTGCATTCTTCCCTGTACCGTTCTCAACAACTCCCACCAGCAGTTTCCGCATTCTCAATGATGTAGATTCAGAAATAACTCTTCTAACCTGGCGCGGAGTATTTTTTACTACTGTTTTTCCATCCCGGCTGACTTCTTTTGATAATATCCTTGGTTCGTAAAGTATTCCACCGTTCACCAATGCACAGTAGCCAGTAATCAACTGAAGCGGCGTTACCGCTATTTCATAACCAAATGACATAAATGTTTTTGTAAGGCTTCCCCATTCATCCGGTTTCTTCAGTGTGCCTTTTACTTCTCCGGGAAGGGATACAGAAGTATAATTTCCGAATCCAAATCCACGCGCATATTTATAGAATGATTCATCGTCCAGGCGCTGTACAAGTTTTGAAATGCCGATATTGCTTGACTGCTCGATAATTCCCTTAACAGAAAGATATGCATGCTCGTGGGTGTCACTTATATAGACCGACTTAAATTTGTAACGTCCGTTTTCTACAAACACAGTTTCATTTTCTTTGCACAAATTCTGATCAAGTAATGATGCGAGCGTGAATGACTTAAAAGTTGAACCAGGTTCATATGTATCTGTAATCGCTCGGTTTCTTCTCTGGTCGTCAGAGTAATCCCAGTAATTATTCGGATCGAAATCCTGGTTATTAGCCAGCGCAAGTATTTCTCCGGTATTGGGATTCATAATAATACCAACGCCAGATGCTGCATCGTATTCTTTAACTCCCGCTTCAAGTTCATCTTCCAGGATCGTCTGGTAAGCTTTATCAATTGTGAGATAAATATTAAGTCCCGGAACGGCTGGTTTTGTCTGCTCTTCTTCAACCGTAATCATATCGCCTATTGCATCCCGCTCAACTATCATCGCACCATCTTCGCCTGATAAAACATCGTCGAATGTTTTCGCTATACCGCTTACCCCGTTGTAATTATTATTTACATAACCCAAAATGTGAGCTGCCAGATCTTTGTAGTAGTAAACTCTTGTGGGGTCGTCAACTGAAAAAACCGAAGGCATTCTTACACTTTTCAAGAGGATAGCCTTTTCTCCGGAAACTTTCTTTTCAAGGCAGACATTCCTTCCCTTTGCTTTCATAAGTTTGAGGTAATGAGTTTTCGATTTTCCGAATACCGATGAAAATTTATCAGCGATTTTAATTTTCTCGGCAGCCGAGGTCATCCGCATATCGGCAAAGAAGGTAATGTCATCCCTGTTGTAAACAAGAAGAGAATTATTTCTATCGTATATAAGTCCGCGTTCAGCTTTTATCTTATCTACTGAAGTCTGCTGCCTCTCTGCATAATATCTGAGCTCTTCACTCTTAACTATCTGGATATCAACCAGTTTGATTACCAGTATCACAAAACTGATAAAAGCAAAAAGGACTATAAGCAGCAATCTTCGGTTAATCATACTTTTCTTTTAACTGGTTTTCAATATTTTCAATTTGTTCTTTGTCAATCTTAACTTTTAAGACCGGCGGGCCTCCTCTAATCATTCCGAGTTCTTTTTCTGCGATCTCTGTAATTCTTTCCTCTGAGGACAGAAACTGCTGTTTAACGGTCAGGTTAACCTGCCAGTTGCTTTTAAGATCGAGTTGTTTTTCAGCCAGTATTTTTTCTTTAGTAAGCTCTTCACATTTCAATTTTATACCGACATAAAAAAGCACCAGTACGATAAATGAAGTGAACAGCATAAGACTAAAAAACAGGAAGGGTTTAGATCCTTTTTTTTTCATACTCTCTCCGCTGCTCTTAGTTTTGCGCTCCTCGCTCTTGGATTGTTTGAAGTTTCTTCCAACGAGGCTGTAACAGGTTTCCTTGTAATTATATTTAGTCTCCTTTCCTTATCACACTGGCAAACGGGATACTCTTTGGGGCAGATACAGTCGAGCATTTCGTATTTAAATGTTTCCTTTACTATCCTGTCTTCAAGTGAATGATAAGAAATAATCACTATCCTTCCGCCCTTATTCAGAAGACCTACAGATTTATCCAGGAAAGATTTCAGCACTCCCAGCTCATCATTCACATATATCCTCAGCGATTGAAAAATTCTGGAAAGTGTTTTATTCTGATTTTTTACAGGGATTACGCCTTTAATTATTTCCGTGAGCTGAGATGTAGTTTCTATCCTGTTTTCAGTTCTCCTACGGCCTATTTCTCTTGCTATCCTTCTGGAAAGCCTTTCCTCGCCGTAATGGAAGAATATATCCGCAAGATCTTCTTCAGAAAATGAATTTATTATATCGGCTGCGCTGACAACTTTGGATTTATCCATCCTCAGATCCAGTTTTGCTTCCTCTCTGTAAGTAAATCCCGAAGAGGGATTGTCGAGCTGAAACGAAGAAACTCCAAGATCTGCAAAAATTCCGTCAAAGAACCCGAAAGATTCTATCTTTGCGATAACATCTATTTCAGAAAAATTAAAATTATAAAGTCGTGCCCGGTCATCTTTTAAAAATTTTTCCTTTGAAAAGCTGAATGCATCTTTATCTACATCTGTGGCAGCAACAACCGCGTCTTTATTCAGAATATTTAAGAAAGCTTCAGTATGTCCGCCGAATCCAAGCGTTGCATCAAAATACTTCCCCGATTTGTCAGTTATCAGGAATTCAATACTTTCATTCAATAAAACCGGCGTATGATGAATCTTCATCTTTACGCCATTACTTTTGCAGCTATCTCTTCGTAAGTTTCAGAAGACTGTTCCAGGTATTCCTTATAACTATTTGGGTTCCACAATTCAATCTTCTTAAGCGCACCTAATACTAAAACTTCTTTTCCAATCTTTGCATACTCTAATAAGTTCGGTGGAATTAAAATTCTTGACTGGGAATCAAGCTTATCTTCAGTTGCGTGCTGAAGTATCATCCTTATAAACTTTGCTTCCTGTGGATTAAAAGGATTCAGATCGATAAGTTTCTGTTCAAAGTGCTGCCATTGGTCCATAGGATAAACATCTATACAGTTGACTGTTCCCTGCGTCATAACAAAGGTATCGTTAGCCTCCGGAGATAGTTGACGCCTTAATTTGGCCGGTATACTTAACCTCCCTTTTGAGTCAACTGAATATGTGTATTGTCCTCTGAACAAATTTTCGACCTTTTCATGGAATAATTCACCACAATTCCCCACAACTCCCCAAAATTAACATAATTTAATCTGGAAAGTCAAGAATTATTTTTCATTTTCACCACAAACAGTAAAAGAATTTTACCCTCAGATCGCGAGACCGGAGCACGGAACTTAAGCTGCCTCTAAGATGCCCAAAAATGATGTCCCATGGTGAAGTGAAGCACAAAAGGTATTACCAGTCATAATCGGTGAGCGTGAAAATTGTAGGAGGGTGAAAATAGTTTTAGTTTTGATGGAATTATAAAATTGAACAACCAAAAAAAATTAAATGACAGGTAAGAAAAATGTTCACGAAATCATATTATTTAATAATAGTCTTGCTGGGATTCGTCGTGGCAGGATGCAGTAATAATAAGGGAGTAAAGGAAGCACCGGCTTCAAGAAAAGATACCGTGGTGACTAATTATTTCGGCACACAAGTCTCCGACCCTTTCCGCTGGCTTGAAGACAATAACGACCCTGAAGTACAGCAATGGATCGCCGACCAGAATAAGTATGCAGACAATGTTCTCTCCGGTTTTCCTGATAACAAAAAGATAGAAGAAAGAATAAAGGAACTTGAAAAAACAGGAGTAGAGCAATATAGTCCTAAACTGATGAACAATCAGTTGTACTTTATGCAGATAACTCCCCCGCAGCCCCAGGCAGTTGTAGCAACCAAATCCTGGCCTGACGGGGAAACTAAAGTGCTTGTTGATCCTAATAAAATGGGGAGCGATATAGCGATAACAGGCTTCTGGCCGTCCCCAAATGGAAATTATCTTGCATACACGACCGCAGAGGGAGGTACTGAAGCAGCAACGATTCATGTAAGAGATCTAAAATCTGGTAATGATTTGCATGATTCACTGGTTAGTGCAGGAGGCGGTGCAACTCCCGCCGGTATGGCCTGGGATGAGGATGGAAAAGGTTTAACTTATGTTCGTCTTCCACTGCCCGGTACTGTACCTGATTCTATTTCCCAGTTTAATGCCGCACTCTATCATCATACATTAGGTCAGCCGCAGGAAAGCGATAAACTAGTTTTCGGGAAGGACCTATCAAAGGTTGCAGAGTACACTTTCATTCCTTCAGAGGACGGCAGACAGGCAGCGATGTTTGTTCATTTCGGCGATGGCAATCCTGATTACGTTTATATAAGACATGGGAGAGATGAATGGAAACAGGTGCTCGACACAAGTGCTAATGTCAGGGTTTCAGATGAAATAAACTCGGGGGCAGCATGGGATGAGGATGGAAACCTACTGCTGGTTGCTTACGATAATGCCCCTCTCGGGAAACTTCTATCTGTTAAGAAAGATGGAGCAGCCAAGGTTGTAGTTCCCGAGGGTGAATGGGCTTACAATTCTGTTGCTGCTATCCGCCATGGCTTTCTGCTGACTAAGGTCAAGGGCCCCGACTGGAAAATAGATCAATATGATAAATCTGGTAAGCTTGTTAAAGCTGTAGGACTCCGCCAGGGAGGTATCGGAATAAACGCTGTTGTTTCTTCTCCTAAATCGGATAATGCCTTAATTACTTATGAAGGCTGGACATTCCCGGAAAGATGGGATACTTATAATGCTGATACAGGCAATCTTAATACAATATTTCAGATGAAACCTGCTGCAGATTATTCAAATATTAAATACAGTTTAATAGAGGCAACATCAAATGACGGTACCAAAATCCCGGTTACGGTTGTTAGGATGGACGGCATAACTCCGAATGGACAACGGCCAACAATAGTTTACGGCTACGGTGGTTTCGGTATTACGAGGAAACCCCACTTCATAGGACCTTACTTGGTCTGGCTGGAAAACGGAGGAGTATTTGCCTTCACAAACCTGCGCGGCGGCGGTGAATACGGTGAAGGATGGCATGCCGCGGGTATGCTGGGCAATAAACAGAACGTCTTCGATGATATGTATGCCGCGACCCAGGCAATGGAAGAGACTAACTGGACGGATAAAGCTCACCTTGGAATTATGGGAGGTTCCAACGGCGGCCTTCTGATGGGAGCACTTCTCACCCAGCATCCGGATGCTTTCAAGGCTGTTGTAAGTTTTGTTGGGATCTATGATATGATAAGGAATGAACTGTTCCCCAACGGTCAGTATAATATAAGTGAATACGGTTCTGCCACAAACCCTGAAAGCTTTCAGTGGCTGTATGCATACTCCCCTTACCATCATGTAAAACCAAACACAAACTACCCTGCAGTTATGCTTGAAACAGGAATGAACGATCCGCGGGTTGCCTCCTGGCAGTCGAGAAAGTTTGCTGCGGCTCTTCAGGATGCAAATACCTCAGACAATCCGATTATATTGATAACAAGAATGAATGAAGGCCACGGCGTAACAGCTTCCTTCAGTCAGCGTGTGGGTAACCTATCCGCATCGATGACATTTTTTGCACATGAACTCGGACTAAAACTGCAGTAGTATTTTTTTTCATGCCGGCTTCAGATGCCCGAACAGGACTCTGAAGCCGATTTCTACTTAATTAAAGGCAATTCAGGTTAAGTTTATTTGTTTTAGGAAAGTGCTAATTCCGTTTCGACTCTCTGCAATTTCAGATTATTCACGAACTCAGCGGCACTCAATGCAGCGATGGTTCCGTCTGAAACTGCTGTGGTTACCTGGCGGTACTTTTTTTGAATTGAGTCACCGGCAGCAAAAACTCCCGGCACATTTGTTCTCATATCCTTATCGGTAACAATCTCTTTCCATTGGTTTAATTCAATCAGACCTTCCAGTGATTCGGTATTCGGAACATACCCGATAAAAATGAAAACTCCGTCAATTTTCATTTCTGTAACTTCTTTGGTAGCCTTATTTTGAATTTTTACCGCTCTCAGCTTTTCATCACCGTTAAACTCAATAATCTCCGACGACATTACGAAACTGATCTTTTCATTCTTCCTTGCCTCATCAACATAATGTTCTAATGCCTGGAAATTATCAAACTGGTGAACAATCGTAACCCTGGATGCATACTTTGTAAGCGACACTGCTTCTTCCAGTGCTGTATTTCCTCCGCCCACAACTATTATCTCTTTATCCTGAAAAAAGTCACCATCGCAGGTTGCGCAGTAAGAAATGCCCTTCCCTTTGAAGATGTCTTCCCCGACAGCTCCAAGTGTCCTCGATCTGCCTCCGGTTGAAATTATTACTGCATCGGATGTGTAGGTATCCCTGTCATTAACTGTTACTTGTTTCAGTTCACCCTTTAAATCAGTTGACGTGATTTTTACATTTGATTTTATTACACATCCAAATTTTTGTGCCTGCATTTTCATGCTGCGCGCCAGTTCATATCCGCTTATACTTTCAACGCCGGGATAATTTGCAATCTCGTGGGTGAGCACCAGTTGTCCACCAACGGCTCCTTCATTAATAATAAGCGTCTTTAATTTGGCCCTGGAAAGATAAATTCCGGCTGTAAGACCCGCGGGTCCTCCGCCAATTATAATTACATCGAATCGGTTATCCATTTTTTCTCCCATAGAATTGAAGAAGAGGAACACAAACTGAAATAAAAGTCAATTCAGTCCGTGTTCCTGTTCTGATCGGATTTTTAAGCTACCGAGTCAAGATCTTCTTTAAAGTGTTTGTCAAGAATTGTGGTTATTTGATCTCTTGACTGAATACTGCTTGTAGCTTCTACCACTTTTCCATTTTTATAATAGATGGTAAACGGCAGTCCCGAGAAACTCCTTGCCTCGGGAAGATTGCGTATTACTTCGGCGTCAGGTGAATCAAATGCCATATCCGCAAACTTTACCTGGGGATATTCATTCTCCAGTTCTTCCATTGCTTCATAAACGGGAATACACATCGGTCCCATTCTGCCGCAGCAGATCATAACATTTTCATTATTATTTAAGATTTCTGAATGCTCTTTTCCGGAAAGCACGTGAGTAAGATTTGTCTTTAACATTATTTCCTCTTTGATTTATTAAAATCTGTTTTTCGAAAATGTTTGATTCAGAAAACGGAAAAAGGATTCATTATTGCGGAAGGATTTTTTGGCGCCGGTAGCAGAAACAGAATTAACATTCACCGGGAGTATTACCGACTAAAATGCCTCTTACAAAATAGCGAATCGGATCAACGTACCGGCCTGGAATATTGCGGATGATAAGAAATGACTGCCCCACCAGATTTCATTATTTTTTGAGCCAACTGCCGGAATCGAACCGGCGACCTACGCATTACGAATGCGTTGCTCTACCAGCTGAGCTAAGTTGGCTTTTAAAAATAAAAATGGCAAATGCAAAATAACCATTTACCATTTTATTATACAAGATGATACTGAGCAATTATCTTAATTTCTTTTTATGACGATTCTTTCTCAGTCTTTTTTTCCTCTTGTGTGTAGCCATTTTATGGCGTTTACGTTTTCTTCCACAAGGCATTATATGCTCCTATTTTTTATGTGATTCTAATAATTCCTGAGCCTTCTTCCCTATATCGGAATTAGGATCGATCTGGACGGCCTTTTTCAGCCATTCCTGACTTTTTTCAAAATTTCCAGCAGTTAAGTTAACAATTCCCAGGTTTAAATACCCAATCTGATGCTGAGGAGAATAGGTAAGTGCTTTTTCCATCTGTTTAATGGCTTCATCGTAATTGTGGAGGTTGTAATAACACACACCCATATCAATCCGGGCATCCGGGTCAGAAGGATTTTTTTCAAGATATTTCTGGTAATCAACTATCGCCTGTTCGTACAATCCCGAGTCATTTTTCAGGTGAGCCAGTTCCAGCAGGGTTGCGGTATCATCGGGATTGTTTTTCACCTGTGCCTCCAGGGCATTTATCCTCTGGATGTTATTAAGATCTACTCCCGAACTTTGACCGGTTACCTGGTTCTGCACGACCTGTTCCGGTTCTCCGGTGCTTAACACACCCGACGACCAGAGAATAATAAAAATAACGACTATTACTCCTCCGAATATCATAAGGAGTTTTCTCTGATCAAGTACTTTCGGCGCAGCAGGAGGTGATTTTTTAACCGCGGTAGATTTCAGTTTATTTTGTTTCGGTCTGCTCTCTTTTGGCTTATTCCTTTTCGGTCTGTTTTCTTCCACTTTTTCTTTTTCAGGCTTTTTTGCCGTCACAACCTTTTCTACCTGCCTGCCTTTTAATACTGCCCCGCAGTATTTACAAACCTTATTTTCTGCAGGATTTTCCTCACCGCAGTTATCACACAAAATAACTTCCTCTGTACGCGTTTCCTGAGTTTCTCCGGCATCCACACCTTCGGCCAGGCTTCTTAAATCAAACCCGCACTCAGGACAAAAATTGTATTCCTTTTCGAGTTTCGTTCCGCAAGAGGGACAATATTTAACCATTAACAATCAACCTTCTTTTTCCTTCATTCCCGCATCAACCATCTCCTTAAAATCCTTGGAGAATTTAAATGTGGGAACATAATGTTCGGGCACGAAAACCTGCTCTCCTGTTTTAGGATTGCGGGCCTGCCGTTCTTTTTTCTTTTTTACTTTATAACTGCCGAATCCCCGTATCTCAATATTCTTTCCCTGCTTCAGGGCGTCAATAACGGTCCTGAAAAAACCTTCAATAATTGCCTCGGTTTCCAGCTTGGTTAAACCGGTCCCTGTTGCCACTTTATCAACTATATCTGCCTTTGTCATATATCTCTCCCGCTTGCTTACTTAAAGTTATTCTAACTCATTGTTATTTAACGAGTTAAATTATCAAAGGGTCACAAGAAAATCAATTATTTATATACCCGGGTAATGTACAACACATTATTCTTACTGGACTTACGGCATTTTGTTTCATCTCAAAATGATAATTTTTCCCATTTTTTGATGAAATGGATAGCAAATATACGTTTATTTTTTATTTTATTAGTGGTATAAATCTTGAAACTTTTGCAGAAAACTCATCTTTCGTGTGTCGATAAATGGAACTTATACAAATAATTGAATCTACTGTTTTTTTCTTCAGCCTGGGACTGTTAGTTCTTCTTATCATGTCCTACCTTCTTTTTAAGGTGAAGAATCGTTCCGTTAATTTTCCTCTGGTGAATAACGACCCCGTTGAGGCACCGGGTATTATTTATGAGAGGACCTCCGAAAAGAAAGACGAGGAAGAACAGATTAATAGGCTGAAGAAGAGGTTCACCGTTGTAAATGAAACCGGGAATGAAACTTCTGGTCCCGCAAGACTCTCAAGAGGCTACGAGATGAATTCAAGATTCTATATATATAAACCGGGGCGCAATAAGATCGTTACCAATCTTCAGTTGTCAAGAATAAAGGATTAATCAGTAGCCTGACCAACGTCTTAGGGCCGTTCAATGCAGATTAAACTTAATTCCCGCTGCCCTCTGTCTGTTAACACTTTACCTGCCAGTGAAAAACACTATTGTCCTGTTTGTTCAAATGCTGTGTTTGTAACCATCTTATGCGAGTCGTATGGTGCAGCAGCACCGCCCAGGTATTTGTGAAACCATTCGAGGTGGGCATTGTAGTATAGCGGCATCGACTTAACAAAATCAGGCCAGTGTCCGTCGTTCTTAAAAATAATTAGCCGCGAATCTATTCCAAGCGACTGCAATGTAGTGAAGAACTGTATACTCTGAGTGTACGGTACGCGGTAATCTTTTTGTCCTGTTATAATTAAAGCCGGGGTTGCAAAGTTAGTGACATAACTGGAAGGTGAATACTTTTTATAGAGATCCGAATTCCAGGGCTGTCCTTTCAGATCCCAGTTCACAAACCACAGTTCTTCGGTCGCTCCCCACATAGATTTAAGATCGAATATACCCATCATCGATGCAAGGCATTTGAACCTGTGTGTCTGAGCTTCAAACCAATCCATCATATAACCGCCGAATGACCATCCCATAGCCCCGACTCTGCTTGTATCAACATATGAAAGTGTTTCAAGAGAATCGGTTACCTTCATCAGATCCTCGAACACCTTGCCTCCCCAGTCACCGCTTATCTCTTCAGTATACTCAGCCCCGAAACCCGTGGAACCGTGAGGATTTGGGAAAGCCACAACGTAGCCGGCACCCGGGTAAACCTGCCAGTCACCTCTGAAGGAGTCCATCCATTGCCCCTGAGGACCACCATGAACATTCAGTATAAGGGGATATTTTTTATTGGGATCGAAATTATGAGGTTTAACTATGAACACCTGGACCTTATGACCACCTGCACCTTCAACCCACATCTGCTCAGCCGGCCTCACATCTACTTCCTCAAGGTACTTCTTATTCATTGAAGTAAGGGCTTTATAAACTTTTGAGCCGGTATTTATGCTGTAAATTTCTGAAGGCTTACCTACCGAGCTTGATAAATAATATATTGAATTCTGGTCGGGAGAAATTTCATAACCGAATACTGAAACATTGCCGGTGATTTGTTTTACACTGTCGGTTTTCATATCAAGCTGATATACAGGAGCAGTACCCTGGTAAGCTGCCGTGAAATAAAGTGTTTCAGAATCATCCCCCCACTTTACAGCGCTGATAGTCGTTATCAAAATTTTCAGAAAGGTTGGTGATCTTATTTGTTTCCCTGTCATATACTGCAACGCGGTACCTGTCTGCTTCATATTCAGGCGTAAGCTGCATCCTGAAGGCTATGTATTTACCATCCGGGGAATAGACCGGTGAGCCGTCCCACGATTTATTTGTTGATGTTATATCAACCGATTTTCCGCCTTCTGCGGGAACGATGAATAAATCGGAATTTGTAGAAAGAGCCAGGTTGGAACCGGGATTATTCACATAACACAATTCCCTGCTGTCGGGCGAGAAGGCATACTTTACACTGCCGCCCAGTTTATACTGATCAGACAGGAGTTCGCTGTGTGCAATGTCTGTATATTTTTTCGTTTCAAGATTGTAAACAAAAAGATGAGTTTCCTTTTCGCCCCGGTATTCCGTCCAGTGCCTGAATAAAAGACTATCGGCTACATATGCCTGCAGAGGTCCGTCCTTAACAGATTCCAGCAGACGCTTATTGCAGTCATTATCTGCTCCGCATTCCGGGAAAATATCTGTAGTGAAAGCAACAAGTTTTCCATCGGGTGAAAGTATGGGATCGGAGATCCCGGTTGATAGATTAGTAAGTTTTTCTGTTTTTTCGCTTTTCAGATTATATTCATAAAGCTGGTTGTCTATCAGGTAATAAATTCCTGTATCATCGTTCGACCATAGTGGGGAAGTCTCATTACTGTCTGTGGCTATCACCTTCCTGGTATCTGTTCCATCATTATTCATAGTATAAATATCAGAGTTAGAAGTTCCTTTATACATATCATAATTCGTTACAGTAAATGCTATCCGGGTACCGGAGTGTGAAAGAACCGGTGCGCCTACGTATTTCACCTTATAAAGATCCTGGATGGTGAAAGCTTTTTTCTGAGAAAACAGGGGTGATGAGAAAGTTAATATTATGATTATTGAAAAGAGGCAGTGTTTCATCGTTCTTAATCCGGAAAATTCAAAAAATAAATTTATCAAATATTATAACAGTAAATCAATTATCTGTAGTGACAGGAGACATGGAAATCAGCGCCGCATCTGCACAGCCGGAATTCAGCGGTGTGCGGCTGCTTCCCGGACCGGAGGGGTCATTTCCTGATATTGGATTACCAGAATACGGCTTCTGCTGTAAAAATCGGGTATTTCAGATAGGTTTAGTGAGAGGTATTGAAATACCGGAGAAAGGGGATGACTTATGTTGGAGCGGAGGTGAAGCGGAGGTGAAGCGGAGGTGGAGCGGAGGTGGAGCGCAGTTGAAGCGGAGGTGGATCGTATTTATGAACTAATATAGAGTTTTTGTGCGGCATCTACGAAGCTAAGGGGTAGAGTTGAGGAGATTTTTTACAATAGTTCAGCTTCTACGAAGCTAAGGAATTTAACCCGGGTACATTCGGGAAATGCAGATACGGTTTGAGTGGGTTTGTGTGCACAAAATTTCTGTCCCGGCTCAGTTTTGAATGAGCCGGGATCAGAATAACAATAGGATTTTTGTTTTTAGATTTTAGGGAGGCGTTCGAGGTATGAGCTGTTGCTCAGTATAGCGAATGTATCTATTTTCCGTAGTTCTTCAAGGTTGAGACAGTCCATATAACTCATTGAGCTTCTCAGACCGTCCGATAAGCCGTCTATTACATTCTTCACAACACCTTTGTAAGGAACCATCGTTTCTTCGCCCTCAATAAATTCGTTCCTCATTTTCACACCGAACGAAGCCGAACCGCGGTATTTCTTCCAGAGCTGACCATTATATTTAATAACCTCACCGGGAGTTTCTTTCGTTCCCGATAGCATCCTTCCAAGCATAACCATATCTGCACCAAGTGCGATGGCTTTGGCGACGTCGCCGGGACTCTTAATCCCGCCGTCCGCTATAACCTTTATCTTCAGTTTCTTATCATAACGTGAATAAAGAACATTAAGAAGAGACGAAACCTGGCCTATTCCTATGCCGGTCTGTATCGAGGTAGTACACACACTGCCGCTGCCTATTCCAACTCTCACTGCATCGGCACCTGCCGATTCAAGCTGCTCCAGCGAAGCTCCATGTGCTATGTTCCCTACTATAATTCTTACATTAAATTTCTTCTTAATTTCTTCTGTATGACATAACACTGCCTTATTATTAGCATTTGCGGTATCGATACAAATTAAATAATCCTTCTCCGCCAGTTTCTCAACTTTTTCCATCGGTGTGTTAAGAGCAACTGAAACCGCCCTGAGGTTCACACCATTTTTCTGATCCTGCAGAACATCTTCCAGCGACGAATCGAACCTGTTAAGAATACCAATGCATCCGAGCCGGCTTAGCTCTTTGGCCATTTCGATGCCTGTAACTGTATCCATAGGACTGGATAACACCGGCAGGTTCAGCTTCTCGCCTAAAAATTCACATATTGTATTCGCTTCGGTCCTCGATTTAATGCGTGAAACTGCGGTAGGGATAAGACTTATATCATCATATGTTAATGACTGGTGGAATTCGTTCAATTCTCTTTTTGTGTAAACTTTCATTTGCCTCTATATCCGGAATAAATCTTAAATTATTGATTGCTATTTGTTAATTAGATCTTCTGCCTCATCAAGAAGCATATTCATTTTCTTTGTAACCGCCAGGATAGGATCGGGAGAATTCATATCCACTCCTGCACCGGCAAGTATATTTATTGAATAATCCGAACTGCCTGATCTCAGGAAATTCAGATATTTCTCAACTGCGGGCTGACCTTCCTTAAGCACCTTCTGAGCTAAAACCTCCGATGCTGCAAAACCGGTAGCATACTGGTATACATAGAAATTGTAATAGAAGTGAGGTACCCTGGCCCAGGTGAATTCCTCCTCCCGGTCAATAACCATTTCCGGTCCCCAGTACTTCTGATAAATATCCCTGTACAGTGAACAAAGGTCTTCAGAATTCAGTGCCATACCTTTTTCGGTTTTATCATAAACAAGTGCCTCAAACTCCGCGAACATCGTCTGCCGGTAAAAAGTAGAGGTTACGTTGTTAAGGTATTTTTCTATAAAATATAATTTCTCTTCTTTTGTTTCCGCCATCTTAATAAAATATTCAAGCAGAAGCGATTCATTAAAGGTTGATGCCACTTCGGCGAGGAATATAGTATAGTTTGAATAGACGAACGGCTGGGTCTTGCCCGTATAAAAAGAGTGCATATTGTGACCCATTTCGTGGCTCAGAGTAAATACATCGTTCAGGAGGTCCGTCCAGTTCAACAGCACATAAGGATGAACACCGAATGTGGTTCCTGAAGAATACGCGCCGCTTTTCTTTGCCTGAGTTTCGTAGACATCAATCCACCTGCTTTCAAATGCAGTCTTAAGCGAGTGCAGATAATTTTCACCCATAGGTTTCAGTGACTCCAGAACAATTTCTTTTGCTTCTTCATAAGGATACTTTCTGTCGAATGCAGCCGGAAAAAGTGTTACATAAACATCATACGGATGCAGTTCTTTAAGTCCCAGTAGCCTCTTCTTCATAGCAGTCCAGCGGTACATCGGCGAAAGGTTCTCATTCACTGTTTTAACCAGGTTGTCGTAAACAGAAACTGGAATGTTATTCCTGCCAAGAGCCGCTTCCCGTGCACTTCCGTACTTCCTGGCTCTTGCTTCGAAGATATTAGACTTCATGCTGCCTGAGAATAATACCGAAAGTGTATTCGAGTATTCAATAAAAGGTTTGAAATAGGCTTTAAATGAGCGCTCCCTGTATTCCCTGTCTCCCGAATACAACGCAGCGTAGTACCTGCCATGCGAAAGCTGAACTTCTTTTCCCTGTTCGTCTTTTACAACGGGAAACTTCATATCGGCATTTGTAAACATCGAGAAAACATTATACGAGGTCGGAGTGAGCTCACCCGCCAGCGCCAGAATTTCTTCTTCCTTCTGAGAGAGTGTATGCGATTTCTTCCTTAAAAGATCTTCGATTGAGTGACGGTATACTTTAAGCTCCTCCTTCGAATCAATCATCCCGTAGAGTTTATTCTCAGGGATGTTCAGCAGTTCAGGCCTGATAAATGAACTGACAGTTGAGACACGTGAATAAAGCGATTTAACCCGCTCGTCCATCGACTGGAATTTCCCTACTCTCAGGTCGCTGTCTTTTGCAAGCATAGTGTAGAGGTATAACCTCTCCAGTTTTATACCTACCTCATCATCAAATTTCAGGCAGGCAAGAAGATTCTCAGAACTTTCAGCGATCTTTCCCGCAAAGCTTTTATACCTTTCGAGATTATCCTGGATCCATTTGAAGTCAGCTTCCCAGCCTTCAACGGATTCATAGATATCATTTAAATTCCATTTATACTTATCTTCTATTTCTTCTCTGGAGGGGAGAGTTAATGTCCCGGATGTTTCCGGGGAATATTCTTCCTTCTGTTGTAGGTTACGCATAATAGATAAACCCCTGTAAGGATTTTAATTGAAAAATTACTGTTAATTATAAAAAATTATTTAATATAAACCATCTTCCGGGATAAAATCGTTCCTTTCAGCTTCAGCTGATACAAGTATACACCGCTCGATAATCCTGCTTTATCAGGACTGAAAGTGACAGCATAATCTCCGGAATTCTTTTCTCCTTCAAGAATTGTACTAACTTCATTACCAAGTATGTCGTAAACTTTCAGACTTACATTTCCACTTTCAGGAATTCTGAATCTTATCCTGGTCTCCGGATTAAAAGGATTCGGATAATTCTGCGAAAGTTCAAATCCGGCAGGAGCATAAACCGGGGTCTTAATGTCAGTTATTGTTGGGATCAGTTCAGTCTTAAGGCCCGGGACATTAACGATTCCAAGTTCCAGAACCGATAGGTCAAAAGTCTTCGGATGGCATTATCTCCTGAACCAGCCACATATTCTGAGCCAGCCATTTAGTTGTTTCCAGTCGGATGAACTCAATCGGAAATCCAAGAAATGTATAACTTACCGTTGTTGACAATAAGAACTTTTTACAGTTAAATGTTCCGGCTTCTGTCTGTATTGTCTCATCATCAAGTCTTTTACCAAGATATTTGAAACGCATCGGAATATCCTTACCGCTAAAGTTAATAGTGGTATCCTTCGTAAAAATAGTGTACTCATTATTAACAGTCTGACCGAATCTGAAAACTGAATACCAGTCTTCAAGCGACTGAATAACGCCCAGCACTGTTGAATCAAGTCCGATTGAGTCAAGAAGTGTTGTCAGATTGCCAAGGTTGGAAACTCTGAAATACTGATGACCGTCAGTATTCTCAAATGAAAAAAAAGAACTATCAGTATAGGGCAGATAATTTACAAGATTATATGTCCCGTTCTTAGACAAAACAATATCGGCACTCCGTCCCATAAAGTTTGTGACAACAGCAAACGAATCAACCCTGAAATACGTCAAAGAGTCAATTGCATTGTTGGCAGAATCGAGAGGAATTGCTTTATAATCCCATCTGAATCCCGGTGATTGTGGAAAATAGTCGCCGGCCTGCTGGGCAAACGATAAGGAACCGGCCAGGGTCAATAAAACTGAAAGTATAATTCTTTTCATTTTGCAAGCATTCTTTTAAGTTAATATCCAACCGGAACTCACAGCACAACCTTTGCAATTTACTGAAATACCGTCTTAATTTCTAAATAAGACAGTCCGATTTTTTCAGGCAATTTTTTTCCCGGAAAGCATCACATAAAACGAGGTAATTACCAGTAAAATGAAGAAAAATGCAGGAATTATGAAGGAAGCATACTGTCGTCCAACATTAAAGAATCCCTCCCAGCTTTGGTATTCTTTTGCAAAAAAGATATTTATTATGGTCTCTGAACCGCTCCCGAATAAAAGTACTGCACTCCACACGGAGCTGAAGACTATAAATGAAAACCAGTAAACATTCTGAATCCTGGTGACAAAAAAAGATGCCGCTAAAACAAGGAGAATAAAAGAGGATGCACTGAAAAAAGAGAATTCACTGTTAAGTGGAATGAATTCAAATCCGAACAGCAGCACCAGTGCCGCAAATACCTTTAAATAAGATAAATTACCCGTACCCGCGATAACGGCAAGTACCATAAAAATCATACATAACTGGGGGAAATTCCATATAAGGTAGAGAGGATAATCAAATATAGAAGAAAGCCCGAACTCGTAGAAATAATCAGGGTCGCCGGGTTTGATCTGCTTAATCAAAAAAAGAGTGATCAATACGATAGCTGCAGAAAATAGCAGCCAAAAAATCGGAATTAATTTTTTGCGAAAGCGGGGTTTTTTCAATGCCTCCAGCAGCACAACCAGGTTTTCTTTACTCGACAGAAGTATAAAAGGAATAAGGCAGCTGAGGTGAAACCGGAAGCCCAGAAAAATAAAATAGGTATCCAGACTGAAATATCTCAGAGTAATTCCCGCTGCATTTACCAGTAATACTGCAAGAACGAACCTTGAAAAACTCAAGCTTTCTGCCTCCGGATCATTTGGTCTCTTCCTTTTTTAGTTCGGTACCAACACCGTGACGATAAACCAGCTTCCCGCCATGGTCTCCGGTCTGATAGACTAAATATAATCCTGCTACAGCAAGCACTATAAAAAGGTATTTTACAGTTCCGTTGAACTTCTTTTTAAGGAAAAGGTAGGTCCTCAGCACCAGCAGTCCTGTAAAATACCACATTGTAATGGTGGCATATTCCTCATGTTCGGATATCAGGTTGGTGGGGATTACCGCGCCTTTATCCTTCCACTTTAAGGCGATATCCGCAGCCTGGTTACCCGTAATTACAGCAAGTACTGCGGTTAACACTCCCAGGAAAAGGAACAGGTACGCAGCCTTCTGAAAGAATTCCTTACCTGAAAGTATCCCTGTTATTTCAAGCAGTGCATATATTACCATAAAAGCAATAGGAAAATGTACAACCTGTGGGTGCAGCTGTGAGAGGAATTCCATTTAACTCCTTATTTTACATACGACGAACGTAACTTAATATTTTACTTTGAAAAGAAACAATCCTTTTGCGGGCACTGCTTCGGCAGCTTTTTCACGATCCCGGGTTTGAACAACCTCCTCAATATATTCTTTGTCAAGGTTATTCTTTAACGTGAAAAGTAATGTTCCTGTAATCGCACGCACCATACCATGAAGGAATCTGTCTGCCGAGATATAAAATATCACCATACCCCGGCTTTCCTTCCAGTGTGCCTCGTAAATCTCGCATACTTTATTCTGAGTATCGGTATTCTTTCGTGAGAATGAACTGAAATCCTGCCGACCCAAAATTGATTTTGAAAACAGATTCAGTTTTGCACAATTAATATCAAAGTGATAAAACCAGGAATATTTATCATAAAAAGGAGATTTGTATTTTGAAATGAGATAAATATACGACCGTTTCTTTGCATCAAACCGTGCGTGAAAATTTTCATCAACTTTTTCCAGATCCAGAATGGAAATGTCTTTAGGGAGGATCGAATTTAATGAATAAAGAACTTTTTGCTGATCGATCTCCTGCTCTGTTCTGAAGTTAGCTTGCCTGTCCCAGCGCATGGACGCCGGTATCAGTCCTTCCTGATCCGATCAGGTTCACTTTTTCTTTAAGTATGATCTCAATTGATTCCGTAATTTTCTGCTGAACGGTCATCTGACCTTTTTGGATCTGCCACCCGGAATAATCTGTGCCATCGTACTGGATTATTAGCTTATAATTGTTCAAGGATCTATTTGGATAAATTATTGCGGTAAAAATAACCATATAAGCTAAAAACAGGAAATAATATTAATTTTCTTTATATCAATATTTGTCACACAGCTGTTTTTCTGTGATTGTGATAATAGTGAAAAGAAGCTGTCCTCAATATTTTGACCCTTGAATCAGTCATAAAATATGAGGAGTAATATGCTATGGACTATTTTTGTAATTCTTTTGATACTCTGGCTGCTTGGAGTGGTAACTTCGTATACTCTGGGCGGGTTTATACACATTTTACTGATTATTGCAGTCGTAGTGCTGATAATCAGGCTGATACAGGGACGCAGAGTATTATAAATCAGAAAGGACAATCATGAACAGAAAAATCGTTCTATCACTTTTATTAAGCGTTTTTATGTTATTCATATTCACATCCTGTTCGGACAGGAATAATGAAAATATGAATGAAAATAACGCAACAACAGTGAATGATAATATGAAAGCTAATGCTGCGGAAGATAATTCCGTTGTTATATTCAAATACGACAAAGACTATACCTATGATCAGAGAGATGAGCTTAGAGACGATCTTAATGATGCGATAGATAATCTGAATAATAAAATTGATAATATGCAGAATAAAGCAGATAAAGCAAGCGAGGAAACACAGGACTGGTATAATAACAAGCTCAATGAGCTTAAGGAAAAAAGAGCGAGTCTAAAAGATAAAGTAGATAAGATAGATAACACATCAGAACAAAATTGGACTGAATTCCAGGCAAACCTGAGACAGGGCTGGAATGAAGTACAGCAGTCGTGGAATAATATACTTGATCATATGAAAGCAGATACGGATAATAACTATTAAAAATTATCTTTCATTACCTGCATTAAGAAGAGAGGCTGAGTTTCAGTCTCTTTTTTTGTGCTGTCGCTGCGAACGATTACCCGAGCGAAGCAATCTCTCAATCCTTCATTACAGCAGCACAAACACCAGGAAAATTATCGATATAACCGAAAGAATCCCCAGCCCGGTAAACGTATATTTTCTTATATTTTTTGATCCCCATACCGCGGAAATTATTGCCTTAACAATATTGTTTGATATAGTTGCAATGATCACTGCAGTCATAGCCACTTCCGATGAGACACTGCCGCTTGCAAGTTTGGCAAGTGAGAGCACTATCGCATCTACGCTGGTCAATCCGGCGAGTCCACTTGCAGCATATAGTCCACCCGAGCCCAGGTAAACCTGTCCTGCCTTGGCAGCGAAGATCACGATCCCGAAAATTACTCCGAAAAGTATCGCCGACTTGAGCCTGAAAGGATTGTTCAGCTCTATCTGATCGTGTTTTCCGTTTGTAAACTTCTTCGACATTATCACGCTTACGATCAACCCGGCAACAGTAAATATTAATAGCGGAAACCACAGGACCTCAATCAGTTCACTATTAAGAATAAGTACAACAATAAAAACCCTTACATACATTATTGTTGAAGCAAGCAGGATCCCCACTCCAAACTCGGGTGACAGCGAACCGTTTTCTTTACTTTTTTTAGATAATGAATAGGCCACAGCTGTACTTGAAACCATTCCTCCCAATAAGCCGGTAATGAATATTCCTTTTCCTTCGCCGAATACCTTGATCAGAACATATCCCACAAAGCTGATACCGCTTACCAGTATCACCATATACCAGATAAGTCTTGGGTTTAAAACAGCGAGAGGTCCGTAGGTTTTATCAGGAAGGAGAGGAAGTACAATTATCGTAATTATTGCAAGCTTGAGCGTGGCGTATAAGTCTTCTTCACTAACCTTTCCCACAAACTTGTGAAGCTGCAGTTTCAGTGTCAGGAACAGGGTGACAATCACGGCTATTACAGCAGCGAGGATTATAAAATTGAAATAGACAACAGACCCAAGCAGAAATACAATTAAAAGTGCTACTTCAGACGTGCCTCCAGGCCTGCCGGATTTTGCGGAGAAAACATGAGAAGTGGTAACAAGTGAAGCAAACCCGGCGAAAATAATGAAGTAAACCCAGTATGAAGTAAACGATGCAACCAGTCCGGCAACAAAACCTAGCAGGGCGATTAAAGGAGTAGTTCTCACCCCGGCGAACATCTTTTCATCCTGGGGACGTGAGTGCTCCCTTTCGAGGCCAATCAGCAGCCCTATAAGGATCGCTACACCAAGCTTCTGAAGCAGTATAAAAAGGTCTGCCGAAGTCATTGCCGTATCATTCTTCAGTAAATATTCCGGTAGAAGTTTTAATGTATCCTGCATAAATGATAAACCTCACTGTTAAGATAAAATTTATTCTATAAGTTTTCTACAAAAAGGAACGACAATGAATAAGATTTATGTAATCCCGAAAGACAATAAATGGGCTGTGAGAAGGAATGAGGAAGATAAACCGATCGATGAGAAGAACACAAAACAGGAAGCTATAGAAGCAGCAAAAGAAATAGCAGTAGGACTTGAAGCTAAACTTGTAGTTTTAAGGAAAGACGGCACTATTGAGAATCTCGGACAGGATTCAGTCGATCCCTTCCCTGATGAAGACAAAGGTCCCGACTACACTGATTGGGATGAAGGGGTTTGAGCAATCCATTTTGGTGTGTATTTATCTCGGTTTTATCCCGTAGTATAGACGGTTCAAAGACGGTTCAACACGCATTTTTAGGGGTAAATTGTAGAAATATTAAACAGTGAGATCGGAGGTTTCTGAACTGGTTCCTGGCTCTGATTTTCAATCGTTATAAATGATTTTACAGTGAATCCATTATAGTTTTTTTTGTCGTTAAATTCAATTAGCAACCATGAGTATACCTCCGCTATGCGGAAGGGAGTTGTTGGGTTGCAGTACGAGGGGCTGCTAAGATACCGCTAATCTACTTAACGTAAACTGTCTTAATGTTAACGAACTCATGTATACCGAAATAAGAGAGTTCGCGGCCGTAACCCGATTCTTTTACTCCGCCGAACGGCAGCCTCGGATCGGATTTAACAAACGCATTAACAAAACAGTTGCCGGCATTTAATTCTTCCCTGGCTATTCTCTCGCCTCTTTTAACATCATTTGTAAATACGGCAGCTCCCAGTCCGAATACCGAATCATTAGCAATTTTAACGGCTTCTATCTCATCCTTCGCTCTTATCAGTGAGGCAGCAGGTCCGAATAATTCCTCATCATATGCGGGCATACCCTGTCCTACATTCTCAAGCACTGTCGGAGGATAGTAAGCACCTTTCATATCAGGTATCTCTCCGCCCAGAAGCAGTTTCGCACCAATATCAACACTTTTCTTTACCTGGTCGTGCAGATCATCGCGAAGATTGTCCCTGGCCTGGGGACCAAGGTCATTTGATTCATCAAGCGGATCCCCCATCTTCTTCGCTTTCATTTTTTCAACAAACAGATCCCTGAACTTATCATATACCTCTTCTACAATTATAAATCTTTTTGCGGCTATACAGCTTTGTCCCCCGTTTATTAACCGGGATGTCACACAGGTATCTGCTGCGGCTTCAAGGTCAGCATCTTCAAGCACTACGTAGGGATCACTTCCTCCCAGCTCAAGCACAGTTTTCTTCACAAGGGAACCCGCTTTGGAGGCAACTGCTTTTCCTGCAGGAACACTTCCGGTTAATGTAACAGCACGAATTTTCTCAAGCTGAATTACTTTATCCATATGTTTGGAAGAGACTACCAGGGTTCTGAAAAGGTTCTCAGGAAAACCTGCTTCCCTGAAAACTTCCTCTATAGCCAGTGCACATCCTGTTACATTTGAAGCATGCTTCAGCACACCCCCATTCCCTGCCATTAGTCCCGGCACCGCAAACCTGAATACCTGCCAGTATGGAAAATTCCATGGCATTACCGCCAGTACTACTCCCAGCGGCTGGAATGTTACAAAACTTTTAGAAGCATCACTCCCAATTATTTTATCTTTAAGAAATTCCTCGCCGTTCTCAGCAAAGTAATCGCATAACCACGCGCATTTCTCTACCTCGGAACGTGATTGTGCAATCGGCTTTCCCATCTCTTCGGTCATTATCTTCGAATGCTTCTCTTTATCTTTCCTCAGTAACTCACCTGCTTTTTTCATCAGCTGCGATCTCGTACTAAAGGAAGTCCTGTGCCATTCACCAAAATCACGATCTGCCGATGTGATAATTTTTGTAACCTCTTCAAGGTCCATTTCCTGGTATGATTTAATTTCTTCTTCTGTTGCGGGATTAATAGATTTGATCATTATTCAACCTTTTTGAAATCTGATGTTAAATAATAACCAATTCGAAGGAAAATTTCCCTGAAATGAAGGATAGATTCTGCCTGCTGTTATACAGATCAATTATTTTTTTTGATTACAACAAGGGTCTTATCGTCTGAATACTTGCCGCTTTTTGAAAATTTTATCACATCTTCCAGTATAGCGTAGGTAATTTCCCGGGGAGATTTATCTTTCACACTCACAAGGAGTCTTTTAAGTCTTTCTTCCTCGTACATCTCAAAGTTCTCATTAGCAGACTCTGTAACTCCATCTGAATAAATAAGAAGAATATCATTCTTCTGGAAATTGATATTTTCCACGGTATATTTTCCATGAGGAGTGGGACCAAGTACAGGCCCCGTCGGGGCAAGTTCCCGGATTTCATTAGTATCTGAATTAAGAAAGAAAGGCGGGTTGTGTCCGGCATTAGCATATAAAAATAATCCGCATTTGTCGGGTGAAAGTTCGCCGTAGAAAAGCGAGGCAAATTTATCATCGGCAAAGATCTTATTAACCAGCTCGTTCATCCGCTTCATCATCGGGGATATCTTAAGCTCAAAGTTGCTGGCCATCCTGAGAGCACCGGAGATGTACATCGCTTCCGCCGATGCGCTAACGCCTTTACTGGCGGCATCACCTACTGTAACACCGAGACGGTCATCCCCTACTTCAAGGTAATCAAAGAAATCGCCGCCAACTATCTCAGCGGGATTGGTAACTCCGAATATCTCATAATCAAAGAAGTGATATTCATGCTCCGGCAGAATGCTTTTCTGCAGTTCTCTGGCTTTATCAAGATCGGCTTTCAGATGATAAACTGAGGATGCCGCTCTTCTTTGTTTTATCCGCGAGGTTAATGCAGTGGCAATTATATTGAGAGTGATCCTGAAATCATCATCTATATTCTCGCTGTTCAACGCAAAAAGGTATTCATAATAAGGTTTATCATTTACTTTGATCTTATCGCCGACACCTGACGCTGAATACTTAAATATTCCTTTCTGCCTGAGGGTCTCGTTCGTTTCATTTCCCAATACAGTCCGTTCTTTGGCAATAAAATCGAATATAGGGTATTCGCTTATTACAATTCTGAAGTCGGGATGGATCTTTTCCACCGAACCGGTCTGGTATAATAAGGCATAGCTTCCTTCATCTACTTTAAGTTTCCAGATCCTGCCGCCGTTAACATCAATCTGTTCATTAGCAATTATCTGGTTAAGCACCTCAATCATCATTGCCTCTTCCGAAGGGAATTTCTGCGATGCTATCGTTTCTACTGTTTTATATAGTTTTCGTTGATCCATAGGGTGAATTTAGGGAATTAACGAATTTTGCTAATTCGTGAATGAAAAAAATTATTAAATTAATGAATTGCTGAATTTACGAAATTATTCGCTCAATACGACAACCCATCAATCCGCTAAATTCTCAATTAGTTAAAAAATCTATCATCTCCTGAATGGCCCGCTTACAGACAGGACAAAAATTATTTACTGTTGCGGTTTTCATACTGCAGTCCTCATAAGGGCGGTATATTCCCTTCGCGGCATATCCCCCGCCTTCAAAAACTCCTACCTTATGCGCATATTCCGCTGTAGCTGGTGTAGGAATAGGAGTATTCTTATCTACCATATCTTTCCATTTCGAATCAAAGTCAACCAGCGTTGTAATATTCGGTTCGAGAGGTTCAACATTTAACGGGTAAAAATCATTATAGGCTACATCAGATGTATAATATTCATCAGCCAGGAAAGCAAAACCATGTCCGAATTCATGCGAGAACACATACTCACTGAACATATTATTATTAACACATACAGAATAGTAATTATAGATAGCTCCGCCGCCGTATTTACCGGAGTTGACCAGTATATAGATCTGGTCGTATGGTGCATTGGCTGCCAGATCGCGTACTGACTTATAATCCGATGTCATCAAATACCTTTCAAGGTCGAATGTATAAAATTCAGTATTCATCAGCGTTTTTTTCCATATTCCTCTTTCCGGAATATCCGTTCCCTCCTCAGGAGAAGGCGCCTCAACGCCCCATATGTTAAATTTATCCTTATTTTCCGAATAGGGCGATACATTAAAAAGGTATCCGGCAAATTTATTACAATCGGATTTAAATTCATCCATCTCATCTTTTGTATATCCTTCCGGAAGCATCACTATATCCACCTTAACCGCAGGATCGCCGTTGTGAACAACTTCAAATGAAGGATATTCAAGGGGTCTTTCCGGTGAGATAAAATAGTTGTCCGGATCAACGCTGTATTCGAATTTTTTATGAAGTGCATTCAATCTGTCGCGACTGTAAAACTCTACCCTTATCTTCTCCTTCGGGAATGGCATAGTAACAGTTTCGCTGAAGGTTTTCACCGTATGTTTTGCTTCGTCCGTTGTCTGCCACTCATCAAATAATGTCGAATAGGTATGTGAAAAGATCAGCTTGTTTTCTTCCTGGTCGAACACCTTAACTTTATATCGCCCGTAATTAAAAGTATCGATAAGACTGGTTTTTGATCCTCCCCAGTAAGGCTCTTCTTTCAGCTCATCGATTGAATATGAATCATTAAGACTGTCGCCCGTATGGAAGTAATCAACTCTTAAGGTTTTATCTTTAAAATATTGATCGAAATTAACCTGCGGGAACAAGGTAACCGAAGCTAACAAAATTATAAGGATGGTTTTCATTGTCATTCCGGAATAATAATTAGAACATATCCCAAAAATATAAAATCAGGCTATAACTTTTCTGGATCCCGGTTTGACGAGAGGAATATTTTCTTTGCAAAGAGGACATTCGTCAGGTGTATAAGAAACCACCTCCATTTTCATTGTGCTCTTCTGAGGATATCCGAAATTGACTTTCCCGTTGCTGCGGTCGACAATGAAACCTACTCCTGCCACTTCACCGCCCTGCTCTTTAACTATATCTATTACCTCGAAAACAGATCCGCCCGTTGTAACAACGTCTTCACATACTAATACCTTTTCTCCCTTGTCTATAGTAAAGCCTCTCCTCAATGTCAGCTTCTTGTCTTCTCTTTCGGCAAATATAGATCTTTTGTCGAGCTGGCGGGCAACTTCCTGTCCCACAATTATTCCACCCATAGCAGGTGAAATCACAGTATCGATTTCATAGTCTTTGAAATAATCCGCAATGATGCGGCAGACCTGCTCCGTATATTCAGGATACTGAAGCACTTTAGCACACTGGAAGTACATATTGCTGTGTCTTCCTGAAGTAAGTAGAAAATGTCCCTGTAGCAAAGCCCCTGTTTTTTTAAAGATGTCAAGAATATCATTTTCATTCGAGATCACTAAGGAAATCCTCCATTTCTTTTACTGATTTTTTATCTCCTGATTTAATTGCCGCCTCTATTCCCCTGCTGTAAAGTTCTTTAGCTTCATCAATTTTGTCCTGCTTTTCTTTAAGCTGAGCATACTGGAGATACCCTGGAACATAATCCGGATCGCTATCAAGCAGCAGCCGGAAATATTTTTCCGCTGCATCAAACTGCTGGTCCGACATATACTCAAGTGCCAGTCCGTATAAAGTAAAAGGATCGTTCGGATCCTTTTTATAAAACTCCAGCAGTCCTTCAAGTCGTTTGTTCATTTCCGGAAATCAGATGTTTTCGATTTTCTCTGCCAGCTTGAAATCGTTCTCGGTAATACCGCCGGCGCTGTGGGTAGAAACGGTTATCTTCACTTTGTTCCAGTCGTGCAGAAATATATCGGGATGATGATCCATTTCCTCTGCCCTGTCGCCTATTTTATTCACAAAGCTCAGCGCCTCCTTAAAGTCCTTTAGCTCGTATTCTTTCCCTATCTGGTTGTTTTTGTATTCCCAGCCTTTCAGACTGCCGATCTTCTCATTAATTTTAGTTTCTTCCAGTGCCTGCATCATCGCCTCCTGTTGTTGTTATAATTATTCTATTCTTATAGATTCCGAACATGTTCGGAATGACACATTGTTTAGATTCTGAAATAAATTCAGAATGACATGTCGTTTAGGACTAACGTTTCAAAAATGAAATTTAAATAAAAAAAAGGCGTATTAAAAGAAATACGCCTTTCAGTGTTTACGGTATGTAACCACTCACACAATATTATGAGCCTGACTCACCTTTACCGGGTTGTTCTTCTTCCTCATCGGTAATATTTATATCCATATTATCATTTACAAAGATGAGTTCTTCCATATTCTCAACATGTTTTGCTACAATATTGGAGCCTTCCTTGAACTTGCCTCTGAGTATCTCTTCGGCAATAGGATCTTCAACATACTTTTGTATTGCACGTCTCAATGGTCTCGCACCGAATTTCTGGTCGAATCCTTTCTCTACCAGGAATTCTTTCGCTGTCTGATCCAGAGTCAGCTCCATCTTGTTGTCGTGAATATTCTTCAGCAGATCCTCCATCTCAATATCGATGATCTGAAGTATATCTTCTTTCTCGAGATTTCTGAATACGATCGTTTCATCAACACGGTTAAGGAATTCAGGATTGAACAGCTTTCTCATCGCTTCTTCAACAGTGTTCTTTAGACTTGAGTATCTGTCTGCTTCACTCTCGCCTCCGAAACCAAATGAGCTGATGTTCTTTATATCCCTTGCTCCGATATTCGATGTCATTATAATGATTGTATTCTTGAAGTCAACTTTCCTGCCGAGACTATCGGTGAGCATTCCGTCATCAAGCACCTGCAGAAGGATACTGAATATATCCGGGTGAGCTTTTTCGATCTCATCGAAAAGTACTACTGAATATGGTCTTCTGCGAACTTTCTCTGTAAGCTGACCGCCTTCTTCGTATCCGACGTATCCGGGAGGCGCTCCAACCAGACGGGAAAGTGAGAATTTCTCCATATACTCACTCATATCAATTCTTATAAGCGCATTCTCGCTGTCGAACAGGTAACGAGCAAGCGCCTTACAAAGCTCTGTTTTACCGACACCGGTAGGACCAAGGAAGATGAAGCTTCCTATAGGTCTGTTCGGATTCTTTAATCCTGCTCTTGTTCTGCGGATCGCTTTTGTAAGCTTGCCTACTGCTTCATCCTGACCTACGATCTGTTTCTTCAGAGCGTCAGTCATATTCAGAAGCTTTTCAGATTCAGTCTGCGCTACACGGTTAACAGGGATACCTGTCATCATAGCAACAACAGTGGCAATATCCTCTTCATTAACATCATGAACTATATCCTTTGTCTTCGCTTCCCATTCCCTGCGTGCTATTTCAAGATCCGACTGAAGGTTTCTTTCCTTGTCCCTTAATCGGGCAGCTTCTTCATAATCCTGTCTTTTTACAACGGTCGCTTTTTCTACTCTTACCTTTTCAATACTTTCTTCAAGATCAAGAACCTCCTGGGGAACTTCAAAGTTGCCCATATGTACTCTTGATCCTGCCTCATCTATTACGTCGATCGCTTTATCAGGCAGATGCCTGTCGGTTATATAACGGTTGCTCAGTTTTACAGCTGAATCAATAGCATCTGAGCTGTATTTTACATGGTGATGCTCTTCATATTTAAACTTGATGTTGTTTAATATCTGCAGTGTTTCTTCATATGTCGGCGGTTCAACCATAACTTTCTGAAACCTTCTGTCGAGCGCACCGTCAGTTTCGATATACTTGCGGTATTCATCGAGTGTAGTTGCACCAATACACTGAATATCGCCGCGTGCAAGTGCAGGTTTGAACATGTTTGATGCATCGAGCGATCCCGAAGCACCGCCAGCACCTACTATAGTATGAAGCTCATCGATGAAAAGAATAACTTCGTTTGCTTTTTCAAGCTCATTCATCAATGCCTTCATTCGCTCTTCAAACTGACCGCGGTATTTTGTTCCGGCAACCAATCCTGCAAGGTCAAGAGTAACAACTCTTTTATCCTGTAGGATACGGGGAACTTTCTTCTGCATTATTCTTAAAGCAAGTCCCTCGGCTATAGCTGTTTTACCTACGCCCGGTTCGCCGATCAGAACAGGGTTGTTCTTTTTCCTTCGGCTTAAGATCTGCGCAACCCGCTCGATCTCTCTCTCCCTGCCCACAACAGGATCAAGTTTATCCTCCATTGCCAGCTTGGTAAGATCACGACCGAAATTATCGAGAACAGGTGTCTTCGTTCTTTCAACTTTTTTATCGGCAGGCGGAACAGCTCCTGCGGGATCTTTCGGATTCTTGCTGCTTAACATTGAATTCAGTTCTGCCCTTGCAGAATCGTATGTCACGTTAAACTGGTGAAGTATCTGGGTAGCAATATTGTCTTCATCCCTCAACAGCGATAAAAGTAAATGCTCCGTTCCGATAACATCTGCCTTATAAATTTTCGATTCAATCTGCGTAATTTTCAATACCTTTTCAGCCTGTTTCGTAAGCGGGATATTTCCAATTGTTAGAGTGCCGCCTGACGTTCTGACAGTATCTTCGATCGCTTTCTTCAGTTTCATAAGATCGCAGTCGAGATTCCTTAGAATTCTAACAGCTACACCCTGTCCTTCCCTGATTATTCCTAACAATAAGTGCTCAGTACCGATATAGTCATGGCCAAGCCGAAGAGCTTCTTCACGGCTTAACCTGATTACATCCTGAAGTCTGTCTGAGAAATTTCCATCCATAATGATTCCTTACTTTCAAATGAGGTTTTTTACGCTTCTGCTAAACTCTCTTGTTAATATATAAATAGATAATTCTGCAATCAAGCTGGCAAAAATTCAAAAAAATCCCTCATTTATTATTATTTATAATTACTAAAATTCACTTCCTTAAATTAAACCATAAATTTCTGCATCGAGTTCATTCTCTTTGATAATTAAACAATTATTATACCATTGAAAGTGAGGTAGGTTGCATGAGTAGCTGAAATCAATTTTTAAGCCGAAATCCCATCTCCTGTTCAATTTTAACTTTTCCCAAAAAGAAGTTATCTGTCTAAAAAATGCTCCATTTATTGCTAATAAAGTAAATATATGTTAAAATTAAAATCCAATTAAAAATTCTTGGAGAGCTCGCAATGGAAGCCTTAACCGGACTATCAATCGTAATAATAATAGCAATAATACTCTTTTTAATCGTTTTCCTCTATTTTGTTCCAATAGGACTGTTTATTACGGCCTATTTTTCAGGGGTAAAATTAAAGATCTTTAAAGATCTGATCGGAATGCGGCTAAGAAAAGTTCCCCCGGTGGTAATCGTCAGAAGTATGATTACAGCAACTAAAGCCGGTATTCAGGTGGAACAGAATAAACTTGAAGCTCATTACCTGGCTGGTGGAAATGTTGTAAAAGTCATCAATGCACTGGTTTCGGCAGACAAAGCGAACCTGGGTCTGACATTTGAGCGTGCAACTGCGATAGATTTGGCAGGCCGTGATGTCTTAGAAGCTGTCAAAATGTCAGTCCTGCCCAAAGTAATTGAGACACCGGTGGTAGCTGCAGTGGCAAAAGACGGCATTCAGCTGAAGGCGATCGCCAGAATTACTGTTCGTGCCAATATTGAGAGACTTGTGGGCGGCGCCGGTGAAGCAACTATCCTGGCAAGGGTTGGCGAGGGAATCGTGTCTACAATCGGGTCAAGCGATTCTCATAAGCACGTTCTTGAAAATCCCGACAGGATCTCGAAAAGTGTTCTTGCAAAAGGACTTGATTCAGGTACTGCTTTTGAGATACTTTCAATTGATATTGCAGATGTGGACGTCGGGGAGAATATCGGCGCAAAACTGCAGACTGATCAGGCTGAAGCTGATCTTAAGATTGCCCGTGCGAAAGCGGAAGAAAGACGCGCTGCTGCAGTGGCAACCGAGCAGGAAAACATTGCAGAAGTTGCAAAACAGCGTGCAAGAGTGGTTGAAGCCGAGGCTGAAGTGCCAAAAGCAATGGCTGAGGCATTCAGATCAGGAAATCTAGGTATTATGGATTATTACGGGATGAAGAATATTCAATCAGATACAGATATGAGAAACGCTATTTCCAAACCTGAGAGGAAAAAGGATAAAGACAGCTGATGAGCGAGTATATTCAAATACTTATTTACCTGTTCATAATATTCGCATTTCTTAACTCTCTGTTTAAGAAAAAGGATAAAGGGAAAACTCCGCCCCGCCCTTCGAATAGTCCTGATGACAGCACCAGGAATAATTATTCTTCACCGGGTTATGAAAAAAAAGGAACGCAGGGCGAATACGATATCCTTAAAGAAATCGAAGGTTTGTTCAAGGGAGAAAGTGATTATACCAGTCAGCGGAAAATGGAATCGGATGCCGAAAAAGCTGAAATGAGAAAAGTACCCCCCTCAGAACATACAGAAGATAAAGAATGGCATACTGAAGATTCCGAGTGGCATTCGGAGGATTCTGAATGGCATTCAGAGAATAAGGAATGGCACACTGAGTCGGAGGAATGGCACGAGCAGTCAACGACAGAACATAAGCTGGATAAGAGCTGGCACACGCATTATCTGATTATAAAAGGATCACCAAAAGTTGATGCAGCTATTGAAAAAGAAGCAGAAAGATTTGAACGCATGCTTGCTGAACGCAATAAGGAAGTACCTTATCCTTTTGATGATTTAAGAAAAAAAATATATTCTCCACAGTCATTAAAAGAATTTATAGTTTTTTCAGAGATATTAGGAAAGCCGAAATACCTGCGTAGATGATTCAGAAGAAATATAAATTAAAACGAATACACGAAACGGGACAATCCGGTTTTATTAAACGTGAAATGGATGAGTCCCGTTTCACAATTAATTACCAGAACGAGCTGAATCCCGCTCAATACGAAGCGGCTTCTGCTCTGGAAGGCGCTTACCTTATAATAGCGGGAGCGGGGACAGGAAAAACAAGGACTCTTGTTTTTCGCGTGGCCAGACTTGTAGAGCTTGGCTATGATCCCCAGTCGATTGTCCTGCTTACTTTCACCCGTAAAGCAGCTAATGAGATGATGAACCGCGCTTCCATACTACTTGATAACCGCTGCGCTAAAATAAGAGGCGGTACGTTTCACTCGTTTGCTAACCTGACACTTCGTAAATATGCTAAGGCGCTTGGTATAAATCCTTCATTTACTATACTGGATCAGGGTGATAGTGAAGATGTCATTAACCTGATAAGAAATCAGTCGGGACTTGTAGGAAAGGAAAAGAGATTTCCCAATAAGCGGACTCTTAATAAGGTATACAGCCTGAGCGTGAATACAGGCCGTAGGGTAGAAGATATAATTGAAGAGGACTATCCTCACTTTATAGAACAGCTCGATAAAATACTTGCCATTAAAAAAGTCTTTGAAGAATATAAAAGAAAAAATAACCTTTTTGATTACGATGATCTGCTCGTGTACCTTAATAAGTTTCTTCAGGAACTTTCCCCCGGCGCAAAATCGCTCTTGTCTACAATTAATTTTGTTATGGTAGACGAATATCAGGACACTAACAAACTGCAGGCGGATATTGTAAAGGGACTTACGCAGCATAACAACAATGTTATGGTTGTGGGAGATGATTCCCAGTCGATTTATTCATTCCGGGGTGCGAATTTCAAAAACATAATGGAATTCCCGAAACTCTTTAAGGACGTAAAGATCATCAAGCTTGAGGAAAACTTCAGAAGCATACAGCCGGTGCTTGATTTTACAAATCATATTATCGAAAGAGCCGCCGAGAAATACGAAAAGCATTTATATACCAGGAAACCCGGCGGAGCATTGCCCAATATTATTGCTGCCTCCACGGAGAATCTTCAGTCGAAATTTATTGTTGAGAAGGTCCTTGAATTAAGAGAAGAAGGTATTCCCCTGAATGATATTGCGGTTCTCTTCAGATCATCTTTTTTCTCTTTTGATCTTGAAATTGAACTCGGCAAGGCAAACATTCCATTCCAGAAATTTGGCGGAATGAAGTTTATCGAAACTGCACATATAAAAGATGTGCTGGCATTCCTGAGAATTGCCGCAAACCCCAAAGACATTGTAAGCTGGTACAGAGTGCTGCTTCTGCATGAAGGCGTGGGTCCGAAGACTGCCCAGAAGATTCTTGATGAACTTGCGCTGGCAAGACTATCGATTAAATCCAGTCCCCATCAGCAGCCATCTTTCAAATACAACGACAGGATGGTAAATCTTTTCCAGTTACTTTATAAACTTCATACAGAAAAATCGCTTCCGTCAGAAAAGCTTCAGCTGGTGCTCGATTACTATCATCCTATTTTCAAACAGAAATACGATGATTTTAATAAGCGGAATAAGGATATGGAAATATTCCAGAATATCGCGGAGAATTATAAAACACTGGATACGCTGCTTGCTGATATGGCAATTGAGCCTATTATCGACAGTGTAATCGATATTGGTCCCGCAGACAAGGAGGAAGAATACCTGACACTCTCAACGATACATTCCGCAAAGGGATTGGAGTGGCATTCTGTGTTTATTATTCATGCGGTTGAAGGGTTCTTTCCGTCATACCGCTCTGCTGAAAGCATTGATGCTTTGGAAGAGGAGCGAAGGTTGATGTATGTAGCTTCAACGAGGGCCAAGCAGAATCTTTTTATTACCTACCCAATGAATATGTTCGACAGAGAAGCAGGAATGACACTTTCCAAGCCATCACGGTTTATTACAGGGATCAGGCAGGAACTCGCAGAAGGCTGGCTCCTTGAAGACGACTGGGAATAAGCTATTTTACCAGTAACATTTTTTTCACCGCACTGTACTCCCCTGATCTTAACCTGTACAAGTACACGCCGCTGGGTAAATCGCTCCCATTAAATTCAACTGTGTAACTCCCTTCCGGTTTATACTCATTCACCAGGGAAGCAATTTGTTTACCAAGAACATTATAAACTTTAATTGAGACCATTCCCGCGGATTTTATTCTGTAACTTATGCTCGTTACCGGGTTAAAGGGATTAGGGTAGTTCTGAGCAAGGTAGAATGATCCGGCCATACCTGTCTCAGTTTCAATATTATTTGGTTTCGGATAAGTATATTTTAACATAGTCCCGTTTATACCAACCGCATAGCCATGTATAGAATCGGGGAAACTAATGTTGGTTACATATGCAGAATCAGGAGTATTAATAAATGACCAATTCTCACCCGAATCATCTGTAAACAAAAAACCTCGTTTAGGGCCCATTGGAGCCCATCCTTCTGCTGCCGTTCTGAAACCCATCTCTACCGGGAACCATAAGATGCCGACATTATAATATCTCCAGGAGCTGCCGCCATCATAAGATCTTAAAACACTTGCCCCGAATTCAGGATCGCCCCCTAATACAAGTACATTTAAAGAATCAAATATCTGGATGGCATAAAGCGGTTCGGGGGGAGCAGAGGTTGAATCAACAACTGTGGTCCATGAATAACCGCTATCTGTTGTTTTCCATATTACTCCTACCACATCACGGGTACCCCCGCATGCAAATCCATAACTGGAATCATAAAATTTAACCGTTTCCGGGGGCCACTGAGCATAAATTGAGGAATCACGGGTAACAGACCGCCAGGATTCACCTCCATCGGATGTACGGAGGAAAAAGGAAGGGTATCCAACGGCAAATCCATTCAGAGAATCAATGAAGGTAATAGAATGAACAAATGCCTCGCCTATTCTCAAAAAATCCGAGCTCCAGTTCATTCCACCGTCTGTCGTTTTCAGTAGATATGAACCGAAAGGTTCATAGTTTGTACTGGTTGCCGAAGCAAAACCAAGCTGATCGCTAAGGAAACACAAATTCACTATGGCAATTGAATCGTTATAATTTTGGGTTGTCCAGCTTTCCCCTGCATCTGTAGTATGAATAATCAATCCGGAATCTCCGGCCGCCCAGCCATTTGAACTATCAATGAAAATTACGGATGTTAATTTTTTTGAAGTAGGACTATCAATTTTTTCCCAGAAATTCTGGGCATTCATTGAAAATGTAATTGAAAAAAACAGGTAAAGCAGAATTTTTATTTTCATATCCCGGATTCTTCAGCTCGTAAATATTAAAAGTAAAAATATAAAAATAATTTCCTTAATCCCGTAATCCTTCCCGACCATAGAAGGCAATCTTCAGTTTTCAAAAAAAAGGCTGCCCAACTCTGAGCAGCCTTTTGAATTCTTCAGATCAGATGAACATTACTTCATCAGGACCATCTTCTTGATCGAAGTCCGTGTACCAGCTTCAAGTTTATAGAAATAAACGCCGCTGGCAAGGCTGGCAGCATTGAAGTTAACTTCATGCTGTCCTGCTTTTTCGAAACCGTTTACAAGTGTCATTACATTCTCACCGAGCAGGTTATATACATTCAGTTTAACCTGCTGATCCTGAGGAATAGAATATTTTATCATTGTTGTCGGGTTGAACGGATTAGGATAGTTCTGTTCCAACGCGAATTTAGCAGGAACAGTAACCTCAACCTCTACTTCATTTGAATATTTAGAAGTACCGTCCAGGTCAATCTGTCTAAGTCTGTACGTGTAATTTCCGGCAGCTACATTTTCATCTGTGTAAGAATAGTTCTTGGCAGAAGTAGTAGTTCCGAATCCGGGAACATAGCCGGCCTTCTGATACTGACCGTTTTCAGATTTACGTTCAACATCAAAACCGCGATTGTTGGTTTCTGTTGCGGTTGACCAGTTAAGTGCAACATTTCCCTCGCTTGCCGAAGCAGTAAATGATGAAAGTTCAACCGGGATCATATTCCAGGCCATCACTTTTACATTATCAACTGCCCACCACCAGTCCCATCCGGGTTGTACTGACTTAAATCTGAGTTCAAAGGTAGTAAGAGCAACCATTGATGAGATATCATAATTTTCGTGCGAATTGCTTACATCCGTCCCATTAAAGGTTACAACGTTTTGCCAGGTTGTTCCGCCGTCGGTACTTACATCAACGTATGCAAAGTCTCCATTATCGATTGCATTCCAGTCATTATCCCACTCAACTGTGACAGTCTGGAACTGACTGGCATCAATAATCTCTGTTACTTTTGCAGTTGACAACAGTGTAGAACCGCTTCCGCACTCATCTACGTCTGCTGCAAATACTCCATTGCATTGCCCGCCGCAGGGGAGAGTGTAGGTATTCGGGTAAGGAGGAGTAAATATCTCCCAGACACAGGTTCCGCCGTCATTGGTTATTGTCCAGAGGTCGGTTCCACTCTCGAAATCGTCAAAGAAAAGAGTAATAAGACTTGGATCCTGTTCAGTAGTAAAGCTCCAGATTGGACCATTCTGATTACAGGTGTCACCAATTTCGTTAACTCTCCAATAATAATTAGTTGAATATTGAAGCGGCCCGCCGGTGATATCCCAACTTGAAGCCAGGCTTCCGCTCTGTACGAGCGCCAGGTTGCCGGGATCGGTTCCCCAGTATAACTCGTTCGTTACTGCGCCGGCACCGTTTGACCAGCTAAGCTGTGCTAACTCATTTGAAACATCCATAGCGCCGTTTGCCGGTGTAGGATCTGTAGCTGCTTCAACAGGACAAGGAGGTCCGAAGGTTACCTTTGCCATCCAGCCCTGTGAATTACCTGTCCTGCTGTCCATCCAGTATGGGTATGCTACGTCATTAACTGCTGCAATCCCGATATAATCGCCGCCATAACCGCCGGCGAATCCCGCAATAGGACCAAAAACAAACGACTGATCACTTACAACGAAATTATTAAATGTATCTCCTCCGTCATAAGAAGTAGCCATAAATACTTCAGCCATATTGTTGGTTACATTACGACTGTCATAAAATACTACCATCAGCTGTCCGGTTGACTGGTCTACAGTACACCAGGGGAATATCTGGTCTTTTCCATTATTAAGTGCATCATCATTTACTCTGAACGGTGCTGACCAGGTTGTTCCCCCGTCAGTTGATTTTACCATTATAACATCAGGATCATTTCCGGCCGGTGCTACACTTCTTTGAGGCCAGCAGATATAAATATTACCATCGTTAGGACCACCAGATCTGTCTACCGCCATACTCGGAAAGGAATTCACTCTCATTCCGCCCTTGCTTGATAATGTACCACGGATCCCGAAGTTTAAATGATCATAAGCACGAGTTCCGGTCCAGGTTGCACCTCCATCCGTCGATTTCGAGAATCCTATTGCGTCTTCTCCATCTGTCCAGTTTGCATCATAGACTGCATAACATACATAAACATCACCATTTGCTGCAGTCTGTACGTTTGGTCCTTGTCCAAATCCTGATGTAACTACTCCGGCTGAGACATTTTTATATGCCGACCAGGTCGAACCAAAATCCGTCGAATAGACTAATCCTACCTGCGAAGCGTTCAGATTTGACCAGGGATAATATACACGGTTTACATAAGGGCTTGAAGCTGTTTTGTCAACCATTACATGTTCTTTATCCTGGTTGCCGCTGGCATATACTGTATGAGTTGACCAGTTTGCTCCACTGTTAGTTGATACTGCGATACCGAGGGCATAGCTGCCTCCTACCAGGTATCCTTCATAATAATATCCATTCGGTCCGATAACTGATGCAGGATCGCCGCCATTTCCACCGAAGGGTGGGTTATCAGCACCAGACCAGGAAGTACCTCCATCTAAACTCCAATAAACACCCGTACCATAAATTGTGGTAACCGGCCAGGTTGATGCATTGGCCGAAGCGAAAACGTTGTCAGGATCGGTTGGGTGAACATCGATACTCATTTCTGACTGAGTGGTATTGGTTGTGGGAAACGGTCTGAAGTTTGGGCTTACATCGGCAACAACATCACGGAAGTTGTATTGCCTGTGTACCTGCACAGCAGGCTGCCACTTGGTGTTTTGAACAACTGAGTTGGTTAGATCAATTGATGGCCTTGACCATCGTGGATCTTCTGAAGAACTCTGAGCAAATAGATTTATTGTCCCGCCGCATAATAAAGCCAGAAGGACAATAACCGGTAAATGACTCCTCATAAAGTCTCCTTAATTGGTAAGTTAATGTTTGGTTGATTAGAAAGATCATATTTTGCTGAATGATTATTTGCTGTTTGAGGATTTTGGTTCAATATTACAAAAAAATAGATCAGGAAGTAATTGTATAGAATTACAGTAGGGAGCTGTATACGAATTTATAATTAAACTTTTCTATCTTATATACATCGACAAATAGATTGGAACTCAGGCTGACAAGTTACTTCCGGTTAAAGACTATTTTATTACTGAATTAAAATAATGAATTTTGAAATTAAAAAACAAAATTCTTTTTAAACAAAAACAGGCTGTTCGTGAAAAACAGCCTGTTAATGGACTTCCAGAATGATCCAACACTATTAATTGACCATTTTAATCCGGATTATTTATTGCTTATTACTTCATCAGAACCATCTTCTTTATAGAAGATTGGGTCCCGGCCTCAAGCTTGTAGATATAAACACCACTGGCAAGATTTGAAGCATTGAAGTTAACTTCGTGCTGACCTGATTTCTGTATGCCGTCAACCAGAGTCATCACTTTTTCACCGAGCAGATTATAAACATTCAGTTTCACATGCTGTTCAGCAGGAATTGAATATTGTATGAGTGTTGTCGGATTAAAAGGATTCGGATAATTCTGAGCCAGTGAGAATACTTTAGGAACAGTAACTTCAACTTCTACTTCTTTTGAATAGGAAGATGAGCCATTCAGATCGACCTGTCTCAACCTGTATGTATACTGTCCGCCCTCAACTTTATTGTCTGTGAAGGTATAGCTCTTAGGTTCTGTTGTTGTTCCGAAACCGGCTACGTATCCAACCTTCTGGTATTCACCGTTAACTGATTTACGTTCTATCTCAAAACCTTTGTTATTGGTTTCCGTAGCAGTCGACCAGTTCAGGTTTACTGTCCCATTATCTGTAGAAGCAGTAAAGGAAGAAAGCTCAACAGGAGTTACATAGTAGTAGTCGACAACTATATAAGGAGGATTGGCTTCATTCCAGCCGTCGAAGTTAATGTAGTATGTCGTGGAAAAATCACGATCCACAATACCGGTACCAAACCATCCCTGGGAGCCTGTAACTGCATCCTGGAGATCTGAAACAGCATTGCTTTCTAACAAATAGGTATGCCACCCGGTAGTGTATGAAGAGGATTCATCTGAATATAAATACGCAACTCCCTGGTCATATCCGGCCATAACGTCATTATAGACAATTGATGCACTGCTTGTGACAGGATTATCAGGCATAGGGGTAATACTCCAATATGGCCAGTTCGTATCATTTACATATCCATTGAATGATACACCTGTAACAGTTGCCTGACTTGGGATGGAACTTATATCAAAAGCCATCCAGCCTACTTCAGGATCAGCAGTTCTCACTTCGCTGATATCCGTCTTGGTAGATCCGTCGGTTGTACCGGTCCAGTAATCAAGACTCTGAGGGTACAGTGTATCAGAAACCATATGGAAATTCGGATCCTGTATTGTCTTGAAACCGAAAATAATACTTGAGTTACAAGTATCTCCCAATTCTACTACTTTCCAATAATAATTTGTGTAATAATCTAATGGAAGATAACTTGGGTCTATTGTCCATGATGTAGACAAAGATCCGGATTGTACTAATGTAAGGTTTGTTGGACTTGTACCAAAATAGAGCTCATTAGTGACAGCGCCTGCACCATTCGTCCAGCTGAGCTGTGATAAATTAATATCTACATCTGTTGCACCGGAAGCTGGATCAGGATTGGATGCATTCTCAACCTCACAAGGTGGTCCGAAAGATACCTGTGCTGTCCATGCCTGGTAAACACCAGATATATCATCTGCCCAATAAGGGTATACGTTACCATTAGATTCAGTAACACCTATATAATCTCCCTGATATCCACCAGCTAAACCTGCAATAGGTTTTGGTTTAAATTTGTGGTCACTAACAGGGATATCAATAAATGTGGCTCCGCCATCTACTGATCTTGAAAGGTACACTTCGGCTGAATCGGGAGAACCGCCGCCGGTATAATTACGTGTATCATAATATACAACGTTTACAGCGCCATCTTCGCCTACGCAGACAGCGGGCATATACTGAAATTGTCCATTATTCATTGCATCCTGGTTAACCCTGATACCATCAGACCAGGTAGTACCGCCGTCGGAAGAATAATGCATAACGATATCGGGATCTGAACCTGCCGGAGCAAGATTTCTTTCAGCAGTTACAATGTAAAGCCAGCCATTTCTCGGGCCGCCCGAGTTGTCAACAGCCAGCGCCGGAAAATCATTCACTCTTATGCCTGAAGCACCAGCGAATGTCAGAGTACCGCGGATACCATTACAGTCATAAATGTTATTATCATATGTCCATGAGGCACCTCCATCGGTAGACTTTCCAAGTCCCACAAAATCACCTGTGAAAGGACTTCCGGATACCGGGCTCTGCCAGGCAACATAAACAACTCCGCCGGGACCTACAGCAGGGTTAACACCCTGAGTATAATGCCCGGTAGCAGAAGAATTTATATGCTGATATGTTGACCATGTAACACCACCATCTGTGCTGTACGAAGCGGTTGCAGAAGGATTTGATTGATTAAAATCTGACCATACCACGTATGCATTTCCCAGGTAGGGACTACCAGGAACGTTATCAACAGCAGTTAAGTTTTTATCAACGGATCCTGATTGAAGTATAATGCTTGGCGACCAGGTGTTTCCAAAGTCATTTGAATATGCAACCTTCATTCCCCCTGAATAACCGAGAAATGACATATATAATGTTCCATCAGGTCCTACACCGGGTCCTGGATCTCCCAGGTGATCATTTATTGGGGCTGAAGTGCAGGTATCACTTCCAAACCATGTATTACCGCCATCTGTTGAAACATAAATTCCCTCTGTTATCAAAAAGGGGCTGGGTCTATAGACGTTTGCTGAAGCGAATAAAATATTGGGATCCAAACCTCTGGTAATTGGTACCTCGCTTTGTGCTAAAGTACTGGGATGCACACGAAAGTTAGGGTACACATCAACTACCTGGTCACGAAAAACATATATTTTACTTTCGTGATTTGGATTTTGATAATTATCAGCTCCGGGAGGAACCTGATAAAATGTGCCGTCCTGAGGTTTGTAAACGCTCATCTTCCTCGGATCTGAAGTAAACTGAGCAAAAGAGTTCATTGTCCATACAGCTACAAAAGCAAGTACGGCAACAATCGGTAAATGCCTCCTCATAAGGTCTCCTTAAATTTAGATTGGTTTAACGAGTAAGTTATTTATTTAGATCATTAAGTATTAAATGATTTTCCGACTATTAATAATGGCAGTAATTTTCTACGCATTACATCTAAAGCCCGGGGCAAAAAATACGAAGAACCATAAAAGCAGACGGATGTATGCCCGGTGATTAAATTATTCCTTTTGTAGTTGGGAAAAAAATAATGGAAGAGGTAAATCGTATCAATTAATATTTGCCGGATCTCAATTGTTTATTCAATTTCAATATTGCAATTAAAATACTAATTTTTATTTATAAAAAACAAAATATTTTTGCGCTTGATTTTTTTTCTTTCCGTCACTTTCGTCGCTCATCCTTAACAAATAAGAAACCGTGTAAATTTGCAGGGATATTTAATACTATTGTATTGTTATTTTAACAATTAATTAATTGAGACGGGGATTTTTTCATAAATGATTCTAATTTCTGTATTCTATCTGCTGGTACAGCTGGTGCTTGTAATCGGGTTTGTCAAACTGCTCCGGGATATTCTGCCTGCAGGTGACAGTACACCAATCTCCGTAATAGCGGCAGCAAAAAATGAGGAGGATAATATCGAAGGGCTGCTTAACTCAGTAAAAAGTATTATTTACCCCGACGGAAAATTTGAAATGATTATTGCTGATGACAATTCGGTTGACGGAACATATGCCAGAGCTGTAAAATGCACCGGGAACAGATCGAATTTCAGAGTAATTAGAGCCGGGGAAAAGTCCCTTCCTGCTAAGAGAGGAGCTTTGCTGAAAGGAATCGAAGGCGCTAAGTATCCATATATTATGATAACTGATGCCGACTGTCTTCCTTCTTCGGGATGGCTGGGCACTGCATCAGCGCTGTTTGAGCAGGGATTTGATTTTATTTTCGGCCCCGCACCTCTAATCAGAAAGGAAAAGAATTTTATCAGCAGTCTTTCTTGTGTTGAAAATCTGAAGAGTCATTTCCTATCCTTTAGTCTGGCCTCTCTCGGTCTGCCATATACAGCGGCCGGCAGAAATATGGGATTTTCTAAGGAAGCTTTTACCAGGATCGGGGGTTATAACAAAACACTGGATACGGTCAGTGGAGATGATGATCTGCTTCTGAGAGAGGCTGCAGGGAATAAATTGAAGATCAAAGTATTCTTTGATAAAAAGGCCATGGTTTACTCATATACTATGGACAATCTGCACGATTATTTACAGCAGAAGGCTCGTCATACCCAGACTTCACTCCATTACAGTCTTAAAATTAAGTTGATCCTCGCCGGGTGGCATCTGTTAAATCTTTTTATGCTTTTCTCCCCGCTCCTGATGTTCATTAATCTAAACTTTGCGTGGCCGGCTGTAGTTAAGCTCTCAACTGATATTCTGATCTTATCTTATGTGCAGAAAAACTTCAATTACCGTATTAATCTCATCCGGCTCCTGTATCTGGATATTGCCTATGAGATCTTCCTGGTTATAAATTTTTTCAACTCATTATTCCGAAAAGTGGAATGGAAGCAGGATTAATCCTGAGTCGTCATTTTGCTATCAGCTTTTTATTTCAGGGAAACTTCTCTATTTTGTTTGTAAAGAGTTGAATCTATGCAGAATATTTCACACGATAATTTAACACTGAATACAGCCTGGCTGGATCAGAAACATCCTAATTTTAACAGGTGGAAGAGGGGTCGGGATCTGCGCTATAAACGGGCTGCAGTTGTAAAAGAAATTATCTCTTCGGTGGTAAAGTGTGAAAACCTGGATATCCTTGACCTTGGATCGGGAGAAGGAGGTACATCTGCACTATTTGCTGAGAATAATAATGTTATAAGTTATGATCTGAGTCTGCTGCGACTAAAAAGACAGCAGGATTTTTCTATTAATTATCCATTGATTAATGGCAGAGCCGAGATACTTCCATTCAGGAACTCATCATTCGACATGATAATTCTCCAGGATGTAATTGAACATATAGAACAACCCGGCCTGTTCATACAGGAAGTGTCAAGGATACTAAGACAGAACGGTTCTGTTTATCTGAGCACACCCAACAGAAAATCAATCTTTAACCTGGTTTCAGATCCACACTGGGGAATCCCGCTTCTGGCACTATTTAAAAGACCAGCAATTAAAAAATATTTCTTAAGATATTTTAGAAAAAGCGAGATGGGAAGGAATGACCTTGCACAGTTATTTTCGTTAACTGAACTGAAGCTTTTATTCAAAGAGTATAGGCTGTACTTGAAAACGGCCGAGACTGTAACTATACTTGATCAGAACCCGGGGGGAATTTTGTGGAGCAGTTTTCACCTGTTGCTCTTTAAACTGCTTCGGATAACAGGGACAATTTTAGTCCTGAAAAAATTAGCTTCTGATAAAGAGGGATTAATTAATAATTATTTTACACCCACTTTTTATGCAATGCTGAAAAAAGATACCGGGTAATTAGTTTGAACTTTTTATTTAATGCCATATTTTTGCCAGTAAAATTGTGGTTATAATGGAATATAAGGAACTCGCAGGTTTAGCTGCTGAAGCAAGGGAAAAAGCAATTCCTACCTATTCGAAATTCAGGGTAGGTTCAGCACTGCTTACGGAAGATGGTAAAGTTTTTACCGGCGGAAATATTGAAACAAGTTCTTACAGTCTTACACTTTGTGCCGAAAGGGTCGCTCTCTTTAAAGCTCTCTCCGAAGGTTACAGGAAATTTAAGGCCATTGCGATAGCAAGCGATGATCCCGACTTTTGTCCCCCCTGCGGATCATGCCGCCAGGTTCTGAATGATTTCTGCAGCGGTATAGATGTAGTCCTAATAAATCATAACAATGAATTAAAAACTTTTAAACTTGGTGAACTTTTACCCTTCCCTTTCGGGGATGAAAACTTAAAGTAAGAGAAATATATGATGGAATATACCCCCCACTCCCTCCCAAGGGACACAGGATGGATTGAAGTAATTGCAGGCTGCATGTTCAGCGGTAAAACGGAGGAACTGATAAGAAGACTCCGCCGTGCTGAAATAGCCCGGCAAAATGTACTCGTTTTCAAACCCCGTATTGATACGAGATTTTCAGCAAAAGCAATTGTATCTCACAGCGATCAGTCGCTGCCTTCATTATTAATTGACGATCCCGGCGACATCCTTGACCTGGCAGCTGATATACAGGTAGTCGGTATCGATGAAGCACAGTTCTTTCCAATGAGCATAGTTGATGTTTGTAATACTCTTGCCAACCAGGGCAAACGTGTAATTGCAGCAGGACTCGATCAGGACTATAAGGGCATTCCATTTGAGCCGATGCCGCAGCTGCTTTCAATTGCAGAGTACATAACAAAAACGCTTGCCATATGCGTAGTCTGCGGTAATCCCGCAGATAAAACACAGAGAAAAACTCATTCTGCCGAACGGGTGATTGTCGGTGCTTCAGATATATATGAAGCAAGGTGCAGAAAATGTCATTACATTCCTAAAGAAGAAGGACTCTAATGGATATTACAGGAATACTCCGGGGAATACTCGGTCTTATTTTACTTCTTGGAATTGCTTTCCTTTTTTCAAATAACAAAAAGAACATAAACTGGAGGCTGGTAATAAGTGGAATTGTTCTCCAGGTTATTTTCGCTATTCTGATACTTAAAGGAGATTACCTGGGAACTATATTTTCGCCGCTCGGATGGCCAAAGGATTTTTTCTACTGGGTTAGCGGTTTCTTCGTTCTTCTTTTGAATTTTACTACTGAGGGTGCAAAGTTTGTTTTCGGCAACCTTGCTGTATCTCCGGGTCAGGATGGAAGTCTGGGTATGTTCTTTGCTTTCCAGGTGCTGCCTACTATTATCTTCTTTGCCAGCCTTATGTCGATAATGTATTACCTGGGAATAATGCAGAGGATTGTGCAGGGAATGGCATGGGTAATGGCTAAGTTTATGGGAACCAGCGGGGCCGAATCTCTGTCGTGTACCGCAAATATCTTTGTGGGTCAGACAGAAGCTCCCCTGATGATAAAGCCTTTTATCAAGGGTATGACACGCAGTGAGATACTCACTATAATGATCGGAGGTATGGCTACAATTGCCGGCGGGGTGATGGCAGCTTACATTCAGATCTTAGGTAATTCATACGCCAACACACTGGGTATACCACTCGACCAGGCGAGACAGTTATTTGCAACCCAGCTTCTGGGCGCTAGTGTGATGGCGGCTCCTGCGGCACTTGTTATTTCAAAGATCCTTTTTCCTGAAACCACCGAACCTGAAACAAAAGGTACTGTAAAGGTTAAAATTGAAAAGAATGCATCTAATGTTGTTGAGGCGGCGGCGAACGGGGCATCCGACGGTCTTATGCTTGCGCTTAACGTAGGAGCGATGCTTATTGCTTTTATTGCGCTTATAGCATTGATCAATTATTTACTGCTGGGGCTGGGCGATATAATGGGATGGAATCAACCCCTGAAGGAAATGTACGGTAAACCTCTAAATTTTCAATTGGTGCTCGGCTGGGTACTGCAGTTTATTGCATTCGGCATCGGGGTTCCATGGCATGATGCATTAAATTTCGGAAGTCTGCTTGGTACCAAGATTGTTCTTAATGAATTTGTTGCCTACCTTGATCTCGGAAGCTTAATAGAAGCCAAACAGATCCTTGACCCAAAGACCATATTGATGGCAACTTATGCTTTATGCGGTTTTGCAAACTTCAGTTCAATAGCCATACAAATTGGAGGATTGAGTCCGCTGGCGCCATCACGTAAACCCGATATTGCCTCACTGGGATTAAAAGCAGTTCTTGGCGGGTCACTGGCTACCCTGATGACAGCAACGCTGGCAGGAATTTTATTTTAATATATGCTCGACATCGATTTTAAATACAAAGATCTTGTTTCTCATCTGAGGAAAAATAAAGCCTTTGACCCGGAAATTGCCATCATACTGGGAAGCGGTTTGGGAGATTTTGCCGACAGTGTGGAAGTAGACCTTACAATCTCAACATCAGAACTGCCTTCTTATCCCCCTTCAACGATCGAGGGGCACCGGGGAAAAATTCATTTTGCTCATTTCGGCGGAAGGAAACTCCTCCTTTTCCAGGGACGAATTCATTTTTACGAGGGTTACCACCTGTCAGAATGTGTACTTCCGGCATATATCGCAGAAAAACTGGGCGTAAAATACCTGATTGCAACAAATGCTGCCGGTGGAGTTAACCGTGATTTCGTACCCGGGGACCTTATGCTTACAAAGTCATTTATAGGATTTAATATAAAAAGAGAAATGACCGAACTTATGGGAATTTCCGGGATAAGAGAAAAACATAATTTCCTGCAGTTTCCTTCACCTCTGCTGAATTCGGTAATAGCAAAAGCTGCCGAAAATGAACAAATTGTTTTACAGGAAGGAGTCTATTGGTATAATAAGGGTCCGGTTTACGAAACTCCGGCAGAAATTAAGATGACAAGGAATTTTGGCGGAGATGCGGTTGGTATGTCGACTGTACCCGAAGTTTATTATGCCGCTTCCAGGGGAATTCTGACTGCATCGGTCTCCTGTATAACAAATTACGCGGCAGGGATATCTGATAGTAAATTATCACATAATGAAGTCACTGAAACAGCCGGCAGGGTAAAAGAAAAATTTGAAAGGTTGATAAAAGCGGTTCTGTTTCTGGACTTTTAGAGTATTTTTTTCTGCCCGGATACAGGGAGATATTATTATGTACCACCCTCAATATTTATTGACTTTCTTACCCTTATAAGGTAATTTTGACTCTTAATTATTTTTTACAACTCATTCAGAAACATAGTTATATATGAAAGAATTCAGGTTCAAAATAATCATAATTCTGGGCGTAATTGCACTCTGTCTCTACCTTCTTTATCCCACTTACGTTGATTATCAGAATACAAAAGTAATGAATAAGGCCCTCGAAAAGAGGAAGCAGGAATTGAAAAAAGACAATCCAGGGATGACGACAAGCCAGATTGATCTGAGACTTGCAGCGATGGAAGACAGTATTAAGACTGCTAATCCGTCTTTTGTTGAAGCACGTCAGAAGAGAATTAAGCTGGGTCTCGATCTCCAGGGAGGTATGCGTGTGGTTCTGGAGGTGAATACCGCAAAACTGCTTGAGAAACTGGCTAAGAATCCTGATGATACGTTTAAGTCGGTGATGAAAGAAGCCGAGAAGGAAGCTGCTACCACAGATGAATCAGTAGTAGATATAATGGGCAGGAGGTTTGAGCAGAGAGGGATAAGATTAAGCAGGTATTTCGGAAATATACGCCAGGATGATGCAACTATTCTGAGTGATTTGAAAAAAGACGCAGATGATGCGGTTACCCGTGCAATCGAAATTATAAGGAACAGGGTTGACCAATACGGTGTTTCTGAACCATCAATCCAGAGACAGGGTTCCAGGAGAATTATTGTAGAGCTCCCGGGTGTAGCCCGTGAGGAAGAGGCTAAACAGCTGCTCCAGGGAACGGCGCTTCTCGAATTCAGACTATTGAAGGATCCCGATGTGACTTTTTCAATTATGCAGAAGATCGATAAAGTACTTGCGGGAAAACCTCTTGAAGATACTACTGCTGTAGATACAACTAAAGGTGAAACTACAGCTTCAAATGATACATTAGCTTCTGATACGGGTATTGCCGCTAATGATACCTCGAATAAACAATTATCAGAAGAAGAATTTGCGAAAGAACATCCTTTCTTCTCCATTGCGATGATTGATCCACAGGGCAGAACAGCAGATGCGTATGTTAAAGCTGATGAAAGGAACAGACTTGAACTGATCCTTAACAGACCGGATGTTCAGAAGGTTATTCCTGATAACGTTGAATTTGTTTTTTCTGCTAAACCAATTACCTACCAGGACGGCCAGCCAATCTACCAGCTTTACTGTGTAAATAAAAAACCTGAATTAACAGGCGGGGTAATTACCGACGCCCGGGCAACTATTGATCCCAACACCTCCCAGCCGGTTGTTGAAATGGAGATGAATTCAGAAGGTGCTGCTGAATGGGCAAGGATCACCGGAGCCAATGTTAATCACCGCATTGCCATAATACTTGACGGACTAGTGTATTCTGCACCGAATGTGAGGAGTAAAATAACGGGCGGCAGATCGCAGATCGAGGGAATAGGAAATATGGATGAAGCCAAGCTGCTTGAGATCGTTCTTAAAGCCGGTGCTCTTCCCGCGCCTGTTGACATTATTGAAGAAAGGACAGTCGGACCGTCTCTTGGTCAGGATTCAATAAGCCAGGGATTTAACTCAGCTCTGATAGGCTACATTATTGTAGGTCTCTTCATGATAATCTATTACCAGAAAGCGGGTACTGTTGCAGCAGCTTCTCTTGTTTTCACAGTCTTATTTATCCTGGGTATACTTGCCGGATTTAATGCAACTTTAACCCTACCCGGTATTGCCGGTATAATCCTTACAATAGGTATGGCCGTGGATGCGAACGTGCTTATTTATGAAAGGATCAGGGAGGAACTTGCAACAGGTAAAACTATCAAGGCTTCGGTCGACAGCGGTTTCTCCAAAGCTTATTCGGCTATTATCGACTCAAATATCACAACTTTTATAACAGGTATAATACTTTATCAATTTGGTACCGGTCCTGTCCAGGGATTTGCCCTGACACTAATGATAGGTATTGCGGCAAGTATGTTCAGTGCACTTGTTATTGCCCGGCTGGTATTTGACTTCATGGTCGCTAAAGGGCAGAAAATTACTATTGGTTAATTCAATTTTACTCTTTTAAGGAGCTAATTTATAAATGCGAATATTTGAAAATCTAAATCTTGATTATTTGAGCAAGAGAAGACTGTTCTATATCATCTCAACTTCTCTTTTCCTGATCGGACTGCTAAATGTGATATTCCGTGGACTGGTTTTCGGAATAGATTTTAAAGGAGGAACTGAAATTGTTCTCCAGTTTGATAATCCTGTTCAGATCTCCCAGATCAGGCAGTATGTTGATAAAATCGGTCTTGGAACCGTAGAACTCAAAACATTCGGAAGCGAGACCGGAGTACTGGTAAGAACTGAATTGCAGAACATTCCCCGGGATATTTTCCCAAGGGTGGTTGATAATATAAATAATGAGATTCACAGTATATATGCCGGTCTGCCGCTGAATATTGTTGATTCGACGGCAAATTCGGTAACCTATGAATTTGCAAACGCAGATACAGCGAATATACTGACTGATAAACTTTTCAGTGCAGGTTTCCAGACAAGTAAAGTTTCGGAAGAACCTGATAATAAAAGAATGATCGTCAGTGTAGGAATAGCGGACTGGATTAAAGAAACTCTGAAAGAAAAAGTAGAAAATAACAGCTTTAAAGTGATAAAGGAGGATCATGTTGGTCCCAAGGTAGGAAAAGAGCTTAAAGAAGATGCTGTTATTGCCGTTGCATTATCCCTCATCGCTATCCTGATCTACCTTGCCTTCAGGTTTAAATTTATTTTCGCATTCGGTGCTGTACTGGCACTTTTCCATGACGTACTTATAACACTTGGTTTGTACTCTGTTTTATACAACGTAATTCCCGGTTTGAACCTTGAGATTGATCTTACGGTGGTGGCTGCCTTCCTGACACTGGTAGGTTATTCAATAAACGATACGGTTATCGTTTTCGACAGGGTGAGGGAAAATCTAAAGATTCATAAGACTATGCCGCTCAAAGATGTAATAAATATGAGCGTTAACAGGACCATGAGCAGAACAATACTTACCGGAGGTACCACTCTCTTAACCATACTTGTTCTCCTGTTATTCGGCGGCGAGGTATTGAGATCCTTCGCCTTCACACTCTTCTTCGGTATTTTGATAGGAACTTATTCTTCCATTTTCGTTGCCAGCGCCCTGGTACTTGAATACGCCAACCGAAGCAAGAGAAAAGTTCAGTTCTGATAAATCAGTTCTGATAAATGAGTAAAAAAATTGAGCCGGTTTAACAGCCGGCTTTTTTTATGTAATTTCACGCATAACCATTCTGACCAGCCTGCCTAACCCAGAAGCCTCTTAATTTTTTCAATTGTAAGCGGGGCGCTTCCTTCGAAATGATTATTTACATTCACGTAGACGTCAACTTCCTGTTCAGAAAAGTACTGTATAATAGAAGGAAGAATGGCAAGCTTCTCATCTTTCGGTAATACTATTTTCGACCAGTCTTTACCTGTTAGTCCCTCAATCTTTTTCCTGTCGGGGCCATGCAGTCTTATTATTACTGGACTTCCTATCAGCTCCCGGTACTTATTAAAGACATCCTTTATCGGGGGCATATAATATCCCTGGAGCAGCACATGTGCCGATTTTCCCCGGTTTATAAAATCAAAATAATTTTTGTTCAGATAATTTGGATTTCTTATTTCAAATGTACACGGATAGGTTTTTTCAATACTTTCGTAGAATGCCTCCAGCCTGTCGAGAAATTCAGCCTGCGAATTCATCTTCTGTTTGTTAAGGTATTCAAACTGGAACATAAGAGCACCGATTTTTGATGACATTGACTGAAGTGAGTTAAGAAACCGGTGAAACAGGTCGGGATTAAGAAAATTGGGATTTTCTCTCAGCCCTATAATATTTTCAGAAGGATAATAGTGAGTTAATGTTATAGAATTGGGTATTTTTATAGTAAACTTAAAATCATCGGGAACGGAATTGTTATATTCCTTCACCGTCGATTCTTCGGGAAGCCTTATAATATCATCGAAAAGGCTCCAGAACCACTGATCGATCTCTACAGTATTGTACCTGGTACTGTATTCTTCAAGATAGTTGATCTTCTGTTTTGAAGAATAAACTATCCCTCTCCATGAATCATACTTCCAGGAACAAGTTCCTATCCTGAGAGCAGTCATAGTTAATAGTTATTTGTTCAATAAGAATTAAAGAAAAAAATAATAGAGAGGCAACAAAAAAATCGTGTTTCTGTGATCTCCGGTGGAAGTAATATTGTTCACTCAAATAATCCGGACCCCGGCGGCAAAGCCCCGCCAGGATCCAAAATATTAATCAGAATATTACTTCAGCAAAATCATTTTCTTAATCTGAGAAGTGTTATTCGTTTTAAGTTCGTACATATAAATGCCGCTTGGAAGATCATGTGAATCAAAAGATACCTGATAAGTTCCGGGTTGTTTCGTTTCGTTGACAATAACAGATACCTGTTCTCCAAGTACATTATAAATTCTCAAACTGATCAGACTCTGTTCAACTATTTTATACCTGATCAATGTAGAATTATTGAACGGGTTGGGATAATTTTGTTCAAGGTTGAAGCCGTTCGAATGAATATTATTTATTGTTAAAACATTACTAAAAGATTCGGATCCGCTGAAATCGACTTGTTTAATTCGGTACTGAATCGACTGTACATTTATTCCTCGCAGGTAATCCGTATATCTATAATTGTGAGGATGTGTTGTTGTCCCGTTCCCTTGAATAGAACCAATTGTTCTCCAGTCTACAGTACTTCCGTCAGCATTCACTGATTTTCTCTGCACCTCAAATCTTTGATTATTTATTTCCGTTGCCGTTCTCCACTGAAGTTCAACCGAAGTACCTGTGTTATTCCCGGTAAATGAAGTTAATTCAACAGGAACATTCGATTCATCCAATGTGAGAGCTTTTATGCAGAGATTAGCCGAACCTGCAGGCCAGGGCGGGTCTTCGTAATAATACATATCCTCCCATTGTGCTCCGTCCCAATAAAAACTTTCGCCAGGATTTGAAGTAGATGTAACAATGGTAAGATAACGATTCTGGACCAGCAAGACGGGAACTTCTGAAGTACGGTCAAAGGGCATACCACCATTTGGAAGGCTTAAATAAATATAAAAATTACTTCCTTCTTCAAGAAAGACAGGATCATTAAGATCAACCGTATAAAAACCTGTATATTGGGCAAAGCCTGTTTTTGATGCTAATTCATTTCCAAGCGCACCGTTCTGGAATGAACCATATACTTTAATTGAATAATCAACACTGTCCGCAGCGGTAAAGAAGCTTACCGATTCAAGATATTCATTACCCTGTGTGGTAAACGCGTTAAAACCCTGGGAACAATCCTGTTTTGTAGCCCGCCACCCGTGATAATCATAGGAATAAATATGATCATAATTGAGAGGCACAACATCCTTAAAAGTAACAGCTCCCATTTCAGGATGCTTCCCGCAATGTTTATCATAGTAGGATATCCAGAAGAAACCACTCAGACCCCAGCTGCTCCCCCAGCTATTTTTCACAAGCCACGCTCCGGGCTGTGGTGCCTGTGTTACCTTATTATCATCCCAACCTATAATCGATACGGCATGATTCGGATCAAGTGGAGAGGATGGCGGCTGATAGTGAATATAATTCTGCATAAAGGAACCGGAATAACACATACATGTTCCCATTACACCGTATTCCATAATCATTTGTTTGAGCGTATTTATATTGCTCAGATCTTCATTAGCATTAAGCCAGAAGATTTCACGTGGATAATAATAATGAAAGCTGGTATCTGTTCTCGGTGGAGCAGTATTATAAGATTGGCCATCAATATCCCTCACGGCACCTTCCCCTCTTGAAAGATAAGCCGATGCCACCCTGTAATCACCTCCCTCGTGAACCACAAGTCCGTCACCTGTAGGAGGATCAAGATCACCATTATAAAATTGATTAAACCCATTCCACCAATCAAGGTGATATTCTGCCAGATTCGGTTCTCCTGTTTCACCATTATTTGCCCAGTTGCCTGTCATCAGAAGGTTACCCTCCATCGCTGACATTGTACCGTGTGTCCAGCAGGTTCCGCCCTGCTGGGATTTCACCGATGTCACATAGTTAACTCCGCTCACATCCCGCAGATCGTAAGTTGATGGCATCTGTGCAAACGCAGCGCCGGATAACAGTCCTGCAAAGACTATTACATAAAAAATTTTATGGATACCGGGAAATTTAAGATTATTGTAAAAATGACTCATGTTTCGCCTCCCGCTGATTGATAGTCAAATATATTAAATATAAGTATAAAATATTTATATTATATAATATTAATAAGCACAAATAATATTATGAGCTGGAAGGTTTTAGTACCGGTGATTTTAATGTGTTGGAAATAGTCTCTAGAAGTTCTTTTCGTTCAAATGGTTTAGAAAGGTAATTATCAAATCCAACGGCCAGCAGTTTCTCACGGTCGCCGATCATCGCAAGCGCGGTAACAGCTATAACAGGGACTGTTAAGTAATATTCATCCTGTTTCCTGATCTTCTCCAGAGCTTCTATGCCGTTCATACCTTTCAGATTGATATCCATAAGTATTGAATCATATTGTTGTGTTTTACAATAGTTAACGGCTGTCACTCCATCAGACACATGGTCTATTGAACAAAGCGGTTTAAGATATGACAAAATGATGTCCGCATTCAGTTCATCATCTTCCACAAGGAGTATTCTTAAATTTTCAGGTAGTTCAATTGAACGGAGGTGCGACATTTCCTTTTTCTCTTTATGAGAAGGTTCAACTGAAAATGTAACGGGAATTTTAACTATAAACCTGGAGCCTTTATCAGGTTTGCTTTCGAGAAAAATATTCCCATCAAGAATCCTGACCAATTTGTTGGTTATGCTCAGACCTAATCCTGATCCCTCAAATTTCCTGGTATAACCTTCACTGACCTGGCGGAACGGTTCAAATATTATTTCATGGTATTCAGCAGGAATTCCGATACCTGTATCTGTAAAGCTTACAATGAGATATTTTTCATCACCGTTGTTCGTGAAGCTAAGCTCTATAGTAAGTCCCCCCGACTGTGTATATTTAACAGCATTATTTATGAGGTTATTGAATATTTTGCGGAGTATCTCCCTGTCGGAATTTACAACCAGGTTTTCATTTGGCAGTACAGTTTTTATATACAACCCTTTTGAGGCCGCTCCGGGGATAAAAAGGGTCACAGATTCTTTAAGAATTGTTATAACGTCTACAGATTCATATTTAAGTTCCATTTTTTTAGCTTCAATGCTGGAAAGATCAAGAATCGAGTTCAGCGTCTCGATTAATCTTTTACCGCTTGAAAGCACCATTTTAGCAAGTTCCGTGTGTTCAGGATTAGATAGTTCTGAAACCAGGATATCTGTATAACCAAGGATACCCACCATAGGTGTGCGCAGCTCGTGACTCATATTGGCGAGGAAGCTCGACTTAAGCCTGTTGGCTTCTTCTGCTTTATCCTTCGCCTCAACCAGATCCTCAATCATTTTTTTCTTTTCAGTTATATCCTCCTTTACGGCAACAAAGTTTAAGATCCTTCCATCCGCATCTACTATCGGTGAGATTATGGCATTCTCCCAGTACAGTTCTCCATTCTTTTTCTTATTGTGCAGTTCTCCCGACCATGTATTTCCTGAGAGTACAGTTTCCCATAAATCACGATAAAATTCTTCACTCTGGCTGCCCGATTTTAATATCCTGGGATTTTTATCAATTACTTCATTCATTGAATAACCGGTCACTTCAGTAAACTTATTGTTTACATACTGGATATTTCCGTGCAGATCAGTTATTATAACACAAACAGGACTCTGTTCGACAGCTTTTGTTAATGTCTGGATATGTTTTCCTGCTACGACACGTTCTGTAATATCCTGCACCATTCCGATAGAGCGTATAATTTTACCCTCTGCATTACGGAAATGCCTGCATTCCTGATAGACAAATCTTACCCGGCCGTTATCCCTTCTGACAATACGATGTTCAATTTCAAATCCATCTACTCCCTCTTGTCTTGAATCCTCATAAGCTGATGATAGTACACTAAGATCATCCTTATGGACGAATTCATTGAAAGCCTCCCTGGTATTTTCTAATGTGCCTTTTGAAGCTCCCAAAATCTGGTAAATTTCATCCGACCAGATAACATGATCCTTTTCAAAATCATGTTCCCAGCTTCCCAGTCTGGCCAGGTGCTGTGTCTCATTTAATAAATGTGTCTGCATCTTCAGCTTTTCATCGGCCACTTTCTTTTCACTAATATCCGTAAGTATGCCCCTTATTCCTGTGAAATTTCCTTCTTCAAATATACCGGTACTGGAAGCACTTACGTTCCGATATTCTCCGGATTTCGTTATTATTCTGTACTCACTAAGTGCAGACTTTTTAACCGAGAGATTATGAAAATTTTTTATAGCCATCTCATGATCGCCCGGATGGATAAATTCTGTAAAAGGTTTTCCTACAAGTTCGTGCATTTTATAGCCAGTTGATTTTTCAACCGCCGAACTGATAAATTTTATTATACCTTCCTCGTCCAGTGAAAACACAATGTCATTAATATTTTCGACCAGATCCCTGTATTGAGCTTCGCTCTCCTTTAATTTATCTTCTGCCAGTCTGCGGCTTGTAATATCCCGGATATACCCTTCAAAATGTTTGGTATTTCCAAGCTCATCCTTTACAGCAAATGCATTGAGCTGGATCCAGATGATTGTTCCGTCTTTTTTCTTCCATTGTACTTCCCTGTCGGAAACCGACCCGGTTGGCTCAAACTCATTTATTAAATTCTGTCTGTCTTTTTTCTCGAAGTATATTTCAGAAATATTTATTCTGATCAGTTCATCCGGAGAATTGTAGCCCAGAAGTTTTGCAAGGGCATTATTTGCTTTAATAATTTTACCCTCAACGGTTGACTGGTAAATACCCACCGGAGCTGAATCAAAGATTGATCTGTACATTTTCTCAGATTCATATAGAGCATCTTCTATAAGCTTACGTTCGGTGATATTATGCAAAAAACCGGCAACCAGTTTTTCTCCATCAACCTCAATCATTGTAAGAGTTATGTCGGTATAAATCAGACTGCCGTCGGATGAATGTATCCATTCGAATTTCTGAGGTTTACCTGACAGTGCTTTACTTATAAACTCTGATGCCAGCTCGTTAGACCTTTTATGTCCTGGCTGATACTCCGGGGACATGCTTCCGGGAGTTCTTCCAATTATTTTTTTTCTTGGAAGACCATACAACTCTTCAGCACCTGAATTACAATCTATAATCCGTTCTTTATCAAGTATAACGATTGCTTCAGTGGAATTATTGAAGATATTTTTAAATTTCTTTTCGGTCTCCGAAATCTTTCTCAGGGTTTTGTAATTAGACCTGGTGTAATAATATAGAAGCAGTATTCCTCCCAGTGAAATGAGCAGACCCAATATGAGCAGGTTATTGAGGGTACTGGAAGTAACCGGTTCATAAATCTCCGCCAGATCTATCTTTGTTACCAGATACCAGGGAGTGTTCTCAATCCTGTGTACATCGGCAAGAACTTCCGCACCCCTGTAATCTGTTCCTGCTAATATTCCTTTTGCTCCTTTTATAAACCTGACTGCAGGAAGATCCGGATCATTTACTGATTTCTTAAGAATTTGCGCATTATTGTGGTAGAACCTGAGAGGGCTGATATAATTTACGCTGTCACCAAATAAGGTGACAACCAGAGATTCCCCCGATGAAGCATCTATGTACCAGTTGGAAACTGTTGGAAATAATATTTTATAGGGATCAACTTTCAGGACTACAACTAGTTTTTTTTCAGTTGAGATTAAGATGGGAACATACATGTCAAGACATGTTTGATGAAGATTTTTGTCATAATAAAAATCTGAATTCACAATCCTGTTATCACTTAATGCGACATTTAAAGAATCCTTCATTATTTCATTAGAACCTGATGGATTCAGTTTCATTATGTCACCGGAAGAGGAATTCAATAAAAACAGGTTTGAATAATCGTGATTTTTGTAAATTGAAAATAAAAGTCTGTAAATCTCTGAAGAATCACCAAGTGATGATTTGCGGGTATTTAATATCTGATGAAGGCTCTCATTCGAGAATATGTACCGTGCATCGGCATAGCGCTCTGTATACCACTGCAGTACGGCAGAATACTTCAACTTCGCAATTGACCCCAGTTCACGGGATCTTTCTGAAAACTCTCTGTCTTTATCACCCTGGTAAAAGTGAAAACCGAGATAAATAAAAAGGAGGATTATACCGAGATAAACGGAAAATAACACCCGAATTGAACGAAAGAACTGAAAAATCATCAAATTCCTTATGATAATTCCATTTTGTCCCTATAAGACACACAATTAGTGCCAGAATCGTACCAAAAAATTATATATTAGAGGATTTTAGAAGGGGAGCTCTCATTTTGAGAATAATGAGGGTGGGCTAAGGATTTTACTTTCACCAGAACCATTGTCATATCGTCATTTACTTCGGCGGAGCCTCTGTGGACACTTATGCTCTTCCATATATCGTGAAGAATCTCCTGACTGTTGAATGCAGTCATATTAACAAGCAGTTTAGAAAGGTTATCCTCACCGAAAAGGTCCATTTGTTCATTCATTGCTTCCGTCACTCCGTCGGAAAAAAATGCGAATACCTGATCGGGATTAAGCTGAACCTCTTCTTCACATAAAGTCTTATCGAATATATTTCCTTTCTCAAGACCTATTCCCAGTCCTATGGTTCTGTATTTATTAATCATTCCATTCTTTGCTGCGAATACAGGCATATGTCCTGCCCTGCAAAAATTCACCTTGTTCTTCTGCATATCAAACAGGGCCAGAGTCATTGTAACGAACCAGTTCCGTTCCATAGACTGATAAATTCTTCTATTAATTTCAATTAGAATATCCCTGGGTTCTCTGCCGGGTCTGCAGGCAGATTCAATCATTGTCTGCAGTTTAGTCATATAAAGTGAAGCCGATAATCCCTTGCCGGAGACATCCCCGACAACTACAAATAACTTATCGCTGCCTACCGGGATAAGATCAAAATAGTCACCCCCCACCTGTTGAGCCGGTATCATTTCACCTGAAATATCAAGTCCTTTAATAGCCGGGATTTTCTTAGGAAGAAGGCTCTGCTGAATTTTCCTCGCAAGGTCAAGATCTCTTTCAATTTTAATTTTTTCAGCTTCAGATTTATACAACCTTGCATTTTCAACTGCAATAGCCGACTGATTTGCTACCGCATACAGCAGCTCAAGGTCCTTTCCCGCAAATTTAGCTCCGGAATGTTTTAATCCGATCAGCATTAATCCCACGAGCTTTTCTTTTATGATCATAGGTATGATAGTGTAAACACCAGCATCCAGAAGCATCTTATATCCTACAGGAAAGACCCGCTGAAGGTCCTCTTCTTCGATAATCGGGGTTTTGGTAATCGAATGTTTTTCTGTGATTATCTTTTGAACGTTAACTGCCGGAATCTTTAAATTCTTTTTTTCTACTCCCATGCTTCGGACCAGCGTAAATTCTCCTTCTTTATGGTTATATACCATAATTCCGAAAGTATTTATCTTTAGTGAATCAGCGAAGGTTGTGGTTATGGTATCGAGAATGTTTTCCAGTCCTACAACTGTTGTGATATTATTACTGAAGCCTACCAGTACCTTCTGATATGCGAACTGTTCCGGATAAAATTTTTCGGTAAGGAAATCCTGAAATTTATCTTTAGTTGACTGAAAGATAAGTGCAAATATGATAAAAATTATTCCTGCGATTACCCCTTTATACTCAGTACCTATAGCTGTGCTTATAATCTGACCGAGAAGGTAGATCACCAGGAAATAAACTGCAGCAATGCTTATTGTAGCCGCTCCGTAGATAATTGTGTTTTTAACGACAACACTTACATCCATCAACTGGTATCTGAAAATAGAATAGCCGAATGAGACAGGAAGAATAAAAAGAACGATAATCGGCATATAGAATTCAGGTGAGTTATATACCGTATCGGTAATTGCAGGTGCAACGAATATACTGTATATAATCACAAGGATCGCAAGTAAATATGAAATAAGAATGATGGAAAGAGGTTTTCGCTCTGCTGCTGTTTTTAACCGGAAATAATTTATTAGCAGCGAGATAAACCCGGAAAGGAGAGCTACACCGAGTGCAATATTCGTAATAGTATAAAAATTTTCATAATGCATACTTCTGTTAGGCATATCATATACGAACAAAAACCGGAAAATAATCACACCGATCAAAAGTACAGCAGGCAGAAGGTAAAGAGTATAGATGACAAATTTCTTTTTAGCAAAATTATATTCGTGCGGGAATATCCAGAAAAAGTGAAGGATAAGAAAAGGTCCGAATATCAATCCTCCGGCATTTAGAAAATCAATCAGAAGGACAAGTGGAAATATTCCCATTACAAAGGGGAGGGTCTGATAATTGAATAACAACGTCAAAATTAAAGTAGCACCGACGGCGTAAAATACTCTCTGTACTCTTCCCTCAGGCTTTGCCATCAGCACTATGAAAGCAATAAGCTGCCAGAAAAATCCCAGGAGAGCAATGCCCAGCTGAGAGAAATTAATAAGCTTTTTAATGTAAACCTTTGTTTCAAAAAGTTCACCGTTTTTCTTTTTTACAGTATAAGTAGCATAGTCCCCTGCATCAACTTTGTTAAGTATATCCTGCGCCTGAAGAGGCGCATTGATCCTTTTTCCATTAATTGAAATCAGATAATCTCCGTCGCGTATACCTGCATTCCAGGTTACCCCGTTGATTTTGACGTTCTCAAACCTGATAGCCAGAGAATCACCCCCCTTAACCGGATACCAGAGACATTCATCATTTGAGACAGGATTAACTGTAGAGATTAGAAAAATATTACCCAGGGCCAGAAGAATGAGAAGAAGACTCATCAGAATAATTATCTTTGACCTGTACCTGGTTAAATATTTTTTTACCGGATCCACAGATTTATTATATCTTTGTTGTTAAAAAAGGGAATAAGTTTTCTAAAAAATAACTAATTATTTTACTTTTATCACCATAATAGTAATATCATCTGACTGAACAGTACCGGATGCAAAACCCAGTACTTCCTGCCTGATTTCATTAAGTATATCCGCAGAAGATAGATGGGTAGTTTTTCTGGCAATTTCTTCAAGTCTTTCATCAGAAAACTCCTCGCCTTCTTTATTCATTGCTTCAGATACACCGTCTGTAAACATAATAATTACGTCATCCTTCTCAAGATCAATCTCCTGGTATTCATAAGGAGTTACTGTTTTCATCACACCGAGAATTATTCCTCCCCAGGTGAGTTTAATAATTTTGTTTTTTCTTATCAGCAGAGGCGGGTTATGTCCCGCATTAACATAAGTGAGCTTTTTACCGTCATCATCAAGTATACCCCAGAAGAAAGTAATGAACTTACCGTCCGAAGTATTTTCACTTACAAGATCATTTATGAGTGCGGTAGCCTCATCAAGGGCCATTCCATGTCTTACAATAGTTTTCAGGAAAGCCTGCAGGTTAGCCATAAGCAGGGCGGCAGGTACTCCTTTCCCCGAAACATCGGCGATTGCGATACACACATTATTTTCATCAAGCCTGATGAGGTCGTAATAATCGCCGCCTACCTGGCGGGAAGATACATTGATAGCAGATATTGCAAAATTTTTAAATTCAGGAATCGAATGCGGAAGCAGATTTTTTTGAATATCACGGGCTATATCCAGTTCATCTTCAAGTTTCTTCTTTTCAAGTTCCTGAAGAAACAGCCGTTTATTCTCCAGCGAAATAATTGCGAGACTCCCGACAGAATAAACATACTCAATATCAGCTTCGGAATAGTTTTGTTTATTTATCCGCCTTCCGAGGAAAATGAGTCCTTTGGTTTCACCCTGAATCTGCATTGGAACAACAAGCTCAACTCCCATTTCTTCCAGTTCGGAATATTTTTGCGTGATCCCTTCTCCCGTTATAGCTGATTCCAGTTGCTGTAGTTTGTTTTCAGCTATAATTTCAAGAAGTTTTTCATTATCCATCTTAGATTCAAGGATTTCAGCTCCGCTATCTTCGTAAGTAATAACGGCAAACTTCGAAACAAACAGCTGACCTATCACGGAATAAACAAGCAGTCTTGCCACCCGGGATGATTCAGAGAACATTGCAAACTCTTTGCTTAATTCAAAAAGAGAATTAAGCCTGTGAAGTCTTGAATCAAGAATACGGTTGACCCTCTTAAGCTCATTTATCACAATCGAATTCTGGATTGCAGTGGAGGATATATTTAAAATCGTCCTGAGGAATTCCCGGTCATCTTCAGAATACCTGGTTTTATTCAGTTTTTCGCCCAGACACATCACCCCGAGGACTTTATCAGAAGACATTACCTTTTCGGAGACGCATAGATCACCGAGTCCAGCGTAAGATTTGTAATCCCCATCCTCAAATAATTTCTCAACTTTTTTGGAATCAGAAAGTTTTTCCAGGATTTCTTTTGATATTCCCTTGGAAGAATGGATTTTGAGCTTACCATTGGCATTGAGGGCAAACAATCCTTTTGTTGAAAGGAATTTTCCCATACATGTAAGAAGGATATTGTTTATAATGAAGTCAAGATCTGTGCTGGAATTTATAATGCGGCTGAATTCTACAAGGGCTGTAAGGTTTCTTCTTATTTTAATATTTTCGGTATCATCCATGCTGCTGGGTATTATTTAAATACTTTGTTAGACAGACTTCGTTGTACTTTCCCGGAATGGAATTATATCTCACCTCATCCATCAAAGTTTTCATCAGGTACATTCCGAGGCCACCGACCCTGTGCTGCCTGTAGTACTTCTGCAAATCAGGGTCAGGAACATTTTCAGGATGAAATGATTTTCCATAGTCAGTTATTATTATCGTAAGCTTATGATCAGAGTACTTCAGCTTTACCAGAATTTCGCCGTCAGGATGAGATTTATAAGCATGTTTAATAATATTGGTACACGCCTCATCCACAGCAAGCATTACATCCTCGGTTATGCCTGGTTTCATCCCAACCTGCTCTGCAGCAGATTGAATAAAATCACGCACAATGGAAAGATTTTCCGTCTTGCTGAAAATTTTAAGCTTTTTATCTATTTTATTTTTTGTCTTCAACGTTCCCGGTCTCTTTGAATTTTTTTACGGCCTCATCTTCTGATTTGAAGATCTCATACAACAAAGGAAAGCCGAGGAGATCGAATATATTATATACTTTATCACTCATAGATGACAGTTTTATATCTCCGTCATTTTCGCGGATCTTTTCAATATATGCCATGAAGACACCCAATCCGGCACTACTGATATAATTCAGATCCTCAAAATTGACAACTATATTGTACTTACTTTTATCAATCAGCTCCGAAAAATTATTTTCAAGCTGAGGAGCTGTATGTGCATCAAGATATCCGTTAAGGTATATTACGCTTACATTTCCTTTATCTTTAATGGTAGTGCTGAATTCTGCCATTCTGTTTCTCCATCTGATTTAATTTTCGAATTCCACTTAAATATTACCAGAGTTATATCGTCGTACTGTGAATGACTCTGTGAAAAGACCGTGACTTCCCTGATGACTTTGTTAGCTATTTCATCGGGTGTGGATTTTGCATTTTTAATTAAAATTTCTTCAAACTTGTTCAGTCCGAAATCGTCAAGTTCAGTATTTTTTGCCTCAGTGATGCCGTCCGTGTAAAGCACAATCAGGTCATCGTCATCCAGGTTTATTTTAGTTTCGTCCAGTGAATTATCAAAATGTTCGGTGAAATTCAAACCCAGGCCGATACCTGAAGGACGAAGTGTCTCAGCAACTCCGTTGCGAACCAGTATTATGGGACAATGTCCCGCCCTGGAAATACTGAGTGTTTCTTTCTCCCTGTCAATTATACCGTAAGCGGCGCTTACAAAACTGCTTCTGTCAAGAGTACGTTTAAGAATCATATTCGCACTGATCAAAATATCCTTTGGTTTTGTCATCGTCCTGGAAAGGGATTCAAATATTCCTTTAACCTCAGCCATAATAAATGCTGCCGAAATCCCTTTCCCCGAAACATCCGCAATTACAAATCCAAGCTTGTTCTCATTTATTTCAAAGAAATCATAGTAATCACCCCCGACCTCGAATGCCGGGATAAAAACACTTGATATTTCCAGACCCTTATAAGCAGGGTGTTTCGAGGGAAGAATTTTTCGCTGCACTTCGCGTGCTACATCAAGTTCCTTTTCAAGTCTTTCTTTTTCAATTGATTCTTCAAGGAGTCTCGAATTATCAATCGCAACCGTTGCATAATCTGCAAAGGTATTAATTGCATTAATATCCTCGTCATTAAATATGGAACTGTTCTTCCTGGCAACGACGAGATACCCCTTAACCTCATTGTGAATCTTCAACGGTGACACCGCGGCACTCAGATACCTGTCGCCTGTTTGAGACAGCCTTTCAAATCTATCAAGTGAATATATTTCCGCCCCGCTGAGGGATTTCTTTTTTATTTTTTTATAAATATAGTTTGAAAGTTCCCGTGCCTCAAGGTATCCGACATTTTTATGTGCGATGGTTGTAAACTCTTTTTCCTCGTTCCACAAGATCCAGGCCGCATCGGCATTACATACTTTTGTAGCTATATCCGTTACTGTCTCCGCAAGATCATTAAAATCCAGTACTTCTGTAATAAGTTTGCTGAAATACTGAAGAGATGAAACTTCCTGGGCTTTCCTGTCATAGGCCTCGGCAGTCGGAATATGAAATAAAGTGGTAAAAAACAATACGCTGAAATAAATAGCCCCGTAAATCATCAGTATATTCAGGAACTGAGCCAGCGAAGGTGAAAATGCAGCCAGCATATGATAGTGGATATTCTCGCCGCTGCTGTTCACAAGGTTCACAATAAACAGTACGGCTATAACCACCGATATTATCAGCAGGTATACTTTCTCTTTTTTCTGAAGAAAAGCTATCCATGAGATCCTTACTGAGTTAATCGCTATGAGCAGGATCGAAATGATAAAGAAGGTGTTTTTTATGAATGAAAGATCGGGAATTTTATCAAATGCCGATGACAGCGAAGCCAGGATAAAGAAAACCACCATTGTATTAAAATATGTATTCAGGTTCCTGTTCTGTTTTAGGAAAAATAATTCCCTGAAAGTGAGAAAAATATAAGCCAGGAAACTGAGGATAAGGAATACATAAAAGAAACTTATGATCCTGAACATCAGACTCGATTGTTCCTGGAGATTATCAAAGAACAGGTTCAGTATTGAACCAGAAAAACTGATCATAAAAAATATTATCGCATTCAGTATACCCACGTTCATTACCATTGAGATCGGGTTGATTTTTTTATAGCCCATCAATTCGATCAGGTATACTATCAGGGAAATAACGGTAAGTGCCACCAGGAATTCATTAACAACGACATATCCTGCTGAATCATTTGCTGGAATGAAGAGTTTAAAAAGAATAGTACTACCGCAAATCCCATAAACAGCCGGAACTTCAGGTTATGTGTGAGAACTACAGAATCCATATTCTTTTTTAGTTAATTTTTCAGCGTAAAATAATACTATAATTTGTCCATTCAAAGACGCTTTACTACCTTATTCTGTGATCAAATTAAAGGAATTACTTCATTTTGTAAAGAAAAGAATTATGAACGGGTGAAATGTATGATAGAACAGGTTATTTCGAGATAAAATTAGCCCGTAAAACCCCTAAAATAGTCGTTTTTATTAAAGTTCCACCCCCGAATCGGTTTTCTCTTTTTTGATAGTGTCCTGGTGAATCTCTATTCTGAGCTTTTTCATTTCTTCTTTCATCTTTTCCATCTCTTTCTGGAGCTGCTTCATCTGCTCCTTAAATTCACCTTTATTGAAGTTCATAAGGGAATCGTCGAATATCCTGAAAATGGATGCGAGTGAGTCAGGCAGGACATGGGTCCCTTTCCCGTTGAACATGAGCGAGTCACCTTGAAAAAGTCCCATACTTTTTAAGATAGAATCGACATCCGGAATCCGAACCCTGATCGGCTGTTTCGAAGAATCGCTGTATTCATAATCAAAAGAGTAACTCTTGACACCCTTTTCGCCCGGGATATCGATGATTATAGGTGGAATATTCCTCATCGCTTCTTCAACCTGGGCAGAGATAATGTCAAAATCCGGCAGTTGAGTATCCGGTATGTCAAGTTTTGAAATTTGAACCCGGCAGATATTTGAATCTATGTACACCTTGAAGTTCTTTCCCCAGGCCGGGTCGTTCTTCAGTCTGATCAGACTGCTGTCAAGCTTCAGGTTGATCTTTAAATTCCGCATAGATTTTTTAGCCTCTTCCATCCCCTTTTTCATCTCTTCTTTGGCTATTGCCATCTCATCTTTGAATTTTTTCTTATCGAATTCATAGGACTCGGTAAAAATTGTATCAGGGGTAAAGAATATATATTTATTATCTCTGGTGTCTTTTACCTTATTGACAATTGTTCTTAGATCAGGATTATCGTGTGTGAAATATCCTGCCGGTACAATCTTATTGAATTCCTCCCTGTTCGCATCGCGTGCAAAAGACATTATATCTGCAATGATAGCCTTATTGTAATTCCATAGATTAGGATTAATGGCAACAGTATTCTTATCATTTACAAGCACCTGCGATTGCAGATCTTCCGCATATGATTCAAGTATGGAGTCAACCTGCTGACGCTGTCTGCTGTTTAGTTTTAGTTTAGAGGCAAATCTTTCTAAATTATCCGCAGGACTTTCGTTTTCTGCAGTTTTTATTTCAAAGAATTCCTTACCCGACGGATCGTAGCCCAGCTTCAGATACTGACCATTAGTTTTATCGAGTGGAAGCTGTTTTGTAAAAGCAAAGTTAAATACATCTTCGTTCGAAAGGTTGGAGGCATAAAACAGCGGCTTTAGATTTTCCTGGTAAAAACCAGCCAGGTTGGTTTTCTGCTCTTCTACCAGGCGATCGATTATACCGGGATTGAATTTCAAAAAAACCATAAGCACTATTGCAAGTGCTGAGAAACTTAATGCCGGAATCCATCTGCGGAATTTATCCCAGCCTTTTCGTTTATTATTAAGATTTGCGGCCAGCCTGGTTTCAAAATACGGGGCTTCCGGAAGTCTCTTAACCGCGGACACTGTCAGCTTTTTAATTCTCCTTAATTCTTCAAGTTTTTCCTGCAGTTCTTTTGATAATCTTATCTTATCTTCTAATTTTTTTTCTTCGGCAGCTGATAATTCACCGTCGATGTAGGCCGATAATATTTCATATTTAGTATTATAATTTTTCATTACATCAACTCCTCTTCATAGGGTTTAAGGATATTCCTTAATCCTTCCCTCGCTCTGAAGATCCTTGATTTCACTGTTCCTATCTCACACTGCACCGTTTCCGCGATTTCCTGGTAACTCATTCCCTCTATGTCCTTTAAAAGAAGCGGGACCCGCAATTTTTCGGGAAGTTTCCCGATCGCTTTCTGCACAATTCCCGTGATATCGCTGCTTTCAGGAGTCGTTGTATCACCTGTTTTTTCTTCAGCTTCTTTTAAGGGTGTAAAAATATTTCTGATTTTTATCTTTCTCATGTAATCTTTGCACTTATTCACTGTTATCCTGTAGAGCCAGGTAGTGAATTGTGATTCGAATCTGAAATTATTCAGATTCCTGTAAACTGTTAAAAAAACATCCTGTGCTATGTCATCCACAGAATTGGAGCTGCTCATAGTGAGATATATTATATTTCTCACTTTTTCCTTATGCCTCTGAACAAGCACAGCGAATGCAGATTCATCGCCTTCTATAAACCTTTTTACAAGGGAAAAATCGTCATCCAGGTTTAATATCTGAGCTTTCTGCAAATCTTCCTTTGTGTTTTTCGTATCCATCTTTTTAGACGTAAAATTTTGGGTCAGGTTCCGTAAAATATTTAATTTTTATCTAACAATTAAACCAAAAATAATCTTCAGGCTTAATCCTGTAAACTTGCTTTGTTACCTCCATTAACTTAAATTTAATGCAAAAATTTTAGGAGTTGTTAATGAAAACAAAAGTAAATGAAAGGTACGAAGCTGTCGTCATAGATTTAAAGGGAAATGTGATGGGCGGTGAAGATACTAAAGAATTTAATGATTTACTCCATAAACTGATCGATGAAGGTAAGAAAAATATCGTTGTAGACCTTTCTGATGTAAAATTCATGAACAGCTCTGGTCTTGGCATGATGATTGGGGGATTAACAACGATGAAAAAGGCCGGCGGAAACCTTAAATTAGCCCGGGTTACCGAAAAAATCGAAAGCCTGCTTATTATTACAAAACTCATTACAATCTTCGAGTTCTACGAAAACGTGGATGAAGCTATTAAAAGTTTTTCTAATTAAATTTCCTCATAAATCAGGTTTTATGTAGTTTTAAACTCCGGATTTCATTCGGAGTTTTTATTTTGATCAAATTCATAAAATAAGAGTATCAAATGCGTGTAACTGTTCTGGTTGGAAGCCAGTGGGGTGATGAAGGTAAAGGTAAAATAGTTGATATCCTGAGTGAAAATTATGACATTGTAACCAGATACCAGGGTGGAGCTAATGCCGGGCATACTGTAACTATTGGCGATAAGCAGTATATACTACACCTTATTCCCTCCGGGATTCTCAGGGAAAATGTAACCTGCGTAATCGGGAACGGCGTAGTAATAGATCCTAATGCATTACTGGATGAAATAGAACTTCTCAGGAAAAACGGAATAAGTGTTGAAGGCAGATTATTTATCAGTCATAATGCTCATTTAATTATGCCTTATCATAAGCTGCTTGACAGCATAAGTGAAAATAATGGTAATAAAATCGGAACGACAGGCAGAGGAATTGGTCCCTGTTACATTGATAAGTACGCCAGAAAAGGAATAAAGATCGTTGATCTTTTGAATAAGAAGGTGCTGGAAGAAAAAATAAGGGAAAATCTAAAGGAAAAGAACAATCTCCTTAAAAAAATATATAACCACGATGAGCTGGATGTTGAGGAGATAATCAGGGAATATGTTGAGTTTGATAAAGCAATTGACAAATACGTTAAAGATGTTCCCTCCTACCTGAATAATGCAATAGCCGAAGGAAAATCGATCCTGCTTGAAGGCGCCCAGGGTGCCCTGCTGGACGTTGACCATGGTACTTACCCCTACGTCACATCCTCAAGTCCCACTTCAGGAGGAGCATGCACCGGAACCGGAATACCACCGACAAAGATAAATCTGGTTTTTGGAATAGTTAAGGCATATACCACCAGGGTCGGTTTCGGACCCTTTCCGACAGAACTGAATGACGATACCGGTGAGAATCTGAGAAAGGTTGGAGCCGAATACGGGGCAACTACCGGCAGACCAAGAAGATGCGGCTGGTTTGACGCTTTTCTGGTTAAATATTCTGCCACGATAAATGGAATCGAGGAGGCAGCAATTACAAAGCTGGATGTTTTAAGCTCATTTGATGAAATAAAAGTCTGTACAGGCTATGAACTTAATGGAAAATATTTGAAATCATACCCGACCGATGTACAAAGATTGTCTGAAGTTCAGCCTGTTTACGAAACGTTTAAAGGCTGGAATTCTGATATTTCCGGATGCAGGACATATTCTGACCTTCCTTCTGAAGCTAAGGAATACCTCGAATTTATCGCCAATCATACCGGTGTTAAAATTACAATAGTATCTGTCGGGCCGAAGAGAGAGCAGACTTTTTTTGTCGCTTAACCTGAATCCTAAACCAGGGATCCCAGGTTTTTAACCAAAATTATGACTGGATTTTATACTCATAAAAGTGCGATACTTGGCTTTGTTTTTTAATAATTCCGGGTAGAACCATTCCATGAAAATGTCCGGCGGACCCGCATCTCTAAATATCAAAATCAGCCTTATAGTTGTTGCTTTTCTTATAGCCGTGGGAACTCTCTATTATACCCAGAACCTGGTTAAAGTACTTCAGAACCGGGAAAGAACCATTGTGGAGCTTTATGCAAAGGGTATTGAATATGTAGCCAATACATCGGAACCAAATGCCGATATAACATTCCTGTTCGATAATATACTCAAACCAATTGATTTCCCCCTTATATCAACCGGACCGGACGACCTTGTAAAAATTGAAAGTAAGCATGACATTAAGGATGTAAGAAACATAAAGTACGACTCTACCCTTTCCAGGGATGAACTTGAGAAGTTTTTTAACCAGCAGGTAAGGGAGATGGATGAGGCGCATAAGCCCATTCTTGTAACTTACGAGGATACTCTTATTCTTCAGAAAATTCATTACGGTGATTCGGACCTGATTAACAGGCTGAGGTTATACCCTTACTTTCAGATAATTATCGCAGTACTATTCATTGTTATAGGCTATGTCGGGTTCAGCAGCATTAAAAGAAGCGAGCAGAGCAATATATGGGTTGGCATGGCAAAAGAGACTGCACACCAGTTCGGGACACCCATATCAAGCCTTATGGGATGGCTTGAAATGCTGAAGATAAATTACAATGATCCCGATAAGGTAATAGACATTGCTGACGAGATAGGAAGCGATGTTGAAAAGCTTAATAAAATTACGTACAGGTTTTCTAAAATCGGTTCTACACCGGAGATAAAACCCCGAAATGTGTATTCCGAAGTTAAAAAGATTACAGACTATTTTCAGAGAAGACTCCCGAACGGAAAAAGTGTGGAACTGACGATCGATGCAGATAAAGAACTCTGTGCTGAAATGAATTCCGAGCTTTTCGGATGGGTGATTGAAAATCTTATAAAAAATTCACTTGATGCCATAGATCATAAATCAGGGATAATTGCTATTTCCATTACCGGTTCGAAAAGTCATATTGAAGTATGTGTTTTTGATAATGGCAAAGGTATCGAATATAAGAGGAGGAAGGACATCTTCAGACCGGGGTACAGTACAAAAAGAAGAGGATGGGGTCTGGGTTTAAGTCTTTCCAAGAGAATTATTGAAGGATACCATGGGGGTAAGATTTATGTGAAGAATTCTTCCCCGGGAGAAGGGACAACAATAGCTATCATCCTTAACAAGTGCTAACTCATCTCAAGCATTCTCTCAATGGGGTTGAGAGCTCTTTTCATCAGACCGGGATCCAGTGTAATCTCCGGTTCTTTATTCTTCATACTCAGGTAGAGTTTTTCCATGGTATTAAGCTTCATGTAAGGACATTCATTACAGCTGCAGTTTTCCTCGGGAGGCGCAGGAATAAGAGTTTTACCGGGAACCAGTTTCTTCATCTGATGGAGAATGCCTGACTCTGTTGCAACTATAAATTGATCCGCAGGGTCCTCCTGCACAAACTTTAATAACTTACTTGTTGAACCAATAAAGTCGGCTCTGTTCAAAACTATTTCTTCGCACTCGGGATGAGCTATGACCTTAGCTTCCGGATATTCGAGCTTAAGATCGATTAACTTCCTCTCACTGAAAGTTTCATGAACTATACAGGAGCCGTCCCATAGAAGCATTTCCCTTCCCGTCTTTTTAATCAGATATTTTCCCAGGTTACGGTCAGGAGCAAACAGAATTGGCTTACCGGGAGGAATCTGCTGAATAATTTTTTCGGCATTACTGGAAGTACAGATTATATCACTGAGAGCTTTCACCTCAGCTGTACAATTTATATAGGTTATTGATATATGATCGGGATGCTTTTCACGGAAAGCCTTAAATAAAGGGGCGGGACAACTTTCTGCAAGTGAACAGCCTGCTTCAAGATCGGGAAGCAGCACGAGTTTGTCAGGGTTCAATATTTTAGCGGTCTCCGCCATAAAATGAACGCCTGCGAAAACAATTACGTCCGCCTGGGTCGATTTTGCCTTTCTTGCCAGATCAAGACTATCACCGACAAAATCGGCTATATCCTGTATTTCCGATTCCTGATAATAATGCGCCAGAATAACTGCATTCAGTTCTTTTTTTAATTTTTCAATCTCCTCTGCAAGATTTAATTCAACGAGACTTTCATGTTCAGGCATCCGGACAGCTCCTTCTTAGTATCAAAATAATAAGGTTCAATTGAAATTATCTTATAATGAGATTACAAGATTTGAAATTATGCAAAAAACGTGCTTTAAGAAATGGCATAGTACTTGACCTTTCATATACGAAGTAGTTCATAGTTTAAGCATAACACCCTTCCAATTCTAACTGCCGGATTTGCGACAATTTCCGGCAGTTCCTTTTTTAAACAACACATTTCAAAAGTTCATGTAAAAAAGTAATCGCAGATTGTAATTCTTACCCCGTAAATTTCTTCGAGCACATTTTCAGTCTATTTTGCCGTCTTTTTGGGTGGCATATTAGTTGAACCTTCTAACCTGAAAATAGAAAATAGTTTTTTGCATAGTACCCCCTCCATAAATGACACACGAACTGTCGGATTTTCACCCTCAAAGATCCGACAGTTTCTCCTTTAAACCGAACCTTAACTTTTATCGAAAAAATTCCGGGCCCTTTCATACGCATACATAATATCTCTCTTACCGGCATCCACATCGAGCAGAATCTTACCAAGGTCTGATAACAGAACAAAATTTATCTTCCCATTGCGGTTTTTCTTATCTGTAAGCATTATAGTGTATATTTCTTCAAAATCGAAATCATCTAATAAGTTCTTCAGCCGGAACTTTCCCGGAAGTTCAAGGTATTTTGTCAGTTTCTTCCTTGACAGAACCCCTATTTTATTGGATAAAAATAATTCTATTACTATTCCATAAATAACACAAAGTCCATGTCTTAATTTAAAGCCGGAAGCTGATTCAATAGCATGGCCGAAAGTATGACCGAAGTTAAGAATTTTTCTGAGACCGTTCTCCCTCTCATCATTGGAAACAACACCCGCCTTTATAGCAGCGCATTTAAGTATTATCTCGTCAATGATCTTTTCATCTTTTCGCCTGATACTATCGAAGTTTTCATTAATGAGATTGTATAATTCGGGAGATGAGATATAAGCGTATTTAATTACCTCACCCATCCCCGCAATGTACTCTTTATTGGGCAGAGTTCTGAAAAAATCCGAATCTATCAGAACCATATCGGGTTGATAGAATGCCCCGATAATGTTTTTGTATCCGTTAAAGTTTATTGCTGTCTTACCCCCGATTGAACTATCAACAGCCGACAGAAGCGTAGTTGGAATGTTTATGAGCTGTAATCCCCTCATATATGTTGCTGCCGAGTATCCTGCCAGATCCCCGGTTACGCCTCCCCCGATCGAGATCAATAATGTATCCCTGCCGAAATTATTTTTTATAAGTGAATTGTATATTTTTTTCAGTTGTTCCTGCGATTTGGAATTTTCACCCGGTTTCAATTCATAATAAAAAACTTTTTTGCGTCTGCCGATCGCTTTCTTAATATCTTTTAAATGGTGCCTGGCAACATTTCTGTCGACTACAATAAAAAAATTATTAAAATGGGCATACTTCTTCAGTTGAGGCTTTAGGTGTGTTAATATTCCTCTTCCTGCAAATATCGGGTAGGAAGAATCGGAAACCTCCACATTTATTTTTTTCAAAGAATTATTCCTGATTATTTATTTTGATGATATTAATCTTGCAATCCTATCAACAGTTTTACCCACGGGAATATTATCAGTAAGAATAATGTGATCGGCTAAAAGATAGAATTTTTCTCTTTCATTCAAAAGCTTATTTATCAATTCCATCAGTTCTTCTTTTGTTTCGGGAAAATCACCGTTGATATGCAGAGCAGGACGATCCCGTTTGTATTTAAGCCTTTTATATATTGCTTCCTGTGAGGCTTTAAGATAAAATATTGTACCTGTTTTTTTCAGAAATATCAGGTTGTCTTCATTACTCATTGTTCCCCCTCCCAGAGAGATGATCACCTTATTTTCAGAGGAAATCATTTCAAGTTGTTCACGCTCTATCTTTCTGAAATAACTTTCACCTTTGGTTTCAAAGATCTCTCTTACTTTCATTCCTTCGTGTTTTTCAATCACTCTGTCCAGGTCGTAAAAATTCCATCCCAGTGTATTCGCGAGAATCGGACCTATTGTACTTTTACCTGCACCCATAAAACCGGCGAGATAAATAACATCATCTTTCATTGGTTACAAACTTAATAAAAAAATTCAGAAGCAGGACAAAAATATCAGAGAAGAAAATAATTGTTGGTAACATTTTAAATTTTTCTGTGTATTCTTTAAATGTAAAATAAGCGGACGGTCGATAAGCTGCAGAAATCTGACCGGCTTATTAAAAGAGAAATGAAAATCCGAGTATGAAGGTTACCCCATCGACATCAATTTTTGAATCGAATGTTTTCTGTGCAAGGCGTATTATCTGGCCATTATAATTTACTTCAAGTTTATCATATGCACTTTTAACTTTAAATTGAGGGTCCCTGAACTTCATTTCAGAATGCACAGTTATGTCATCGCGTATCATATAATCCATGGAAACAGAAACCTGTATGCCATATGCAAAATCCCGGCTTTCAGTTGAAACAGATTCATCACCGAATTCCCTTATATGTTCCCCGTAATAATAACCGGCACCTCCGCCCATAAGAAATTTAAATTTTTCTGTAGAGAAAGGAAGCAAATAATATCCGGAGATTTCCACCGGTATCAGAAGAAAACCATCGTTAACATCTATAGTCACGGTCGAATTTCCGGAAAAAGCAGTAAGGTTAGGTCCCGCAGCAGTTGTCTTCATATATTCCGTTCCTATACCAATGATAATATCATTCGTAATTCTGTAGCGGAAGTCTATCGACGGATTAATAATATCGGCAATCCCGAAAGCATGATTACGGAGAACCGGGTCGGATGAATTAGGGTTAAGATATATCCTGGCAGATGTGGTATAAACACCATTTACACCTATACTGAAGCGTTTGCCGTCAAACTGAGCATCTGCATACGAAGACAGCAGCACCAGAAACAAAATCAAATATCTGAGATACATCCTGCTATAGTGTTAAATTTAAAAACAAAACCCCTGTTTATAGACTCAGCTTCTAAACAGGGGTCCAAATAAAATTATCTTTTTTTTATTGACCGAAAAATTGACTCCTGTTATCGACAATATCAGCTTTCTTTTTAAGTTCTTCAATCCATTGATTCAGAACTGTGCTCTGTTTTTGTCTGATTAATTTGTCCCTGATGGAATTTCTCTGTATCTCAAATTTTGTAGAATCAAAAGGAGTCCTGTTTGTAACCTTAATGAGATAATAACCCCTGTATCCATGAACCGGATCGGTCACCTTATTTAAAGGTGCTTCGAGCGCTGTTTCAATGAATGCCCAGTCTTTACCTAAACCAGGGACAGTACCGGCGGGTGTAAAATCTTTTGCCACGTTATAGTTCACTTTTGAATTGATTGTCTGAGCTTTGCTTAAATCACCGTTAACTTTTTGTTTAATCTCTTCAACAAGTTGTTTTGCTTTAGCATATTGTTTTTCACGTATTACCTGAGGTTTAATTGTACTTTTTACTTCCTCAAACGGTTTTACGCCTTCTTTAGTAATATCTGATACCATTACAACTGCGTACCCTGTACTTAAACGGAATGGTTCGCTTACCGTATTCAGATCATTATCGAAAGCAAATGCAGGTATATTCTTATTTTGACCGAGTCCCGGAATTGTTGCGGCATCTTCCTGGAAAGCACCGGATTCCTGGACTTTATAATTCATTAATTTGGCTTCGCTTTCAAAACCATTCTTCCTGGCTATATAAGCAAAATCCTGAGCCTGCGACTGAAGCAGATCTTTAGTGGTAGCTGAAACATCAAGAGGATTCACTACCTTCTGTACAATGTATTTCTTATCTGATTTATCGGTTACTTCTATAATATGGTAGCCGAATTGAGTCTGGATCGGTTCCTGTACAACCCCTACTTTAGCATTCAGAGCCACTTTTTCAAATTCGGGAACCATCATACCCTTACTGAACCAGCCAAGATCTCCGCCGTTTTTTGCGCTGCCCGGATCACGTGAATATTCCCGTGCAAGCTTTGCAAAATCAGCACCTTTTTTCAGCTGTTCATAAAGCTTCATTGCTTCTTCTTTATTACTTTCTGCATTTCCATATTGATTTATTAATATATGCGAAGCTCTCACTTCAGGTTTATCTGAAGGCACAGTGCCTATTAAATGATAAAGCACATAACCCTGAGCCGTTGAAACCGGACCAATTAAATCACCCTTCTTTGCCTTTTCGATCTGTCCTGTGATTTCTTTGGGAAACTGAGACATAGAAAGTGTATCAACTGTCATAGGTGAAGAGGCGTAATTCTCAGCAACGGATTTGAAATCAGCAGTATCCTGCCGGAATTTTTCAGCAATGATCTCAAGATTTTTTCTGGAAAAGTTGGAATCTTCTGAAGATGGTTTAAATGGAAATAGTACATACTTAACTTTTCTCTGGGCTGTAACACTGAATTTATCGAGGTTACTGTCATAATAGTCTTTAATATCCTCATCAGTAATATTAAAAGTTGAATCCGGGAAGATAAAAAGCGGAGCAAGCACATAATCAGCAGTAATTTTTGTATTCTGGTCTATAAAGTCTCTTTTTATTTCATCTTCACTTACTGTGATTGAAGCAAAAACAAGACTCTGAAGTTTTTCATTCAATCTTGTCTGCCTTACACCTTCCTCAGCCTGGATTAAAACATCTTTATTCCTTGGATCGAAAAGGGCTGATTCATAGAGTTGTCTATTGAACTTTCCTGTGGAATCAATAAAATTTTGTTTAAGAAAATCGGGAGGATTATCGCCAAGGATGATATCTTTTATTTCCTGATCAGATACACTAATTCCGTATTTGTTTATTTCTTTTTTCAGCAGTATCTGGGTAACCATTGCATCCCATACCTGGTTGCGCAGCTGAATGGTTTGTTCTTCATCAAGGTCCTCCCCATTCTGCTTTCTTAATTGTTCTCTCTGTCTTTCAAGAACATTATTAAAATCCTGGTAGGATATCTCTTCTCCGTCAACTTTTCCAATGTAATTAGCACGTCCGCCTAAAGCCTGCATTACACTCGAATCAGAAATGACCATAAAAAGAACAAAAAGGACACCTACGGAAATAATAAAAGCAGGAGCCAAACTCCGCATTTTCTGCATCATTGGCATAATTTAATTCTCTCCAGTCTAAAAATTTATAAATAAGTCGTCTAAAATAGAGACATAGGCTAAAAAAAGCAATGAAAATGGAAGTAAATATTATGCATATAATCAGGTCAAAAGAGACGTAGATAACATCCGGGACTGACCGTTTTACTTATTTTACAATGGTTTACGAAAATTGACTTTCATCAAACCCGAATTTATATTTCAATATTATTAAACTTTTCTGAAAAGAGGCCAGAATATGCAAGATAAAATCGATTTCTTAAAATATGTTCCCATTTTTTCCGAACTCGAAGAAAGCACGCTGGAGCAGATTTCGAGGTTGGGCATAAGGAAATCCTTCACAAAAGACTCAGTAATTCTTTTCGAACATGAAACCGGTTCAGCATTATTTGTAATCATTAAAGGAAAAGTTAAAGTTTCCAGAGTAAGCGATGACGGAAAGGAAGTCATTCTGACAATACTTAATGAATCAGATTTCTTTGGGGAAATGGCTATACTTGACGGTATGAGCCGTTCTGCTAATGTAACTGCAATGGAGGATGCGGAATTGTTCATTGTCCAGAGAAGTGAATTTCTCGAGATGCTTCACAGCCATCCTGAAATTTCAATAGCACTTCTCCAGGAACTTACTAACAGACTCCGTTCTGCCGATATGAAAATTAAATCTCTCTCACTCAAAGATGCTGAGGGCAAGGTTGCAACAGTAATACTTCAGATCGCGGATGATGTGGGTAAAATTAAACAGGGTACTGTAGAAATAGAAAAACTTCCTTACCAGCATGATCTCGCCAATATGGCAGGAACATCAAGAGAAACAATATCAAGAACCCTGCATTCCTTCGCGAAGAAAGGATTGGTTGAGCTTGATGGCTCAAAACTTCGTATATTAGATTATGAAAAATTTAAAGAAATGTTCAGTTGAATTCATTGATGCTTTCAAAAATTGATTTACATTCACATACAAATTATTCCGACGGATTCAATTCTCCTAAAGCGTTAATAGATAAGGCTAAAGAAAGAGGGATTGAAATATTAAGTATTACAGACCACGACAACCTGGCTGCAATAGCAGAAGCTTCTGAATACGGCAGACAGGTAGGGGTTGAAATAATTCCCGGCGTAGAAATCAGTTCTGATATAATGGATAGAGAGATCCATATTCTCGGTTATTTTGTTGAGCCCGGCAATCCTGAGCTTGAAAGGTACCTTGAATTTTTCAGAGCTGAAAGACTGAAACGAGCCGACAGAATTGTTAAAAAACTCAACGCTCTTGGAATTTCACTAAAGCTTGATGATGTACTGGAAATTTCACGCAACTCAGCTGTGGGACGGCCTCATATCGCACAGGCTATGGTTGAGGGAGGCTTTATAAATTCGTACTATGAGGCATTTAATAAATATATCGGGAATGGCTGTGTGGCATATGAAAAAAAGGTTCATATATCACCCAGAAGTGCATTCAAGATAATATCAGATTCAGGGGGACTTTCATTTATTGCCCACCCGGGAATAATGCCGGAGCATATTCTTAAAGAGCTTATCGAGTCCGGTGTTGACGGGATTGAAGTTATTCATCCTTCCCATTCACATCAGCTTGTTAAGTTTTACAGGGGAATTGTGAATGAATATTTCCTTCTTGAATCAGGCGGCTCGGATTACCATGGAGGAAGGAGAGAGGATGATAATAATTTCGGGAAATTTTATGTCACCCATTCCGTGGTTGATGCAATGAGACAAAGACTCCTCAAAAACATAGCATAATAGATTAATGAACATAATTGAAGGCAATTCTTCAGCTAAAAATTTCAAGTTTGCAATAGTGGTAAGCAGATTTAATGAGTTTATTACCGAACGTCTGCTGGATGGAGCAAAAAAATGTCTTGCAGAAAAAGGATATAATGAAAATGAATATGATGTAGTCAAAGTTCCGGGAGCATTTGAAATTCCGGTCACTGCTTCAAGCCTGGCATCATCAAAAAAATATTCTGCAATAATTTGTCTCGGAGCCGTAATCCGCGGTGCAACACCACATTTTGATTATGTTTCAATGGGAGTTGCTACAGGCATTCAGCGGGTTTCACTCGATTCCGGGATTCCTGTTATATTCGGTGTATTAACAACTAACACAATTGAACAGGCTATGGAAAGAAGCGGGGGGAAATCAGGAAATAAAGGCAGGGATGCGGTTTTAACAGCCATTGAAATGAGCGACTTACTAAATAACCGGTTGAAATAGTTCTCCTCCTAACTCATTTAATATTAAGTAGATAAGAATTTTAACCTTTCAGCGAAGTTGAAAAATATTATTTTTATTACCTGTAATTTTCATTCTTAGTCATTCATTATTCCCAAACTTGCGGGGACATAAATGAAGTTTCATTTTTTATTACTTTTATTCGTCGGCATCCATTTTCTCTACGGCCAGGAAACCTACAACTGGAAAAACTACACTGATATGAAAAATGTCAGGTCAGTCCATTCTGCACAGAACGGTATATGGGCAGCCAGCAGCGGGGGCGGTTTTTTTTACAATACTGTTTCCGGCGAATTCCTTACTTTGCATAAAAATGACGGTCTGATAGGTTCTTCTTTGAATGCTGTCGCAATAAATATGGATGGAAAGATCTGGTTTGGCGGCGGAGAGGGGGCCATAAATGTTTACGATCCTTCAACGGGTCTGGTTAAAACTATTCTTGATATATATAACGATACGGAGCAGTCGAATAAAAGCATCAATAATCTTGAATCAATAGGCGATACAATATATGCGTGCACTGACTTTGGTCTCTCGCTTATAGATTCAAAAAGCTTCCTTTTCTACGATACTTTCTTTAAATACGGTGATTTTCAGCCATATATAAAGGTAAACAGTTCTCTTAAGGCTGACCTCATATACCTTGCAACCACAGCCGGCGTTGCTATTCAAAAACAGGGTGCCGAAAATTTATCTGCGCCTGAATCCTGGAATACATATACAACGCAGAGCGGTCTTCCTTCGAATAATGTTTTAAGAATTGTCAAAATGAATAATTCTGTAATAGCAGCTACTGACAAAGGTCTGTCTGTAAAAAATGATTCTACATGGAGTCCGTTCCTTTCACAGTTTAATAACACTCCTGTTAATGATCTCCTTTTGAAAGGCGACTCCTTGTTCATCGCTGTGGGAAAAATTATTTATCTCTACAACAGTACCAATTTATCGGTATTCGACTCCTCATCCGTTCAAATCAATAAATTAGGTTATTCAAACTCCCTGGGATTAATTGCCGCTTCGGCTGCAGGTATTTACGAGGTGAACACCAGGGAATATCATTATCCTAACGGTCCGCAGGCGAATCAATTCCCGGAGCTTACGGTTGACAACAGCGGAAACCTCTGGTCTGCAAGCGGAAAGGATAATACCGGTGTCGGCTTCTATAAATATGACGGTAAGAAATGGACAAATTATAACCGATCAACCATCCCTGAGTTAATTACTAATGCCTTTAATTATGTTAATTCCTCTGCCGATAATGAAGTTTATTTCGGCAGCTGGGGAAAAGGATTCACTACTTTAAAGAATGGTGCGTTCAGGAATTTTACTACAAGCAATACACCCCTTGTTGGTAGTCCTGTTCCTAACTTCCTTGTAATTTCGGGCTTTGGGAAAGATTCAAAGGGAAATCTCTGGGTTCTGAACTACTGGCCGGGAGATTCACGGGCTCTCGGAGTACTTCATCCCGACAGCACCTGGGAAACTTACGCGAACCCTTCAGAATTCGGCCAGTCTTTTGATCAGCATTATTCATTGGCGATCGATCCTTATGATACAAAATGGTATTGTATTCGTAATACAAACAGGTTAGGGTTATTCTATTTCAATGAAAATAACCCGGCGGACTCAACTGATAATAAGTTCGGATTTCTGAATACTGATGAGGGATTAAACAGTAACTTTATATATTCTGTTGTTGTGGATAAAAGAGGTGATATATGGGTAGGTACAAGTACCGGGGTAAATATAATTACTAATAATAGTACGGTTTTTAACAATACTCCGGGTTTTCGGATTAGCTCAGTATTTACGTTAAGACAGCAGACAATAAATGTTATGGCAGTTGATCCGCTTAATAATAAGTGGGTTGGAACCAACCAGGGATTACTGCTGGTAAATTCCGATGGATCAAGTCTTCTTGCAACCTATGATTCGAAAAATAGTCCCCTGCCCTCTGACCAGATACGCAGTCTGGCTATTGATCCGAATTCGGGCAGAGTGTATGCAGGGACAGATGAAGGACTTACATCTTTTGATACACCTGCTGTAAAACCCGTAGACTCATTTTCTGAATTATTTGTATATCCGAATCCATTTATACTACAGGATGGATCTAATAAGCTGACTATAGATGGACTTATCAGAGATACAGATATTAAGATCCTGAATATCGAAGGGAAACTTATTAAGGAATTTTCATCTCCGGGAGGTCGCATAGCCTCATGGGATGGGAAGGATGAAAATGGTAACCTGGTCGGAAGCGGTATTTACCTGGTAGTAGCCTTCGACAAAGAAGGTAATAATGTGATCACGGGGAAAGTTGCGGTACTGCACAAATAAAACAGAATACAGATGATAGATCTTACTAATGTTTCGCTGCAGTTCGGAGGCAAATACTTATTTAAAGAAGTTAATCTGAAAATAAATTCCGGTGATAAAATTTCACTGGTCGGGGCAAACGGTACCGGAAAATCATCTCTTTTAAAAATAATTTATGGAAGTCTGCAGCCTGAATCAGGCCGTATATTTCGGCAGAAAAGAACAAGTATAGGGTATCTGCCTCAGGAAAACGTTACCCACAGCGGATCCACCCTTCTTGATGAGGCAAAATCAGCTTTATCGCATATTGTAGATCTGCAGGAAAAAGAAACCGAGCTAACCGACAAACTATCAGGTCCTGATTTATCAGAGGAAGAAAGAGAAGATCTCGTTCATCAGCTGGGGGAAGTTCATCTACGCCTGGAGGAACTCGACTCTTACAGTGCCGAATCAAAAGTTGAAAAGATCTTAACGGGATTGGGATTTGAGGAAAAGGATTTTGATCGCCTTACGGATGAATTTTCCGGGGGCTGGCAGATGCGTATCGCTCTTGCAAAGATACTCATTCAGCAGAATGATCTTCTTCTGATGGATGAACCTACAAATCACCTGGATCTTGACTCACTTGAGTGGCTCATCAGTTTCCTTAAATCATATAAGGGAGCCCTGCTGATCGTATCTCACGATAAACATTTTATCAACCAGGTTACTGAAAAAACTCTGGAAATTTACATTGGAAAATTCAACACCTATAACGGAAGCTACGATGATTATCTGAGGTATAAAGAAGAAAGAGATAAACTCACTGAAAACCAGTATATCCTGCAGCAGAAGAAAATCAAAGAAACTGAGAGATTTATTGAAAGGTTCCGATATAAAGCCACTAAGGCAAAGCAGGTCCAGAGCAGGATCAAACAGCTGGAGAAACTGGAACTGATAGAGCTTCCCGATTCCAGCGATGATATATATATAAAATTTCCCGAGCCTCCTTCAAGCGGTAAAGTAAACATAGAACTTAAAAATATCACGAAGTCGTATGGTGACAATATAGTACTGCATGATCTGGACTTCACCGTAAACAGGGGTGAAAAAATTGCTTTTGTTGGCCCCAACGGCGCGGGAAAAACCACTCTCTCAAAAATTATCGCCGGTGTTCTGGACATCGACAGCGGACAAAGGATTACTGGTCATAACACAATAATCTCATATTATGCACAGGATGTAGCCGATAACCTGAACCCTGAGCTTGATATAATTGAGACTATCGAAGGGATTGCAGAAGAAAAAACAGTAGGTCAGCTCCGGTCGCTTCTTGGTTCATTTTTGTTTACGGGCGATGATGTGTTTAAGAAAGTCGGAGTATTATCGGGCGGAGAAAAAAGCCGCGTTGCATTGGCAAAAATCCTGCTGACCAAATCCAACTTCATTATACTTGATGAACCGACAAACCATCTGGATATTTCATCAAAAAGAGTGCTGCAGAGAGCGCTGGCCGATTTTAAGGGATCGTTAATACTTGTATCCCACGATATTGATTTCCTTGAACCAATTGTCAATAAAGTTGTGGAAATAAGAAAGGGTGAAATAAAAAATTTCGAAGGAGGGATTGAATATTACCTGAGAAAGAAGGGTATGCTGGAGGAAGAAAAAAGAACGGTTAAGGAATCTGCCGGTAACGAATCGGCTTCCCGTAAAGATCAGAAAAGACTGAAAGCAGAGCTGAGACAAAAAAGATACAATGCCACAAAAGATCTCGTAAAAAAAATTGAACAGCTGGAAAAGAGAATATCTGAGCTGGAAGCAAAAGAAAAAAATCTCGAGAAGGAATTAACCCTACCTGAAACATACACCGATCCCGAAAAAGCACGAACCAGGAATCAGGAATTCCAGGACTCCCAAAAAGAACTGGAGAAAGTTCTTGCTGAATGGGAGGAAACCTCCAATGAACTCGCCAGAGTGGAGAGTCAGTTTAATTAGATCTTAATCTTCAAAAACTCTTCGGCCAGCGGAATCCCGCCGTACAGAGCCGCATCATCTCCTAATTTAGTCGGCAGCAGCTTTAATCCTTTTGCTGAAGAGGCAAGGACATTCTGATCAAAAGACTCTTTTATAATGGGGATCATAAATTTGTCCAGTGCCTCTATTACTCCTCCTCCAAGGATTATCAGATCAAGGTTGAGCAGGTTGGTAATGTCGGCCAGAACTCTGCCAATAACTTTGCAGGCTTTGGTCAGATGCCTGACTGCCAGCTTATCTTCTTTCTTCACAGCGTTTGCAAGCGCTTTACTCTTAATCTGTTTGTCTGTCCCTGCAAATTCTTTCAGTATACTTTTTTCACCCTTATCCAGGTCTTTCTTAATATTCCTGTCTACTGCTGTACGGCTTGCCACGGCTTCAAAACATCCATGGTTTCCGCAGCCGCAAAGAGGTCCGTTTTTCTCGACTTTTATATGCCCGATCTCTCCCGCCGCATAATCAGCCCCCCTGAATAGTTTTCCGTCAAAAATAAATCCTGCACCGATACCTGTACCAATAAAAACGACGAGCATATCCTTTGCATCTTTTCCCAGCCCGTAATACTTTACTCCAAGGGCCCCAAGATTTACATCATTCTCTATGAGCACCTTGTAAGGTATCAGCTTTTCAAGTTTCTCTTTTATGTTATAATTTTTTAGCCCGAGGTTAGGTGCAATGGCTATTACCCCGTTGAAAGGGTTAACGCTCCCCGGAACCCCAAGGCAGACGGCAGCAACCTGGTCCTTAGTGATTCCTGATTCCTTTGCCAGGTCTTTAACCGCGTTTGCAAGATCTTTTACATATTCATCGGCTCCTTTACCTGTTCCTGTTGGACGTTTTAACCTTTTAACTATCCCCTCTTCAGAATTTAAGACTGCTGCAAGTATCTTGGTTCCCCCCATGTCTACGCTGATGATATATTTTTTACTCAGGGTCTGCTCCTTTTATTAATTTATTTATTCAGTGAAAGCTATGAATAAAATAAAATACTTTCAAAACAGAACAGAGTCTGTGTTATTTGAAACATTAAGTCTAAAAGAATTGTATCTGGTTCAATCTTCCAGTAATTTTATTAAATGGAAAAAGTTAAACCCTTAAAAAGATTCGGTCAGAACTACCTCAGGGATAATAACATTCTTGACAAAATTATTAAGGAAATTAGTCCCGCGGCAGAAGATTTTATAATTGAAGTAGGGCCCGGCATGGGTGCCTTAACTTCAAAATTAGCTGCAACGGATGCCCATATTACTGCCATTGAGATCGATAAAAGGGTTAAGGAGGATTTATCTGAAAAATATCCTTCCGTAAAATTCTATAATGAAGATTTTCTCAAAACTGATCTCATTAGTTTATACAACCAGCAAGGACTTAAATTCAGGATAGCAGGCAATATACCCTATAATCTGACATCTCCGATAATCTTTAAACTGATAGAGAATAATGACATCATTAATGATGCTGTACTCATGGTCCAGTATGAAGTAGCAAAGAGAATGACATCCTCCCGGGGATCCAGGGATTATGGAATACTTTCAGTATTGTTAAATTATTTTTCAGAGGTCAAGTTCTGCTTTAAAGTCTCCCCGAATGTTTTTTACCCCAAACCCAAAGTCTTTTCTGCTGTCATCCATATTTTCATGAAAGAATTTACAATCAGCAATGATTTCAAAAAAAGATTCATTAAAATTGTAAAAGCTTCATTTGGAAAAAGAAGAAAAACTTTAAAAAATTCACTTAGAGACAGTATATTTAAGGATATTGATTTTTTTGATTCAGGCATAGATCTGTCCCTTCGTGCAGAACAGTTAAATATAAAGGATTTTGAAAAACTTGCATTGTTCACACTTAATCATCCCTCTTATAATGCAGGCTGATGAGAAAATTTAAGTCTTTTATTAAGAATCTTAAAGCCTACGACCTCGTGGTGGTGGTTTTCTATGTATTCCTGATTATTATGAATATTATCTTTCATGATAAGATTGAGAATACATCAACCTGGATGCTGGTAAATATCGGTGTTATAGTATTTGCCTTCCTGATCTCTTTCCTCGAGAATAAGCAGAATATTAAACTCTGGCGGATTATCCACTACTGGTATATAGCCCCGTTAATATTCATTACTTTCAAAGAGCTTTATTTTATGATAAAGCCTATAAGAGGTCAGGATTACGACTGGCTATTTATAAAGATCGACTACTGGATCTTCGGCGCAAATCCCACCCAGGTTCTGCAGACAATAGCTTTTCCCCTGCTAACAGAAATACTCCAGATTATTTACAGCATCTTCTACCTGCTGCCGATTATCCTTGCCCTGGTACTTCTCAGGAAGCACAAATACCTGGCGTGTGATTTCGCGGTATTCTCTATTGTATACGGCTTCTTTCTCTCCTACCTGGGTTATTTTGCTCTCCCGGGAATAGGTCCGCGTTTTACACTCCACAACTTCGCCGAACTTGATAACCAGCTTCCGGGCCTGCTGTTGACCAAATACCTGCGGGATTTTGTAAACTTTGGTGAATCAATTACGCCTTCCACTGTTAATCCGGCTGCGTTTGTACAGAGAGATGTGTTCCCCAGCGGGCATACAATGATTACTTTAATTGTGATGTATCTGTCAGTAAGGCTAAAAAGCCGATCAAGGTACTTCTTTATTCCAGTCGGCTCGCTGCTGATTTTTGCAACTGTCTACCTTCAGTATCACTATGTAATTGATCTGGTCGGCGGACTGGTGTTTATGATTTTCTCTGTCTGGTCAGGTAAGTATCTTTTTAACTGGTGGAGAAAAAAGACGGGACTGGAAGAGTTTCAATACAACAAAATAAAAGATGACTGAAAAGAAAAAAGAAGTAAAAAAGATCTTTGATTCAATTGCCTGGAGATATGATTTCCTGAATCATCTCCTGAGCTTTGGAATGGATATTTACTGGAGAAAGAAAGCTCTTAAGCTTACCGGGTGTAATTCAGAAAGCATTCTCCTGGATGTTGCCTGCGGAACCGGCGACGTTGCTATTGAAGCGAAAAAACATGGGGCTGAAAAGATCTTCGGAGCAGATTATTCATTTAATATGCTCCAGCTGTTTGAGAAAAAAAGTGAATGGATAAAGTCAAGAACCGTTCAGATGGTTGCTGAAAATCTTCCACTTAAAGATGAATCGGTAACGAACATCACTGTTGCTTTCGGCGTACGCAACTTCTACGATATCCAGGAAGGTTTCAATTCCTTTTACCGGGTATTAAAGCAAGGCGGAAAGGCGACTATTATTGAATTCAGACTCCCCTCAAATGCTCTGTTCAAGGCTTTGTATAAATTTTATTTCAAAAAGATCCTGCCTGTGGTCGGAGGAATCATATCGGGTGACATGGCGGCCTATAAGTACCTGCCGCGCTCGGTTGAGGAATTTGATGAGAAAATAAATATGCCGGATCTTCTGAGGAATTCAGGCTTCAGGAATATCGAGACCTATCCGCTTACAATGGGTATTGTACAAACAATAATCGCTACCAAATAGGTAACCTTTCTTAGATCCTCCATGTGAATCTTCCTTCTCAGATGATATTCTAAGTTTACAATAATTTATCCTCTACCAGGATATTTTCCCCGGTACAGTAAATGTTCAATGATTACTGCTTAACGTCATACGAAGTTAAGCTTTGAGTAACAACTGAAGTAGTATCCGACAGATTTATTCCGCCGCCTGCAAATGCATTAAGAATTGCGCCGTTCCCCTGCCATTTCACAACACCTATACCATCAACCAGCCAGGCAAAAGCATTGTACTCTGTTGTGGGACCGCCCGGGACTCCCATGCTCAAAGTATATTTTAACCTGACAGCATCCTTATTGGTATCCCCGGAATTCAGGTGGAGAGTGATATTCTCTGTACCATCATATGAGCCATCGACTGTCAGAATGGGGATGTTAAAAATACCGTAATGAACATAAAGCTTGAAGACCGGCCATGTTTTATTCACATCCACCGGAAATGAAAGTATTTTCATCTCTGCATCGAGCGAAACGCTGCCGCTCAGGCTGTCGGGAATTACAGCCGAGAGACCTGTTGTATCCAGGAAATAATAGAGACTGTCGTTAGTTTTGCGGAAATAGGAAAGCGATATAGATGAAATACCTGAAATATTTATAGAATCGATCTGCACCTGGTAGGTAGTTCCGTTCTTAACCGCAGTACCGCTGTATTCACTACTGCGGGTGCCCGTGGTCTGTGTTCCGTTTGAATCCGTTTCTGCTATGGAGTATGTATAAGTTGTACCATCACCGTTCGGAAAATATCCCGTATCGTTCTGCACGGGGGGATTTGTACTATTATTTTTATTACAGGCGCTTATTAAAAGTCCTAATACTATTATCGTTGCTAAAGGGGAAATGTATTTTCTCATATAACCTCAGGTTAACTTTTCTTTCAGTTTATTAAATGCTTTTGCCCGGTGACTTATACTGTTTTTTTCTTCAAAAGATAACTCAGCCAGAGTTGATGAATAACCTTCAGGCACGAATAAGGGGTCATAACCAAAACCATTATGCCCTTCTGGTTCCAGGATAATTTCACCAATCAACTCACCGGAAGCGGAAATATAGTTATTGCCGTCATAATAAACAGCAACAGAAATAAACCTTGCCGGATGAGGTGACGGCAGCCCCATCAGTTCCGAAATCAGCTTAATATTGTTCTGCTCATCGGTGGAATTTTCACCTGCATACCTGGCCGAATATACCCCCGGTCTGCCGTCGAGCTGATCAACCGAAAGTCCTGAGTCGTCGGCAATAACCGGTATACGGAACATATTAAAGATCTCAAACGCTTTTTTCTCAGCGTTCCCAAAAAAAGTATCTTTATCCTCAACCACTTCAGGAACATTCTCAAAATCACTTAAACTTAAGAGAGTAAAAGAGAGACCACTCAAAATCTTTTTTATCTCCTTCAGTTTGCCCTGGTTAGTTGTGGCGATTATAATTTTCTTCAAGCATTTGCTCCTTTTGCCGATTGGAATTTATAAAACAAATTTATTACTGCTCCAATTGTTGTCATCGAATTTAAAATCGTAAATACAGCATCATGCAGAAATATTGCATATAGTGTAAGCGATACACTTCCGATAAAGTTAAGGATCAGGAAGTAGAGGTTGATATTGCATTGTTTAAATTTAATTGTTTCGATGGTCTGAGGTATCCATCCTGCGGCCAGTGCCAGCAGCCCGATTATTCCGATATATTCCATTGTAGTCCTGTTTAATTAAAAAATTATTCTTTTGATTCCGTCAGGATTTCTTCCATTACTTCGAAAGCATACCTTAGATGAGGAATAACGATTGATCCGCCTACAATAAGTGCAATATTAAATGACTCATGCAGCTCTTCTCTGCTTGCTCCTTCCTGTATTGATCTGTCGATATGATAGAAGATACAGTCATTGCAGCGCATCACCATGGAGGCAACAAGTCCCATCAGCTCTTTCGTCTTTGCCGGAAGTGCTCCGTCTATATAAGCTTTATTATCCAGGGCAAAAAATTTATTAAAATCCCTGAAGCCTGAATTAAGTATCTTATCATTCAAATCCAGGCGGTATTTTCTTGTTTCAGAAGTTGTTTTTTTCATTAGTACTCACCTCTCTATCAGCAATTTCAAAAAATCACTCCGCAAAATAAAAAAGTCTATTGAATTATCATTAAAGAAAAACCCCTATGTGAAAGCAGGTCAGGTCTTAATCCTCGGATGATTCATCCCGTTTTTCTTTGTCGTATGAAATCTCAAGCTTATCGGGGGGGATTTCACTTTCTTCAGCTTCCCAGTCATATTTATAATGCTTATCTTTTTTACGGAAGATGAAAGCACATACTATACCTGTGATCCCGCCAAAAAAATGAGACTCCCAGCTAATTCCCGGCTGTCCGGGCAGAATTCCCCACACCATACCGCCGTAGATAAAAGTTACCAGAAGAGAAAGTCCTATGGAACGGTTATCCCGTTTGAATATACCACTGAAGAAAAGGAAAGCAGCAAATCCATATATCAGACCGGATGCGCCGATATGATAGACTGAGCGGGCAAAAAGCCATACAAGCAGACCGGTTGCAAGATATATTATAACTATAACTTTATAGGCAGTTTCCGGGTAAAAATAAATTATACCTGCAGAGAGGAGAAACAATGGAAGTGTATTTGACAATAAATGTGCATAACCTGCATGAATAAGAGGCGAAGTAACAATTCCTATCAAACCAGAAAAGGTTCTCGGATGAAGGCCGAACTCATAAGGAAAGTTCAGGTTAAAGGTCTGCTGTAAAATGAGAATTATCCACAATGCTAATACGAAGCTGCCGGGTATCAGCAGGCTTTTAACTGCCTGTGTGTTGTTTTTTTGTTCTTCCATTATTCAATTATACAAATTTAATATTATAAAGGTATTATTGAATATCTGTTTCAGTTTTCGCAGAGGTTGTGTGAGGTCAATTGATAAGTCAGCTGCCGCACCCGGTCGGGGTTGGATGCGGCAGCGTATGATGGAGAAAATTAGTTATATGTCCTTGCCGAAGTTTTTAAGTATGCCTTTAATTCTGCTTTTTTGATTTTCAGGCGCCATATCGTAAGCCTTTGAATAATACTTAACGGCCAGAGTTTTATTACCGGTTATTCCATACGCTTCACCAAGACTATCCCAGACGTTCCACGAATCAGGATGATCCTGAGTGTTTCTCATAAAGACTTCTATTGCTTCAGAATTCTTACCCATCTGGAGCAGTTGATAACCATAAGTGTTTATTTCGGCTTCTGTGGCATCGGCCATCACTGATTTCTTAAGTTCAGCAGCCTCTGTTGAGTTACCTGAAGCTTCCAGCAGCCCGGCTTTAGTCATCTGGTTGGTAAAATTTTTATTAAAATTTATTGACTTATCAACCCAGTTCATCGCATCTTTAAGATGCATGTTATTAACCAGTGCATATGCTGCGATCTGGTTCCATCCCTGCCAGAAAAAACCCTGGAGGTTATCAAGTTCTTTCTTCATATGTTGGATAACAAGCTCATGTACATCAAGGGTGATATGGATCGGGACACTCAGTTTTTCCCATCGCATTACTGCATCTACAGAGTTTGCTTCAGGATTATCAAATGAATAGCTTAACCATTCCCGGAAGTCGGTCTTCTCAGGTTTGACGGAGACCCTCAGCTGATCATCGGCTTCCCTGTAATTGAAGCTTCCCCACGACCAGTAGTTCTTATTAAAAATGACTGTCCAGTTGTTTTCTGTTGGAATGAAGTGTAATCCGTACGTACCAGCCGAAAGATCTTTTCCTTCAATCTTCACCGGATCTGAAAAAGATATTGTAGTATTTTCGTTTGCCCCGCCGCGCCAGACTTCATTGTAAGGAACCAGTTTTCCCCAAACTTCTCTTCCGTTAACTTTTGGTCCATGGTAGTTAATTGTTATGTCAGTCAGCCCGATCGTCTGGGAAACACTGGCCTTCTGACTGACCTGGGGAGCCGTTAACTGAGTCTGGGCCGAGACAACTGCAGCCAGCATCAGAATGAACAAAATTATGTAGAAAACGTAAATGTTTAACTGTATCCCTCTTCTCATCATTCACCTCCATCAAATAAATTGTGCTTATCGAAAATAAGAATTCATTTAAGTGACGACTAATAATTTAGGATGAGCGGTATAATGAGAAGATGGTGAGGCTGGTAGGCTAAATGATTAGCAGGCACCGGACTAAGAATCCAGGTCCTGGTGCCTGCTGATAATTTTAAAAGTGGGTTTATTTCATCAAAATCATTTTCCTTGTTTCGGTATAGCTGCCTGCCTTGATCCGGTAATAATATACTCCGCTGCTAAGGTTTTGAGCATTAAAGTTTATTGTATAAGCTCCCGGAGATTTTTCTTCATTAACAAGATCGGCTACTTCCCTACCCAGTGCATCATAAACCTTAAGCGTAACAAAAGATGAATGACCAACCGTAAATGTAACCTTAGTGGACGGGTTGAAAGGATTAGGATAATTCTGTGACAAACCGAACCCTGCTAATCTGTTTACCGGCTGTTTTATATCCACTAGCTGTGTGAGATCAATTTTGTACATTGATCTTCCGTGAGTTCCGATAGCAAGGTAATTTTCAACCGGATGGATCTTCATATCATAGACAGAAACTACAGGCAGGCCGTCGGCTATCGGCTGCCAGGATTCGCCGCCGTTAAAACTCATAAATGCACCCACGTCACTCCCAAGATAAAGTCTATCGGGATAATTATTATCAACAGCAAAAGCGTTAACAGGAGCATCCGGGAGATTGCTGCTTATATCAGTCCAGTCAGCCCCCATATTTGTACTCTTAAAGACATGTGACTGAGGGTCATGCCATCTCAGTCCTGAAAAGGTTACGTAAACGTTATTTTCATTATTCGGGTCAACCTTTACACGGGTAACCCAGCGGTAAGGCAGTGCCGATGAGATATCTGTCCAGTTACTGCCATGATCAGTTGTAACCCACACATGGCTATCGTCCGTACCCGCATAAATTACATTTGAATTTGTAGGAGCAACGTCAATCGTTGTAACAGTACCAAGCCTTGTGCCGGGGATTCCATCTGTGAGGTCAGGACTTATTGCAGTCCATAAGCCTGCACCATTGTTTGTGCGATATACTCTGTCCGTACCATAATAAAGGACATTATGATCATTGGGATCCATAACAACAGGAGTTGACCAGTTGGTAGGTTCATCAGGATTTATACCGTTCCTCGCGTAATCGAAATTATTTCCTCCATCAGTAGATTTCTGAAGGTAGCCATTCTGAGATTCGGCATAAATAATATTAGGATTAGTATAATCTACTATCACATAAAAACCGTCCCCGCCGATGAGTGAGTGCCAGTCATCGAGACTGCCTGACTGCGTTCTTATTGTATTATTATCCTGTGTACCGCCATAAAGTTTTTGCGGGTTGTTGTAATCGAGTCCTATTTCATAAAACTGTGTGTTGGGCATCTGCTTTGGTCCCGCCCACGTGGAACCTCCGTTTGTGGAAATGTAGATGCCTCCGTCATCTCCATTAATCAGATAGTCAGGATCAGTCGGATCAAAGGCCAGCGCGTGATGGTCTACATGAGTCTGATATGAAAGATCCCAGTTGGCTCCTCCGTCAGATGATCTCATAAAGCCCACATCCATAACATAAATTTTGGCCGGATCGGAAGGATTTATTCTTACCTGCCCGAAGTACCAGCTGAAGTTGTTTACGCCGTTTAATATTTCCATATCAGGATCAGCATTTGTCCACGACGTTCCGTAATTAGTAGTTTTATACAGACCAAGATATTCATAACCGTCATTGTAAAGTGCATATGATATTTCAGGATCAGACTTTGAAATTGCCAGACCAATTCTGCCGACATTCATTGTTGAAGCATTTGGAAGTCCTGTGGATGGGCCAAGTAATTGCCAGGTGTCCCCGTTATCGGTTGATCTGTAGATACCGCTTGAAGGTCCATACAGGTGAGATGAATTTGGTCTGCGTACTCTTTCCCACATAGCAGCCATCAGGAAGTTGGGATTAGCAGGATCCATTACAATATCGATAGCTCCGGTAGAATCGGAAATAAACAACGACTGATTCCAGGTTGCCCCGCCGTCAGTACTTTTGTATATACCTCTCTGGTGAGTAGGCACAAAGTAGGAGCCCATTGCAGCTACGAATATCTCATTTGGATCGGAAGGATTGATAATTACTCTTCCGATTGTTTCAGCACTGTCGAGTCCGATCGGGAACCAGGAATTTCCCGCATCAGTTGATTTGAACATTCCGCCCCCGGGCATATTATTATGTCCCCCGTTGGCTTCACCGGTACCGACATAAATTATATCAGGATTCACCGGATCAACAGCTATATCCCCTATAGATAAAAATGCCTGTCCGTCAAATACAGGGAACCAGGTTTCACCTTTATCTGTTGATTTAAATACACCTCCCGTAGCAGCAGAACAATAAACTATGTCTGGATTTTGCGGATTGAATTCGATATCAGTTATCCTTCCCCCGATGTTGACAGGCCCGGCAAAGGTCCAGCTCAGTTCCACTGTTTTTCTAAGTGAAGTTTTCATTGCGTTAACCTGCCTTAATGCCTGAGAATACACATCAGGATCAGCCTGCATATAAGGAAAAAGTCTCTGCGTCATCATCCATTCAGAAGGTTCCATCGCTTCGTTTTCAGTTTTTACTGATGTTTTGAATTGACTGAAATAGAAGAACGAGAATAATAGGGTGAGCAGAAGGGCTGCCGGTAAAATTGAATTCTTGATTTTCATGATCTATATCCCTGGTTAATTGGAGGTATAAAATGGGCAAAATTGAATTTGTATTCAATGCTAATTTATATATTTTCAACAAGTTTTATTTACTTTCATCTAAAATCAGGCGGACAAATGAAATATTTTATAATCTTCCTTTGCTTTTCTTTCATATCTGTTTATTCCCAATCCGTTGATAATCAGAAAAATCCTGAAAAGAAATTTGATACTTTTTTAAAAGCAGAAAATATAGACAATTACATAAAAACGCTTTCGGCTCATCCCCACCACACAGGCTCAGCATACGATAAATCCAATGTTGAATACATCGAAGGGTTATTTAAATCGTGGGGATTTGACACACAGGTTGAAGAATTTACAATACTGTTCCCAACCCCCAAAACAAGAGTCCTTGAAATGCTTTCACCCGGTAAATATAAAGCAAAATTAAAAGAGCCTCCTTTGAAAGGGGATGCAACTTCTTCGCAGACTGATGAGCAGCTCCCTACATATAATGCATACTCAATTGACGGTGATGTAACCGGTGAACTTGTATATGTAAATTTCGGCCTTCCCGAAGATTATGATATACTCGCTCAGAACGGTGTTGATGTGAAGGGCAAAATAGTTATTGCACGGTATGGAAGATCCTGGAGAGGGATTAAGCCCAAGGTAGCGGCCGAACATGGTGCAATAGGATGTATAATCTATTCCGATCCTCATGAAGACGGCTATTACCAGGGAGATGTATATCCTGAGGGAGCTTACCGTAATGAGAACGGAGTTCAGAGAGGCTCGGTTATCGATTTCCCGCAGTATAACGGCGACCCTCTGACACCGGGTGTCGGGGCAACCAAAGATGCAAAACGGCTGAAAATGGATGAGGTAACAGTGTTTACTAAAATTCCTGTGCTTCCTGTTTCATACGGTGACGCTGTTCATTTTCTTGAAAATCTGAAAGGACAGGTTGTTCCCACCGATTGGAGAGGGGCGCTCCCAATAACTTATCATTTTGGTCCTGGGAAAACTGTGGTTCATCTGAAGGTCGAATCGAACTGGGACATGGTCCCGATCCGCGATGTGATTGCAAAGATGAAAGGAAGTGAATATCCTGATGAGTGGGTGATCAGGGGAAATCACCAGGATGCGTGGGTTAACGGAGCTGGTGATCCGGTAAGCGGACTGGCAGCTTTACTGGAGGAAGCCCGCGGTGTGGGAGAACTTGCAAAAACAGGATGGAGACCTAAACGTACTATGGTTTACTGTGCCTGGGATGCTGAGGAAGAAGGTCTGATGGGTTCAACTGAATGGGTAGAAACTCATGCTGATGAGCTGAAAGATAAAGCCGTTGTGTATATCAATTCCGACGGGAACGGGAGAGGCTTTCTTTATGCCGGAGGATCACATTCACTTGAACATTTTGTGAATTCAGCAGCTGCCGATGTAACTGATCCGGAAATGAACATCCCGGTGAAAGAAAGAATGCTTGCACACCGGTTGGTTAATAGTTCTCCGGAGATGAGTTCGGAGTTGACTTCGAAGGAAGATCTTCCAATTTCAGCACTTGGATCGGGTTCCGATTATACACCTTTTATTCAGCATCTGGGTATTGCCAGTCTAAGTCTTGGTTACGGTGGTGAAGATGGGGGCGGCGACTATCATTCAATATACGACTCGTATGATCATTATAAAAGATTTGGTGATCCCGACTTTGTTTATGGAGTCGCTCTTGCGGAAACCGCAGGGAGACTCATGCTCCGGGCTGCCGATGCTGATATTCTTCCTTTCAGATTTACTAATTCCTGTGAGACTATCGATGGTTACATTAAGGATCTGATGAAGATGACAGATAAAATGAGAGAGGAAACAAAAACTTTTAATGAAAATATTAACAGGAAATATTTTTTGTATGCTTCTGATCCCACAAAAACTTATGTAGTGCCGCCATTGAAAAAAGAGGTTCCGTATATCGATTTCTCTCCGCTTCAGAATGCTGAAGTTAAGCTGAAGGAAGCCTCATCAGAATACGATAACCTTGTTAAAAAACTTAAAGATTCAGGAACTTCATTAACAGCCAAACAAACCAGAGAACTGAATACAGTATTGATGCAGACGGAACGGGCATTAACTTTACCGGCAGGACTTCCGGGACGACCCTGGTATATCCACGAGATATATGCACCGGGTTATTATACAGGTTACGGAGTGAAAACACTGCCGTCGGTCAGGGAAGCTATTGAACAGAGAAACTGGCAGGAAGCTGAAGATCAGGTAAAAGTGGTATCAGGCGTGATTGAAAATTATGCTTCAAAAATAAAATCTGCATCCGAAATAATTAAACTTGCTCCCGGTATTTAGAATTACGAATTTGTGTTAGGGATGTCTTATCATTCTATTTTACATAAGAGGTGAAGACATCCCTCTTTTCAACTACCCTCAATCACATTGCGGAATGATAGCATTCATTCCTTTTTTATTTCACATCCATTATACGTTTCAGATCCTTCTTATCTACTGTAAGTAGTCCCGGGCCTATAAGCCGGGGTGTGAGATCTCTCCAGTTCTCATCCATATTAAAAACTGCTCTGAAGATAGGAAGTGATTCATCCACTTTGCCGTTATTTGCCAGGGCTACGGCATGCCAGTATTTCATCTCGGCATTATTTGGGAACATTTCTTCGGCCGCTCCATATTCCTGAAGTGCCTTTTTCATATCTCCTTTTTCAACAGCAAGATCACCCGCATTCATATGATCGTATGCACGGTGAACTTTCAGAAGCCGCTTCAGTTCTTTTATGGGTTCGGGACTATCATCCACCCGGAGATCGATCAGCCGGTCCTCCCACACTTTGCCGGTTGATTTTCCACGCACTACAAGCATTGCAGCCGACTGTTTCCCGCGGATATCACCACCTGCTTCCTGTCCCGCTTCCAGCGCAGCCATCATCCTCTCGGCGAGCGGTCCTGTTGATTTCTTAAATGCGTCTGCCATTGCGGGCCATACTTTATCATTTATCATCAGGTTTGCCTGGCAGGAAAAATTGTCGCCCACAATGTTGCCCGCGGGCTGGACGCATTTTTTCCCGGTGAACGACGCCACATTTCCCTTTGAATCAATTATGGCCAGCTGCCTGAATTCCCTGCCTTCATCGGTTGCCAGCAGTGAATCTACGGCCTGCTGCGAGGTCATTCCGTTCTTCAACATTTCAAGTCCTCTCGGACCGAATGAAGCATTAACAAATGATTGTGTTGCAATAGCGCCGACACCAGCCTCTGCCCAGGTTACGATTGTACCGACAGAGAACCAGTGAGACTGTACAGCCACTCCCATTTCACCTGTCTGAGGATCCCTTGCCACAATCGAAAATGTATGTGCAAAGGGGTCGTGGTTGTATGTAAGCTGAGGGAATGAAACTGACGACATAAGCAGACATACTGTTAAAAAATTGAAGATAGTCTTTTTCATATTACTCTCCTGTGAAAAATGACAAAAATATATTTGATCTTAAGTCCTACGCTTCAAAAGTTTCACATGTAAAGAAGAAGGATATTGTTTTGAGTGGTAGAGCCTGACCTCTGCTTTCCTGAAATCCTTCTGCTCAGCTTTATAAATATTCTTTACAAATGTCTGGGGATTTCGGTCAAAGAACGGGAACCAGCTGCTCTGAACCTGGATCATTATTCTATGACCTTTAAGAAAGGTATGATTTATATCCTGCAGATTAAATTCAACTTTTGAAACTTCTCCCGGTTTAAAAGGTTCAGGTTTTTCAAAACTATTCCTGAATCTGCCGCGCATTATTTCTCCCCTTACCAGTTCCTGGTAATCACCCATTTCAAGACTATTCGGATTGGGATCCGGTGAGGGAGCATCGGCCGGAAATTCATCAATAACCTTAACAACCCAGTCTCCATCCGTTCCTGATGTAGAAACATAAAGTTCGGCCTGTAAAGGTCCAGCTAATGTAACATTATCCTGCAGTGGTTCTGATTCATAAACCAGTACATCAGGTCTCTCTGAAGCAAATCTCTGATCTTCTATCATATAATTACGGTTATAAAACCTCCTGGAGTCCAGCTTCTTGTCAGTGTAAGGAACCGGCTTCATCGAGTCTGCCAGGTATTCATCATAGCCTTCGTTTCCGGGATTGTCAAAAGATAAAGAATGATCATTACTGAAATAAATTCTGCTGTCGACTGCATCAGTAGGCGGCCAGGACGGATAAGCCTTCCATTCATTGGTGCCTGTCTGAAATACATATACCTCCGGTTGATGGAAATCTCCTTTATTCTTAAGGTAATGTTCAAAAAAAGGAACAAACATTTTCTGCTGAAAGAACTCGCTTGTTTTTGCTCCGAATGATATATCTCCGAGAGAATCCCCTTCACTCCGCATCCATCCCCCATGAACCATGGGCCCATTACCAGGTAGTTATTATTATGGGGATTCTTCTCCTCAATTGATTTATAAATATGAAGCGGTCCGTAAAGATCTTCAGCATCATACCATCCTCCCACAATTAACATTGCAGGGGTAACATTATGAAAGTGCGGAAGATTATTTTTTGCCTTCCAGTAGTAATCGTAATTCGGGTGGTTGATTGTTGAATCCCAGAAAGCAATGTTATGATGGAAGAAGTTCTTATTAACATTTGATAGCGGACCAATATTAAGAAAGAAATTATATGCATCCGGTGAAGCGTACGGCAGAGGCTCCGGCCATTCTGTTGTAAGTGAATCCCTCGGGCGTCCGAAGTTAGCAAAAAAATCAAAGTCCAAAAGCAAAGAGAAAGCACCGTTATGGTGCATATCATCACCAATAAACCAGTTAGCTATAGGAGCTTCAGGGGAAACTGCTGCAAGGGCAGGATGAGCATCAATTGAACCCATGGCAGCATAAAAACCCGGGTATGAAATTCCCCACATCCCTGCCTTACCGTTATTATGAGATATATGTTTCACAAGCCAGTCGATCGTATCATATGTGTCGCTGCTTTCGTCAACATCGTTTTTGTTTTTTTTATCGGGTATATAAGGTCTCATATTAATATATGATCCCTCAGACATAAACCTTCCGCGGACATCCTGGAAGACAAAAATATATCCGTCCTTAACCATCTCCTCAGGAACTTCAAAGTCATCCTGGTAATTATCTTCACCATAAGGGGCTGCAGAGTATGGTGTCCTGACCATGAGCAGAGGATAATCAACTGAGGTATCCTTCGGAGAGTATACAGCAGTAAATAGTTTGACACCGTCTCTCATTTCAATTCGGTACTCATGTTTGTTATAGTGGGTCTTGATATATTCTTTTCCCTGCGGGTATATGGATACCACTGAAAGAATTATCAGAATGAGAGAAGTCTGCAGAATAGATTTGAGGTTCATCTTACATTTAAAATCTTTATAAGGATTAATTATATATTAAGTTTACAGATCAAAATTAAGAATTTTCTTTTTAATTAGATAAGTTCGGCAACATATGAGTATAAGTTATAGTGTGCTGGGAAAACCCGGATGGGATAATGGTCTTATGGTCTGGATTAACAGCGGGACCGGAATTTACCGGATGCTGTTTGACTGCGGTGAGAATATTCTGAAGGACATTGATCAGAGAACCATTAGATCAATTGATCACCTTTTTTTCTCCCACCTGCATATTGATCATATAGCCGGATTCGATTATTTCCTGAGAAGAAATTATGACAGGGAAAAAAAACCGGTTTATGTGTATGGACCTGAAGGTACTGCTGAGATTATACAGCACAGGTTAAGGGGATATAAATGGAACCTTGTGAAGGGTGTTCCCGGATTATGGTATGTAACAGACATTAAGGAGAAGAGCCGCTCGACGTTTTTATTTAAGACTACTGAAGGATACTCTGTAAAACATCGCGCAGGAGAAGGACCATATGATGGTATCCTTATTGACAATCCTGATTTTTCGGTAAAGACCCTGCTGCTTGATCATATCATTCCTTCCGCGGCATACTTCGTTAAAGAAAAACCCTCATTGAATATTGACAAAGGATCTCTCTCGGAAAACGGTTTCACACCCGGCCGCTGGTTAGAGAAAGTCCGGGATTTGCAAGTCAGTTCTGACCAGGAAGTGATGATCGATGGGAAACACTTTAAGCTGCAATCACTCCGGCGTAAACTTCTACTAAGAACAGAGGGTGAAAGCATTGGTTACTTAACCGATTTTAAATACAGCAAAGAAACCCGATCAAAGGTTAAAAAGGTATTTAAAAATTGTAATACGATGGTTTGCGAAAGTCAGTACCTTAAGAATGAAGCTGAATTTGCTGAGAAAAATTATCATATGACAGCCGGACAGGCTGCACAGCTGGCGAAAGCCGCCCAGGCTAAAAAACTTATCTTATTCCATATATCAGACAGATATAGAATAAAGGATTATCCGCTTCTTCTTAATGAAGCCCGGGAAATTTTTCCGGACACCTTCTTCCCTTCTGAGTGGAAGGTCAGGCCATAATATCACTTGACGCTGCTGGGGTTATAGCAGACAACAATTTTTGAATTCGCAACCGCAAGCTCATCAGACGATATATAAATCAGGTCTGGTTCTTCGGATTTTATTGGTGTTACCTGTATATAAGGAGCCTGCCTGTTAAGTGCATCCTGCAGGTTGCCTTTGTAGAATATCCTGATGTTGTTGTCCCACCGCCATTCCGGATAGTCCTGGATAATGTCCTTATAAACACTTATTACTTTTTCAGCCGGATCACTGCTTATCAGAGTTACCGTAGGTAGTTCCGGATTTTTGCTGTCATCTATACTTTGAGTTGATTGTGATGTAGAAACGATCTTTGCATCGGGATAAGGAGGAAGGTCGATCCAGTTTCTTTCCGGCGTATTTTCCTTCATATTCTGGTAGCTGTTGGCAGCACCATCGGGGATATCTTCTTTCAGTTGTGCCCATTTTGCGTATGGGGTTTGTGAGTAAGCAAAAAATGCTCCTCCGGATATAATCAATAAAATTAATAAAGCTTTCATCTGTTTCATTTTCCAACCTCATGTTTATTTATTCTCAATAGCTTTGCCCGGATTCTGAACCGGCAAAACCCGTGTAATTACTATACAACTGCGCTTCACCTGCGCTCCAGCTGCGCTCCAACTGCGCTCCAACTACGCTCCAACTGCGCTCCAGGTGCGCTCCTCTTACCTCTAAACGGGTTTCTTTACCCGAATTTGAGGCAATATTCAGTCAGTTTCGGGAATCTTCTCCCGAAGCAAAATAATTTTTTTAAGAAACGTCGTTAGTGTTGTATATTTCACATTAAAAAAACAGGATTTATAGTTGTCGGATATCACTTCGGTTATTCTACTGTTCATTATCGCATTCACTTCGGGTTTTATAAATGTTGGAGCGGGAGGGGGTTCTTCGCTAACTCTTCCAATGCTGATCTTTCTTGGCCTCGATTCGGCAGTTGCCAATGGGACCAACAGGGTTGGGATAATGATGCAGAATATTGCTGCTATTTATTCTTTTAAACGATCCAAGTTCAGCCAGTTCAGGTTAAGTCTGAAGCTTTCTTTACTCACCTTACCCGGCGCAATAGCGGGCGCAATCCTTGCCGTCAAGCTTAATGATGAATTATTTCAGAAGATCCTCGGTATTGTGATGATACTTATCATAGTATCCATGTTTCTCCCGAAAGCAAAAAACACCAGGGAAGGTGAAAGTTCGCAAAAGATCTCGTGGTCAGTTTACTTGTCGATGTTCGGGATAGGCTTTTACGGCGGATTCATCCAGGTTGGTGTGGGTTTTATGATCATGGCATCACTTCAGCATCTGATGAAGCTCAATCTGGTCTACGTTAATATGCATAAAGTATTTATTGTACTTGTCTTTACCCTGCCCGCTCTCTTTATTTTTGCGTTTACCGGAAACGTAAACTGGTTCTGGGGTATAATGCTGGGACTCGGAAATGCCACCGGCGGCTGGTGGTCTGCCCGGCTTTCAGTTAAAAAAGGTGAGAAGTTGATTAAAGTTGTACTTGTTGTTGCAATTTTTATAATGGCTCTTAAACTTCTGAATGTATTCTGATTATTTATAATAAACCAGGTGATATGATTAAGAAAATGCCAAAAGATCTCAAAAGAAAGGATGAAGAGCCTCCACCGGCAGTGGTTAAAGGTATGCGATATCATCATATGGGAATTCCTACCAGCGAAAAAAAACCTGGCGAGAGATATCTTGCAGAATATAAAATGTACGTATCGGGATTTGATAATAGTGAATATGGTGTTGAGTGGATGAGATTTGAAGACGGCAGTCCTGTACCTGAAATAATACAAAAAGTCCCTCATATTGCTTTTGAAGTGGATAACCTTAATGAGGCCGTTAAAGGCAGAGAATTGCTGGATGACATTAAATCACCCTCCAAAGGTGTAAAAGTTGCAATGATACTGGAAAACGGCGCTCCCGTTGAATTCCTGGAGTTTGATAAAAAATCCCGGTAACATATTATAGTCAACCTGAAAGGGGGCAACTGTAAGGCAGTTCACAATCCTAAAAATTTCTTGCTTTGGGGCAATTAATTCCATTTATTAAGCTATCCCTGAAAATTTAATTGGTATAGATGAATAACCGCAACTCAGCTGTTGAGAAATGGACGCTTACAGCTGCCATTCTTGCCTCCAGCATGGTCTTTATCGACTTATCTACCCTGAATGTGGCACTGCCTGCTATCCAGAAGGACCTTAATATAAACGGGAAAAACCTGTTATGGATAATTAACGCTTACACACTCTTCCTCTCTTCACTTATGCTCCTGGGAGGATCTCTTGGTGATATCTACGGCAGGAAAAAGATATTTGTTATAGGCATTATTATCTTCAGCGTATCCTCCTTTTTATGCGGGGTATCAAGCGGCGTTGAGATGCTGATCATCGTAAGAGGATTCCAGGGTGTAGGCGGTGCCCTGATGGTTCCCGGCAGTCTGGCTATCATCTCTGCGGTAATTCCCTCTGAGCGGAGGGGTAAAGCATACGGTACATGGTCAACTTTCAGCGCACTTACAACTTCAGCAGGACCCGTACTCGGCGGCTGGCTGGCAGGAATTGGACTCTGGAGAGTTATTTTCTACATAAATCTTCCTCTGGCCCTGTTTACAATAATTGCATTGCTGGTGAAAGTGCCAGAGAGCAGGGATGAATCTGCAAAAGGACTTGATATACCCGGAGCCATCCTGGCTACTGTTGGTCTTGCGGGAATTACTTATGGATTCCTGGAAGCATCGGATTCATCTTTTACCGCCACGAGAGTCATCATTTCGTTGTCAGCCGGGGGGTTGTCGCTGGCGGCATTCCTGTTCATTGAAATGAAAAGCAGTCATCCTTTAATGCCTCTGAATCTTTATAAATCCAAAACATTTTCTGGCGTGAACCTGCTTACTTTGCTGATGTACACTGCTCTGAATGTCGGACTCTTCTTTCTGCCCATCAACCTTGTACAGATCCAGGGATACCGCGAGGTAAATGCGGGACTAGCCATCCTTCCGTTTGCTATTCTCATTTCAGCTATGTCACGCTTTTCAGGGATCTTTGCAGACAAATTCGGGGCACGTAAACCACTGGTAGCAGGTCCCCTGGTCGCAGGTGTAGGAATATTTCTTCTATCGTTGCCCGGCGTAACGAACGGATCTTCTGATTACTGGGGAACATTTTTCCCCGGTATATTGATCTTAGGACTGGGGATGGGAATTGTTGTTGCTCCTCTTACTGCTGCGGTCATGTCTTCTGTTCCTTCCGGTAATACAGGGATTGCATCTGGAATAAATAATACAATGGCAAGGATTGCAGGACTGGTGGCTATTGCAGTGCTCGGTTCATTTATTATAATATCCTTCAGGAATAATCTTGAATCTCAAACAAGCAGGCTGGATCTAACTCAAACACAAAGAGCTGAACTTATCAAAAATTCAAACGACCTTGCAGATACAAAACCTCCAAAAGGCGTAACAGAAAAGACATCCAGGGAAATCAATGTGGAAATAAAACAATCATTTGTAAATGCTTTTGATCTCATCTTATACATTTCTGTTGCGCTCGCCTTGCTGAGCGCCATTACTGCCTTTTTTTCTGTGGAGAAAGGTATATTAAAAGAATAAAAAGTTAATCTTAAGTAAAGAGAATGGATTTCAATACATTAACCGATAGTATCAGAAAGCTCGAAGTAAGTCTCCACCAGCCCGATACACGAAAAGATCTTCAAGCCTTGAATAAACTAATAGCCGATGAATGTGATACCCAAAACGTGTTTTAGAATTTTTCTCCTCTTTTTACGATATTGTTCTAAAAATAAGATGAGGACTGATATGGAATTGAAAATAGACACCCGTACTAAATTAAACAGCGGAACAGAGATACCTGTATTCGGATTTGGCACCTACCAGCTGACGGGTGAAAAGCGGATTAAACTGGCGGTCACTGCCGCCCTGGAAACCGGCTACCGCCTGATAGATACAGCACAGATGTATGGAAATGAAGAATACGTTGGTGAAGCAATCAGGCAGAGCGGTATACCGCGTGAGGAAATATTTATCACCACAAAACTGGATAATGACCAGCACGGTTATGATAAGGCAAAACGATCATTTGATAAGAGCATGGACAGGCTGCAGCTCGGTTATGTTGATTTATTTTTAATCCACTGGCCGATTGAGGGATTGCGGCTTGAATCCTGGCGAGCACTTGTTGATATTTATAACCAGGGCGGAGCCAGGGCAATCGGGGTAAGTAACTATACAATAAGACATCTTAAAGAATTGTTAGCAGAATTTGAAACTAAACCCGCAGTGAACCAGGTTGAGTTTAACCCGTTTAATTTTCAGGATGACCCTGCTTTCATTTTGTAAGGAGGAAGGTATTCGTCTAGAGGGCTATACTCCTCTTTCAAGGGCAAATAAATTTAAGAACGCCACAATTCAGGAACTTTCCGGTAAATATTCGAAAACCCCGGCCCAGATGATGCTGCGCTGGGCTCTGCAGCATAATGTTATTCCTATTCCGAAATCATCGCATGCTGAAAGAATCAGGGAAAATGCTCAAATCTTCGACTTTAATATTAACGAAGAGGATATGGAAAAGCTAAATTCACTGAATGAGAATTACCGGCTTGCAATGGATCCGCATGAAATAAAATAAGAGCTTGTTCCAGAAGCCTTCTCATTCAGTTTTATCTCAGCTTAATTCACTTCCTCATTTTATCAGCATCATTTTACGGGTCTGTTCCAGACTGCCTGCTTTCAGCCTGTAGAAATAAACGCCGCTGGCAAGTCCTTGTGTATTCCCGATATCAAAATCTGCCATATGCCCTCCGCTGTTCTGATAACCATTCACCAGGACAGCAACTTCATTTCCCAAAGTATTGTATACCTTCAGTGTTACATAAGCCGGTGATGTAAGGTTATACATAATCATCGTTGAGGGATTGAAAGGATTTGGAAAGTTTTGTGAAAGTGTGAATTGAAAAGGCAGCTGATCAGCTTCTTTTATTTCTGTCGGCATGGTTGCCGTTATACTTCCAATCATTCCAAGGCTCTGGTGAGGCGTACAATGATAGTTATGAACACCTGAGGATGTAATGACAAAACTAAAAACAGGATTGCTGCTGCTGATAGTTTCATCCCAGGAATTTGGACCTGATATACTATCTGATGTTGTGGTATGAAATCCTTCTTCCCACTGCCACTCAACGGTATCACCAACGGTTACATTTAATATCCTGTGGTGTAAACACGTAATTGCTTACCATTACTATATGCTTTGTCTGTGCATTTATGCCGATCAAAAAGACAAGTATTAAAACGATGCTCAGCCAGACTCTTTTCATTCTAACCTCTCATTTTATTTATATTTGAAAAACAGTTAATACTATCACCCGCAAACCGGATGATTTTATTATCTTTAAGGAATTGTTACCTATATAGTTTTCTCAGGAGGAAAAAGATGACAATCGATAGTAAAATTAAATTAAACAATAATTTAGAAATTCCAAGGCTTGGTTTTGGGGTTTACCTTGCAAAACCCGGTAAAGAGACATTTAATGCAGTAACCTGGGCACTTGAAGCAGGCTACCGTCACATTGATACCGCGCGTGCATATAAAAATGAGGGAGAGGTAGGAAAAGCAATAAAGGAAAGTGATATTAAGCGCGAGGATGTATTTGTTACAACTAAATTATGGAACCAGGACCAGGGGTACGAAAGTGCATTGAAGGCCTTCGATGCGAGTATGGATGACCTTGGCTTTGATTATGTCGATTTGTATCTGATACACTGGCCCCTTGAGGGGAAAAGACGTGAATCCTGGCGGGCTATGGAGAAAATATACCATGAAGGAAGAGCTAAATCTATCGGTGTAAGCAACTATACAATAAAGCATCTTAAAGAAATGGATAATTATGCCGAAATTAAGCCCGTCATAAACCAGGTAGAGTTTCATCCCTTTCTCTACCAGGAGGATCTTCTGGAATACTGCAGGATAAAGAATGTTCAGCTTGAGGCATATTCACCGCTTGCACGTGCTGAAAGACTGGATGATCCAGTTATTAAAGAGATAGCGGAACACTATTCAAAAAGTCCTGCGCAGGTTATGATTAAGTGGTCGCTTCAACATGATCTTATCGTTATTCCCAAATCCGTTCATAAGGAATATATCAGGGATAATGCGGATATATTTGATTTTGAAATTTCAGAAGAAGATATGGAAAGACTGAACTCACTAAATGAAGAGTTCAGGATCGCATGGGATCCTTCCAATGTAGATTAAAAATAAAAGATGACATTCGTCCCGCAAGCAGGCTCAGACGTCATCTTTTTGCACTCAAATTTCGGGATATTAGTTCAGACTAAAAGGAACATCAACGGATAATGTAATATTCCGGCCTATGTTATGAACTCCCAGCGGCTTCAATATGCTCAGGTGGCTTATATAATATTCATCAAACAGGTTGGTAGCTACAATTGAAAAATTGACCGGGGTATCCCACGCTGTGAACGAAGAACGTATCCCTGTATTGATCAAAGTATAGGATCCTGTTGAATCTTCCAGGACTGCTGTTCTGTTCTGCTCGAAATAGTAATCTGCAGAAACAAAAAAGGAAAAATTATTGAAGACCGACCAGTCAGGTAAATTGAATTTTACTTTACCCGAGAGTTTATCCGCCGGCATAAGAGGCAGGTACGAGCCGTCCTCCCTTTTTCCAATCACAGTAGAATAAGATGCAGAAAGGTCTATCACATTTGAAGGTTTAAAGTCGAGACTAACTTCCCCGCCCTGCAGTGTCGAATTGTCCTGCATAAAACGATAGATCCTGTTTTCGCTATAGTATTCATCAGTAGGATTCAGAAAGATGAAATTGTTGACTTTATTATAAAAGTAATCCAAGTTCACACCAAAATTGTCAGTCTGGAAAATTATCCCGGCATCCACCTGGTAATTATGTTCACTCTTTAATTCACTGCTTCCGATCTCATATCTTGTTGTTCCCTCATGTATACCATTGGATGACAATTCAGCGAGGTTTGGAGCTCTGTAACCTGTTGCAAAGTTTAACTTCCCGGTAAAGTATTGTGTGAAATTATAGGATGCACCTATAGCACCGTTGAGAACAGAATACTCATTATCAATAGGAAGCATCTCTGCAGAAAATTCTGTTGCCGGCATAAGATCTGTTTTAACCGTTTTATAGTCGTACCTGAGTCCGGTTTCTACATTTATCTTTTCGAAATTTTCTTTAAGATAAGTGAATGCTGAATATTCATTCATTTCGGCATTCGGAACCAGGATACGTCCTCCGTCATTTTCGTTATTCTGAAAATTGCCCTGGACTCCCACCGTCCATTCCAGATTTTCTGTAAGCTGATGAATCCACTCAAGGTTCGATGTAAATGTATTTAATATCAGATCGAGTTCACCTGCATCACCCATGGCGGCTGCATCTTCAGCACCCTCTTCTTCGATCCTGTGATTGTTCTGGAAGCCAAGGTCCAGCTTGAATTTAGAATCACCGTCAAAGAATGTGTTCCTCAGTGAGATTATATGGTAATCAATCGTATGGTGCGGACCCTCGAATTCTCTTTCGAAATGATCCTCTTCCTTATCCTGCGGATTATTTAATTCCCCTTCTTCGACAACGCCGTAAATATTATGCGCAAAGGTGTAATCGAGGTTTGAGAAACCCCAATCATAAAAATAACCTATCATACCATTCGCATTCAGAGTAAGAAACCTGGTATTAGGAACTCTTTCTTCCCTGCCGTCAAGGTAATCGGCGTGTGACTGCCCTCCGACATGCAGCTGCCAGTTGATCTTTTTGGTCGATCCCTTAAAACCAAGTTCTGAATATGCTCCAAGTGTATTGCTGAATAATTTCAGATTATAATTTCCAAGTATCCTGCCCACAGGTGCACTTTTTTCAGGCAGGAGGTTAATCACTCCGCCCAGGGCTTCAGCACCATATAGAAGAGCTGCGGGACCTTCTATTACTTCCACCCTGCCAACACCAACTTCCTCCAGTCCGAACCCGTGTTCTTCCTGCCACTGCTGATTATCAAACCTTACCCCGTTGAGAACAGTGGCTATTCTATAACCGTAGAGTCCCCTGATCACTGGTTTGGAAATAGCCAGTCCGTTTGACAATGTGCTGATCCCCGGCAGTTCTGCCAGAGTCTGAGTTAATGTAACCATGCCGTTATACCTCAGATCTTTGGCTGATGCTACTTCAACTTTATAGGGAACTTTGTCTTTGCTGATTACTGAATTACCAAGGACAACCACTTCCCCTATTTCCAGTTTTGTAGGTTGAAGCGAAACATCAAGTTCATTATTCCCTTTTATGATATTCACGCTTTTGACTTCTGTCTTATATCCGACATAGCTGAACTGAAGTGTAAAATTTCCCGCCGGCAGATTCGTAAATGAGTAGTTCCCGTTCATATCTGAAATTACGCCGCGCTGGAGTTCCCTAATAAACACATCTACGGCAGGGAGAGTGCTGCCGGTTTTGTTGTCTGTTACTTTACCCGAAAGACTGTTCTGAGCATTTACAATAACAGTCATTACGAGAAATAATATTATCGTTTTAATGTAATATGATTTCATAGATCATTACCTGACTTTAAATGATATTCAATAATTATAAGTATCCGCTGCTGCTTAAACAGGGCAGATGTTTATAATACAATTAAAATTAGCAGCTAATAATCTGTGTCTGGGGAGGAGGATAGATTTTTTCAGGAATTACTGATTGGGGGATTATATCAATAATGCTGAATAATTGTTCGGATATAATCTCCGCTGCACCTTTGTCTCCGCCGGGAGGGAGATAATTTTTAAGAAGGTTTTTCAGAATAGTCGAAACAAAATTGTCCGGGACTGAAAGTGGATTTTCAGAGAGATCATTTAATGATCTGAAAACAGTATGAAGCCGGGTATCTTCTTTGTCACTAACACAATATAGTATGGTATCGCCGCCAACATCTTTTTTGAAAACGATATCATACATCTCCTTATTGAAACTGATTTCACGTTCGTTTACCATCCGGATACGGTCTGTCTTAAGACTGAATGCAACTAATTTATCGGATGTAATGGTTTCGGGATGTTCCTCCAATATTTCCAGGTTTTCTCCGGAGGATTCCTGGATCAGAAATATTACCACCAGGTTAAAACCGAACGTATTAAGTATTATCAGTATGCTCAGAAGCGAGCTTATAACTTTTCTCATCAGGAAACAAAATTAAGAAAAAAAGATACTTAACAAAACTTTAATTTTGCCTTACAGCAATTGTTATTAGATATGAATTTCTTTTTTAAGGTATTCCCCTGTAACGCTTTTTTTATTTTTGATGATCTGCTCAGGTGTTCCCCGGGCAATGATCTTCCCGCCGAACTCACCCCCGCCGGGACCCAGGTCAATTATCCAGTCAGCTGTTTTGATAACATCAAGATTATGCTCAACTACCACAACAGTGTTTCCTTTATCCACCAGCTTATTTAATACTTTCAATAATATATTTACATCCTCAAAATGAAGCCCCGTAGTAGGTTCATCAAGAATGTAAAGGGTTTTACCTGTCGAGACTTTGCTCAGTTCTGTCGCCAGCTTTACCCTCTGAGCTTCACCACCCGACAGGGTTGTAGCCTGCTGTCCGAGTGTAATATATCCCAGTCCAACGTCGTGAATAGCCTTCAGCTTTCGTTTAATTCTCGGCAGATCAATAAAAAACTCCAGTGCTTCATCCACCGTCATTTCGAGCACATCGGCAATGGATTTTGTTTTGTATAAAATTTCCAGAGTCTCACGGTTATATCTTTTACCGTGACACACATCGCACTCCACGTAAACATCCGGAAGAAAATTCATTTCAATTTTTTTAAGTCCGTCCCCGTTGCATTCCTCACATCTTCCGCCGGGTACATTAAAACTGAATCTGCCTGTTGCGTATCCCCTCATCTTTGCTTCAGGAAGCTGTGAATAAAGATCTCTTATAAACGTAAACAGACCCGTATAAGTTGCCGGGTTAGAGCGGGGAGTTCTGCCTATGGGAGACTGGTCAATTTCGATGATCTTGTCGATGTTCTCAAGCCCGTCTACGGATTTATAAGGGAGAGGAACCGACTTGGATTTATAAATTCTGTTCATCAGGATCTTTACAAGCGTTTCATTAACCAGTGAGGATTTCCCCGATCCGCTGACGCCGGTTATCAATGTTAGTGTACCAAGAGGAATTTTCAGGTCAACATTTTTAAGGTTAAATCCCGATGCTCCTTTCAGTTCTATAAAACTTCCGTTTCCTTCCCTTCTTTCATTCGGTACGGGTATTTCCTTTTTATTTTTCAGGTATGAAAGTGTGAGTGAGTCGAAACCATTTGTGGAATTTATCAGTTTCTTCGTGTTGCCCGCGAGGCAAAGTTTTCCTCCATGATCGCCTGCTCCGGGTCCGAGATCTATCATAAAGTCAGAACTTTCTATTGTCTCCCGGTCGTGTTCCACCACGATAACAGTATTTCCAAGGTCTCTCAGGTTCTTAAGCGATTTTATAAGCTTAATATTATCACTCTGATGAAGTCCTATGCTTGGTTCATCCAGCACATAAAGTACACCGGCAAGCTGTGAGCCGATCTGAGTGGCGAGTCTTATTCTTTGAGATTCTCCACCAGACAAGGTACGAGCAGATCTGTCAAGTGTAAGGTAATCCAACCCAACATTAAGAAGAAAATTCAGTCTTGCAGTAATTTCTTTAAGTATGGGTTTGGCAATTATTGCGTCCCTGCCTTTAAGTTTAACCTTTTTAAAGAATTCTTCCGTACGGGCAATAGAGAGTGAAGTTACCTCGCTTATATTTTTGCCCAAAAACTTAACTGAAAGCGATTCCTGTTTGAGACGTCCTCCACCGCAGGTTGGACACTTAACGGTATTCATGTACGATTCAACCCATTCACGGATATTATTTGAGCTGGTTGTGTTGTAATAATTCTTAAGGTAATTCATTAATCCTGAAAACTTATGGTGATATGTCACCGGTTTTCCGCCTCCGTAGGAGTAAGAAAAAGCAATCTTCTCTTTACTGCCGTTAAGCAAAACCTCTTTTTGTTCTTCGGTCAGATCTTTCAGTTTTGTATCAAAATCAAAATTGAATTTATCGGCAACAGCAGTAAGCTGATTGAAGAACCAAATTGATCTTGGTTTTCCCAGTGCAGCTATTCCTTCTTCACTGATTGTTTTATCCCAGTCGGGTATTATCAGATTTATATCGAGTTCCTTCTTCTCGCCAAGTCCCTCACAGTCGGGACAGGAGCCGTAGGGAGAGTTAAAAGAAAACGAATTTGGGGCAAGCTCCCTGTAGCTTATTCCGCAGTTGAGACAGGCGAGATGCCGGCTGTATATAAAATCGTTCTCTCCGTTATGGACAATCAGTATACCATTCCCGTAGTTTAGAGCTACTTCTACCGATTCGCTTATCCTTGCCCTTGCACTTTCGGAGACTGTAAGTCTGTCAACAACAATTTCAATGTTGTGGATCTTGTACCGGTCTACCTGGAATCCCTTTGATACTTCGGTGAACTCATTATCCACCCTCACCCTGAGAAAACCGTCTGATAATATTTCCTCGAATAGTTCACGGTAGTGTCCCTTCCTTCCACGGACAACAGGGGCCAGAACGGATATTTTTTTACCGGGTAATGCGGAGATGATTGAATCAATTATCTGGGCTGAAGACTGCCTGGTTACCGGCTTGCCGCAGTTGTAGCAATAGGGTATCCCTAAACGGGCGTAAAGGAGACGCAGATAGTCGTATATTTCTGTTACTGTACCTACTGTGGATCTCGGATTGCCGGAGGTGGATTTCTGTTCGATAGAGATCGCGGGACTCAAACCTTCAATAAGATCTACTTCCGGCTTCTCAAGCATATCGAGAAATTGACGCGCATAGGCCGATAAAGACTCAATATATCGCCTCTGTCCTTCAGCATAGATAGTATCAAAAGCGAGTGAAGATTTTCCTGAACCCGATAGGCCGGTAATAACAGTAAATGATTCACGAGGAATTTCAACATCGATATCTTTGAGATTATGTTCCCTCGCACCTTTTACTATTATCGTTTCTTTTTCCAAATCCTGAAATCCTTAATTAATAAGCTTTAAATATTATTCATTAGCGTATATAAAATCAATTTAATTAGGAGTACATCACGGTACTTTATCGTTGCGCTTCGGTCTTTTAATCAATAAAGCTTATTTTTGCAAAAAACGATTAAAATAAAGAGAATGACGGTACCTCAAAAAATAAAAACACTTAAAAAAGCATCTGAAAAGACTTACAAAGAAAAAGGATCTGAATTTATCGCGAGGGCTTTCCCGGTTAAATCGGAGAATGATGTGATGATCTTCCAGGAAGAAATAAAAAAACTCAATTATGATGCCTCCCATCATTGTTATGCATTCAGGTTAAAGGATGATTCATTCAGGTATTCTGATGCGGGAGAACCTTCAGGTACGGCAGGGATCCGGATACTCAATGCTATAGATCATTTCGAAGTGAAAGACATCCTCGTAATCGTGACCAGATACTTCGGAGGTACAAAGCTGGGCGTGGGTCCTTTGGGAAGGGCTTATTATCTGAGTTCTGAGCTTCTGCTTGAAGAATGCACATTCCAGGAAGAGAAGCCGTTCAGCCGGGTTATAATAAAAAGTGATTTCGATTTCATAGGCCTGGTTCACCGGGAGCTGTCAAATTATTCTGCAATTATTGAGAGTATCGATTATGGCGAAAGTGCAATTTTTAATACCCTGGTACCGCCAGAAGATACCAAAATGCTGGAAAAAACTCTCCTCAGTAACAGTAAGGGCAAAGTTGAAATCAAAAATAAAAATGAAATAATCTATCATATTATTTAAAAATGTATTGATTTAATAGTCAATAAAACCGATATTTGATAATAACAAACAATTTACAGGATCAAGGATGGCCACTAAGAAGGGTAAAACCGAAAATGCAACACAACTTGCTGACCTTACGTTCAAATTATTAGCTAACTGCCAGGAAAAAGAAGCCAGGTTAGCTGAAAACCATGGACTGACCCAGTCTGAATTCCGCTGCCTCCGACTGTTTAACAAGGATGATGTGTTAAACAATAAACAGGTTGCGGAAAGGATGAACCTCAGCCCCAGCAGATTAACACGAATTATTGACGGACTTGTTGCCAAAGGGTACATTATCCGTCAGATAGAACCTTCAGACAGAAGGAATATGAAGGTTACTTTATCAAAACGGGGAAAGGTGATCACACAGAAGCTGAATGATGCTTATGTGAAAATACATAAAGAGATTCTCGAAGATATAGATAAGAGTCAGCATAAACCTTTAATAAACGCTATGGAGAATCTTCTTTTGGCTCTTCAGAAATGGATTGCTAAATAACACTTTTAATTAGGACTTGATCTCTTAACCTGGTTAAAATACTTTTTGGTCCATTCCAGATCGCTCATAAGTTCTGTGAGATTAAACAGGCTGTTTTGTGTAAGCTGCAGATAGGTTTCATTGAAATGGTTCTTATCTGCATCCTCTGCATTATATAAAAGCTGTTTAATATTCTCCTTTACCTTTTCCAGGTTAATTGTTATATCTGTCTTGATCTGTCCCATATTCTGTACTTCTGCATTCCCGGAAGCTTTTTCAAGAACTCTGAAAAGTCCCTGGACATATTTGGAAGTAAAACTGAGCTCTTCCACTGTTTCTTTCATATCGTTGGAGTAGGCAAGAAATAGCAGCAGAGTTAAATCCTTTTTTCTTTTCAGTCCGTTTTGTGAAAAGACTTCTATTTCCTGTATCAGCTTTTCTGTGTTTTCCATTATATTTTTACACCCAGTCCGATGCCGTCGCCAACAGGGATTATAGTAGTTTTAAGGTTTTTATGGGAAATGAACATTTCATTGAATTTTTTTATGTGTTTTGCAGATTCACGATAATTTTCAGGAATCTCCTCTGCTGCGGCATAGCCATGCCATAATAGGTTATCAATAAATATTGTACCGTTTGTTTTCAGGAGTTTTATAGAGTAGTTGAACAGGTTCATATAATCTTCCTTGTCGGCATCCAGAAAAATAAAATCATACTGTTTCTCGAGTCCGGGCATTATATCCAGCGCATCTCCCTCCAGCACCTCAATCTTACTGCCCAACCCGGACCTGCTTATATTCTCCTTAGCAAGCTTAATATTATCTTTGCTCTTTTCAATTGTTTGAAGAAGGGCATTCTCAAGAAGATTTTTAGCTATTCTTATAGATGAATAGCCAATAGCTGTACCAATCTCCAGTACCTGAGAGGGACTGCTCAATCTGATTAATATTTCAAGAAAGTCTGCCGACTGCCAGGAAAGAATCGGGACACTGTTCTTCGCTGCAAAATCTTCCATCTCCACTATTAATTGGTCATCGTCTTTTTTAAATCTGTCCAGGTATTTTTCCTGAACTTCCTTCAGAATAGTGCTCATAATTTCCTCTTTAATTCGAAAAAATAAATTTAACCATAATACAGCAAAAATTTCATATTTATGAAAAGGTCAGGAAGGATAAAGACGAAGAGCCGTTGTAAATGTGATGTCGTTTACTTCAGGTAAACCATCTTTTTCGAGTATAAATTGCCGTTCAGGTTCAAAGTGTAGAGATATATTCCGCTGGCCGCCTGGTAACCCTGATCTGTTGTTCCATCCCATGTACTGGGATTAATTCCTGCATTTGCTATTCCCTTAAATAACGTCTTAACTTTCCTCCCCAGGGCATCATATATCACTAATTCGGCAGGATAATTTCCCTCCGATATAAAATTGATAGTAGTATAAGAGTTGAAGGGATTTGGGTAGTTATGGCTCAGCACATAATCTATAGGCGGTGCCAGCGCAATGTTTAAGGAGATTGTCATATCTCCATAACGCATCTTGTAGTTTCTGCCTTCGGGATCACGGTGAACATTTCCTCTTTCATCATTAAAGGTAAAATAAAAGTTGATTTCCCGGTTAGTTGAGAACGTGGGGAGCTGTGTCGTGAATGCATATGAATTATCTGAACTCATACTCACTTCATTATAATTGGTATTATCTGTTGAATAATGAAGACTTACATCTGACACAGAAAAGCTGTCGATAAAAGCTTTATGCAGAATGTAACTACCGTTGAAATTCTGGAGGTTGGGAAATGAAATAGCTTTTGCAGCAGATAGTAATCCGTATCCCCTTTCATTATCGGGGTCTTGCGAATTATCCGAAGTTTCATGAAAAATGTCTCTCACCTGGATATTTGAAAGATGAGGAAAAGCTGAGAGAAGAAGTCCTGCAATTCCTCCTGCAATCGGTGTCGCCGCTGAGGTTCCGGAGCCGTAGGTATAAAGATCGGGACCACTAGTGGAAGCACCGTAAACATTTACACCCATCGCCACCACATCCGGTTTAATTCTTCCATCATATGTTGGTCCCCTGCTGCTGAAGGCAGCAACAATATTATCAGGGTAAACCGCACCAACAGCCATAGTATTAAATCCATCTGCAGGAGCAATTATATAACGCCATTTCGTATTTCCCTCATTACCTGCGGCAGTGATTGTTACTACGCCGCGTCTGAAAGCGAGTTCGGCCGCACGTGTAACAATTGTAGTATTCCCGTTCATATCAGCATAAGTATATGAAGTCCCTGACGTAAACTCGTTATAACCAAGCGAACTGCTTGTAACGTCAACACCAAGATTTTCCATCCATTCGAGAGCGGCTGCATAATTATCTTCTTCTATATGGGTCTCAGACCTGGTATCTTCAGTTTTGGCAAGAATGTATGAAGAACCGTATGAAGCCCCGATCAGTACACTATCTTTATATCCCCCTATTATTGAAAAAACGTAAGTACCATGGTCAGCCTGTTGCGGCACATCCTGTGCCTGGTTCGCTGTTACACTGTCGTGGAAAACAAAATCATATTCATCCAGGACATGAGCGTTTTCCAATGCCTGGTGAAATTTCCAGTCGAATCCGGTATCCAGAACTCCGATTATGACCCCTTCACCGGTTATACCTTTAGAATGTACAACAGGAACATTTGATAAGGCAAGCTGTTCGTAGGAATTTCCGTAATCCTGCTCTCCTGTGTTCCCGCTCTTCATAAGTCCTTTGTTTTCCGGCTGCTCATTCCGGAAGCTCAGGACCTTAACAGGTACAACCTTCCGGACGAAAGGAAGATTTTCAGCCCGCTTTTTTAAGTCATTATCAAGGTACGCGGAAACAGCATTAAACCAGTCGAGCTCATTCACTACCTTAATGCCGATAACACTTAATTGTGAGATATAATCTTTACTCACCGGAAGATCCTCAAAAGTAATCAGGGAATCGCTGTTCATCACCTTTTTTCGTCTTTCGAGAGCGCGGGGTGAAATCTTCTCCATTGCTTTCTGATACCCCGGAGCTGATTTCCGGAGAGATGCGTACTTCCCCTTGTCTTTGAAATATATAAAGTACTTTTCCTGCGGAAGGAGAATTACAAATGGAACGAGGATTATAAGGAGTACAATTTTCTTCATCTGATTGATTTAAATAACCGCTCAAATCTTATCGGTTCAACAATATTGTAGAACTTACGGTTTGGGACGTATGGATCCCACGACCAGTATATCATGAATGCTTCACCAATGATCATATCTCTGGGAACGAATCCCCAGTAACGGCTGTCCATACTGTTCTCACGGTTATCACCTAATACGAAATAATAATCTTTGGTAAGAGTATAACCATGTACAGGCTGTCCTTCAATAGTAATAACTGTACCCTCTACGCTCAACGTGTTTTTACCTAATTCCCTGTCGATTATCGGTTTCCAGAAACGCGCATTCTGCGGAGTAAGGTCAATCAGGTCGCCCTTTTTCGGTACTACTATTGGTCCGTAATTATCCTTGTTCCATGCGCTGTCATCCGGAAATATACCCGGCTCAGGCACACCCGCCTGCATCCTGTTGTTCCTATCGATCTTCACGGCAAAAGGAAACGGCTGGGGTTTTCCGTTTACAAAAACCTCCTGCTTCTTTATCTGTATGGTATCACCGGGCAGTCCTTCAATCCTTTTTACAAGGTTTATGCTGTTTTTATCTGCAAGTTCCGACCCGTAGGGATGTTTAAAGACGATAACATCGCCTCTGTCCGGATCCGATATCGGGAATAAGTCGGCAGAGGGTATTGATATCGCGGTAAAAGGAATGTAGCGCGGCGTATGGAAGTCGTATGCCGCTTTACTGACAAGAATATTATCCCCCACCAGCAGTGTATTTTCCATCGACCCGGTGGGTATCCGGAAGGCATCAATAAAAAATGATTTAACAATAATTGCGGCTATCAGGACAATTAAGAAAATCCTGATGAGAGTACCGAATCGGGATCTTTTCTTCCGCGGAGAGTATTGCGTCGGCGGAGCTTCGGTAAAAACTGTATTTTGAGAAGGATTAAACAAGTAATGCCTTCCTTTTACTAATCGTCAATTTGCAGTACCGCAAGGAATGCCTCCTGAGGGATTTCCACATTACCAACTTGTTTCATCCTTCTTTTGCCCTCTTTTTGTTTTTCAAGTAATTTTCTCTTTCTGGTAATATCGCCGCCATAGCATTTAGCAAGAACATTTTTCCGGAGTGCTTTAACAACAGATTTGGATATTACCTTGGTTCCGATTGCTGCCTGTATTGAAATTTCAAATAACTGCCTGGGAATAAGGTCTTTTAATTTGCTGCAGACCTTTCTGCCCCAGTCATATGACTTGTCCCTGTGGACGATCATCGATAACGCATCTACAGGTTCACCGTTAAGCATTATATCAAGTTTAACCAGATCTGAAACCCTATATCCGATGTATTCATAATCAAATGATGCATATCCCCTGGTAGATGATTTCAGTTTATCATAAAAATCAAAAATAATTTCCGAAAGAGGAAATTCAAACTGGAGATCGGCCCTGGTCGGATCGATATAAGTAGTATTTTTATAGATTCCTCTTTTATCCATAGCAAGCTTCATTATGTTGCCTACATATTCACTTGGACAAACAATTTGAGCCTTAATAAAAGGTTCCTCAATTTTTTCAATCTCACCTACCGGAGGCATCTCCGCAGGATTATCTACTATAATTTCTTCATTTTTCTTGTTATATACAATATACTCAACGTTTGGAAGTGTGGTTATTATTGATTGATCATATTCCCGTAACAGCCTCTCCTGAACGATCTCCATATGCAGTAATCCGAGAAACCCGCATCTGAATCCAAACCCAAGCGCAGCGGAGGTTTCAGGCTGGTAAACCAGCGCCGAATCATTAAGCTTGAATTTCTCCAGAGCGTCTCTCAGGTCTTCAAAGTCGTCTGAAAGTGTTGGATAAAGTCCGCTGTACACCATCGGCTTAACATCCTTGTACCCCGGAAGGGGTTTTCCCGCTCCGCCTTTAGCAAGAGTTACTGTGTCGCCTACTTTGGTATCATGTACATCTTTAATTCCTGCTATCAGGTAGCCGACGTTGCCGGCTTCAAGTATATCCGACTTTACTTTTCTTAATCCCAGTACACCGATCTCTTCAGCTTCGTGTTCATTCTCTGTAGCGAAAAATTTTATCTTGTCGCCTGTCTTAATCCTGCCGTTAAATATCCTGATATAGGCAATAGCACCCCTATATGGATCGAATATCGAATCAAAAATCAGAGCCTGCAGGGGCGCATCCGGATCACCCTGAGGAGAGGGAATTTTAACTGCAATTCTTTCAAGCAGTTCATCTATTCCAATTTTGGTTTTTGCACTTACTAAAAGGATTTCTTCTTCTTCGCAGCCAATAAGATCGATAATTTGATTTTTTACTTTATCTATTTCAGCGCTCGGAAGATCTATTTTATTGATGACCGGAATGATTTCTAGTCCTGCCTCAATTGCCAGATAAAGGTTGCTTATAGTCTGTGCCTCCACCCCCTGTGCGGCATCCACTACAAGCACAGCTCCCTCGCAGGCGGCAAGTGATCTCGATACCTCATAGGAGAAATCCACATGTCCCGGCGTGTCAATCAGGTTAAATATATAGTCATTTTTATCTTTAGCCTTGTAATGCATCTGGATGGCATGTGATTTTATAGTGATGCCCCTCTCTCTTTCGAGTTCAAGATCATCAAGTACCTGGGCCTTGGCCTCACGTTCGGTTACGGCACCTGTTTTTTCAAGGATACAGTCGGCAATAGTAGACTTACCGTGGTCTATGTGTGCAACTATGCAGAAGTTTCTTATGTTTATCATTCGTTTCCTGTTATAGAGTACAAATATATAAAGGGCGTGAATATATTAAAAGTTACTTAATCATAATGGAAAAGCCTAAAAGATGGGTGATCTAAGGTAGATGACCAGTGAGTATGATGTTTTTCTTGCCGGGAGGAAGCCGGGAGACTGGTTTTAGTCCCGCTTTAGAGACGGTTCAAAGACGTTTGTGGAGGTATTTTTGATGATAAATTGATGAAATATTAAACAGTCAGGCCGGCGTTCAGATTATCATTTATGACGTACAATAAATGATATAATTGAAAAATATTATAGGGCTTTTCAACCGGAAATTCAATAGGAGTTTTCACTGCTATCTGCTTTATTTAACCGTACCTTCTGCGGGGAAAAAATGGACGCATAATTTAAAAACGTCTTCTACAGCGATGTCGTCTATCAGGTCGGATTTCCTGATATAGACTTTGTTCTCACCTATCGGAGCCCAGTTCAGGGGATTTGTTGGACCGAAAATTGAAATTTGTGGTGTTTTGGTGGTTCCGGCCACATGCATAATGCCTGTATCATTAGAAATAAACAAACTGGATAAAGAAATTAAAGCCGCTACTTCCGGAATTTTTTTATTTATAAAGACGGGTATTTTGAACGGAACATTCTCAGTAACAAATTTTATTTCTTCACGATCGTCTGAACTCCCGGTCAGATAGAAACCAGCCCTGTAAATTTCTTTCAGTCTCTTTATAAGTGCTGAATATTTGTAAAGCGACCAGCGGTTCTGCGGTTTGCCCGCCCCAACGTGAAGCCCGATCAGAAGGTTATTATTTTTATCGCGGAAGGATTCAATAAATTTTTTTGCTACATTCAGATCATCTTCATCATAAGTTATTTCCGACCTGTAGTCGCTTGTTGTAATGCCGAAAGGTCTGATGATATCAAGACTCCTCTCGGATACATTCGAATCGGGATGCTTCCTCCAATCGATTTCCACTTTTCTGTCGAAGAAAAAAGCACTGTCGTTCTTTTTACCGTCAAGACTTAGGGCCCTATTCTTGTACCGGCCTTTGATATTCGTGCGATCAGGTTGCTTGTAAAAGATATTGATACCGTAACCGGCACAAGAGTTACATCATATCCCTTCTTTCAGCAGACGGATGAATCTTGAAAAATAATAAGGATTATATATCTTCTTTTTATCAAAAATGAATATCCTGTCGAGGAATCTGTTCTTAATCATTCCGGGATAATTAAAAGGACTTACAATCAGGGTTATATGACTATCAGGATATTTTTCTTTAATCGCCCTGAAAACAGAGACGCCGGCCAGGAGATCCCCGAGCTGGTTATGCTGTCTGACAATAAGAAATTTTTTGGGACTGCCGAGATCGGTGCTTTTATTTTCCGGAACAGAAAGAAGATTTTGGAATATTTTATAAAGAGCAGATGAAATGAAGTTTTGTTTTGCCATTTAATTAATTTTTATCGTTCTCATCCTTCTTTTTTATCTCGGTAAATTCTGCTTCCTCAACATTTTCATATTTACTTTCAGGCTTTCTCTCTCTCTTAAAATCACCCCTGTTTTTTGCTCCTAACCTGAAGTTAGCAATGAAGATCTTCAGGACATAGTATATAACAAAAAATAAAACAAAAAATAAAATAAATCTGATCATACTCATTCTATCCTCTTCGATTCAGGCTTAAAGTATTCCTTTACGCCTCTGTCCTTTCTGAATATCTGTTTAAATAACTCATTAAAATCCTGATCGTTTTTCACAAAATCAATCTCAGTGGAGTTGACTATAAGAAGAGGTGTATAAGAATACCTGAAAAAGAAGTGCGTGTAGGCATCGCTCAGTTCCTCTATGTAGCTTCTCGTCAGGTTTCTCTCAATCTTCCTGCTTCTTTTTTTAATGTTGAACATCAACCTGTCAACGCTCGACTGCAAAAACACAACAAGGTCGGGTTTCCTCAGGCTGCGTGAAAGCAGGGGAAAAATGCTTTCATACAGCTTCAACTCTTCTCCATTAAGATTTAAGTAAGCAAAAATTCTATCTTTATCAAATACATAATCGCTCACTATATATTCGGTGAACAGGTTCTCCTGGTTTAGCTCTTCCTGTTGTTTGAACCTGTTTATTAAAAAAAACATTTGGGTCTGGAAGGCATATCTTTTGCGGTCGGAGTAAAATTTTTCAAGGAACGGGTTTACTTCGAACTGCTCAAGTATCAGTTCTGCATTAAGTTTGTCGCTTATTTTTTTTGCCAGTGAAGTTTTGCCTGCTCCTATAACCCCTTCAATGGCTATATATTTAACATCAGGATTATCGATCAATTGTTTTACCATTATAATTTGTAATCAGTTTTAGTGATTATATTTTTTTCAAGTTTATCGAGGTCAATTTGGGAAACTCTGATTCCTTTTTCCGGAATTGAAAAATCCCCGGCTATTTCACTTAAAGGTACAATCACAAAATCTCTGTTCATAATTCCTTCATGAGGTATCTTCAGTTCATGATCGGAATAAATCGTTTTATCGTAAAATAACAAATCCAGATCAATTTCCCTTGGGCCCCACTTCTCTCTCTTCTTCCTTCCCAGTTTCTCCTCAACCAGTTTGAGCAGCCGGAAAAGCTCCTTGAGCCAGTAATTTGTCTTTACTTCAATAACAGCGTTCAGGAAATTATCCTGCTCTTTATTACCAAAAGGTTTTGTTTCGTAGACAGAAGATTTAGCCGTAATTGTACAGCCCTGGTTTGATTCCAGCAGATTAACAGCCTTGCTGAGATTCTCTTCTCTGTTTCCTTTGTTAGTTCCAAGCGCTATATACGCAGTACTGGAAATAGTTTTTACCGGATTTATAGTTCTTTTCTTTCTTTAATTACTTCAACTTCAACACAGTCAACTACACCTCCGAGGGGAGGATTATTTTTTCTAACACGCACACAGACCTTCTCAAGTGGTTTAAAGTTAAGCAGCAGTTCATTAGCAATTTTAGTGGCAAGTGATTCTATAAGGTAATGTTTTTCATCCAATGCCAGCTTATATATAAATTTATACACTTTGTGATAATCAATTGTTTCGGAAAGATTATCAGCGACTGCCGCTTTTGAAAAATCGGTGTATAAGTCGACATCCGCTTCAAATTTTCCGCCGACAGTCTGCTCCTCCGATAATACCCCGTGGTATCCGTAAAAAGTAGCTTTTTTTATTCTTATTATATTCTGCATAAATTCTCCAAAAATTAAGCTGGTTCTATTCTCTTAACGCTATTATTCCAAGTGCCCGGCCCGACCTTTTACCGTCCCTCCTGTAAGAATGAAGCAGCTCCTTATACTCAAAACTACACAGAGAGGATTTCTGAATCTGGTGAGGAGGCACGCCTGCCTCTAGAATCATATCATAATTGGCTGCAGAGACATCAAGGTAGAGTTTGTTATCTCTCTTATCAACATGCCGTGCTTCAAATAAATCTGCCACTTCTTTTCCCACTTCATAGTTAACCTGACTTACAGAAGGTCCAAGATACACAAATAAATTATCAGCTTTACAGCCGAATTCTGACTCCAAATGATTTAAGGTTTTAGTGGTAATTTTCTTTTGTGTCCCTCTCCAGCCGGAATGAATTGCTGCCATTATTCTTACCTGCGGAGCATATATAAAAATTGAGGTGCAGTCTGCGGAACTAATGCATAAAGCGGTATTTGTCTTCTGCGTTATCATAGCATCTGACTCACCCACATTCCCGGGTTCAGAAACATAAGTTATTGTATCGCCATGCACCTGTTTCTGAAATGCAGCTTTTTCCATATTCAGGCCCAGCCGTTCGAAGAAAATTTTACGGTTATTTATTACGGTTTCTTTATCATCGTCAACAGACAATGAGAGATTAAAATAATATGGTGATTTATAACCGGGACCGAATTTGGTACTGAACCCGAATGTTATTTCAGGAAATTCCTTAAAAATATGTGGGCGAAGTATAAGCATATTAGAAATGTAAATTTAAGAAATATTTGCCCGTTATTTAATAATACAGGGCAGAAATATTATTAGTGAACGGTACCCCATCATTCAATTGAGAATCCATAAGGCAAGTGTTATATTGGCATACTTATTTGAATCTTGATAAGGTAAAACATTGAAAATACTGATAACTAACGACGATGGAATTGAAGCTCCGGGTATTGCCGCACTCGCTGAATCGCTTAAGGAAATTGCCGAAGTAACTATTGTGGCTCCTCTAAAGGAACAAAGCGCTGTAGGACATGCTATAACTATGCAGCTTCCACTGCGTGTTACCGACTACAAAAAAAACGGGAGTTTCTTTGGGTTTGCCGTAAGCGGTACACCTGCCGATTGTGTTAAAATAGGCATAAGAAATATTATGAAGACTCCGCCTGATCTGGTTGTGTCTGGTATAAATCATGGATCCAATACTGCAATAAATATAATATATTCTGGTACTGTTTCCGCCGCCCGTGAAGCTGCGATAATGGATATCCCTTCTATGGCGATTTCTGTGACAAATCACGAAGCATCTGATTTCAGGTTTGCCGGGAAGATATCGAGACTGCTGGCTGCAGAGCTTGCGGGTAAAGATCTGCCTCTGGGGACGCTCCTGAACGTCAATGTTCCTGACATCCCCGAAAACCAGATATCCGGAATAAAGCTTACCCGCCAGGGTAAATCAAAATGGGATGATATATATGAGCAACGGGTCGATCCCTACGGTAAAAACTATTACTGGCTTACCGGCAGTCTGATGGAGGTTGATACCGAGATAGAAACTGACCAGGCTGCTATCAGGCAGAATTATGTGTCTGTTAGTCCTATCCATTTTGATTTAACCGACTATGAAACTTTTGAAAGAATGAAAAACTGGAAAATAGAGAATCTCCTTAATGGCAAAAACTCATAAAATATACCAGATAGATGCGTTCACTGATAGTTCTTTCGAAGGAAATTCTGCGGGAGTTATGTATGCAGATAATTTTCCCTCTGAACTGATGCAGAAGATTGCCCGTGAAATGAACGTAGCAGAAACGGCCTTCCTCTCCCCTTCTGATAAAGCAGATTATAATCTCCGCTGGTTTACTCCGGCAGTAGAAGTTCAGCTTTGCGGACACGCTACTATTGCCTCGCTCCACTTTTTACACGAAAACAACAGGCTGCCTGATAATTCTTCCGTAAAGTTTGAAACAAAAAGCGGAATATTATCCTGTGGCATTCGTAACGGCTGGTATTATATGGAGATCCCGATCTATCAGATTGAAGAATTTTCGGGATGTAAAGAGGAAATAATTGATGCTGTGGGTGCAGAAAGAACTTCCGTTCCCGACGAAACTCCTTTTATAATACTGGACAACGGTAATCTTTATTTCAGAGTGGACGGACTAAAAACGTTGCAGAGTCTTAAACCGGACTTTAAGAAGCTGAAAAAGCTCACCGAGGATAAACACGAATTCGAAGGTGTGGTTGTTTATTCGCTGGAAACAATGGATGAATCGAGTTTTGCACACAGCAGGTATTTTGTTCCTTATTATGGTATTGATGAAGATCCGGTTACAGGATCTACAAACGGACCAATGCTTATGGTATTGAGGAAACTTGGTTTCGTAGACCCCGAAGCTGAAGAGCTGTCCCTGGTATTTGAACAGGGGGACACCATGGGAAGAAGAGGCAGGGTGAAGGTTTCATACAACAAAATTGATGACCAGCTCTTTATATCGGGGAAAGCAGTTACTGTTCTTAAGGGAGAACTTACTTTTTAATGTTTAACTTTGAAAAAATCAATCTCTCCTTTTCATTCAACGGAATCTTCTTCTTTATAGGAGTAATTATCCTTGCAGGATATGCGGTATATATGTACCGCTATACTCTGCCTCCCGTCAGTTCGGCAAAGAAGACCATCCTCGTACTGCTACGGACATTCGCTCTTATTCTTCTTCTTTTTATCATATTTGAACCGGTTGTTACTCTGGTAAAGAAAATTATTCTGCAGCCGGTCACCCTGGTCTTTGTTGATGACTCACATTCAATACAAATCAAAGACGGAACACAGAGAAGTGAAAACGTTAAGCGGTTTGTGGATGGAATAAATAATAATAACTTGGCGGGCACCTCAGAGTTTTTCACTTTCGGATCTCATATTAAACCTTTTCCCTTTGACAGTCTGTCGCAGTTAGATTTTTCGGAAGGAAGCACTGATTTTTCGGAGATCTTCTCTTTTATCAAAAACAGGAAAGAGAATATAGCATCGGTAGCTATAGTTAGTGATGGTGTAATAACCGAAGGCGCCAATCCATTGTTTATCGCTAAAAAACTAAATATTCCTGTTTTTACGATTGGAGTCGGTGATACTACTAAACGAAATGATATATTAATCAAAAATATACTCCACAATGAATTTATTTATGCGGAAACACCGACAACAATCTCCGCAACTATTCTGAACAGGGGATTCGGAAACAAGCCGGCTGTTATCTCTCTGTATGAAGAAGGAAACTTGCTGGAGCAGAGAAACATCACCTTATCATCGGACGGCACACAGAATGAGACTTTCACATATACTCCCAAATCAGGTGGTGAAAAAAAACTGACCCTGGAAATGAATAACCACGAAGGAGAATTTACTTTTGAGAACAACAAAAGAGTGTTTTATATAAACGTACTTAGCAATAAAGTTAAAATCCTCATCTTAGCCGGCAGCCCTTCTCCGGATCTGTCTTTTATAAAGAATTCACTTGAGGAAGATAAAAACCTATCCGTGAAATCATTAACACAAACAGCCCCTGATAAATATATTGAGAAGCTGAGTCCCGCAGCAGGACTCGACAGCGCCCAGGTAATTATTTTATTAGGGTTTCCTTCAAAGCAGACAAGCGCTGACCTGCTGAACCGCGTAAAGGATGCAGTAACAACAAAAGGAAAGCCTTTCTTCCTGGTTCTGGAAGATAATACAGATCTGAACAGGCTAAAAACTTTACAGCCGCAACTACCTTTTACGATTCAGAATATCGATAATGGTTTCTCTGAAGTTCAGCCGGTTGTTCAAACCACTGAGAACGAGAATCCCCTGATTCAGAATAATTCCGATAATCCATCCGGGGCCTGGAATAATCTTCCTCCTGTATTTATGACGAATTCAGAGATCAGTGCAAAACCCGAAAGCGAAGTAATTGTTAAGGCCAGGTTGAATAATGTTGCACTGAATACTCCAATGGTAGTTTCGCGAAGAATAGGATCGAAAAGGTCGCTTGCCGTGCTTGCAAGCGGAATATGGAGATGGAAGCTGCAGACAGCTACAAAGGAGCTGACCTTGTTCGATAGTTTCATTCATAACAGCATTAAGTGGCTCAGAAGCACAGAAGAGCAAAAACAGGTAATGATCAAAACATCCAAAAAGCTTTATGCCCTGGGTGAACCTGTTGAGTTTTCCGCAGAGGTTTATGATGCATCCTATAATCCTGTTACAGATGCGGAAGTAAAGGTCACCATATCACACAACGGCAAGAAGGATGAGGTAATATTAAATTCTCTTGGAAGCGGGTTGTATGAAGGCGCCTACCAGACGACTCAAACCGGCGATTTTACATTCACAGGCAAGGCCTTACGAAATAATAAGCAGCTTGGTACCGACGGGGGAAGTTTCAATATCGGCGAAGTTGATATAGAACAATTAAATCCGGTTACAGATTATGAATTTCTTTCTTCGCTTGCTGAGAATACCGGAGGAAAATATTTCTATTATACTGATATGAACCGTGTATACCCTATCTTAAAAAATATCCGGCAGAATGCATCTAAAGAAAAAACAGAGGTTGATGAGATAAGGCTGTGGTCGGATAAATGGCTTCTTATTATTGTAATTCTACTGTTCGCCGGGGAATGGTTTATCAGAAAACAAGCGGGAATGTTATAAGGTAATACAATGAGGGAAATGGGGAATGCTTTTCTTGATTTTGTGCTGCCGCGGTTCTGTCCATGCTGCCGCAGAAAGCTCCAATATGATGAGCCTCCTGTTTGTGCAGGCTGCCTCTCAAAAATTAAAGAAGCTGAGTCAATAAGAATTTCATCAGAGTTCAACAGGAAATTTGCGGATAATGGTATAATAAACAGATTTACCTCCTGCTTCGTATTCGAAAAGGACAAAGAGCTTCAGCAAATCATTCATAGCCTGAAATATGGAAGAAAATTTCTACTTGGAATTTATCTTGGAGAATTGCTTGGTGAGCGGATCAAAAAAGAATTCTACGGCAGGAAAATCGATATGATAGTACCCGTCCCTTTACACCATCTGAGGAAAGCCGAAAGACAGTTTAACCAGTCGTATTATGTTGCGAAAGGGGTAAGCAAAACATCCGGAATAGTGATTAAGAAAAGAATTATAAAAAGAAAAAGATATACCGAAACTCAAACGACACTTAAGATACCTGAGAGGGAAATGAACGTTAGGAATGCATTCCGGTCAAAAGTAAAGCTGGATGGTGAATCTATACTGCTGGTAGATGATGTTATAACAACCGGTTCAACAATAAGTGAGTGCGGCAGAATTTTACTTGCAGCGGGAGCAGACAAAATTTATGCTGCCTCTGCGGCAATAGCAGATTAGAGGACTACATCCTTTCAGGAGCACTCACGCCAAGAATAGTGAGACCATTTTTAAGAACGACCCTGGTTGCCATAGCCAGGGCAACTCGTGCTTCGGCAAGTTTCTTTTCCGTACCCAGTATTCTGCAGAAGGTATAGAACTTATGGAATGCGGCAGCCAGTTCTTCAAGGTAAGTACACATCCTGTTAGGTTCGCAGTTTTCTGCACTCCCAAGCACCTCGTCTTTAAACTTATTCAGTTTTTTGAGCAGATGAACTTCTTCATCCGCATTCAGAAGATCAAGATCCTCAACTGATGATTTTAAGTCCTCTTTCTCTATCATCTTCAGTATCGAACAGATCCTTGCGTGTGCATATTGCAGGTAAAAAACAGGGTTCTCATCCGACTGTTTTTTAGCCAGTGTGAGATCAAAATTCATATGAGTGGTAATACTGCGCATATTAAAGAAATATCTTACCACATCGCTGCTTACCTCATCCATCAGCTGATCAAGTGTAATGTAGTTTGCTTTACGGGTCGACATCTTCACAACCTCCCCGTTCTCGGTAATGGTTACAAACTGATGTATGAGCACTTTTACCTTTTCTATATCATACCCCATTGCTTTCAGGCCTGCAAGTACATCGGGATATGTGGCATTATGATCCGAACCAAAAAGGTCTACAATCAGATCATATCCGCGGTTGAATTTCGTTTCATGATAGGCAATATCAGGAAGCCGGTAAGTTGGTTCACCGGATGATTTAATAATAACTTTATCCTGCTCGTTTCCCATCTCGGAAAGTTTCAGCCAGGTTGCATTATCTTTTTCGTAGGAAAGATCTTTTTCCTTAAACTCATTCAGTAAGTTTTTAATCTTACCTTCCTCATAGAGCGAATTTTCATTATAGAATATTTTATGGTAGATGCCCAGCCTGTTAAGAGTTTTCTCAATATCTTTAAAAATCTCAACTTCGGCCCGTTCCTTAAACTTTCCTTCGGCAGGTTCATCCTTTAATGAATCTTTATACTCATCAAATAATGATATCGCAATTTCTTTAATGTATTCGCCCTGATAGTAATCTTCCGGGAATTGAACTTTTTCACCGAGCAATTCAAGATAACGGAGTCTCACAGAGTCACCCAGAACCCTCATCTGCCTTCCGGCATTGTTAAAGTAATATTCCCGGTCGACTTCGTAACCAATCCATTCAAGCATATTGGAAACTGTATCACCCACTACTGCATTTCTGCCATGGCCTACTGTAAGCGGACCGGTCGGATTAGCCGAGACAAATTCTACATTGGCTTTTTTGCCCTTATATTTGTCCGATTTTCCGAAACTCTCTTTTTCGTGAAGAATGTTCTTAATAATTCCGGCAATAAATTCGTTGGTGAAGAAAAAATTTATAAACCCGGGTCCCGCAATTTCTGTTTTATGTATAATTTTTTCGTCTATCGGGAGATTATCGATTATTTCGCGGGCAATCTCACGAGGATTCTTCTTCAGCTTTTTGGTCAGAAGCATAGCGGCATTTGTTGAGAAATCTCCAAATGATTCCTGTTTAGGGATCTCGAACATGATGGGGATCTCTTTCAGATAAGGAAGTTTTTCAGATGCAGAGTCAAATAGACTGTATAAATATTCTTTCACTTTAATTCCGGATCAGTTGTATAAAAGAGGTTATGATTATTTCTGCACTGACTTGCTTTTTTTAGTCCCGGTCTTTCCTGCTTCGGGATCCTGAACATCTTCCACAGGTGCATCTCCCCAGAGTTTTTCAAGCTTGTAAAATTCACGGGCATCCTTCTTAAAGATATGAACAACCACATCCACATAATCAACAAGCACCCAGGTTAATGACTTATACCCTTCCTTATGCCAGTATTTTATTCCTTCGTCACGCAGTTCTTTATCGATTTCATCTGCTACTGCTTTAACCTGCGTGTCAGAATCAGCCGAACATATAACAAAATAATCCGCAAAGGTGGTAAGTTTTCTAAGGTCGAGCACTTTAACATCATATCCTTTTTTATTGAATATGAGATTGGTGATTTTATAAGCTAAATTTTTTGAATCCAAATATTTTCCTTCTATTGATTTAATTTTTTATAGTCTTTCCCAATTACCACAGAAACATCAAGAAAGGAGTCGTTGTTCTTCTGCAGAATCACATTTTTATCTTCAATGCCAAGGGCTTCAGCCACTTTTTCGGCGTTTGCCCGGTTGCCGGTCCTGTCTATTACCAGCGATTTATCTATATCAAATGAAACATAATTACCCATCTGAACAACATCAAACTTTTCTTTTCTAAGGTAATCAGTAAATTTTTCTGCTACTCCCGAAGCACCGCAGCCATTGAGTACCTCAACCTGAATAACTGCAGAGGCTGTTTGGGCATTTGATGCCTTTTGCTCCGAAGAATGACCGCTTAAACGATTTACAAGGGAGAAAGTAAGAAATATAATAAGAACCCCAAGCAGAATGATTATAGAATTGAGAATAATATTGGAACCCGAAAAGCTGCTTTTGAAGTCTTTATTCTTAGGCTGGGATTTTTCCTTCACTTACACTTCACTATATAGTCAATATTCAATAATATTACCATCCCCATCCGCTGTCGAAGAAATTATTCCTGTATCCGCTGAACGGTGAATAATATGTCACCGGCAGATTCCTGTATTGTACTGAAATGAAAACATCTTTCCAGGGCTGGTAGTTTATTGCGGCCCTGCTTAAATATATGCCGTTAATATTATTTTCAAAAGTTTTTCCAAGTGTACTGTAAGGTGAATAAACAACACTTGCGTCTACCTGTACATTGAGATTCTTACTGAACTGGTATGACATACTGTTCGTGTAAGTAGTAAGCGCAAGACTATTTCCACCCGACGTAGCGTAAGACACATCGTAAGTATGATGCATCTGAAAATTTGGGGAATTAAGAAATCCGAGCAGAGGAGTTCCCTGGCTCTGGTTTATAATTCCATCACTTATATGTTCTGTTGATAATCCCTGGGGTTTATACTGGGAAAAACCTGTCCCTATCATAACCGCAAATACTAAAACCAATATTTTCTTCATAATTTTATTCCGGATTTTAGAACATTTTAATGAAAAGAGTATAAAAAATCAATGGAGCTTTTTTTATTAGTGCTGTTGTTATCACAGCACCTTGCTTACCTTATTATTTTTATCCACCAGTATGATCTTCGGCTTATGCTTTTTGGCATCCTCATCACTCATTGTAGTGTAGGTGATTATGATTACTTCATCACCGACAGTTCCAAGCCTGGCGGCAGGACCATTAAGACAGATCATACCGCTTCCGGCGGGACCTTCAAGAGTATACGTTTCAAGCCGGCTGCCCGTATTAAGATTTACAACCTGGACTTTTTCAAAAGGGAGAATATCAGCTGCATCCAGTAGCTCTTTATCAACAGTTATACTTCCTTCGTAATACAGCTCAGCCATCGTAACTGTGGCTTTGTGTATTTTCGAACGGAACATCGTACGATTCATATAAACTTTTTTTTATTTTATCGTATAAATATACCTACTTATGAAATACAGTATCAAGGTAAGCGGAGGTCCAAATCTTCAAAAATCATCAATAACACACTTATTTCCTTAATTTTACCAGCATTTCTATTTCAACGGGTGCATTTTTCGGCAATTCGTTTACTCCCACAGCACTTCTGGCGTGACTTCCATTCTTTCCGAATATTTTTTCCATCAGTTCAGAAGCCCCGTTAGCTACTGCCGGCTGATTAGTAAAACCCTCCGCACTATTTACAAATACTGTAAGTTTTATTACCCGTTCAATTTTATTTAGTTCCCCGATCACACCCTTAATGGCGCTGAGACAGTTCAATGCACAAATTTCAGCGGCTTTTTTACCATCTTCTTCTGAAACTCCTTCACCAAGCTTACCAGTATACATTAACTCTCCTGCTTGTAGGGGAATCTGCCCTGCAGTGAAAACAAGATCTCCGGCAATTACTGCCGGCACATATGCTGCAAGCGGTTTGGGAGGTTCAGGCAGAACAAAACCAAGTTCCTTAATTTTTTCTTCAATCATTTATTCTCCTTTTTTCGGGTTGATAGTTTTTCTATTTTGTCGGTTGCAATTCTAATATTTAATCGGAACGGAAAAATTAATAATGGTTGAAGCGAAATTTAAAGAATTATATGAGATAGTAAAAAGATTACGGCTTGAATGTCCCTGGGACATGGAGCAGACCAACGATTCTATTAAGGCAAATACTATTGAGGAAGCATATGAAGTAATTGAAGCTATAGACGACAAAAATTATGAAGAGCTTAAAAAGGAACTTGGAGATCTTCTTCTGCATGTTATCTTTCATTCAGTAATTGCAGCAGAAGATAATCATTTTAAGCTGGAGGAAGTAATTGATTCCATCAGTGAAAAGCTTGTCAGAAGGCACCCACATGTATTTGGAGATGTTGAAGTAAACGGCTCAGAAGAAGTTAAAAAGAACTGGGAAAGCATAAAACTTACCGAGGGAAGAGAGTCTGTGCTGGAAGGCGTACCACGGATGCTGCCTGCTTTACAGCGCGCTCACAGACTCCAGGAAAAAGCAGCCAAGGTTGGATTTGACTGGGAGAAAAAAGAGGACGTCTGGAAGAAGGTGATAGAAGAAATTGAAGAAATGCATGTTTCTGAAAAACAGGAAAGTGCTGATGAACTTGAGAATGAAATAGGTGATGTTTTCTTTGCCCTTGTAAATTATGCAAGGTTTCTCGGGGTCAATCCCGAAAATGCACTCAGAAGAACTAATGAAAAGTTTGTGAGGAGATTTAATTACGTTGAGAAGCAGATAAACAGCAACGGGAGAAAAATAAATGAATCAAATCTTGCTGAGATGGATAAGTACTGGGAAGAAAGCAAAAGGAACGAATAATAATTCTGACACGTGAATCCCCGGGAGTAATAATCTCTAAGTTCTGATGTCATTGCCCGTGAGAAAAGCCGCTAAACTCTTAATCCGCACTTCCGTTCTTATCTACATTAAATTTCTCGTAGGCGTCGATAATATCTTTTACCAGCTTATGTCGTACCACGTCACCTTTATCAAGGTATACAAAACCAACACCGTCTATTCTGCTCAATATTTCCTGTGCCTGCACTAGTCCGCTGGCTGTTTTAGGCGGAAGGTCAATCTGTGTTATATCCCCGGTTATTATAGATTTTGAATTGGCTCCAAGCCGCGTAAGAAACATTTTCATCTGACCGGTAGTAGCGTTCTGAGCCTCGTCCAGTATAACAAAAGCATTATTCAATGTACGACCCCGCATGTAGGCAAGGGGAACTATTTCAACAATTCTTTTCTCAATATAGCTTCTTAACTTGTCTGAGGGCATCATATCATCCAATGCATCGTACAAGGGACGAAGATATGGATCTATCTTTTCCCTGAAGTCGCCTGGAAGGAAACCAAGACTCTCCCCCGCTTCCACTGCAGGTCTGGCAAGAACAATTTTATTCACCATTCCTTTTTTAAGTGCCGATACTGCAATGGCAACCGCCAGGTATGTTTTTCCTGTACCAGCCGGTCCGATTGCAAAGCAGATATCGTTCTTCTGAGCCGTCTGGATATAAGATGACTGTCCGGGTGTCTTTGCTTTAATTGCATCATTCTTGGTATAAAGAACTATAGCATCGAATTCTTTTTCACTTATTATTTCCCGGCCCTCGATAGTAAGATCAAGTATTGTTTCAATGTCCTGCTGTGAAAGGACCCCGTTAGTATTAAGCACATACGTCATTTCCTTAAGAATCTTCTCTATTAACTCGATCTCCTCAAGCACTCCTTTAATGAAAACATTTTCGCCCCTCACGGAAATTGAAGCATTAAACCGGTCTTCAACTAATTTAAGATTCGCATCATTCATTCCCAGCAGGGCCAGCATATCAACGTTCTCAAGCACAATACGCTTCTCGGCAGCAGTCATTATTCTCCTGTGTCTTTAAATAGAAAAAGCCCTTATCATTAGATGATAAGAGCTTTTCCAACTAAAATAAAATGAAACAACAAAATTAAAGAAACTATTTATTGAACAGGTGCAGGTTTATAGTTTGATCTCATTTTGTCGTATTTAGCTTTTTCTTCGTCTGTTAATTTTGGAATTGTGAATTCTTGTTTTGGAAAAATCAAATCAGGATTTTTAATCTTGTCGCGGTTTGCCTTGTAAATCTTTGGCCATGCAAAACCGTTTCCATAATATTGATCTTTCTTAGCAATGTTCCAGAGGCAGTCGCCTTTTACAACAGTGTAATTCCATTCCTGCGGTGCTTCAACCCAGGAATCAAGAGCATTCTGCATCTGATTGTGAACTTTATCGAAGAATTCAGGAAGGGCACTTATTTTATTAGATTTCAGTGCATCAAGATCTTTCTGCCTGTCAGCTTTCGGACCTTCTTTTCTCTGGATTTTTCCGTTAAGTTCATTTACTGCATTTCTAAAATTCTCTACATCAGCTTTGGTAGCGCCAACCAGAGCATAAAGCTGATTCTGGCAGTCTTCATATGTCTGCATTCCCTGAAGCTGATCTTTTAATTTGCTGATATCATTCTGCAGATCATTTATCTGTTGTGTGAGAGCATCTTTCTGTGATCTGAGACGTGCCATTTCGGCTTCCCACTCATCTGAGGTCATCTCTTCTTCCTGCGCAACAATGCTAACAGTAAAGAGAAGCAGAAGAGAAAGAACAGTTAATAAATACTTACTTATTTTCATAAAACTTTTCCTCCAATTAGGTAATAAAAAACTTATTAAACTTACATGCCCATTTTGCTCAAATTGGCTTTTGTTTCTTCTTTAGCTTTTTCGCATTGCTGTAACTTTGAGTTTCTGTCTGCTATCTCTTTCTCTAAGCTAGCGCGTTGATCTTTCAATTGATCTGCCTGAGTTTGTAATGAATTAACCTCAGAACGCAGGTCCTGAAGCTGCTGCATTTCAGCATCACTAACACCACCACAGCCGCTCATCACTGCAACAGTAAGTGCGAATACTGCAACTACAGCTGTGTTTCTAGCTAATTTGATTATCTTCATCGTTAGAACCTCCAATTATGTTTTTTTAGTAGGTTATTAAAATATTATAACTAACCTTTTTTGAATTCAATTTATTTTCGTTCCTAAATCTAATTTAAATAGGAACTTAGCGCAAATAGGTCACTTAATAATGCCCTGCTATATACGTAAAAAGGGCTAAAAATTCAAGTTAACTTATTATAAATAAATAGTTTGTTGCTTTATTTCACAATCAAATTAATCTTTTTTCAACAAAACTTGTGAAGTCATTTCCAGCTATTATTATATGATCAAATACAGGAATATCCATAATTTTACCAGATTCCACCACTTTTTTCGTGATGGAGATATCTTCGTTACTAGGTTCGGGATTGCCGCTTGGATGATTATGGATCAAAATAATACTAGCGGAGTTGTTGTCGATCGCCGCTTTAAATATTTCCCGGGGATGCACAACACTCGAATTCAGGTTCCCGACTGAGATCACTTCATACCTTATTATTTTGTTGGCAGAGTTCAAGCAGACCACACAGAAGTGTTCCTTTAGTTCATCTCTCAATAAAGGAACGAAAATGTCTGCCACGTCCTGCGGAGAAGTTATTTTTTTATCAGAAAACCATTTTGACTGAACCTGGATCCTTCTGGATAATTCAAATGCTGCAAGAAGAGTAGCTGCTTTATCATTACCGATACCCTTTGTCCTGGTTAAAGTTGAGGCAGATCTCGACGAAAGCACGGCAAGATTGCCATAGTCGTTGATCAGTTCCTGCGCCACCTCTACTACGGACTTGCCTTTATTGCCTGTTCTCAAAAGAATCGCTATTAGTTCAGCATCAGTTAAGTTTTGAGATCCCCTCAGAAGAAGTTTTTCCCTGGGACGATCGTCAAGGGGTAAGTCTTTAACTCCCGGAATAATGTACCTCCTTATTTTTTATTCACCCGCTTTAAAACGGTCAACAAGTTCGAACTTGCCGTCGCTGTATCTAACTATATTAAGAAATCTGTTTATGTGTTCCTTTCCGAACGCAATGTTATTATGATAACCTTTTACCTCTATTCCCGATTCCATTGAGGATATCAGCGATAACCGGGTATCCGCTCCTGCATCGATTATTGTCAGAAGATATTCTGCTGTGTCGTAACCATAAAGAACATTCCTGTTAATATCTGTCCCTGTCTCTTCAGTAAAATCATGACTAAAAGTAATGAATGCTGTATCGTTGTACTCGATGTAAAAATCGGATGTGAAAGAAAGCTGATCGCTCAGAACGGAAGAAGTTTCAAAACCTTTAGCATAGAACCAGTCCTGGTTCCCGAAAATAGAAGTGTTAATGTCATATTGAACCATCTGGGATAGTAATGGGGCAGCATCTATTTTATTTGATAGAGGAACGTAAATTCCCTCAAGAGTCAGAGAATCAGAGGCAATATCAGAAACCGGAGTATTAAGATCAAACGATCCGCTGTTATAGGTTCTGTTCTTAATTATTTCTCCGCCAAGTTTCTGAAATTCATCAGCAAATATGGAAGCAAGCAAAGGAGAATATCCCTGTATTGAATTTAATACCGAGATCTTTCTTTTTCCGGTTACGTAGTAGATATACTGGGCCATCACCTTAGCCCTCATATAAAATGAAGGGTTTGCCTGGAAGAAATTCTCACTGAGATCCACAAGATCATTATCGGTTGCAGTAGGAGAAATAACAGGTATACCCGAATCGTGGAAATCGGCCAGTGTTGCTCTTACTTCATCACTGAAGATAGGACCAATCACTGCCTTAATAGCCGGGACCATACTTAATTCTTCGGCTATACCGCTTATAACCACTGAATCATTTTCCGTATCCCTTATAACCAGTCCGATTTTATTTTCGTGGTTCTTATTATACTCTGCCGCTGCAAATTTAATCCCTGCCAGAATTTCCTTTGCCGCCGGGTTCTGTCCCCCGGTTTTTGAATCTGTCAGGGGAAGCAGCACAGCCAGCAAATTCTGCGATCTGTATTCATCCTTAAGTATTTTAAGTTTATCTAACAACTTCTTTGCATCGGCTGCCTGTTCTGAATACGGATAATTTTCTATTAATTCACTGCACGAATTTGCAGCCTGCCGGTAATTGCCTTCGCTTTTCTGCTTCATTGCTAAGGTTAGCAGAAGGTACGGCTTTAATGTAGAATCTGTGGTAATATCATTAAATGTTTTTATCTCGTGCATCTGCAGGTAATTAACTGCAAGAGTCTGCCCTAATGACTCTGCATAGGTCCTGTACCCTGACAACTGAGCACCGGAAACAATGTGAAGTATTTCCTCAAATGCATTTTTATAATTTTCCTGCTTATAGAATACCTTTGCCAGAGCGAGGTGTGCTTCATCGCTATACCGGCTTTCAGGGAATTTCTCCAGGAAATCCTGAAGATACCTTTTGGCCTTATCCGGTTCGTTCATCTTGAGATAAGTTTTTCCCGTAAATAGATATGCTATGGTTGTTTTTGAATTGTAAGGTGTCTGTAAGGCAATTTTCTCAAATATGGGCAGAGCATCGTTGTATTCACCTGACTGATAAAGATTAACAGCAATCTTAAACTGGTTATCTATATTCGACTGCTGTCCAAATGAAAATTCATTTATCAGAAGGAAAAGGGCCGCAGCCAGTATTACAGTCAAAATAATATTTTTCTTAATCATCCGGGGCTGTCTTTTTTATTACAGTATCAGCATTCTTTTTCCCCTCTTCTGCAAACTTATTTTGCGGATCAAGTTTTAAAGCAATTTCAAAATAGGCTAATGCATCAGCTGGTTTCTTTGATTTCAAACAAGCTTCAGCAAGTTCTGTATAAATATCTGCATCAGCACTCTCACCTGCATCTATATAAGCAAGGAATTGTTTTTCAGCCTTCTGGTAGTCGCCTGTTTTTAGATATATTTTTCCTGCCCATTTATGAACAGATTTTTCCTGGGGATTCAGCTTAAGGGCTTTACCCACGGGTACGATTGCATGCGTATACATCGCCAGGTTATAATAAACAACTGAGATCAGGAGATTCCATTCCCAGAAATTAGAGTAAACAATCTCTGTTTTCCTCAGGTAATCAAGGGCGCTTCTGAAATCTTTCAGGTTTATATCAATCTTGGCCAGGTAAAGATTGGCCTCCTGAAGCATCTCCTCCGGTTCACCGTTATTAAGAAAATTGAGGAAGTTGATCCTTGCAACCTCATAATCCTTCTGCATAAAATGAGAATAACCCAGGAAAAAAGATATCACCGGTTCTTCTTCAGGAAGAATATAACTTAAAATCTCATTTGCTTCATCCCACCTTTTATTCCGCATGAGGAATTCGCTTAAGTAGATCCTGACCTCCTGATTTTCAGGATTTTTTTTCAGAAAGTTCCTTATCATTTCTACAGCGGGATTTATATTCCCGATTTTCTCATAAACTTCGCCGAGTGCGAAGTATGCATCCGTAAAATCAGGATTCTCAGCTATAATGGAATTATAGATCTGAACGGCGTGAAGAAGTTTCCCCTGCATTTCGTAATCAGATGCAAGTTTCATTTTGTGAGTAATCTGATTTTCATCAAGCATTTATTTTTATTCCCATTCTATGGTGGATGGTGGTTTCGAACTTATATCATAAACCACCCTGTTAATTCCTCTAACCTTATTAATAATTTTATTGGAAACTTGAGCAAGAAAATCGTTGTCGAACCTGAACCAGTCGGCTGTCATTCCGTCGGAAGAAGTAACCGCTCTCAAAGCCAGAACGTTTTCATATGTTCTTGCATCGCCCATCACGCCTACCGATTGAATAGAAAGAAGAACTGCAAATGCCTGCCAGATATCATCATATATTCCTGCATCTTTAATCTCACGGATAAAAATATCGTCAGCTTCGCGTAGAATGTCAAGTTTTGGTTTTGTTATATCACCAACTATCCTTACAGCAAGTCCAGGACCCGGGAAAGGATGGCGCTTGATAAATTCTTCCGGTATACCCAGTTCTCTACCCACTTTCCTGACCTCATCTTTAAATAATTCCCTGAAAGGCTCTATAAGGGAGAGATGCATCTTCTCCGGAAGTCCGCCTACATTATGATGAGTCTTTATTGTATTTGAAGCTCCCTTAACCGAAACTGATTCGATAACATCCGGGTAAAGAGTTCCCTGCACAAGGAACTTTGCATTTTTAATTTTATTTGCTTCTTCCTCTAAAACTTCAATAAAAGTATTGCCGATAATCTTTCTTTTGGTCTCGGGATCCGAAACATTTGAAAGTTTACTCAAAAATCTGTCTGTTGCATCTACATAGATAACATGGAGCTTAAACTTCTCCTCAAACATCCTCAGAATATTTTCACTTTCATTTTTTCTCATCATACCGGTATTGATATGTATACAGGTAAGATCATCACCGATGGCACTATCTACCAGCACCGCGGCAACAGTGGAATCAACGCCGCCGCTTAAGGCACAGATAACTTTCGATTCACCTACAGCTCTTCGTATCTCGTTTACCTTCTCGCTTATAAAATTTCCGGTCGTCCATTCACCGTTACATCCGCATATATTAAAAAGGAAATTCTGAATTATCTTTTTTCCTTCTTCCGTGTGCATCACCTCCGGGTGAAACTGAAGTCCGTATATCTTTTTGTCCTCGTCAGAAATTGCACAGATAGGTGAATGATCGGAAACGGCTATAACATCAAAGCCCTCAGGAGAAGATTCGAGGTAATCACCGTGACTCATCCATACGATCGATTCTTTCTTAACATTCTCGAAGATCGGTGAATTGCTTTTTATCTTAAGCCGGGCTTTACCGTATTCACGGTCGCTTGCCGGCTCAACTTTTCCTCCCAGCGTAAGCGAGATAAACTGAAGACCATAACAAATACCGAGTACAGGTATGCCAAGTTTTAATATCCCGGGATCAATTTTGGGAGCCCCCTCATCATATACGCTCATTGGTCCCCCGCTGAGAATTATTCCTGACGGGTTCAGTTCCTTTACCTGGCTCAAAGCTATTGTATGGGGATGGATTTCGGAGTAAACATTTTCTTCCCTGACGCGGCGTGTAATTAACTGTGTGTACTGTGAACCAAAATCTATTATTAAAATATTTTCTTTATGAATCATTATCTGTTCAAAACCATATGAAGTGCTTTTAATGAACTTCCGGATCGTAAGGATTAAGAATATCCACCTTTTCCCCAAAAATAAAAGGTATCACCAACCGTTTGACAGCATCATTTCGACTGGAACGGGAATTCCTGGGGTCAATAAGATTTCTCAGTCGGGGATTTTCTCGAAATAAGTTTCCCTAACTTTGGAATAGCCTCATGCAAAAGATCCTGATACTTTTACTGACCAACCTGGCTCTTATATGCAGCACTATCCATCAGGTCGTTTAACTCAGAGCTATCACTTATTTCAATCTTAATCATCCAGCCTTTTCCGTAGGGGTCATTATTTATAAACTCAGGATTATCGGTCAGTTCTTTATTCAACTCCAGTACTTTTCCGCTGCAGGGAGCAAACATATCGCTGACTGTCTTCACAGCTTCAATCGTTCCGAAAGACTCACCTTTTTTTATTTCGCTGAGATTAGGATCGATATCAACAAAAACGACATCTCCAAGCTCGCCCTGTGCATACTCAGTAATTCCTATTGTACCCGTATTGCCGTCAATCTCAATCCATTCGTGATCGCTTGTATACTTTAGATTGTTCGGAAAGTCCATTTTAACCTCAATTTATTTTTCTATAGAAGTGATGATATTATTTAAGTTGTCTTGAATTCAAATTTTTCCAGAAATCCTGTATCAAAATTACCGCTAACAAACCTTGGATCCTCAAGTACCTGGAGATGGAAAGGTATGGTGGTTTTTATACCTTCAACAATGAACTCTTCAAGAGCTCTTTTTCCCCTGGCAATTGCATGGTTCCTGTCCTTTCCCCAAACGATCAGCTTAGCTATCAGTGAATCGTAGAAAGGAGGTATCGAATAGCCATGATAAATGTGAGAATCAACTCTTACTCCAAAACCTCCGGGAAAGTGAAGTGATTCTATCTTACCGGGAGAGGGTCTGAAACCATTGGCCGGGTCTTCGGCGTTAATTCTAAACTCGATTGCGTGTCCCAGCGGTTTACGCGGAAGCGTTTCTATTTTTTCTCCGGCGGCAACAAGTATCTGCTGCCTGATCAGGTCGACATCATAAACCAGTTCTGTAACCGGATGCTCAACCTGTATCCTGGTATTCATCTCCATGAAGTAAAAGTTCTTATGCTTGTCCACAAGGAATTCAATCGTTCCCGCGCCTTCATACCTCACAGATTTAGCGCCGAGTACAGCCGTTTCACCCATCAGGTTCCTCGTCTCCGCATCAATTATGGGTGAAGGTGATTCCTCAATCAGCTTCTGGTGCCGCCTCTGCACGGAACAGTCCCTCTCACCGTAATGATAAACATTACCGAACATATCGCCCAGCACCTGTATCTCAACGTGGCGGGGATTTTCCAGGAACTTTTCGATGTAGACATCACCGTTGCCGAATGCAGATTCTGCTTCAGTACGTGCAGTTTGATACGCTTTATCAAACTCGCCTTCCTCCCAGACGATCCTCATACCTTTGCCTCCGCCTCCCGCAGAAGCCTTAATGATTACCGGGTATCCAACTTCAGCAGCAACCTTTTTTCCTTCTGTAACATCAGGTATAACACCGTCGCTCCCCGGAATTACCGGTACGCCGTTCTTCCTCATAGTATCTTTTGCAAAGGCTTTATCACCCATTGCGTTAATCATTTTAGGGGAAGGACCGATAAATTTGATCCCGGAGTCGGCGCATATTTCCGAAAAACTAGCATTCTCAGCCAGGAAACCGTAACCTGGATGAATAGCTTCGGCACCAGTAATCTGGGCAGCGGAGATTATCAGTGGAATTTTAAGATAACTATCCCTGCTTGGAGATGGACCAATACACACGGCCTCATCGGCAAAAGTAACGTGTAATGAATCCTTATCGGCTTCGGAATAGATCGCCACAGTTTTTATCCCCAGTTCTTTGCATGTCCTGATAACACGTAGTGCTATTTCGCCTCTGTTGGCGATTAGAATTTTGTTAAACAAATCTTCCTCAAACTTCCTGAGAATTAACTTGTCTCAACCAGGAACAAAGGCTGATTATACTCAACCGGTTTTCCGTTCTCGACAAGAATTTTTACAATCTTTCCGCTGATATCAGATTCAATTTCATTCATCAGTTTCATGGCTTCAACAATACACAAAACAGATCCCTGCGAAACCATGTCGCCCACCTGTACATACGGGTCGGCATCGGGAGCCGGGGCCCGGTAAAATGTTCCCACTATAGGGGAATGTACTTCGTGCAGTTTTTCTTTGGTTTCTTCTTTGGCCGGGGCAGTTTCCCCGCTCTGCTGAGCCGTGGGAGCCTGAGGGACTGGTTGTGTAGGAGAAAGAATCTGTGGTTGAGTTACAGCTTTAACACCCCTTATTTTTTTAGCTATTTTAACTCTTAAACCATTCTCTTCTATCTCAAGGTCTGTAACTTCGCTTGAATCAACAAGCTTAACAAGTTTCCTGATCAGATTTAAATCCATTGGATTCCTTGGTTTTAAGATTTTATTCGTTCAACGTACTCGCCTGTACGGGTATCAACCTTCAGCAAGTCGTCGACATCAATAAATAAAGGAACATTTATGCTCGCACCCGTCTCCAGTTCCGCTGGCTTCAGCGCACCGGTAGCGGTGTTGCCTTTAAAACCAGGTTCGGTGTGAACTACTTTAAGATTAACAAATATTGGAATTTCAACATTGATGATTTCAGTTCCGTTGAAAAGGATATCGATCTCCTCGCCTTCTTTCAGATATTTCTCTCCTTCGCCGAAAAGTTCGGTAGGTATATTTATCTGCTCGTAGGTATCATTGTCCATACAAACCAGGAAATCACCTTCCCGGTAGAGAAACTGGTATTTTCTTCTCTCAACACGAACAATATCGATACCCTCACCTGCGCGAAAAGTATTATCGAGAACCTTTCCCGTTCGTAAATTTTTTAATGTGGTCCTTACGAAAGCTCCCCCCTTACCTGGTTTTACATGCTGGAATTCAGTTATTGTATAAAGATCGTTTTTAAATTTTATTATCAGTCCATTTCGGAAATCAGAAGTATCTGCCATAAATCCTTAGGTTTAAAGTTTATTAATAGGATAAAAAAATAGCCATATAAGGCCTGAAAGTCAAGAAAACGAAAATGATAAAAATCAGGTATTTCAGACAAAAAGTCGGCAGTTTTTGACAAAAAATGGTTGAAAAATGAAAAAAGCCGCCCAAAAGCGGCTTTCACAAAATCGCTTAAAATCAAGCTTCAACAAGTGCAAGGTAACGGTCAACTTCGCGGCTGGCAGATGACGTCTTATAATCTTTTTTTATAGTTGTCAGAAGTTCTTTTGCCTGTTCTTTTTTTCCAGCATTGATATAATTTATTGCGCTTTTAAGAAGGTAATCGGGATTATCTACGTTATACTTGCTGACATGGGCAGCGTCACGGTATAGATCGGCTGCTTTCTCAAAATCATTTTTATAAGCATAGTAGCCAGCCTGTCCTGCCAGCGAAGCAGCTTTAAGCATGGATATATCGCCCGAATAGTCTTTGTAATACTTAAAGGCCTCATCGAACTTGCCCAGCCGGTTATAGCTGTTTGCAAGGTATATTTTTGCAGTTTCGCCGTTTTCTGTTCCGCCATACTCCTCAACAATCTTCTTCAGTCCTATCATCTCGGTTCCGGCCTTGCCCTCAATTGCTTCAAGGTAAGCACCTTTGTCATAGGAATCGATAACTCTGGATAGTGCTACTCCGGCTTCCTGGTTTACTTCCTTCTTATGGTTCACATAATAAATCACGGCAAGAGCAACAACAACAAGTATAGCTCCGTATGTAAGCAGCCTCGACTTATTTTCCATCACAAAACTCTGCGCCTGGTAATAAGTAGATACCAGCTTATCCTCTTTAATTTCTTTCCGTGAAAGTTTTTTCTTTTTAGTGAGCATTTACGTTCTGTCCTACAGATTATTCTTAAAAATCAAAGCATTAAATCTAACACTTAATGAATTAAGGTTCCAATTAAAAATTTGGTATCAGTGCGCCCGGCAGGACTCGAACCTGCAACCTTTGGAACCGGAATCCAACATTCTATCCAATTGAACTACGGGCGCAGAAAAATCTCCCATAATTTTAAGCTATAAAATTTACAAAAAAATAATGACTATATAACGGAATTTTTCCTCACACAAGCTGTTTTATACTCCTGAGAAGCCGTATATTTTTTCAACGCACTGACAAATTGTCACACTGAGAATTTTGCCATTTTGAATAGAATTAGTCCATTTGTTTGTGGCCTTTTGTCCGCCTTTTATCCGCCTTTTGAACTCAAAATGAGACAGTCATTAATGCTGTCTAAAATAGCATAAAATTATTGTTGAATTCCACAACAGACTGCCATTTTGTCATACCAAAATTTTCAGGGATAAAAGCTTTAGTGATTAAAAAAATCTGATGGGATTGGAGTAGATCCAGGCATTTCCGTTATGGAATACCTCAACCCTGTATACTCCTCTTGATTTTATTTTCATTTCGTAGTTTGAGGATTCGGCTTTTGAATAGAGCTTGCCGTTCCTGATTATTTTGATATCTGCCTTATCTACAGGAAGATTAATTATCAATTTCGTATCACCTGTATATTCAGGAGATTCTCCCATATAGTATTTTTCATTTCCCGATTCCGCATAGAATTCGAATCCCTTTGAATCGGCATGGTAATCGTTTGCTATAAAGCATCTTCCTTCTTCCAGAGCTTTGTATATTATTTTCTTTGCAGTTTCTATTCCTGCCGGCGAATTATCCTTCTTTAATTTTTTATCTGTCAGTATATGTGTCCGGATCGATTTAAAGAGGACTTTGTACGGGAATACTTCTACTTCAAGGAAGCCGAGAATGTTGTATTTATGTGCATGAGCATCTACCCCGCCGATACCTACAACTTTTCTTTCCTGGTTCAATTCATCCCACACTTTCAATGTTTCTGCCGGGGGTGCTTCAATTGTTTTTAACGGATGCAGGAATGCTTTGTATTTATTTTCTTCAGTAAGGTTCTCCATCCATTCCGACATATGGTTCCAGATCTCTATCCCCGTAAAATCTTTGGTATCCCATTCAGTCCACGGATACGGCGGGTGTTCGGCCATATGCGTTCTTTTTTCGTGAGGATGCGCCAGGAAACCTATCCCCCCCGCTTCTTTAATTTTCCTTACGTATTCTTTAGCCGAAATCCTGGTGGAGTATGTTTCCCGAATATTCAGGGCAAGATAGTGGTTCTTGTTTTCCTTGTCGTTTATTTCGCAGCCTACAAGAAGCAAAGTTTTACCGTACCACTTCTCGTATCCTTCTTTAAGAGCCCTAAGTGTATTATGATCGGTGAGAACAATAAAATCCAGACCCACTTCATCAGCGAAGCCGGCTATATCCTCAACCTTCCCGGAACCGTCAGAGAAAATTGAGTGCATATGGAGTGCACCTATATACTCATACACACGGAACCTCAGGAGTCTTTATAGAATGAATTGATTTCATAGGTCTAAGTTATAAAATTATAGATAACAAAAAACTTCAGAGTGGAGTACCCGACTGCCGGCAATGAATGAAGGGATTAACTTGATGTATTAAAAGCGCGTGGTGAGGTCGAGGAGGATCCGTCCGGAAGTACTGGTTTTTTCGAAGATTCCTTCGTAGCTCACCGAAAGAAAAACGGGATTCAGCAGGAAGGTCGATAGATCAACAGATACTGAATTCTGATCAAGATTCCCGATGGTACTATAGAACTTGTACTGCGTGTTACGGTAATAAACCGACAGGTCGAAATAGTTTCCCAGACTCCTGCTCAGCCTCAGCCCCGCTACCCCGCCTTCAATATAACTTGTTATCAGTTTGGTATATGACAATGTGGGTGTTATCTCAATCCCGGGTATCCTTGAATAAGTGAGGTATCCGCCGAAGTTGCGGGCCGGCTTTATGTCGGATTTCTGAAACCTGTAGCCGCCGGTCAGACCAAGACTTAACCTGCCAACCGGCCTGACGTTTATCCTTGCATTGAATCCCTGCCGTGTCTCGTTCTCAAAAAGACTGTCGATGAAGTTCTTAAAGGTTTCATAATAGATAACGTTCTTCCTTGCATCATAATTAAGTGAGAACGAAACTACCCTTGATGGAGAATATCTTACAGAAGCAAAAAGGCTTGTAAGCTGGAACTCGTTTTTCCGTACCCCGCTGATCATTTTAAACATATCAACTTCGGTCGACAGGAAGATATTTGTATTGGGCAGCAGCGAGTTTGAATGCTGGAAATAGAGGAATCTTCTGTCCGTCTTAAAATCATTTGTCTGCTCGAAGAAAGCAACTGTGTTGTTCATATACCCGGATTTCAATGAGTCTTCACGACCTATGTAAAGCCCGTACTCGAACAACTTAAAGTTTAATCCCAGATCGGTATAGTTCGGTCTTGAACCCGCTACAACACCAATATAATTTTCATTTATCCCCGTCTCAAACTGGAGACCGTCAATAGAACTGATATTAGAAATTTTTCTGTTCAGGTGTCTTCCGAGCCAGATTGAAGTTTTTGGAGTGAAGTCGTACCTTAAAGCTAAGTCATAAACCCTCAAACTCCTTCCAAAGTTGTCCTTAATCTTCGACCACTGATCGGCCCTGTAAGCAAATGTCATATAATCAGAAAATGAAAGTCTGCTTCCGCCGATATTCATTGCTTTCAGCGCAAATGAATACCTCCATCTCTGGTTATCGGCAAAGTAAGGAGAATTTGATACATTGGAGTACGACTGCACGGAAAATTTACCTGAAAGGGAAGGTTCTTTTAATTTTCTTGTTTTAAAATTTTCTTTTATGCTTTCATCTGCAGTACCTGTAGAAACCGGAACAGGAGTCTGGTCAGCAGCTTCCACGGTTTTAGCGTCGGGTATCTCCCTTTCAATAATTGCATACAGCTTGTCATCGGTCTTTAGTTCTATATTACCTACCGCCTCACCTGCAACAGACTTTGTAGAGATGAACTGAACAATTACAGCAGGGATTAAGCTGTTATTTGTTTTCCTGTAGAGAGTATCTCCCTGCACTATACCATCGGTATTCTCAAATTTCACATATACATTCTGAGATGATTTATATGTAACAGTTCCGATCTTTTCAACTTTCTCGTAAGAAGATGCCAGTAAACTGTTTCCATACAATATGAAGCCGGATAAAAGGATAATATATGTTTTCAAACTAAAAATCATTTTAATTTATTTTTAATCCTTTCATAGCAGGACCGTCGCCAAAGGTAGATGTCGAATGGCAATCCCAGCAGGTTGTCGGGTCACCGGGACTATGTTCTTCCAAGAAATCATTGTAATGGCAGCTTATGCACTGCGGCTGATAGTTTGCTTCCGAATGACAGCTGCTGCAGTCCATTGTATTATGAGGACCGGACAAGTTGTAAAAACTGTGGTTAAAGTTTGCCGGCTGCCATGCATTCTGAGTATGGCAGGTTAAACATTCGTGCGCGAAGTTAAGCTGTCCATGGGGAGGATCGGTTGTTCCGTTAAAATCATCTGAATGACAGCCGTAACAGGTGTTAGGAGTATTATTGTAGTTACCATTGTGGCACGAGTTGCAGTCGTTGGCAATCGCTATGTGTGCACCGACGAACTGGAAGTAATTTGCGTGATCGGGGAACAATGCAGGAGCCCAACCCGGATTTGTTGTATGACAGGTCTGGCATTCGGTTGAGAGCTGAAGAGCGGTATGACTCGGGTTCGTTGTATTATTATAATTAGTCTGGTGACATGCAACGCATTCTGTCGGAGTTCCCGTAAATCCTGATGCATGGCAATCGGAACACTGAACCGATAAGTGCGCTCCCGTAAGCGGGAAGTTAGTGTTGTTATGATCGAACGATGCCGGTATCCATGCGTTGAAGCTATGGCACAATTCACAGTTTGTTGGATAACCCTGCGCAACATGGTCCGGAGCCGAGTTGTATTCCGACTGATGACAGGGCAGGCAGTTAGGACTCAGTCCTGTTACCGCTCCCTGGTGACAGTCTGAACATTGTATCTGGGCATGTACGCCCTGCAGTGTGAAGCCGGTTGTTGCGTGATCGAAAGTTGAAGGAATGAATGCTGTGGTAGTATGACAGTCCTGACATGTAGTCGGAAGTCCTGCAGCTGCATGGTTCGGGTTAACTGCGTTATTGTAATCTGCCTGGTGACAGGATACGCAGTCGGGATTTAGCCCGGTAATTGTTCCCTGGTGGCAGGTTGAGCATTGCAGTTGTATATGGGCTCCGTCCAGAACAAACCCTGTTCCTGTATGATTAAAGGTTGAAGGCGTCCACCCGTTCGCGGTATGACAATCTTCGCATGTCACCGGTATACCCGCCGCAGCATGGTTCGGGTTAGCAGCATTATTGTAGTCATCCTGGTGGCACTGAAGGCAATCTGCCGATGTCAGGTTATAGTTCCCGTTATGGCAGGCATTGCAGTCTGTAACTGATGCATGCTGTCCCGTAAGTTCAAAGTACTGGCTATGCTGCGGGAACTGCGCCGGCTCCCATCCCGGGTTTGTGGTATGGCATGTTTGGCAGTCGGTCGATATACCCAGAGTCTGATGACTGGGATTGGTGGTACCGTTATACTCAGTCTGATGACAGTCTGAACACTGGGTTGACGGCGGCTGCGAGAACCCGTTAACATGGCACTGTTCACACGAAACTGTTGTGTGGGCACCGGTAAGCGGAAAGTTTGAAAGATCATGATTGAATGAACCATCAGCATCACCCGTGGGGTGGCAGGCAAAGCAAGCATTGCTCTCATAAACGTAGCCCTGCACTCCCTGGTGTTCATCATCCGTATCCTGCTGGTTATGCTCGTGGCAGGTTATGCAGGAGAAGACAGAGTAATTGTTCGGCTCGGTATGACAGTCCGAACATTCGTTCCATTGACTATTATGTTTACCTGAATAGATCGGAAAATATTGACCATCGTGATCGAAGGTTGCCGGCTGCCATGCAGTCTGGCTATGACAGCTCTGACAGTCAGTTCCGAATCCAACCGACTGATGGTTCGGGTTAGTTGTATTATTATAATTATCTGCGTGACAGCCGTAGCATTCATTCGGTGTTGTATTATAGTTGCCGTTGTGGCAGCTGCCGCAGTCGGTAATATTCGCGTGAGCTCCCAAAAGTTCATAAAAATTGTTATGGATCGGGAACGAAGCAGGCTGCCAGCCGGGATCGGTCGTATGGCAGGTTTCGCAGTCTGTAGGAATACCTATCGACTGGTGATTGGGGTTTGTCGTATTATTGAATTCTGTCTGATGACAACTTACGCACTGAGTCGGCGTTCCCGTAAAACCTGACTGGTGGCAGCTTGAACAGTCAACAGTCTGATGCGCCCCGGTCAAGGGAAAATGCAGTTGTCGAATGATTGAAGATCAGCATCATCCCACGTACTGGTATTATGACACATTTCGCATTCGTGAGGATAGTTCTGCGAAAGATGATTCTCTGCCCTGTTGTAATCTGCTTCATGGCAGGAGAAGCATGCGGGATCTGCATTTGATGTTGCACCCTGATGACAAGATGAACAATCAAGAGTAGTATGCCGGCCTGTAAGTTCAAAACCAGTGGATGCATGATCAAAGGTTGAAGGAATAAATGCTGTTGTGTTATGACAGTCCTGGCATTCAGTCGATATTCCCGCCGCAGCGTGATTCGGATTAGTGGAATTATTATAAGAACTCTCGTGACAAGGATAGCAGGCTGTCGGAGTACCGGTGAATCCCTGCGAATGACAGGCAGAACAGTCGGTAGTTACATGCGCACCCGTTAACTGGAACTGTGTCTGGTTATGATCAAAGTCCGCCGGCGACCACCCGTTTATGGTATGGCATTCGGTACAGTCCTGCGAGAACCCTGCAAGCTGATGATTAGGATCGGTTGTCGCATTATAGTCTGATTCGTGGCAGGAGTAACAGGCGGTTGAAAGTCCGCCGAAGTCTCCGCCGCTGCCATGGCAGGAAGCGCACTCGATAGCATGCCCTCCCTGCAGCGGGAAGAAATCGTGATTAAAATTCTGTGCTGACCAGACCATACTTGTTATGTCGTGGCACTCATCGCAGCTGGTGGAGAAGCCCGCGTTTAAATGGTTCGGACTTGTGGTTGCCATATAATCGGCCTGATGGCAGGAATAGCAGTCGATGGAAAGTACATGAAAATTAAGATCCTGGTAATCAGTATGGCATTGCTCGCAGTCGGCCAGCCGATGTGCTCCAACCAGCGGGAACCTGCTCTCCTGGTGAATAACATTAATATCCTTAACTATCCAGCTCTCGGGAGTATGGCATCGCTGGCAGTCATATCCTACTGACCCACGGTGAACATCCTTATGGCAGGAGAAGCAGTCTTCCTTTGCTTTTGCTTTAGAGAATATGAGTGATTCATGACAGGACTTACAGTTCACTTCCCTGTGCTGCCCGATCAGCACGAAACCGGTTGTGCTGTGATCGAACGTGACTTTTTCCGGGTTTACTTCCCAGGATGAAGATTCGTGGCAGAACGAACAGTCAATATCAAAATCGTCGCCATGAGGCGATTGTCCGAAAACTGCCGCAGATGTTATCAGCAGAAATATTACGAATGACAGGATGCGCATCTGAAATCTTCTAACTTGTATTTGATGTAGTGATTACTGCCTTTAGTTATTACCGGATGACAACGAGAACATTCCAGTTTCTGATGAGCTCCCTCTAACGAAAATCTTGTCTTATTATGATCGAACTTTTGCGGTTTCCAGTTTTTGAATGTATGACATCCAACGCAGTTTGACTTTCCGTTCTCTCTAAACTGCCCCATGTGCACATCATCATGGCAGCTTTCGCATTTGGAATCAAGACTGACGAACCGGAATATCTTCCCGATATTATTCTCCTCTTTATAATGACATTTCCCGCATTTCACATCTTTATGCCTGCCTTCGAGGGGGAAGGCTGTAAGTGCGTGATCAAACTTAATAGTATTCCAGCCCTCTGTAAAGTGACAGGCTGAACAATTATTATCCGGCATAAATTTATTTGTTATTTCTGAACCATGAACGTTTTTATGACAATCGATGCATTTCGCCCCAATATTTTTGAAATGCCACTTATCAGATTTAAGATGGCAGGACTTGCAGGGAACAGCCAGGTGTCCTCCGGTCAGCTTAAATTCTATCTTATTGTGTTCTTTAATGGTAAAGTCAGAGGGACTGAAGCCTTCCAGGTTATGGCAGGATCTGCAATCTTTAATTTTGGCTCCTTCAGTAAATTCACCATTATGGTAATCAGTATGACAATCAACACAATTTTGATGCCGGGGTTTTGAATTCAGATCGTTTCCATGACATTTTGAACAGTTTACAAACCGATGCTTTCCAACCAACGGGTAATCTGTCTTATTATGATCAAAAGCCTGTTGATTAATCTTTTTGAATCCTGTCGTAGAGTGACAACTTTGACAGTCATTTCCGAACTTCCCGAGATGTACGTCCTTATGACAGTTTACGCAGGAAGCAAATGCTATTCCCTTCAGTTTCAGCATCTTTTTACCATTAACAACCTGTGCGGGATGGCATTTATTGCAGGTAACATTTATATGAGCTCCGGTAAGTTTGAAGGCAGTTTTGGAATGATCAAAATTTTCAATTTTATTAAAGCTGGCCGTATTATGACAATCATCGCATCTGGCCCCTAATGAGCCTTTGTGAACGTCTTCATGGCAGCCTTTACAGGCCTGGCTAAGGCCCAGAAGGGTATTTTTCCTGCTGAGAACTTCTTGCGTCTGAATAAATTCCTGTTTGTGGCAGTCAGTACATTTTACCTCTGCATGTTTGCCTGTAAGCTTAAAACCCGCTTTTGAATGATCGAAGCTGTCCCTGTCGAAATTCACTATTCTGAAAGTTCTTCCATGGTGTTCGCTGTGGCAGTCCCAGCACTCTTTATTTTTTACCTCACCCGACGAATGATAACCCCTGTTTTCATCGATAAGTTTTTTTATTTCGGTATGGCAATCGAGACATTTGGATGCCTGCACCTGTTTTCCCAGTTCGTGACACTTTGTACAGTTGCTTATCCCTTCAAGTTTTGCATGCGCATTTGTCAGGTCGCCGGGTGATATCTGACCGTACAGGGGTGAAAGGAATAATAAGAAAAGTGCAAATATTTTGCAGACTATAGGTGAAACTTTTCGTATTGAAATATTCAACAGGCAGATTTCCGCTATTGTTGATGATTAATCTTATTGAAGCGATAAAGGGTAATCAGGTCTCGTGCTTCAGAATCGCGTCACCGAATTTCTTAGTGATACGGATTCCTATTTTTTCGAGGAATTTTGTCGGCACTTCTCCCCCGGCAAATATGAAGACGAGGTCATTCTGCAGACTCATAAAATTCTCTTTTCCATCAACAGCCAGGATGACGGTATCGTCATTTATCTCCCTGACATTTGAATTGAAGATAGTCCTGATCTCTCTTTTTTGAATTGCTCTCCCGACTCTCTCGAGGTTTTTAGGTTTTAATCTTGAAAACGATTCATTGCGGTAGCTTAACGTTACTTCGTTGCCTTCGTCGGCAAGCAGAAGTGCATTCTCAACTGCAGAGTCACCGCCTCCCACAACAAGCACTTTTTTATTATGTATCAGTTCCGGTTCAAGCAGACGATATGCTACTTTTTCCTTATTCTCTCCTGGTACTCCAAGCTTCCTCGGAGAACCTCTTCTGCCTATAGCCAGTAATATGGTTTTTGCAGTATACTCACCATTTGAAGTTTTTATCCTGAAGATCTCCCCTTCCTTTTCAACATCTGTAACTTTTTCCTGCTCATTTATCTTAATGTTGTTTCTTGTTATTGCCTCCATCCACAGCTTTAACAGTTCAGTTTTTGAAGTCTCAGATAATTTGACTTTACCATACAAAGGCAGATCCATTGCAGAAGTCATAACAACCTTTGCACGGGGGAAGTTGATAGACCGTTCCGCCTAGGCTGTCCTGTTCAAGTGTTAAATAACGAAGACCTGCCTCTGCAGCTGAGAGTGTTGCGGAAATTCCTGCAGGACCCGCGCCGATTATTACAATATCATTCTGAGCTTTGTGACTTCCTTTTAATTTCTTAGAAATATAACCAACAGCCTGCTTTCCCTGTTCAACAGCATTTTTAATTAATCCCATTCCTCCGAGTTCGCCGGCAATAAAGATACCCGGGATATTAGTTTCAAATTCAGGACTGATATGCGGCAGATCCACTCCCCTTTTTTCAGTACCGATACACAGAGTTATTGCCTGCATGGGACAGGCATGAAAGCAGGCACCGTGACCCACACACCGTGATGCATTTATTGTATGTGCCTGACCGCTGACTATTCCCAGTATATCTTTTTCGGGACAGGCGGCAACACATGCTCCGCTGCCGATACAGGTTTCAAGATCAACAACAGGATGCAGTGAAACCGGTTCATGAAATCCAAGTTCTTTGGCCTTCTGAATCTTCTGTGTGGTTACTTTTGTCCTTTTTTTGTAGCTGTTCAGGTAAAAGAACAGGACAATAAATATCACAGCAAGAATGATTGAATACGCCACAATATTTTCCAGAATTACTTCCATAACACTCAACTAACTTAAGAAATATTACAATTTTTCCAGGGAGGATTTTGCCAGCTCTGCGGCTTCAGTCCCCGGATATTCAGAAACCAGTCTTTGCCAGACTTCCCTGGCTCTCGCTTTGTCACCCTTGCTTGCTGCTATTGCTCCGAGGTTATACATAGCCTGGGTATTGTCTTTATCGTTATCAAGAATCCGGTTTGTGTATTCTTCGGCTTTGTTATAGTCCTGCCGCCCGAAATAAAGCATGGAAAGGCTGAAGAGTACATCATTTCTTTTAGGATCGATCTTGAGAATTTTTTCGTAATAAGGAATGGCCTGGTCAGGTTTATGAGCTGCAGCTATAAAATCTGCATATTCTTTAATCTTAGCAGTATCAGTCGGATTAGCCTCAACCTCTTTTTTCAGCATATCCATTTTCTGATAAAATTCCTGCGAGACATTACTTTTCGATGGATTGCTGCCTCCCGGGTTGCCAAGACCTTTATGTATATCATCATTAGGCATCTGCTGATTTTCAATATTTCCTGCCACCGGTTCAGTATTTGTGTCGTTTCCTCCTGCCAGGAATATCAGTGTAATCACCACGCCGACGGCCAGTATTATGTACAAATAAGCTATCCTGAATTTCAATTTTCCTCCTAAAAAATCCACTTGTATCCAAAAATAATAGTAACAGCGATATGAATAAACATTATAACGAACATTGTAATAGCAAAAGGCAGATGCACAATATGCCAGTACCTGAACAATTTTTGCGTAGTCCGCAGCATACCTATTTTGCGGGAGAGAGTGAGTTTTGACCTGGAAATCCTTATAATTTCCTTTTCTTTCACACCTCTGAGATTTAAATGCCTCAATTCCCGTTTAATTTGATGCAAAACAGATCGGGTGCCGAAATAATCCTTTATCATCATTACAAAACTCGTTCCAAAACCCACCTGCTTATATTTATCCGTATGCGAATGTATATCGAGTTTTGCCAAAATATTGCCATCTATCAAATATTCCGCCCTGAGTTTGTCAGTAAGATTTTCATTCATTTCATTCATCTCATTTACATTCAGCTCTTTTCCCTGGATCGTCCTGGGAATCTGAACATATATAAACCTTCCTACCACCCCACTGGCCACAACTGCTACCATGCTCCAGAAACTAACTGCAACAATACCTCCGAATTTGAATGCAGTGTGATAAAGAACCAGGATGGGACCAACTGTACACAAAAAAATGTGAAATTCCAGCCAGTGTTTAAGGAAACCAAGATTGAAGAAACTCCTGACCCTTTTTCTGATCATGTAGATCGCCACCCCGAAGATCATCATCAGGCTGCCGATAATCCCGAACCCATGTCCAAGCACTCCGCTTGGTTTCAGCAGGTCATAATTAGACTGAAAAAATCTTTCCTCAAGAGGAGTAGTGTAATACTGATAGCCGTAGACACCCAGAAGAAGGGTAACTCCGACACCGACAACAATAAAAAGAACTACATAAATACGGTGCAGGGATTTGTTCATATACTTACCGTAATAATAACCATATAATTATTTAGTATAGTTAAAATAATAAATTTTTTGTGACATTTGTTAAAAGGCAAATATCTGTGGATACCCCTTAAGAGGAATAAGCGGCCCTGTCAGCCGCCTTCAGATTATTGTATACTGTTGTTTTCCAGAAGTTCGTAGAGGGTAGTATAGTGGGTTGTGCCCTCAACCGTCATATCATTCAGTTTATTTATAAGAATATTTATTCTTTCACTCTGATCATCATCAAATGCTTCGTAAGCTTCAACCGAATTAAACGTATACTGTTCCTGATAGTGATGGTTCTTACCTTTCGTCTCATAAACCGAATAATTTTCAAGTCCTTCTGTATTAAGGAGATTCTTCAGCTCTTTGATAACTGAAATATAATCATCCTTCTTTTCAGACGGAATTTCATATTCAATTGTGAAAATAACTTTTGGCATTTACGCTCCAGACATTTATAGATATTTATTTAGCAAAAACTCCCCGGTAAAAGTAGTTTTAACCGGGCCCTTCAAAGATAAACCTTTTATTGTTTTATCTTCAAATTTAAAATCAACAATTAATTCATCTCCTCCATATGTAACTAAGGTTACAGGAGGGTTAAGTTCTTCTTTATAAAAACTTATCAACGCAGCTGCAGCCGAGCCTGTTCCGCAGGCAAGCGTCTCATCCTCAACACCGCGTTCGTAAGTTCTTATATAAAGCTTCCGGTCTTTTACCAATACAAAATTTACATTCGTTCCTTCAGGCTGAAATTCAGGGAGATAACGAATTTCTTTTCCAATTGCATAAACCGGTACTTCATTTATTTCAGTGTACCGCGAAACAGGCTTGGCGGGAATTTTTATGATTTCATTTATATGAATGACCACGTGAGGCGAACCTGTATTGATATAATCTGCAGGAATAAGCTGACCGGCAGCTTTAACCTTAAAGTTCTGTTTCAGATCCTTCGGTTCATTGAAATAAAACCGTACCGAACTGTCAAGGATCTCACCGCGGTATTCTGTCCCGTTTGAAAGAAAACGGACGTCATTACTTAGTCTGAAAACTTTGGCTGCGTATGTTAACGCACACCGTGCTCCATTCCCGCAAAGGCTCCCGGTTGATCCGTCAGCATTATAATATTCCATTACAAAATCATAGTCATTTGAGCCTGAAACGGTGATTATGCCATCGGCACCGATACCATTATGCCTGTCGCAGAGATTGCTCACTAAATTATTAGAAAGAACTAAGTCAGGGTGAGAATCCTTATAAATCAGGATGAAATCATTACCTGCACCACTCATTTTCGCAAAAGAAATTTTCTGCATTACGTATGCAATTTAGCCTAATAACTTTTGCTGGTCAATAAAAATATATCCAATAAAATTATATTTTAGCTTAAAATAAGGGAATTATTGCGAAGGTCACAGAAATGTCAGTCTTTCCTCTTTTCTCCACCTTTACCTGAAGATCCGTTGCCGGAGAGGTTAGCCGATTTGATCTTTTGCGACGACGTGACTTTTATGCATTTGTCTGTCAGTATCTGACATATCACATATTAAGGGCTGCTTTTAGACATTATCGACACTGCAGTTAGCTCCCTGCACGTCTTTTTCAACCTGGATGGTTGAATGGCCTATTCCGAATTTTTTCTGCAGGTCAGCGCATATTTCCTTCAGGAAGTAATCTCCGGGATTTGAATCCGGCATTACAAGGTGGACGGTAAGCGCCGTTTCTGTTGTGCTCATAGCCCATATATGTAAATCGTGAATTTCTGATACACCCGGAATTTTTTTTAAGTGCTCCTCCACTTCATTAACACTGATTCCCTTCGGGACAGCATCAACCGACATAAGAAATGAATCCCTCAGAAGATCCCACGTTCCGATTGTTATTACCAATACAATAACGAGACTTATTACCGGATCAAGCCAGAGCCATCCGGTAAAGGTAATCAGTAAACCGGCAATCACAACCCCTACTGATACGCCTGCATCGGCTGCCATATGAAGAAATGCTCCGCGGATATTGATATCCTTCTCTTTCCCTTTTATGAACAGCCAGGCGGTTACCGCGTTAATTATTACACCGACTCCTGCAACAACCATCATTGTTGTTCCCTGCACCTGTTCAGGGTTGATCAGCCTTCTGATAGCCTCAATGGTTATGGCCCCCACAGCAATTAAAAGGATTATAGCATTGAACAATGCTGCAAGTATGGTGGACTTCCTCAACCCGTATGTGCGTTTACTTGTAGGAAGGGTTTTTGCAAGGAAGGTGGCACCCCAGGCGAGAAGAAGACCAAGTACATCGCTAAGATTATGTCCTGCGTCCGCAATCAGCGCCATTGAACTGATAAGGAGTCCGTATACAACCTCCACAACAATATAGACGACATTTAAAGCTATTCCAAAAGCAAATGCTTTGTTGTGGTTATCAGTATTATTATGCGTATGAGCCATATTATTTGTCAATATAAGAGAAATACATTGATAAAGTAATAAACTTTTTAAAAATACTAATGATTTTATTCACGTTAAATAAGGCTTGCTGCCTGATTTAATCATATCAGAAGGGGGTCATCCCATATTTTTAATTAAAGAGATGCTAATGAATCAATTTTTCGTTATATATATAATGAAATTTTATTTATTAACGGGGGAGATATGATACTTGATAAAGTCGATAATGTCCAGCTATACGCGGATATGCATCCAACAATTGTCCGCGCCTTAAAATACCTTCGGGATACTGACTTCAAAAACCTTCAAAATGGCAGATATGAAATTGCCGGCAATGATATTTTTTCTATTGTAAATAACTATACTACAAAAGACCTGGAAGACTGCAGGCTTGAAGCACACCGTAAATATATTGACATTCATTATATGGCGGAAGGATCAGAACTTATAGGTTATTCCCTCTTCAGCAGTCAGGAACCGGCAACAGAATATGATGAGGCAAACGATTTCATTCTTTACTGCGGTGATAAAAATTATCTGAAGCTTGAGGAAAGTATGTTTTTGATTTTCTTCCCCTCTGATCTTCATATGCCGGGATTGATCATTGAGAAACCTGCAGAAGTAAAAAAAGTTGTTGTTAAGGTAAAGGTTCCTGAAATAAATTTTTCACAGGTTTAAGTTTTAAGTACCTGAATACAGGTGTTGAAATTTTATATATCCTGCTGAATTTTTATCAGCAAACTTCCCGATTATTTACGATACCAGGACGATTTCTTATAAAAATAATTGTGAATGTTTACTTTTATCATTCATTTAACGAACTTAAGAGATAATTTATTAGAATTGTTCTTATAAAACAGCATACTTTTTACTTGAATCAAAGCTGGTCTTAGGCTTATTAATTATTCTAAGACGATTTTATCTGCATTCAGTATTAAGTCATAATTAATCTGGATCCTCACCCGGCGCCCTGCCGGCTGAAGATCCAAAATTGCGGGAGAAATAAGGTGGAGAAAACTTCTACTTTTCTTAAGCGTACACTTTCGAGTTTGCTGCCATTTATTCTTGTAATTTTGCTGCCCTACCAGGTAAACTCACAAACAATTTCCTATGCCGACACTTGGCATGATGCCGGGATTTCCCTGGCAGGTGCATCTTCTATGGGTATAGAGATCAATTATTCAACAAAACAATTTCAAATGGACGATATAGACATTAACGGCTCCGTCATGAAAAAAATTATTCTGCCTAATGTCTTCCTTCCCAATAATGAGGGAGCTCCTGATCTTCCCGGCCTCAGCAGGTACATTGCTGTTCCGCAGGGAGCCGAGGTCTCTTTCAGTATAACTGCTTCAAGGACCGAAACTTATTCAAACGTTGAAGTTTCACCGGCCCCCAGGATTCCGCTTGATACTGATACAGGTCCTTTGAAGTATAAAACTAATACTTCCATCTACACTAATAATGCGTTTTACCCTGAAAACCCTGTAATGCTCTCGGGGTCAATGAAGGTGCGCGGTGTTGATGCCCGTATAATAGGAATAACTCCATTCCAGTATAACCCGGTGACAAAGGAATTAATTGTTTACAAAGATTTAAACGTTAAAGTTACTTTTTCGGGCGGAACGGGACAGTTTGGAGAGAACAGGTTGAGAAACCGCTGGTGGGATCCAATCCTGAAAAATCTTTTCCTGAATAGTGAGTCTCTTCCAGACGTTACTTATAAACACGAGTCTGATTCCAGGACATCAGATTTTGAATACCTGATTATCTGTCCTGATAATCCGACATATCTTGCCTGGGCTGATTCCATTAAGAACTGGAGAACCTTACAGGGAATAAGGACAGGTATTGTTACTCTTACAGATATAGGCGGAAATAACTCATCCTTAATCGAAAACTATATCGATAATGCATACAATACTTGGGATATCCCTCCTGTTGCTGTCTTGTTCCTGGCAGATTATGGTACAGGTGGTGCTACCGGTAATGGAATAATCTCTCCGGTTTGGGATAATTATTGTAAAGCAGATAATATTTATGCCGATGTTGATGAAGATGAACTCCCTGATCTTACGGTTGCAAGGCTTACAGCAGAAAATGAAACACATCTCGAAATACTAATTCATAAATTCATGAACTATGAGCGTCAACCCCCCGTTAATCCGGGATATTATCAAAACATGGTTTCAGCAGGTGGATGGCAGTCTGACAGATGGTTCATACTTTGTGCCGATGTCTGCTATGGCTTCTGGGAGAATGGACTGAACAAAACTCCTAAAAGAGAATTTGCCGGAACAAGCGGACCTCCTTCTTACTGGTCAACCAATCCTAATACGAGTACGGTTGTCAATTATTTTGGTCCTAATGGTCTGGGTTATATACCCCAGGTTCCTTCACATCTTACCGATTGGGGCGGGAGTGCGACAAGGATAAACAATGACATAAATGCAGGTGCTTCCATTATCATTCACCGCGATCATGGTGACTGGAATGGATGGTCATCACCATCATATACAATTAGTAATCTCTCGGGATTAAATAATGAAGACCTCACGTTCTTCTTTTCGATTAACTGTCTGACCGGGAAGTATGATAACTCCCCCGAGAGTTTCTGCGAGGCCCTGACCAGGTATCCGCACCGTGCACTTGCTGCATTAGGAGCAAGCGAGGTTTCATACTCCTTTGTTAATGACGCATATGTATGGGGAATGTGGGATTATATGTGGCCGGAGTTTGATCCGGGATATGGTGTAAGTGGTCCTGATCTCATCTATCCTGCTTTTGCGAGTTCATACGGGAAATACTACCTGGCTGCCTCGAGCTGGCCTTATAATCCCGGAGATAAGAATACTGTTTATTACCTTTTCCACATGTTCGGGGATGCATTCACAACTGTATATACCGATATGCCTCAGAACCTGAACGTCGTACATAATCCTGTAATGGTAACAGGAGTCCCCACTTTCGATGTATCAGCTGACGCAAATTCATTGATCTCACTTACCCTGGATGGTGAAATTGTGGCAGTAGCAGAAGGGACTGGTTCAACTGTATCTATTGACGTACCCGTTATTACTCCGGGCAATGTTGTAACTCTTACAGTAACCAAACAGAACTACTACAGATATTCAGCACAAATACAGGTCGTTCCGGCAGAAGGACCTTATGTTGTTGTTGACAGCTGTATGGTAAATGATGCTTCAGGTAATAATGATGGACTGGTTGATTATGCCGAATCTCCCCTGCTTTCTCTGCGTGCCTATAATGTCGGAGTATCTGAAGCAACCAATGTTACAATAAATATTCATTCGGATGATGAGTATGTCAGCATAAACGACTCAACACAATTTTATGGTAATGTGCCCGCCGGTGGTACGATAACAATGACTGACGGCTATGGTATTGATGTTGCCGCTGATGTTCCCGACCTGCACAGCATTCCGTTCTCTGTTACCGCAACGGATGGTGCGCATAACTGGGTAAGCAATTTCAGCCTCAGAGCTCATGCACCGGTATTTACTCTTGGTTCATTTACAATATCTGATCCGGGCGGCAATAATAACGGTAAGCTGGATCCCGGAGAAACGGCTGATATTTCAATTGAAATAAATAATGAAGGATCTTCAGGTTCTGTCTCAGTTTTTGGAGAGCTTACTTCCACAGATCCTAACGTGGTTATAAATACTACAACCCAGGCTTACGGAAATATAGCAGCAGGCGAAACCATTACAAAGACATTCAGTGTAAGCGCTGATGAAAATACCCCTACCGGTCATCCGGCACAATTTGTAGTAAATATAACGGCCAGTCCGGGACTCAGTGCGCAGGGTTCATTTAACATTGTTATCGGACAGGTTCCGGTACTTGTACTCTGCCTCGACGAAAACCACAATTCAAGTCCCGCTATGATGACCTGTTTCGACGATCATGCTATAACTTATGACTACATGACATCCTTCCCTGCCGATATCAGTATATACCAGTCGATCTTCGTCTGTCTTGGTATTTACAGCTCAAATCATGTATTAACCAGCGCAGAAGGTCAGATGCTTGCTGATTTTCTGAATGCAGGCGGTATGGTCTATATGGAAGGCGGCGATACATGGTATTATGATAACGCAACTGCTGTTCATCCAATGTTTCATATAAACGGAACGAGCGACGGAAGCGGCGACCTTGCAACGATTCAGGGAGTTGCGGGAACTTTTACTGAAGGGATGAGCTTTTCTTATGTGGGTGATAACAGCTGGATAGATCATTTAACTGCAGTGTCACCGGCTCAGATAATCTTTAATAATGTTAGTCCTGCTTACGGATGCGGTGTAGCCTACGATGCCGGAACTTACAAAACAATAGGAGCATCGTTTGAATTCGGCGGATTAGCTGACGGCCCTACCATGTCGACAAAGGACCAGCTGATGGCTGAGATCATTGATTTCTTCGGATTGAACCCGATTCCCGTTGAGCTGACATCTTTTAACGCTGATGTAGATGAGAACGGTATAACGCTTAAATGGGAAACCGCTACTGAATCTAACAACCTCGGGTTTGATGTCGAAAGAAGTACTAATAATATCCGTTTCGATAAGATAGGGACGGTTAAAGGAAAAGGAACCACGACTGAAGTACAGCAGTATTCCTTTAAGGACGCCGACATTACAACGGGTAAAGGTAAGGCATACTACAGACTGAAACAGGTAGACTTCGACGGTACTTCAAGTTACTCAGATGTAATTGAGGTCGAATATACCATAGTACCTGTTGAGTTCAGTTTATCCCAGAACTACCCGAATCCGTTCAATCCGAGTACAACTATTAAGTTCGGTATTCCTAAAGAAACTAAAGTTGTATTGAAGGTTTACGATATTCTTGGTAAAGAAGTTGCTACAATTGTAAACGAGAAAATGGAGCCGGGATATTATAAATATGAATGGAACGGAGTACCTTTCGCAAGCGGTGTATATTTTTATCGGCTTGATGCAGGCAGCTTCGTTAAAATTAAGAAAATGGTCCTGATCAAGTAATTTTAAACAAATTACACCAGCAGGTTAAATAAAAAAGCAGTCTCATAGAGAGACTGCTTTTTTATATTCAGTATGATTTTTATCTCGAGGTCACGCCTTTTCAATAAGTTTTCCGGCCGCTTCAATTGCTTTTATAATTTCGTCAATTTTAAATGGTTTGGTAATATAGTAATCCATCCCGGCTTCATAACACCTTTCTCTTCCTTCGGTAGTAGCATCTGCTGTCAATGCAGTAATCATCGGTCTCCTGTTCCCGTAAATTTCTATAATCCTTTTGGTAGTTGCCAGCCCGTCAAGTTCAGGCATCTGAATATCCATAAAAATGAGATCATAAGATTTATTCATTAACGATTCAAGTACAAGCTTTCCGTTAGCCACAGCATCAGCATTATAACCTAATTTGTTTAAGAGGAACAATGCTACTTTCTGATTCACAGGATTATCTTCGGCCAGAAGTATATTCAGTGGGATCTCTTCTGCCAGTTTTTTTATTTTTTCAGAGCCGATATCAGGCGGGACAGGTTTTTCTTCTACTTTTCTTACCTTAATGTAGAATGAGAATTCCGTTCCCCTGTTCAGTTCACTTTTAACTAATATTTCACCTTCCATGAGATTGACAAGTTTTTGTGAAATTGCCAGCCCCAGTCCCGAGCCGCCGTAAGTCCTGGTAGTTGAAGTATCCGCCTGACTGAATGAATGAAACAACCTGTCCATAAAGTTCTCTGGTATCCCGATCCCTGTATCTGTCACCTTAAAGTCTATCGTATACAGGTCATCCACATTTTCTTTCAATGACACCTGAACAGAGATCCCTCCTTCCCGTGTAAACTTAACCCCGTTGCTAATAAGATTAATAAGGACCTGCCGCAGCCTTGTTATATCGCCTTTAAGTATCAGCGGAACATTTTTATCGATATCGTAGGTCAGGCAAATCCCTTTGCGGGCGGCTCTGTCTGCATTCAGCTCAATTGCCTCTTCAACACAATGCCGCAGATTAAATGGGATATTTTCCAGTTCAACTTTTCCTGCTTCTATCTTGGAAAAGTCCAGTATGTCGTCAATCAGATTCATTAGTGAATCACCGCTCATTTTTATAGTCTCGGCGTATTCCAATTGTTCATCATCCAGGTCAGTATTCAGAAGGAGTTCAGACATTCCAATGACCCCGTTCATAGGAGTACGTATCTCGTGACTCATATTTGCGAGAAATTCACTTTTGGCTTTACTGGCTTTTTCCGCTGTTTCCTTCGCTTCTATTAATTCTTCCTCCACCTTTTTCCTGATATTTATTTCTCCTATAAGTTCCCGGCTCCGTTCTTCAACTTTCTGCTCAAGTACCCGTTCGTGTTTCCGAAGCTGCATAACTCTGAATTTATAGAGCCAATAAACAATTCCTGCGAGCAGGAGGGTGATTAATATGTAAAACCATATCGTCTGATAAAAGTGCGGCCGGAGTTTAAAACGAATATATACTTCCTGATTATTACCATCATTATCATAAGCCTTTACCACAAAAGTATATTTACCGGGCGGTATATTAGTATAAAAAGCTTCTCTTCTTTTTCCCCCCTCAACCCATTCTTTGTCAAAACCTTTGAGCATATATCGATATCGCATTTTCTCAAGAGTCTTAAAACTCAATGCTGCAAAGTAGAATTCAAGGTCACCTTTCCCCGGAGATACATTAATAACGGAATCAGGATTAAAATATTCCCCGTTTATCTTTACTCTTTCAATAACAAGAGGGATATTTTTTACTTTGAGACCAAAATCATAGGGATCAACCATTACAACCCCTTTAACAGTGGGAAACCAGAGCTTTCCATCCTTTGTCTTAGCACAGGAAGGAAATCCATTGCTGCACTCTGTTGTCATCATCCCTTCTGCTGTTCCATAGACGGATGGAAACAAGGTTTCTTTCTTGTCTGAGTCAATTGCATCGAAATCTCTTTTTCTAATCTTTATTAGTCCTACGTTGGAACTAAGCCAGATATTACCAAGATCGTCGTCGATCACACCGTAAATCGATTTAGTGGGAAGTCCGTTTTTCTCTGAATACGAGTGAATAAGGTTATCCTTTATTTTATAAAGGCCCTTCTCGGTTCCTGCCCAGATATTGTTATCATTATCTGAGTAGAGCGACCATATATCATCAGTATCGGTTTCATAAGCAGAAACAACCAGCCCGTTCTGTATTTTTAATATACCGGCTCCGTCACGAGTACCGATCCATAGTGCCCCTTGTTTGTCTTCCGTAATTGAAGAAATGAATTCAGCTTTAAATGCGGGGTCCTCAAATTTTTTAAAGGAATTATCCGCGTATTTCAGAAGTCCACCTTTATCAGCACCTATCCAGAGAGTTCCATTATGGTCCTCATAAATTACCCTGATTTTATTACTGGCTAGCTCGTCTTCCATAGTATAGTGAACAAAACGGTCGTTTACCTTCCGATAGATACCGTCACCATTAGTTCCCACCCATATCTCACCGTTCATTCGTTTTGTGACTGAAAGTATAATGTTATGATCGAGACCGACATCTTTAAAGGAATTTGAAAATTTGTATCCGTTAAAGAGATTTAAGCCCCTGCTGGTACAAATCCAGAGATTAGATTCAGAATCAGCATAAACCGAATAGACATTATTATGGCTTAATCCTTCTTTAGTGGTATATGTTGTTATTTCCCCATTGGTAAATTTGTTTATACCTCCACCTCTTGTCCCGGCCCAAATGTTCCCTTCGTAATCTTCATACAACGCTGATACACTGTTGGTTGGCAGGCCATCCTCTTCATCAAAAAGATCAAAAATACCATTGCTGTATTTCAGCAAACCTCCGTCGGTTGCCATCCACAAACTCCCCTGTCTATCCTGTATAATCCTCCAGATTAAATTTTGGGGAATCCCTTCTTTTTCCGAATAAGTCTTAAATCTTTTACCATCGTATTTTACAAGACCAACCCCGGCTGCACCGAACCACAGATTCCCGTTGTTGTCAGTCAGACTTGCCATAGTGTAATCACCGGGATAACCATCAGATCCTGAAAATATTTTGATACTATCTCCGGTAATCCGGGATATAAAATTTCCATCAGTACCTATCCAGACTGCACCGCTCCAATCTTCTGTGATGGTCCAGATATAATTTCCTGACAACCCCAGGCTGGTATCAATTGTTCTGAATTTATTATCTGTCAGAATAGATACCCCTCCTCCTCCGGTACCAACCCAGATACTTCCTTTACTATCTTCAAACAGCGACCAGACGGAATTGTCCGCTAAACCTTGTTCGATATTATAGTTCTTAAAGACTCCTCCCTGGAAACTGACCAGTCCCCCGCCGTCTGTTCCTATCCACATGACTCCTTTCGTATCTGTCAGCAGGGACCTGATATCATTACTTTTAAGTTCAGGAGTATTTTCTGAATTATATTCTATAAACTCCCTGCCGTCAAACCGGATAAGCCCTTCTTTACTTCCCAGCCAGATAAAACCATCAGTAGTCTGGGTTATAGCAGTAATCGTATTCTGCGGCAGCCCGTTTTCACTCTTCCAGCTTTGTCTGACATATTGATCAATTTTTTTTGAGGTCTTTGAATTTGGGCTAATCACAGGCGGGAGAATTATTATGAATAATAGAATAATCCGGAATATAATTATTAGATGTAGTTCTGCTCTATGGATTTTTGATTGCTGCACCGAAAGACCGTGTATCCTATATTAATTACGAACAATTATGGGTATTACCCGGGTAATTGACACGGTCTGTTGATGCAATTATTGTTCCAAAAAAAATATAAATGATTTGTTCGTTTTTCAGTGGATTTAATGATTTTGAGGCAGTATTCTGTTTATCCGGGTAAAATATTCCACAAATCTGATAGAGATGTGTGTTTTTTTCACAAAAAAAAGGACTACCCCTCAATAGTCCTTCTTAAATAGTACCCTGGTTCTTTTTAATTTCAAAATAATGGAACAATCTTATTCAGAATACCCGTTAATGTTTTTGATTCAGAAGGTTTGATATGACTATTTGCCAGTTTCTCCAGTTCCATTCCATTGCCGATTTGTTTGACAGGCCTGGCGGCATAAATGTTTTTCACAAAGTTTATTTTATCTTTAAGTGAAGAGAATGATAGTGAGATTGTATCTCCGCTTGTACGATGTATAATTTTAACGATATAATCTTCCCTCACATCTTCAATATCCCACCCACTTGAGAAGACAGTATAGTTCACAGAAGAGGAATTATGGTCGAGACCATATTGCGGGTCTATGTATAATTTGTTCTTATATGTATTCAGACTAACGTTGCTCTTATATAATTCTTCTGTTTTCATTTTACCTCCATGAATGCCCGGGGCGACTCAACCCCTATGCCAGAATCATAATTTATTGTAGTATATAGGCTTACAGAAACAGGTAAAAAAGTTCTATGAAATAATTTGAGATTCATTTCTCAAAATGTGAAATAGATTTTAACGTGGTTTAATATCACACTTTTTTAAGTCTTTTAGCGACAAAAATGGTATCTGTAAATAACCCCGATTTTAGATATTTTGGAACTGAATTTATTAAAATTTTGCAGGGAACATTTAATGAATAACCCATGGCTCAGCGTTGATTTGACGGATTATATTAATCATATGAACAGTCCTGAAATAGGTCAGTATCAGATGATAAATGAATGCTTCAGAACTGTACTGGAGAAGTTCACGCCGAATAATATTTTTGTCCCCGGCTGTACTATAGGAAACGGATTTGAATACATCAACTGGAAGAAGATTGAAAAAGTAACAGCTATTGATGTGAATCCTGATTTTCTGAAGGTACTTCGTGAAAGATTCCCTGATGAAGACAGGCTTGAAATAATTGCCGGAGATTTTAATCTGATGGCTTTTAATAATCACAAGTACGATCTGATTTTCTCAGCATTGTTTTTTGAATATGTCGACATTAAGTCTGCTCTTTATAAATTCAGAGAAATGATGAACGATACCTCCGTACTTTTTTCCATAATACAGCTGCCTGATCCCGGCCAGAGCAAAGTATCAAAATCAAAATATAAATCTCTTGAAAAACTCGGTCCTCATATTACACTTATCACGGCTGAAGAATTCAGCAAGGAAATAAATCAGGCAGAACTGAAGATAAATAAGAGCACCAAAATAACTTTGACTAACGGGAAGTCATTTCTTCTAACGGAGTCTGTGAAAAATTATATTTGATGTAATTAATGGAAGAGCCTGTGCTTATTGATCCGGAGCTGATCCCGGCTTATAATCTGTTATTTGAGCATATCAGAAAAACCTGGCAGCAGTGTTCATCCTGAAGCGGGTTGAACGCGGCCGGACATATCGGTGATATTACTCAGGGACCTTAACCATACTACCATACCTCACTGTTTCGCGAAACAGCTGTTCTGAGAGGATTATATTATCATCTATCTTAAGTCCGGCTCCGGATAGTCCTATTGCTATCCATGTATTGCAGGTATTAAAAACTGTATACCACCCCTCTGCCTTATAAAATTTTACTGCCCCATTCAGATGACTGCTGAGCACCACCGGTTTATTTTTGACGACGAAGTAGGACGACTGGATATAACTGCAAATTCCTTCAAACTCTTTTTCACTTAAAACAATTTTTTCAGCATAATCGGTCCCGGAAAGGTAGTCTTTTATCCTGCGATTGAACCCGGCTATTCTTAATGCGCTGCCCGTCCTTTCAAATAATGCTTTTATAGCGAGATCCAAATCAAACCCCGGGTGCTGATAGAAAGCTTCGTCCCCCCAACCGACATCAACATACCTGAATTCCCTGAAATCTTTGATGAATTTCCATACCGATGTATCGACCTGCTGTGTCCTGAAAACGATCCCGGTATGCCATCTGATTTTTACAAGGTAGATGGTCTTTGCGGAATCTGAGACTTCGGTATTTCCTGATGTCAGTGGAATAGCAGTAGTATTCAGAAAATAAAACAATATAGGAAATATCACTCCCATAATTTTTTTTTCATTGAATCCTTTAAACTTCATCTTAAATAAAATAAATTGAAATTTGTTTTGCAAAAACCTTTAGGACAATATGAAACAGTTACGCAGTGCAGGATTATTAATGTATCACAAATCTACAGAAGGGTTGAAAGTATTTCTTGTTCATCCAGGGGGTCCATATTTCGATAAAAAAGATGAGGGTTACTGGGGGATACCTAAGGGTTTGATTGAAGAAGATGAAGAAATCCTGCAGACCGCAATCCGGGAGTTTGAGGAGGAAACAGGGATAAGTTCAAAAGGTGAATATATTCCGCTCGGGACAACCATTCAACGCAATAATAAAATTGTACACGCGTGGGCTTTTGAGGCAGATAATTCAGAGCAATTTGATATTGTGTGTAATACTTTTGAGATCGAGTGGCCTCCCAATTCAGGGAAAAGACAGAAATTCCCTGAAGTAGACAGGGGAGAATTTTTCACTCTTAGCGAAGCAAAGAAAAAAATATACAGTGCCCAGCAGATTTTTATTGACAGGCTGCTGGATCATCTTAACATTAAAGAATAATATCAGGGAAAAGCATATGAATTATCTGAGTAAAATAATACGACTTCTCGTTCTCATCTGTACCATTTCGTTAACGTCTTTTGCCCAGAACCAGGGAAGATATACCATCGTCATTCACGGAGGGGCCGGGACTTTTGATAAGTCATTTAATGATTCTTTGAAGAATGAATATATGAACTCATTAAAAGAGGCTCTTTCAATCGGACAAAAAATACTTGAGAGCGGGGGAAATAGTATTGACGCTGTAGAGAAAGTAGTGAACTATCTTGAGAATGATCCGAAATTTAATGCCGGTAAGGGAGCTGTATTCACTTCAGAAGGCACTCATGAACTGGACGCTTCCATAATGAATGGCAGGGACCTGACATGCGGCGCAGTTGCGGGAGTAAAGCATATTAAAAATCCAGTATCACTGGCGCGGCTCGTAATGGAGAAGACGAAACATGTGCTTCTATGTGGTGAGGGTGCAGACGCTTTCGGAAAGCAGATGAACGTAGATTATGTTGATAATAAATATTTCGATACGCCCAGACGTCTCGAGCAGTATGAAAAGATAAAGGGTTCCAAACATGGTACCGTGGGGTGTGTTGCACTTGATACTCATGGTAATCTTGCAGCTGCAACATCTACAGGAGGAACCGGCTATAAAATGCCGGGACGCGTAGGAGATTCACCTATAATCGGGGCCGGGACATATGCTGATAACAATACCTGTGCTGTTTCCTGTACAGGCGAAGGAGAGCTGTTTATTAAAAATGATATCGCCTTTAATCTTAATGCCCTGATGGCATACAAAAATATGCCGTTGAAGGATGCGGCCGATGAATTAATATACAAGCTGTTGAACGAAAATACGGGGGGACTGATAGCAGTAGACAAAAATGGCAATTTCGCAATGCCGTTTAATACCAATGGAATGCTGAGAGGCGCGGCAAATTCGGAAGGTCTTTTTGAAGTTGAAGTATGGAAAAAATAAATAAAATGCGGACGTACAGACCTAATTAATAACTTAAAATTCAATTAGAGGATACCTATGGAATTTCCAAAACAAGGTGAGTATGCAGATTATTATAAGGTATATATAAACCAGATCCCTGACGATGATAATATAATTAATGTCCTAGCAGAGGGAAGAGAAAAAATGCAGTCACTTATTGAATCGATTCCTGAAGAAAAAGGTGAACATTCATATGCACCGGGTAAATGGAGTATTAAGGAAGTTTTAGGACACATTGCCGATGTTGAAAGAGTGATGGCATACCGGGCAATGTGTATAGCAAGGGGGGAGAAAAAATCTTTGCCGGGATTTGATCAGGATGAATATGTTGCATCTGCTGATTTTAATAGTCGTTCCCTTCCTGGTTTTGCTGCAGAGCTTTTCCATCTCCGGAATGCAAACATCGCATTATTCAAAAGTCTGGATGATGAAACAATGATGAAACGAGGTACTGCGAATGATCATGATGTTACGGTCAGGGCATTTATGTTTATAATAGCAGGTCATGAACTCCATCATATGAGGATTCTGAAGGAGAGATATCTTAAATAAAGGTTCGGAATTTAGCGTTCACTTAAGAAAAACGACCCTGGAGATTTCTTTAAGGATCTTCTCTGTAGCTCCGAGGTTCTGCCTGACGTATTCTGCTGCTATTTGTCCCTTATCTTTTCTCAGTTTCTCATTTGAGAAGCAGGTTCTGAGCTGACGGTAAGCTTCTTTCTGGTTTCTTATCAATATTCCCCCGCCCCGTTTTAATAGTTCACGGGATTCCTGCGAGTTATCAATCTTTGGTCCGAATAGAACAGGCACACCATAAACAGCAGCCTCCAGCACATTATGGATATTTTGTTTAAAGCTGCCCCCAACGAAAGCAAGATCGCTGTATGCATACAAGGTAAGAAGAATACCTATAGAGTCAACTATAATTATTCTTTCACTATCGTACGAATTCAAATGTGAGAACCTGATCGATTTCATTGAACCTGAAATCTCGTTCTCGATTCTTTCGAGGTTTGTGATGGTAGGTTCGTGAGGAACGATTATCATCACAACGTCACTTGTATATTCCACAAGTTTCATAAACGCAGGAAGAATAATATTTTCATCCATATCCCAGGTACTTCCGGCAACAAAGATCTTTTTCCCGCTAAGCAGTCCCTCCTTAATTATATTTTTTTCTTTTGCGGCAAGGCTTTTCTCATAAACTCTGTCGAATCTTGTGTCGCCTACTGCGGTAAGTTTCTCATTTTCTACTTTGAAATCCTTAAACCCTTCAACATCAGCATCAGAAACTGTTAAAATCCTGGATATATCTCTGAACAGGATTTTATGAAAATTTTTAATTACCGGCAGCTTACGGGGAGAATTCATTTTCATTGTTGCATCAACAATAAAACAGGGAATGTTTCTTTTTTTCATTGCCCAGATGTGATTCGGCCAGATATCATACCGCATAAGTATGGCAAGGTCAGGACGTATAATAGAGATAAATTTTTCGGCGAATGCTTTGCTGTCGAAAGGAAGATATGATACCAGATCAGCGTATGGATACTTTCGCGAATTTTCATACCCGGATGGAGAAAAGAAAGTTATGAGGACATTAATAGAATTATCTTTCTTCAATTCCTCTATAATAGGTTTGGCCTGTTCAAATTCCCCGAGAGAAGATGAATGAAACCAGATAAGTTTCTTTGATTTATCTAGAGAGGCGGCATTGAGAATAAGTTCTTCAAATATCCTCTTTCTTCCTTTTATACCCCGTTTAATTTTGGGGTTAAATAAGGCCCCGAGCTGAAGGAAGATATAAAGTGCAGGAATTATCAGAAAGTTATATAGAAATTTCCAGATTGATTTCATCAGTTTTTTACAAGAGTCGTGAGTGCTTCCAATGCATTTTCAGGAGTAACTTTCAGCATACACCTGAAGTGGCCTTTAGGACAGCGTTCCCTTCCTATGTGGGAACAAGGTCTGCAAGTTAGGGAATTGTTCTCTAAAATTAAATTCCTGGTTTTATATGGAGTAAATCCAAATTCTTTAACCGTTGAGCCGTAGAAGGCGAGTACCGGCACTTTTACTGCACAGGCAGTGTGCATCATTCCTGAATCGTTGCAGACAACTGAGGCACACTCTTTCATATCTGCTGCAGTCTGAAGGAGGTCGTTGTTATTGCTAAGATCGATCGATCCCCTGATATTTGCGGAGATCTCGGCACATACATCCATATCATCCTTACCGCCGAAAAGAACGATTGTAAATCCTTCACGGCTAAGCAGGTTACCCAGCTTTTCATAATAATCTCTTGGCCACATCTTGGTAAAATGTCTCGATCCCGGGGCAAACCCAATTAAGTTGTGCTTATCTTTCAAAACGGCGGATGGTTTTTTTTCAGTAATAAGATCCAGTCCATCCTCATCCAGATGCATTCCCGGTAGAACAGAAGCGTACCTTACGGGGATCGGCGGTGCGTTTGTGAGCAGATTTATTTTAAAGTTAACAAGCAGAAATTTCCCCGCTGTTCTCTTGTTAAATATGTAGGTTTTTCTATTAACCGCCCTCCTGATCTCAGCAGAACGGAAATTGTTCTGAAGATCAATTACTGCATCATATTTGTTTGCTTTCAAACCTGCAATGAGTTCAGAGATCCTGTTCTTTTCTTTTTCATATAAAAAGATGTTTGAAAGATACGGATTCAGTTTAAGTGCATCCTGGTATTGAGCCTTTACCACAAAATCGAGACGAACGTCTTTGAATTTCTTTTTTAATAATCTTATGAGGGGCGTTGTAAGCAGGATATCGCCGAGGGAACTGAGTCTTATTATCAGAACTTTTTTCCCTGAGAGATCGGGCATTTCAGTTTCTTTCTTCATACGAATGGTAAATTTAATCAAAATGCATAAATACCGCACCCCTATAAGCTGAGTTTCCCTTCCTCATTTAATGTAAAAAATTTTCATTACTCACCCGGGTACCCTGGTTGTCTGGCAGCACCATTAACTGCCGGATTACCGCTTTTCCCGACATTCCTTAGAAAAAAGTGTCCGGACTTTATCAGTCTTATTATGAGCGCAGTTGAAGCGCAGTTGGAGCGCAGTTGAAGCGCAGCTGGAGCGCAGCTGAAGCGCAGCTGGAGCGCAGTTGGGAGGTATTTAGGAACCGTTCGTAACGCTACCAAAGCCGGGATTTCAGATTCAATGCACTTTCCCATAATAATTATTCGCCATTTTCAGCTTTTTTGTTGGCAGACGTGATATTTTAATTTGGGCTTTTTCTCAGTTCTGATTATTTTTGTCCGTCACAAATAGGGAAGATAAATGACTACTTTACCTTCACCGGGAACTAATCAGTTTCCCGATGATTCTGTTGAAAAGCAGGTGTATAATATAGTGGATGGATTGAAAGAGTACCTCCCCATTATGAATGACAGGAACCGCCTCGGTTTCTGCCTTTATAAATATATGCAGGGAGAGGGAGATTCTCCGGAAGTAATAGTGAAGACAAATAAACTTGTACTTGAAGGAATTACTCCCGAAGATTTAGCATCAAAAATCAGCACCGAACTTGATAGACTAAAGAAATAGTAATTAATTTCATTGAGTTGAAAGTTCCTCTTTTTCTTTCTCCTCTTTTGCCATAAACTCTTCTACTTTCAGAACATCATGTTCGCTTCCGACAAATACGGGAGTTCTCTGATGCAGTTTTTCCGGCAGGAGTTCAAGTATCCTTTTTTTACCATTTGAAGCTCTGCCTCCCGCGGCTTCAACTATAAAAGACATTGGATTACATTCGTAGAGAAGGCGCAGTTTTCCGTTAGGATGCCTGGAATCGGCAGGGTACATAAAAATACCACCGTAAAGGAGCGTGCGGTGAATATCTGCTACCATAGACCCAATATATCTTGTTGAATAGGGCCTGTCGGTTTCTTTGTCGTATTCCTGCAGATACTTAATATATTTCTTCAATCCGGGGTGCCAGTAAAGGTAATTCCCTTCGTTGATGCTGTATATTTTTCCTTTTTTAGGGATTTTGATATCCTCATGCGAAAGTAAAAACTCTCCGAATGAAGGATCGAGTGTAAATCCATGGACACCATGACCGGCAGTATACACCAGTATAGTACTTGAGCCGTAAACAATATAACCTGCGGCAACCTGCTTGTAGCCCGGGCTGCAGAAGATCTTCCAGGGTTCCGGGTTTTCCGTCGGGCGTAACTCTTCTGTATATCGAGAAAATTGTCCCAATACTCACATTTGCATCAATGTTTGAAGAACCGTCAAGCGGATCAAATAATAATACATATTTCCCAAGATCGAATTCATGAGGAATATGCATTATGTCTGCTTCTTCTTCCGATGCCATCACACAGAGATGTCCGCCATGATCCATTGCTCTATAAAGCATATCATGCGCGAATATATCAAGTTTCTTTACCTGTTCTCCGTGAACGTTGTTATCCCCTGTAAAACCAAGGATATCTACGAGTCCCGCCTTATTTACTTCAAGTGAAATGACTTTTGCCGCAAGGGAAAGGTCGTGCAGAAGGCTCGATAATTCACCTGTAGCCTCCGGGTGCAGTTTCTCCTGATCAATGATAAAACGGGCCAGCGTCATGAATCTTAATTTTGACATGATGTGACTCTCCCGGTTAGTTAAATAATGGAAAAATTAGACAGCTTTAATAATCTCCTGTTCTTTATATTGAAGCTGGTATAATTTATAATAAATTCCCCTTTTTGCAAGTAGTTCCTGATGATTTCCTGTTTCCCTTATTTCGCCCTTATGCATAACTATGATTTTATCGGCACTTTGAATAGTTGAGAGCCTGTGAGCTATAACAATTGCGGTTCTGCCCACGAGCAGTTTTTCGATGGCACGCTGTATGAGAATCTCAGTTTCAGTATCAACACTTGAAGTTGCTTCATCAAGTACGAGTATCCGGGGATCATAGGCAAGTGCTCTGGCGAATGAAATAAGCTGTTTCTGTCCCACGCTCAGGGTTGATCCTCTCTCCTTTACTTCCTCATCGAACTTGCCTGGCAGAAGGTTTATGAATTTATCAGCTCCTACAAGTTTTGCGGCGTTGACAACTCTTTCGAAGGAAATATCTTCGTTGTTCATATTGATGTTTGATTTTATAGTACCGGAAAAAAGGAAGACGTCCTGGAGTACAATTGAGATGTACTTTCTGAGCTCCCTTTTGTCAATCGTCCTGATGTCTGTACCATCGAGCAGGATAGCACCTTCCTGGATATCATAGAAGCGGCTGAGTATGTTTATAATACTTGTTTTCCCGGCGCCTGTGTGTCCTACTATAGCAATCGTTTCTCCCGGGTTGATCTTAAACGAGATATTCTTCAGCACATACTCCTGGTCATTATACGCAAAACAGACATCCTTAAATTCAATACCGCCCTTAACTTTATCCGGTTTTACCGGGTTGTCAGGATTCTTAACAAATGTTTTGTTATCCAGCAGCCTGAATATCCTCTCCGATGAAGCCATCGCTGTCTGCATAATATTATATTTCTCCGACAGGTCTCTTATCGGACGGAAGAACATTTCTGTAAACTGCAGAAAAGCGAAAATGGTGCCTATAGTAAGAGTGCTCCGGATTACCTCTCCGCCGCCGTACCATATTATGAGGCCAATAGCAATCGAACTTAAAATTTCCACACCGGGATAGAATAGTGCGTAGTAGAAAACGGATTTAATATTCGCACCCCGGTAGTCAGAATTAATGGATAAAAATCTTTTCAGCTCATCTTTTTCTTTCCTGAAGATCTGAACAACATTCATCCCCGTAACGTGTTCCTGCATATACGAATTCAGTCTTGCCAGATGGAGCCTTACATCACGATAGCTCTCGCGTGCTTTCTTCCTGAAAAGAAAAGTCCCGTAGATAAGAACCGGGAAAACCGATAATGTTACCAGCGAAAGGTTTATATCCATAGAAAACATAAACACAAGGATCCAGACTATATTAAATATATCGCTGAAGATCATGACGATCCCCGAGGAGAACAATTCACTTAATGCCTCAACGTCATTTGTCGTCCTGGTTACAATCCTGCCGATAGGTGTTCTGTCAAAGAACCTAAGGGCCAGCTTCTGCGTATGCTGAAACAGCTGTGTGCGTAAATCGTAGAGTGTTTTTTGACCCAGGTATTGGGTAAAGTATGTAAGAAAATACTGTATCACTGCCTGGAAAAGCAGAATGCCTAACAGGATAAGACTTATAATTATTAATCCGTGGTAATCTGATTTGGTTATATAATCATCAACCGCAACCTTTGTCAGGTATGGGCGCAATGGAATCAAAGAAGCCACAACAATATTCATCAGGATTGCAAAAATTACATACTTCCTGTATGGTTTAATGTAGCCAAGCAGACGTTTCATCAACTTTGAATCGTACGCTTTACCCAGTACCTCTTCTTCACTTTTATAATCATTAGCCATAAATTATTTCAACTCCTCAAGCTCTTTTTCAAGCAGCTGTTTATAATGCAGATCGGCATATATTCCATTCAGCGATACTAACTGCTCGTGAGTTCCTTCCTCTGCTATTTTCCCGTCAGAAAGAACAATTATCTTATCAGCATCTTTTACCGTCGATATTCTGTGACTTATAATTAAACTCGTTCTTCCTTTCATAAACTTTTTCAGGCTGCGCAATATTTCCTCTTCGGTATTAGTATCTACCGCCGAGAATGAATCATCAAGTATAAGTATCTCCGGATCAACAGCAAGAGCCCGTGCAAGTGTGGCTCTCTGCTTCTGGCCGCCGGATAAAGTGATACCTCTTTCCCCGCTTATGGTTTCGTAACCGAGAGGGAAAGATTCAACATCTTTATCAAAATTTGCGATCGAGGAAACTTCTTTTACTTTCTCCAGACTGACTTCTTTTGCACCATAGGAAATGTTGTTAAGGAGTGTATCTGAAAACAGGAAAGGTTCCTGCTGAACATATCCAATATTTTTTCTGAGCACATCAAGCGGGATCTTCTCTATATTCTTCCCATTAATTAAGAGCTCACCCCCCGTCACGTCATATAGTCTTGGTATTAAATTTATTAAAGTGGTTTTTCCGCTGCCGGTAAATCCCATTACAGCAACTGTTGAACCTGCCGGTATTTTCAGGTTAATATCCTTCAGGACGTACGGCAGATGTTCACCGTATTTGAAAGAAACCTTGCGGAATTCTATGTCTCCTTTCAGGTGTGTAATATTTTTATCTGTTTCGTCATCATCTTTTATTTCATAGCGTTCATGAAATATCTTGTTCAGTCTCTTCATACTTGCCTCACCCTGCTGAACGATATTCACGACCCAGCCGAATGCTATCATAGGCCAGATAAGGATGCCGAGGTAAAATATGAATGCAGTAAGTTCACCAAGGTTCATTGAACCGGAAATTATCTTGCCGCCTCCAACGAGCACCACAATAATTAGTGAGAGACCAGTGATGAGAAACAGGATCGGCATTAACATGGCCTGTACTTTAACCATCTTCATATTCTTTTCCAGGTAGTCGCGGCTCATTTCCTTAAATGATTCAATCTCCCATTCTTCTCTTACATATGACTTAATCACCCGGATACCTGAAAAGTTTTCCTGTGCTTTGGTTGTTAGTTCGGCAAATTTCTCCTGGATTTTAGTAAACCTTTCGTGAATTTTTTTGCCGATTTTATATACCAGGAATGACAGGAAAGGCAGAGGAAGTAAAGTGTAGATCGTTAATGAAAAATTCAGTGATATCATTAAGGCTACCACCATTGTCAACCTGATGGTAGTATCCATTGAATACATTACTGCAGGACCAAGAAAAGCTCTTACGGCATTAATATCATTGGTGGCGTGAGCCATTACATTGCCGGTTGAGTTATTCTGAAAATACCTTAATGGTAGTCTCTGGATATGGGCCCAGAAATCTTCCCGTAAATCGTATTCTATTTCTCTTGAGACAACTATTATTGTCTGTCTGATAAAGAACCTGAACGTACCGGCGAAAACTGCCGTAATTACAATAAGCAGACCATAGTGGAAGAGCTGATCAACGGTTACATTTTTGTCGAAAGAATTAATAGCATCCTTCAGCAGGAGAGGTATATAGACTGCTCCGATATTGGAAAGTATAATAAAGACTATACCCCAGCCAAGTTTTTTCTTGTACCGAAGGAAATATTTTTTTAACGTGAATAAATTCTTCATAAAGATAATATAGCGTCGTACCTCTGCCCGCTCAGGACAGGGTTATATTTTTGTTTTGTATCTGTTTAAGCCCGATTAAACTAATCTATAATATCAAAGCCGGTGTATTTACGCAACACTTCAGGGACGGTAATTTTCCCATCTCCGGTCTGATAATTTTCCAGTATAGAAACCATTAACCTGCTGGTAGCAAGTCCCGAACCATTAAGCGTATGAACAAATTCAGGCTTTTTTGTCGATTCCGGTCTGAACCTGATATTTGCCCGCCTGGCCTGGAAATTCTCAAAATTACTGCACGAGGAGGCTTCAAGCCAGCGGTTTTCTGCAGGCGACCAGGTTTCGATATCGTAGCACTTTGCTGCCGAAAAACTTAAATCGCCCGTACATAATAATAAAATTCTGTATGGAATTTTTAACGCTTTCAAAATATCTTCTGCATCGTTCACGAGGTCTTCAAGCTCGTCATAAGATGTTTCAGGTCTGACCAGTTTCACCATCTCGACTTTATTAAACTGATGAACACGCAGAAATCCTTTCGATTCTTTTCCGTAAGAACCTGCTTCCCTTCTGAAACAGGCTGAATAACCAACATGTCTTATCGGAAGTTCACTCTCGTTGATGATCTCATTCCTGTAAATATTTGTTATAGGAACCTCAGCTGTCGGAATGGGGTAAAGTTCATCTTTATCGATAGCATACATATCATCTTCCATCTTGGGAAGCTGTCCCGTTCCTTTCATTGAATCCCGGTTAACAAGGAAAGGCGGAAAGACCTCGGTATAGTTATGGTTCTGTAAATGATAATCGAGCATAAAATTAATTAATGCTCTCTCCAGGGTTGCACCTTTACCGAGATAAAGCGGGAACCCTGAACCTGATATTTTGGCACCGCGTTCAAAATCCAGGATTTTTAATTTCTTTCCAAGCTCAATGTGGTCTAATGTTTTACCATCCTTATCAAAGGAGAATCCCTCAGGCTGTCCACTGCCTTACTTCTATATTGTCATCAGCGGTTTTGCCCACAGGAACTGATTCATGGGGCATATTCGGAACAAACATCAGGATCTCGTTTAAGTCGTTTTCAACTTCACGAAGCCGGGTATCGATTTCAGTGATCTGATCAGACACAACTTTCATCGATGAAAGCAGTTCGGATACATCTTTTCCCTGTTTCTTCAGTACCGGAATTTGAGATGAAACCTGGTTTCTTTCTGATTTCAACTCATCTCCCCGAAGTATCAGTTCTCTTCTTTTTTCGTCGAGACCCAGAATCTCGTCGACTCTGTCTTTTTCATTCTTATTATTTATACCCTGTTTTACTGCTTCGGGATTTTCGCGGATATATTTTAGATCAAGCATTAAGTAAGTTTCTGATGTTTTAGGTTGTATACTTCTTATTATTTAACAACTATATTATAAATTTTATTCTTAACATATATTTCTTTCACAATATTCTTTCCCCTCGGTGTGTTTGAGTACCTTTTCATTCTCAAATACTGATTTCTTTACGTCTGCCTGCTCGCTGTTGAGCGGAACTTCAATTGTATCTCTGAGTTTTCCGTTAACCTGAACGGCAATGTTAACTGTATCAGCCACAAGAGCAGCTTCATCATATTTGTACCATACCGGATTAACGAATAATGAGTTTTCATTCCCCAGGATCTGCCAGCATTCCTCGGCAAGGTGAGGAGCTACGGGTGCAAGCAGAACAGAATAACGGCTGAGGACGTATAGTTTGATATCATTTGAACATTCATCTATATTTTTAAGTTCATTTAATAACTCCATAAGGGAAGCGATTGCAGTATTAAACCTGAAACTGCTTATTTCTTCCTCAAACTTCTTTATCGTCTGGGCTGTTTTCCTGTATATTGCTTTCTCATCTTCATTAAGAATACCTAAGTCAAATTTATCCTTTGAAGAAGCCTGCTTTACAAGTCCATTAAACCTGTTGAACAGTTCATAAGTTCTCTGCACAAACCTGTCTACGCCGGAAATACCCTTGTCACTCCAATCGCCGCCAAGTTCATAGGGGCCCATAAACATAAGGTACATCCTGAAAATATCTGATCCGTATCGTGAGGTAAACTCATCGGGATTTACAACGTTGCCGCGTGACTTCGACATCTTCGTCCCGTCGTTGGTAATAGTGCCCTGATGAATAAGATTACTGAAGGGTTCATTACTATCTGTCCATCCCAGGTCCCTCAGGAATTTATGTATAAACCTTGCATAAAGAAGATGCATTGTAGCATGTTCGGCACCACCGACATACATATCTACAGGCACCCAGTTATCACTTTTTTTCTTATCAAAAGGAGCGTCTTTTATATGAGGATCAAGATACCGGAAATAATACCATGAGGAATCAACAAAAGTGTCCATGGTATCTGCATCACGTTTGGCATCAGAACTGCATCTGGGGCATTTAACATTAATAAAATCAGGATTCGTTGTAAGTGGTGATTCTCCGGAATGTTTGAATTCGACTTCATAAGGAAGAGTTACCGGCAGATCCTTTTCATCAACGGGAACCGTTCCGCAAACGGGACAATGGATTACCGGTATGGGTGTACCCCAGTATCTCTGCCTTGAAATAAGCCAGTCTCTCAGTCTGTAATTTATTTTTCTTTTTCCAAAGCCCCTCTTCTCAAGGTATTCGATTATTCTCTGTTTGCCGATCTCCGAATCTAGGCCGTTAAACTCATCAGAGAATACCATCTTTCCTGTCCCGGTGTAAGCCTCCTGCAGTTCTACATCGACATCAGTTCCCGGTTCAAGAATTACCTTTTTAACAGGCAGAGCAAACTTCCCGGCAAATTCAAAATCGCGTTCATCATGTCCCGGTACTGCCATTACACAACCTGTTCCATAAGTAAGCAAAGCGTAATCTGCTATCCATATCGGTATTTTTTCACTGCTTACCGGGTTAATTGCATAAGCTCCGATAGGTGTTCCTGTTTTCTCTTTCACAGTTGAGGTTCTCTCAATTTCCGACAGCAGCTTTACAGCTTCCCTGTAGGTATCAACATCGGCTTTATATTCAGCGGCTGTGAGTTTATCTACCAGCGGGTGTTCTGGCGCCAGCACCACATAAGTTACACCATAGAGGGTATCAGGACGTGTTGTAAAAACAGAGATCACTTCATCACTTCCCTCAACTTTGAAATTCACCTCGGCGCCTTCACTTTTACCTATCCAGTTTCTCTGCATTAGTTTTGTTTTTTCAGGCCAGTTGATCGTATCAAGTCCCTGCAGCAGTTCCTCTGCGTATTCAGTGATTTTGAAAAACCATTGCGTCAGGTTTTTCTGAACCACAACCGTTCCGCAGCGTTCGCAGGTACCATCTGCCTGCACCTGCTCATTAGCCAGCACGGTTTGATCATTCGGACACCAGTTAACAGGCGCATTCTTCCTGTATGCCAGTCCTTTTTCGTAAAGCTTTAGAAACAGCCATTGGTTCCATTTATAATACTCAGGATCGCAGGTCATCAGTTCGGCATCCCAATCGTACATGCAGCCCATCTTCTTTAACTGCTCACGAATATCCGCAATATTCTGCATTGTACTGTCATATGGATGGACACCGGATTTTATCGCATAATTTTCCGCAGGAAGTCCAAACGCATCATAACCGATAGGTTCAAACACGTTATACCCGGTCAGTTTTTTATATCTTGCCCAGGAATCATTCGGTCCGTAATTATACCAGTGACCTATGTGCAGTTTTGCACCGGAGGGATATATGAACATTACCAGAGAATAAAGTTTATTATCGGTTTTGTTCAGATCTGTCCTGGCGACCCGGTTTTTACTCCAGAATTTCTGCCATTTGGATTCAATTTCGGAAAAAGGATATCTCATTTTTGCTTCGATTTGGATTTAAAAATTAACGTTAAATTTACCTAAAATGAGAGGGAATTCAAATAATTACTGCAGAGTATCACAATAAGTATTAATTAACATCATGGATATTCTTAAATAAATTGCATATCATTAATAAATTATTTCGGGCAATCAAATGAGAATTTCGCTTACGGACATAATTGCTATTATTGCGGCACTACAGCTCTTTATATTTTCTTTCTTCCTCTTAAGCCTTAAAAAGGGAAACAGGTTGAACCAGCTGCTGCTCTCGGCTTTCCTGTTTGCAAATGCAATGTATCTTGCAGGCTACCTCCTGTTTGCCTTCTCGGATTATATTATGCCCGCGGGAGTCCACTTTTTCTTTATCGGAACATCCTTCGGTTTTCTCTTCGGACCCTTGTTATTTCTATATTCAAAATCGCTTACAAAAGATAACTTAAAATTAAGGACGCGTGATTCTCTGCATTTAATTCCTTTCATAGTTTATAATCTACTGTATGCAGTTTATTTTCATTTTGAACCAACTTCTGTTAAAATTCAGATGCTGCAGAGCGGTGTTGTACTCCCTCATTCCCTGGGATTCTGGGTAAGTCTGCTGATGAATATTCAGATACTAATTTATATGACATTGACCCTGTTCCTCGTAATCAGCTACAGCCGCAGGATTAAATCGCTTTATTCAATGGTTCATCATCTGGAACTTGGCTGGCTCGAACTTGTTATTTATGCTTTCCTGTTTATGTGGATTATAGATTTTGCACATTTCCTTCTGCGGAATACAACTGGAATTTCTCCCGAAATCTCGGGTTATCTTACCCTGATATCGATTTCGATAAATTTTGTGTTCGCAAATCTTGTTATTTATAAAGGATTGAAGCAGCCTCTGCAGTTTTTTGGTATAGAAAAGGAACTCCCTAAATCAAAAAATGATCGTGTACTTATTCCTGAGGAGGAATCAGAAAAATACCTGGAAAAACTCACGAATTATATGTCATCCGAAAAACCGTATTTAGCTTCAACTCTAACGCTTAAAGAACTGTCGGACAGACTGGAAATGAACCCAAGAATTTTGTCGAGAGTTATAAATGAGAAGAAAAATCAGAATTTTTTCGATTTTATAAATGCTTACAGGATAGATGATGCAAAAATGATACTTTCCAATCCCGCTAAAAGGAAAATGACTGTTTTAGAGGTTCTTTACGGTGTAGGTTTTAATTCAAAATCAGTTTTTAATTCCACGTTCAAAAAATATACGGGAGTGACTCCTACCGAATACAGGAAAAAATACCTGCCATACCATTCGCATCATTCTGTTCAGAAATCAGCTTCTTAGTCCGTTCATCAGATAGTAAGTAATAAAAATAGTTCGGATTCATGTATCAGGACGATTTTCGTACCCCCTCTTTATAAATTTCCCGCAAAATTCAATCACAACAAAGCGCGGAGGTCATAATGATCCGATCTTTCCTTACTTTTTGCTTTTTCCTGGGTCTGCTTTTCCAGGGAATAACCGGGGCTACTGTATTAAATGTTCCTGGTGATTTTAGTACTATTCAGGCCGCAATCGATGCTTCTCAAAATGGCGATACGGTGCTTGCAGCCGATGGAACATATTTTGAGAACATCAACTTTTCAGGTAAAAATATAGTTGTAGCAAGCCGGTATATTATGGATAATGATGTATCACATATCCTTAACACTGTGATCGATGGAAGCACTCCTTCTCAGCCTGATTCAGCAAGCTGTGTAAGAATAGTATCAGGTGAGGACAGCACTGCCGTACTGGCAGGATTTACGCTGACAGGCGGGACAGGGACAAAGTGGATAGATGAACATGGCGCAGGAATTTACCGTGAGGGCGGAGGAATACTTATTACTTTCTCCTCACCCACAATTAGAAATAACATAATAATGAATAATGAAGCTATAGACCGCACAGCCGTTACCAGTGCCGGGGGAGGAGGCATCAGGGCAGGTGACAGTAATGCGCATATTTTTAATAATATAATCGCCGGCAATAAAGGACACTACGGTGCGGGTGTTGTGTGGAACTATGCCACGGGTGAGATGAAAAACAACATTATAATATATAATACCGGTGGTGAAGATTTCGGCGGAGGCGGAGTATGGACGCTGGAAAGAGGCACAACATTAATTGAAAATAATGTAATTGCTTATAATTCTGTAACAGGAAGCGGAGGCAACAAAGGAAAAGGCGGAGGTATCCTGGTATGGTCTACTTCGATTACAGCAAAAAATAATGTTATATGGGGAAATACACAGACTTCCGGCGGTCAGGTTTCCGTTACAGGGGGAGGAGCAGCAGATATAACATACAGCAATGTTGAAGGCGGTTTTACAGGCGACGGGAATATTGATCAGGATCCTTTATTTACTGACATGTACCTGCCGGGTCCGGGTTCTCCGTGCATCGATGCAGGAGATCCTTCCCCGGAATACAATGATCCTGAGGATCCCGGCAATCTGGGTTTCGCTCTTTACCCGTCACAGGGCACACTAAGAAATGATATAGGTGCTTATGGTGGTCCAATGAGTGAAATTCTTCCCGCAGTTTTAACATCGATCAAAGAAGAGGGCTCAGGCAGCAATTTACGTGGTGATTTTCAACTTTATCAAAATTACCCTAACCCTTTTAACCCGGAAACAACTATAAGATTTTCAATTCCTTACAAAAGTTTTATTTCACTTAAAATTTACAATCTGCTTGGCAGTCTGATAACGGTACTCTTTAAAGGGGAAAAACAGGAGGGTATATACAGCATCAGGTTTAATTCAGAAGATTTTAAATTGTCAAGCGGAGTTTATTTCTACAGGCTGGAATCGGGTAATTTTTCATCCACAAAGAAACTTTTGGTCGTTAAATAAGTATCCGTTGTAAGATTCCATCATAGTTTTAATCACCCGGTGGAATTCCAACTTCAAAAATGCAGGAATTCGATAGTGTCCCCCGACAGCACACTATTCAGCCGGGTGATTTTTTAATAACCCGTAACAATACCTTCAAAATCAGTGTGTAGAAAAGGGTAGTTAATCTTCAAAGTATTCAGACCCGCTTCTATCGATAAAGCCCCACCTGTTTCCGATTTTAACAGATATCAATCCGTTTCTGATCTCGCCGATCTTATCATATTTAATCGGGGTAACACCTTTACCGTTCTTATCAATAAGACCCCACCAGTCATTTAACCGCACATAGGTAATACCATTAGAGAAAGACCCAACATCATCGAAATTACCCGGAATCACTTTTTCACCTTTCCGATTAATGAATCCCCATTTTCCCTTCTCTTTAATCGGAAGATAATCTTCTTTGAGTTCACCAATCTCATCATACCTGATAGGGGCTACGCTTTGAGCTTTCGTGTTAAGGAGTCCCCATTTTTCATTCAACTTAACCGGGAAAAGTCCGTCCAGGAAATCACCAATTTCACTGTACTGCACCGGTATAATTTCTTTCCCCGACAGGTCGATTACTCCCCACTTACCCGAAAAGACCACCCGCCCGTCATTTTTCTTAATGCCGAAATTTACTCTTGCAAATCCAATATGGAAATCCTCCACCTCATCATATTTAATCTGGGTAATTTCCTTCCCATCAGTATCTATAAATCCCCATTTATCGTTCAATTTCACCTTTACACGTTCCTCTATAAAAGAACCCACCTGGTCATATTTTACCGGGATCACGATCTCTTTTTTTGAATTACAGAAGCCCCACTTATCTGCTTTTCGATAAGGAATTAGCCCTGGTAAGCTGGTTTTCATCTCTTCATCTCCTAAAAAAAGTATAACTGTTTCTCAACATGTTCGTTCAAATTATCGGGCGCCTTTTAAGTATAAGGTTAAAGGCTGCTTATTTCAATATCTATTTTTCCCTCCGGTTCTCATAAAATAAAAAACCCCTTAAGTGTGCTGCTTAAGGGGTGTTAGGCCTTTGTTGAGGGAACATATATTTGCCCGAGGGGGAGGCAAATACTTAGCCAAATAAAAATTAAAAATACATATTCACTAAAATCAGGATTTCAGCAGCTACGTCTGTTTCTATTGATCCATTATTCAACTGCTGTGCCACCAGATTTTTTATCTTATCAAAAAAACTTATATAAGCGTTAATCACGTCTTCAGAATCCGTACTCTGACCAATTTCTGAAATAAGGGTGTCTTTGTAACCTGCTATGTCTTCCTGCAAAGACTGGATATTATTTCCATAAAGTCCGGGTAGTTTTACAAGAAACTCTAAAACCTTGTCGCGATAACCGGCAAATTCACTGGCAATAACTTCAGCTGACCGCCCACTTTCCAGATTCTTTTGCAGATTTTCACCTGCATCAATAACTTTATTGATCATTGATGGATCAGCTCCCAGCTTTTGAAATTCTGCCAATATCGAAGCATTTAAGATCCGCGCTCTTATATCCGCAGTTCTTCCTAAAAACTCAATCTCAAGCCGGGAGTTGATTCCTTCAATTTCTTTCAGAAAAGTCCTTATAGAAACCTCAAGTACTTTACTGAAAGTTTCAGACTGCAGGCCCACATCAACATAAGCATCTAAAACAGAACACAGGTAGCTGTAAAGTGCCGTCTGCCTGGCGTTTTCTGACAAAGCATAATAAAGATCTCTGTCAAGCGCCGTCTGTGCAGCAGTTTTTGCGACAATTATCTGCTGCCACTGTGAAGTAGTTCCACCAATTTCAGGTCTCAGCATAGTTTCTTTTTCAGCAAAAAATCCCAGATTCATAGCCTTAACAATTCCATCCATCAACTCTTCATTTTCATCGATCATTACGGCTATTGTATCATCTATCAAAATTCTGATCTGTGTATAATTCAAAGCTAATTCCAATTTAAGAGCTCTTATATACAAATCAGCTGAGATAGTCGTTACACGGTCTAAAGGCTGAGAGTAAACGGCAATTCCAGGTTCTACACTGGCTGTAAGAATACCTCGCCACTCCTTACTGCCTTTTTCAGCCTGAACCAGGAGATTGCTTTCACCGTCAAGATTTGTCTCAAGCACAAATTTTCCGACAGAATTTGTAAAAACACTGTTCAGCGAAACCAGTTCGGTATTTCCCTGAATTCCTAATCTCAGCAGGCTTACGGGAATACCCTGTACATCCGAATCATCAATAACTTTTCCAGCAACTTTTGCCGTTACCTCTTCAGTCTCTACAGAAACTTGTTTACTGCAGCCAACTAAAGCCCCAATAAAAAAAAGAACAATTATTGAGAAATAAATCCTCTTGTCAATAGTTTGACTATTAAAGCTTTTATTTTTTAACATTTTTTTACCTGGTGAAATACAACTCTCCCCCCAGGTTTTTATCCTTAAACACTAAAGTTGTGCCAATGACCTGATTGTTTGACTATAGCTTATAATCAACGATTATAAAGAAAGGTTGTGTTATTGAACACGAAAATTATGCGGGGTTATGATAGGAATTGCAGGGTATAAAAGATCAGAAAGAATACTTCAGATTAAGAGTTAAACCCCTTATTTCATTATAGTTAAGTGAAGAGCTGTTAATTATTTTATGCCCAGGGTTATTATCCGAAAAAAACAGGAGATCAAGTTGAGAATAAAGCCAGACGACCCCGAAACTAACTAATGAAAAATTTCTGTATCTATAAGCATCATTATATTCTGAATAACTGGATTCTACTAATTTAGGATCTGTTTCGATCAGGTATGCCCTTTCCTTTTTTTCGGTCTGAATAAAGTAATAAATAGAAGCAGCTAAAGATGCCGATCCCAGAGCGGTCAGCAAAACACTTTTGAAATTAACATCAAGATATAACTGTCCTAATCCGGGAATTATTAATGATCTTGCTATTGCATTTTTCAGCCTGTCCTCGTGCTGGACATCATACTCCAGTTTTGGAACAAAGACAGTATCTATTCTGACTACTGTTCTGGACTCAATGTCCTTCTGCTGCTGAATATAATTTGCTTTAACCTGTTTGAAGAACGAGATTATTTTAGGAGAAACTTTGTTGGAATCCAGGGTATATGAAGTATCAATTCGTAAGATCTCAATAAAACTTTTTTTCGCAGCATCATCTTCAGATAATGAGTAATGCGATATCCCCTTCAGTCTATAAATGTTCAGGATTTCTTCTCTTGTCAGAGGTATTTTTTTAAGCAGGAGTTTATTGGCAATTGAAATAACGTCGCCGTATTTAAATTGGTCAAATTTCTTTTTCATTATAGCCAGTGAATCCAGAGCATTCAGTGAGTCCTGATTTACAGCTTTAATTTTGAGAGTATCCGAAACAAGAGTAGAGTCGGAAGTCAAAACCGGGACCAGAATCGAATCCTTATACGCTGAAGAATCATTTTCCTGAGCCCGTCCTGTAAAAAAGAGACCCACAACTACAATGAAAAAAAGAAAAGCTTTAACAGTAGTATGCATTGAGTAAAATATTTTACTTAGGATTGGGTAAAATTACATGAAAGTTAGACAATATGCATATTTTTTATTCGGTAGGAGTATTCTCAAAGCTGAAAGTCACTTCAGTAGTGTCTTTAGCATTTATGCTAACCATTTTCTTTAATGTATCAGAGTACTGTTTATTCGTAATTTCAACATTATACTTGCCCGGATAAAGATTTATAGGTTCCCGGAGGGGTGTGGTTCCAACATGCTTTCCCTCAATAAAAACCTCTCCCCAGGGCTGCACTTTACAGTCCAGGCTTCCTGTTAATTCCTGGAAATTTATTTTTACCGACTCAATTTTATCATTCGAAATATTTACTCTTTTTATATAGGGAGGATAATCAGGATGAACAAGTTTCAGGACATGTTTTCCCGGGTCAAGCTGTATATAATCATCCAGAGGTGTTGTATCTATTTTTTTGTTATCAATATAAACATCGGCATATGGTTTAGCCTCAACGAACAGTTTCCCCGGTAATAAAGAGGCTGCATTATTGTTCTGATCATTTTCTGTGTTAAAGCTTTGCGAAAAAATATTCCGCGAGTTCTTATCCGTAAAGGTGTAATTTTTTTCAGCCAGGTTAGGATTGATTATTTCTCCCTTTTCCGGCTTAACGAAATAATAAACACCGGCAGCTATCAGTATCATTACAATCAATACCGCGGCTCCAATAATAAAATATTTGCCCGTCTTCTCCTCAACCGCATCTTCAATTTCTACTTTCAGATCATGGTTTGAGGCCTGGATACCCAGGATGCTTAAAACTTCTTCGGCCGACTGAAATCTTTTGTCAGAGTTCTTTTTCAGCAGTCCTTTAAGTATAGCCTGAATATCTTCCGGAAGGTGGGCAATTTTTACTTCGATGTCCTCTTCTTTAAATGTCAGAATTTTGTTTATCGTATCATTTATATCTTTCCCGAGGAAAGGGTTTTCGCCCGTAAAGAGTTCGAATGCAACAATTCCGGCTGAAAATAAATCCGACTGAGGATTCAGAGTTTCACCTCTTATCTGCTCGGGCGACATATAGCTTGGTGTACCGACGATAGAGGATTGAACTGTAAGCTTAGTTTCGTCCTGCATCAAAGCCAGACCGAAGTCGGCTATTTTAAGTTCAAGCCTGGGATTGACTAATAGGTTCTCCGGCTTGATATCCCGGTGAACAATATGATTCTGATGAGCAGCATTCAGAGCTTTCATCAGCCTGATCACAAGCGATCTTTTTTGTTCAAGGGTATAATTATTCTGCCTGATTATATTCCTGAGGTTCTTGCTCTCAAAATATTCGAAAGAAATGTAAAAGTGGTTCTTATACATTCCGAAATCGAGCACTTTAATCAGGTTCGGATGTTCCAGCTGGGCAAGTATCTTCGCTTCTCTTTTAAACCTTGCAAGAATAGTCTTATCGGATAGTTCATCTGTATTGAGGGTTTTTAAGATGATCTTCTTTCCAAGATAAACATGATTCGCAAGATATACCGTCGTATACACATCTTTTTTGATGGTATCTAATATCTCGAACTTATCATATAATATTTCTGTGGAAGTATTCTGCATTAAACTTTTTCTTCAATCTCCTTCAGTTTCAGCTGAACCCATCTCACCGAAACACCCAGCGATTTTGCTGTGGCAGTTCGGTTGCCGTTAAATTCTTTAAGTCTTTTTACAAGGAGCATTTTTTCAAAATCTCTCAGTGTGCCGCCGAATTCCATATCTCCGGATTCTTCTTCTATAACAATATGTTCCGGCAAAAGCTTGTCGGAATCACATAATATCAAAGCTCTTTGCAGAACATTCTCAAGCTGTCTTACATTTCCCGGCCAGCTGTATTCCTCAAGATTTTTTAAGGTTGCGGAAGCAACTCTGATATGCTCATTTGAGTACTTCTTAATGAAATAATCCACAAGCAGAGGAATATCGGTTCTGCGCTCTCTTAAAGGCGGAACCCTGATCGGGAAAACATTAAGACGATAAAAAAGATCTTCCCGGAATGCCCCGTCCTTAACTAATTGCCGCAGATCTTTATTGGTAGCAGCGACCACTCTTACGTCAACCTTAATAATTTGTGTGTCGCCGAGTCTCATTATTTCTCTATTCTGAAGAACCCTGAGGAGTTTAGCCTGAAGCGCCAGTGAGATGTCAGCTATTTCATCCAGGAAAAAGGTGCCTTCGTCAGCTACTTCAAACAGTCCTTTTTTATCATTGTTCGCTCCTGTAAAAGCTCCTCTTTTGTAACCGAACAATTCACTCTCAAGAAGTGAATCCGGTATTGATCCGCAGAATTGCGCCAGATATGGAAGTTCCCTGCGGCGGCTCAGGTTATGTACAGCTCTGGCAACCAGCTCTTTACCCGTACCGCTCTCACCAAGAAGCAGGACGGTTGCATCCGTTCCGGCAACTTTATGAATCAGTGTGGCCAGTTTCTGCATCGCAGGACTATCGCCGATCAGCTCGGGAATATTCTTCGACGCCTGCAGCTGATTCCTTAGAATAATATTCTCATCTTCAAGTGCTTCAAACCTTGTTATCCTGTCAAGTGCCAGGGAAACAAGGTTGGAGAAGAAATCAAGAAAGACCATATTCTCATCGGTAAACTCTTTCCTGTTTATACTGCTGTCAACGAGTATAACACCCCACACTTTATCATTTTGTTTTATCGGTACCCCAAGTATAGATTTTATGTTGTGGATCTGGATACTTTCAAACTGTGAAATATTTGGATCGTTCTGAACATCGTGATATAAAACAGGATCGCCTCTCTCAATCACTTTTTGAAGAATACCGGAAGAGAAGACAGATATATCCTCTATACTTTGCTGCTCCATGTTCCGGGCGCCAATAATTGAAAATTTATTTGTTTCAGAATCGTATTTTACAAACAGACCTCTGTCTGCATGAAGTACCCGTATTATAACATCAAGTGTTTCTTTAATCAGGCTGTCCTGGTAAGTTGCTGAATTAAGTGCCTGACTTATTTTGTATAGAGTTTCGAATTGCTCTTTGCCGATTTGCTTAATATTTTCGATTGTCTCGGTATTGCCATTCATTCTCAAATTAGTTCTCCATTATTGTACACTGAAAGTTGCCGGGACAGACCGGGCCTGGTTATTGAAATTATCTATGACCCAGATAACCCACCAGTAACTCCCGACTTCAAGGCTATCAATGGGAAACGAGGTGTCTTCTGCCGAAATAGAATCCTGACTGAATACAACCTGACTCCCGTCATTAGTATAAATTTCAATTTTATACCGGAATGCATAACCGGAATTGAATCTATCCCACGACAAATTAAAGGGAACTGTAGATATTACCTGATCATTCGACGGCTGGAGACCGCTTACCTGGTTTTTTATAATACGCTTTACGCCTGTTCCATGTAGTACAGAAATTTCTCCCAAAACGTTTCTTACCAGGAAGTCAAATTCCAGACCTATAGCTTGTTCTATATCCGTCAATCCCATTTCCTGCGGCGTCAGCGACGTTAAAAATGTCTTGGACGCAATATCAAAATCCATTGCTTTCATTAGTCCTGTCTTATCATTTAGAACATAAACGGTATCAATATCATTGTCTATATCATTAACCATAGTTTGAATAAAAAGTTCACTAATCACCGAAGGAGGATTAGCTGAATTCATAACAACACTGTAAACAGAGAGACTATCAAGTGTCGGTATTTTGTTCAGGTTCACCTGCTCATTAACTTTACGGCCGCCTGCCCAGTTTACCATGACCGTATCGTTATGGTATCCTTCTTTACGAAAAATCAGCTGCCCGTTAACAGTTTTAACATTTGGGATTGAAAAATTCCCATCAGCATTCGAGTAAACCATAATATTTCCGGGTTTCCAGAATACTTCGACATCTTTGATTGGCGTATAAGGAAGGCTGAAAGTTTGAACAGTTCCCTCCAGGGTTCCAAGCTGATTTTCACTTGAATTTGGATCGAGAGGATTCTCTCTCGGCGCATCGCAGGAATTAAAGAATATAATCCCTGAAACGAGTAAAAAAACTATTAAACTTTTGATTTTTTCCTCGGGCAATTACATATGTATGAAGAAAAAGTTTAGGATAATAAGAATATTTTTCGTATCAGCCAATAACTATAAGCACAATTTTTCGTACCAAATTTATAAAAATCGTGGCTAATAAGTTAAGAAAAATTAATTAACTTGAATTTTTTACGGAGTGTGTACTAAAATAAGACGAAAATTTGGCGATTTTTAGCCTTATTTGTTCATTCTTCAACTATCAGCTTTATCCTGTATTCTTCGGGAGGAATTTGCAGGTTTTTTTCAGGATACGGCTGAAGTTCAAGGAGACGAATTTTATATTTTCCTGCCATTATTTCTTTGGGCTCAAGGTTAGTATTAATTTCCTTAATACGGGATTCCTCACCGGGAGAATGAATAGAAATTTCAACTTTTCCGTTCCCGGCCCAAACGCACTCCACTCCTTTGGGGCACCGTGAATCTTCAATAACCCTGTTAAAGGTTATTTCCAAACCTGATTCCCGGATCTCCGCTTTTTGTCCCGGTCCGATAAAAAACTCTTCATTTACATCCGTGCTGATAATATCATCACACCCGGTAAAAGCGATAAAAATTAAAAACCCGGTCAGAATTGAGTAAGCACTGTTTTTTATCTTCATAGGTTCTGCAATCTGGAAAAAAAATATGAATTAATCCAGATCAATTTTTATTGATTCTAAAATCAAATTGACTGTAATCACCACTGCCTGCCGTATTTAATCTAATTTTTAATTACAAAATTTTTTCGGGAAAAGGAAAATGCAAAAGTCCAGATCGGTAATCAGTTTATTAACTATTTCTCTTATTATTCTGTTAAGCAGCACATCTTATTCTCAATACTTCGGAAGAAATAAAGTTCAGTATAATGACTTTCAATTTAAAGTTTTACATACTCCTAATTTCAATATTTATTTTTACCCCGAGGAGAGCAAAGGAGCAAATATTGCCGCCCTGATGGCGGAAAGATGGTATAAACGTCAGTCATTTTATTTCGGAGATTCATTACATGGTAAACAGCCTCTTGTTCTGTATGGAAGTTTTCCTCAATTCGTTCAGACCAACATTATTGGAGGCCAGATAAGTGAAGGTGTGGGAGGTGTTACTGAACCATTAAGAAGAAGAATAGTTCTGCCGCTTGCGGGACCTCTGAGTGAAACAAATCATGTGATTGGACACGAACTTGTGCATGCTTTTCAGTATGATATAACCGGTGCTATGCGAAGTACTTTCGGAGGACAGGCGCCGCACCTTTCCAAACTTCCATTATGGTTCATCGAAGGTATGGCCGAGTTTCTTACGCTCGGACCGGATGATCCTTTTACAGCAATGTGGATGCGCGATGCTGTTCTTAACAAAATTCCTACTGTTGACGATCTTAACAATCCTGAATATTTCCCTTATCGTTACGGTGATGCACTGCTGGCATATATCGCCGGGAAATGGGGGGATAAAAAAATTGTCGATATGCTGACAACAGGCACATATCTCGGCAGTATTAACGACGCTATAGACACGCTCTTTCATGTTACACCCGATTCTTTATCAAAACTATGGGCGCAGGCGCTGCATACTCAGTATGACTCACTTAAGAGTATAACTAAAAGACCTTCTGATTACGGTAAAAAACTGATCTCACAGGATAACGGAGGTGAACTGAACATTGCTCCTGAACTGAGTCCTGACGGGAAAAACCTCGTATTCTTCTCTTCAAAAAATTTATTCGCTATCGATCTGTTTCTTGCAGATGCTGAAACAGGAGAAATTAAAAGAACTATACTGAAAACTGAGCTTGATCCCCACCTTGAGAGTCTGGAATTTATAAACTCCGTGGGAACATGGAACCCTTCCGGGGATAAATTTATGTTTTCAGCTGTTACCAAAGGAAGGCCTGAATTATCTGTTATCGATATCAACACCGGTGACATCACTAAGGAAAAAAGATTCGAAGACCTGGGAGAGATATTAAACCCTTCCTGGTCGCCCGATGGAAAGCATATTGTATTTTCGGGACTTCAGGGGGGACTCACGGACTTGTTTATGTATGATATGCAGACTGACTCGCTCAGGAGACTGACTGACGACCCTTATGCGGAATTACAGCCAACGTGGTCACCTGACGGAAGCCGGATCGCATTTGTGACTGATCGATTCACAACGGATCTCAACAATCTTGACATAGGTAAATACCGTGTCGCAATAATGAATCCGGAAAATGGAGTGATTACAGAAGTTGAAGGTTTTACTGATGCTAAAAATATTAATCCGCATTGGTCTCATGATGGAAAAAGCATTTATTTTTTGTCAGATCCACAGGGCATAACCAATCTTTATAAAATAAACCTCGATTCAGGAAAGATTACCCAGATGACAAACCTTTTTGTGGGTATAACCGGGATTACAGCTATCAGTCCTGCTCTTTCAGTTGCAGGTCCCAATGATGAAATAGCAGTCGGTACCTTTGAAAACAGGAAGTATAACATTTACACTTTTAATAATATTACCCCGGAAAACCCTGTACAGCTAAGCGGCCCCGATCCGGGAAAACTTCCGCCGGAACCAAGGGCTTCCAATCTTCTGGTTAACAGTTTTGCTGATCCTGACTATGGTCTCATGTCCGACAGCAGTTTTACGGTTACGGATTATTCGCCTTCACTCTCGTTAACCGGAATCAGCCAGCCTTCCGTTGCTGCGGGAATAGACAGGTTCGGAACATATGTAGGTGGCGGAATATCACTCCTCTGGAGCGATATGCTTTCTGATCACACTATGTCGACCGCCCTGCAGGTGCAGACTAATCCCGGTATATCATTTTTCAATTCGATCTCTGCATTTGTCGGTTACCTTAATACTGCTCACAGATGGAACTGGGGTGTGGCTGCGCAGCAGCTGCCTCTCATATACCTGGGATTCGGCGCGTTCGGGCAAAATATAAACGGCGAGCAGGCTTATGTTGAGCAAAGAATTATTTACCAGGAAACGCACAGGGAAGTGACAGGAATACTTATGTATCCGTTCAGCCAGGTTTTCAGGCTCGAACTGACCGGAGGATATCAGAACATATCTTATAATAACAGTGTGGAAACCCGGGCTGTTTCTCTTAATACGGGACAAGTGCTTGTCAACAAAACTCAGGACCTTGGTGCGCCTTCTGCTATAAATCTCGGTACTGCCAGTGCAGCACTGGTTTATGATGACAGCTATTTTGGAGCTACCAGTCCCATCTTAGGTACCAGGTACCGCTTAGAGGCAGATGAATATGTGGGCAACCTGTACTGGACAAACTTATTAGCCGACTACAGGAAATATATAATCCCTGTAAGACCTATTACCCTTGCCGGCAGGATTCTCCACCTGGGACGTTACGGCAGGAGTGCCGAGGACCAAAGATTGTATCCTTTATTCCTGGGATACCCGGATCTTGTGAGAGGTTACCAGTACGGTACTTTTTCGGCTTCCGAATCCGATCTGTTCAACAGATTAATTGGGAGCAGAATGCTTATTGCTAATTTTGAACTGCGCTTTCCTCTTCTGGGCATATTTGGAATAGGTGAAGGTTATTACGGTTACCTTCCTATTGAGTTCGGCGGATTTTTTGATACGGGACTTGCCTGGGACCAGCAGAATAAACCGTGGTTTGCAGGTGGCGACAGGAAACCGGTAAGCAGTGCGGGACTTGTAGCCAGGATAAATTTGTTCGGATATCTTATTGGTGAAGTTGATTTCGTTCGTCCCCTTAATCGTCCCGGTAAAAGCTGGCTGTGGGAATTTAACTTCTCACAGGGATTTTAACCGGACTCATACTTCCTGCGGAGTTTTGTCCGACAAGACTCTGTAATTTTTTATTAGTAAATCCAGTTTCGCCGGAATATTCTTCAGCTCCGTATCGAGTAAAGGTTTTTTTATCTCAAGTGTTAATCCGTAACAGTTGAAATGAAGACCTTTAAGTTTATTTTTCTGAAGCCTCTTGTTCAATAAAATTATATCCTCATCCTTATTGCCAATAAGAGATATTACCATCGGATGTCCCATTGTGTAGCTGAACCTGAAGGATGAATCTTTATAATTACCCCAGAGAACATACCTGATCTCATTATCGGGATTACCCCGGTCATCATTCTGAAGGAAAAAATTGATTTTGTCACGATGAGTTTTAACTATGTTACAGAACAGATTCCTTGTTTTATTATAGTTGAGGAATCTCATTATGATGATTCCCGAAAAGATGGGCGCGGTCAGAATAATTGAGCCTGCGATAGGATTAAACACCAGGTCGATAATATTATATTGCCACAGGTTCAGGAAGCAGCCGACTAAATAAAATAATAGAAGGACCAGAGCCGTTATGCCGAGCATCAGGCTCATTGAGAGTTTTATCTTTTCATAGTTCGAGATAAAATATTTTCTAAATCTCTTCAGCATTTTTTATTCAGAGGTGTTATCAAAGCATCCCTGGAGCTGTTGATCCAAACCCGGGCAGACTTTATCATATGCATTCCCTGCAAGTCCTCGCATATTTCAAAAGTTAACTTAGCTTTTTCAGGCTAGTAAATCAATATAAAGTGGGGATCGGTTAATTCAGATGAGATTTAAGATATTTTCCCGTCCAGGAATTCTCATTTGCGGCTATTTCCTCTGGAGTACCGGCAGCTACTACTTCCCCGCCCTTTTCACCTGCTTCAGGACCCATATCAATAATATGATCGGCACACTTTATTATTTCGAGGTTGTGCTCAATAATTACAACAGAGTTATCCCTTTCCAGCAGGAGGTTAAAGCAGTTCAGAAGCTTCGAGATGTCATCAAAATGCAGTCCTGTTGTAGGCTCATCGAAAATGAAAAGTGTATGTTTACGGTCGCGCTGAGATGTCAGGTGTGATGCTAATTTAATACGCTGAGCCTCTCCGCCGGAAAGAGTATTTGACGGCTGACCGAGTTTAATATAACCCAGACCGACATCGGAGAGAACCTGCAGATACTTTACGAGCTTATCATTTCCTTTAAAGAATTTCACAGCTTCATCCACAGTCATATTAAGTACTTCCACCAGGTTTTTGCCGCGGTAGGTAATGTCCCTTATTTCTTTTTTGTACCTTGTCCCGTTGCAGTCTTCGCACTCAAGGTAGAGATCCGCAAGGAACTGCATTTCAACTTTTATGAATCCGTCGCCCTGGCAGGTCTCGCACCTTCCGCCGGGAACGTTAAAAGAAAAGTAACCCGGTTTATAACCTCTTGCCCTTGCCTGGTGCGTTGAGGCAAAAAGATCGCGTATAATTTCGAAAGCTTTGATGTAACTTATCGGGTTGGAACGGGGTGTTTTACCTATAGGCGACTGATCGACGATCTCAATCTCATCTATGTATTCTATTCCTTTTATATCATCAAAGTTACCGATCCGGGGAGGATTAAAACCAAGATATTTTGCAATGCCGCCGTATAGCACATCATGTATGAGTGTACTTTTTCCCGAACCGCTCACCCCTGTGATTACCACGAACTTATTCAAAGGAATGGATATATTAAGATTTTTAAGATTGTGTTCCTTAGCCCCGGTAATTTTGATCTCTTTTGTTTTTCTGGTGTTTCTTTCCGATGGAACAGGAATACTAAGTTTACCTGAAAGATATTTTCCGGTGAGAGAATTTTTCTCTTTCATCACCTCTTCATATGAACCGGCTGCTACTATCTCACCGCCTGCCTCACCGGCCCTGGGACCCATATCAATAAGGATATCTGCCGATCTCATCATATCGGGATCATGCTCTACAATAAGTACAGTATTACCAATGTCGCGCAGGTTCTTCAGAATATTAATAAGACGTTCATTATCACGGGGATGAAGTCCTATGCTGGGTTCATCCAAAACATAAAGAGTTCCTACAAGTGAAGAGCCAAGTGAAGTAGCAAGGTTTATCCTTTGTGTTTCACCGCCCGAGAGTGTACTGCTTAAACGGTCGAGGGTCAGGTATCCAATACCCACATTATTCAGGAAGGTAAGCCTTTTAATAATTTCTTTCAGCACCCTGTCCCCTACCATAGAGTCATATTCTGAAAGCTGCAGATTGGAGAAGAACTCAAGCGACTGTTCTATGGGAATCTTAACAGTGTCATAAATCGACCTGCCTTCTATTTTAACCTGCAGGGCTTCTCTTCTTAGTCGTGATCCTTTACATGCGGAACAGGTAGAATATCCGCGGTAACGACTGAGCAGAACGCGGACATGCATTTTGTATGTCTTGCTCTCCAGCTTTCCAAAGAAACGGTCAATACCAATATAGTCACCGAATCCTTTTTTAACAGCCGCAACCTGTTCGGGTTTTAATTCTTTGAATGGAATATTTATAGGAATCGCATACTGCTTGGCATTTTGTATAAGGTCGCGCAGGTGGGTACTGTATTTAGCAGAACGAAAAGGCGCTATCGCACCATCAACTATACTTAAGTTGGGATTAGGAATGACAAGGTTCATGTCAATCCCTATCGTTTTGCTGAATCCCTGGCAGACAGGGCATGCACCGAACGGATTATTAAACGAAAAGAATCTCGGCTCAGGTTCCTCGTACCTTATCCCGCAGCACTCGTAGAACTTATTAAACTCCTTCTCTTCACCGGTTTCCGCATTTATGATGATAAGTCTGTCCTCTCCCTCCTTAAATGTAACTTCTATTGAGTCAGCCAGTTTTTCTCTTATTTCGCCGGGAGATGCTTTAAATCTTTCAATCACTACGCGGATACCATCCTTCTTTTTAGGAATGACTTCTTCCTCGCTGAGATCAACCATCCTCTTATTAAAATATATTCTGAAGAATCCCCGTTTCTGAAGAAGCTCTATTTCCTGCTTTACCGTTGTGCCTTCATGAACGTGAAGCGGGAACGTTAAGTAGAATTTTGTTCCGGCTTCCTGCTCATCCAGCCACTGAGTAACCGTGGTGGTTGTAGCCTTCTTAACCTCTTTGCCGCACTCAAAACAGATGGTCTTCCCGATCCTCGCAAATAAAAGACGAAGATAATCGTAAACCTCAGTGGTAGTGCCTACGGTAGAACGCGTATTCCGCCCCCCGGTTTTCTGTTCGATCGCAACAGCGGGACTTATTCCCTGTATAAAGTCAACATCGGGTTTGTTCATCCGTTCAAGGAACTGACGGGCATAAGCTGAGAGACTTTCCACATACCTTCTCTGTCCTTCTGCATATATAGTATCAAAAACAAGGGAAGATTTACCGCTGCCGCTGACACCGGTAAATACAATGAGTTTATTCCTGGGGATCTCAAAGCTCAGGTTCTTTAAATTATGCTCGCGAGCGCCTTTTACTATTATCTTCTTTTCTTTGGCTGCCATCAGTTTCAATTAAGTATGGAATTTCGAAACCTCAAATTTACAAAATCTTAACCAAGAATTGGTGGTAAAAATATACACATCATGCAGCTCTGTTGTGGAGAAATCCCTGCTTTAACTGATAATATCCTGCCATCCTGGCGCACAGCCGGGTTTTAGCTAAATAGTTGTGGATAGCAGTAGTTAGAGCGCAGCTGAAGCGTAGTTGAAGCGCAAGTGGAGCGCAGGTGAAGCGCAGGTGGAGCGCAGTTGGGTCTTATTTGGAGAGTAGAATATCTCAAAAAGACTCTGTCATCCTGTTGAAGATCTACCAACCAGGTAAAAAAAACGGTTTAAGGATATCTTCAGATGCAGAATAAATGGTTTGGAAAAGATATGGTTCCGGGTGCGGGAAATACTCAAAATTGTTAAGTTTAAATAACTGTTAAATTTACTGATTAAATATGGGGAGGAGATATGTGCGAAGGAGATAAGAGTTAAGATCTATAAATTTATCGGGAAATATCTTAATCCTCCCAAACCTATAAAGTCGCTTGACGATATAAATAAAGCCGCCTACAGGTAAGCAGGAACAAGACAGCATTATTTACTTGAGGATTGTGCTTCAAGTGTTTTTAATTCTTTGATCCTGGAATCGATAAGCTTCATCTTTTCATCAAGTTCTTTGAGCTTATCATTTATGTCATCTTCATATTCTGCCTTATCCCAGTAGCCCCTGTTTTCAAAATAGCTCTTAAACAGCCAGTTATGTTTGAGAGCTTCCATATTTTCAGCAAGACGCGATGCAGCAAGTCTGGCATCAAAACTCGTTTTTTCGATATTTGACATTGTCTCCCGAAGTGTGGAATCAAAAGGACTCCCATTCACGAGCATTTCACCAAGAATACCTCTGCCTTCTTTCACGCCCGTCAGGATAGAATCCAGATCAGCTACAGTTGAATCGACATTTGTTACAACACTTTTCACCCCCTGGCCAAGGTTATCAAATAATTCTGTTACTTTATCAAATTCACCGGTAATCGACTGAAGACTCTTATCCGCTTGTTTTGTAAGGTTTGTTGCATCCGTATACAATTCGTCATCTACAAGAAGCTTTCCGATGGAACCTTCTCCTCTGTTTACTCTCGCCACAATTTCAGAGAGGTCTTTGGTCATTCGTTTGGTATATTCCATTACACCCTGGGTTTCTTCAATTACAGCAGAAATACTCATAGGTTCTTTAGTACGGATAGTTCCGCCTTCCCGTACGCGTTCAGCTGATGCACTGCCTATTTCCAACACGACGACTTTGTTCCCAACAAGACCTTCCGTTTCAATAGTAGCCCGGGTGTCGGTTCTGATGAAGCGGGCAACATCTTCTTTGATACTCATTGTAACCTGGACCCTGCCGGTAGTATCATTTACGATCTGAACATCCTTTACTGTACCCACGTCAATACCGCTGAGTCTTACAGTAGCACCGCTTTTTAATCCCTGTACAGTTTTGAAATATGCCTTAACATTGAAAGTAGAGCTGAACAGCTGTTCCTTTCCGCCGAGCATAAAAATCGCAACAACAAGAATTGTTATGCCCAGGAAGATAAAAATTCCAAGTTTTACAGTAGAAGTTTTTTTAGCCATTTATATTCTCAACTGTTTGCATCAACTATCTCCCCGCTGAAAAAGTTTTTAAGAAATTTATCGTCTGAAGATTCAAGCTTGCTGATATCACCCTGGTATTTAATCTTCGCATCTTTCAGAACTACAGCTGTATTCGCAACTATCTTTGCACATACCAGGTCGTGAGTAACCACAATAGATGTACTGTTCAGATCCTCCTGAAGCTCTATAATCAACTGGCTTATCTCCTTTGTGGTTATCGGGTCCAGCCCGGTAGTCGGTTCATCGTAGAGTATAAGCATCGGTTCGGTAATAATCGTTCGTGCCAGGCCGATTCTTTTCTTCATTCCGCCCGAAAGTTCAGACGGCTTTTTATCAATTGCCTTTTCGAGACCTACTTTCTCGAGCACTGTTTTTACTTTTTCAAGACGTTCATCTTCCGAAAAATCAAAGTTACGTATCAACGGAAACTCAAGGTTCTCTCTCACCGACATCGAATCGTAAAGAGCAGCACCCTGAAAAAGAAAACCAATGTGTTTCCTTATCTCGTTCATTTTATTAATAGGCAAATTAAGAACACTTTTACCGTTTATATCTATTTCACCTGCATCCGGTTCAAGCAATCCAACCATACATTTCAGCAGCACACTTTTACCTGTACCGCTTCGTCCGAAAACAACAAAATTTTCGCCTTCCTCAACATTAAAAGAAATATCATCAAGAACAACATTGTCACCGAATGCTTTCGAAACATTTTTTACATCAACCATTATTTTGCCCATATCCACACCGTAATCTTTACCAGCACCATATCAACAAGTAAAATAAGCAGGGATGACATAACAACCGCGCTGGTTGAGGCTTTTCCAACACCTACCGTCCCGTTCTCAGTAAAGTAACCCTTGAAAGATCCTACAGCGCCTACTATAAAACCGAATACAAAGGTCTTCAGAATGCCGGGAATAAGATCGGAAAACTCAAGAGACTTAAATATTGCATTTATGTAAAGCTGAAATGTAGCTCCTGTTGAAAGCTTCAGAGCAACAAAGCCGCCCATAATTGCCAGGAAATCAACGTACACTGTAAGGATCGGCAGTATAAAGGTACAGGCGAGTATCCTGGTAACAACCAGGAACTTGTAAGGATTTACAGCGGAAACCTCCATCGCATCAATCTGCTCTGTAACACGCATTGACCCGAGTTCAGCACCAATACCGGAACTTACCCGTCCCGCAAAAAGCAGAGCTGTTAATACAGGTCCGAGTTCCCGCACAACTGATAGAGATACCATACTTGGAAGGTATGATTCTGCGCCGAACCTCTGCATAACAGGCTGGCTCTGCATCGCCAGTACCAGTCCTATAATAAACCCGGCAACCGTAACAATGGGCATTGTTTTAATCCCCAGTTCATCCATATGCTTTTTAATCTCACCAAACTCATATGGAGGAACAAACACGCTTTTAAAAAATTTCAGTGAAAACGTCGTTAAACCGGCAACAGTATTAAAAAAGTTGGTTAACGATTCACTAAAATCAACCGGGTTGTCTTTTTTGAGGTTGTTCACTTAATAGTATTCGTTGGTAAATAAATTTGATAGCACTAAAGAAAATAATAAAAAATGTATCTGAAAAAAAGGATGCCCTGTTTATCATTTTATTAAGAAGTGAGATGCAACATATTATATTATAAAAGCTTACAGGCATAATAACCGAAAAACATGAATGTTTAAACCGGATTATATATCCCGGAAGTGTAAGCTTTTTCAGCAGTGGGTCAGTAATTCATTTCATAACCGAAACTGAGGATGTACCGTGTAGTAATACCGAACGTAGTGTTTCCGTTCCTTCCTATCACTGTCCATAATCCCGGAGAAAAGCCTCCAATGTCTATTATTCCGGGATAGATGTCGATTGAGGCAAAATATTCCTTCACCCCGCTTAAGGTTACAGATGCAAGCAGCGAGTTATTCCTGTCGTAATAAACACCAGCCTGCCAGCTTGTTTCAATTGTTCTCCACCGGGCTGCCCCCGGCAGGTTAACCAGGTGTTTTGACCTGAAACCCACACCGACTGAAAGATTATCTCCCGATTCCAGCTTTTTAGAAAGTCCTGCAACACCTCCCATTCCGTAACGATAAAAGAGAGAATAGGTATCGGAGAAAGGAAGCTTCCATTTCATTGAAAAATACTGCCCCGCGTTTACCCTGCCGTAAGGAAATAATATTGTTGCCTGCAGCGACCAGTCCGACAGGTTAAGCGTCTTGCTGAAGAATTCATTTATTGAATCAAAACTGAAGAGGACAATTCCTCCCAGGTCGAACACATAAATATCAGATACTTCATCAACGCTCCACACTTCATTCGGACCTGATTCAAGCATTTCGTTTAAGATATGATGAGCCATAAGGGTAACCGACGACAACAGCCAGGGAACAGGATAATTATGCATCCTGTACCATTCCTTCATCGCCGTATACAGCATTCCCCCGCCAATCAGGTGCTGCTGGTAATTGGGGATCCACTGCATCTCCTCTTTCTTAAAGCTTATCGGAAAGAATTCTGTACGAAGGAACTTGTTCCATCCATAGTGCTCGATGTTCTCAAAAGGATGTCCGAGACTCCTCATTACAACATGGAAAGTCTTTGCATATTCCTGATCCCCTATCCTGTTTGAGACTGACTGCAGCTGGGTAACATCGAAGCTGCCGTTTATAAAAAGACTGATAGGGTTAAATAAGGCTTCACTGCCGTAAGGCTTCCCGGTATAAAAGTAATTTTTCTCCTGGCCCCTGAGAAGAGGACAAAGGATCAGAATAATGAAGATGGCGGCAGGTATTCTGACCGGCCGAAAAAAAGATTCGAACATTAAACCCAATTTTTTTGTAAAAAATACAGGAGCAATTTAATTAATTGATTTCAAAATAATATCTGCTTAGAGCAGGTTGGCAGCCGATTTAAAATGCATCAGGAAGATGAACTATTTCGGGGTCTTCCGGATTCTCAAATAAAACGGTAACTACATCGAAGCGGCATTCAACGTCTTCTATATTCTTTTCAAATAAATAGAGCTCAGCAATCTTTTTGATCTGTTTAACTTTGGCGTCAGTTACACCATAGACAGGATCACCCATCTCAAGATTCAGACGTGATTTAACTTCAACAAATACCAGTGTATCACCGTCTTTCGCAATGATATCAAGTTCTCCTCTGCCGAACCGGTAGTTGGTTTCAATGATGTGCAAACCCCTTTTCTTTAATTCTTCAGCCGCTTTAAGTTCCCCGAGTCTCCCCAGTTCTTTATGACTAATTTCCATATTCAATCAGACGGCGGTTCCATTTCAAATTCAAGTTCGGGTTCAAGACCCTCTTCCAGGATCCTTCTGAGAAATGTCTTCCGATGCAGAGGCGATGCACCATAGACTTTTATAGCCTCTATATGTTCCGGGGTTGCATATCCCTTATTTTTTGACCACAGGTACTGAGGAAAACGCGGACAAAGCCGTTTCATTATCCTGTCGCGTGCAACTTTGGCCACAATTGATGCAGCAGCGACCGAGAAAGATTTGGCATCACCCTTAATAACCGGTATTACAGGAACAGAGTAATCAAAACCCTTATTTCCGTCAACCAGCACCAGATCGGGCTGCACCTTTAACCTTTTAAGAGAAGTATACATTGCAAGCAGTGAAGCCTGAAGAATATTTATGCGGTCAATTTGCGCATGTGAGATTACAGACACCGAACACGCCAGTGACCGTTCAAGTATCCTTGGTAGAAGTTTCTCCCTCTCTTCCTCTGTCAGCATTTTCGAATCCCTTATTCCATATATGACAATATCTTTTGGAAATATCACCGAAGCGGCAACTACAGGTCCTGCCAGGGGACCGCGCCCTACTTCATCAGAGCCTGCTATTAATTCTATCTTATCAGTACGGAATGAATTATCGAATTTTCTCATCTTCCAAAGTATATTGCCGTAAGTCCGAAAATCATATTCAATTTTAACAAAAAACTTAATTTATTCAAGTTTAATGTCGGCTTGTTCTCAAGGAGTGATTTGACCACATAAACTAACAGAGGATCTACTACCGCCATAATTATCAGAAAATATTCAATCCCGTAATAGCCTTTTAAGAACGGCACAAAAGTAAAAAGTAACAGCAAAAGTAAAAAGGCAGATATAAGTTTTCTTGAAAAATCAATTCCGTATAGCTGAGGAAAAGTTGTTATCCCCGCAGATTTATCTCCCGGAATATCTTCCATCGTTTTTATGCCTTCACGTGCAAAGTTTATCAGGAAAGCAAAGACTGCAGGTATTAAGCTGCAGCTATATGTTTCCGGCAATGATGTCCGCCGAAATATGAACACAAATCCCGTAAGGAATGAAACTACAAAATTTCCAAGCAGAGGGATCTTCTTAAGTCCTATTGTATACAGCAGCAGCAGGAGATGAGATAAAATGATTATGCCCAAAACCACCCAGCCAAGCACCTCGGCCGAAACCAGGGATATCAGTATGAGTGAAAAGTAAAGATTGAGGGCCGCTTTTTTTGAAACCTTGCCCGACGGAAGAGGTCTGTCAGGTTTATTTATCGAATCCGTTTCATAATCCCATATATCATTTATAACATTCCCCGCACCAGCTGTAAGCGATGCCGATAGCGCTGCCAGCAGAACTATTTCGTTAACGAATGATATTCCCTGAACAAATTATTACCGCGACAATTACGGACAGGAATGTGATCAGGACGTTCACTACCCGGAGCAATGAAATGATACTTAAAATTTTAACAAGGTAGTTCATTAATCCAAAGATATTTAAAGAGAAAATTAGGCAGAAAGTGAGATGAAAATCAAACGGGATCAGAATTCGTTGACTATACCGAAGTGAATTTTGCCTTCGGAGAATGAATCGCCTGCTGCCAGTGCAAAGCTTACTCCCAGCACACCAACCCCGGTTTCAATATTAAGTCCTACACCATAACCCGTCTTAAATCCTTCCTGCTTGAGAATATTTCTTTCGGGTTCGGGCTTCCGGTAGTAATATCCCGCATCAAAAAAGAGGAAAGCAAAGGTTCTCCTGGTTAGAAGAAGACGGTATTCAAGATTGCCCCAGCCTATCCTTGAACCGAGGAACTGCTCTTCCCTGTATCCTCTTAATGTATTAGTACCACCGAGCCGAAATAAATCGCTGTTCTCAAAAAAGGATCCCCTGAGTTCTTTCCCGTGCAGACCCAGAGCAACAACCTGCCTGCTGAAGAGCTGGTAGTACCCACCGATATCCAGAGTAAATCGCTGCAGGTTTACATTTGTATTGATTTCGGGAGTGATGAATTGTTTCGGCCCGTAAATCCGTTTCCTGCTGAATGAGTATGAAGTAAAAAAAAGTAATCCTTCTGTAGGTGAATAAGGATCATCCCTGTTATCGAATTTAAGATTTAATCCCGTTGTTAATGCACCGCTGCTAAAGACAGTAAATCCTGGGTTTTTACTAATGGTAGGAATGACCCGCTCCGATGATACCAGCACTGATGCCGAGATATTCTCGGTAGCCAGGTACTCCAGCGCCCCGCTTATTTTTCTCTGAACATAAGTGGAATCCTGCTTGCGCTGATAAAAGTCGCCGTTGATGTTAAAGGGATATCCAAACAGCCAGGGCTCAAGATACTTAAGCTCCAGTTCCTGTGAATACCTGTCGAATTGCTGCCACTTTACAGCGGCTGCCCTGCCCGTGCCGAACAGGTTTCGCATACTGATATCTACCAGTCCTGTAAGGTATCCTTTCGGATTATCCTTTGTTCCCGGTATATATCCGATAATGCCGTCAAAGTTATTCGTCTGCTTTTCTTTCACGTTCAGCGAAAGAACTCCCTCCCCTGCACTGTTTATATAGAACTGAGGAGGTTCTACCGGATCAAAGAAACGAAGTCTGTTCAGCCTTTTGGGCAGTTCATCTATTTTTGACTGCGAATACATCTCACCTTTATTCAGCCTCAGTTCGCGTACGATTACATAATCTTTTGTAGATGAATTTCCTGTTATCTCAACCCTGTCGATCTTCCTGTCCTCTCCTTTTACGAAATCAAGGTAGATGTCGGCCAGGCTCTCATCCTTCAGCGAATCATGATAAACATAAACTGAATTTATTACGACTTTGGCAAAAGGGTTCCCGGTGTCTTCATAATAATTGAGAGAATTGGCAATTGATGTTTCAAGATCAAATTTATTAAAGGTCTGTCCTTCAAGAAAATCAAATAGAGGAAGCACATTAACGGTATCTTCCGAATCGGCCCCGGCATAGATAAAATGGTTAATGTGTGTAGGATCTCCCTCATCAATAGAAAGGTTCAGAGTGACTCCCTGAGAATCCGGAGAAAGTACGGCATATGCAGTATCGAACCTGCTTTCAAGGTATCCCCTTTTCCCGAGTTCCTCTGCAATGTTTATTTTCAGGCTGTCCAGGAGGCTCTGTCCATACTTTTCTCCTATGTTCAGACCGCTCCAGTTGAAATAATCGTCGTCATCAAATACACGGTTACCATCGACATTAAAATCTTTAATAACCTGTGCTGATAATGAAGAAATGAATATTAAAAAGACCGGTATGTATTTAACGAGGCGTAACATCTAAAGTTTTCATTTTCTTGCCTATTGGAATAACTTCGATAGTAGACACAAGCTTATTCGTATCTTTTAGCGGAACATTGCTTACATCTTCTCTCGAAGCATTCAATGCACCAAGCGAAACTGCTAATTTTAATCCTTCTTCAAAAGTCAAATCCTTATGCCAGCCGTAGATAATCCCGGCCATAAAACTATCGCCGCTCCCCGTGGAATCAAATGTTTTAACTTCCGGAGGCTCAACCCTGAAATGAAAATCAAAATTTGAAGCATAAAACTCTTTTTCCGCATTCGTAAGGTAGCTCTGTTTAATGCCTTTTTTGTAGAGTTCATCCATAAAAGATAGAATGCTATCCTCAGATGACAATTCAATATTCAGCGAATTTCTGATCTCATCGAGGTTATTGTGAAGTATGGTGGGACCAGCATTTACGCAGTCCTGCAGATGTTCTCCGTAAGTATCACATACAGATATTTTATCGTACCGGTTTGCGGCATCTATTCCAAAAGGTATTATATCATTAGTGTTTTCACAAGGTGAACTTCCCGAAAAAATAACTATCTCACAGTTCTGAATAATTTTATCGAGCTTTTCTTTGAACTCATCGGCTTCTTCAGCGGAGATTTCGGGATTATTTCCAAAGAAACTTGTTACATTCCTTTGGTTTTCATCAACTGTTACTACGCCGTCGCGTGTTTCTGCATCAGTTCTTACGGCAGTAAAATTTATATCCTCTTTGTTTAAGATGTCCCTTAAAAGTTTACCGTTATTTCCGCCGAGGAAAGTGAATGCAAGTCCCGGAGTACCAAGCTGGTTTAACTGCCGGCTTACATTTATTCCTTTACCACCGGCCTGGACGAGAACTTTTCCATTCCGGTTGCTTCCGGAATATTTAATGCTCTTAAAAGAATACCTTCTTTCAAGCAGAGGATTTAAAGTTACTGTTACAATCATAATTATCTGTAGCGGTAATCATCCCCCATGAGGGGTGTTATAAGTCTATAGTCACCAAAGCCGGTTTCATCTACAAAAACAAACTGCTTATTCAGCTGGTAATACTGCCATATCACATAAGGTTTCGAATCAACATCAAAAGGATGACGATCTACGTTATTAGGTGCTCCCAGTAGAATGAATACCATCCCGCGGTCTGTTTTCCAGCCTTTAACATAGTGTGAAAAATGATCATTTGCATATTGTATCCTGCGGTAATATTCGTTGAAGACCTCATTCTCCTCGGTAGAAGGACTGGGATCCTTCTTCTTCCAGAATTCAATGTATCTTTTTGTTTTTTCTTCTTTCGTCTTCGCATCCTTGATATAGTCGAGTTCCGAATCCGAGGCTATATATACAAGCTGATCTATTGCAAGATCGAGATCTTGTACTGTTGTGGGAACACCGCTCCATTTTGAGTAGAAACCTTTGTTAGTTGAAGCAATAACCGCTCCATTGTGGTTAAGGAGAGATATCGTTAAAAGGTATTTACCAAGACTTATCGAGCTGTCCTTGATCGTGTGAAAAATCTGCGTCTTTCCCGAATCAAGGTGCTGGGCTTCATTGCTCTGAAAGATTATATCCTTGTCATCGTTGGTAATAATATATTCCACCCTCAGATCCCTTGCAGAATCTGAATATGCTTCAAAAAATACAGGCACACCATCCTTCTGGGTAGCTACATTACCGGATACATTCGGCAGAATTTTCTTTGCTTCACCCCCATTTGACATCTTAGCAATAAAAATGACATCACTTAAAGCAGGGGGTTCTTCAAGTGATTTTACCACAAAAGGATTCTCGGTAGAGTATTCTTTCCTGGACTCTTTATCCTCAACAGAACTCCTTATAATATATGACCCCGGCTGAAGGTAAAATGACTTAAAACTGAGGTTATAATTATTCTGACTATTGGTTTGTTCAAAATCTTTTTCGTTAACCTCCTCGTTCCAGGACTTTTCAACAACCAGTTTATCCCTGTTTTCATCAAATATTGAAACGGTAACACTATAGCTTGCAGTAAATCCTTTATCAGATTTCACAAACTGTATCTGGTTATATGGAACCTGTATGAAGGCATCCACTCTTGTCGTTGCACTGTCAGGTGAATAAAAATTCAGGAAGTCCTGGTAAAACTTGGGAAGCGCCCTGGCTGGATCAGGTTTATCAGCGATCTCAACCTGAGCTTTTACCGATTGAGCTAAAAAGAACAACAGAATAATTATTAAGATATTTTTCATTTTTTTCTCCCGTTCCGGGAAATGTTTGCGTACAAGTCATATTCATTATAATCAAAAACATCAACAGTATAAAACTCACCCGGATTAAGTTTTTTACCATTGGCGGGTATCAGAACTTCACCATCAACTTCGGGTGCATCGCGGTACGATCTCCCGATATAATAATCGCCTTCTTTACCCTCTATCAAAACATCGAGCTTCCTTCCTTCAAACTTTTCATTTATTCTTAATGATATATCTTTCTGAATTTCCATTAAAATATTTTTTCTTCTCTGCTTTACCGTCTCCGGCACAGGATCTCCAAGAATAAAGCTGCTGGTATTTTCTTCCATAGAGAAAGTGAAAGTCCCTATCCTGTCAAATTCAGTTTCCCTCACAAACTCGCATAACTCCCTGAACTCATCCTCGCCTTCATTCGGATAACCGACGATAAATGTTGTTCTTATTGTAATACCCGGAATGCGGTCCTTTAGTTTCCTGATGAGTTCCCTGGTTCTTTTTGCTGTAACGCCTCTCCTCATAGATTTCAGGACATTGTCGGATATGTGCTGCAGGGGAATATCCACGTATTTACAAACCTTCGGATTGTCTGCAATTACATCAATAAGTTCATCCGGGAACTGCGACGGATAAGCGTACATTAAACGTATCCATTCAATACCTTCCACTTCACTCAATCTGTTAAGAAGTTCTGCAATCATCTTTCTGCCGTAAATATCTTTGCCATAATCTGTAGTGTCCTGTGCAATCAGCACAAGTTCTTTCGTGTTATTCCGGGCAAGAAATTCTGTTTCCCTTACAAGATCTTCAATAGATTTTGATTTATGTTTGCCGCGCATTAATGGAATGGCACAGAAAGAGCAGGGGTGATCGCATCCCTCCGATATTTTCAGATAGGCAGTATGTGAAGGTGAGGAAAGCACTCTTTCCCCGAGAAGTTCATACTTTAATTCCCCGCCCAGCTCATTAAGTATATCCTCATATTTTTCAGTACCGAACCAGGCATCAACTTCGGGAATCTCACCCCGAAGGTCCTCCATATACCTTTCGGAAAGGCAGCCTGCAACAATGACTTTCTTAAGGTTTCCCTGGTTCTTAAGCGAAACCGCATTCAATATCGTGTTAATTGATTCCTGTTTTGCAGCCTCGATAAATCCGCAGGTATTTATTATAACCGTTTCAGCACTTTCCGGGTCATCATTAAGCTTAAACTGGTTAAGCTTGATCTGTTTCATTAATCTTTCGGAGTCGACTGTATTTTTCGAACATCCGAGCGTAATTATACTAACACCCGATTTATTATTTTTACTCATACAAATCTATGTTTCAGACAAAATTTTTAAGGTAAAGGAGAATCACAGGTGCAGTATAAAGGAGAGAATCAAACCGATCGAATATTCCGCCATGTCCGGGGATTATCCCTGAAGAATCTTTTACTCCGGCATCGCGCTTAAAGAGAGATTCAACAAGATCTCCAAGCTGACCTATTATTCCTATAATTACACCTAAAATAACTACTGATGCCCAGCTAAGGAAGTCCAAAATAATTACTTTAGCAAGAAGCATCGTCAATATGGAGAATATGAAGCCGAATATGGCTCCTTCCCAGCTTTTTTTAGGGCTCACACGGGGAAAAAGCTTATGTTTTCCGAGACTGGTACCGCCAAAAAATGCTGCCGAATCACATATCCAGATCGCAGCAAGAATTGAAATTATCAGAAAACCTCCTCTTTCGTAAAGGTACCCGATCCTGGGGTAAAATTCCCTGATTGCAAGTAATGCATCTGAAAAAAAACCGATATACAAAATGCCAAGCAAAGTGGTTCCGATATTAAGTATTGCGGATCCTTTGTTCCTGAATAATTCAAAAAGAGTAAGAATTACTGTCAGTGCAAGGACCAGGGAATAGATGTCCAGGTAATGGAAAAACTCATTCACAAGAAGGAGCAGAATGAAGATTATACCAGTGCCTGTATTGACGTATATGGTCTTATTTTTTACGAAACGACTGAATTCATAAAAGGAAACTAATGCTATTCCGGCAGTAAACAGAAAGAAATAAATTCCCCCGAAATAGCTTACCGCTATGATAACCGGTATAGCGACCAGGGAAACAAGCACTCGTTGAGTAGTGTTGCCCAGCGCCATCAGCGGTTACTCTTCCTCATTTTCTTCATTGCTTTCCTGGCTTTTAACCTGTTCAATGAAATTAAGGGCTGACTGAACGTCTTCATTCCTTACGTATAATTTTACAAGAGAAAAGTCACCGGGCGCAGGAAAATTTCTGTCTTTCTGCGATAGTATCGATGTCTTAATGCCGGCACTTTCAAGATTATCCCTCAGCATTTCAACGTCGTATTCCTGTCCTGATGTATAGACTACCTGCCAGTTCTTTTCAGTCCAATCTTCCGGCTGAACAAAATATTCGTCGTCCACAAGCCTGGTACCGCAGTCGGGACAAATGGTCATTCCTTCAACATATTCGTATTCGCAATTTGGGCAAACAGGCATATATCCTCCTAAGTAGTGATCTGTTTTGAATAAAATTTCCTGATAGTAATTATCAGTCCAATCATAATAAGTGACAATAATATTATCATTAATACGGCCGAATTCAAATCTACATCAGTTCCCGGTTTTGAATTTATAAGGTCTTCATTTCCGATCAGAAAATATACCATAATTGCTATAAAATTATTAGTAAAATGGAGACTCATAGGGACCAGTATAGAATTGCTCATATACGCGGCAAAACCAAAATAAAATCCCAGAATAATCAAAGGTATCATACCGTATGGGTTAAAATGATAAATTCCGAAGAATACTGCAGTGATAAGAGCAGCCCACACAGGTTTGATCTTCAACTCAAAACTTTTCTGTATAAATCCGCGGAACATTGTCTCTTCGCAGACTGCAGGAACTACAGCAACCACCAGGATCACCAGCAAAGCTTCGTAGAAATTACTTGCAGATAATAAATTGCCGTAAGTTTTTTCCACAAGGTCATTTAATGAATCGAGTGCTGATTTTATGGAATGAATAAAAGGAGAGCTTTCCGCCCAGATGTCTATAAAGTAATTCTGTACGGTGATAAAATATTGCAGAAGGGGGGTAAGGATTATTATTCCTATACCGAATAAAGCAAATTCCTTCCAGGAAGGAATTCTTGTCCTTATAACGGCAGATACATCAAGATAAAACCATTTTGAAAATAATAAAGCAGGAAGAAGCATAAAGAGGATCTGGCCCGCCATTGTCATCAGCCTGACTGCATCAACCGGGGCAGTATCCAGGTTCATACCGAAAATCAGCAGGGTTATTACACCGCCTACAATCTGGTACAGTATGAAACCTCCTATTAATCCAATAAATGCAGCGGCAATAGGATTTATCTGCGGCTGGATACCTCCCCCGGAATCCTGATCGGAGTCGTTTTTGGGTTCATTATTTTTATCCGGATCCTGATTTAAAGGATCCGGATTTGAATTGTAATCATCCATTTAGTGAAAATAATTAAATGGGCATCATTTTCCTATTTATCGGTTTTTAAGCAGAGGAATAGACTATTGCTTTGAAGTGAGCTTTCCCTTTAGCCCCTCATAGGAGGTCAACTCAGCATCAATAGATCCTATCACTACTTTAGTCTTAACTTTAACGGGGATTTTCAATTCGTCGTCGGTCAGCCAGACAACAATGCTTCCCTCGCTTTTAAAGAGTCCACCTTCCTGCACCAGAGGCTCAACGACTATACATTTAAAGGTACCGGCCGTGACATCTATAGTTTCTTTTCCAAGATAGCGGACATCGAGGTTATAGACCTTATCCTTATAAAAGTTTTTAAGATGGATCCTGTCGTTTACTTTCAGGTTTGAATAATCAAAAGTCCTTGCAAGATAGAACGCAGAAACAATGTCATTAACATATTTGGGAATTTCATATTCGCCTTCGCTGGTTTTTGCTTTACCTTTCCTCTGATCAAAAAATGCAGAGAAGTCGCGGCTGTATCCGCCTTCCCTGATATGCTGTTCGAATCTCCAAGGGAAAAGTCCTTTTGCATCTATAAAAGTCTCATACCTGTCGCGTACCTTATATATCCAGTCGAAGCTGGGAACAGAATTGACCTCGAAAGTAACATGGTATGCTTCCCTGCCGGATATTCTTCTCATCTGAGGAATCTCCATTGTTGCAACTCCTGCGGTTACAAATCCGTATTTAACGTCAAAAGTAAGCTTCTCTCCAACCTTGAAGGCATTATTTTCCAAAGTTCTGAATTCAGGATCTGTACCTGTTGAATCGCTGCCGGATGCAGCATATGATATAAGCAGGCAGTAATAAGAATAACAGCAAATATTTCCTGAGCATCTATTTTCTCCGTTCGTCTTGAATAAACTTATAAATTTTTTCTGTCTCATAAAAGATATCAGTGACTTCGATGCTATTCATACAATCCAACCGGCTGCACTGTTCCCTTGTACAGTCAGAACATTCGATTTTAGGCGAAAAAATAACTTTTTTATTCGTATATGGTCCCCATCTGTCGGCCGAACATGCGGCTATTCGCGGATAAAACCCGATTGTATATTTTCCGAGCGCAGCCGCTATATGGATTGGACCGGTAGAATTTGAGATAAAAATAGAACTTTTATTTATCAGGGCGATCATATCGTGCAGGTCCAGCTTACCAGCAAGATTCAGGATTCCGGGACGAAGTTTCAGGTTCTCGCAAAGATATTTTTCCCGGTCGCTCCCGGTGAGAATAATATTTTCTGTAAGTTCTCCTGCAATTTTCTCAACCAGTGATCTGAATTTCTGCTGCGGAAGATCAACCGAGCTTCCGCCGCTTCCCGGATGTATGATAATTATAGGATCCTCTGTTTTAATATCGGATTTCTGAAGTATCTCATCAATCTTCTTTTCACTGGATGGATCGGGAATAAGATCAAATTCAACATTACCGGGACTTACATTTTCTTCTATACCGAATTTACTCAACAGGTTTACATTATACTCCAGCTCATGCTTTTCGGCAAACTTCCTGTGTTCATATATTTTATGATTGAACAAAAATGAATACCAGCGATACCCCGTTCCGATCCTGTTTTTTATGTTACTCAGATAGATAATAAGCGAGGTCACAAATGTCGGATAAACAATAACGGCAGCATCAAAATTATAGTCTGCAATGGCTGAAACATTCTCTCTGATAAGGATTTTTTTTCCGGATTCTTTTAGTACGATCACTTCGTCTACATAGGGATGGTTATCGACCAGGGCTTTTGTATAATTCCTGACAAGGAAAGTTATCCTGCAATCGGGAAGGTGTTTTTTAATTATTGAAGCAAGGGGCAGAGAGAGAACAACGTCGCCAATACGGTCAGTTCTTACAACTAATAAGTTTTTTGGTTTTATCATTTTCTTGAAACGAACGGATTATCTTTTATATAAAAGCGCCAGTTCAATTCAGTTGATTTTTTTATTCCGACCCTGGTTGTTCTCACAATCGTTTCTTCGGGTAATTTCCTTTGATTGAGGAGATAAATTCTACCGCTGATGAGATCCTCTCCGTAATATTCCCGGTTTATTCCGAAGGCCTGGCAAACTTTTCCCGGTCCGCTGGTCAAATTATGTTTTTCTTTTTCATTTAACAAATTTCTTCCATAGCGATTGACAGCCATCTGCTCAATACCTTCAACCGGTTCTATTCCTCTTATCAGTACGGCAGTACCGTGTCCCTGGTGACCGGTAACTATATTACAGCAAAAATGTGCACCGTATGTGAAGTAAACATAAAAGTATCCCCCCTGCCCGAACATAATTTCATTTCTTTTAGTTTTCCCCCGGAAGGTATGTGCCGCTTCATCAACATTGCCGTCGTAAGCTTCAACTTCTACGATCCTGCCCGCAAGCAGTTCCGGACCGTCTGCTTTGACAAGGATTTTGCCAAGAAGCTCCGGTGCCACTGTAAGTACATCTCTTTTATAAAATGTTCTGCTGAGTTTTTTAAGATCTGATAAATTCATCGGGGGTTAAGAAAAAAGAAGGTAGAAATCTTACTCGAGTTCCGACTTTAACTCCTCAATCTTCTTAAGATAATAATCCTTCTTTTGAGGGTTCTTTGTTAATAGTCTCTCAAAAATCGAAAGAGCTTCTCTGAATTCTCCCTGGGTTATATAAATATTTGCCAGTGTTTCGGAAACTATTGAATCGCCTGAAACAGGGCGGGAGGATGTTGATTCGGTTTTTTTATCGGACATAGAATCAAACGAAGATAATTCCTGTTCAAGACTTATTTTATTTCCTGTTTGCGGCTCTTCGCCTTCGAGGAAAGCCGGTTTATGAGAAGATTCAAAGAGTGACCTCTGCTTCTTCAGAGTTTCAACTTCCTGCATATAATAATCATACACCTTGTGAGAGCTTACAAGCTCACTTCCTTTACGAAAAGAATCAAGTGCATCTTTATATTTTCCAAGGAGCATAAATGCCTTACCGAGGAGAATGTGGGCTGTGGGATAATCGGGATATACTGTTAAGCCGTCCATGAGTATTTCAACTGCCCTGTCCGTATTATTCTTTTCGATCTCGCTGTTTGCCACACGGACAAACAGCGGTGATCTTTTATTATACTCGTAAATGAGATTAACCTTATCGTTGAATATTTCTGAGGATGTTTTACTCAATACCCTATGCCTTTGCAAATGCGTGTTTTATTGAAGTTACGGATACAAATGAGAATCCTATGAAAAATAATATCTGGAACGGCAGTGCTGCTATTTCAAGGAAATATATTGAGGAGGCAATACCAACAAGGCAGTATATTGCCATTATAGCCTCAACGTAAACAGAGAATCCCAGTTTTTTTGAAAGATATCTTTTTCCCATCCATGTATCACGTTCAGAGACAACTTTGAATTTCGGTGTACGCACAAACTCGCTCTTCCTGTTCAGAAGTCCTTCTATTACAGCACGGGAATTATTTACCGCAAATCCCATACTGCCGGCCATAAAGAGAGGAAATAAAACTATTTTTTTCCTCCAGTCAGTCCTTATATCTTTCTGTGAGTAAAGATAAAAAAGAAATGAACTGACAAACGCAAGTACGAACAGAGAAAGTATTGCGAAATATGCTTCGTGAGACCCGCTGTTCTTAATGAATATTAATGGTACATTCAGAATAGCTGCAAGCAGGATAAACGGGAATACAAGATTATTGGTCAGATGAAAAGTCGACTGCAGTTTTACTCTGAGCGGAATTTTTGATTTCCAGACCAGGGGCAGGATCTTCTTTGCTGTCTCAATTGCTCCTTTTGTCCATCTGAACTGCTGAGTTTTAAGAGCATTTATTTCAGAAGGAAGTTCAGCGGGAGAAGTAAAATCCGGCAGGAATACAAAGTGCCAGCCGTTGAGCTGAGCACGATAGCTGAGATCAAGGTCTTCAGTCAAAGTATCTGCATGCCAGTTCCCCGCATCTTCTATACAATCTCTTTTCCATATACCGCCGGTGCCGTTAAAGTTGATAAAAAAGCCCGCCTTATTCCGTACAGTCTGTTCAATTACAAAGTGACCGTCAAGTGCCAGCGCCTGAGCCTTTGTAAGTATTGAATAATCACCGTTAATATGTTCCCAGCGGGTCTGTACCATACCAACCTTCTCATCTGAGAAAAACGAGAGAGTCTTCTTCAGAAAGTCCTTGTGAGGTATGAAGTCGGCATCAAAAATTGCTATATATTCTCCTTTTGCAGTTTTGAGACCTTCCTTCAGCGCTCCGGCTTTGAATCCCTCACGCGTTCCTCTTCTGATATGCACAATATCGAATCCAAGCAGCTGTTTTTCGCGAACAATCTTTTCAGTAATTGAAGTTGTTTCATCAGTCGAATCATCTAGCACCTGGATTTCGAGTTTATCCTTAGGATATTCAATTTCGCATACTGCATTTATTAAGCGCTCAACTACGTAAAGTTCATTATAGAGTGGGAGTTGAATTGTAACAAAGGAATTGAAGTCGTTTACCGCCTTTGATTTATGTTTAACGTTACGGTATTTATTATGATAATACATCATTATAAAACCGTGGCAGCCGAACACAAAAAGTATGAACAAAGAAACAAAGTAACCAATAAGAACTACATCGTCCATTTTAAAACCTCATTAAATATTACCATCCTGATACTGTATCTAACAGGATATCTTCAGTTATTTTATCTACTGCTGTTTGTATTGCATCTCTTCTTTGACTAATATCACCACCAGACGGGTAGTCGCCGTAATTCGAGAATTTCTTATCGAAAATAGTTTTTCGTTTTACCAGGTCCTTATAAGTTACCTGCACGTTGATAGTAATTCTTCTTGCCTCTACATTTTCACCGGCAGCAACAACAGTTGGGGCATCACTCAGGGGAAGTATTACACATTCAAGCACTGCATCTGCATTAACTTTTTCAGTTACCTGGAGAGTATTATCGTTTATAAATTTCTGAATCAGCTGATCCGTTAATAGCTCTTTTAATCCCGGTTCACCGGAACCGCTTCTATCTTCAGCAATCGGTATTGCAATAGTTTTCAGGTGCTGTGGTACCGAAGCTCCTGTAAAAGAGTATACACAACACCCTGTAAAATTAATTACGACTGTAATGATAAACAAGAAGAATATTTTTATTACAGCTTTGGTGAGGCGTGGATCAAAGCCTGATTTTCTTTGAAATTTTACTCTAAAGGCCATATTTCTTAAGTTTTCTGAATAAGGTTCTCTCACTGATCTCCAGGAGTGCCGCAGCATCTCTTTTACTGCCCCGGGTTTTGTCAAGTGCCGCATTTATTGCTGCTTTTTCTGCTTCTGCAAGCGGAACAACCTCGCGCTGTTCTCCTCCCTGGTAATAGCTGTCATCGGGCCGCTGATGTATGAGATCTTTTAGTTCAATAAGGTCTTTTTTTATTTCGAACAGTGCGCGATACAGCAGTTCACGGTCAACTTCCTCAGGGGTTCTTTTAACGAAAATTGGAAGGTTTCGCGGAGGGGCCTCTTCTTCGATCGGAGGGTGTATCAGCGATACAAATGAGGAGGTATCAAGTACCCCATTTCTGTTAAGCGCAATTGCGGTTTCGATAGTATTTTTAAGCTCTCTTACATTACCCGGCCAGGGATAGTTTTTGAGCAGTTCAATGGCATCATCAGTTATCGGTTTAGGCCTTATTCCATTCTGCCCGGCATAGTTTGCTGCAAAGTATCTGGCAAGTTCCTCAATATCAGCTCTCCTTTTTCTCAAAGGAGGAATATTGAGGGTAACTGCTTTTAATCTGAAATACAGATCCTCACGAAAATGCCTCGCGTCAACTTCTCTCTGGAGGTCCTTATTAGTTGCAGCAATAATCCTTACATCTACTTTGGTAACTGTTTCAGCGCCTATCTTCATAAATTCATTCATTTCGATTGCACGCAGAAGCTTAACCTGAGTATGAAGAGGCATTTCGGCTATTTCATCCAGGAAGAGTGTACCGCCGTCCGCTATCTCAAAATATCCTTTTCTGCTTTCAACAGCACCGGTGAACGAACCTTTTTTATGTCCGAACAGCTCACTTTCAAGAATTCCTTCCGGAATTGCCCCGCAATTGACACTTACAAGCTGTTTCTCTGACCTGGTGCTGTATCCATGGATGGCCCTGGCAAATACCTCTTTTCCAACGCCGCTTTCTCCATAAATAAGCACAGATATATCAGAACGTGCAACCTGCATTGTAATATCCACCAGGTCATTCATCTCCTTGGCGGAGGTTATAATTCCAAACTTATTTTTAAATTCTTCTGTAGTCATATTAGAATAAAAGCATATATACTAATCACTTAAATATATTACTTTTTAACTCTTTATTAAAGAATGTCTTATCTGCTGTAACGCCTGACACTGCAATTCATGCCGTCTTCGGCCAATTTTATATTTGTCTGTCCTGATCCATTAATCTTCCTGCTGATCTCCTGAATATCTTCATCAGCCATATGGGTAAGTATTACCTCACCCGGATTCAATAGTTTCATCATTTCCAGAATATTTTCAATATCAACGTGGGCTGCTTCCGTAATGTAGAGATCTATTGAATAATCTTTAAAGAGATAAAGGTCATCTACGGAACCGAGGTCCCCTGAATAAAATACTTTTTTATCGCCCGACGTAAACAACAAACCGGAAGAGGCGAGGCTAAGGGCAGGAGCATTCCGTTTATATTTATCCAAATGGGTATTTCCCCTGGCTCTAAACGTCAAATCTTCTGTCACCTTTATCTCACTTTCGAAATCAAATCCTTTAAAAATAACAGGAAAACCCATCCTCTCTAAGAAAACATAGGAGGAGGAAAGAAAATCCTTTAAAGTTTTAACCAGAGTATGATGAATAAATACTGTAAGGGTTTCCGTTCTGCTGCTCATTTCCATTTGTACGATAAGCGATGCAAACCCGCTAAAATGATCCGGATGTAGGTGAGTTATCACGATACCGTTTATTGCATTAAAACTGACTCCCGATGAAAGAAGTGCCCTTGACACAGAATCACCTGAATCTACAAGAAGACTAAATTTGCTGACTGAAATCAATAATGAGGAATGGTATCGGTTCAGGGAGGTTTTTCCTGAACCAGTACCTATAAATAAGACGTTCAAATTAAATTCAATTTATCGGGACAATCTGACCATTAAGATCAAATTGACTATTAACTGCCTGTAAAAACTTTTCTGCTTCCGCACGTTTTTCGAATCTGCCCACATAAACTACCCGGAATTCTGTGCCGCCCACAGATTTATTTTTAATGAAAGAATAAAAACCCGCATCCACAAATGTTTTTTTCAGGGATGCTGCATTAGAGTCATTACTGAAAGCGCCCGCCTGTACCGTAAACTTATAGTCTTTTATATCCGGAGGCGATAATTCCTGGGGAGAGGAAACTTCGTTACCTGAAGGAATTTCTCTTTCGGCCAGTTTGATATACGGTGATGATGGATATTCTTTTTTCAGTCTCTTTATAAAACTTTCTGCGGTATTATACAATCCAAGGGAGTAATAGTAGGAATAAAGCCGGTAGACCGAGGCATCGGCATATTTACTCTGCGGGAAATCATTTAATATCCTGTTATAGATCGGGATTGCATCCTGACCGTTTTCAGTAAGCACACCTTCAAGGAAAAGGACAGAGGGATCATTCGGATAGGATTTTTTTAACTCAGGCAGGACCTGCAGTACTGAATCCTTAGCTCCGCCTTCAATTAACTTCAGATAAGGAACGATATTTTTTTCCTGCGAATAAAGAGAATTGGTAACTAAAAAGAAGAGTAATAAAAACAGAACTTTTAACTTATTGAATATCCTCATTTACCTCTCCATATGAATAACCCGGAACAGCGGTCAGGCTGTCATTCCGAGATCTTCATCCATTGATTTGCCAATCCCCGTGACCTCGCCAAAAAGAGTGGCATGCGTAGCTCTTGTAATCCTGGCCTTTATATAAGAGCCTTCTTTTATCCTTTCATCGAAAGGAACAATAAGGACCTTATTTGTATCGGTTCTTCCGGCCAGGAATTTATCCGATTTCCGGCTGAAGCCCTCAATCAACACCACTTCCTCGCTGCCGATCAGATCCTGATTTATTTCGTAACTTATTTTCTGCTGAAGCTGAATGATCTCCTGAAGTCTTTTTGTTTTTACTTCATCGGTTATGTCATCATTCATTTTGTATGCTTTGGTTCCTTCGCGGGCAGAATATTTAAACATATAAGCCCCATCATATCTTACCTGTTTCATCACTTCCAGGGTCATCAGATGGTCTTCCCAGGTTTCTGTGGGAAACCCGGCAATGATATCAGTGGAAAAGCTCACCCCGGGAATTATTTTTTTTGCTTTGTCGATAAGTCCGAGATAATGCTCAATATTATAGGTTCTGTTCATCAGATCCAGTATCCTGTTTGAACCCGACTGTACCGGCAGGTGGATATAATTACAAAGGTTTGGATGTTCTGCAATTGTATACAGCAGTTTATCTGACAAATCCTGGGGGTGTGAAGTTGTGAACCTTATTCTCATATTCCTGTCAGCCATAGCTGAAGCTGCCAGTAAATCTGCAAAATCATTTTCGCCATCAAGGTATGAATTAACATTCTGACCAAGCAGCGTGACTTCCCTGAAGCCTCTTTCAGACAATTTCCGGATCTCATTAACAACTGAATCCAGCGGCTTGCTTCTTTCCCTGCCCCGGGTAAAAGGGACAACACAGAAAGTGCAGAATTTATCGCAACCCCGCATAACCGATATCCAGGCCTGAAGTCCGTCTTCACGGTAAGGAATTATATCGTCGTAAGTTTCGGTTTTGGATAACCTGACTCCAATTCCTTTCTCACCATTGAAGGCAACATCTATTAATTCTGGTAGTCTGCGGTATTCATCGGGACCAACAATAAGATCAACTATCTTTTTATCATCAATCAGGTCTTTCCTTAGTCTTTCAGCCATGCAGCCCAGGATGCCGACAACAAGATCAGGTTTTGAATTCTTTATAGTCTTGAAGTTGCCCAGCCGGCCGTAGATCCTTTGTTCAGCATTTTCGCGGATGCTGCAGGTATTTAACAATATAACATCTGCATCTTCAGCCGTATTGGAGATCTTATATCCAAAGTTATCAAGGATACCCATGACGATCTCAGTATCGGCCAGGTTCATCTGGCAGCCGTAGGTCTCAATATATACTTTGTTTTCTTTCATTTTTCAGTCAAATATAAAAATGAAATATAAGGTTAAAGCGGGAGGAGTTCAATATAATTGATGTTCAACAAGTTTTGTGCTAAACATTTGTGAGATAATATAATACAAGGTTTAACAGTATAAATCCTGTGATAGCGAAAATGGTAAGTATAACTCTTCTTTTTCTCTGCTTCGCTCTGAATATCTCTCCGCCGAGGTATACATGATTTTTATCAGATTTTACAAATCCAAGCATATTAAAATTAAATAGTGAGGGCTTAATTTATACAAATTTACGTTAGGTAATCAAGCACAAAACGGGTGATTTCTAATTCATTCCCTGGATATATGCCTGATGAGGAGGGAGATAATAATTCAGAGAAATGATTTGTCGGATATGGATAAAAAAAAGCCCGGCATTAAACCGGGCTCATTTAGAAAGAAATTCAGCTGAATTACTTTACGAGCATCATCTTCTTAACGAGAGAAGTACCGTTAGATTCCAGCTTGTAGAAATATAAACCACTGTTCAGGCCGGCAGCATTAAAATCTACCGTATGATTTCCTGATTTCATAAATCCGTTAACCAGTACTGAAACCTGCTGTCCCAGGACATTATAAACGGTTAATTTAACATTGCTGTTTGAAGGAACAGAAAAATCAATTTTGGTTGTGGGATTAAAAGGATTCGGATAATTCTGAGCGAGTTCAAATTTTGCCGGAGCATCTATGTTTGCTTCAACAACTTTAGAGTACTCAAAAGATCCATCCATATCAACCTGTTTCAGCCTGTAGGAATATTTACCGCTTTCAAGGTTATTGTCAGTATAAGAATATTCGTGCGACTGAGTTGAAGTTCCGTTTCCATTTACGAAAGAAATATCTGTCCACCCGGAATTGGAAGTTTTTCTCTGAACTTCAAATCCGCGGTTATTGGTTTCAGTAGAAGTTTTCCAGTTAAGAGTAATTGACTTAGAACCCGCAGAAGCAGTAAATGATGTCAATTCAACGGGTACAACATCACTCCACATTTTTGCAATACGTATTCCGTCCACTACTACGTTCTGAGCAGTATTATATTTTCTGAAAGAGACAGCTCCGGGATCTATGTCTGATGTTCCGCCATTAGTAATGGGACCAATTGTCGGTACTGCTGGTTCTGTTGGAGGAGCCGCACTGTCGAATACATATAGGCTTACCTGGTCATTATCCGTTCCGGCTACAATAGTATACTTTAGCACCACCAGGTAAGTAGTTGAGAGCGAGTAATTGTTAGCTGTGACTACAGGTGATTCCGTTGCAAAGGCCAAACCAAATTCCAGGTTGGGATTTGTGCCTTCGAGATAAATCCTTCCGCGGTAATTAAAAGAATACGGGTTAGTTCCGAAATGGAGGAAATAACCATTAGGATTATCAGCAGCATTAACCATGAATGCCATATAGACGCTGTCAGCAGACTGGGATTCAAATAGTCTATGATCATCTTCGCTGTTCCCGAATAACAATGCGGCATTGCCTATTCCTGAGGACGGGTAAGCCGGAAAGGTCAATCCACCATCATTAACAGTAATCGGATTAGTTCCTCCTGCACTGTGAGCAACCCAGCCATGTGAAGTAAGGTTATCGCCGGCGGGATATGCAAAATCCTCGTAGAAAGGAACGGCGGCCGGGGTAGAGAATGAACCCATCATAGTTGTGGGGTGAAATGTACAATGGTACTCATATACACCATCAACTGAAATAACATACGAAAATGTATCGCCCGCGCCTGTAAATGTGTGATCCCAGGTTGATGCACCGGCAGGAACCAATGTGGATGTAGTTGTATGCGTTGCAACTGCAGCCGAATCAAGTGTCCATACAACGGTATCTCCCGGAGCAGCATCAAACGAAACAGGATCAAAATAAAAATCTCCGACTGTTACATTAATCGTGGATGCAGGAGTAAGGCTGACAAAAAGCAACCCCAGCAAAAATGGAAGTACAAATTTTTTCATTACGATTCCTCTATAAATGATTAAATATATATTGAATTTCATTGAAATATCAGCGAAGGTGAAATTAGTTGATATTTGCCTCTGCTGCAAGCAATTTAAATAATTTTAATAATAAAATAATACGATGAGGTATGAAATATTTTATTTGTGATTTTTGAACCGGGTATATTGTTATATCAAAAAGTATCATATTTATAAATATGGGCCTTCTAACAGAAGTTTTCTTAAATTATGTAATATTATTTGAACTGTTAATGACTGAAACGTGTTTTACATAAAACAGAGAGTATTATGGCTAAAAAGATAATAATGACGGGAGCTACAGGTTTGATTGGGGCAAACCTTGCGAAGCTGCTGATTAAGCGGGGATACGAAATAATTGTGTTTACGCGTGATATAGATAAAGGTCGTGTGAGACTTCCCTCTGTAAAGAATTATGTTGAATGGAATTACCGTAAACCTGAAAAGTGGCGTAACCATTTTGAAGATGCCTACGCTGTTATACACCTGGCAGGAGCAAATCTTGCCGGTAAGAGGTTTACTGAGGCGTATAAGAAAAAAGTAAGGGACAGCAGGATTTTAAGTACAAAGAATATTGTTGATGCTGTTTCAGAAGCAAATAAAAAGCCCTCTGTTTTTCTCTGCGCTTCAGGTATAAATTATTATGGTAACAGCGGTGATAGGGTCCTGACTGAAAAGTCGGCTCCGGGCAATGATTTTCTTGCCGACTTATGTGAGGAATGGGAAAATGAAGCCTCAAAGGTTGAAAAAGCAGGGGTTCGATGGGTAAGCATCAGGACAAGTCCGGTGCTCAGCACTCAGGACGCAGTGCTTAAAAAATTACTGCCCCTTTTTAAATTATATGTTGGGGCATCCCTCGGGACCGGTAAACAATGGTTTTCTTGGATACACATAGACGATATAGTAAACACATATCTTTATGCCCTGGAGAATGAGTCAGTTAGCGGACCTGTAAATGCATCTGCCCCAAACCCCGTTATTATGGATGAATTCGCCGAACAACTGGGAGATGTTGTAAACAGACCTGTATTTTTCAGGGTGCCCGGCCTGGTAATGAAAGCAATGATAGGGGAATCGGCAGATTTCATTACAGCTAGTCTTCGTGTTTTACCTGAGAAACTGGAAGCCTTGGGATTTCAATTTTCTTTTCCGCTTCTTAAAGATGCTTTATCCGACGCAATTATTAATAAAAAATAAGTTTCATTCAGAGATCACATTTGATTATCTTAAAATAAAAGACTGAAGGAGTTACTATGCCGAAGTCAGCAGCCATTACGTTAATAGTAATTTTGTTTTCAGCCGCGGTGTTAGCTCAGGAACAGGAAAACAATTATCCGAACATCAAGCAATATTTTTTTGTAATGCTTACTCGCGGTCCGAATGCAGCCACTATTGACTCTCTCGAGCGCGCAAAAATCCAGGCAGGACATATGGCAAATATCCGCAGGATGGCCGAATCCGGGAAACTTAATATCGCTGGTCCTTTCGGAGACGACGGCAACTGGAGAGGAATTTTCATCTTTAACGTGCAATCGGAGGAAGAAGTTAAGGAACTGCTGAAGAATGATCCTGCAATTCAATCAGGACGTTTAGCTTACGAGATTCATCCCTGGTGGTCGGAAAAAGGGGCCTGCCTTGATTGAGCAGGCCGCATTGATTAACCGATAATTTTTGCAACTTCTTCATCTGTAAGCACCGGATCAACTGTAAAGGTTAGGATATTTGACCATTCCTGGATCCATTTACCCATAGCATCGCTGTTATTGGTTTCGGCTATGATGTAGCCCTCGTTTCCGTTTATACTATGCCACCTCCCTTTCATTGTAACACCTTCGGGAGGTCGGGCTCCTGTCTTCTTAAATAATCCCTGTACTTCATCTCTATGCTCAGGCGTGACCTGATACGTTATGTGAAACTGCATTTCATTCTCCTTTCCTTTTTCTATAAGTATTGATTAAGATAAACACTTTAAATATCCGGTATTCCAAACGTTAGTCCCTTTCCATAACACTGCCGGGCACTGTCTTTTTAGGAGGCATAGGTACAATCTGTGAAACCTCCATCTGATATCTTCTGTATTCCTCACCGTGAAACGCAACAAGGTCTCTTTCTTCAAGCTGAATTCCTACTAGTATATAGCCCGTGGTTGCGAAAGCAAAGAGAAGGTGTCCTATCGTCATATGTGGTGCAGCCCAGAAAGCAATTATAAATCCAACCATTAACGGATGACGCACGATTTTATAAAAAAATGGTTTCACAAAATGAGGACGCGGAAGATCTTTTTTCTTTAGATTGAGATAAACCTGCTGAAGACCGAAAAGATTAAAATGGTTGATCAGGAAAGTACCGAAAAGAACGATACCCCAGCCGGTGAAATAAAGTACCATCAGCAAAGAACCGGCAGCAGTACCCTGCACGTTCCATACATTAGCGGTTATCGGCCGCCAGAATAAAAATATGAGGATAAGTATGATACTTGAGAAAAGAACATAGGTACTGCGTTCGACCGGCCAGGGGACAAACTTTGTCCACCACCTTTTGAATCCCTGCCTTGCCATTACACTGTGCTGAACTGCAAATAGTGAAAGCAGCAGAATATTTACTATCCAGGCACCAGTTGTTCCGCCTTGAAATCCGGAGTCTATAGTTTTCGGTACTATAAAATCACCAACGAATCCTATAGCATAAAGAAATGTGACAAAGAATATAGAATAACATATTATCCCATACATAAAAAAAAGAAACCGTTTCATCAGAACCTCCTTCTAGTTATTATTTCAATCGCTTTATTCATTCAAATTTCATCTTCAACAGTTATATCAACAGGGAAAGGTGTTGTGATAATTTTATATACTATTGATGTTTTCTTTCCCAGTTCGCAAAGGAATTTTTTCTCTTTGTATGAAAGATCATTTCCTTTAATCCTGAATTTCATCTTTATATTTTCAAACATATCTTCGTCTGAGTGATTAAGTCCGAACATATATCTCAGGTCGACCCGCCCTTCAATTTCTGATTCTACATCAGTCAGGACAACTCCTCTTGCCGAAGCCAGGCACACAATAGAATTAGTAAGACAACCTGCGAGGGCATTCAGGAGGTATTCCAGAGCTGTCGGGCCCTCATCTTCTCCAAGCAGCGAAGAAGGCTGATCTATCTCGAAAATGAACGGAGAGAGACGCGAATCATCTTCTCGTTCAGCTCCGAAGAATCCTTTAATAACAGACCTGCTGTGTCCGCCTTTCATCCATGTATTGTTGACACGGAAGATAAATTTCGCGAGTGAAGGCCGGCGTTTGACAGCATCCATTATTTCAAATAACCGGGAATTATTTATTCCATTTATCTCTTCTGGCATTTTAACGATTGTTGTTGATTATATGATGAAGAAGGCATATAAGATGCCAGGAAGAGAAATCACGAAAGCTTTTATTAAAGTCTTATTTTGAAGAAATTATGATGAGGTTTACTTGCGAGATTTAGAGAGTAACGAAATCTCGTAAGGTTTAATTATGAAATTAAGTAATGTGTAGTGAAGCAGTCACTAATTTCTCAGAAACAAGCGGTATGCATTATTATTAACTAAATTATGATTTGCTCTTTGGAAAGCAGCGAGCAGAAATGAAATCAGCGGGATTCCGAATTGATATGACCATCTGTTGAGATTTTATTTTTTAAGCTGAAGAGCTTTTATTTTAGAGTTCAGAGTGGTTGGAGGGAGTCCCAGCAGGTTTGCGGCACCGTCGCTTCCGGAAATTTTCCAGTTTGTTAAATTCAATGCACGAATAATATTTTTCTTTTCGAGTTCCTGAATTTCTTTTTGTGACAATATTTTTTGAGTTCCCTGCAGGAAATCTCGATCATTATCAGAAACCTCCCCGTTTGGCAGGATAGCTTCTGAGATGATTTTCTTATCTTTCGCTGTAATCACAGCCCTTTCAATTATATTCTGAAGTTCTCTGATATTTCCCGGCCAGCTGTAGGAAATCAGTTTTTGCTTCGCTGCAGCCGAAAGTTTTGGGGGGTCAACACCGAATTTTTTTGAAAATTTTACAATGAATTCGTTTGCAAGTCTGATAATATCATTTCCTCTTTCTCTTAATGGAGGAATCTGAATCGGATAAACATTGAGCCGGTAAAACAGATCCTCCCTGAATTTACCCTCTTTAATTTCTTCACTCAGATTCCGGTTGGAAGCAGCGATTACTCTTACATCAACTTTTTTAGTATCCGAACTTCCTACAGGCTCGAATTCCCCGTCCTGCAGAATCCGCAGAAGCTTTGACTGCATATCAAGGTGCAGCTCACCGATTTCATCAAGGAAAATAGTACCGCCATCGGCAAGCTCAAATCGGCCCATCCTTCTTTTTGTGGCACCGGTAAATGCTCCGCTGACATGTCCGAAAAACTCACTCTCAATTAAAGATGAAGGAATAGCTGCACAATTCACTTTTATAAGAGGTTTATTTTTTCTGCTTCCCGCCTTGTGAATCGCCCGGGCGGCAAGTTCTTTTCCCGTGCCGGTCTCTCCGCTGATTAATACGGTACTGTCGGTGCCGGCTACCAGGCTTATCTCTTTCAGAAGATCCATTACGGGACGACTCTGCCCAATAATTTCATCGAATTCATTCAGCAGTTTCAGCTCTTCTTTTAAATATTCCGTCTCGGCTTTAAGCGAATGGATCTTTTTCTCTGCTTCAAGCTTATCATTTATACTGCGTAGAATAACAGTGAAGAACATTTCATTGTTGTTTTTATACTGTGATACTGTTGCTTCGGCAGAAAAGTTAGTCCCGTTTTTGCAATGAATATTAAGACTATCAGTTATCCATATATATTTTTCCCCCTCTTCAAGCTTCTCAAGTTCTTTAAGAGCGCCGATAAAGATTTCCCGGCCTTTTTTTGAAAGAAGCTCCTTAAAATTTTTTCCTGTAACTTCTTCTGGCCGACAATTCACCAGCCTGATTGCTGCCGGGTTCATCATTGTGATTTCAAGCTGATGATTAAGTTCTATGATCCCATCCATTGCACTATTTATCAAACGCCGCATCTTATTCTCTTTCACCCGAATTTCCTTTTCAGCTTTTAACCTCTGCAATTCAGCTGCCGCACGACCGGCAAAGATGTGGAAGATAGCTTCATTGCTCTGCTTTGCAGGCATAGGCTTATCATCGATAGCTGCCAGGAGTCCCAGCGTTTCTCCGTTCACATCCAGAAGAGGGGCGCCCATATAGCTTACTACCTTAACCCCGAAATCGGGTGATTTCGGAAAGAGTCCTGACACATTTTCTTTGATGTGTACAAACTTTTTTTGATCTATAACATTCTCACATGGAGTGTTGTCTATTTTGTATTCAAAATCCTTTATCCATTGATTTCGGTAACAAAATGCATGGGCCCGAAGAAGTCTGAGATCCTCAAAATATTCCGTTATCCAGGCTCCTGAGGTATTAAGAACGCCGCAGAGATTCTTGACAAGAGCAAAGAAGAAATCGGAACCGGTCTGCCTGGAAGTACCTTCAAGAATAGCCCTTATTGCATAGTTTTCCTGAATGTTATCCTGTAACATATCTGACTGTTTAAATTGATCTAAATTTCACCTCGACATCTGAATATAAAAACGACAAAGGGAGATAGCAAGGTTCAGACGGGGTAATTTTTCGATCTGTGAGATTTGATCATTAACTATTTCTAATGCCTTTTCGAATGGATTTTTGTTTACTAATCTTACCGAAAGATATTTTAGTATCATTGATCCAGTAGCGTTTTGAGGTTATTTTCTGAAATCCGGGTGTTCAAAGAGAAAATTTCCGCTGTCGTTTAGTGGTGACAAGAGATAAAATTATACAATTCAATGATATCTTTATCCGCAATAAATTCCGATCACTAATGGAACCTTATGAGGGAAAAATATTTCATAAAACATTGAGAGCAGAGTCTCTCTACTTCAGAGAATCTAAAGGATGAGACTCTTGTCGGTTGTTAAGAATACTCGGTGAGGTTTTTTTGTGGGGTCAAATATTATTATTTTTTGCACTCATAATTAAAGGGCATCAATGGTAATCAGGCATACTGCAGAATTTGATCTTACTTACCGTTTTATTACCGAAACAAATCAGAATGTATTCCTTACAGGAAAAGCCGGTACCGGTAAAACAACTTTTTTGAAGTACGTTCGTGCTAATACATCAAAAGAATGTGTTGTGGCTGCTCCTACGGGTGTGGCAGCAATAAATGCAAGGGGCGTAACACTCCATTCGCTTTTTCAGCTTCCTTTTGGCATAATAATTCCAGCGTCCGGTTTTTCCTTCAATAAGGAAGGTATTAAAAGTCATCCGCTGCTATCCAAGCTCAGGTACAGCAGCGAGAAGCTGAACCTGCTTAGGAACCTTGATCTCCTGATTATTGATGAGGCAAGTATGGTTGCTTCGTATATAGTTGATGCAATCGATCTCATACTCAGGTATGTTAGAAAAAGTCCTCACCGACCTTTCGGGGGAGTGCAGGTGCTGTTTGTAGGTGATCTATACCAGCTTCCTCCTGTAGTGAAACGGGATGACTGGGAAATTCTCAGGGAGTTTTATGACTCTATTTTCTTTTTCGACAGTTTTGTACTTCGCGAAAATCCGCCGGTTATAATTGAGCTGGAAGAAATTTTCAGGCAGACAGATGCCCGCTTTATTGAAATTCTGAACGGGATAAGAAATAATAATATTTCGGAAGAAAATTTCAGGATTCTCCAATCGAGGTTGATAAAAGGATTCATTCCAGAGGACGAGGATGAATATATAACACTGACAACACATAACCAGCAGGCAGATGAAATAAACCGGGCGAAATTAGAAGGTATCCAGAGTGACGTGCATCGTTACAGAGCAGAGGTGATCGATGATTTTCCCGAGAAAGCTTTCCCGGCAGAGGAACAACTGGAGCTTAAAGAGGGCGCACAGGTGATGTTTTTAAGGAATGATATAGAGGAGAGAAAATATTTTAACGGGAAAATTGGGACTATTACAGAGCTTAATGATGCCTCTATAAAAGTTAAGTGTAAAGATGATCCGAATGAAATAGAAGTAAAAAAGAGCGAGTGGGAGAATATAAGGTATAGACTTGATCCTGAAACCCGCGAAATCACAGAGGAGGTTTTAGGCAGTTTTATCCAGTATCCTTTAAGACTGGCCTGGGCGATCACTATTCATAAAAGTCAGGGATTAACATTCGATAAGGTAGTTATTGATGCACAGAGGGCATTTGCAACCGGACAGGTATACGTGGCTTTAAGTCGGTGTACTTCGCTGGACGGATTGGTACTTAAATCACCGGTCAATCAGCATTTTTTCGGCGGTCACTCTGATCTTATTCACTGGCAAAGGAATAACCTATGTAATAATTTGCCGCTGCAGTTTGCCGAATCACGGCAGAATTATATGCTGGATGAGATTGAGAATATTTTCATGTGGACCAGATGGTACTATGCTCTTTTCGAAATGAATGAATTTCTTAATGAAAACAAAGAGAAAATCAATAAGGATAGTCTGGTCTGGCTGTCAGGTTTAATCACAGAGCAGGCGGAGTTAAATGAAGTATCTGAAAAATTCAGACTAACTATCAGGAAGCTCAGCGCCCGGAATGAAAAGATTGAACTGAACGGGAGACTTCAGGAAAGGTTAAAAGAGGGAGCAGAATATTTTTATTCTGAATTATTCAGATGGAGAGATCGTTTTGTTAATCATCCAATGGCTGCACAGACAAAAAAGATATCTTCAGAAATCGACGGATATCTTATTTCTATAAACCAAATTCTTGAAGTAATCCTTGATAGGATTAACTTCTGCCGCAGTGGTTTTATCCTGGATGATTACCTCAATAATATAACCCCCGCGGTAAAACGAATAATGAATATCCGGAGTTCATATTCACCTAAAAAAAGAAATACAGTTGAGCAGACAGTATTATTATTTCGTGAACTTCGTGATCTTCAGCTTATCGCCGCTGAAAGGGATCTTACAGTTGAAACCATTGAAGGACACATCGCAAAAGGAATCAGGCAGGGATTGATTGATATTGATGAATTATTGCCTGAAGAAGAGGTTGAAGAAATTCTGATATACTTTCCGGAAGACCTGACAAACATAAGGCTCAGAACAATAAAGGATAATGCTCCTCCGGATATTACTTTCGGGCAACTCAAAATGGTACTTGCGCTTCTGCAAAAACGTTCTGCAGAGAGTGACTAAATATATATAATTATCTGCCAGTCATGAATTAAACTCCCCAGAAGCAAAATTAATTTTATTTTAACGCATAAAAAAAACCCCGATCGGAAGAACGGGGTTTTATAAATTAAAATTTGGCAGCGACCTACTCTCCCACACACCTGCGCATGCAGTACCATCGGCGTGCCGGGGCTTAACTTCTCTGTTCGGAATGGGAAGAGGTGTAACACCCGGGCTATAACCACCAAAATTTAAACTTTTCAAAAAAACAAAAGAAAGACTGAAAGAGCCAAGCCCAAACAAAAAGAGAGCTATCGTGTGAATAAAAATTAAACGGTTAAGCCTCACGACTTATTAGTACTACTCGGCTGAATGTGTTACCACACTTACACCTGTAGCCTATCAACCTCGTCATCTCCGAGGAGTCTTAAGTCCATAAA
>CAWHTX010000012.1:0-22688 GCA_963832355.1 uncultured Bacteroidota bacterium | reverse complement strand
TGAATATTTCAACATTTCTACCACAAACCACCTTCCCATTAATAAAAATATAATTCAACAGCACTTCTTAAATCTGAAAAATTTCCAACCCTATTAATGGATATAATGCCTAAAAAGACACTTTAAAAAAGGGCCTTGCTGGCATATATGTTGTCTCATTACCGCAAAGTCTGATATAGAAATTTGGAGAAAAAATGATAAAAGGAACGGTAGTAATTGACGGGGTTGTATGCAAAGGATGCGAATTATGCATCGTAGCCTGCCCCCAGGAAAGCCTCGGATTATCATCCCACATAAATAAAGCCGGATATCGTTATGTAGAATTGATGCAGGATAATTGCACAGGATGCGTCAATTGTGCACTCGTATGTCCCGAAGCGGCGATAACTGTTTACCGCCAGCCCAAATCAGCATTAAAGAAATCTGCAAAGACTGCTGAAGTAATAGGTTAATTGATTAAAAAAGGTTTGAAATGAACAATACAGAAAATACAAACAACGACGACGTTCGTTTGATGAAAGGTAATGAAGCTCTGGCTGAAGCCGCTATCAGAGCAGGTATGGATGGATATTTCGGTTACCCTATCACTCCTCAATCAGAAGTACTTGAATATTTTGCTCAGGAATGTCCCAAAAGAGGAGGAGTAGTACTTGCAGGCCGAAAGCGAAGTAGCTTCAATAAATATGATTTACGGTGCCGCAGGCACCGGTGCAAGAGTAATGACCTCATCTTCAAGTCCGGGCATAAGCCTGATGCAGGAAGGATTATCCTACATTGCATCCGCACAGCTTCCATGCCTGGTTGCTAACGTTGTACGCGGAGGTCCGGGACTCGGAACTATTCAGCCTTCACAGGGAGATTATTTCCAGGCTGTAAAAGGCGGAGGCCATGGCGATTATCACTTAATAGTGCTTGCCCCTGCTTCTGTTCAGGAGATGGCTGACTTCGTATTCGAAGGCTTCAGGCTCGCTGAAAAATACCGCAACCCGGCAATGATCCTTACTGACGGTGCTCTCGGTCAGATGATGGAGAAAGTTGTTCTTCCTCCGGCAGGTTCGCTGCCGAAAACAAAATACGACTGGACAACCGTCGGAAAATCAGCCGATCGTGAAAGAAATATCATTACCTCTCTTTTTATTCAGCCCGAAAAGATGGAACAGATCAATCTGAACCTTCAGGCTAAGTATGAAGAGATGAAGAAAGAAGTAAAATTCGAAAACTTTAATACTGAAGATGCAGAGATAATGCTTGTTGCATTCGGTTTGTCTTCAAGGATCTGCCAGAAAGCTGTTGATCTGGCAAGAGAAAAAGGAATTAAACTCGGACTCCTGAGACCTATTACATTATATCCTTTCCCGTATGACAGGTTAAGAGAACTGGCCGCACAGGTTGAGTTCTTCCTTGTTGTGGAAATGAATGCAGGTCAGATGGTGGAAGATGTTCGTCTCGCAGTTGAAGGCAGGAAACCCGTTTACTTCAAAGGAAGAATGGGCGGAATGATTCCTTCTCCCGAAGATATCTTCGCGGAAGTTGAGACGATACTTGAAAAACAATCAATCAGTCAGGAGTAGAAGGAGATACTATGGAAACTTTAGAAGCAATTGATGGAATGGAATTAGTCTATAAGAAACCATCCACTTTAACAGATACAGTATTTCATTACTGTCCTGGATGCGGACACAGTGTTGTGCACAGACTGCTGATGGAGGTTGTTGAAGAACTTGGAATTCAGGAAAAAACAATCGGGGTTGCCCCTGTAGGATGTTCGGTTTTTGCATACCATTATCTCGACATAGATATGCAGGAAGCTGCTCACGGCCGCGCAAGTGCTGTTGCAACCGGCATAAAAAGAATGCTTCCCGATAAATATGTATTCTCATACCAGGGAGACGGCGATCTTGCAGCAATAGGTACAGCAGAAACAATCCATACAGTTAACCGCGGTGAAAATCTTATGATGATCTTCATCAACAATGCAATCTATGGAATGACGGGCGGTCAGATGGCCCCTACATCCCTCCTGGGTATGATGACATCAACCACTCCTTATGGAAGAGACAAAGACCTGATTGGTTATCCTTTAAGAATAACCGAAATGGTATCAAATCTTCCCGGTGCATATTATGTTACCAGGCAGGCGGTACATACTCCTAACGCTGTAAGGAAGCTGAAGAAAGCAATCACCAAAGGATTCCAGTACCAGGATCTGAATAAAGGAACAAGCTTTATAGAAGTTGTTTCAAACTGTCCTTCCGGCTGGAAGATGACGCCTGTAGAAACTATTAAGTTCCTTGATGATCAAATGTTTCCCCAGTACCCGCTTGGTGATATCAAAGTACCGCAGGACGGGAAATAATTAAGAATTTTATATGATGAATATTAAAGGTTATTAAAATGCAGAAAGCACAGGAAATAATATTTGCAGGTTTCGGAGGACAGGGGATCCTGTCAATGGGACAAATTATCGCTTACTCTGCGATGATTGAGAATAAAGAAGTCAGCTGGATGCCCTCTTATGGTCCTGAAATGAGAGGCGGAACCGCAAACTGTACAGTAATTGTAAGTGATACAAGGATCAGCTCGCCTATTTTATCGAAATTTGATTCAGCTGTTGTATTAAACCAACCCTCTCTCGATAAATTTGAGCAAACACTTAAACCCGGCGGTTTCCTGTTATATGAACAGTCGGGAATTATAAATCCCCCTACAAGGGATGATATAGAAATATTAGGACTCCCTGCTATCGAAGAAGCAACAAAGAAGCTGAACAAAAGGCAGGTAGCAAATATGATACTGGTCGGTGCCTTCCTTGAAAAACGGCCTATCGTTAAGATGGAAAACATACTGAAGGCACTGAAGAAAGTACTGCCCGAAAGGCATCATCATTTAATTCCGCTGAACGAACAGGCTTTGACTGATAGGGAAGAAATTTGCTCAGGAAGCAGAGAATATAACAGTTTAACCAAAAAATATTCCAGAATGAGGTAATAATATGGTAGATAATGAATTGAAATGCGGACACGCCTGCAGAAATACATGTGCGATGCTTAATGAAGCACTTCGTAAAGAAACCTCAATTGTTCGTTTTTACGAGGGGATTCTGGATGAATGCAATATGCCGGAAGTCAGGAGTTTTGTTACAGACCTGGTAGAAGAAAAGCGTGAAGCAGTTCTCAGAATAATCCAGAAACTGAACGAGATTCACGTTAGAGCCCAGGCAATGGACGGTGTAGCGTCCAGCTTCAATAATATCGACGGCTGATCTCTAGTAGTTTAAAGATTTTATTACCTGCCGGGTAAGGCAGGTTTACGGCCGGGGGATGTGAAGGCCGGAATAAACTTCTTATTTATGTTTATCTTAAAACCCTGTGCCTTTGCACGGGGTTTTCTTATAAATGGCTGAAAAACTCATCACCATCTGTCAGAACGGCCGTTCCCACCATAATTACTGAAAACACCGCGGCCTCTGGATCTTGGGGCGTTATTATTTTTTGAGTGTGCTTCATTAACGGTAATAACCTTACCTTTGAAGTCTTTTTTATCAAGCTGCTGAATAGCCTCTTCCGGTTTTCCAGTCATCTCGACAAAGCCGAAGCCTTTCGACAGGCCCGTATAGGCATCTTTTATAATTTTAACTCTCGATATATTTCCGTATACCGAAAATAACTTTGTCAGATCTTCTTCATTTACAGAAGTTGACATGTTTCCTACATAGATGTTCATAATATTTCCTTTTGTTTGAATTTTAACGCTTGCCGCAATCCTGTACAGGAATTTATGGTAAAGACGGAAAATGGATGTTATTTGATTAAAACTATTAGATTAAAAGGGGAACGAATTGTCAGGTCTTTAATAAGAGGTATTATTTAAAGGGTCACTTCGCTATTTACTATATCTCCCTAATCTTATCTTTCTACTTATAGTACTGGTTAAAGTTTCATTATTTGATTAATAAAATACTGACAATAAGTTATTTTTCCTAGTACCCAGGTCGAATTTCTGAAGTAAAATCAATACATGATATCTGCCGCACGTCCTGTCCAATCGGATTGACCTGTTTCAGGCTGATTTGGGAATCCCGACCCGCCGGCATGGATTAAGGCCTGATCCCGCAGTACGAGCAGGATTATGCCATTAATTGATCATTGCATTCTCAGCTTCCAAACATTAATTTCTGAGAGAATAAGTTATATTAATTTGTGCGGCAGACTTTTTAGTAACCAGCAGAAAAGATGAAGAGAAAAATCAGAAATATTTTCCTGGTCATCCTCCTGTTTTATGTCCCCTTTATATCCGGACAGACCTCTTCAGAACCATCAAATGAATATCATAGTCGGGCTTTGAGTGACCTGAAAGCAGGGAAAACTGCAGAAGCTGAGACCTTATTCTATAATTCGGCACGGGAATTTTCCTACGCTCCCTCCTGGTACGAACTGGCAAAGATAGAATTTGATAAAAACACAGTTTACAGCAGGGGGAAAGCAAGGGATTACATTGAGAAGGCGATCTGGGCTGATCCGAAAAACATTGAATACAGGATGCTTAAAGCAAAGCTTATGGAGTTTTTCAGCAGCGGTATGGCCTATGATGTTTATGAAGATATACTCGAGCTGGATCCCGACAATACTGAAGCACTCTTTAACATGGGGAAAATAAAGGAAGAGGATTTTTACGAGTACCACAATTCATTTATGAAATATGAGGATGCATCACTCAGTTACAATGATTATGCTTATGAAGATTATGTGAAGGCCGAAAGATTTTTTAAGAAAGCAATAAGAACTGATCCGGAGAGAACAGATTCATATATCCATTTAACTCATCTGTATTCCGAGGCGGGAAAATATGAACCGGGTATCCCCCTTCTTAAAGAGGTGGTGAAAATCGATCCGCAGAATAAAGATGCTTTCCTGTTTATGGGATATCTTTACTACAAAACATTAAGCTTCGATTCATCGCAGGCAGCGTATCAAAAAGCACTTAGTCTGATGACAGAGAATGAGAGGGAAGCATTTCAGGACAGCACTTCTTTTATGCTGATGGGATCCGAAGAAAACAAGGTTGAAGATACCGACAGCTCTGTAAATCAGTTCTGGGAACATAAAGATCCTCTTTACCTTACCAGGTATAATGAAAGGCTGCTTGAACACTATTCAAGAGTTGCCTATTCAAACCTGATGTTCTCCGTTGCAAAGCAGAATGTTACAGGCTGGAAGTCCGATAGGGGAGAGATAATGTTAAGATACGGTGAACCGGAGAATCGTTTCAGACTAAGACCCTTTATTAATGCGGGGGGAAGAACCCAGATGATGATGAAAACCGATGTTTGGGTGTATAAAAACAAATCATTCGGATTCACAGATGATTACTGGAACAAAAACTTCCGCTTCAGCACTCCTACTCTTAACGGGCGTTACTACTCTCAGTTCGGACTTGACACCTATGCCGATGTGCAGTCGCTGCGACGCACAGATCCCGAAGAGTACGAGCCGAAGTTTAAAGGACCGGTGTTCACAATGCCTTACGCTGTGGCACAGTTTAAAGATCTGGACAATGAAGATGACCACAATACACAGCTCTATATTAATTACGCGCTGGATATTTCAAAAGATTATGAGTACCTGAACAGGTACAATGTTCAGCATCAGTCGGGTTTGTTTTTATTCGACGGCAGCAATAAACAGATTGCTCAGAAAGTTGATGAATTCACCTACCTTGGAAAGGATAAAGTATTAAAGTTCAGTTCGGCTGAAAAATACTGGATAAATTCTCTCGAAACTGAAACCAAACCGGATTCGGTATCGCTGGCATTTGAAGTCATCAGGAAAAGGGATAGCGGTGTATCGACGAACCATTTCAAAATGCTGGTTAAAAATTATGATGACAATAATCTTGAGCTGAGTGATGTCGTATTAGCTTCGGCAGTCGAAAAGAATTCACCAGGTAAATATTCTCTGACAAGAAATAATATTGGAATTCTGCCGAACCCGACGCGAACCTTTACCCGCAGCACTCCTGTATATATATATTATGAAGCCTATAACCTTCAGCAGGATAAGGATAGGAAAACGGATTTCGAACAGAAAATCACCCTGAAGAAAGTCGACGATAATTCCTTTATCGAAAACGTATTCTCATCACTGGTTCATTTATTCAGTACAAAAAATGAAGAGGTAACATTAACTACCGATTATCAGTCATTTGAAAAGAACACACAGGTCTACCTGCAGCTGGATTTGAGCGGCTATCAACCGGGAGATTATATTGTCACAGTAACCATAGATGACAGGCTTGCAGGTACAAAAGCATCTTCTGAAACTTTGCTGAAATGGAGATGATTTAACTTGCTGAAGTATGACAAAACATATTACAGAAGGAACATACTTATCTCTATTATTATTAGTGAGATACTGGTTATCTCTGCTTTTGTATTATCTCCGCGGGAATCAACACACAATACAAAAATTATAATCAGTGATCCCGTTATTCTTTATGATGATATACCTCAGACAATTCAACGTTCAGCTGAACCAGCTCCACCTCCTCAAATACCTCCGATTATTTTTTCTGAAGAGATTGAAGCATATCAAACTACTCGACGATGTGGCTGTAATTCAAAGTGCCGCCGGAAAATGGCGAAGAATCTTCTGATGACCATCAGGGCGATAATCACTTTCAATATGTCAGGTCAGCTCCGCGGTTATTGTATGAGGTTGTTCCTGCCGGAGGAGAAGACGATTACCATGGCAGTCTTCAGCTTTCACTGAAAATCAACGAAGATGGCAAAGTTATTGATCATCGGATTCTTTATAACTCACTCGATTGTCCTGATTGCCTGAATAATCTTATTAAAGCAGCCTACAAATCAAAGTGGGAGCCCGCTGCCGTCAACGGCATCCGGGAAGACTACTGGGTCGTAAAATCCTACACATTCAATTAGGGTAAAAAAACTTGTACGACATATCAGGTGAATTCCTTTAACAAGGCTGAATTCGAACCCTTCGCAAAATAGCTAAAAACATATCTTTTTACGATTTGTAACAAAACAACAAAATGTTGAAACAAATCAGATAGCATACCCCCGCCTATTATTCTACCTTTGAAACAATCACAGACATTTGAAAATAACTCGAGCGGGGAAATACGAAGCAGATTCTAAAGGAAATGATCAGCCATGCGTAATTATGGCGCAAGGTTGAGAGAATTAATGATTAAACCAATTTAATTAATGAGGATATGTTATGAAACTAACCAGGGTATTTTTGATTTTAACATTACTAACCGCACACAATTTGTTTTCACAGGTTGTTGATAATAATAACGACCAAATTTCTGGTGAACTAACAGAAATAACCTTCGTCGGGGAAGCTGCCGGGGATCTTTTCGGCATACCGGGTTCATCTGCAGGAGATGTTAACGGGGACGGTTTTGATGATATACTGATTAGCGCAGATCAAAATGATGCTGCAGGAATGGATGCAGGAAAAGTATACATCTATTTTGGCGGCTCAGAAATGGACAGCATAGCTGATGTGATTCTGACAGGGGAAGCTGCGGATGATGTATTTGGAATATCTGCATCATCTGCCGGTGATGTAAACGCTGACGGATTCGGAGATATAGTTATCGGGGCATCTCAAAATGATGCCGGGGGTACAAATGCCGGTAGAGTATATATCTTTCTGGGAGGTACGTCAATGGATGATATAGCAGATGTAATTATAACGGGGACAGTCCCGAATAATTTATTTGGTAATGCGGTTGCAAATGCGGGAGATGTAAACGGTGATGGCTTTGACGATGTATTAGCTTCAGCCCCTTTTAATAATATTTCTACTGGTATTGCTTATGTCTATTTCGGAGGTTCAGCAATGGATACAATACCTGATGTTACCATGACAGGTGTAAATCCCGGAGATTCATTTGGAAGTTCAATTTCAAGTGCGGGAGATGTAAACGGAGATAACTTCGCAGACATACTGGTGGGTGCTTATGATGCATTCGGAAATACCTCAGGCAAGGCATACTTATATTTAGGAGGAACTTCAATTGACAGCGTTGCAGATGTTGTGATGAACGGAGAAGAAGTACCTGATTATTTCGGTATTTCTGTATCGTCCGCTGGAGATATTAACGACGACGGATATGATGATGTGATTATCGGATCTATTGGTAATGATGCCGGCGGCGTAGATGCTGGAAGAGCTTATGTTTTCTTAGGCGGTCCTTCAATGGACGATATACCTGATCTGGTTATGACCGGATCTGCCCCTGGTGATAATTTTGGTATTGTCTCCCATGCGGGTGATATAAATAATGATGGATACGATGATGTTATCGTTGGGGCCATTCGCAGCGATACCGGCGGGACTAATGCCGGCAGGGCTTATATTTATCTCGGTGGTGCAAACCCGGATAGTACTGCGGATCTGGTATTAACAGGCGAGTCTGAAGAAGATCTATTTGGTCTCTCAGTATCCGCAGCCGGTGACGTAAATGACGATGGTATTTCTGATTTTATTATCGGGGCACCATACAGTGATGCCGGAGGTACAGACGCGGGGAAAGCATATCTTTATTTATCTTCTCCCGTGATCCCGGTAGAACTCGTCTCTTTTCGTGCGGACTATCATAAAAACGAAATTGCTTTACAATGGATTACGGAAACAGAGGTTAATAATAAAGGATTTGAGTTAGAGAGAAGTATAAATAAAGGTGAATGGGAGAGTATCGGCTTCATTAAAGGAAATGGCAGCACTACTGTTCCCAGTGAATACAATTATATCGATAACGACCTGTTCGGGAGCGGAGCAGATTATCAATATCGACTAAAGCAGATTGACTATAGCGGTGCTTTCGAATACTCAGAGGTATTGGAAGTGATCATAATTCTTAAATATGATCTGGCACAGAATTATCCAAACCCGTTCAATCCTTCCACAACAATAGAATTTTCCATTCCTGAACAATCATTTGTCGAACTAAAGGTTTATGATGTACTCGGTAGTGAAGTCAGTACACTTGCAAATGATAATTATTCTGCCGGTAAATATAAAATGGTATTTAACGGCAACAATCTTCCAACGGGCTTTTACATAATAAGAATGACCGCAGGCAATTTTGTACAGACCAGGAAAATGATCTTACTCAAATAAAACAAGAGAGGCGCAAATTATGAGAGTGATGGTATGGTATCATCAAATACAGTACATCCCCTTTTTTACTGAAAACAATTATTTTTCTTGCCATACAGTATAATATCTAATATCTTCAGATTACCGGTAATCAGTGAATGTTCGTAATTTTATGGGAGTAGTCATGAAAAAATTTCTAGCCGCTATTTTTCTCTTTTCGTTCGTCCTTCTCCTGCCATGTTGAATTAATCGCTCAAGATAACTCAAGAATTCATCCCTATTTGCAGGTGGTTTTAATTGATGCATCGAATAATGAAATGATCGATGTTTATGCCACGCTGAGTGAACAGTATTCACGCACTGACCTGAGAGAACAAACCACCTTTCTTCCAAAAAAGGAAAGACAGAAAGAGGTCGTGAGAATCCTGAAAGAATTCGCGAACCAGAAACAGGAAGCTGTCCGCACTTACCTTGAGAATGAAAAACAACAAAATCGTGTAAGCAGGATTGATATTCTCTGGGCAGCAAATACTATAGTTTTTTCAGCCGTTCCCGAGGTTATCTATAATATGGCAGAAAATTTTAATGAAATTTCGGAAATAAGATACAATCCCACATTTGATACTGGTCTTTTGAAGGATCCAACCGAACCGTCTCAAAACGTATTACCGGGGGATATTGCTGTACCGCAGCCGGGTTTGGTATTAATTAACGCGCCGGCTGTCTGGGCTGTCGGAGACAGCGGTCAGGGAATTGTGGTTGCAAATATCGACACGGGCTGTGATTGGGACCATCCTGATTTAATCCATAATATCTGGAATAACCTTGGTGAGGATGCGGATAATGATGGACATACTATTGAATTTAACGGATCAAACTGGGTATTTGATCCGGGCGATATAAATGGTATTGATGATGATGGCAATGGGTATACTGACGATCTCATGGGCTGGAATTTTTCGAATAATACAAACAACATAAACGATCAGGATGGGCATGGTACTCACACTTCTGGAATAGTATGCGGTGACGGTACAAACGGAATGCAGACGGGAGTAGCCCCGCGAGCTAAACTAATGAATTTTGTACCTAACGGCGAAGCTGGTTACTGGCTGGCTCAACAATATGCTATTGATAAGGGGGTTGATGTTATAACAAGTTCCTATAGTTATAAATGGTATTTCAGTCCTCAACCTAACTATCCGATGTTCAGACAAATGACTGATATTGAACTTGCTGCAGGTATTGTACATACTAACTCAACCAGTAATGATGGAAATAATTTGAGCGGTGCACCGATTCCTTATAACATTTCAGCTCCGGGTAACTGTCCGCCTTCCTGGCTGCATCCTGATCAGACGCTTGTAGGAGGATTAAGCTCGGTTCTGGGTGTAGGCAACGTAAACGCCGGTACTGATATAATAGCAAGCAGTTCACCTTACGGTCCTGCTGCGTGGGAAGATATTCAATCGATTCATTCTGGTTATCCTTATCCTATGCCTCCTGAATACCAGGATTATTTTTATGAAACTTCGCCGGGTTCAATAGGCCTTTTAAAACCTGATGTAAGCGCCCCGGGCAATGGTACAGTGTCTACTAATATTGGCGGTGGTTATTCGTCCTTCAGCGGTACATCCGGAGCTACTCCGCACGTCGGAGGAACTTCTGCACTGTTGCTTTCTGTAAATCCGTCGCTCACACCCGCAGATGTAAGTATGATTATGCAGACAACTGCGGTGGAAAAAGGAGCTCCCGGAAAAGATCCGAGATATGGTGCAGGCAGGATAGATGCTTATGAAGCATATTTGCTTGCTTTATCAATGATACCGGTAGAACTTTCATCTTTCACTACAGCGGCTGATGAAAATTCAGTAACATTGAACTGGTCGACCGCATCGGAAACGAACAATTACGGCTTTGCAATAGAAAGAAAAACTTCTCTTGATGAAAGATGGAACGAAATTGGATTTGTGCCCGGATTTGGGACAACAACCCAAAGAAAGAGCTATACTTTTTTGGATAAAAACCTGACAATGGGATCATACAGCTACAGAATTAAACAAACAGATCTTGACGGTACATTCGAGTACAGCAGCGCAGTTGTTGTTGAAGTTAACAGGCCTGAGAAATATACTCTTGCACAAAATTTTCCGAATCCGTTTAATCCGGCTACAACAATTGAGTTTTCAATTCCACAGATAAGCAATGTAGTAATTGATATTTATAATGTTATCGGTGAGCGTGTTGCGAGTCTTGTCAATAAAACTCTTGAGGCCGGATACCACAGGATCAATTTTGATGCAAAAAACCTTCCGTCAGGTACATATGTTTACCAGTTGAAAGCAGGCGGACAGGATGGGATCTTCACAGAAACAAAGAAAATGGTGCTGATGAAATAGTGCAATCTGACCCTGCAGAAAGGTAAATATACAGTAAGGACCCGGCATCTTCATCTGGCTATTTCAGCCTTCTATGCGGAGCAAAATTTCTAAAAATATATCAGAAACCTGTCAGGGGGTCAAGTGGGTTTTAAGATCCTGTGATAAGGAAAAAATTGTAATCATTCCGGGTGTTATGCATTTGAAATGGTGATCTGGTGGGGAAATCAATTGAATTTCCTTTGTGGATTGAACTCATTAAAAATGTCGGTATCCGTTCCGTTATTAGCAAATAAAATAAAAAGATCAGTATATTAGTAACCGATCCCGATGTCACTCTTGCTGCATTCTGTAACCTCTGAAAAAAAGTCCATATTATGCAGGAAAATATCTTCACTTTTGCTTTAACGGTTTTTACAGGATTCTTTGCGATAATGAATCCAATTGCCAACACACCTGTTTTTCTTGGACTCGTTGGCGATAAAAGTAAAACAGAGAGAAAATCAATAGCAAAAACCTCCTGTATTACTGCTTTCCTTATCGTTCTATTCTTTGTCATACTCGGAAAATATCTTTTTGAATTATTCGGCATTACAATTCCCGCTTTTAAGATTACCGGCGGGATACTCCTGTTTTATGTGGGCTTCGAAATGCTGCAGTCAAAAAAATCCAAAGTGCATCACCAGGAACAAATAGAACCTGACGACGGCGTTGCAATTTCCCCCCTTGCCATTCCTATCCTTGCGGGTCCCGGAACAATAGTAACTGCCATGAATTACATAACAAGCGGCAGTATCCTTAACCTCTCAATAATAATAGTGATATTTGCGCTGATGATCATTCTTACTTACCTGGCGTTCCTTGCGAGCGAATTGATAGTAAAGAAGATCGGCAATCATCTGATCATGGTAATAGGCAAAATAATGGGGTTAATCCTTGCCATTATGGGAACCGGAATGACCATAGAAGGAATAAAACTCTCATTTAATCTATAGCTATGATCTTCCTAATCCGATCTCTGACGCTGTACTCAGTAGAAATCTTTCCTTGGGTATCATTCGATACTGACTTTAAGTAAAAGTTAATTCGGGAGATTTAGAAATGTCTTATCACACAGATTTTAAAACATTTCATCATTCAAATGATGCCTTTTATCATCAATAACCTGAAATACATCATTTAAGAATGCTCTTGTATACCTCATTCTCCTAAGTTTTAGCAGATCAAATAACCTTTAATCCGAATCTTTCTTTAGGAGAACAAATGCGAACCCATACTAAATTATTTGTATTCTTCTTCTGCTGTTTTATTATCCTGGTTTCAAGGGTATATCCCCAGCAGGTTTTCGAAGTCGATCTCAATAACAGGGTAGATGATAAGTTCCACGTTACCCTGTATCCGGAAAAATTATCAGATGATAATAATATTTTCCAGTTCGCGGCTGCGGCTCCCGGAACTTATGAAAAAATGGATATCGGCCGGTTCGTAAGTGATTTTAAGGCATTTGATTCAGATGGAAATGAAATCCCCGTCCTGCACAATTCAACCAATCAATACACTCTTTCCGATCCCGGATCTGTAAGTAAAATAACATATAAGACTGCCGACATATGGGATTCACAGGTAAATGAGAACAGGGTTTACGAAATGTGCAGCTCAACCATTTCGGATGACTTTGTGATGATAAACGGACAGGCTGTTTTCGGGTATGTAAGCGGAATGCAGTCTACACCTGTCAAGATTAAAATCGACTATCCCGTAAAATGGGTTGTCGGCACATCACTCGTAAAAGATATCAATGGATATTACGAGGCCGAAAATTATGACAAGGTTGTCGATTCCCCGTTCTATCTCGGGAACCTTACCGAGGCTTCGCTTGAAGTAGGAGGTGCAGATGTCCGGGTTTTTACATATTCGGAAAAAGGACTTATCACTTCTAAAGATGTTCTTGGAATACTGCACGATCTCCTTGATGCAGAATCTGATTTTACCAGGGGATTGCCGGTAGATCATTATACATTTCTTTTTCACTTTGGTAAGAATGGGGCCGGAGCATGGGAACATTCGTACAGCTCAGAATATGTTCTCCAGGAGGCGAAATTAAGCGGTCCCCCGGCTGCAGCGCTTAAATCCATTGTGGCTCACGAGTTCTTTCACGTAAATCTGCCTCTTAATATTCATAGTGAACTGGTTGAAAAATTTAACTTTGCCGAACCTGTAATGTCGCAGCACCTCTGGTTATATGAGGGAGTTACCGAGTGGGCTGCGTATATTCTGCAGTTGCGCGACAGCCTGATGACTCTGAACGACTATCTTCAGGCCCTCAGCGGCAAACTAAGTATCAGTGATAATTTTGATAAAAATATAAGTCTTACCGACCTTGGAGTACATGCTCTTGAACTGCACGACCAGTATGCTGATATTTATATGAAGGGTGCTATTATAGCGGGATTGCTGGATCTGCGACTGCTGAAACTTTCAGGGGGCACACAAGGACTACGTGAATTAATCATCGAACTTTCTAAAAAATACGGACCCAAACATTCTTTCAGCGAGGATAATTTCTTCAATGAACTGGTAAGTATGACCTATCCTGAAATAGGTGACTACATTGACCACTATATTAAAGGTACAGATAAACTTCCGCTGGAAGAATATTACAAATATGTCGGGATAACTTATGAGGAAAATGCCGGTTATGACAGCAGTAAAACATCTCTCGGATTAGCATTAGGTGCAGTTGACGGCAGCCTCGGGGTTATCAGCGTAAAGTATGATGATTCGCATTTTAAAGCGGGGGATATCGTCGAAAAAGTTAATGATGTTCCGCTGACTTTTCAGAATGTACGTGAAATATTCGACGGTTTTCGTAGCAAAAAAGTCGGAGACCAGATAAAATTCACCGTGAAAAGGCAGAACGAAGAAATCAGTTTTACAGAAACCCTTCGACCGGTACTTTTGAAACACACATTCACGGTCGATCCCGATCCGACCCCTGAGCAGTTAAAATTAAGAGATATATGGCTGAAAAATATGTAAAGGAGCAGGTATAAAAAGATTCCGGAAGGAATTTATGTTGAGATGGAATGGAAAGCATTCCATCTCTTATGATCTCCAGCGCGGTTGTCTGGAAGGCAAACCCATAACTACATTCGTTTGCTATTTTATTAAAATCATTTTTTTGACTTTGGTAAATTTGTCAGATTTTAATCTGTAGAAATATACGCCGCTGGAAAAATGTGATGCATCGAATCCCACCTCGTAATACCCCGGCGATTTTAGTTCATCAACAAGTGTTTCAATTTCACAACCCAACGTATTATATACTTTAAGTTCTACATATGCTGTCTTCGGAACCTGGTATTTTATTTTTGTGTATGGATTAAAGGGATTAGGATAGTTTTGGTAGACGGCATATACCGATGGTATTATTTGTATTTCATTGTTGATCCCAACAGGATATTCAGATTCATAGGCTCCCATATCAGGAGTACTTCCTGCCGGATCGGGTCTCGGATGCCCTTCAATATCAGTTGGAGGACAGTAATACCACACTCCGGCAATCTCTAGCGAATCGGCTCCGGCAGAAATACATGGACTTTGGTATCCCAGATGAAAATCATTGTTCAATGTATCACTAAATAATGGATAAGAATCTATATTACCATTACCCCAGTTAACAACTGAAAGTGAATCGGATACACGCACGGAATCAACTCCATACTGCATGTCACAATAATTAATTGTTACAATATTACCGTTTCCACCCACGGTAATTAATGAAATAATATTATTCCCGTTATCCCAAAATACAGAGTTTGTAAGAACAGCTTCAGCATTATTTCTCAGGCTTAAGGCTCCGCTGGTGACACCGTTATTACCGAAAAAAGTACAGTTCATAAAATCGATCCTGGAATTTATATTGAGGGATACGGCTCTTGGATAATTCTTCGAAAAAAGCGAGTTAATCACTTTTACTTTTGCTCCCCGGTTAGCCGAGAATATTGAAGTGGATGATGCGGCAAAATTATTTGCAAAGATTGAGTTCGTCACTTCGATGTCATTTATATTTCCAATAAATCTGACTGCAGAATATGAATTAGCGCTATTAGACACGAATACATTCTTATTCAGTATAACACTGCACAGCGAAGTATCTGAATTTTCCTGCCTGATTTCTAATGCACCATACAGATTTGTGGATGAATTTTCTGAAAATTCGGAATTTGCAATTTGTACGGACACTGCTCCGCTGAAATTCACTGTGTCAACTATACATTCTATTGCTCCAGCTTCACCTGATGCAGTATTCTGAGAAAACAAGCAGCTGTCGAGTGTCAGGCTGGTGTTTGTTGCACTTATTGCCCCTCCCCAGATAGAGGCATTCTGTTCGAATGATACTTTATTAATATTAAGATTACTGAACCCGATTGATACCGCACCACCATGTTCCGAAGTGTTTTCCGTAAACAAGCAATCCAGCAGGTCGATTTCACTTTTATTGCTGATTATCCCTCCTCCCCATACAGATGAGTTTTGGCTAAAGTTTGAATTGCTTAATTCCAACGAACCATTGTTAAAAGATATTGCACCCCCGTTAACTGCAGCTTTGTTTTGTGTAAAAGTTGTATTATTGATTATTAATGAGCTGGAATCAGAAGAAATTGCTCCCCCGCTTGAGGATGCCGAATCATTAATGAACTCACAATCATCAATTGTTAAATCACAATGCCACACAAATATCCCACCCCCGACTCCGCCATCAGGTCTGCCTCCTACAGTATCTCTTTCAAAAACAGTGTTGTTTATGTTTATTGTACTGTTATCGGAGTGAATTCCGCCTCCCAATATTCTTGAACTGTTATCGGTAAGATTTGAATTATTTAGAGTTAGTTCGGAAAAATATATTCCCATCGCCCCGCCGAAAATATATGCTGTGTCTCTTTCGAAAGTTGTTTCGTTTATATTAATTGTACAGGAATAAGCGTTTATGCCGCCGCCTATCCATGCTGAGGAGTTATCGGTTAGATTGCATCCGTACATCTGTAATTCACAGTCGGTTACAAATACAGCACCTCCGTAATACCCTGTATTATTATTGAGATGTACTGAATTAAGAACGATATTAGTCATTTGCCAGCATATTATACCGCCGCCGTTTCCGACTGCACTGTTGTCTGATATGATATCATTATTGAACACAGGGCTGGACTCTCCCCCGACCCACACTCCTCCGCCCGCTTCATTAGCAGTATTAAACTCGATCGTATTACCAGTAAATACCGGGTCCGATTCCCATATCTGAATTCCGCCTCCATTAACAGCTGTATTATGAGAAATTTCATTTTCAGTTATTATAATATCTGCAAATTGTAAGCATAATCCACCTCCCGATGGACTGTCTGAGCCTCCGGCACTATTATAACTGATAACACAATTGGAAATTATTACCTTGCTGAAATTGCGAATAAAAACAGCACCACCCAAATTACCCGGCTGGATCGTATCTACAGCTTTTCCATAATGCAATTCACAGAAAAACAGTTTTGAGGTATCATTATCAGGAGAGGTATCAATAAACCGGATTCCGTTCCAGCCGCCCAGAGTATCATCAGGATTATAAAAACCGGTGGTATCATTAACTGTAAAGGAAATATTTTGTGAGGAATCACCTACTGCCAGAAGTCTTCCCTGGACATCCAAAGAATAGTATCCCTGAAACTCAACTAAAACGCCAGGTTCAATTGTCAGAGTGGAATCGTTAGGAATGATGATATCCCCCTGAATAAGATACGGTGAACCCGATGTTCCCCAGTTTCCGTATACTTCTCCAGCTGAAATGTTTGTCTGCGCAAAAGCACCAGCCGTAAGAAGTAACAATCCTATCACTGATATTTCTAAAAGTCTCATAGCTTCCTCCCTCGTAATAATCTACCCTTCGAGGTACACAATTTTCCTATTTTAACAGCAGCATTTTCCTTGTAAAAATAAATTCACCTGCTTTTATTTGATAGAAATATACACCACTGCTATATAGCGTGGCATCGAAAATTGTTTCATGTTTCCCTGCATTCAGTTCTTTATTTACAAGGGTTGTAATTTCTCTTCCAAGTATATCGTAAATTTTTAAAGTTACTAATCCGGGCTTAGGCAGATTCCATCTAATGGTTGTAACCGGATTGAAGGGATTAGGAAAGTTTTGAAATACTTTATAATTATCCGGCTTCATGGAATAATCTGATCTTATATCGGTAGCTGCATCAAAATAAAGTCTTAATCCCCAGGCATTCAGTGTTCCACTATTACCGGAAACCATATCTATAATTTTTAATGTCCATATACCGTTGGGGTCAATTCCGTTGAATGCTGATAAAGGACTGTGCGGCTTATAAATTCCAGTGAATGGCGGTTCAGCTAAATCAATTAGTTCGGCGCTTGCATCGGAAAGCGTACAGTTAATGAAATTTGATCCGATACTTTCAGGCTGCATAACTAACGTATCAGTTACGCCCTGATGAGTTAGTAAAATTACCAGATCATTCACATTAGAATGATAAAGCGTATCTAATATTACCGATACTCCTGATAAGCTATATCCATCTTTGAACTTCCCGTTTACTACTACATCCATCTCATCGGATGTTTCCCCGGGATCCGCAAGTGATAAATTCAGGAAGTTTCGCCAAAATGACTGATAAGTAAGATAGCCTCCTCCGTCTTCAGTATGTAGTACAGTGCCATACCATCCGCCTATCCACCCGGTTCCTGTTTCCGTAAAAGTAATTGAGTTCAACAGATTATTGGTTCCTGATTCCTGGAAATACCAGTCAACCCCACCGTTTGTTGTATGCAGTACCGTACCAGATGTACCTGCAAGCCAGCCAGTATTATTATCTACGAAATAAATTGAGTTTATTAATTCAAATGTGACATTGGGAGTTGTTTTTATCCAGTTATATCCTCCATCAGTTGTACGATAAATAACTCCTCCCACCCCGGCAACCCAGCCATGCTGAGTGTCGGAGAAATATATTGATCTGAAGTTACTGGTATTGTCAGGATTCACTTCAAACCATTGTTCACCCCCATTTGTTGTTTTAAGAACTGTACCGCTTGAACCTGCTGCCCAGCCGATATTTTCTCCTTCAAAATCTATTGTCCACAAATCATAGCTTTGAGCATTTATTTTCTGAACCTCCCAGCTGCTCCCGGCATCAGTGGTACGGGCAATCAATCCGAATCTTCCTGTTACATATGTTTTGCCTAGCATCCGGTAACAATCATAAAGATGTGTGGCGAAGCTGACATTCGGAATCTGAAAGCTGACATCTATCCATGTAGAACCATAATCAGTAGTCCGGTATACTGTAAAATTTTGTCCATCAGCTTCTCCGACAACGTATCCTGAACCTGTTATGTCCTGCCATTTCTTAAAATCAATTGCAAACAGATCAAGCGATGAACCCACATTAAGTTCTTCCCAGGTGTCACCACCGTCCATCGTGCGATAAACAGTCCCTCCGGGACCGGAGGCATAGCCTATGGTATTCGTAACAAAGTCAAGATCGCTAATGTTGTCTGTAAATCCGGAGCACTCGAGTTCCCAGATATTTCCTCCATCGGTGGTATGCAATATTCTGCCGGCTTCACCAACCGCCCATTCACCAAATATTGCATTAAGATGACTGTAGGTAGGAGATGGTTCAGAATTCCAGTTGTCTCCCCAGTCACTGGTTGAAATTATTGTTCCGTTATATCCAACAGCCCAGCCGTTTCCGGATGCATCAAGGAAAACGTCCTTTAATTTTTCTGAAGTATTGGAATTGGCTAATTCCCAGTTTGTTCCACCGTTAGTTGTCCTGAATATCCTTCCTTCGTCACCGACTGCACACCCGAAGTCAGGGCTGCCAAAATGAATAGAATTCATTCGGGTGGTTGGTATAAGTGAATTCTGCCATGTAATTCCACCATCAGTGGATTTCTTAATTATACCGGTTGTATTTCCTGCGCCGGCGAGCCAGCCATTATTCTCATCCAGGAAGAATACCTCGAAGTAATGCAATGATCCATTTGCATATATTGTCTGCCAGGTATTTCCCCCGTCAGTTGTTTTTAGAATGGTCTCAAGCTCACCTACGCTCCATCCGATATTCTCGTTAATGAAGAAGATGGAGCGAAGCTGTTTATCAACAGTAGTAGTCTGTGTTTCCCAGGATATACCGCTGCCATCACTGCTATGTATAATTGTTCCTTCAGTTCCCGAAGCCCAAATTTGATTTCCGCTTATGCTGACAGAAAATAAAGCCTCAGTCGTACCTGCGTTTCTTAAATGGCCTCCGTTTTCATCAGCCGTTAATATTGTTCCATGAGCTCCAACTACCACTGTAAGATCGGATGAAGAATGGACACCATATAAAAAATTTCCCTGCGGAAGAGGGTTTATCCAGAACCAACCCTGCTGTGAGTATAAATTGTAGGAAAGAAATAGTAATAAAGTAACTGTTAAAAATTTCATTTTACTCTCCTTTTAATTCCTATTAGTTCTATTTATGCATAGATCCGGGGGAATCAGAAGTACAGATTATTTTATAATCTGTTATAATGGTAAAATGAAATCGATATATAATTGTACGGGATGTATAATAGCTGCATATTCTCCCCAGGATTTATGAATACACTAAATCAAGTAGTATTGGAGAATTCTTAAGTTACTCGAAAGGATAAAAAAAGTCGGTTGCCGGATCTCATTATTCTCCGGGGTAGAGGAATAAGATATTTAAAAGTGCTAAATGTTCTTTTAAAAATCAAATGGATATCTAATTAAAAATATATTATTCGGATAACAGCGTGAAGAGCAGAATCGGCCCAGATCCTTTATCCAATAACCGTGACCTACAGGGGTTTTGTACCCTTTTTTTAATCGTGGGACCAGATGTGTCCTTTCTTTTATCATAAATGTCTGTTAGTTTCACGTTAAATAAAGAGATTACTCAAATTCTGCAATAGTCTGAGCAAAGGATTAAAGAATGGAACGGAAAGAATATTCAAATGGCGAGGTTACAATTGTCTGGAAGCCCGGGTTGTGCCAGCATTCGGGTATATGTGTAAAGACTCTCCCTAAAGTTTACAACAAGAATGAAAGACCCTGGATAAAACCTGAAAATGCTTCGACATTGGAAATCATTGCTCAGGTAGCCAGGTGTCCCTCCGGCGCATTAAGCATAAAAGAAAAAACCGGATGATTGAAATAAATCAAATAACCTCCGGCTCAAAAGGTTACTTCGGTGCTTTTGAGGGGGATAAAGAAGCAGGAAGAATGACTTATACTTTTGTCGGTAATACCAGAATGATAATTGATCACACAGAAGTGAGTGATGATTACCGGGGGCAGAACATTGGTAAAAGAATATTGATGGAAGTGGTAAAGTATGCCCGCGAGAACAAAATAAAAATAATTCCCCTTTGTCCGTTTGCAAAATCAGTTTTTGACGTCACAGAAGAAATCAGGGATGTACTCACCTGACAATTGCTTTAATTTAAAAAATAAACCCCTCCACGAGATACAGTTCACCACTAAATAAATTCAGTATAAATCTTGCTAATTGGCAAATAAGTTTGCAATTTCCTCTATCCCATTCCCGATCGCAGAAATGACAGAGGCCCAGGTGATTCAGGGGACGATTCCCGGATAGCTTATAGATAAGGCCTGCTAGCCAAATCTGTGAAGTATCATTTCATATGCAATAACTTATTGTCAGGATAGATATGGAACAAAAAGCCGGAACTTCAGCGCTTAAACCTGTACTTGGATTCAGAGACCTGGTGCTGTTTTACCTGGTTGCAATATTCGGGGTGCGTCTCATCCCGAACGCTGCTTCTGCAGGACCAAGTATTATCTTAATAATTATCCTGGTTCTTATAATATATTTTATCCCGCTTGCTTTGGCTGTATCCAGCTTATCTATGCGATACCCTGAGGAAGGGGGAATTTATGTCTGGACAAAAACTGCGTTTGGAGATTTTCATGGTTATGTAGCTGCCTGGACATACTGGACTTCAAATCTGGCATTTTTTCCAAGTATGCTTTTGTTTGGCTCCAGTCAGCTGGCATTTATTATTCCCGGACTTGGTTTTCTTGCCCAAAACCAGCTATACCTGGCAATTACCTCAATTATACTGATATCCTCAGTTCTTGTATTAAATATCAGAGGACTGAAAGTTGCAACAAGATTAAATAATATAAGCGGAATAGTAAGATTTATTACCGTCGCATTAATGATAATTATAGGAGTAATAAGTTTCGTTCAGTTCGGTTCGGCAACTAATTTTGAATTTTCTAACTGGATACCTCGGATTAATAGTATAAGAGACCTGGTATTTATATCTACGGTTGTTTATTTATTCGCCGGTCTTGAAGGAGGCTCAATACTTGGAGAGGAAATCCATGATCGCAGAAAAAACTATCCCACGGGCTATACTGGCAGGCGGCTTCCTGATTACAATTATGTATGTGCTGGCTTCAGGATCATTACTTACAGCCATTCCCGCAGACAGACTGACCGCTCTCCAGGGTTTTACTGACTCGATTAGTTTCAGCACTCTCAGAATCGGTGGTGAAGCTGTGGCTGAATTTTCAACATCGCTTATCTCATTGCTGCTTGTAATAATGCTGCTGGGAGGAGTTAGTGTTTGGCTGGCAGCCGCGGCAAGGCTGCCGTTTGTTGTAGGTTTGGATAGTTATTTACCCCCGTCTTTCGGAAAACTTCACAAAAAATATAATACACCGTACGTTTCACTTATCTCCCTGGTTGCCGTTACAATATTCTTTATAATCCTTTCCAGTCTGGGCGGAACGGCAGAACAGGCTTACCAGATTTTAATAAGCCTGGAAATAGTAATATTCCTGATACCCAACTTATATTTGTTCGCTGCCGCTGTAAAGATAGAATGGAACAACAGATTTAAATCAAAGGTTGATCTTCCCGGAGGCAGCATAAACGCTATAGCCGCCGGTATTATGGGATTTATCGTTACTTTAATAGCAACGATCCTGGCACTGGTTCCCGGGGAGGAAGTAAAAGATCCGCTTAATTTTTATTTAACCGTCGGCGGATCTTTACTGTTTAATTTAGCTGTTGGTATCGGAATATACTTATGGGCTAAAAGAAGATATTAG
>CAWHTX010000011.1:0-3950 GCA_963832355.1 uncultured Bacteroidota bacterium | reverse complement strand
CCTTGCTTACAAAACAGCAGTAAAAGTTTCGGAAGGAAACTATAAGCGGGAAAAATTAGCCGAGTAACTATCAGAACTTCACGGAACACATTCCGTTATCTGATTCAGTAAATCAGCTTTGAACCTGATTGGGCGCAGAAGTCCTCGGGATCCTGATGAATTTATTCTGACGTTTGGCAGCCGATAAAAATATAAGCGCCGCAATTAAACCAAGCACAACAGCCTGAATTGAATTCTCAGGACCGAATGCCCCTCCCGTTAAAAATTCAGGACCGCTCAGCTTTGATGTAAAAAGACTTGTGGATACCTCATTCCCTGAATTGGCAACTCCGAAGATACCTGATTCGAAAAAGTTCCACCCGAAATGAAGAAAGATAGGAAGCCAGAGGTTCCTCGAATAAATATACGCTGCTGCCAGCAGAATACCGGCCTCCACAGCAATCGACAACGCAGAAAATAAAGTGCTGTTTTCATTAAGAAGGTGCAGCGCACCAAAGATCAATGCCGAGATAAAAAGAGCAAATATACTTCCGATACTTTCCTCAAGCAGCCGGAATATTATACCGCGGAAGAGTATTTCTTCAAATGCAGCAGAAGAAATAGCTATCGCTAGTCCCGGCAAAACATAAGAAACAGGATTAACACTGCTGATCATGTACCCGCCGGATAAAAAGATTACAAATATTACCAGCAGCTGAATTGTCACACCGGTTGAGAGACCAATACCGGCATTCCACCCGAAAGCAGTTAACTTTAATTCAGTTATTTGTCTTTTCTCATAATAGTGGTACAGAACCACATAAGCGGTAAGTGCGGCGATGGCAGTTAATATGCTTATAATTAAATGCCGGTAATCTTCGTTTATCGGCACATCCTGAAGAAGCGCCCTGGCTGCTAATTGCACTAAAATAACCAGGCCGACTACCGCAACAAGTCCGGCCGCCATCCGTGTATACGGCGACTGAATAAATTTTTTCATTAACTGAAATTTAAGAAAGCTTTACTTAAGAAATAACATTTTCCCCATCTATTTTGCGGTAGATAGGTGCAGGATTATTCATACGGTCTTACCTGATCACATTACCCCGGGAAAGCTTAATCAACAGGAAGACTTACCTTAAACTCCGTTCGGCCATTTTGTGATTGTACACTTATATCCCCGTGGTGAGAACTCACAAGATTTCTTGCGATATCCAGACCGAGCCCTGTTCCCTTCCCGGGTGGCTTAGTAGTAAAAAAAGGATCAAAAACTTTAGAAATTATATCCTCTGGAATCCCTGTCCCGTTATCAGATATTGATACTATTACCAGGTTATTTTCCCGGTAGGCACTGATCTTAATTTGCCCATTTTGTGAGATCGCATCCAGAGCATTGTCAATCAAATTAAGCCAGACCTGGTTGAGGTCACCCCCCGCCGCATGTACTTTAGGGAGATCTTCTTCAACATCTAATTCAATTAATGCGTTTTTCAACTTTACCTTTGCAGCTGCCATCCTGATTGTATCGCGCAGGCCAATCTCTACATCAGTAAATTCCGATGTTCCAAGATTGTCCATGTGGGTAAATCTCTTAACCGCCATTACAAGGTCACTTATTCTGCCTGCAGCCTGTTCAATATCAGCTGCGGTCATCTTTAGTGTGTACCCGGTTGCTATCCATTGAATGGAATCATTTAATAAATCATTTGAAAGTGATTGGGCAAGTTCATTAAGCTCGTTTATAGTAATGGAAGTTTCAGCGATAGTATTGGCATAATCCGGGTCCAGTTCATGATCTTCCAGCCAGTCCGTAATCTCATCCTCACGGTTTGCTTTCTCAAGAGGAGAAAGTATTTCAGCACTATTCTTTTCAAGACACTTAGATCGTACTTTTTCTATCATATTAAGCTGCGCATCAGTCAGGTTAAAAGCACCGATCTTTCGGGATGCAATGTCAGCTTTATCAAGTTCAGGCAGGAGCAATTTCGCGCCGCTTAAAACAGCTGAGGCAGGATTATTCAGCTCATGCGCAATGCCGGCAGCCAGTTTACCAAGCGATAATAGTTTTTCATCCTGGAGATCACTCACTTTGAAGCTTCTTGCCCGGTCAAGCATAAGATGAACGGTGTATGCCGTAAACTTAGGACAAATATGAATCATTTCTTTAAAATCTGACGCGTTTATAGAAAGGAGTTCACATTTTTCTGCAACATAATTGTTTCCCGGCGGTGCGATCATTCGGGAATATGGAAGCATCCCGCTCACCTCACCGCTGCGCCACTCAATTACCAGCCTGGGTCCTGTTCCCCGATCTACCCTTACAGCAATACAGCCTGAGAAAATGATCCAGAGTTTCTTAAGAGGTACGTCTTTTGGCCCTAACACAGCACCGGCCTCATGCACTTCAAACTGTCCGTGTTCAGCTAGCCACTCTAATTCCTCCCGTGGAATTTCTCTTAAATTTGTCAGCCCTGACAATCGATCGATAAGGTTTATATCGACCATATTAATGTGCCCTCCTGTTATTGATCTATTTATAAATATCAACCCGATAGTTTCAATACAACTATACTTAAATTATAAATCATTTAAGAAAGAATTAAAAACTTTTATGCGCATTTTTTTATAGAAACCGTTACCTCCATTCTCCGCCGGCCGGATGTAGGCCATCACAATTAAAATCAATATACCATGCTAATTTTTTGTAATGAATAATCTCTTCAACACAAGATATCTCTTATCCTTATTTTTAATAACCATTTCCGGTTTCACATTTGCCGGGCCTCCCTTCACAACAGATGATCCGGTGCCGGTAGACCTCCATCACTGGGAGTTTTACGCTGCATCGGATTATGAATTTATGAACCAGGATAAAGACGCAACCCTGCCCCACTTTGAAGTCAACTACGGACCCGTGCCGAATGTGATGCTGCATGTGATCGCAGGAATGGGTTACGTTAAAGAAAACTCGCAGCACAAATATGGTTTCAACACTGCCGAGCTCGGAGTTAAATACAGGTTCATAAACATCAATGACGATTTCCAGGTCGGTATTTTTCCTTTGGTTGAAGTTCCCACCACAAGCTCAGGTAAAAGCATTTTAGGAAACGATCATATGCAGACGTTCCTGCCCGTCTGGCTTCAAAAAAGTTTCGGAAAATTCACAACATACGGCGGTGCAGGCTACTGGATTAATCCCGGCACAGATAGCAGGAACTCGTATTTTATAGGATGGCAGGGACAGTACGACTTTTCACCAGTACTTTCTTTAGGAGGTGAACTATATTACAAATCGCCGGACACCAAAGACGGTTCAGACAACTTAGCTTTCAAAGTAGGCGGGTTCATCAACCTGAACGAAGAAAACCATATACTCTTTTCCTTTGGACCCAGTTTAACACAGAGTGATGACATTTCGGGTTACCTGGGTTACCAGCTCACCATCTGAAAAGAAACTTGCCCGCTCATTGCGGACTACCCTGTCCCGCTCTGCACGGGAAGTGAAACAATCCATCCCCCCTCCCGACCGGTTTACCCCGCCTGTTATCCCGTCGTGTTCCCGCAGTAAAGACGGTTCAAGGACGGTTCAACACGTTTTTAGGGGATTTTTTGTAGAAATATTAAACAGAAAATGTTGAAGAATTTAACAGTGGTGTGGCGGGTTTTCGCATCATCTGCAGCTAACAACAAAAGATTTTCAATGATCAAATTATATAGATTTTAACTCACAATCTCAACCTTTGAGCTGCAAACCAATCCCTTTATTCGCTGCCATCTCTTCACCAGTCCATACAAAAAATGAGGGCGGGAATTCCCCATTTTTACATTTTGCCAATACTCAAACAATCCTTATATTTGTAGCCCAAATGATGAAATTTCAACCGGAGAGATGGCAGAGTGGTTGAATGCGGCGGTCTTGAAAACCGTTAAGGATGCAAGTCCTTCCGGGGTTCGAATCCCTGTCTCTCCGC
>CAWHTX010000010.1:0-216502 GCA_963832355.1 uncultured Bacteroidota bacterium | reverse complement strand
ATATTTACAATCCAAACATTGCCGTTAATTTAATTTCCAGCGCGCTTATTCCACGCGAATCTGAAATTATATGCTTGTCATCATTTGCATTGTATAACGGATCTTTATCGTCATTGACATAAATGTACGAATCCAGCCTGCTGTCCTTCGTTCCTGAAAATTCTTTCCCGAATACGTTCATCGCATTGTACTGAACATTAAAATCGAGATTTATAACACCCAGACTGAATAAGACTCCGGCCCCGGCGCCTAAACCTACTCTTGTTGCAGAGTTAATATCCTGTTCTGAACTAGGTAATCCGTTGGGGGCTCCCTTAAATTCAACCTTCCCGCTGATACTGTTAATAGAAACAAAAGCATCAACATATGGTGAAATCGGGGACAATGGTATGCTGAACTTGAATTCGGGTCCCAGTTTTATGGATAATATATTGTCTGTCGCTTTAATTGTCTTACTCAAATCATTTCCTGCTACACCGCCTTCAGTACTGAAGCTTGTGTAACCTATTTCTCCGAAAACATTAATGAACAGTAAGCCCAGCCTTGCCTTGGCGTGGAAATTAAATCCCGGGTCCATCCCGTATTTGGTTCCGTTATAAAAATCTACGGGTTCTCCGCCGAAGTCTCCCGTTGGAACGGAATAACCAATCCCCGCTCCAGCCTGCACTGTTACCTGGGAATATGACTGAATTGAAAATGATACCACTAAAAGTATCACACTAATAAAAAGTATATTTAATTTTCTCATTTTTTTCTCCTGTTTATTTATAAAGAACATACCAAATTACCTATAAACACTGAAATCATCATCATAATAGACGTGATTATTAATTGACCTGCCCCCAATAAAGAGATCCAATTATTAAATTAGGATCAAAGGATAAAAAAGATATGAGTAGAAAGCAATACACAGGAGAGTAGATCACCTGCTTCGTAGGGAATCAATCTCCTCCCCTCTCCCTTCATTTCGACCGAAGGGAGAAATCATTCATTCTCAATTGCCTCTATCCCCAATTTCCCTTATTTTCCAACAGAATATACTTAAGACACCTGGGGTATGATTAAGTCAGGCTACTATAATTGATAGCAATTCTCCAGGATAATAAACAATTAGTACAATTTCAGATATATCAGCATTTTTAGTAAGTGGAATGATATTATGTGTAGCATATTTTTATATACTAAGATTTTAACACAAAACCCCGTGCAGCATAATTAATAGTTATAGTGCTAAAGGAATGATTAAATGAAAGATAATTATAGAAATATTGCAGCTTTTTATGATAATATTTTTGAACCAATAAATAGCGGGTTAAGAAAGATCGGGATGAAAATGTATCCCGTTAAAGCTGGAATGGATGTTCTTGATATTGGTTGTGGAACAGGGGCTCACCTTAAATTATATCAACAGGAAAAATGCAATGTGTTTGGAATAGATCTTTCAAATGCAATGATTAAAATTGCAGAAAAAAAATTGGGTAGCAATGCAAATCTCAAACTATGTGATGCAACTGAATCCGGTTTTGAAGATGATAAATTTGACTTAATCCTGAGTTCTACTGTTCTGCACGAAATGAATCAACAAATGAGATTTGATGTTTTGAATGAAGCTAAACGCGTTTTAAAAAAAGACGGTAGAATTTTATTGATTGATTTTCATACCGGACCATTAAAGGGTTTCAAAGGATTCTATTCTAAGACAATCATTACTATATCTGAAATTGCTGCTGGTCGTGACCATTATAAAAATTACCGGCATTTTATGAAGAATGGCGGTTTGCAAAGTTTGATTGAACATTCTGGTTTTATTGTCGAACATAAAAAAATTGTAAGCGGCGGTAACTTTGGAATTTATTTATTGAAGTTAGCTTAAATTAACAGATACTATAACCGGCAAACCTACCGAATGCCTAAATGAGTTTTGTAGATTTGGAATGCTGTAGCGATACGGTTACCCCGCCTGCACAGATTTCGTACCCATATTGTTTTAACCGGGGTGGAACTTTCGTTATTGATTAAAATATGAATGTTTCAGGCTAAAAAAGAGAGAATTTATTAACGGACGGGTTATTACTGCATAAGATCGTATATTTCAAATTACACTGACAGATCGGTTCGAAGAACATGAAGGTAATTACCCCGAATATAAATGAGTCTATTTTACGATTTAAGTCGCAGCTTATTGAAAATTCCCTTATTAAAAAGTTTGCTGATACGGAACCTCCGCTGCGCGCGGAGTTGTTCAGTGCCGACCAGATGGAGCAGCACGGCAAAATACTTGCGGGATCTCATACCCTAACTAACAGGGATAAACATGAGCCAGTGCTTCTTAATCGCCTGGCGGAAAACGAGGATTTTCTTTTTGAAGTTCATGGGTTATTGATCGAAGCTCTTAAAGCAAAGCATGCGATTACACCTGCCTCGGAATGGCTGCTGGATAATTTTTATTTGATCGAAGAACAGATCCGTACGGGAAAAAAACACCTGCCCAAAGGTTATAGCCGTGAGCTGCCCCGACTCTCAAATGGTTTATCGAAAGGTCTGCCCCGTGTCTATGATATTGCACAGGAAATTATATCGCATGGTGATGGACGGGTCGATCCGGAAAATCTTAACCGCTTCGTGTCTGCCTATCAGACTGTAAATGTATTAAAGATAGGCGAATTATGGGCAATCCCGATCATGCTGCGGCTGGCACTGATTGAGAATCTTCGCCGTGTTGCCGTAAAGGTTGCTGCCGGAAGGATCGAACGTAATTTAGCTGATGCCTGGGCAGATGAAATGATTGAAATGGTTGAGAAAGATCCTAAGAATCTGATCCAGGTTGTTGCCGATATGTCCAGGTCAGACCCGCCGATGACAACTCCTTTCGTTTCTGAACTTACCCGGAGACTGCAGGGTTTAAGCCATACTCTGTCTTCTGCACTTACATGGGTCGAACAAAGGCTTTCTGATTCAGGGCAGACAGTTGAAAAGTTAATACAGATTGGGAATCAGCAGCAGGCGGCAGATCAGGTCTCTATCAGTAATAGTATCGGGAGCCTCCGTTTTCTCGAAACCATGGACTGGAAAAGTTTCGTTGAAACGATGAGTTCCGTTGAAAATATTCTGATGAAAGATCCGGCCGGCGTTTACGGACAAATGGATTTCCTGACACGCGACCAGTACCGCCATGTTATAGAAAAAATAGCCAGGAACAGTTCTCTTTCCGAAGAGGAAATTGCCGGGACGGCAATCCGTCTTTCAGAGGAGAGCACTGCAGTAAAAGAACGCGATCCCCGTACCGCACACGTCGGATACTACCTGATAGATAAAGGTTTAATGAAACTGGAATCGGCCTGTAATGCACGGTTCTCCCCTTTAAAGGATTTGGCAAAGATAAGCCGCAGGTTTCCTTTAATGATTTACAGCGGTTCAATCATACTATTCACTATCCTCATTACCGCCGCTATGTTAGTGCAGGTTTACGATAAAGGATTTGATGATTTGCAGCTTGTTCTTATGGGAATACTCTTTTTTATTGCTGCCGCTAATTTACCTGTTGCCCTTGTTAACTGGATCTCCACCCTGTTTGTGAAGCCCGGCCGATTACCAAGAATGGATTACTCGGAAGGGATACCGGCGGAATCTCGTACACTTATCGTTATTCCTTCAATATTAATTAATGAAGATAATATAAGAGGACTGACCGAGGCATTGGAAATACGTTTCCTGGGAAACCAGGATAGCAATCTTTACTATTGCCTGCTTACTGATTTTCAGGACTCTGATAAAGAATCTCTGCCGGAGGATGAATCTCTTCAGCAGCTTGCCGCTAAAATGATTGAGGACCTTAATGCAAAATATGAAGGTGATAATTTCTTTCTTTTTCACCGTCCCCGGAAATGGAATTCACACGAGCGGAAGTGGATGGGTTACGAACGCAAAAGAGGAAAGCTTGAGGAACTGAATTCACTGCTGCGCGGCGGTTCAAAGGACATATTCTCTCTGATCGTCGGTAATACTGATATTCTGCAGCAAGTTAAATACGTAATTACTCTTGACAGCGATACCCAATTACCGCGTGACTCAGCCAGGCAGCTGGTAGGAACGATGGATCATCCCCTTAACCGTCCGCGCTATGATGAAAACAGAAAACGTGTATTTGAAGGCTATACCATATTACAGCCGCGGGTTGCAGTAAGCTTTCCCGGAATAAATCGCACTCGTTATGCAGGTCTTTTCGGAAGCGAACCGGGAATTGATCCTTATACACGCACTATATCGGATGTTTACCAGGACGTATTCGGCGAAGGGTCATTTATCGGTAAAGGTATCTATGATGTTGACATGTTCGGGCAGGTTCTGAAGGGAAGATTTCCTGAGAATCAAATCCTGAGTCACGATCTTATTGAAGGCTGCTATGCGAGGGCGGGATTGTTGAGTGATGTACAATTATTTGAAGAATATCCGTCACATTATTATACGGATGTAAAACGCCGGCACCGCTGGATCCGTGGGGATTGGCAATTAATAAGATGGCTGTTTCCGGTCGTCCCAACTCTTAAAGGCGGTTTGCACAAAAATCCGCTTTCCGGGCTTTCTCAATGGAAAATTGCTGACAATCTCCGGCGCAGTCTCTCACCTCCTGCACTTACACTGCTGCTGCTTTTGGGATGGACAGTACTTTCAGAACCATGGTTCTGGACCCTGGCAGTGATCGGAATTATTCTGATCCCTCCTCTTGTTATATCCATCGTTGATTTTTTTAACAAACCGGCAGATGTGCTTTTAAGGCAGCACCTGGCTGCAGCTATACGATCCACCGGCGTACATCTTTCTCAGGCAGTCTTTACGATAATTACACTCCCATATGAAATGTTTTTTAGTCTGGATGCGATTATTCGTACACTATGGAGAACAATGATCTCGCATAAAAAACTTCTCGAGTGGAATCCGTCCGTCGACCGCAGCAGGCATATTACCCTGCCCGATTCCTTCCGGAAAATGTGGATCGCCCCGGCTATCGTTATCTCTTCAATTATCTATTTCGTGTTTGTAAAACAAAGTTTGCCTGCTGCAGCTCTGCCCGTATTATTTCTCTGGTTCCTGTCTCCGTATTTTGTCTGGTGGATCAGTCTGCCTCCTGCACGTCCCGGAGTAATTTTATCCGCTGCAGAAAAATTATTTTTAAGAGAAATCGCCCGAAAAACCTGGTCATTCTTTCATACTTTTGTGGGTCCCGAAGACCATTGGCTGCCTCCTGATAACTACCAGGAAAATCCCGTTGGCGTGGTTGCACACAGAACTTCACCGACAAACATTGGATTGTCGCTCCTGGCCAATTTGTCCGCTTATGATTTTGGTTATATAACTACCGGTGAACTGATAGATCGTATTTCAAAAACTTTTAACACTATGGAAGAGCTTGACCGGTACCACGGACATTTTTTCAACTGGTATGATACACAAACTTTAACGCCATTGTCTCCCCTTTACATTTCATCCGTCGACAGCGGAAATCTCATGGGTCACCTGCTTACACTCAGGCAGGGTCTTATTTCACTCCCTGATAATAAAATAATAAGTAAACAAGTATTTGAAGGAATAAGTGACTCATTAAGGATTCTTATCAATGCTGCGGGGGAAATTCATGATGACAGGCTGGCTCAATTTAAGAAGGACCTGGATTTAATAGCAACTTCTCCGCTCAATTCCCTTAAAGATTTTTTCCGAAGTCTTGAAAAATTTGCATCATTAAGTATCGAAATAGAAAACAGTTTTTCAACAAATAACAATAATGAAATTAAACAGCTGGCTGCTGAGCTCGCAGACCAGTGCCGCAGTTCCCTTGATGAATTAATATTTCTTGTCCCCTGGCTTAATGTACCGGATTCTTCTGCCCTGAGAGATTTTATGATGGACGATGAAATACCTACACTGCGCAGATTAGCAGAACCTGAACTGTCGTCGGCCGGTTTCGAAGATCCTTCTGTTAACGTCTCCGGGAAAAGCAGACCTCAGGATGAAATAGAAATGATTCATAAGGCCTGTACACGGGCAAGTGAGCGTATTGCAGTTATTGATGGTCTTGCTGCACAAGCCGGCAGATTTGCCCAGATGGACTATAATTTTCTCTATGACGAATCGCGCCATTTACTTTCAGTAGGGTTATAGTGTGAATGAAAGACGAAGGGACTCAAGCTACTACGATCTGCTTGCCTCTGAGGCAAGATTAAGCAGTTTCGTGGGGATTGCGCAGGGACAGCTTCCGCAGGAAAGCTGGTTCGCATTAGGCAGGCTGCTTACCACTGCAGGCGGGGATCCCATTCTTCTTTCCTGGAGCGGTTCAATGTTCGAGTACCTGATGCCGCTGCTGGTAATGCCTACCTACGAGAACACTTTACTGCACCAGACTTATAAAGCAGCTGTAAAGGTTCAGATTGAATATGGAAAAAACCGCGGAGTTCCATGGGGAATATCTGAATCAGGTTATAATATCGTGGATGTTAACCTTAATTACCAGTACCGTGCATTTGGTGTTCCGGGGGTGGGACTAAAGCGCGGACTGGCCGATGACCTGGTTATCGCTCCTTATGCTACGGTACTTGCCCTGATGATCGAACCAAAGGAAGCTTGTCTGAATCTTCAGCGGCTGGCAGAAGATGGTCTGCTGGGAGAATTTGGTTTTTATGAAGCTGCTGATTATACGAAATCACGCCTTCCGCGGGGGCAATCGAGTGTGATAATTAAATCTTTTATGACACATCACCAGGGAATGAGCCTGCTGTCTCTTGCATATCTGATCCTGAACCGTCAGATGCAAAAGCGATTCAGATCGGATCCCCTGTTAAAAGCCACCATGCTGCTGCTTCAGGAAAGAATTCCTAAGTCAACAATATTCCATTCACATGACTCAGGGCTTACGGATACTCCAATTAAATCCGGGGGTACGGAAATTCCGGTGCAGGTAATCAATAATCCCGATACACCGGTTCCTGAAGTGCATCTGTTGTCAAACGGCAGATACCACGTAATGGTTACCAACGCCGGTGGAGGCTGCAGCAAATGGAAAGATATTCAGGTTACGCGATGGCGTGAGGATTATACACGTGACAATTGGGGTACTTTCTGTTATATCCGGGATGAAACTAGTGGTGAATTTTGGTCAACAGCGCATCAACCAACGCTGAAACGTTCAAAATCTTATGAAGTTATTTTTTCTGAAGGATTAGCGGAATTCCGGCGCAGCGATCAGAACATTGATATGCATACAGAGATTGTTGTCTCTCCTGAAGACGATACCGAACTTCGTAGAATTCATCTTACAAACAAATCGCGCGTCAGCAGGACCATTGAAATTACCAGTTACGCAGAAGTAGTTCTTGCCTCTGCTGCTTCTGACAATCTGCATCCTGCATTCAGTAATTTATTTGTACACACCGAGTTGCTCCCTGAGCGGAATTCAATCCTCTGCACGAGGAGGCCAAGATCAGTGGAAGAAAAAACACCATTTATGTTTCATATGTTGGCGGGGCGTGGGGTAAATAAGGGAAAGACTTCTTATGAAACAGATCGGATGCAGTTCATTGGCCGCGGGAACACAAGTGCTTTTCCCAGAGCAATGAAAGATCCCGGCCCTCTTTCCGGCGGCCAGGGCTCAGTACTTGATCCCATAGTTTCAATCCGTTATAAATTAACTCTTGAACCTGAGGAAACTGCTGCAATAGATATGGTTTTCGGAATGTGTGAAACCCGGGATTCAGCCCTGACCCTTATTGATAAGTATCAGGACAGACGGCTCGCCAACAGGGTCTTCGAACTTGCCTGGACACACAGCCAGGTAACATTGCGTCAGTTGAATGCCTCAGAGGGCGATGCACAAATTTTCAGGCGTATCGCCAGCTCAATCATTTACGGAAATTCTTCTATGCGAGCCAATCCGGAAGTAATTATGAAAAATCGCAGGGGGCAATCAGGGTTGTGGGGTTATGCTATTTCCGGTGATTTGCCGATCGTGCTGCTTAAGATTGAAAATGTTGACAACATAAGTCTCGTTCGTCAGCTTGTCCAGGCTCATTCATACTGGAGATTGAAAGGTTTAGCGGTCGACCTGGTGATCTGGAATGAAGACCGTGCCGGTTACAGGCAGTTATTGCAGGAACAAATTCTGATGCTGATTACCGCTGGTGTAGAAGCCGGACTGGTTGATAAATCAGGTGGAATATTTGTAAGACAGTCTGATCAGATATCCAGCGAGGATCGGATCCTCATCCAGACAGCTGCCCGTGTAATTATCTCCGATCAATTGGGAACCCTTGAGCAGCAGCTTAACAAACTGAACATTGAAAAAGTGCCGGTCAGACCTTTCAAAGCAGTGCGGAATCATAGGGTGCTGCAGGATGACACCCCGATTCCCCGTAAAGATCTGATCTTCTTTAACGGAGTGGGAGGGTTCACACCTGATGGTCGTGAATATATAATTACAACCTCAATTAACCAGGTTACCCCGGCTCCATGGATAAATGTGATTGCAAATCGGGATTTTGGAACAGTTGTTTCGGAAAGCGGTCCGACATACACCTGGAGTACGAATGCACATGAATTCCGGCTTACTCCCTGGAACAATGATCCAGTCAGCGATTCAAGCGGAGAAGCTTTTTACATTCGTGATGAGGATACCGGTCACTATTGGTCACCTACACCATTGCCTGTCAGGGGAAATGGTGCATACGCCAGCCGTCATGGATTCGGCTACAGTGTTTTTGAACATACGGAAAATGGTATCCGTACGGAGCTCTGGATATATTCTGCAACAGATACGTCGATCAAGTTTTCAGTATTAAAAGTACGAAATGAGTCAGGCAGATCCTGCAGGCTGTCTTGTACAGGCTATGTAGAGCTGGTCCTTGGTGATCTGCATCCAAAAACAGGTATGCATATTATAACAAAAATTGATCCCGTGAGCTCAGCGGTATTTGCACGGAATCCTTACAATTCAGAATTTGCCAACAGGGTTGTCTTCTTTCAGACAGACAGTGCACCTGAAAGTCTAACCGGTGACCGCACTGAATTCATTGGCCGAAATGGTTCACTGCAGAGCCCTGCGGCTATGACCGGTTCTGCTCTTTCCGGTCATATGGGCGCAGGTCTGGATCCGTGTGCGGCCATCAGGGTTTCTTTTGAACTTGCCGAAGATCAGGAACGTGAGGTCATTTTTAAATTCGGTGCAGGGAGTAATGAGGATGATGCAATTAAAATACTCCGCCGCTTCCAGGGATCGAATGCAGCCCGTAAAGCACTGGAGGCTGTATGGAATTACTGGAATAAAACACTTGGTGCGGTTCAGATCGAGACGCCGGATACCGCTATGGATATATTAACTAACGGATGGCTGTTGTATCAGACACTGGCATGCCGCATATGGGCACGAAGCGGATATTACCAGTCGGGCGGAGCTTTCGGTTTCCGGGATCAGCTTCAGGATGTAATGTCGCTTATTCATACTGAGCCGGTCCTGACAAGAAATCACCTTTTACTTTGCGCAAGCCGGCAATTCCGGGAAGGAGACGTGCAGCATTGGTGGCACCCGCCTGCCGGCCGTGGTGTAAGGACACATTGCTCGGACGATTATCTCTGGCTGCCTTTGGCGGTTTGCCGGTATGTACAAAGTACAGGCGATACAGGTGTGCTGAATGAATCTGTATATTTCCTGGAAGGTCATACAATTAACCCTGACGTCGATTCCTATTATGATCTTCCGGCCATTGCTGAAGAATCCGGAAGTCTATACCAGCATTGTGTCCGTTCTATTGTAAGAGGATTAAGATTTGGTGATCATGGTTTGCCGCTGATCGGAGGCGGTGATTGGAACGACGGAATGAATATGGTTGGAATTGAAGGAAAAGGCGAAAGTGTTTGGTTAGGATTCTTCCTTTATGAAGTACTGATCCGGTTCGCAGAGATTGCAGAAATGCAGGGCGATATTCCATTCTCGGATCGGTGTAAAGCTGAAGCTTCCGAGTTGCAGAAAAACATAGATCAAAACGGCTGGGATGGCGAATGGTACCGAAGAGCATATTTTGATGATGGCTCACCGCTTGGGTCCGCTGTTAACCCGGAGTGCAGAATCGATTCAATCGTGCAAAGCTGGTCGGTTCTTTCAGGTGCCGGTGATAAAGCCCGGTCCCCCTTGGCTATGCAGGCATTAGATGACCACCTTGTAAACCGCGATAATAAACTAATTCAGCTTCTGGATCCGCCGTTCGATAAATCAGATTTAAACCCGGGGTATATAAAAGGCTACGTTCCCGGCGTGAGAGAGAATGGTGGGCAATATACACATGCTGCGATCTGGGCAGCCATGGCTTTCGCGGCTCTGGCTGATAACAAACGCGCGTGGGAGCTGCTGCAGATCATCATTCCGATCAATCATTCTTTAAAGCCGGAAGATATAGCCGTATACAAAGTTGAACCCTATGTTGTTGCCGCCGATATCTATGCGGTAGAGCCTCATACCGGCCGCGGAGGCTGGACCTGGTACACCGGATCGGCGGGATGGCTGTACCGTCTTATTGTAGAATCACTGCTGGGATTAAGACTTGAAGCCGATAAATTATATATTGAACCTTGCATTCCCGCTGACTGGGAGACCTATAAAGTGAATTACAGATACCGGGAAACTATTTACCACATTACAGTTTACCAGGTACACGATGCGGATATTCATCTTAGTATAACAGTTGATGGAGAACAGAAGCAAGATAAAGTAATTTCCCTTGTTGATGACCGGCAGGAACATAATGTACAGGTTAAATTGAATTAGTCTGAATCGATTCCGCAAGCTCTTAATAGATAATCTGTTTCCGGAAAAGCAACAGATCGCTCCTTTTCTATCAGCAAATTTCAGAACGGTTCAAAGTTTAATCTGAATTTCCGGCGTCGCCGCGGTCATTATGTCGTATTTGCCCCTCTAGATGTCGTAGTAATACCTTTTGGACCTTGCCCGGTAATTTTGCCAATAGACAGTCTGTATTAAGCCGATGCAGCTGCTGTCAGGGTTTCCAGCAAACAAATTATGTTCTACTGTTATGGGTTCACAAGAACATATTAATATGCTAATTCGGGATTATGTTCAACTTTAATAACTACGTGACCTTTTTTATGACCTTTGTCTACATAACGATGTGCTTCAACAATTTCTTCGAGCTTGTAGTACCTGTCAATCACTGTCTTTATTGCTCCTTTATCGCATAGTTCTTTGAGAAAGTGCAGATCTTCTATCTTTAACCTGATATTTGTGGTTATTGAAAGTACATTAAGGTAACGTCCTGTCCTGGTCAAAGCTTTTTTTCGTTTTGATGCAGGGATCTTTCCAACTGCATCAAATATAATATCGTATTTGTCACTTCCCTGACTAAAATCTTCTCTTGTATAATTTATGAGCGGATAAACTAAATGACAGGCGGAAATATATTTCGTTGCACAATTAATATATCCGGATTTATTTAATTTAGATTACTTAATAATCCGGAGGCAGTAATTTTGAAAAATGAATACAATGTAATTGTAATAGGCAGCGGCCCGGGGGGAGAAGGCGCGGCGATGAAATGCACTAAAGAAGGTTTGCATGTTGCTATGTGCGACTATTTTTCAATGATAGGCGGCAGCTGTACGCACACGAACACGATCCCAAGCAAAGCTTTACGCCATGCCAGCCAGCTTTTATATGAAACCAATAGCCTGGCTGAGGCAAATTATCAATCATTGTTAAAAAAAGCTGACGTGGTAATTCAGGAACAGTTTAACCTCAGAAAGGGGTTCTACGAAAGAAATCTTATTGATATTATTGACGGCAGAGCGACTTTTATAGACGCGCATACGATTTCGGTTAAACTTTCAAACGGTGTTGAGAAAACTTATACTTCCGATTATTTCGTAATTGCAACCGGTTCCCGTCCTTATCACCCTCCCGACATTGATTTTACTCATCCAAGAATTCTGGACAGTGATACTGTTTTGAATTTAAAAGATAATCCACGCTCATTAACAATATATGGTGCGGGTGTTATCGGATGTGAATATGCTTCAATTTTCAGAGCATTGCGGATTAAAGTAAATCTAATAAACACACGGGATAAACTTCTAGCTTTTCTTGATGATGAAATTATTGATGCGCTGAGCTTCTTTCTGAGGGAAAATGGCGTAATCCTCAGACATAATGAAGAATATGAAAAAGTAATCGCGGATGACAAGGGAGTTACTGTCTATTTAAAATCAAATAAAGAAATCCGTACCGATTATCTTTTGTGGGCACAGGGAAGGACGGGTAATTCAGATGAAATGGGATTAGAGAAGCTCGGAATAAAAACGGATTCCAAGGGATCAATAATGGTTAATGAAAATGATCAGACTGTTGTTCCTAATATTTACGCCGCAGGAGATATAATTGGATTTCCAAATCTGGCAAGTGCTTCATATGACCAGGGACGATTTGCAGCCACCCATATCATATTCGGTAAGTGCGAACACCAGCTTGTTGAATTTATTCCAACAGGAATTTATACTATCCCGGAAATAAGTTCCGTTGGCTATACGGAAGAGGAATTGACAAAGAAAAGGATTCCGTATGAGGTGGGGCATTCATTCTTCAGACATCTGGCACGTGCGCAAATAACCGGAAGAACAACTGGAATGCTAAAAATTCTTTTTCACAGGGAAACATTACAAATACTGGGTGTGCATTGTTTTGGGCACGGAGCCGCAGAAATTATTCATATCGGTCAGGCAATTATGTCGCAAAAAGGGAAAGCAAATACTTTGATGTTCTTTATCAACACGACATTTAATTATCCGACTATGGCCGAGGCATATCGTGTTGCCGCATTGAACGGGATTAATAAAGTGGATCAATTAAAAAAGATTATGGATTGAAATCATTTTTCTGCAGCCCATTCTATCGCTCGCTCCCTGGCGATCTTGACTTTTCATAATAAAATGAAGATCCTGCTTACCTCAGCAGAACCATCTTCTTTATAGCCTGAAAATCTCCTGTCCTAATTTGATAGAAGTATACTCCGCTCGGAAGGTTCCCGGCATTGAAATCCAGTTCGTAGCTGCCGGCTGGTTTGTATTCGTTTACCAGTACGGCCGCTTCCTGCCCAAGTGCATCGTAAATTTTGAGTGTTGTCAGACCGTCTGTGGACTGCTGCCACCTGATCTTTGTTGTTGGGTTGAATGGATTCGGGTAGTTCTGAAATAGTATGAAATTTCCGGGGACTATATTAATGCTGCTTGCTACAGCGGTTGAATTTGCGGGATAGAAATACTCCAGTATCCTGTCTATGTTCGCCCGCCATAATCCCCAGCTGTGCCCTTCCGGTCTCTCGAGCCAGTCAAGTTCATAACCCGCAGATAACAGATAATCCCTGAAGGGACGAAGATTGATGTACAGACTTTCGTACGTTCCCCAAACCGAACACCATTTAATGTCTTCAAATGGTCCGTTTACTATAAGGTTGTATGCTTCATAATTATTTGGCCAGAATGCGGCCGAATGCAATCCGCATAAACCGAATACTTCCGGATAGTTGTAACTGATAAGTGCGGAAATGTTCCCGCCGAATGAATCTCCCAGTACCAGCCTTTCCTTCGGGTCATCTTTTGTTTTGTAATTTGCATCTATATAAGAGACAAGCTCGCTTACAAAAAATGCTATATACTGATTTCTTAAGCTTCCCGCGTACTCTTCATTCCTGTTATTCGGCTTCACGAATACACAAATAACAGGCTGAATTTTTCCACTGTCCAGTAAATTGTCTACAACATTTACTGCTTTTCCCAGTGTTATATATTCTGAGCCATCCTGAAAATATACCGTCGGGTAGGCTGCAGCTGATAATGAATCGTAGCCGGGGGGAAGGTATATATACAGTGTATAATTTGTACCGACATTTGTGCTGTAGATTACCGTGGAAACTACAGTTCCATGCTGAATATTCGGATTAGCGATAATTTCCCAGGGCTGTATATACAGGGGCATTGCGAGTTCGGAATTGGGACCATATCCCCCCTGGCACGTGTTAGGATTTTCAGGATCAAGTATCCAGGTACCTCCATTAAGTACAAATTTATAGTCGAGCCGTGCATCCATTTCGAAATTAGCCGACCTGTACCAAAAATCAGTTTGATTCAGCCTGGTCATCGGCCATACATTGGTATCCCAGTCGTTAAAATCTCCCGGGACAGATACTGAACTTACATCACCCTGGTAAATAAAATTTGCCGTCGAATCTTCAATGAATGGAATACCAACAGTTCGTGCGTATGTCATAAAACTGTCAACAGCAGCCTGTTTTGCAGCCGGGTCGCCGAGTGAGTTGACGTGATTGATAAAATTCTGAAACTGGCTTTGAGAGTAAATATGTGAAGATGTCAGAATTATAAAAAGGAAAAAAAACTTCTTCATATTCAGTCCCTCCCGACTTATATTAGAATAACAATACGAATTTGGTATTTATTTTTGATAGGTTCAATTATTTTTTTCTCTGAATTTCCTGACTTTGGCGAGATTGCCGCAGTCTTTCATACTGCACCACTGGCGGCTTCCGTTCTTGCTGGTATCAAGGAACAGCCATCCGCAGTCATCTCCGGAGCACTCTTTTACCCGGTGCAGATTACCGGAGGTTAACAGTTCTGAAGCAGAAAGCGCTATCTGGAAGAAGAGAACAGACCCGGACATAAAAACCGGTCAGATATTGAAGGCTTATTACACCACGATTATTATCACCTTGGTCAGATAGGCTTTGTAATATCCATCCTTGAAGGACAATGGAAGCCATAGAATACAGCTCACATCCATTTATAAACTATCTGTCTAAATTGGGTCATCATTTTTTGATAATTACATTATTAAGATCTTGAAAAAGAGACTTTTCCCGGATACTTTTTATAATACTATTACTTTCATCGGCGTTATTCTTGCCCTTCTCAGCCTTGGACTTATTATCTTTCTCTACATCCTGGAGTCAACTTCTTCACAGCCAAAGCCTTATGCAGGAATAGTGATCTTTATAGGCCTGCCCGTTTTTCTTATTGCGGGACTAATATTAATCGCCGTGGGGATCTGGCGGACCAAAAGGAAAAAACGGAAAGGAACCTACGACGAAAAGGAACTTCCACGCATAGATCTTAATGATCATAAACAGAGAAGATCATTTATTATTTTCGTGGTGGGGAGCGTATTACTGCTTTTTCTTACTGCTTTCGGCAGCTATAAAGCTTATGAATATACCGATTCGGTAGAGTTCTGCGGCAAGCTCTGTCACAATGTAATGAATCCCGAGTATACTGCTTATCTGAATTCTCCTCACGCCAGGGTTGCCTGCGTACAGTGTCATATTGGACCGGGTGCCGGCTGGTTCGTTAAGTATAAAATTTCGGGCATTTACCAGGTTTACTCCGCTCTTTTTAATAAATACCCGCGTCCTATTCCTACTCCAATCAAAAATCTGCGGCCTGCCCAGGCGGTGTGCGAGCAATGCCACTGGCCACAGAATTTCTATGCAAGGAAAGAGGTTAAGTTCAATTATTATCTGCAGGATGAGAATAATACCCACTCGGATATAACCATGCTTTTGAAAGTAGGCGGAGGGAATAATACTCTCGCCAAACAAACCGGGATCCACTGGCACATGAATATAAATAATACGATTACTTACCTGCAGGCTGATTCAACCAGGCAGGTGATCAATTGGGTTAAAGCTGTTAATCGTACCACAGGGAAGGTGACGATATACAGGAAGGGGAAGGTTAAGTTTGATGAAAAGAAGATGAAGGAGAAGGGCTTTCTACGTACAATGGACTGCATCGACTGTCATAATCAGCCGACACATATTTACCATCAGTCGAGTAAAATAACCGATTCATATATGTCCATGGACAGAATAGATACTACTTTGCCTTATATTAAAAGTGAAGCTGTTGAGGTTCTGGATAATCATTATACGAATAAGCAGTCAGCACTCGACAGCATTAAACTCCTTATCAAAAACTTTTATTCCGACAAATATCCGGATGCTGATTCATCGGCTGTAAATAAAAGCATACGTAATATACAGGAGATATATAAGAATAATTATTTCCCGACAATGAATGTTAGCTGGAAGGTGTATCCTAATAATATAGGACATATGTATTATTCGGGATGCTTCAGATGCCACGACGGCGAACACGTTGATGATAAAGGGAATGCAATACCCAAGGATTGCAACACCTGCCACCTGATAATATCCCAGACTATTAAGGATACAACAAAGGTTTCATTAAAAGGATTAACATTTCAGCATCCTGTTGATCTCGGCGAAGATGTCCAGGATTTAACCTGCACGATGTGTCATGGCGCTTGAGTATAAGAGTAATTTCAGGCGGGACAATTCTTCAGTTTTCCTCCAGTATTCTACCTCAGTATCCTGCTTTTAGATATGCCATTTATACAATTTGGTCTCCCATTCCCTGTTTAAGAAACTGCGGCTCATATAAAAGCTGTTTAATGTCTGCACGACATCATATCAAATTATATCGTGCAGACATTATGATGTCCTAACTTCTTGGCTTTTAAGTCAGTCGCTTTTTAAAATGTTACTTGAGCAACAGCATCTTATTTACCTTAACAAAGTTTCCTGCTTCCATTCTGTATAAGTATATTCCGGAGGCAAGGTTTGTACCATTGAAATTCACTTGATAAGTTCCTGCGTTCTTAAATCCATCTACAAGCACTTCAACCTGTTCTCCCAGTGCATTATAAACAGCTATCTTAACGTTTGATCCTTCCGGTAATTCATACTGAATTGTAGTAGCCGGATTAAACGGATTCGGATAATTCTGGGCTAAGCTGAAATCATGCGGAAGTGATGATTCCTCGTTACTAACCCCAACCGAAACGCCAATTGCATCAAGAGATGCTCTCAGTATACCATAAATGAATTCAGGATTATGAACTCCCAGGCTTCTGTCTGAAGTGACCATAATATAGTCATATGCTGCCTGGGCCTGTGTCAATGTATAGCTTGAATCGACCGTAACAGTTAAGGAATTAAGCGGAGGCAGATGATTAGCAAGGGTATCTAACAGACCCTGGATTTCAATCTGTAATCCGTTTGCAGTACCATCACCATCCAGGTCAGCATTTTGGTTTACGTAGTATTTCTTATCCGAAAATTCAGGACCAAAATTACCATGACAGGGAGCGCAGGCTGCAACATTATCGTTACCGTCTGGATCGCTCATGCTGAAGGTGTGGCTGCCTACAAGTATTACATTGCCAAGAGAATCGGAGCTTGCAGGGAACATATGGCAGGTTGCGCATGAATTTTCAGTTGCGACCAGATGAGGTGAAGTCGGAATATTTTGTCCAAATGTAATAGCATTGGTACCGGCTAATATGTCCGCTTGTGGCCCCATGTCCGGGCCGTAGTATCTCAGATTATTTAAATAATCATTGGTATAGCTTACGGCATCATGCCGTGCATGATGACAATTCATACAAAGCGCACCGGTTCCCACATTGCTTATTTCAACATTATTTTCCAGTGTAACATCATTGGCTCTAATCTGATGAGGATATTGTACGCTATGCGGATCATGGCAAACAGCACAGGAAATAGGTACTTTATTTGAAATATTATTTGTCAGCGGCTGTCTGCCGTTTTTAATATATTTAACAAATCCTTCACCATTATGACATGGTGCGCAGCTGGCCCTGGTTTCACTATCGGGAAGTAAAGCATGTTTTGTAATTCTCCATTGTGCAGGGATAACATGCCGGGTACCCTCATCATGACACCAGGCACAATTGCCAGCTTTAAGACTCACAGACATTATATTTGCAGCTCCAACGTGCATGCTTCCAGGCCCGTGACAACTTTCGCACTGAACCCGTCCGCGAAGCATGGCCTGTGGAAATTCAGCCACAAGTGAATCATATTGTCCCGGGTATAAAGTATCCGGAAAGACAAAGGGGAAATCGTCAAAGCCGTTATTAGCTGCACTTGTATCGTAGCCTGTTGTATGACATTTAATGCAGTCCGGACCATAATGACTCCCCAGCATACCGTTCAATCCTTCTTCAAAAATTGAAAAATGACCTGTCTGCTGCCATTCAGCAGTTTTGTCACTATGACAATCCTGGCAGGCATGATTCGGCAGTATAGGATAGGAATACGTATATCCTAAATACAAACCAACCTTCAAAATCAATGTATTTGAAGTTAAAGAACCATTAGTAAAATTGATTTTATAAGTACCGACGGAATCAGGAATAAATATAACCACCTGGTTTGAGTCGGTTAAGTTGGCAGTTGCCCCAAAACTGTCATTCCCGCCAATCGGTTTGTCAATAACATGCCATTCCGGATTATTTAATACAGTCCCGGTTAAATTAGCTTCAAGATACAGCTGTGTATTTGCACCAACATTTGTCAAACCATTATATGGAAGATTAAAGATATCGGTTGTATCTCCCTCAACCTGACGAGGAGATCGTCCGTAAGTAGCTATTTCAACAGATTGGGAATACAACGAAATTGCAGCAAAGGTAAGGATAAAGAGTATCAAAATTTTTCTCATATGTTATCTCCCTCTGGAATTATTCACCTTATAGTTAGTTATAAAACAATTAAATTGGAATAATTTTCTAACCATAAGAATATTAATATTTTATATAAAATATTGTGTTTATCAGCAATTGTGCTTACTAACAAACAAGGAAAGAAGTAACAGTACTATTTTAAAATCGTAATAATTCGAATCCTGAATAGAAACTTTTTTAATGGTTAATTTTTTAACACAAAATAAATCTTCCCGCAAGCCTAAACGGCTTCCTTTTATCTTAATTTTTATGTTTGACATATTCTTGCTTTCAAATACTACCTGTCCTCAGAGCAATAGTGACTGTCTCATGTGTCACAGTGATAGCACGCTTACCATGCAAAAAAACGGCAGGACGGTCTCATTATTTGTCAGTCAGAAAGTTTTTCAAAATTCGGTACACGGGATCCTGGATTGTGTGTCGTGCCATACCGGTTTTGATCCAAACTCTATCCCGCATAAAAAAAATATTCAAGCCGTAAATTGTTTAAAATGTCATGAAGACAGCCCGAAACAGCATCCCTTTCATCCGCAGATGCTGAACGCAAACGGCAGGGGTGGAACGCCTGATGTGAACTGTAAAGAGTGCCATGGTACTCACGATATTTCTTCGCCCGAAGCCAAAGGGAGTAAATTCAGCAAATCCAATATTGTAAGTACATGCGGCAATTGTCATACTGATGAAAAGTCTGATTTTGAAACCTCCTCACATGCAAACGGACTTAGAGAAGGAGTGGCAGGGGCTCCCAACTGTTTAACCTGTCATATGCATCAAAATATATTACCGATTGAAGCTAAAGATGTAACCAGTCTGAAGCTGTCTCAGAATGATCTATGCCTTTCCTGCCATCTTAATAATCCAAAGATACGATCAGAAACTTCCCCTTCAGCGGGATTTATTTCATCTTATAAAAAGAGCATCCACGTACAAGCTTTGGACTCGGGTAACGGAAAGGCTGCCAACTGTGTTAATTGTCATACTGCTCACAGGCAAAAATCGGCGGGGGATCCAACCTCCACAATAAACAGGTTTAATGTGCCGAATACCTGCGGAAACTGCCACAATGAAGTTGAAAAAAAATATAAAGAGAGTATTCACGGAACACAGGTTCTGCAGAAAGGTAATCAGGATGCACCAGTCTGCACTACCTGTCATGGTGAACATAATATTTTGAGTCCCGGTAATCCCAGCGCAAAAACATCGAAGCTTAATATTTCACAGAAATTATGTTCAAGCTGCCATGCTTCGGTTAAACTGGCTAACAAATACAATTTGAATCCCAATCGCTTATCTACTTTTGAGGAAAGTTATCATGGTCTGGCAATGCAGGAAGGTGTTACTACAGTAGCAAATTGCGGAAGCTGCCATGGCATACACCTAATCTTGCCCCCGGATGACCCGAGATCTTCTGTAAACAAGGCTAACCTTTCAAAAACCTGTGGTAAGTGTCATCCTGGAGCAACTGAAAAATTTGCCGTGGGGAAAATTCATGTTTCATTTCCTCAGCCTAAAGTGACTGCTTTACACTGGATTGTTCTGGCATATACAATCCTGATAGTCCTGACAATAGGACTCATGTTTATTCATAATCTCCTGGATTTCGTAAAAAAAGCTAAAATAAAAAAATTAAAGAGTGAGGGAAAATTACCGGAACAGAAATATCGTCATTCTCTTTATTTACGAATGACTTTGAATGAAAGAATTCAGCATATGGTACTGGCAGTCAGTTTTATTATGCTTGCCGTAACCGGCTTTATGCTTCAATTTCCCAATGCGTGGTGGGTTGTATTTATAAGAGATATTATTAAGGATGCCTTTCAGCTCAGAAGTATTGTACACCGCATTGCAGGTGCTGTTCTGATCGCAGCCGGTTTATATCATATTTATTACATCATAGCAACCCACAGAGGAAAACAACTTATAAAAGATCTGCTGCCAAAGCATAAAGATTTTACCGATGCATTTGGTGTGGCAAAATATAATCTGGGTCTTTCAAAAAGCAAACCTGAACTTGACAGGTTCAGCTATGCTGAGAAGGTAGAATACTGGGCTTTAATATGGGGCACGGTAATTATGTCAATTACAGGCATAATTATGTGGTTTAATAATTTCTTTATAGACCTGGTGACCACTGGAGGATGGAATATAGCAAGAACTGTTCATTTCTATGAAGCATTGCTCGCAACGCTTGCAATAATTATATGGCATTTTTATTTCGTAATATTTAATCCAGACGTTTATCCGATGAATCTGGCCTGGCTGAGGGGAAAAATAAGTGAGGAGGAAATGCAAGCAGAACACCCTTTGCAGCTTAAAAAACTTAAGTCGGAAGAAGAGGATAAAAATGAATCATCATAATTCATCGAAGTTATTTATAACCAGGCTGGCGCCGTTTTTATAAAGATCTTCCTCTTTACCATGGCGGGCAACGCCAACTACATATTTAAAGTTTCCGGCTTTCCCTGCCTTTACACCGGCAATAGCATCTTCAAATACTGCACTCTTTGACGGAACTGTATCCAGTTGTTTTGCCGCCTCAAGAAAAATATCGGGAGCAGGCTTACCGGGTATATTCAGTTCTTCCGATGTAACACCGTCGATTCTAATATCGAAAAGGTCATCTATCTTTGCGGTTTCCAGTACAGCTTTACAGTTTTTACTTGAAGATATTACTGCCGTTTTTAGTTCCTGTTTCCGCCATTTTTTAATCTTTTTAATTGTATCATCAAAAACCTGGACGCCCTCTTTCTTCATAAGGTCCAGAAAGATCTTATTTTTCCGGTTGCCAAGTCCGCAAATTGTTTCTTTATCGGGTCCGTCTTCAGGATCACCATAATCGAGATTGATATCACGTGATTCCAGAAGACTCTTAACACCGTCATACCTTGGTTTGCCGTCGATATATTTCAGATAATCTTCTTTGCCTTTGTAAGGTTCAATGTCCCCGTCAGTTTCTTTACGATACTTTTGAAAATATGATTCAAACATCTGCTGCCAGGCCTTCATATGCAGGGCTGCGGTACGTGTAATTACACCATCGAGATCAAAGATCAATGCCTCCAGACCATCAGTTGACCACTGCATTTTATTTTTTCCTGCACTCATAAATTTTAACGCTCCTTTGACGAAGCCTGATCATACCCGGGCTGCATCTAATTCCTCTAATTACTTTTTTCCGTTTCCGGCTTTGCTATTCTGTGATATTCTGAACCACTCAGATCGAATTCCATAACATCTCCCTGCTGGAATGAATAAACCTTGCTGTCAACACAAATATCAACCTTTTCTGTCCATCCTGTTTCAAAATTGACGCTCATCTTTTCGTGAGTAATATTTAATTTGATCCAGTGTCCTCTGTACCTTACTCTTATATTCACACATTTTACTTCATTAGGCAGCTGCGGATTAAGACATAAGTTGTCCTCCCCTACTTCAATTGCAGTATAGCATCTCTGGATCATATCCACAGTCCCTGCCATTGATCCGAGATGTATTCCCTCGGGAGTTGTGCCTCCCTGAATATCCCGGTAATCACTCTTAAGCGCTTCTTTAAACAGATGCCAGGATACCTCCCTATTGGACCTTGCCAGCACCCACGAATAAACCAGCCGGCTTAATGTTGATCCGTGAGAAGTCCTCTGCTGATAGTAATCGATATTTTTCGTTATCATTTCTGGATTGAAGTTATAGTTCAGCTTTTCAAATACTTCTTTAATTCCTTCGGCGGAGAAGAGGTAGAAAATCATTAATACGTCGGCCTGCTTACCAACCTGATAACGGTTTGTTGTATCGTCTTCTGATTTAAGTATCCGGTCGAGACGCTGGATATCGCCGTATTTTTTCTTGTACCCTTCCCAGTCAAATTCTTCCAGCTTATCATATCCATCGAACTGATTGATTATACTATCATCCCGTATAGGTAAGTACATCTTTGAGCTTACATCTTCCCATCTTAGGAGTTCTTCCGGCTCAATATTTAACTTTTTAAGCAGCATCTTTTTCCGGTCCCCGTCAATTAATTTCAATATCCGCATCGCTGTCTGCATCACCCAGGCCGCCATAAAATTAGTATAAGCATTATTATCTAATCCGGCTTCTTCCCTGTCGGGATATTTGGTATGAAATTCATCGGGACCGACCACACCTTTAATTTCAAAACGGTCCATCTCAGGATTATATTGTGAGATACTTTCCCAGAACCTTGCAATTTCAAGAATCATATCGGCACCATAGAAGAATAAAAATTCCATATCATTTGTTGCCTGGTAATACTGCCAGACGTTGTATGCAATAGCCGAGTTAATGTGACGCTGCAGGCGCGTATTATCCGGTCCCCACTCACCCGTATTAGGATTTAAATGAATGACCTGACTCTCTTCCCTGCCGTCGCTGCCGCTTTGCCATGGATACATTGCACCTTTATAACCGGCCTGTTGTGCAGAGAACCTGGCTTCTTCCAATCTGCGATAGCGGTACATCAGCAGTGTACGCGTAAGTTCCGGAATGCGCATGTTCAGGAAAGGAAAAATGTAAAGCTCATCCCAGAAAATATGGCCACGGTATGCCTCACCATGCCATCCTCTTGCAGGTATACCTACATCAAGCTCAATACTATTCATTGATACTGTCTGCAATAAATGAAAAATATGCAGCCGTAAGATTAATTGGGCTTCTTCATCATCTTCAATTACTATGTCGCTGCGATCCCACAGATCATTCCACGCAATTTTGTGTTCCTCAAACATGGTTTCAAAATCTTTAACGCGGGCTAAACTTTTTTTAGCTTCTAATACAGGTTCACTGATAGCCGGGTCGCGCGAAGTATAAACCGAAACCAGCTTCTCGATCTGAACGGGAATTTCGGATTCACAATCAAACGTAAGCACCTGTCCTATATATTCATCCTTCCGTATTGTTTCTCGCGTCAGAGGTTTTTCTTCAAACTTTCCTGTGATATAGGTTTTTGCGGCCTGGGCCATACGAATATTTGACTGCACCGTCTTTACCAGAATATAAATACCGTCTTCTCCTTCTGATCCGGTTTCAAGAGTCTGCAGATGCTTACTTTCTAATTCCCTGTACCTTGCAACACCGTTATTTATTACCGAACCATCGAGTCCCGATATTATATGAATTTTATCCGACCAGTTCTCGGGCTTAAATACCCACTGTATTGCTGCGCGATGAGGATCGGCCATATTAACGATGCGGCGGCTGGTTAAATCTGTTATCCGGTCTTTCTGATCCTTAAACCTGAAATGTCTCATTAAAACCCCCGTAAAAAGGTCCAGTTCCTGATGGTATTCTAATAAATCGACATTTTCCAGACTGAACCAATCATCATCACCGATCCTGAAATTCATACACAGCCAGTTTGGCCAGTTAACAAGATCCTCGTTCTCAATTACCTTTCCTGCAATATGGGATTTCAGACGGTTGTAGCCGCCCGCAAGATAAGTTCCCGGATAATGGGTTCCGTCATCTTTGGATTCTTCAGCCGCACCGCGAGATGCAAAATAACCGTTGCCCAAAGTGCAGAGTGCTTCACGCAGCTGCTCCTGTTCGGGGTTCCATTCATCATATACAATTTTCCATGTTTCCATAATACTATTCTGATTTAATATTATTAATTACTTCCTCGAGAAAATCTTCAACCTCATCAACATTATGCAGCAGATACTGAGCTTTTGTTTTATGCCCATGATCCCCCACCAGGATTCCGGGTCCGATTCCCTGCAGTGCTTCGAATGCATCCTCATCTGTGAGGTCATCACCTATATATACAGGCAGAACATTACCATCTTCAAGGTCTAATTTCTTCATTAACCATAAAACAGCTTTTCCTTTATTCCAGTCGATATCAGGCTGAAGTTCAATTACTTTTTTTCCAAAGCTTTTTCTTAAAGCAGGATAATGTTTATGAACTTCGTCAACCAGGTCCTTTACTTTCTGAACATCGTTGTCGCCGACATTGCGGTAATGGACAGCGATTGAGAATTTCTTCCGTTCCAACTGAGCGCCTTTTATATCCGGCAGTTTCCCTTGCAGTCTTTCCTCTGCACTATCGAGCAGGGGCAGATATTTCTTCCCCTCTTCATTCTGCATTTCCATACCGCCGGGACCGCTGATATCAAAACCATGACTTCCAGCATATATCAATTCATCCAGTCCCACTAAATTCTGAACATCTTTTTTATCCCTGCCGCTTACTATGGCCACCGTACAGACCTTTGCGAGGTCCTTTAAGGCAGAACTCATCGAGTCTGATAATACGGCATCTTCGGGATGATTTACTATCGGGGTAAGCGTGCCGTCGTAATCAAGAAAAAATACAGGCTTACTTTTTTTAATCTTATTTAGTAATTCCCTGTCATTTCCCGCGAGGTGTAAATCAGTTTTTTTCATTTTCTTCTTAGTTTTGTTCTACTTTTTTTTCCCCAATTCAGCATTCTCCCATTTCCAGTTTTTTATTTCGGGCATATCATCATCATGCTTTTTAATATATGCCGCATGTTCCTTCAGCTTATTATTGAATTTATCGATTGTCATACTTGCGTACGAACGGATACGTTCTACTCTGTTCAAAGCAGCTATCGCAAGGTGATAACGACTCATTTTATTCAGTACACGCATATTAAAAGGTGTTGTGGTACGGCCTTCTTCTATGTAGCCATGAACGTGAAATCTCTGTGGATTAGGCCGATGATGAAGTAATTCGTGAATTACACGGGGATACCCATGGAAAGCAAAAATCACATCTTTATCTTCACCGAAAAGTCCGTTAAAGGCCTGGTCATCCAGACCATGACTATGATCATGGTGAGAGATCAGAGTAAACAGATCAACCACATTTACAACTCTTATTTTCAGATCAGGCAATTCCTTTCGCAAAAGCCAGGCGGCGGCAACAGTTTCTTCGGTTGGAACATCCCCGGCAGAGGCAAGAATAATATCCGGTTCACCATCATCGTTGCTTGCCCAGTCCCACCTTGAAGCACCTCTTTTACAATGCTCAACCGCGGCATCCATATCCAGATACTGCGGTATATTCTGTTTGGATGCTACTATAAGGTTTACATAGTTCTTACTGGCAAGACAATGATCCATAACTGAAAGCAGACAGTTAGCGTCGGGAGGAAAATAGATCCTTGCTACCGAACTTTTCTTATTTGCCACATTATTAATAAAACTAGGTACCTGGTGAGTATAACCATTATGGTCCTGGCGCCAGACATGCGAGGTAAGAAGATAATTTATCGAAGATATAGGTTTTCTCCATTCTATTTCATTTGCTACTTTAAGCCACTTTGCATACTGGTTAAGCATAGAATCTATGATAGGTATAAATGCTTCATAGCAGGCAAATATTCCATGCCGGCCTGTCAGCAGATAACCTTCAAACCAGCCTTCGATGGTATGTTCGCTGAGAATCTCCATAACCCTGCCGTCTTTCGACAGAAATTCATCACTATCTACGATGGGCCACATAAATGCTCTGTTTGTTTCTTCAAATATGTGCTCCATCCTGTTTGAGGTAGTTTCATCGGGACAGAAGAACCGGAAGTTTGCTTCTTCTTTATTATTCTTAAAAATATCTCTTACATATCTTGCCAAATTCCTTGTGCCCTCTGTTTTTAACCCGGTAGGTTCCTTTAATTCTACTGCGTAATCTTTGAAGTCGGGCAGCTTCAGGGGTTTCAGGAAATTACCTCCGTTTGCATACGGATTTTTACCTATACGAAGATCACCTTCAGCACAAAAATCAAGTATATCTTTTTTCGGCTTGCCTTCTTCTTCAAACAGTTCTTCAGGTTTATAACTGTGAAGCCATTTTTCCAGAAGCTTTAGATGCTCCTTATTATTTGCGGGATCTGTAATTGGTATCTGGTGAGCGTGAAAAGTATTCTCAAGAGGTTTTCCATCCATTTCTTTTGGACAGGTCCAGCCTTTAGGAGTTTTTAATATTATCATCGGCCAGATGATACGATCAGGTATTTCACCTTTTCTGGCTTTTTCACGGATAGAAATTATTTCCTGGTAAGCCCAGTCGACAGTTTCCCACATTTGACGATGTACATTTTCAGGCTTGTCGCCTTCTACAATACGTACATCATACCCGTAACCACGGAAAAGATCTTTTAAATCAGAGTCGGTCATTCTGCCGAAAAGAGAGGGGCCCGAAAGTTTATACCCGTTGAGATGCAGAATAGGTAAAACCGCACCTGAAGTAGCAGGGTTCAGATACTTCGTTGAATGCCAGGCAGCGGCAAGAGGACCTGTTTCACCTTCCCCGTCACCAACAACACACACAGAGATTAAATCGGGGTTATCGAAAACAGCTCCAAATGCATGAGAAAGACTGTAACCCAATTCTCCGCCTTCATGCATCATACCCGGAACGCCGGGATATAAGTGGCTCGGCATTCCATCGGGAGTTGAGAACTGGCGTACAAATCTTCGCATTCCTTCAACCGTAAAATCGAGATCAGGGTAATATTCTGTTAACGTTCCTTCGAGATATATGTTGGAAAGAATAGCAGGTGCACCGTGCCCGGGGCCAACTACCAGTAAAATCGATTCTTTCGTATCCCGGATCAACCGATTCAGGTGTGCGTAAATTAAATTTAGTCCCGGCTGGGTTCCCCAGTGCCCAAGTAATCGTGGTTTTATATCCGAAGCTTTTAACGGCTTTCTTAACAGCGGGTTGTTCCATAAATACAATTGTGCAGCACCCAGATAATTTGCGGCTCTCCAATAACGATCGATTAGTCCTATTTTTTCATTCTCAACTTTTTTCATACAATTTTTCTCCTGACTTTCTTTCCTTCAAAATCCCGTAAGAGTGTCTTGAAATCATTAATTCTTCATTGGTTTTCATTACCCTCACAGTTACTTTACTTTTGCCTGTTGAAATTATTTTTTCATTTCCTTTGTTTTTCTCATCATTCAGTGTGATACCAAGGTAATCCATATTCTGACAAATACGCTGACGTATTTCAGACGAGTTTTCACCGATTCCTCCTGTAAAAATCAGCGTATCAAGTCCTCCAAGGACACTTGTGAGAGCGCCCAAATATTTTTTAGCCTGATAGCAGAACATATTAATAGCCAGTGCTGCCTTATCATTTCGGTTTTCAGATTCCAGAAGTTCTTTCATATCCGAACTTTTACCTGATATCCCCATTAAACCGGACTCTTCATTAACCAGCTTATTTATCTCATCGATATTTAATTTTTTTTCTTTTTGCAGATAAATTATGACACCGGGGTCAAGATCTCCCGACCGGGTACTCATGATCAATCCCCCGGATGGGGTGAAGCCCATTGTTGTATCCTGACTTTTCCTTTCCTTTACAGCCGCCATGCTTGCACCATTTCCAAGGTGAGCAATAATAATACGTCCTCTCGATATTTCTGAACCGGCTTCCTTTTCAAGTTCCTGCAAAATGTATTCATATGACAGTCCATGAAATCCATAGCGGCAGATACCGTCATTCCGCATCCTTTCAGGAAGCGGATATTTTTGTGCGACCCCCGGCATTTGACGATGAAAGCTGGTATCAAAGCAGGCAATCTGATTTAAGCCGGGAAACCTATCCTTTACAATTTTTACTGCTTTTATTTCATGAGGGAGATGTTCAGGGGCAAGAGGAATTATTTCTTCCAGGCTTGAAATATCACTATTTGTTAACATGATCGGCTTTCTGAATTTTACACCCCCGTGTACAATCCGGTGTCCTACTGCATCAAGACTTTTTTCAGGAAAATTTTTCTTCAGGAAGTCAAATAATAATTTCAGGGAATGATTATGATCCCTGATCTGAGTTTCATTTTCTTTTATTTTCTTCCCATGTCCGTTATAAACCGCAAAAGTTCCCTTCTTCATACCAATGTCCGCTAATTCTCCATTCAATTCAAGAACTTCCTTCTCAGAGTTGATCTGATGAAGTGAAAATTTCAAACTTGAAGAGCCACTATTAATAGTTAGAATATTCATTTAAATTGACCTTCATAATCAGATTATACTTTATGTTATTTTTAAATTGCTCCACGCATCATTGCATCAGCAGGACCATACAAACGCTATTAAATGACTACGTAATTAAATCAAGGATATTTCCTGATATATGTATGTGATAAGGATGACAGGATTAGATTCTAAGAAATTTGTAATTGTTGCCGGCATCGTGCCGGATTGTGAATGAAAAAGCAGCCCAGGCAAGTCTCTCAGCAGGGTCCGCAAAGAATTATCCCATAAATGGCCCCCCTCACTTATTTTACATTGCCTGTCGGCAATTTCCGGTCTCCGATCCGTTAACATATGTTGACCCCATTTTTTAACCTATGTGAATGTGAACTTTTTCCTTGCAGCTTATGTTTGATACAAAACAAATGAATTACGTCAAACAATAAATAAGGAAAAATATCATGAAACTATGGAAAATTGACCCGACACATTCGGAAGTAAACTTTAGAGTAAAACATCTTGTTGTATCAACTGTAAGAGGACACTTTGATCGGTTCTCAGCCTCTATAGAAACTGAAAAGGATGACTTCAGCGACGCAAAGATTAAATTTGAAGCCGATACAAGCAGCATTAATACAAGAAACAGTGACCGCGATGCTCACTTAAAATCACCTGACTTCTTTTACTCAGAAAAATATCCAAAAATGTCATTTGTCTCCACTTCAGCAGAGAAAGTGTCAGACTATGAACTGAAAGTAAAAGGCAATCTTACGATCCGTGACGTAACAAAGGAAGTTACTCTTGATGTAATATATAACGGAGTGGTTGAAGGTATGGATGGAGGTGAAGTTGCCGGTTTTGAGATATCGGCGAAAGTTAACCGCTTTGACTATGGTTTGAAGTGGAACGCACTTACTGAGGCCGGCGGCGTTGTTGTAAGCAATGAGGTAAACATAGAGATACTTGCCGAGTTCAACACGGTAAATGAAGAAGTAGAGGCTGCGTAAGAAATATCATTTAATTTGAGTGAGACTAAGATGACGAAGAAATTATTTAACCCCGGAAATTATGATAACCAGATAAATGCTGCCCTGTTATTTCTGAGAATTGTTGTCGGTGTTTTTATGCTGACACACGGGACCGGGAAATTAGTTACATTGTTCGGGAACGGTCCTGTAGAGTTTGCTGATCCGATTGGTATCGGTCCGGCAGCCTCACTTGCACTTGCAACATTAGCAGAATTCGTCTGTTCATTACTGCTGATCTTCGGTGCTGCAACCAGGTTTGCTGTTGTTCCCCTGATCACCACTATGCTTGTAGCAGGAATAATAGTGCATGCCGATGATCCGTTCGCCGTTAAGGAAAAAGCATTCCTGTTCCTGACAGTGTTCATAACACTTGCCATTGCGGGTGCAGGCAATATTTCTGTTGACAGACTGATTTATAAAAGGATAAATTCATAAGCAGGAAAACGAAAAATGATGTGATGTTATTAAACTCAACGATTTAAATAGGATGATGCCGCCGATTAACAGCACGGACAAAACGCCCGTGCTGTTTCAATTTCTTTAGTGATCAACTAAGATCGAAGTTTATCTCCGTCATTCGTTCTGAAACTTCCCAGAGCTTTTCAGCTTGTTTTTTATTATGTGATAATTTATTTGAATCAGCTTTCACAGGGTACCCGGTCATTGCCATGAATCCATCGGGACCATAAAAATCACCGCTCTTTGCGTTTTTATCAACCGCCGCTCTCAGTATAGGCAAGGTGCCTTTCTCAACGGACATTGCAAATATTTTATTCATAAACTCCATAATAGAAGAATGTCTTTGTAAATTGGTTGCAGTCCAGCCCGGATGGGCTGCCGTCACCTTCACCTGCAGGTCTTTCTTTTCCATCCGGTCTCTTAATTCATATGTAAAATAGAGGTTAGCAAGCTTGCTGTCGCCGTATGCTTTACTTGCATTATATTTTCTTTTTTCCCAATTGAGATCATCAAAATTTATATTACCCATTTTATGAGCATTGCTGGATACGTTTACTATTCTTGAGCTGGGGGTACTTTTGATCAAATCAAACAAAAGAGCCGTAAGTACAAAATGTCCCAGGTGATTTACTCCGAACTGCAGCTCAAACCCCTCTTCGGTTTTAGAGTAAGGAGGAACCATGACCCCGGCATTATTAATTAATATATCGAGCCGGTCATATTTTGTTTTAAACTCCTCCGCAAATTTTTTAACCGACTCAAGGCTGGCAAGATCAATCAGCATAAGGTTTACATCCGCATCCTTTACCTTGTTGTTTATCTGCTGAACAGCTTTCTCCCCTTTATTTTGATTTCGAACAGCTGCAATCACCTTTGCATTTTTTTCTGCAAGAACTTTGGCGGCTTCAAATCCAATTCCGCTGTCGGCTCCTGTTATAACAACTACTCTTCCCCGCTGATCAGGGATATCCTCGGTTGTCCATTTATTATTAGTGCCCATGCCTATCTAATATCCTCTGTTTATGGTTGAGTAATATCTCTGCCATCAAAATAAGAACAGAGCTTAATGATGTTGTGATTACACAGGCTCCACTTCAGACACGGTTAAAATTTTGATTTGAATTACAAAAAGAAGACGTGCAGAACAATAGAATAGAATTGATCTGCAGCATCTTTTCAATGTTATTAAATAGATTACAGAAATTATTTGATTAACAACATCTTTTTTACCTCAGAGAATCTGTCTGTCTGTATCTTATATATATAAATTCCTGAAGGGTATTTGTCGCCGTTAAAATACACACTATGATATCCTTTACCCTGCACTTCGTTAACCAATTCTTCTATTTTTTGGCCAAGACTATTAAAAACTTCCAGTCGAACAGAACTTTCTTTACTAAGTTTATAAGATATGGTTGTCCCGGGGTTAAAAGGGTTCGGGTAATTCCGTAAAAGAGAAAAATCATTTCCTGATATAATTTTAGTGTTATCATTGTTCTGATGATCTTTTTCTGTACCTGAAGATTCAGATACCGTTAAAAACTGATTAACGCTTACATCCGTAAGCACATCGGTTAGCCCCGAAGGCCATTCAAAAACGAGGGAATCGATAACAGATGCATCACCTAACCCGAAATGTACCCTGAGACTATTTTGACCATTAAAACTATTCTGTGCTGAGATTTCGCGCATCTGCCAGACTGACTCTCCACCTATTGTGCTTTTGGCGTGTACTTTTGTTCCTATAGCAGAAAAATTAGATGCAGTACCTGCACAGCTGATAGTTATCCAGTTATTCCCATCATTCAATTCATTCCGGAATAGAATATTTTTTCTGTTGGAGTTTCCTTTATCAACACCCAGTGTTGGAACGAATAAATCAATATCACCATCATTATCATAATCTCCGGCCGATGCCCCCCAGGTAGGAGCAAGTTCGGTATTTGTGACTGCACTATTAGTCACTTTTGTAAACGAACCATCCCCGTTATTTGAATAATAATAATTATTCTGACCCTGACCGGTTGTTACGTACACATCCTGGTCACCGTCATTGTCGAAATCCTCCCATACTGAAGCGAGTGAAAAGCTTTCATCATTCACAAGGTCGCCCGATGTAATACGTGTAAACCCTGTTCCGTCATTTCGATATAGTTCGTTCGGCAATCCGTCAGGCTCACCGCCCCAAAAATTAGTTATATAAAGATCGAGATCACCATCATTATCGTAATCTACCCAGTTATACAACTGTCCGTCACGCTGGGTCGAAGCTATTTCACCCGATGTAATTCTTTCAAACAAAGGCGAACCGGTTTCGGTAAGCCGGTTACTGTAGAGGTAATCCGGTCCTGTTGTTCCAATAGCAGGTCCGCTCCCAATGAATAAATCGAGATCACCGTCATCATCGTAATCAGACCAGGAAGGACACGTGTAGGGTGCCAGTCCGGAAGTTATTGGTGAGGCGCCGCTGTCAACCTTTGTGAAAGTGCCATCTCCATTATTATAAAGTAAACGGTTTGGCTGGTAAGGCAGTCCGTTGAACCCTGCAGGTAATGCTATTACCAGGTCGACAAACCCGTCATTATTATAATCTCCCCATGAACAGGCAAATCCTCTGTTATCTCCTGTTCCGATATCACCGGAAGTAATTAAAGAAAAAGTGCCGTCACCATTATTATGGTACAGCCTTGAGCTGGCTCTGCCTGCAATGTAGCAGTCAATATTACCATCATTATCATAATCTGCCCAGCTGTTACCGAATGAACCGAAGCCGGGAGTAGCAAGGTCACCCGCTATCCACCTGTTAAAATTCGCTTGACCTGTTTCTTTAAGCAGGTTTCGGTACAAAAGATTTCCGGTACTCACCGAAGCATTGCTTACAAACAAATCCAGATCACCGTCATTATCAACATCTATCCAGCTCGCACCTACCGAATTTAATCTTTTACTAACAACGGTACTGTTTTCTATCCTGGTGAATTGCTGCGAGCTCGCAACAAATGGAAAAAATAGAATGAAGAAAAAGATTGTTCCAAAAAATGATTTAAAAAGTAAAAATGTTTTTTGTATTGCGGAAACCATGACTACTCCTCTTTGTTTAACACATTGATGTTTGCACGAAAGTAAATTGTTTTGATGAAGAATGAATCACCCATACTGAGGTAAATTCATAAGCCTGAAACTGAAATACTAAGCGGCGATTCACCCTTTTTGGGTGATTTTGGTGAGAATGATTGAGTTTGGAAAAGGAATTACATATATTTTTTACGCATCTCCAAAGGGTTACATAGTTTACAAATAAGCTGGTACACCATCGTACTGAGGAGGGAATTGTGAAAATCTTCATTTTACTTTTTATATTATCTTCATTACCGGCATTCACCCAGAATATCCTTTTTAACCCATCCCGGCATGACTGGGATATGGGACTTTCCCCGTGGGGGATAACTGCTGCAGACTTTAACCATGACGGTAATAAGGATATTGCTGTATCGAATAAAGATGGAAGAAGTGTAACGATAAGGACGGGAAAGGGAGATGGATACTTTAATGATACTCTGGATTTCCCAGTAGGCATCCTTCCCGTCTCAATAATTGCTGCTGATTTTAACCAGGACAATAACCCCGACCTTGCAACATCAAACCAGCTTTCTGATAATATTTCTGTACTCCTGGGAAACGGTGACGGGACATTTGCCGACAGCCTTAACTATGCTGCAGGGATAACCCCCAGGTATATAATCGGATACGACTTTAATAATGACGGGAAAACCGATCTTGCAGTGTCAAACCGCGATGCAAAAACTATTTCAATTCTATTGGGTAACGGTGACGGAACATTTATGTCTGCAAAAAGTTTCTCCACCGGTAATGATCTGATGCCCCGGTTAATTACGGCAGGAGATTATAACAGCGATGGCTTCCCGGATATAGCTTTTGTCCATGCATATAACAGTCCCGATCCGGGTCATCCGGGAATGCTTGGAGGGATTCTTGAAGGCGATGGAACCGGAAATTTCAGTCTGGCTAAGATATTCGATTTTAACGTATTCGGAGTGTTTCCACAGGCCCCTGCTATCATAACATCCGACTTTAACAATGATGATAAAGATGATCTTGCAGTTACAATTTCAGCCGGTGATCAAGACAATGATTACTGTATAGTACTTTTAAACACAGGGACTTTTACATTTAATGAGCTTTCACCTTTCCTTGTCTATAAAAAACCTTTCAGTTTACTGGCCGGCAATTTTGATGATGATAATAAAATCGATCTTGCAGTTACAAATTCCGGAAGCAACACAGTTTCTTTTTATAAAGGTCACGGCGACGGAACATTTGGTGAGGTCGGTTGTTATACAACAGCACAATATCCCAGGTGCATCTGTGCTGCTGATTTTAACGAAGACGGTTTCATTGATTTTGCAGCCGGAGACGAAGGCGGAAACTGTTTTTCATTACTAACGGCAAAAAACTATTTCGATTTTGTAACTGCACCTGTATATGAAGTCGGACAGCCTCCGCAGGCATTCCCCTACTGGGGAGCATCCACAGATCTGAATAATGATGGAAAAAAGGACCTTGTAATTGCAAACTGGGGTTTCCCAAACCAGGAGAGTACAATTTCAGTTCTTATTGGAAATGGCGACAATTCATTTCAACCGAAAGTAAATTATGATGCCGGTATTGCACCCAAATTTGTGATAGCCCGGGATTTTAACAGGGATGGTAATATCGACATTGCCGTAAACAACGAAAGAAGTAATTCAATTTCAGTATTTATGGGTAATGGCGATGGATCATTGAACATGGCTGAAAATTATCCGGTTGGTATGAACCCGCTGATGTTATGTGCCGCAGATTTTAATGAAGACAATAATATCGATCTTGCAGCGCCTGATTATAACTCAGATGACATAGCGGTTTTGTATGGGAACAACGACGGCATTTTTTCCCCGGCTGAGTATATCTCAACAGACGACGGACCTTTTGCATTAATCAGTACCGACATCAATAACGATGGGCATTCCGATCTGTGCCTCGCCAACTCTGAGTACAATCCTGATGTTCAGGCATATACATCGGTATACCTGGGGGCGGGTGACGGTACATTTACAAAAGTAAATAAAATATTTATTGGTAATGATCAGCCCTGGATGCTTACTGCCGGGCATCTGAACGATGATGACTATATTGATCTGATTTGTATTCTGACCGGTACAAATTCAATCTTTTTCATGTACGGCAATGGCGCAGGTGATTTCGCCATACAAAACTCTGATTATATAGGGGGACCAAGACAGGCTGTAATAAAAGACTTCAATGGCGACAGTTACAATGATATAGCGATCACGAGTAATTACAACAGCAATATCAGGTTCCTTCTGGGTAACGGACACGGCCAATATCAAAAATATCCTATCTCATTCGGCCTGGAAGGAGGAGCCTGGGGAATCATTGCTGATAACCTCGACAACGATGAACTGCCAGAACTTGCAGTAACAACGGGTATATTCGGAGCGGATCATATTTCAGTTCTTGATAATGTTACGCAGACGACCGGGATTAATGACGAAGGAAAAGTCATACAGGCAGACTTTCAGCTTTTTCAGAATTATCCTAATCCGTTTAATCCTGAAACGATTATAAAATACTTTCTGAAGAACCGCAGTTTCGTATCTCTGAAAGTATACGACGTTCTTGGAAGAAAGGTCGCAGATCTTGTAAATAATATCCGGGATGAAGGGTACCATACAATTAAATTCAACGGTTCAAATCTTCCTTCGGGTGTATACATATATGCTATCAGAACAGAGAGCTATTCCCGGGCAAGGAAGATGTTGTTGATTAAGTAATGGACTGAATTTGTATGATAAAAGATGGGTACTTTCCTGAATTAATTTGATAAAATTAATATCCGGATAGCAGGCATTTGGATCTAATTCTTTATATTGGGGACCAGTTTTTACCAAAGCAGAATTTTTTGCAGAACTATTTCATAAAACCGTTTACCCGAGATTTATATTTAACGACTGTAATAATGTGAATTCCGGATAAAACTGTCGCAAATGACCCCACAAGATGCCGGAATCACACCTTTTACTATCCGGTAAATAGTTTTATGTTTACACCGGATCTATCGAGAAAGTAAAACTAACAACGATTGCTAACTATTTAACAATAGGACTGAGGATAAGTATGCCCAACTTTTCCATGAGGTTTATTTTATTAATCTTTTTTACCGCACTGAATTGTATATCGGTCAGTAACAGTCAGGATATTGTAAATCCAGACAGTGCCCTTCAGATAATTCTGAATAATTTAGACGGAGAAAAACTTTCCCTGGCAGAGGCAGAGGAATATGCGAAAAAGAACTCCACATCATATAAACAAGCGGAAGCTGTATATCTGGCTTCGCTTGGTGCTCTGCGGAGTGAAAGAGGAAAATTCGATCCTGTATTTTTCCTTAATCTGAACTATAACGATCAGAAAGTTCCTGCCGCCTCGTTCTTCTCCGGGGCAGCCGTACTGGCAACGAATGAAACCAATCTGTCGACAGGATTGCGGATCGATCTGCCGATCGGTACCGAACTGGAGCTAGCACTTAATTCTTCAAGATTGAAATCCAATTCGCAGTTCGCTTTTCTTAATCCTGAGTACGATGCTGTCGGATATATTTCACTCCGTCAGCCTCTCCTCGGAGGTTTCACCGCTTCTGCTCAGAAAGAATTGAACCGGGCTGAACTTGAGTCTGAATCAAACAAGGCTCAGTTTGATCAGGCAGCACTGAATCTGAGCACTAAAGTTGAGCAGGGTTACTGGACTCTTTATGCCGCGGAACGGGATTACGCGGTACAGAAACTCACACTGGAACGCGCTGAATCTTTGCTTGAAGAAGCACAGCTCCGGGCAAAAGCGGGACTTATTGGTCCCAGCCAGGTAGCAAATGCTCAGACCTTCCGGGCAGAACAAAAACTTTTAATGATTGACCGGGAAGAACAGTTTGATACCGAGTCGGATAGGTTTGCGGTATTAATCGGAAGACGCCCAGACAGCAGTTACACACGCTTTATAACCATTGATAATCCACCTAATGAATTTGCCAATACTTCTCCGGAGGACCTGGTAGATCGTACACTGAATAATAACCTTGATCTGCAGGCCGCCGGGAAACAGGTGGAGATATTGAAAAATCTTGTAACCGCGGCATCCTGGGAGGCGCTGCCCGCAGTTGATTTTACGGCTTCTATCTCGAGTAATGCACTGGGAGGATCTTCACAGGATGTAATTTTCGGCAGTGACACGCTGCGTTCATCCAACTCGGGAACTTACAGCGATGTTCTTTCGGAAATCTTTAAGCGTAAATATCCCGGGTGGAGTGTCGGTATTGAGATCACGCTCCCGATTGGATTAAGGACAGGACTGGGGGAAGAGGACAGGCTTGAAGCAGGGCTTTACGGAGCAAAGCAGAATTATGTTGAACTTGCGCGCAATCTCGAACAGCAGGTGCGGACATCTTACAGAGAACTTCTTCATGGTAATGACAGAATAAAGGCAGCAAGGGAAGGTGTAGACGCGGCACAGGAACAGGTGAGAATAGGAATGATTGAATTTAAAAACGGAAGACTCTCTGCATTCGAGCTTGTAAGGCTGAGCCAGGATTTTGCGATCGCTCAGCAGCGTTATTCTGATGCGCTTGTTAAAACAGTAAAAGCTGCTTCGGATTTGAGGCGGTTAACTTCAGGATTTTATCCGGGCAATATGCAATAACAATGAATATTAAATGAAAGGTTAATAAATGTTAACTGAATACAAAAAATATAGATGGCTTTATCCTCTCTTTTTAGCAGCAGGCCTCCTGCTGGTATCAGGCGGATGCTCTGACGAGCAGAACTCAGGAGGCGGATTTCAAATGCCGCCGACACCTGTTGAGGTTACCGATGTGAAGGCCGAAGATATTGCCGATAAATTCGAAGCGGTCGGCACCATCGAAGCTATTGAAGGAGTTATAATTGTTTCCGAGATAGATGCATCTGTTATGAGCCTTCCCTTCAATGAGGGCGGGTACATAAAGAAAGGTGATGTTATTGCACGACTTGATGATTCACAGCTCTCGGCGGAAGTAAACAGAACGGAAGCATTATACACTCAAAGCAAAACTTCATATAACCGGGTGAAAGTAATTGTTGAACAGAAAGCAGGTTCTCAGCAGGATCTTGATGACGCGCTGGCAAACATGCAGGTTGCTGAAGCAAATTACGAACTTGCGAAGGCGCGACTTGCAAAGACACAGATTACCGCACCTTTCGATGGATTTATAGGAGCCCGTAAAATCAGTGTAGGCACCTTTTTACGAACAGGTCAGCCAATAACCGAGCTTGCTAATCTGAACGAGATACGGGTCAGTTTTTCTGCACCGGAGCGGTATCTTGCACAGTTAAAGAGGGGTGCCAAAGTAGTTGTATCATCATCTGCTTTTCCCGACTATTCTGTTTCAGGTAAAATTATTGCCATCGAGCCAATGCTGGATTCAGAAACAAGGAATGTAAATGTTGTTGCAAGGGTGCAGAACCCGGGACAAAAATTACGTCCGGGTATGTCCGCTAATGTCGCGGCGATTTTAAGTGAACATACTGATGCACTAACCGTTCCGAACGAAGCGGTTTTTGCAAACGGAGATCAGTCATTCGTCTACCTGGTAAATAAGGACAGTACCGTTTCTGCAGTTCCGGTTACTTTAGGTATGCAGAACCCTAAAAGAGTAGAGATTACCAGCGGGTTAAAGAATGGCAGCCAGGTAGTTAGGGCAGGTCATCAGAAGCTTTTCGATGGTGCGAAAGTTATGCCCGTAAATTCAGGAAATCCCGCACCGACCGGGCAATAAATAATTTATCGGCTGATTGATGAACAAATAAGCAGTAATGAAATGAAATTTATCAGACACCAGGAGTTTTTAATATGAAGCTAAGTGATATATCGATACGACGCCCGGTATTTGCAACGGTAATGAGCCTGGCAATAGTGCTGTTCGGTATTATCTCCTTTACCCAGCTTCCGGTAAGAGAATACCCGGATATCGATCCCCCTGTTATTTCTGTGGTTACCCTCTACAGAGGCGCGAGTTCAAATGTTGTTGAAACTGAGATTACAGATGTAATGGAGGAGCAGTTTGCTACTCTTGAAGGAGTGAGAACTATTAGTTCATCAAGTCAGGAGGGTGGTTCTGTAATAACAATTGAATTTGAACTTAACCGCGATGTAAATGAGGCTGCTAATGACGTACGCGACAGAGTTTCACGAATACGCGGCGCACTTCCGCAGGAAATTGACGACCCTGTTATTTCCAAGGTTGATGCGAATGCCCAGGCAATCGTTTGGCTGGCACTTTCGAGTACCCAGTACTCGGGACTGGAACTATCGGATTATGCCGACAGAGTATTAAAAGAAAAAATTCAGCGGATACCCGGGGTGGGATCTGTTATTATCGGCGGCGAACGAAGATATGCTATGCGGGTGTGGCTGGATCCTTTAAGAATGGCTGCACATGGTCTGAGTGCTCAGGATATTGAAAATGCTGTAAGAACCGAGAATGCCGAAATACCCGGAGGGCGCGTTGAAGGAACACAGCGCGAATTTGCCGTACGTACCCGCGGTGATCTGGACACACCTGAACAGTTCGGAGCAATAATAGTTTCGCAGAAAGCTAACGATATAGTCCGGCTCCGCGATGTTGCTGATGTGGAAGTCGGCGCTGAGGATGAACGAACCATTGCCCGCTGGAACGGACAGCTTGCGGTGGGTCTCGGAATAGTTAAGCAGTCGAAAGCGAGTACTGTTGATGTCGCATCCGATATAGTCAACAGGGTGCCCGAATTACAAAAACTTCTGCCGCCCGGGATGAAGCTTGAAGTTGCATTCGACAGTTCCGAGTTCATTAAGGAATCGATCTCGGAAGTTGAGCAGACTCTGCTAATTGCACTGGGACTTGTTATACTTGTTGTACTGGCATTCCTTAAGAGTTTCCGTGCTACTATTATCCCTTCTATCGCAATCCCGATCTCTATTATCGGTTCGCTGGCCGCGGTATATTTTGCAGGTTTTACTATTAATATCCTGACACTGCTGGGTCTTGTGCTTGCAATAGGTCTTGTTGTAGACGATGCAATTGTAGTGCTGGAAAACATTTACAGGCATATGGAGATGGGCAAATCGCGCTGGCAGGCGGCTCTAGACGGAAGTAAAGAAATTGGTTTTGCAATTATTTCCACAACAATTACACTTGTCGCGGTTTTCATTCCCCTCGCCTTTCTTTCAGGAAACGTTGGAAGATTATTTAATGAATTCGGAATTGCTGTTGCTGTTGCTATTTTAATATCAGGATTTGTTGCACTTACCCTTACCCCGATGATATCGTCGCAGATACTTCGTCCCCTGCACGGTGTTAGCCAGAACTGGGCAACTCGATCATTCGACAGCTTCTTTGAGTGGCTTAACAGAACTTATGAAAAACTTTTAAGATGGTCATTGAAGCACAGACTTATTGTGATCATGGGCGGCATAGCAACAGTGATCCTGGGAATTTTTCTTTTCAGACTTTTACCCAGTGAACTTGTACCCGTAGAGGACCGCGGAGTTGGTTTCGGAATCGTTATTGCCCCTGAAGGTTCAACGCTGGAGTACACAGATAAATATGTAAGAGAAATTGAAAACATACTGCTTCATAATCCCGACGTGAAAGGACTTTTTACTGCAACGGGGTTAAGTTTCGGAGGGCCCGGCAGCGTTACGAACAGCTTTATGTTTATCAACCTGAAACCGAGAAATGAGAGGGAAAAGTCGCAGCAGGAAATAATCAGAGAACTTTTTCCACAGATGATATCAATCCCCGGCGTACTTGCCTTTGTTATAAACCCTCCGAGTCTGGGAGCTTCTTTCAGTTCCAATCCGGTGGAGTATGTTCTCCAGGCAGACAGCTATCAGGAGCTGAGTAAAGCTACCGGTATAATGATGGGAGAGGCGTCGAAGCTGGGATACCTGATAAATATGGACAGCGATCTGCGTCTTAACAAACCGCAGCTTGATGTTGATATCGACCGGGAGCGTGCTTCGCACCTCGGCGTATCTGTTACAGAAATTGGTGCGACCCTGGAAACTCTGCTTGGAGGAAGGAAAGTAACTGATTTTAAGCGGGGCACCAAACAGTATGACGTTATTCTGCAGTTAAGGCCTGAATACCGGTCATCACCCGATGCAATCAGAAACATTTATATCAAAAGTTCCGGAGGACTGGTTCAGCTTGCAAATGTGGTAAAGGTCAGAAACACAGTTGCTCCCAAAGAGCTTAATCATTATAACCGCATTCGTTCGGCAACCATTTCGGCAGGACTTGCTCCTGGAGTTCCGCTGGGCAAGGCTCTCGACGATCTCGACCGGATTGCAGAGGAAAAACTTCCTCCCGGTATTAAACACGAGTATGCAGGTCAATCACTGGAATATAAAGATTCGAGCTCGGCATTATACTTTATGTTCATACTCGCTATAGTATTTATATATCTCGTGTTATCCGCCCAGTTCGAAAGCTTTGTACATCCTTTAACAATACTGCTTTCAGTGCCTCTGGCGGTCTTCGGAGCATTATTGACTCTCTACATATTCGGTCAGAGCCTGAATATATATTCCCAGATAGGGTTGATTATGCTCATAGGACTGGTAACCAAAAACTCGATCCTTATAATTGAATTTGCCAACCAGCAGCGGAAACTGGGAACGCCGTATATGGAAGCAGTTATTAATTCAGCAATAATCCGTTTAAGACCGATCCTGATGACTTCTTTCGCTACTATCTTTGGAATTTTGCCGATAGCGATAGGATTGGGTGCCGGAGCTGAATCAAGAAGGCCGTTAGGACTAGCGGTAACGGGAGGTATGTTCTTTTCAACATTCCTGACTCTGCTTATCGTCCCCGTGGTTTATACCCTGCTTGCAAGGTTTACGGGAGATAAAAAGACAGCCGAAAATGAGAACTTTACTCCTCCACAACCAGATTCCGGAACAGATGGTCTGATTACCGAAGGAGCAGCTGAATAATTGAACAAGTGATATTCACGTGAGTTCATTTTACACCCGGCCGATATATAGTAAGGTTTCATAATTAAATTTAACTGCTCCCTTGTCTGAGCACTTTTCGAAGGCGGAAGAGAGTTTTGCTCTTAGAATTTCATATTGATCAGTCCCTTTTTGAGGTGCATACGAGGAGGAATCCAGGCGGCCGAACATTCCGGAAAGATCAAAACGCTGATGGTTCGGGAAAGATTTTTTCCTAAAGCCCCCTTCATAGAACCTATCAAGCTGTGTGTAAGTAATATTCTGATGGTTCACTTCATTATAATCCGTTGCGTATTGTTTCAACAGGCTATCGTATTCGACCAGAAAAGGGGTGTCAGTCAATCTGTTGTTCCATATCAGAGCGACGAAACCATCCGACCTTAAAATCCTGCGGCATTCGGTCTTAAATTTATTCTGGTCAAACCAATGGAAAGCCTGAGCGGCGGCAACTAAATCAACAGACTCAGCATTAAGATTAGTATTTTCCGCCGTGCCCTTGACTGATCTGAAATTCCGGTTATTTAAGAGAAACTTCTTCCCCGCCAGCCGCATTTCATCATTTGGTTCTACTCCGTACACATAATGGAAGTGTGGCAGGAGTAACCGCGAAAGTATACCCGTTCCTGAACCGATATCTGCACAAATTTTATCCTCTGTACCTTTTAATGCACTTACTAAATATTCTATCATTTCCATGGGATAAGAGGGGCGGTATTTAATATAATTCTGTACCCGGTTGGAGAAACGTTCGGTTGCTTTCATAGCTCACTCTTCTTAATAACTAAAAACTCTCAGATACAACATAATGGATCTGAAATTATTCTATTGCAAATTAACTCACCCGGAAGTACGGTTGGAGAAATATTGAATTCAGGGTACCAGATTTTCTCTACCCTGCTTCACACCCGGATAAACCTGTCACCCTAAACACAAATACAGAAATCTGATCTTTTTTAATTAGTCATACAGATAATACGAGGGTTAGAAATGAAAAGAAAAGAAGTTTATATAATTGTAAGTGTGTTGTTCCTGATGACTCTTTCACTAACAGCCATGGGCTGCTCTTATTCTGAAACCGGCAATGCTATGAATGACTCGGCTCCCGATGGTTATAATATAAGTGAACTGAATGATTACGGTGAATGGGTGCATATTAATCCATATGGTGAAGCCTGGCGTCCATATACTGTTGCCGACTGGAGGCCGTTCACTGATGGTTACTGGACTTATACAAATGATGACTGGACGTGGATCTCATATGAACCGTTCGGCTGGATAGTTTATCATTACGGCTACTGGTATAACGATCCTTTTTACGGATGGGTCTGGATTCCATCGGATAATCAGTGGTCTCCGGCAAGAGTGAATTGGGTAAATTATGGAGATTATATCGGATGGTCGCCGCTTCCGCCACCTGGAGTCGTTTATGGTCCTCCATGGGAAGGCAGGGAGCATCAATACTGGAATGTCGTTAGAAAACAGGATTTTGACAGGCAGGATGTCGGAAATTTCAGAGTTGAAAACCCGGTAAGAAATGATATGGGAGGAAGGTCGGAAGTCAGAAACGAACAGCCTGAATTAGGCAGACTTGAATCTTCCACGGGGAACAGAATAAGGAATGTAAGGATCCCGCACCGTAAAGTGGAAATTCAAAAAAGAGAATTGTCAAGGTTGGATTTGCCTCCTGCAGAAAAAAGAAAAGTAGATGAACACGCTGAACGGGTAAAAAGAAATAAGCTTATCTCCCGCGATAGATATCACGAACAGCATGATAATAAGAGAAAATAGAAATTAATGCAGATAAATAATTTATGAAGGCCTAACCCCTGGAAAGACGTTAGAGCAGAAATGATGAATCAGACACGGAGTAAACCGCGAAATCCCCGTGCGGCGTAATAGGATTCAGCTCCGTTATGATAAGTGAATACGGTATCATATCGCCGGTCGCAGTAAAGAGCACCGCCAAGCTTTCTTATCTTTTCAGGGGTCTTCACCCAGCTAGATGTTTTCAGATCGAATTGCCCCAGCGTCTGAAGTTCCCTGTACTCTGCTTCAGTTAAGATCTCAATGCCGATAACAGCTGCAGCATCAAGAGCATTATTTTTTGGTTTATGCTCTTTTCTTGCTTCTAATGCAGCCCGGTCGTAACAGTAACTCCTTCGTCCTTTGGGACTTTCAGCCGAACAGTCATAAAAAATATACTCTCCCGTCTTTTTATCGTAAACAACAACATCCGGTTCGCCTCCGGTGCTTTCCATTTCATTAAGAGTTCGCATCTTATCAGTATTCTTTTCCAGTTTTGTCTGGATTTTATCCCACACAAGTCCCTTATGACGGTCCATATTTTTCTCAAAGCGCTCTTTAAGTGTTTCAATCAGCGATTCGGTCTGTGCGGGTTGAAGTTTTTTTCCTGTATTCGACATATAATTGATTTCTAAAAGATTATTTGTGCATTGGTAACTATTAACAAAGGTTGAAATGAACATACAAAAAGCATTTTTCAAAAACAATCGGAAGCAGGTGGAAGGAGATTGACCATTAGCTAAAACCACCGGAATCTGTTTAAGTTGATGGTCAATCTCTATTTTTTATTACTTATGCTTTTTAACCAGAAATGGAATATCGACCGTCGCAAAATTATTTCCATTATCAGGATTTACAAGGTCGATCTGAAAATTGACTTTATTGACATCAGAGGAATTTACCTTCTGGAAATATAAAAACCCGGTCACGCTTCCGCCTTTATTCAGTACGCCCTCCGGCAAAGCTTTTGTTATCATTCCGGGGGTTGGCAGACTGTATTGAAATGTTGACCAGTAACCATAGTAATTATTATAGTACATAGGATCGAAATAATAGTCACCATCATAAGCATCCAAATCCGGGTAGACTCCGGCATAATATGGTGCAATCAGGAAATTATTATATGCAAATCCTGGTGCAGTAATCGGAGTCGCATTGTAAACAACCGGGTTATCTATTGTACCGCTAACCTGAAAAGGAGGCAGTGCTGAATACCTTTTACCGTTTTGCGCAACGAGAGCAAACTTATCATAGCTGATCCTTACCGGGTTTTTGCTGTTGTTTTTTATAGTAACCAGAACCGGGGTGACGTAATTTTCAACCTCCGGATTCCCGTTCCAACTTTCTGTTCTTGAAGTGATAGTGATTCCATCAACCTGTGTTTTTGCTGTTTCATTGTTCACCTTAGCAGATCCTGATGGCCTGAGTATCGTTTCAGATGAACAACTGTAAAACAAAAATCCCAACGATACAATCATCACGAAAGCAAATAACTTTTTCATCTTGTTCTCCAGATTTATTCAAATAATTCACTAAGCACTATATATTATTCTTTAGGGAAGCGAAAGATTAATCATCACACAATTTTTAAATGTGATAGGGTAGATGTATTGAATTCCAGTTGGATAGTTAATATCAATTGAACAGCAACTTTACGATTTTTGCAGGTACGTTATGCGGATTGTAACGCCAGCCGGAGTAATCTCCGGCTGACGATTGAAAAAAACTATTTTATCAAAATCATCTTTTTAATAGAATTATATTTACCCGCTTCTATTCTGTAGATGTATACGCCGCTTGGTAAATCACTCGCGTTGAACTCTACCTGGTAGTTCCCCGGTTCTCTTTCTGCATTAAGAACAGAGTTCACCTTTTCACCAATGCTGTTAAAAATGTCTATCCTGACTTTTGATTTTTCCTTCACCCCGAATTTAATTGTGGTTGAGGGGTTAAACGGATTGGGATAATTCTGAGCAAGGAAATATGTATAAACTGACTGAACCTGCAAGGTGACTTCGTCCGAGTGACTGCACGAACCATTGAAATCGATCTGCTTCAGCCTGTAAGTGTATTCCCCGGCAGGAACTTTTTTATCCTTGAAGGAATATTTCTGCTCTTCGGTAGTGGTTCCTCTTCCTTCAACAAATCCAACTGTCTCCCAATTTTGACTGTTACCCTGACATCTCTCAATATCAAATCCCTTATTGTTGGTTTCTGTTGCAGTCGACCAGTTGAGATTTACTTCATTGCCGCTAACTGATGCGGTAAAGGATGTAAATTCTACAGGTATAGGCATTGGAGGACCTACGTATTTGTAGAAATCGGTAGTCATAAAACTGGTAGCCCATCCCACCTGGTCGGAATTGAAAACCGTATAGCAGTAATTACCGTTGTCCAAATTTGTCCAGGTATTTCCTCCATCGAGGGTATATGCCGAACCGCCTGAATAACCGTTAACATTAACATTTCCTGTTATTACATAGCCGTCAGCAGTACCAGGTACATAAGACACATTTAAGGGGATACAACCTCCGTAGGGACCGGGAATTTCTGTCCAGGTGTCTCCTCCGTCAGTGGTTTTTTCCAGGATAGCATAAGCCTCATCATATCTCCAAAAAACACGCATACCGTTAAGCTGGTCTTTAAATGCGGGAAACATTTCGTAGTTCCCGTTTGTATTAGCTACGGTAATAATATTCCATGTATAACCTTTGTCAGTTGTCTTATAGATTCTTGGACCTGATGCTGAAAATGTTGGTATCCATAAATAATCCCCGATTTCCGAAACTTCCACAGGATCCATTAATTCTGGTCCCGTATTGGGTGGAATGTTTGCATCCGGAACTCTTACCCAATCTATACCTCCATTAGTTGTTGTATAGATTTCTAAGCGCATTGTGGCAGGATCCTGTTCCCCTACCACAACTCCGTTATCGGCATCAAAGAAATGAATATAACCAGGACCGTTATCTGAGTTTTCATAGATCAGCGGAAGTTTTGTCCAGGTTGTACCTCCGTCAGTGGTTTTATAAATTCCCTGCATTCCCCAGTCTGCCCAGCTTTCAATTGCGGCAAAAGCAGTGTTAGCATCGAAGGCAAATATCCACCACGGTGAACCGTTTACGGTTCCCGGGATCGTATCATTTTCCCAGGTTGTGCCGCCGTCTGTAGTTCTTAAATATCCATTTAAGAACCCGCTTCCGAAAAATGAAGTTGTCCACAGAGCCCAGCAGATATTATCGTCTACAGGGTAAAATCTTAATGCTACCGCACCTTCGGGAATATTTGAATTCTGCAGCAGCCATGGCTGCGGGAATATGGAAGAAGAAATTAAACAAAAGAAAACAATGATTGAGAAAAATGTTTTCATAGTATACTCCTTTTAATTATTTATTTTATTACAGCATCTTTGAAGAAGAATTCTCCTATAAATATTTATTTCTGAAGTATCATTTCCTTTTTGCAGGAATAGCTCTCGGTTTTAAGCTCGTAAATGTAGATTCCGCTCTTTAAGTCCTCCATTCTGTTTTCAACAGAAAATTCAATTTTATATGTGCCTGCGTCTTGTTCCTCATCGACCAGTTTGTCGATCAAATTTCCGTTGGAGTTAATAACAGTGATCCTTACTCTTGTTTTAAATGCAATGCAGTATTTTATTGTTGTTTTGTTTCTGAAGGGATTCGGATGGTTCTGACTGAGATAGAAATTCAGCGGAATTACTTCATCATCGTGATTATTGTTCATCTGCTTCATTTTTCCCTCATACCCTGAAAAATGAATTAAACGTACTTTTTTACTGCTTCATTGATAATTTACAGGGAGGACAATATCTATAACAGATGGTGAAAATGTATTAACAAATGAGTAATTATTGTAAAGCAGCTATTTTTAAGTGGTATTTTGATGATACATGGTTGGCGGGATGCCGAATTGATTTTTGAAGCACTCCGTAAAATACGATGGATTGCTGAAACCAACAGCAAAAGAAATATCTGTAATATTTCCGTAATTTTTTTCTATTAACGCGGCAGCTTTATTTAACCGGATTCTTTTTATCAGTTCAACCGGGGAATCACCGGTCAGACTCACCAGTTTTTTATAAAGCAGGCTGCGGCTTACAGCCATTTTTTCTGCGAATGATTCAACATTAAAGTAAGGATCTGTAATATTTTCATTTATAGTATCAAGAGCTTTTTCCAAAAATTGCTGATCTATTGAAAGAAGCTTTTTTTCTTCTATTTCAAGCAGCCCGAATTTCTTAAAATGTTCGTGAAGTCTTTTCCTCTGTTCAAGAAGATTTTTGATCCTTGCTTTTAATTCAGAAGCTTCGAATGGTTTCATTATATAATCGTCAGCCCCGGTTTCCAGACCCTCTAATTTATCCCTGAGCGTAGTTTTAGCTGTCAGCAGTATCAAAGGTATATGACTGGTTCTAGAATCGGATTTCAACCTGTGGCAGACCTGTATTCCATCAAGTCCCGGCATCATTATATCACTGATGATGAGGTCGGGAATTTCGCAGAATGAAATTGTTAAACCCTCTTCCCCGTCTGCAGCTTCGAGTATTGAATAAGAACCGGACAAAATTTCCGTAATGTATTTTCTTACATCAATGTTATCTTCAATAATTAATAATAGGGGTTTATCTTTTTCTTTAGGCTGTCCATTGTTCCTCGAAGATATTCCCATCTGAAGCAAAGCAGATTCATCGATTTCCGGTGTAAATTTGGTTTTATCACTTCTCTCACTGATATAATGATCAAATTCTTCCGGTAAATAAATTTCCCTGTCGGAAGACAGATAAACAGTAAATACAGACCCCTGACCTTCGCGGCTTTCGACAGAGATCTTTCCTTTATGGAGTTCAACCAATTCCTTTGTAAGAGACAGGCCTATCCCGGTTCCTTCATACTCCTTTGTGAGCCTGTTATCCACCTGGTAAAACCTGTCAAAAATTTTACTGAGCTGTTCTTTTGAAATGCCAATGCCGTTATCTATAACAGATATCCTGACAAATCCATTCTCACTTTCTCCAGATTTTAAACTCACTTTAACAGAACCGCCCTGCTGTGTAAATTTAAGTGCATTCGATATTAAATTGTTTAATATTTTTTCCACTTTGTCCCGGTCGAAGAACAGAGGTAACTTTTCATATTCAGATGCAAATTTTAAGGAGATTTGCTTTTTTTCAGCAAATGGGAGGAATGAAGCAATCAGTTCTCTGATGACCGGAATTAAATCCTGTTCATAAACCTTAAGTTTCATTTTACCGGATTCGATTCTTGATATATCAAGAAGCTGATTTGCGAGTCTGTTCAATTTCTTTGCACTTCTGTGAATTAATTTTGCTTTTTCCGACACTCTTTCATCTGTTGAAAGTTCCATGATCTGCTTTGCGGGTCCCTGGATTAATGTCAAAGGGGTTCTGAATTCGTGAGAAATGTTTGTAAAGAAATGCGTTTTCATTTCATCCAGTTCCTGCAGTTTTTCGGCTTCCAGGTTCCTCATCTCATAGTCGTGCCTGATCTTCACTCTTTTAAGCTGCATCCTCCATGCCATGTAGATCATACCCGATATCAATAATACATAAAAGAATATAAGCATATGTAGTCTGCCACCAGGGGGAGTTAATTAATATTGTAAGTGACACTCCTTTTTTATTCCAGACGCCGTCCCTGTTTGCCGCAGTGACCCTGAAAACATATTCACCCGGCTCAAGATTTGTATAAGAAGCATTCCTTTGTGTTCCGGCATCAATCCAGTTTTTATCATAATTAACCAGCATATATCTGTACCTGATTTCTGACGGTTCGCTAAAATGTAAACCGACAAAATCAAAACGCAGATCATTATAATCATAAGGAATAGTCGAGTTCCCTGCTCTCAGAAACAGGTTCCCCATAATTTAATTTTTCTTCCGGCCTATTGATAAGAGAAACCCTGCTTAAAACTACTCCCGGGGGAATCGAATCATCTACAACATCTCCCGGTTTAAAGGTAAGTATACCGCCGGTGATGCCGAAATACATTTTCCCGTCAGTATCAACAGCTGCTTTGGATGACAAGAAATTATTGTCCGGCAGCCCGTCAGTTGTATAATAATTCTTGAATGTTCTTGTATCAATATTGAATTTTGACAATCCATCTATGGTGCCAAGCCAGAGATTCCCAAAATCATCTTCGAGCATCTGAGTAATTTGAGGATGAGGTAACCCGTCTTCTTTAGTATAATTTTCTATAATCTTATTTTCTGATCTATCCAGTAAACTCAAACCGGTAAAATAATCTGCCACCCAGAAATTTCCGTTTTTGTCTTCAAGCATCGTAGTAGGACTGTAAAAGCCGTAATTAGTGAATGTTTCACTACTTCTGTCAAACCTGTTTAGTCCCCCGTAATTTGTTCCCACCCATAAAGTGCCTTCACGATCCTCGTAAAGAGTTCTTATTTTGTCATCGTGTATACTGCCCGGATTTCCGGGATCATTGACATACAACGTCAGCTTGTTCTTAGGAATATCGTATTTATAAAGTCCCGAGTGAATAGTAGCGATCCACAGATACCCCAGGTGATCCCGGATTAAACGGAAAATTGATTTTCCTGCAAGGCCTGGAGCTGCAGCAGAGTTATCGGCATAGTGAATCAGGGATCCTGTAACGGGATTGAATTTATCCAGTCCCATTGTACCCGCAACCCATATTTCACCTGTTTTATCAAATACTATCCTGCGGCGGGGAGGATTCTTTTTCTCTTTATTCTCAAGGTAGTGTGTAAACTTATTCCCCTTAACATCGTATTTATCAAGCCCCGCCTCCGTGCAGATCCAGAGGTATCCTTTTTTATCGTAAATTATATCATAGACTGCCGAATTACTAAGGCTGTTAGGGTTACCGGCCTCATATTTTAATACCTGGAAGTTGCTTTTTCTACGGTCAAACTTCCAGAGCCCCCGGTCTAATGTGCCTGCCCAAACGATACCCGAATTGTCTGAATACAGAGAGAAAATCCTGTTACTGAAAGAATTTTGTGATTGCCCCGGATACAGCTGGTATAGCTGAACCGCATCTGTTTTTTCATCTAAATAAAAAATCCCCCTCTCATAATTGACAAACCCGAACCAGATGATCCCTCTCTGATCTTCGATAATATTTCCATACGCATAACTTCTGCTTTCATAAACGTTTCTTTTATCCATTTTGGGAAACTCTATATATGATCTGAATCTGCCGCTGCGGAGTTCAAGACTTGTAACTGAATTATCGGAGATCATCCACAGCTTCCCGGTTTGCGATTTGTAAAAAGACTGTATCCAACCGATATTTCCATCGGGATCGGAGCTGAAATCTATTTTATATTTAGAGAAGGTCCTTTTATTTATATCAAATTTCCATAACCCGTTTTTATCGGTTCCAATTAAGAGGTTATCCTGAATCCCATCACCTGTAATTGCGTTGATCCCCTGACGATGTCCTGATGACGATGGGGAACCGGATCTACTCAGATCATCAGTTATAAAATCATACCTTGTAAATAATCCCTTTTTTCGGTCAAATAAATTCAGTCCCTCATCTGTTCCGATCCAGAATCTTCCTTCATTATCTTCATAGATACATTGAACGCTGTCGCTGTTAATACTGTTCGGGTTCCCGGGATCTTGTTTATATGGTACAAAGGATTCATCAGCACTGTTAAATTTATTTAAACCGTCCAGCGTGGCAATCCAGAGAACATTATTTTTATCCTCATAAATTTTAACTATTCCCCTGCTGCTTATGCTGCCGGTATCATTTTTTTCCGGCTGAAAGACTTTCATTGAATAGCCGTCGTATTTTACCAGGCCGTTCTCAGTACCAAGCCATAAATATCCCTGATGATCCTGAAGAATACAGGTAATTGTGGTGTTTGGGAGACCTGTTCTGATGGGAATCTTTTCAAAAACAGGTTCAGGCAGAGGAGGAATGCTGGTTTGCGAAAATGAGTTTGTGAAGAAAAGAAGAATCGGGATTATCCATAAAAGGATATTGTAATTTTTAAGTATCCTACCTGTAATTGCACCCGGCATAATCTCCCCGTCTCTCCTATTCGACTAAATGCTGGTGAAAATAATTTTACAGAATATAAATTATTTCAGGGAAGGAGCATCTCAGGATATAACGTGAATTCAATTAATCCCTCAAATATCTGAGAATATATTAAAGTTTTCCTGCTTAAAAAGCAATTAATTTAAAACCTTAGAGTAAAAACGGTTTCTTCGCCGGCTTTGGACGCGACCCTTATGTTGCCGCCGTGGGCGCGCATAATCTGGCGGGAGAGACTGAGTCCTATTCCCGAACCATTCTTTTTTGTGCTGTAGAACGGGATGAAGATCTTTTCGAGAACATCTTCGGGAATTCCCGGCCCGTTGTCCGTTACCTTGATCAGTATCTTTCCCCTCTCGTCGAGTGATGCAGCCAAACTTATCTCTGCTCCCTCCTGTGACTCAAGAGAATGTTCCGAGTTGATCAGCAGATTTATTACCACCTGCTCCACTAACTCGGGATCGGCAGTAAGTTCAAGACTGTCGGGGGTAACGTACTGACTGAATTTTATTCCTTTTTCTTCAAGTTCTTTCGACATCAGATTTTGTATTCTGTCGAATAATGAACTGATTTGAAAGATCTGAAAGTTCGGTTTGGGTATTTTGGTAAGGTTCCTGTAGCTGTTAACAAAGTGAATCAGTCCTTCGCTCCTCCGCTGTATAGTATTGACAGCGCTGTTTATATCATCAAGTGATTCAGGATCGGGCGATGTCCGGCCCTGGACACTGGTTTTCAGTATTGACTGAACCGTGGAGGCAAGTGAAGAGATGGGAGTAATGGAATTCATTATCTCGTGAGTCAGCACTCTTATTAGCTGCTGCCAGGCTTCCATTTCTTTCTCTTCCAGTTCGCTTTGAATATTCTGCAGCGAAACAAGAATATATTTCTGATCTCTGAGTTTAAACTCCGTCGCATATATTATAAGCTGGATAAAATCATTCTCATCTGTAATTTTAATGGTTTCCCTCTCGCCTGCCTCCAGCGCAAAGAGTTTTTTGGTAAGGTTCTGACTTATCTTGCTTAGTGAGGAAATATTATTAAGATGAGTGACTTTCAGAAGTCGTTTTGCTGCATTATTTATGAACTGAACCTCACCGTTCTGGTTATAGGAAATGAGTCCAACGCCGACATGCTGCATCACTGTTTCAAGATACCTCAGGTGCTCTTCCTTCTCGCTGCGTGTACTTTGAAATTTCATTATCACCTTATTAAAAGATCTGTACAGATCCTTAAAGGAACTTCCGAGTGAAGTGTCGATAAAGGTTTGAGAGAAGTCTGAATGTTCAATTGCACTTAAGAACCGCGAAAGATCCCGGTTTGTCTTTTCCGCATAATAAATGAGGGAGTAAAGCTGGAAGATGATGATAATTATAAGTACAGCTATGCTAGCATATAAAACAGTATAAAAAATAAGATAAAACAGAAGGGTGATACTCAAACCCAGAACCGCAACCCGCAGGATAATATTCAATCTGAAATTCTTGATTATCAACTCTTCAGACCGTCCTTTTAATTTTTTGTGACGGTTTGTTCGGGCAGGTAGTTAACAGCAATGACTGTAAGATCATCATACTGTGGTGATTCTTCACTAAATTCGGAGATCTCACCGGATAGTGCTTCGATAAACTCATCACCGAAGATTTTGCTGTTCTTTTCAATGAATTTTATTATTCTCTCACGTCCGAAGTCTTCGTCATTTTTGTTTCTTGTGTCATTAAAGCCGTCGGTATACAGCAGGATTATGTCGCCGCTGTTAAGACTGAGCTTACGATCGCATATATTCATCTCGAATATACTGCCGTCTTTTAGTCCCAATCCGATTCCAGGAGGCCGGAGTATTTCTACTTTATTCTTTTCACTGTTGTAATAGATACCGGGTTCGTGGCCTGCTCTGGCATATACAAATGTATTCTCAGCGAAATCGAGGACACCGTAGAACATCGTAACAAAAGAACCTTTTTCAAGTGTATGGATCAATATTCTGTTTACATTCTGAAGCACTTCACTGGGAGAGAGTGATGCGCCGGCCTCTGACTGAAAGATTCCCTTGGTAAGAGTCATATAAAACGCAGCCGGTAGTCCCTTGCCAGAGACATCACCGACGACGATACCGAGCTTATTATTACCGAGATCGATATAGTCATAATAGTCGCCCCCGACTTCACGTGCGGAAACACAGAGTCCTCTTATAATATAATCCTTCAGCGAGGGATTTTTGTGAGGCAGAAGCCGGGTCTGCACCTGGTGAGCTATTTCAAGCTCACGGGAGAAACGTTCTCTCTCAAGTTCATTCTTTATATCCTGGAGAGATACAAGTTTATATTTGCGCGATCTGAGCTTGAAGCCGCTTGCATAAAGGGATATCTGCTTCTCAATATTATTCTGCATTACTCGGATGAGCGCATTCTCGCCGGGATTGATTTGCTCAAGCGTATTAACAAGTTCAGCGCTGACAGATGATAGCGACTTGATATTAATAATATTGCTTACTTCCAGCAGTTTTTTAGCGGCATCGTTAATTATCTCGATCTTTCCGCTCTCCGTAAAAGAAATCAGGCCGATACCTATATGTTTTACTACTGTCTGCAGATACTGAAAGTTTTCCTCCTTCTCTGAACGGGCTTCTTTTATCTGGTTCATTACCTGTGTGAACGCACTGCCCAGTTCAAGGAAAGAACCGCCCAGTCTTTCAAGAGGAAATGATTGGGAGAAGTCGGAGTGCTTAATCGAGAGGATAAACTTAGAGACCTCAGTGTTGGTATTGTCGACAAATCTTATTAATAAAAAAACCTGTACGATTATAACTGATACAATAATAATCGGGGTTATACTAAGAGAGCTCTGAAACCAGACATAAAACAACAGGAACACGGAGAATGTTAGTACCAGTATTCTGAATATCAGATTTAAACGGAAGTTCATCATTTTAATAATATAAAAGGTTTATTAAAGATCGTACTTCTCCATTCTCCTGTATAGTGCCGCTCGGGTTAATCCAAGTTCCTTCGCGGCTTTTGTAACATTGCCTTCGTTCGTATCAAGCACTTTTCTTATAACTGCTTTTTCAACTTCCTCGAGGTTATAAGTATCAAAAATAAACTTTTCCTCTTTTGTCTCCGGCGATGTGAAGAAGAAGTCGGAAGGCTGCAGGATATCGGATTCACTAAGGATTATGCTTCGCTCTATTGCATGCTGGAGTTCTCTCACATTGCCGGGCCATTTGTAATTTTCAAGCTTCTTAATAGTTACGGGACTTAACCTGAGGTTCTGCTTATTATATTTTGCTTTATATACTGCAAGAAAATGTTCTGCAAGCAGCGAAATGTCTTCTTTCCTTTCTCTCAAGGGAGGAATATTGATCTCAACAGTGTTTATTCTATAAAGCAGGTCCTGCCTGAATCTATTTTCTGCTACCATCTGATGTATCTTCGTATTTGTAGCGCATATAAGACGTATGTCAATAGGCTTATAACTATTTGATCCAACCCTTGCAACCTGCCTGTTCTGCAGCACAGTAAGAAGTTTTGCTTGCAGTTCTATGGGAATATTACTGATCTCATCAAGAAACAGAGTACCTCCAGAGGCTGCTTCAAACCTTCCTGCACGGTCATCCCGGGCATCGGTAAATGCGCCTTTAATATGTCCGAACAGTTCGCTTTCAAATAATGTCGGGGTTAAAGAACCCATGTCAACTCTAACAAAAACCTCGCCGGACCTTTTTGAATTTTTATGAAGGGCCCTTGCAACTAATTCCTTCCCCGTGCCGTTCTCACCAAGAATGAGGACGTTAGCATCAGTAGCAGCCACCTTATCTATCGTTTGAAATACTTTCTGAATCGCCGGAGATATGCCAATTAACTCGCTGTATCTTGTGCTGCTGTCCCCCATATAGATCGGTGTACCGCCTGGGACTTTAGCATCGGTTTTGGATTGTTTAAGCTTCAGGGCAGATAAAAGAGTTGAAATAAATTTCTCATTCTGCCATGGTTTGAGCACGAAATCAGTGGCTCCTTCTTTTACGGCTTTAACGGCCAGCTCAATATCGCCGAACGCGGTAATAAGTATTACAGCTGCCGAAGGATCAAGTTTCAGTATTTCGTTTAGCCAGAATAGCCCCTCTTTGCCGCTGGTCATATCCTGGGTGAAGTTCATATCAAGGAAGATAACATCGTAGTTATCGTTCTTTAACAATTGAGGAATATTTTCAGGATTCTTTTCCGTATGAACTACGGTAACTACTGGTTTAAGGAGAAGCTTTGCCGCAAGCAGTACATCTTCATTGTCGTCCACGATGAGGACTTTTGCTGATTGTTTTGTCATAATTATTGAGAGCTATTCAGCTGAATGATAAAATTTCCCTATCTCATCTTGTTTAAAATATGTAAATATTATATCAATTATCAGGATACAATGCGATTATGTTGGACGGACTAATTAAGGGATGAGTGTTCAGGATTCTTCGGTTGTAAAACCATTTCTTGCGGTAATCGGTATGAAGCTTATACAACAGGGCTGCTTTTGCATGTCAGTTGAATTTGTATAAATTTGAATTGCAGCTTAAATGATCTCATTGATCAGATATGCTTCTGTGGGGAAGAATAAACTAGTCAAATCTGAATTTTCATAAAACTGTTCGGCCTGTCCTCGGCCTCATTTCGGCCTCACTTCGGCCTACATCCGGCCTACATCCGGCCTCCTTCTCCGAGTCTTTCCCGACACTAATACTTCCCATCAGGCTGTCTTTTCAATGGCTCATCTTCCTTTCTACTGTTCTCTGGCGAACAGCAGTGTAATGAAACCGGACACCTCCCTGCTTTACGAAAATTCTTTAGCAGGGGATCCGGGATGAATTCACTGATGAACGGTTGAATAAATTGATAAGCAAAAAAGTCTTTTTTTTGTAAAAAAGGCACAGGTTTTGACTCTTTTTACGCGGGTTTTCCAGAACATATACGAAATACTCAGGAGAGTTAAATGGACAGAAAGATTGAAAAGAAAAAATGGCCGCCGAAAAAAATAGCAATGTATGCCGGCGGGGGTATACTCCTTATTATAGTCCTTTATAGTTTTATTTTCGGAGATAAAAGTTCAAGACTTAACGTTGAGCAGGATAAAGTCACCATTTCTACTGTTAAGTACGGACCCTTCCAGGAATATATACCCATTACCGGAACAGTTCAGCCGATTGAGACCTTCCTGCTGGATGTAAGCGATGGGGGTAAGGTGGTAACTAAATATGTGGAGGAAGGCGCTTTTGTTGATGTAGGTGATCCTATAGTAAAACTGGATAATGCGTCACTCACACTTAGCATCATCTATAATGAAGCGAACGTATTCCAGCAGATAAACTCCTTAAGAAGCACCAGACTAGCTATTGAGGAATCGCGTTTAAGTCTGCAGGGACAGCTTCTTGATATCGACCACACCCTGAGACTTCAGAAAACAACTTATGAAAATGACAAAGTTTTATTTGAAAAGAACCTTATCTCAAAAATAGAATACCAGAACGCAAAAGATGAATATGAGTACCTGACCAAAAAGAAGAAACTTACGCTTGAGACTTACCAGAAAGATTCTGTATTCAGAACCCAGCAGATTGAACAGCTGGAAAAATCCGTTAGCACACTGCAGGAAAATCTTAATATTACCAAGAAACAGCTTGAGGACCTGACCGTTAAGGCACCGATTAAAGGCCAGCTGACTTCTTTAAATGCAGAAATAGGTCAGTCAATAGCTCCGGGTGCCAACGTGGGTGAAATTGATGTTGTCGATTCGTTTAAAGTCAGAGCAGCAATTGATGAACACTACATCGCAAGAGTTAGTCCCGGCCAGACCGGCGAATTTTCATTTAACAATCATGATTACAAGCTGATCATCAAGAAAGTATTCCCCGAAGTTAAGAGCGGACAGTTTGAAGTTGATATGAACTTTGTCGGTGATGTCCCCAGAGGAATAAGAAGAGGACAGTCGGTGCAGATAAGACTCGAACTCGGCGAACTTTCACAGGCATTAACTATTGAAAGAGGCGGTTTCTACCAGACAACCGGCGGTCAGTGGATCTTTGTACTGGATCCTTCAGGCGATACAGCATATAAGAGAGAGATAAGATTGGGCCGGCAGAATTCCAGCGAATTTGAAGTACTGGGAGGATTAAAGAAGGGTGAGAAAGTGATTACATCGTCTTACGATACTTACGGCGATGTTGATAAATTAGTGCTGAAGTAGCTGTAGTTCTGAAAACGGTAAATATAAAAAGTGCAATGAAAATAATAATTGAGATAAATAATAACCTTAGCTTCACTAAAATAATCTGTACACTGAACGCGGGAAGCGGACAGTTCAGAAGGAGTTATATATGTTAAAAACAGAGAACCTTAAAAAACTTTACACAACTGAAGAAGTGGAAACAACCGCCCTCAACAACGTCAATATTGAAATAGAGCCGGGTGAGTTCGTTTCTATAATGGGTCCCTCCGGCTGTGGTAAATCAACTCTTCTCAACATTCTTGGATTACTGGATAACCCTACAGACGGAAATTTGTATTTTCTGGATCATGAGGTTTCGAAGTATACAGAAAGGCAGAGGGCTCATTTAAGAAAAGAAAACATCGGGTTCGTATTTCAGAGCTTTAACCTGATTGATGAGTTAACGGTTTTTGAGAATGTCGAGCTTCCTCTTCTCTACCTGGGTGTGGGTGCTTCAGAGCGAAAAGAAAAAGTTAACACGGCACTTGAACGTATGGAGATTATTCATAGAGCGACACACTTCCCGCAGCAGCTGTCAGGTGGGCAGCAGCAGAGAGTGGCTGTTGCACGTGCTATAGTAGGCAATCCGAAGTTAATACTTGCTGATGAGCCTACAGGAAATCTCGACTCAGCCCACGGTGATGAAGTTATGGGATTATTAACAAGTCTGAATGAAGCAGGCGCAACAATCGTAATGGTTACTCACTCCCCCACTTATGCTGAATATGGGAACAGGGTTATTCACCTGTTCGACGGTCACGTTGTTACAGAAAATTATAAAGAGAATTTCCATGTTTAGTTTAATCATACCGGAGGGATCGGAAGTAGTAACAAAAAATCAAATGCAAACATGATAAAGCTCAGAAACCTTGAAAAATATTATAACAATAAATCCGTAAAGACTTTTGTATTGAGGAATGTAAATCTGGACGTGAAAGAAGGTGAATTCATTTCTGTAATGGGTCCTTCCGGCTCGGGTAAATCAACCCTGCTCCATATTCTCGGTATGCTTGATCATCCTTCATCCGGTGAATACTATTTTATGGATGAGCAGGTTCACTCAATGTCTGAAAAAAAACTGACAGCCCTGCACAAGTCATTTATAGGATTTGTCTTCCAGCAGTATCATCTCATAGACGAACTGACTGTTTACGAAAATCTTGAAACCCCGCTGCTTTATCAGAAGATGAGAGGCAGCGAAAGGCAGAGTAAGGTAGCAGAGATACTGGACCGGTTCAGTATTGTTGCAAAGAAAGATCTATTCCCCTCACAGCTTTCCGGAGGGCAGCAGCAGCTTGTTGCTATTGCCAGGGCGATAATCGCTCAGCCGAAACTAATACTTGCGGATGAACCTACCGGCAATCTTCATTCAGATCAGGGAAAGGAAATAATGGATTTGCTGAAGAAACTGAATGATGAGGGAACTACAATTATTCAGGTAACCCATTCGGAAGCAAATGCCGAATATGGGAAAAGAATAATAAGACTAAGAGACGGATGGGTCGAGAATTGAATATTATAATTAACGGGATTAGTTAAATGTTTAAGAATTATTTGAAAATAGCGATTAGAAACCTTGTAAAAAGTAAGGCTTTTTCTTTCATAAATATTGCAGGACTTGCAATCGGACTTTCGGGCTTTATCCTGATCTCGCTCTACATCCGGCAGGAACTTAGCTACGACGATTTCAATAAAAATGCCGACCGTATTTACCGCCCTGTGGAGATCCAGCGGCCTGCGGGAGTTCCTGTACAGCATGTTGCTGTAACAATGGGACCACTGGCTGGCGCGCTTAAAAATGATTTTCCGGAAGTAGAAGAAGCTGGCAGAATAATGCCGGCTCCCACATTTTATTGCAGGGCAGGAGAGAAAGGTTTTTATGAGAGTAATATAGTATATGCCGACCCGGAGATATTAGACATATTTACTATTCCTTTTATTGAAGGCAGCCCGGCACAGGCTTTATCTGAACCAAATACAATTGTTTTAACAAAGTCCGTTGCAGAGAAATACTTCGGAAATGAAGATCCTCTTGGTAAAATGCTTACCGTTAACCAGATGTTCGGAAAAAGCGAAATGAAAATTACCGGGGTTGTCAGGGATTACCCGGAAAACTCTCACCTTCATTTCTCTATGATTGCTTCCTTTTCATCATTATCCGATGTGCTGCCTTGGCTTAAAAACTGGGATACGAATACCCTTGCCACTTATGTGCTTCTGAAAAAAGGTGCTGATAAAGCACAACTTGAGAGAAAATTCCCCGCCTTCATCGACAAGTATCATAAAGGCGACGATTCGTACAGCTTCTCCTTATACCTTCAGCCGTTGAAGGATATACACCTTTATTCAGATGATATAATATATCAGACATTTAATTATAACCAGGGAAGCATAGTTAAGGTATATACGTTTTCTACTATTGCTGTATTCATTCTATTAATTGCCTGCATAAATTTTATGAACCTCTCTACAGCAAGATCTGCGAAGAGAACTAAGGAGGTAGGGATAAGGAAAGTACTCGGTTCAAGCCGCGCAAATCTGGTTATGCAGTTTATAGGTGAGGCTGTGATAATTGCTTTATTTGCATTTTTACTTGCAGCACTTATAACAGAGTTCGCTTTCCCTTACTTCAAGCATATTTTCAATATCAAGCTTGATTTCAGGTTTACTGACAATATTGTATTTCTCCTGGAAATGCTGGCTGTAACAATATTTGTTGGGATAGCCGCAGGATTATATCCTGCATTCTATCTCTCAAAAGCACAACCGGCACAGTCACTTAAAAACTTCAGAGACAGGTTCGGCGGAGCTTTCCTGAGAAAAGCTCTCGTTGTTTCCCAGTTTACAATTGCAATAATATTGATTGTCAGCAGCGGGATTGTGATGGATCAGATGAATTATGTGAGAAACAAAAACCTGGGATTCAATAAAGAGCAGTTATTATATATTCCCATCAGGGGAAAATCCGAACGTGATAACATAGGACTATTGAAGAATGACCTTATTCAAAATAGTAAAATTGTAAGTTCTTCTGCAGTTTCAGGACCGGTCGGTGCAAGCGGGAGTCAGGGTACTGAAGTAGCTTTAGGCGACCGGGAACAAAATCTTATGATGCGTAAAAGCTATGTTGACTATGACTACTTTAAAACAATGCAGCTTAAGATTGTTGAAGGAAGAGCATTCTCAAAAGATTACCCTACTGATCAGACCAACGCCGTAATTCTAAACCAGACAGCAGTGAAAAAGTTCGGCTGGAAGAATCCGATCGGGAAGCAATTTAAAGATGACCCGAACAGAACGGTGATCGGAGTGGTGAAAGATTATAATTTTACTTCCATGCATGCGGAAATAGAACCTCAGATAATCCGTATCGCAGGTGACAATGAAATCAATATAGATAACCTTCTGATCAGGGTTAAACCGGGCAATATCCCAGGGACAATCGATTATATTCAGAATACCTGGGATAAAGTTAACCAGGGAAAGCCTTTTGAATACACATTCGTTGACGACTATTTCAATAATATTTATAAATCTGATCTCAACACCGAAAAATTATTCAATACTTTTGCTTTCATCGCTATATTAATTGCCTGCCTTGGCTTATTCGGACTGGCATCCTTCACAGCTGAGCAAAAGACAAAAGAAATTGGTGTAAGAAAAGTTCTTGGCTCTTCGGTATCAGGCATCGTAATTCTCCTTTCCAAAGAATTCATTAAATGGGTATTGATTTCCTGTGTTATAGCCTTCCCTGCTGCTTATTTATTGATGAACAATTGGCTGAATAATTTTGCCTACAGAACCGGTATTAGTTTTTATGTATTTATCGCTGCTGCATTGATAACGATCCTGGTTGCATTGGCTACGGTAAGTTATCAGGCCGTAAAAGCAGCTCTCGCTGATCCTGTTAAATCATTAAGGTATGAATAACAACCAGGTATAATTATGATAAAAAATTACTTGAAAATTGCGCTGAGGAACCTTCTGAAATTCAAAGCGTATTCCTTTATAAATATCTTTGGTCTTGCTATAGGAATTGCTGCCTGTATAATGATACTGCTTTTCATCAATGATGAACTTAGTTATGACAGGAATAACGAGAAAGCCGATCAAATCTACAGGGTGCATACAGTTGCAAGTCTGGCAGGGAATGAAAGCAATCTTGCCGTTTCCCCGGCACCACTTGGAGCAACACTTGTACGGGATTTTCCTGAGGTTATCCAGTATGTAAGGCTGATGCCGAACAGGACAATGCTTATTCGTTATAAAGATAATGTTTTTAACGAATCAAACTTCTACTGGGCTGATTCAACTCTATTCGATGTTTTTACAATCCCGTTTATCAAGGGTGATCCTAAAACCGCACTGGCGCAGCCCCATACAGTGGTAATTACGGAAAAACTGGCAAAGAAGTACTTTGGGAATGAAGACCCTATGGATAAGATAATGAACTTCGAGGACGGAACTCCCTACACTGTTAGAGGAGTTATTAAAGATTGTCCCCATAATGTTCACTTCCATTACGATATGTTTGCTTCTATAGCGAGTCTTGGCCTGGGCGATACTCCCTTTTGGGTAGCAAATAATTTTCATACATACATTTTGCTTAAAAAAGGTGTTCCTGGTTCTCAACTGGCGGCAAAGCTGCCTGCTTTCGTTGAGAAATATGCCGGACCGCAGCTGCGTGAACTGTTCCAGACCTCCTACGAAGATCTAAAAAAATCGGGCAACAGGTATGAATTTCATATGCAGCCCTTAACAGATATTCACCTGACTTCACACCTTGATTATGAACTGGAGCCGAACAGTGATATAAAGTACGTATATATCTTCTCCATCATCGCTGTATTCATACTGCTGATTGCATGTATTAATTTTATGAATCTGTCCACGGCAAGATCAATGCTGCGCTCAAAAGAAGTTGGGATCAGAAAGGTACTTGGCTCAAATAAATCGCAGCTTATCAAGCAATTCCTCACAGAATCGATCCTGATGACTTTCATTGCAGTTATCATTGCAATTGCTCTTGTTGAAATTTTCCTGCCTTCGTTCAACTCGCTGGCAGGTAAGGATCTGCACACATCATACTTTAATAATTTCGCTGCCATCCCTGCCCTCTTATTTGCAATTGTTGTTGTTGGTCTGATTGCGGGAAGCTACCCTGCATTTTTCCTTTCCTCATTTAAACCGGTTACGGTACTGAAAGGAAAGATTAACGGAAAAGGCGGAGGCTGGCTGAGGAGCGGACTTGTTGTGTTCCAGTTTGCGATATCTATCGTTCTCTTTATAGGAACTTTCATTGTATACGGTCAGCTTCGGTACGTCCAGGAAAAGAACCTTGGATTTGACCGGGACCATGTTCTTGTAATATCTAGGGCGTGGGCGCTTGAGAAGCAATCGCAGACTTTTAAGGACGAACTAAAGAAAAATTCACACATTATTTCGGCGTCAAATACAGACAACCTTCCGGGGAAATTATTCGGACAAACTGTATTCAGACCCGAAGGTACGGAAAGCTCAACGCAATATCTCCTTGCCGTAATGTCTACTGATTATGATTTTGCTGAGACGATGAAGTTGAAGTTGGCCCAGGGAAGATATTTTTCGAGAGATTTTGCTGCGGATTCACAGGTAGTAGTCCTGAATGAAAGTGCAGTTAAACATATGGGAATCACGGATCCCGTAGGTAAAAGGGTTATAATGCCGGGACGCACTCCGGATGAGAACAGGTTCTATCCTATAGTCGGTGTGCTGAAAGACTTCCATTTTGAATCATTGCATCAAAAGATCAGACCTCTGGCTATATTGCTTGACAGAGGACAGACATCCTTCCTCCCTGTGAGAATTAGTTCAAACGATGTATCCGGATCAGTATCATTTATAGAAAGTGAATGGAAAAAATTTGTACCGAATAAACCGTTCGAATACTTCTTCCTTGATGACGATTTCAACAAGCTTTATCAATCGGAACAGAAAACCGGCGAGATATTCACCGTGTTCTCTGTGCTGGCGATATTTATAGCTAGTCTCGGCCTATTCGGACTGGCAGCATTCACTGCAGAAAGAAGAACCAAAGAGATCGGGATCAGGAAAGTCCTCGGTGCCTCAATTCCCGGTATTGTTGTTCTCCTTTCAAGGGAATTCACCAAATGGGTTCTACTGGCAAATATCATTGCCTGGCCGCTCGCCTATTATTTCATGAGCAGCTGGCTTCAGAACTTTGCATACAGGATCGATCCTGGTCTGGGAATATTTCTCATGGCAGCCGTCATTGCTTTTATAATCGCTCTGTTTACTGTCAGCTTCCAGGCTGTAAAAGTTGCAGTTGCTAATCCCGTAAGAGCACTTAGAAGCGAATAACTAATAAATACTTATTGCTCTAAACAAATGCTTAAAGGTGAAGAAATGAAAGATGTAAGTATCCCGTTACCGGAATTCCTTGAACAGCAGATCGCCGAAATAGAGGTAAAGATCAACGGTAAGAAAAGGCAGTACAATTTCAGGGTTGAGTCATTCAGATGGGAACCAGACGATGAGATATGGGTTGTGGACAGAAAGATTAATCGTCTGAAAGAACTTATTGACGGTTATAATAAGTCTTGGGAACTGATCCAGATTTTTAAGCCGAAAGAAGATTCAAAATATGTACAGGTTTTATTCAGACAAAAGAATTTCACATAAGGTGACATAAACAATTTAAATGCGAGGATTCCATGCTTTTGAATTACTTAAAAATTGCACTTCGAAACCTGAAGAAAAACAAAGGATATTCTTTCATAAATATATTCGGACTTGCTGTAGGTATTGCAGGTTGTATTGTTATCCTGATTTATATACAAAATGAATTGAGTTATGATAAATACAACGAGAATTATGACAGAATATACCGCGTACACCTTTCTGCAAGGATAAGTAATAATGAACTGGAACCTGCTACATCCTGCGCCCCATGCGGTCCTGCTTTCGTAGAACAGATACCGGAGGTAGAGAACTATGTCCGGATAAGGACATACGGTTTCCCCGTTATCAGGTATGCAGACAAAGCATTCAGTGAAGAAAAATTTTACTGGGTCGATTCCTCATTCTTCAAAGTCTTCACTGTACATTTTCTGAAAGGAAATCCCGAGACGGCTCTCAGCGAGCCTATGTCAGTCGTGATTACAAAATCAATTGCGGATAAATATTTTGGTGATGAAAATCCCATCGGAAAGATACTTAATTCGGATAAACGAAGAGATTACCTGGTTACAGGTGTGATTGAAGATTTTCCGGTTAATTCAAGTTTTCATCCTGAATTCCTTGGTTCTCTTGCCTCTTATAATGTAGATGCCGACCAGAACTGGCTAAGCAACAACTATATAACTTATATCCTCGTCAGAAAGGGAACTGATCCTGTTGAACTTGGCAGGAAAATCCGCACCGTCTCAAAAGGATATATCAATGCACAGCTTCTTAAGGTGCTTGGGGTTACATATGATCAGATGGTTGAGGGCGGGAGCAGATATAATTTCGTAATCCAGCCTTTAGGTGATATCCATCTGAAGTCACACCTCTCGAACGAATTAGAACCAAACGGGGATATTACATATGTATATATTTTCTCAATTATTGCTTTTGCCATACTGCTGATAGCCTGTATTAACTTTACCAATTTGTCGACAGCAAGATCATCAGGGAGAGCAAAAGAGGTGGGGATAAGGAAAACCCTTGGTTCAAACCAGGCATCCCTGATCCGACAATTCCTCATAGAAACTATGCTGATGAGTTTCCTGGCTATGCTGTTAGCCCTGCTGCTGGTTGAATTGTTTCTTCCAACTTTTAATTCGATAGCAAACAAACAGTTGTCACTTAATATCTTCAATAATTTGTATGCCATTCCTCTGCTTATAATATTTTCTGCGCTTGTTGGTTTTATTGCAGGTATATACCCGGCGTTCATACTGTCATCATTATTACCCGTAAAAGTTTTAAGAGGTAAGCTTCAGAGATCTTCTACAAAATCTTTGCTCAGAAATTTTCTAGTAATTCTGCAGTTCTCCATTTCTATCATACTGATCGTGGGAACCTTCATAATTGCCAGTCAGCTTGATTATATACAGAATAAGAAACTTGGCTTTAACAGGGATCAGATTCTGATCGTAAAGAAAACCGATGATATCGGACGAAATATCAAATCATTTAAATATGACCTTTCTCAAATCGCGTCCATCACAAATGTATCAAATTCTTCCAGCATACCTGGAGAGGACTTCGGTGATACCGCCTTTAGAAAAGAAGGGGCCGGTCCTGATGAAGTACATGATATTAAGGTAATGTTTACAGACTATGATTTCGTCAATACATACCAGATAAAAATGAAGACAGGAAGGTTTTTCTCGAAGGACTTTGCCAGTGATACAACGGCGGTTGTAATTAACGAAGCGGCGGTAAAAACAATAGGGTTGAAGGATCCTGTAGGAAAATATCTTATTCGGCTGGGGTCTTCTCCTGAGACCGGAGATAAGTTTAAGATAATCGGGATAACAAATGACTTTAATTTTGAATCACTTCATCAAAAGATTGAACCTCTTGTTATAGGCTTGTATCGCCCAAATGATTTCGGAAGATTTGTGTCATTAAGATTTACTCCCACCAGCGCAAGCAGCACAATTAAGCACATATCATCAGTCTGGCATAAATATGCGGGAAGTCAGGCATTTGAGTATGCTTTCTTCAATGACGACTTTGCCAGGTTATATGCATCAGAGCAGAGAACGGGTCAGCTCTTCACAATCTTTTCAGTGCTTGCAATATTCATAGCGTGCCTGGGTCTGTTAGGATTGGCTGCATACACGGCAGAGCAAAGGACAAAGGAAATCGGCATTCGCAAAGTGCTTGGGGCAAGTGTAGCGGAAATAATAGTTATGCTGACCAGAGAATTTACCAAATGGGTTCTTATAGCCAACATAATAGCTTTGCCCGTTGCTTATATTTTTATGAAAGGATGGCTTGAGAACTTCGCATACAGGATTGGCTTTAATATATGGGTCTTTATACTGGCGGGGCTTAGCGCCCTCTTGATTGCGGTGATTACTGTCAGCTACCAGGCTGTAAAGGCGGCCGTAGCTAATCCTGTGGAAAGTTTAAAGTACGAATAAATTACTTACTGGAGTACGAAATGTATAAAAGCTACATAAAAACAATTTTAAGAAATTTCCTTAAGAATAAGATATTTTCGTTTGTTAATGTTGCAGGTCTTGCTATCGGGGTAGCCTGCTTCATATTAATTGCTCTTTTTGTCGTAGATGAACTGGGATACGATTCCTATAATAATAATGCAGAAAGAATATTCCGGGTTAATGCTCACTACAAAATCGGCGGCAACAGGTTTAACCTTGCTAACTCGCCAGTTCCTCTCGCGGAAGTACTGCAGTCGGAATACCCCGAAATACAAAAAACTGTTCGCTTATATCGCAGAGAAAATACCTATGTAAAGAAGGATGACGAATTTCTAAAGGAAGAAAAGTTCTTTTATGCCGATTCGACAATGTTTGATGTATTTACAATAAATTTTGTCAGCGGAAATCCAACCAGAGCGCTTTCGCAGCCGAAAAGCGTTGTACTAACAACAAAAGCTGCTGAAAAATATTTCTCAGGCGATAATCCCATGGGCAGGAGAATTACACTTTCAAACGGGCAGGAGTTTCTTGTTACGGGAGTTGTCAAACCTGTTCCGGCCAATTCACACTTTGAATTTGATTTTCTTGCGTCCTACAGTTCCCTCCCGGCAAGCAGGGAGACAAACTGGTTCGGACATTTTGTTCATACCTATGTATTGACCAGAAAGGGAGTGACTGCGGATCAGCTTAATAACAAGATATATTCCGTAACAGAAAAACATCTGGGTCCAATAACTCAGGCGGCATTCGGTTTAAGCTATAAGGATTTTATTGACAGGGGAAATGATCTTTCTTTTGTATTTGTTCCGCTTAAAGAAATCCATCTTTATTCCAATGTTTATAATGAATTCAAAGAAACGGGCAGCATTGATACTTTATATTTGTTCTCAGCTATAGCAATATTCATATTAATCATAGCCTGCATAAACTTTATAAACCTTTCAACCGCAAAGTCAACTAAAAGAGCCAATGAAATAGGGGTACGTAAAGTACTAGGTTCGAACAGGATTCAGCTTATACAACAGTTCCTTTCAGAATCTGTCCTGTTCTGCTTAATTGCAGTCATTCTTGCATCAGTAATAGTTGAATTCACTCTCCCCTGGTTCAATGAATTAACCGGCAAACAGTTATCGCTAGATCCTTGGAACTTCTATACAATTCCGGGACTGTTGTTATTTACACTTCTGTTAGGGATTGCTGCTGGATTGTATCCGGCTTTACTGCTTTCTTCCTTCAAACCGGCAACGGTCCTAAAATCAAATAGAGTTACGGGAAACAGAAGCGGCTCTTTACGGAAAAGTCTTGTAGTCTTTCAGTTCGCAACCTCTATCATCCTTTTCGTGGGAACTTTCGTTATCTACAACCAGATGCAGTACATCAAAAATAAAAATCTTGGATTCAATAAAGATCAGATCCTTGTTATTAAGAACGTTGATGACCTTGGTAAGCAGCAGTTTGCATTCGTAAATACGATAAAGGGAAATTCAAGCATAAAGGATGCTTCACTTTCCCGGGGACTTCCTGACCATGACCTTACTGCTGAAGTATTCAGGAAAGAAGGGCCTAATGAAGAGAACGAATCGATGGTGTACCTGCCTGTTGATTACAATTTCCTGAATACCTACCAGATCAAAATGAAAGAAGGCAGGTTCTTCGACCGAAACATAATGACAGATAGTTCTGCTATTATTTTGAATGAAGCTGCCGTCAGAAAATTGAAGTATACTGATCCTCTCAATAAAAGGCTGCTTTATAATCTTGGTGATAATCAGACGGCAAGTTTAAAAATAATAGGCGTTACAAAGGACTTCCATATTCAGTCGTTGAAAGACGAAATAAGGCCTGTAGCACTTTTCTTATTAAACGAACCCACAGCCGATTTTCTTTCGGTCAAAATCTCAACACATAATATCAGTGAAACAATTCAATATCTTTCGGATGAATGGAAAAAATTTCGGCCAATTGAAACCGATAGAGTATTCGTTTTTCGACGAATATTTCGCTGAGGAATATAAATCTGAAATTCAATCGGAAAAGGTTTTTACCATCTTTGCAATACTGGCAATAATCATTGCCTGTCTTGGTTTGTTCGGGCTGGCGACATTCACAGCAGAACAAAAGACCAAAGAGATCGGCATACGCAAAGTTTTGGGTGCAAGTATTGTTAACATTGTATCTATGCTCTCAAAAGAGTTTTTGATCCTTGTAGCAATCGCTAACTTAATTGCCTGGCCGGCAGCATATTTTATAATGAATAACTGGCTGAGTGATTTTGTATACAGAACAGATATAGGACCTGGAGTTTTTGTGCTTGCCGGGTTATCTGTCTTAATAATTGCGATCCTGACCGTGGCATACAAATCGATAAAAGCCGCCAGTGCGAACCCCGTCAAAAACCTTAAATATGAATGATCTTGGAAAGAATATTTATGCTTAAAAATTACTTAAATATTGCAGTACGTAATCTGAAAAAGTATAAAGGCTACTCGTTCATAAACATTTTTGGATTAGCAATGGGGATGACCTGTACCATACTAATACTATTGTGGGTGCAGGATGAACTAAGCTACGACCGTTTTTATCCTAATGCGGACAGGTTATATAGAGTAATAGATATTGAAAAATACCCGAGCAGCGAGGAGCCCAAGTTCAGTATGAATCCTGCACCGCTAGCTGCTACCCTGACTAATGAATATCCAGAAATCGAGGACGCGGCACGGCTTAGAAACATTAAAGGGTGTGTGGTACAGTACCAGGGGAAAAAATTTAATGAGGATAATGTGGTATTTGTAGATACCTCATTTTTAAGAATGTTCTCAATTCCCTTTATTAAAGGTAACAGTATCACCGCATTATCTAATGTTTCATCAGTTGTTTTAACACAGGAAACGGCCGAAAAATATTTTGGCAAAGAAAATCCAATCGGAAAGATAATCAGAGTAAACAACTTTATGGATTTTGCGGTAACAGGGGTAATTAAAAATATGCCAAATAATTCACATTTAGAAATTAGTTTCCTGCTGCCGTTTAATGCAATCAAAAACTTTGGGTATACACTTGATGAATGGGGCAGTTTCGCCCATACAACCTATGTACTTCTGAAAAAAGGAACTGATTATCAAGTCGTATCGAAGAAAATACAAAATGTTCTCAGGAAGTATGTGCCCGATCTTAATGTTACTATTTCTCTGCAGCCTGTTACAGACATTCATCTTTATTCTCAGAATATTTGGGGTATCGGAGGAAAAGGTGATATCACCCAGGTCTATATTTTTTCGATTATAGCTATCCTGGTTCTTATCCTCGCCTGCATTAATTTTATTAACCTTGCCACTGCAAGAGCAGGAAGCCGTGCAAAAGAAGTTGGAATACGCAAAGTCTCAGGTGCAGGAAGAAAGGAGATAGTCTACCAGTTTTATATTGAATCACTCCTTTATGCATTTGCGGCTCTGATCATTTCATCCATTCTGGTGATTGATCTGCTTCCGGTATTTAATTCAATCTCTGGCAAGGAACTTGTATTTGATCTTACCGGCGACATCAAAATTATACTGCTTACTGCCGTGGTTGCTTTGATCACGGGAATTATTTCTGGAAGTTATCCTGCATTAATTTTATCCCGATTCAACCCCGCCAGGGTTCTGAAAGGTGGTATAGGTTTCGGATCACGGAATAAAAATTTTCGTAAACCACTTGTTATCTTTCAATTTTCGCTGACAATAATTCTGATCATTGGAACAGTTGCAGTAAACAGGCAATTACAATTTTTAGAAAATAAAAATCTCGGTTTCAACCGGGAGCAGGTCCTTTGCGTTAGAATGCCTGGCACACTTTCGCAAAAATTAACACTGATTAAAAATCAATTAGACGACAACCCGGATGTAGTAGATATCTCAGGTGTTTCCTATCCGCCGTCGGGAATCCTTGCCTCAACCAAGATCAATGAATGGGAAGGAAGAGAATCGAATGCGGAGTTTTTGTCTTACCTTTTATCCGCCGATTACAACTTTGCAAAAACGATGCAGATCAAGATGGTAAATGGAAGGTACTTCACACTGAAATCAGATACTGCTGAAGGCTGTATTATAAATGAAGCGGCAGTTAAAGCAATGGGAATGGACTCACCGGTTGGGAAGAAAATTCAAGGACTTAAAGTAATAGGAGTCATCAAGGATTTCAATTTCACTTCTCTTCACTCTAAAATTGCGCCATTAATGATAAATTTTGATCCCAAAGATATTAAACAACTGCTAATTAGAATCAAACCCGGCAATATGAAACATACTATAAGTTCCATAGAGACAGAATGGAATAAGATTGCGCCGGCTTTTCCCTTTGAGTACAGTTTCCTTGATGAGCAAATAAACAAACTTTACAAATCAGATGTCAGGGTTGGGCATGTGATCAATACTTTCAGTATTCTTGCACTGTTCATAGCATGCCTTGGAATGTTCGGCCTGGCCTCATATACAGCGGAACGCAGGACAAAAGAAGTGGGAGTACGGAAGGTACTTGGAGCAAAGGTTTCAGGAATAATTCTGTTATTATCAGGAGAGTTTACAAAGTATGTTGTTTTGGCCAACTTATTCGCCTGGCCTGTGGCTTATTTCTTCCTTAGCAGATGGCTGCAGAATTTTGCTTATCATATAGATTTGGACTTGTGGATGTTTGTTCTTTCAGGAGTTGCTGCATTGATTGTTTCACTTATTACGGTTATTTACCAGGCAATAAAAGCAGCAGTTGCCAATCCTGTAAAATCACTAAGATATGAGTAGAGTTTAAAGTTCTTCCGGGAATCAATCGAATCGACGACTGCAGTTTACAGATAATTCCAGGTAGCAATCCAACCAGGTTAAAAATAAGTGAGGGAATGCTGCATTAAACTTGCCGATAGTCTATCGAAAATTGAACCTGCCGTCAACCTGGTGATCATAAGTCTGTTTAGCAGGAAAACCCTACTTTAAAAGCATGAGTTTCCTGACTGAAACGTTGTCGCCGGATTCCAGTTTATAGAAATAGACTCCGCTTGTTAGTCTTGTGCCTCCGGCAGAAGTATTAAAGATCACTTCGTGCTCTCCGGCTTTTACAAATCCATTTACCAGTTCGGCCACTTCCTGACCTATAGTATTATAGATCTTCAGGCTCACAAAAGCGTCTCCCGGAATGCTGAATTTAATCTTTGTAGAAGGATTAAAAGGGTTAGGATAGTTCTGACCTAGTGAAAACTTCATTGGTGTGTTCAGATTTATCTCGATTATCCGGGAATATGTAAATGTACCATCAAAATCAATCTGCTTTAGCCGGTATGCATACGATCCGGAACCTGCCACATTATCAGTGAATGAATAGAAATTCTGCTTTGTTGTAGTCCCGCTGCCTTCTACATAACCGGCTTTTTCCCAGACACCATTATCAGGGGTTTCCGGCTGAGTTTCAGTTACTTTTTTCTGACTTCTTTGTATTTCAAAACCCTGGTTGTTCGTTTCTGTTGCCGTAGTCCAGGTTAACACCACACCATTCCCGGCTTCCCTTGCATTGAAGCTTGTAAGTTCAACAGGAACAACTGCGAATAGATTTTTGAAGAAAGATAAATTACCGTCATATTCACCAACAATTAAATCAGTTCTACCGTCACCGTCAAGATCAGCAAACCCCGGATGAGCGGATTGTTTTACCTCGACGGATGATGTCAACTGATTATTTAATGTCCATACAGGGGTAAAACGGTCGCCTGTATTTTCATAATAATTTATACTGCCGCTTAAACGTCCTATAAACAGATCAAAATCTCCGTCATTATCTATATCTGCAAAAGCTGGTCTGCACGCACCGGGAAAACTTACAGATGAAAAAATCGTGGTATTCTGAGTAAACGAATTGTTCCCGTCATTTAAATAGAATTTCGTATTGCCGGCGTCATCAGAGCCGACCAGCAGATCCTGGTCATTATCCCCGTCGATATCGACAAAGGCAGGCACACTCTGATAGTTGACGCTAACATTTGAGAACATAGCTGTATTCTCGGTGAATGTACCGTTATCGTTTATATATAATTTTAAGCCGCCGCCCGAATAGCCTGAAACAATATCATAATCAGAGTCATTATCTATATCAATGAATACCGGAGAGCATCTGAAACCGGGATCTATACCGGCAAAAACCGAAGAGGCAGTATCGAATGAGGGAGTGTTTGCCGTTCCATTATTTACAATGTATAAAAGACCGTCATATGGCGATCCTGAAAGAAGATCAATGTCTCCGTCATTATCAAAATCAGCTGAAGAAACAGTAGAGGAGCCGCTTGACTTAATGATCCTGAAATAAGTGGGATTGTACTGGTACTGGGGATTGGAAACAGTACCTATATTCTCATAGAAAAACAGATCACCGTCATCGGTCCCATAAATCAAATCTGAATCAAGATCTCCATCAAGATCGCAGAATGTTGGATCCTTCCAGTAATTCGTTGTCTCAACAACAGAAAATAAAGTATTATCCTGCGTCCAGGCAGGCACTGAAGCTGTTCCGGTATTTATAAAGTAATAAACAGCGGCGCCATCTCTGCCCATCAGCAGGTCAAGATCTCCGTCGTTATCAAGATCTGCAAGAGAAGGATAAGCATTCAGACCCACATCAGGGATACCTGTAACAAGATTATCGTCTCTCTGGAATAACGGCGATGAGACTGTACCGATATTTCGGAAACCCATACTGATTCCCGGCTCCGGTCCGCCTAAAAGTGATTCTCCGATCCCGACAATCATATCCAGATCGCCGTCATTGTCAAGATCAGCGAAAACCTGCTTTGCATCTGTTCCGATTTGTCCATTAGCATCTGCAAAAAGTGTTGTATTAACATCAGCCCAGGATGGAGAGGATGGGCTGCCCGTGTTCTCATAATATAGTATTCCATTATACCCGCCTATAGTAAGATCAAGATCCCCATCACCATCAAGGTCGCACAATGCGGGGTAATATGAATTGGTGTACTGATATCCCCCGGCATAGATTGATGTGAACATTGAAGGATCTTTAGTAAAAGCAGGCTGCAAATTTGTCCCGGTATTTTCATAATATACTATCTCTAGTCCGCTGCTTCCTAGAATCAGATCAAAATCTCCGTCGTTATCCATGTCAGCAAAAACCGGAGCAGAAAAAGATTCGGGAATGACACCCCCGGGGGCAAAGATAGAATCTATTTTTTCCCAGTTCTGAGCAAATAGATAAGATGAAAAAAGAATAAAAAAAAGTATGAGGTTTTTCACGATTTCTCCTCCTGTTTGAAGCTGATATAAAATTAATTTAAGAGTAGATACATTAACAATCCCCTCAGTAAAAAATAGATTGTCACCTGCAGCCGCTATTTTTAAGTCATAATTTTCCCATGCATTAAATTAAACATTAAAAAGTATTAATATCAAAAATCTTTCTTCGTAGAACCATTTTTATTTCCTCTCACATCGGCAGGGCTAAGCTGCATCTTATAATCTGCAGAAATACAATTCGGGCTGGAAATATACCCCTGAATCATTTATTTTTTCTTATCTCTGTGAAATGAATTATTAATCGCGTAAAGGAAAGCTAATGTCCCCCAAACAGATAAAGATCAAAGATAAGAGCAAACTATATATAAAGTGGAACGATAATACTGAAAGCGAAATAGGATTGAAATATCTTCGTGATGAATGTCCCTGCGCATCCTGCAAAGGTGAAACTGTTTTGATGAAAACCTATCGTCCTGCAAAGAAAGCAACCCACCCTGATATGTATAAGGTAGCCGATATTAAACCTGTCGGCGGTTATGCCATACAGATTTCCTGGAAGGACGGACATAATACCGGGATTTATACCTGGGCTAACCTGAAACAGCTTGCAGAGGATGAGAGCAGCGGCAGAAGCCAGAACTACGACAGCCTTATATGATAACCAGCAAAGAAATTAAGTACTACTCCTCCCTGCTCCAGAAGAAATACCGTCAGCAGGAAAGGAAGTTTATTGTTGAGGGAGATAAACTGGTCAGAGAAGGTATAGAAAGCGGATTCCTTCCTGAAATAATATTTACAACCAATTCTTTTTATGAGGAGCAGGAGGATTTTTTTAGATCCCTGGCTGACTTCCGGGTTGAAAAAATAAAAGCTCCTGAATTAAATAAGCTGACCGATACAAAAACTCCCCAGCAGGTTCTTGCGGTCTTTCCTTTCAAAGAGACCAGGTCCAGACTTTCACAAATCAAGAATACCCTTGTAGTCTATCTCGATAATATTTCTGATCCCGGCAACACCGGAACAATTTTAAGGAACTGCGACTGGTTCGGAATTAAAGATGTTATGCTTAGTGAAGGATCTGTTGAGTTGTATAATCCGAAGGTTGTTCGCTCAAGTATGGGTTCAGTTTTCCATTTGAATATTTACGAGGATGTCAACATAAATGATCTTGAAGAGCTTAAAGCGAAAGGCTACAGTATCGTCAGTTCAGATCTGAGCGGAGAGGATTTATTCGATTTCAATCTGTCCGGGAAAAGTATTGTCATATTTTCAAATGAAGCGCACGGTCCATCCAACGTTATCCGGGAACTTGCCGACTATTTTATCTCTATCCCTAAAAAAGGGGAAGCCGAATCACTTAATGTAGCTTCGGCTTCCGCTGTGATACTCAGTCATCTAACAAGGACATTTTAATACTCCGAACCGAAATCTTATCACCGAATCAAATATTTCCAGGAAAAATCTTTTCTATTTAAGCAGAATAAATTTTTTGGTCTGAACAAAGCTGCCTGACTGGAGTCTGTAGAAATAAAGACCCGAAGCCAATCCTGCTGCATTAAATTTAACTTTATATTGTCCCGGGGCCTTTTCAGAATTAACAAGCACAGCCACTTCTTTCCCGAGGATATTATATACCTTCAATGTGGTCAGCTGACTGCCTGAATTTCCCGCAGGAGAAATTCCGATAGAATATTCAATTGTTGCCGAAGGATTAAACGGATTTGGATACGCATTATCAAGACGATATCCTACAATATTATTATCCTCTTCAATTCCTGTCGGAGCCGAATCATCATTCACAACAGTTAATGTAGCTTCACCAAAATTAACGTTATCAAAGGTCGAACCGGCTATTATATACGCTGTCTGGGAAATGTTGAGAAGATCATAAGCCCTGTCTTCTCCGCCGCTTTTACCTATTGTTTTTGTCCACAAGGTATCACCGTTTTCGTCTGCAGATACGAGATAATAGTTGAATTCCGCTGGAATCTGAGAGTCTGTATTGGCAAGAATCATATAACCACCCCCCGGTTTGGCTGCTATTCTTCTTCCTTCATCATAACCGCTTCCCCCGTAGGTCTTTTCCCAGGTTAAATTACCAAGAGAATCGGTCTTCACCACATAGGCATCAAGATCTCCGGCACCCATAGAAGCCGTACTTCCGCAGAAAATATATCCATGGTCTGTGGTCTGAATCGGACAATTTGCTTCATCATAGTCGGCACCGCCGAAAGTTTTTGTCCACAGAGTATCACCATTTGCATCAGCTTTCAACAGCCAGGCATCCGACCAGTTATATAAACCGGAAACTATAAATCCTCCGTCATCAGTCGGACTTATTCCATAGCCCGGATCATTTCCTACTGTACCGTAGGTCTTGAACCAAAGAGAGTCACCGGATGCATCAATTTTAAATAAAAACAGATCCTCTTCTCCGACAGAAACAGATCTTGTTCCACCAGTAATAACAAATCCTCCGTCACCTGCCGATGCTATCGAAAGTCCGACATCCTTCTGAGAACCGCCGAAGTTTCTTTCAAACACTGTGTTCCCATCATTATCAACTTTAACTACGTATATATTTTCAAAGTCATTAGGCGTATCGGTCAGTCCAACTGCAATATATCCGCTGTCGGGAGTCGTTATAAGATCCGCAAAAACATCAATACCCTCGCCGCCGAACATCCTTGTCCATATTGTATCGCCGTCAGCATTTGTTTTTATCATATAAGCATTACCGAATCTTCCCAATCCGAACGACTGTGTATAACCTGCTGCAATAAACCCGTCGTCTGTTGTCATCTGAACCGAATTAGCCTCATCATATGCATCGCCTCCGTAAGTATGATTCCACAGAATAGTCTGAGAGAATGCAGTACCGGCCGCAATAAGCACAAAGAACACCCTGTACAAAAGTACTTTCATATAGATCTCCTAAAGTTTTTGGAATTTTTTGACAGGCAAGTCTAAGCAAATAGATGCTGATTAACAACTAATTTAAATAGATTAATGACAAAAGGTAAAATTGTGTGATGAAATTGATTGCAGAATTCCCGTAGTTGTCCATCTATCTATGAGTTGCGGCTTATTGAATGTAAGACTATGGGTGCAATATTTTAATTCTCAGTCGGCGACTGTTTCTTTTACTTTTTTCACGACAACTTTAACGCCTTCAACACGCAGCACTACAATTTTACTTCCCTGCTCTATGTACTCCCAGTCGGCTACCACATCATACCGTTTACCATTAAACTCAGCGGTACCCGCAGGTCTTAATGTTGTAAGGGCAACACCCTCCTGGCCCACCAGTGCTTTTTCCGAAGGATATGAAACAAAGCCCTGCTCCGCACGCTCTTCATCCGCAAGAATCAGCCTGTTAAACCGGGTACTTTTAGGCAGAAGCTTCGCCAGAATTAAAACAAGTACCAGTGCGGCAACTATTGCCCCGGTCAGCTGGATAATTGCAATCGAGATAGTCTCAAAATCGAAGAACGGTCCGTTTGGTGTAAGTGACAGGAATAATGAAGCGAAGATCAGGATGATCCCGGCAATACCTGCAATACCGAATCCGGGTATAACAAAGATCTCAAGTGCCAGCAGGACAAGTCCGAGTACGAACAAAAGTATGTCCATTATCGAGGCAAGGTCCAGTATATACGATGAACCGAAGAATAACGCAAGGGCAATCAGTCCTATCGTTCCGGGTACTCCCCATCCCGGAGTTTTAACTTCGGCAATCAAGCCAAAGAAGCCGATCATGATCAGTATTGAAGAAACGATTGCATTATTAAGGAACTTAACAACTTCTTCTGCCCAGTTCTCATTAACCCTGACGATCTCCGCACCCTGAAGATCAAAAGCTTTGAGCACGTCTTTCAGGTTGTTAACCTGGACATCAGCAATGCCGTATTTCAATGCTTCATCAGTAGTGAGGGTAACAAGCTGCGTGCTGTCAACTAACCCGGGAATAACTATTCTCTCGTCAACCATTCCCTGGGCGATGTCAGTTCTCCTGCCGTTCCTCTCAGCTGTTGCCCTCATTTCGGAGCGCATATACGACTGATATTTTTCACTCTGTTTCTGGCCTGCCTGGTCTACTACAGTTGAAGCACCGATGGAACTCCCCGGCACCATAGCGATCTTATTACAGGAAAGTGAAATCAGGGATCCTGCTGAAATTGCACGGTTATTTATGAAAGCGATAGTTAAGATTTTCGTCCCGATTATCGCATCTTTAATTTGTGTTGCGGCATCCAGCCTTCCCCCGAAGGTGTTGATGCGAAAGATGATAGCGTCAGCGCCATTCCTTTCAGCCTCATTAATAACACGTTTTACATACGGAGCCATTCCCAGGTCTATTTCTCCATCAATATTCCCATAATAAACCTTTTGGGGATAGGCCGAAGCAGCGAGGCCCACAATAAAAAGTAATATGACAGCTAAATTGTATTTCACAACTTTATTCCCTGATGTTAAAGGTTAAATTAATAAAAATGGGCGGGATTTGCGAGACGAAAAAGAGAATTAGAGGATTGACTGTTTGGCTGTTTCAATGGTGGAAGACTGGTATTAAGAACGTTTGTGAGACGTTTGTGGAACGTATGAGAGACGTTTGTGGGATGTTTCTGGGTTTGATTAAAATAGTCACAGGGAAAAATCCGGGCTTCCTTTGATATATCTTAAATCCGGTTAAGGAACCCTGCTAAGCTTCGAAAAATCACAGTTTTAAGCTAGTGAATAGTTGATCAAACCGACAAATTGTCAGACTCAAATATATAAAAAAGCCCCGACTCAGCGGGGCATTATAAGAATTATCAGTGTTCTTCGGCGATTTCCTGGAGAATAATATGACCGAGCTTATCTCTTTTAGTTTTAAGATAACGCTCATTATTCTCATTAGGAGTAATTTCAATGGGCAGCCGTTCAGAAATTTCAAGACCGTAACCCTTAAGACCTACAACCTTCTTCGGGTTATTTGTAAGCAGTCTTATTTTCCTTACTCCCAGATCAAGCAGGATCTGTGCACCGATACCATAGTCACGTAAATCAGCCTTAAAACCCAAAGCCTCATTCGCTTCAACTGTATCTTTACCTTCATCCTGAAGCTGGTAGGCAAGTATCTTATTCCGTAATCCGATACCTCTCCCCTCCTGGCGCATATAAACAAGCACACCAGTGCCTTCTTCCTCAATCATATCAAGAGAAGCATTCAGCTGATCGTGACAATCGCATCTTGAAGAGTGAAAAACATCGCCTGTAAGGCATTCAGAATGCATCCTCACCAGTACCGGTTCATCTTCCCTGATATTTCCCTTCACAAGAGCAACCTGTTTTTTACCGTCTAAAAGACTTTCATAAAGATGAAGTCTGAAATGGCCATGTTCCGTGGGAAAATTGATTTCAGTTATTTTATTAATCAGCTTCTCCCTGGTTAAGCGAAGCTTTATAATGTCCTGAACCGTACAGATCTTCAGGTTGAACTTCTCAGATATTTCAGCAAGATCGGGAACCCTTGCCATTTCGCCATTTTCTTTAAGAATTTCGCAAAGGACACCGGCTGGCTTAAGACTTGCCAGTTTGCAAAGATCAACTGCGGCTTCGGTATGGCCGGCTCTTCTAAGCACACCTTCATCATATGCTCTTAAAGGGAATATATGTCCCGGCCGGGCAAAGTCATTTGAAGTAGAATTCCGGTCGATCAGCTTTTTAATAGTAAGTGCTCTATCGGCTGCCGATATACCGGTTGTAGTTCCTTCTATTGCGTCAACAGTTACAGTAAATTGTGTACCATGAAGAGCAGAGTTAGATTCCACCATCAGCGGAAGTCCAAGCTCATCCAGCCTCTTTCCGCTTAATGCGGTACAAAGCATCCCCCTGCCATGTGTAACCATAAAGTTAACTATGTCGGGAGTTATATATTCAGCGGCGCACACAAAGTCGCCTTCATTTTCACGATCTTCGTCATCAACTACAATGATAACTTTACCATCTTTTATTTCATTTATTGCTTCTTCTGCAGAGCAAAATATATTTTTTTCCATTTTGCACCCTAACTGATTTGGCTAAAATAATCTGTCTGCTACTGTAAATCCTTTGAAGCTACAACAGTAGTAATTGCAGATCTTTCGAATTTTAATTTCACATTATCAGAAACCTGGATCAAGGCAGTTTTTTCATCAAGACCAGCGATAGTGCCATGCAGTCCGCCGCTTGTTACAATTTTATCGCCCTTCTGCAGATTCGATAATAACTTTTCTCTTTCTTTGGCTTTCTTCTGCTGAGGTCTGATGATCATGAAATAGAAGATCAGAAAAATCGCACCGAACATTATGATGGTGCTTATAAATCCTCCGCCTCCTCCGCCTTCAGCAGGTGGAGCCATTGCTAGTAAATAGTTCAATTTATTCCTCCATTAACGATTTATTATTCATTGATATGTTTTTAACAATTTCATTTTTCCATTCGGAAAAGCTGCCATCCAAAATTTTCCTCCTGGCTTGTTTAACGAGATTAAGATAGAAGTGAAGATTGTGAATGCTTGAAAGCTCGAGCGCCAGAATTTCCCTGGCCGTAAACAGGTGCCGTAAATAAGCACGCGAATAATTACGACAGGTATAGCAGTCACATTCCTCATCTATTGTTCGAAAATCATCCTTATACTGAGCATTACGCATCGCCAGCACGCCGGAAGACGTAAACAGGCTTGCATTCCTTCCGTTTCTTGTAGGCATAACACAATCGAACATATCGATACCTCTTTCAATTGCCTCAAGTATATTCTCCGGTCTTCCTACACCCATAAGGTACCTTGGTTTATTCTCAGGCATAAAGTCAGTTGTAAAATCGACAAGCTCATACATCGTTTCGATAGGTTCACCTACCGCAAGTCCGCCGATTGCATAGCCGTCAAGGTCTATTGAGGTAATCTGTGCTGCTGACTTTTCTCTAAGATCCTTGTAAACACTTCCCTGTATTATTCCGAAAAGGAACTGCCTGTGCCCGTACAAGGGTGATGTTTTATTAAAAGCTTCTTTATTTAAATGTGCCCAGCGTGTTGTTAATTCGGTCGACTTTACAGCATATTCATAATCACAGGGATAAGGGGTACATTCATCCAGCACCATCATGATATCAGAACCGATGCTTCGCTGAATACCGATAACCTTTTCCGGGGTAAAAAAATGCTTCGATCCGTCAAGGTGCGAACTAAACTCTACCCCGTCGCTCTTCAGTTTTCTCAGTTCAGAAAGACTAAAGACCTGGTAGCCGCCGCTGTCGGTCAGTACAGGACCCTGCCAGTTCATGAATTTATGCAGTCCTCCGGCTTTCTCCAGTATTTCCGTTCCGGGCCTTAAATAAAGATGATAAGTATTTGAAAGAACAATCTGTGCCTTTATATCGTTTATAAGATAAGACTGATTAACAGCTTTAACTGTACCCTGTGTCCCAACAGGCATAAAAATCGGCGTTTCAACAACCCCGTGATCAGTCTCAAAAGAACCTGCCCTTGCCTTGCTGCTCTTATCTTTCCCTGAAATCTTAAAATTTATCAAATTTTCTACAACCGGTTCTTATATATCTTACACAAACAATACAAATTTACGGGAAATCTGACTTATCTCCTAGATTGGTTTGGCAGGAATAATCTCATCAGCCGGAATAATGGTAAGTTTTACCAGGTCTATCCTGATATTTGTTGAGCGGGCTATTAAAAAGTTAAAATTATCTATAATAACGCTCTCTCCCTGCAGCGGGATTCTGCCGATTTTACTGGTAATGTATCCGCCTATAGTTTCATAATCTCCTGTCGGTACATTAAGATCATACTTTTCATTTATATAATCTATTTCCACTTTTCCGCTTATCAGGAAAGTATCGGCCGCAATCTTTCGGCAGATATCTTCCTCAACATCATATTCATCCTTGATTTCCCCGAACAACTCTTCTATTATATCCTCCATAGTAACAAGTCCTGCAGTACCTCCGAACTCATCTACAACGATGGCTATAGATACCTGTTTATTTAGGAATTCATTAAGCATCTCAAAACTTCTTTTTGTTTCAGGAACAAATATTATTTCCCGTATGATGCTCTGCAGATTCTGAGGAGATTTGAATATATCATATGCAAAGATCACACCGCGGATGTTGTCAAGGTTCTCCTCATAAACCGGTATTTTTGAATATCCCGAATCGATAAAAATTGAAATAGCTTCATCTATAGTCGAATCAATATCAACACCAACAATTTCGGTTCTCGGACGCATAGCTTCGTATACCTTCTGGTCCCCCAGTGCCAGAACACGGCTTATTATTGCACTCTCCTTCTTGTTTACAACCCCGGCTTCATGACTCTCCTTAACAAGAAATTCAATATCCTCCTTACTGAAAAGAAAGTCTATATTTTCAGCTTTCATATTAGAAGATTGCGTAAGGAAAGAAGAAAGCGATGCCGTTATCCTTACAAACGGGTAAAGAATATAAAAAAGGATTCTTATCGGGATCGATGTCAACAGAACAACACGGTCACTCAGTTCCCTGGCAAAATATTTAGGAAGCAGTTCGCCGAAAACGAGCAGGATAAGGGTTGATATGATCAGTATACTGAATTCACTCAGATTAAAAGCAGCAGAAAGGATAAGTGCACTAAGAGAAGCAAAAGCAATGTTTACTATATTATTGGCAATTAATATGGTAGAGAAAAAGTACCGGGGATTTTTAATAAAGGCATAAACTCCCTTTGCAGCCAGATTTTTCTTTCTTGCCCTGATCTCAATCTTAAGCTTATTGGATACAACGAACGCAAGTTCGGAGCCCGAAAAAAAGGCACTTATAAGAACCAGTATTATAAGTATTATAAGCTGGTCAGTCATTGTTTTCCGCTCTGAATTTATTCCTCGGGTCTATAGCAGTATTAAAGTAGCGCATATATTTAATATAAAAAATCTCTCTTAAAATGGACCGTAAATGATCAACAAAGTTACCGCTGCATAAAGGATTACTGTAATAATCATCTGTATATCAGATATCAATAACTGTGTTGTATTCTCTCCCTGCTTATTCATATAAACAAGGAACATATACCTGAATATACCGAAAACCACAAAAGGGGTTGTGTAAATGAGATTATCCGTCCCGAATACCGTTATAGTTCTTTCCGCAACTGTATAAAGGGCATAACAAATAATAACTCCCGCTGCGGTAACAGTAGCTATCTGATCAGCAAAGTTCAGAGAATAAAAGGCCAGTACTTTCCTTGTCTCAGCGTTCGAACCGTTAGCAACCACTTCAAGTTCAGAGTGTCTCTTCATCACTGCCAGAAATAGTGAAATAAACATCGTGGTTAAAACAAGCCAGCTTGAAATTGCTACATTTATTATAACAGCGCCCGCAAGTACCCTGATCAGGAAACCGGCAGCAATGCTGAAGATATCAAGAAGTACGATGTGTTTCAGCTTCATCGAGTAAAGAACATTTATCAGGAAAAAAAGTATGAGAAGAAGGACGAAGTTGGTGTCGGCAAACAGGCAAATAACCGCAGCAGCAACGGCAAAGAAAAATGAAATAACTAATCCCTGTTTGGGCGATATCTTTCCGGATGCAATCGGTCTGTTCTTTTTCTTCGGATGAGCGCGGTCTGCTTCAACATCTGCAATATCATTAATTATATAAACTATGCTTGAAGTCAGGCAGAATGCCGCAAAACCGAGCAAGGATGTTAAGAAATAATTTCCCCTGAAAAGGTTTAAAGAGAATACCAGTGGAACAAAAACAAAAAAGTTTTTGATCCACTGGGGTATCCTTATAAGTTTTAAAACCTGTCTGAACATTAATTAAAAAACGGCGGTTTCCTCGTATATACCGAAAACTTCCTTTAGTTCATTGATCATTTCACCAAGCGTGACGTAATTCTGAGCAGCTTTCAGGAATACAGGCATAAGGTTATTCCCATTAATACCGGCTTCTTTTATTTCCCGCAGACTTTCTTCAACTGCAGCCTGACTCCTGTTTTGTTTAAGTTCACCGAGTCTTTTCTTCTGCTTCTTTTCAACTTCGGGCGAAATATAAAGGATCGGAATGTCTATCTTCTCATCCTTCTCAATAAACTCATTAACACCCACTATAAATTTTTCTTTTTTCTCTACCTCTCTCTGGTAACGGTAAGCGGCATCTGCAATTTCCTTCTGGAAATAGCCTGCCTCTATCGCAGGTATTACTCCTCCCAGGGAATCTACCTGGTTAAAAATTTCATTTGCTCCCTTTACCATCTTTTCCGTAAGCGCTTCAACAAAGTAGCTTCCGCCGAGCGGGTCAACGGTGTTTATAACCCCCGTCTCATAAGCGATAAGCTGCTGAGTTCTTAATGCAATTTTAACAGCTTTCTCACTGGGAAGTGCAAGAGTTTCATCCATTGAGTTTGTATGAAGCGACTGCGTGCCGCCCAGTACTCCGGCCAGCGCCTGGTATGCTGTCCTTACAATATTATTTTCCGGCTGCTGTGCAGTAAGAGTACATCCCGCAGTTTGTGTGTGGAATCTAAGCCACCACGACCTGGGGTTTTTTGCCCCGTATTTTTCACGCATTCTCTTCGCATAAATTTTTCTGGCAGCTCTGAACTTGGCAATCTCCTCAAAGAAATCAAGATGCGAATTAAAGAAGAAAGATATCCTGGGGGCAAATTCATCCACATCCATCCCTCTATCCATACAGGCTTCGATATACGCAAAACCGTCGGCAAGCGTATAAGCAAGCTCCTGAACAGAAGTTGAGCCTGCCTCCCTGATATGATAACCGCTCACTGAAACCGGGTTCCACTGAGGGACTTCGCGTGCGCAGTAATCTATCATATCAACAATAATCCTCATCGAAGGCTGCGGAGGGTATATATATTCTTTCTGAGCAATATATTCCTTAAGAATATCGTTCTGCAAAGTACCACGCAGGTTTTTAAAATCAACTCCCTGCTTTGCAGCTACCGCCAGGTAAAAAGCAAAGATCATTGCGGCAGGAGAATTTATTGTCATAGAGGTTGAAACCTTATCAAGCGGGATCTTATTGAAAAGTATCTCCATATCTTCAAGCGAGGATATAGCTACGCCGCATATACCAACCTCACCTTCACTCAACGGGGCATCCGAATCCCATCCCATTAAAGTTGGAAGATCGAATGCAACGGATAATCCCGTCTGACCGTGATTCAGCAGGTAATGAAACCTTTCGTTCGTATCTTCAGGAGTTCCAAACCCGGCAAACTGTCTCATCGTCCATATTCTTCCGCGGTAACCGTTCGCATGAATTCCTCTTGTATAAGGATATTCTCCGGGGAAGCCGATCTCGCTGAGATAGTTTATATTTTCAATGTCATCAGGTCCGTATAATACATCAACATCACTTCCACTGACGGTGGTAAATTTCATTCCTGTGTTCTTTGCTTTCGCTGCTTTCTCATCATATTCTTTTCGTCTTTCCTGATAATCTTTATCCGGCATTTTAATTCCTTCTTTCTATTTAATAATTACAAAGATAATAAGATATAAGTCTTTATTGAAGCATTATTTATGATCTGCCGAACCTCCTGTCAAATTCATCAAGTGATACTTTCACAATGGTAGGATGCCCGTCAGGACAAACATAAGGCATAGACGTAGCAAAAAGCTGGTCGATGAGGAGTCTCATTTCTTTTTCTGAAAGTCTTTCACCCGCCTTTATTGCAGCTCTGGCGGAATAGGCCCTTGCAATGATGTCCTTAGTATCCTCATTTTCACCCCGATTCTGCATAAAATCGTATACAAGCTCCATAAGTACTTTTTCTTCTGAATCCTGCTTAACATCCTCGGGCACACCTTCAATTACAACAGTATTTTTACTGAAAAACTTCAGTTCAAAACCCAGCTTAACCAGATATGTGTTTATCTCTTTCAGCACAGTTATAATTTTTGCTCCCGGATCGATCGTTTTAGCGAAAAGCAGCTGCTGCGAAAATGGAAGATCGGCATCCACCCTCTTTAATGCCTTCTCATATAATACTCTTTTATGTGCAGTGTGCTGATCAATCACCATCAGTCCGGTTTTAATCTGCGAAAGGATGTACTTATTATGAAGCTGTACTATAAAAGCCGGTTCAACCGGAAAACGTCCCGACTCCTCTCCCGGCAATTCATGATAAACCTCCTGAGGACTACTTTCAAAGGGATGAGAAGTTTCACCTTCGGGTACCTTGATCATGTTATCGGGTATGGTCCGGAAAATAAGGTCGATATCCTGTTCCGTAAAGTTCGTTCTAGCGACATCCTGAGAGTTCCTGTAATCCCGGGTGCCGGAAAGATCATTCCTGCCGGTCCGTCTGAAACTTTCAGGATCATCGGGGAAATCAGTCCTTCCGGTATAAGACATCCCGGGAACAACTTCACCTGTACCCAGACCTTTTTTTATTACTGCCAGAACGAAATTATACACATCCCTTTCGTCATCGAAACGTACCTCAAGCTTAGAAGGATGTATATTCACATCTGTTTTACGCGGATCAATCTCAATAAAAATAATAAAGAAAGGATAGTCGCCTTTTTCAAGCAGGGTATCATATGCCGTAAACACTGCATGATTTATCTGCCTGCTCAAAACATAGCGGGAATTTAGAAAGAGGTACTGTTCGCCTCTGCTCTTTTTCAGCAGAGCCGGCTTCCCGATATATCCGTACACATTAAGGAAATCTGTCCGTTCTTCCACCGGAAGCAGAGCCTCCATCATATTTTCGGCAAAAACCTGTTTTATCCTGTCAGGAAGATCTCCAGGGGCATAATTAAAGATGAGCTGATCATCGTTATAAAGTTTAAATGTAAGATCGGGATGACTTATAGCTGCCCTGTTAAAGGTATCAACAATGTGCTTCATCTCCGTCACATCCGATTTAAGAAAATTTCTTCTCGCAGGAGTATTAAAAAAAAGATTTTTTACAGCTATACAGGTTCCCTTCGGGAAAGAGCCTTTCTCCTTTGTTATATTTCTTCCATCTTCAATACGGATGAGAGTACCAATATCCTCGTTTTTCGTCTCTGTCTTAATTTCAACCTGGGCAACAGCCGCAACGGAACTTAATGCCTCACCGCGGAAACCCAATGTGGAAATCGATTCAAGATCAGCATACGTAAATACTTTGCTTGTTGCATGTTTCTGAATGCATAATAAAGCATCGTCTTCCGTCATTCCGGTACCATTGTCGCAGACCTGAATAAGAGATTTTCCCGCACGTTTTATCATAACCTCTATTGTATCTGCAGCAGCATCTATAGAATTTTCCATCAGCTCTTTTACCACAGATTCCGGCCGCTGAACAACCTCACCGGCAGCAATTTTATTGGCTATATTTTCGGGCAGAATTTTTATCTTAGTCATTATTTCTTAACATAAGTTATGATATCAAACTGATCTCTTATTTCTCTTGCTGCTTCCTTCCATCTGGCGGTATCAATCTCGGGGAAATAAACATCCCCTTCAGCATCAAATTTCATTATGGATATGATCATTTCATCAGCAAATTCCATCGCCTGACGGTAAACCTGTCCGCCTCCTATTATAAAAATTTTTTCGGGATTTGTTTCAGATACTGCTTCAATTGCATCGGTGAGGGCTCTGAATATTTTCACTTCTTCGTAAGGCAGCTTATAATCGGGCTGATTCGTAACCACAACATTCAGCCTGTCCTTCAGCGGTTTGCCGAGAGTTTCAAAGGTTTTTCGTCCCATTATAATAGGGAAACCCAGAGTAGTTTTCTTGAAATGCTGAAATTCCTCTTTAACGTGCCATGGCATTTCCCCGTTCGATCGTCCAATCACACCATTTCGGGCAACGGCCGAAATTATCACAATCTTCAAACGGCAACCTCAAATTTTATCGGTTCTTGGTGTTCATAGCCGATCAGTTCAAAATCATCAAATGTCAGCTGATCAATCGGTTTCCTGGCAATCTTTAGTCTGGGCAGCGGCAGGGGCTTTCTTTTTAACTGCTCTTTTAATCCTTCAAGGTGATCATATCTCTCCATCTCACTTCCCTTATCAGCAACATAAATATGCGCATCGATAATTGTATGAGCAAAAAATCCAAGCTCCAGGTTTGTTTCCTGTGCGATGATCTGCGTCAGAATTGAATACGCTGCGAGATTAAAAGGTATACCAAGTGCAATATCACCTGATCTCTGTGTAAGGTGGCAGTTAAGCTTCCCGTCGGATACATTAAAAGCAAATGAATAATGACAGGGAGGCAGTTTGCTGGTGGTTGCATTCCCGGGTTCCCATGCCGTAACAACGAGCCTTCTGCTGTAAGGATTCTTTTTAAGCTGGTCAATTACATACTTTATCTGATCAACTTCATGAACCTCCCATTTTCCTTCCTTATTCTTCTGTGCGCTCGGGAATTTTCTCCAATAATATCCATAAGCGGTTTCAAGATTACCTTCTTCATCAGCCCAGGCATCCCATATTTTTGTATGCTGCCTGAGGTTTCGGATATGATCTTCTCCTGAGAGGTACCAAAGAACTTCATGCAGCAAAGATTTCCAGTGCATCTTCTTTGTTGTCAGCAAGGGGAACCCTTCGGATAAATCCACACGGTAAAACGCGGCAAAATATGAAATAGTATCCACACCCGTCCTTGTGGGTTTTCTTACTCCGTTTTCCATCACTAGTTTTACCAGGTCAAGATATTGCTGCATAGATGCCTTCTTTTTTCTTTTTCAGATGAATTGTTATTTATTGAAATTTACTAAAAAATGATGAAGCGGTAAAACCAAATTATAAGAGTGATTTTATCTTCCCGCTCGCCAATTCTATACCCTTTTCAAAATTTTTAATTGATTCCTCCCTGCTGTCGAAAAAGGAAGTTAATTCGATTATATCAATTTCTCCCAGTTTATCTTTCACCTTGTTTTCAACATTCCCGCAGCAAAGAATAACTCTCTTATTTTGCCTGGAAGCCATCCGGAGCACGATACCCGCTCCTTTTCCATCGAGTGTCTGTTCATCAAAATTTCCCTCTCCGGTTATCACAATGTCAAAATCTTTTATTTTATCTTCAAGCTTTAACTCTTCAATTATAAATTTTTCAGCTTTTATTGAGGAGGCGTTAAAGAATAAATGGAGTCCCGCCGCAAGTCCGCCGCCTGCCCCTGATAATTCATCAAAGGATCTTTTTAATCCCTTGTTTTTTAAGATGTTAACAATTTTAGTAAATCCAAGTTCCATTACTTCTATCTCACCCTTATCTGCTCCCTTCTGAGGACCGAAAGTCCGGGCCGCTCCTTTCTTACCTAAAAGGGGATTTTCAACATCAATCACTGTTGTAATTTTGAAAGGGAGCACGGGTTCATCCCACTTTATATCCTTTATCCTGTAAAAATATTCAGGTATGACACGGTCTTTTTTTCCAAATATATCATAAAGCTCAAGACCAAAACGGGAGCACACTCCCAACCCAAGATCGCTTGTACCAGTACCTCCCACGCCAATTACCACCTCATCCACCTGAATACTCCCCTTATCTATATCATTTTTTATAGCGGCAAGCATATCCCCCATACCCTTTGAGGATATGATCAGGGGACTTCTTTTATCCTCCGGTATTACTTTCAAACCAAGCACCCTGGCCGATTCTATATATATTTTCCGCGCTTCCCTGTCATACCCTGCTTCACATTCAAACTTCGATTCGTTATAAGGAGTTGAAATATTATAACGGAGCATTTCAAGATTAAAAACTGCACTGCAGACATTCAGGAAACCATCACCTCCGTCGGAGACAGGCAGGTTACCGGTCTCAAATGATCCGCCGTCTAGATATTTGCTGAACAGAGCTGCAACTTTATCCGAGTCGGCCACTTCTTTAAAGCTATTAGGGGCAATGAGGATTTTTTGTTTCATTACTTTGATACTACCTTACTGTAAACAATCTCCATATTATTTATCATTTTTTCAAGGGTGAATTCGTTTATGAATTTTTCCCGAGAAGCCGTCCCCATCTCACTTCTCAATTCTCCGCTCTTTATTAAATACGAAATACTTTCGTTGAATTCAGAGATATTCTCCGGCACGACAAGGTATCCGTTCTTTTTATCATCAATAAGATATTCGATGTCTCCTACTCTGCTCCCGACTACCGGTAATCCTGCCGACATTGCTTCTATGATCGCAACCGGGAAAGTTTCCCCGCCGGCATCTATAGAAAACTGTGTAAATATGTCGAAAGAGGAAAGTATATCATTTACATCACTCCTTGCTCCTGCAAAGATAACTTTGTCCTGTAAATTATATTCCCTCGTCAGCAGGATAAGACTTTCTTTCAGCTCACCTTCACCCGCTATCATCAGCCTGAGATCGTTATTGCCTTTTTCTACCAATTCTTTGAATGCCTTCAGCAGAAAACGGTGCCCCTTAAATTCCACGAGACGTGATAGACTCCCCAGCAGGATATTGTTTTCAGTGAGCCCGAATTCTCCTCTTACTTTCTTCCTCCCTTCTTCGGTCCTTTTGATTTTTCCATCAGGAATACCTATATGAACAACGGTTATTTTTTCCGGAGATATTTTATCGGTTTCAACCATTATTTTTTTTGTCGAATGTCCTACAGGTGTGAAATGGTTGATCAGATATTTATTTCTATACCAGTGAATAAGATTACGATTTATTGAGAGACAGCTGTGAATAGTGGAAATGTTCTTCGCCCCGATAAACTTCCCTGCCGCCGCCGCTATCGTTCTGTCAAGATTCGAGTTAGTATGAACTATATCGATATCTTTACCTTTAAGAGCTTTTATCATCAACCGGATGGCATTAAACTCCCTGCCATGTGCACCGTAGGGAATTCCGAACGTTTCATAGCCTTTCTCCCGGGCTGTCTTTTCCAGCTCAGAACCGTCAAGGGGCGCAATAAGTATTTCGTGACCCTTCGCTGAAAGACCGTCTGCAAGGTAGAGAACATAATTTTCACCACCGGCAATATTTCGGGCATCATTTGTCAGCAGGATCTTCAAGACAGGTTCTCCCTCTTCCTCAGTTCCCATATCTTCATATAGATCTGCATATTGGTCATTGCATGAAGGAGAGACACCATCAGTCCGTATTTACCGTCTCTGTAGCCTTTCCTCACAATAAAATACTGAAGGAAGGCGCTGGCCGGGTGGATTACAAAATCTATGGGACTAACTTTTTTAGTCTGATATTTCTGTTTTGCCTCAAGTGTAGAGTAGTTGTTCATCTTAGCTATTGCATCCTTCAGGGATCTGTAAGAATAGTGGTCGATCCTGTTCTCAAACTTTCCAATCTTACCATTGACTTCAAACGACTCGTGCACAAACCTATCGGTAACAGAAGTTTCCGCCTTCTTAAAAAGTCTTAGTTGATAATCATTATCCCAGCCGCAGCCGGTAATATGTTTTCCTAAAAAATAATTCCTGCGCGAAATGCTGAAACCGTTGTAATCCTCGCTGAGTCCCGATTGTATTTCATCTTTCAACTCAACCGTTACTCTCTCATCCGCATCCAGACTCATTACCCAGTCATTCGATGCAAGTGAAAGTGCATACTGCTTTTGCTTTGAATATCCCTCCCACTTCCTGGTGTATATTTTCTGCGTGTATTTTCCGGCTATTTCCACAGTAGTATCGTTACTCTCCGAATCCACAATAATTATTTCATCTGCCCATTGTACCGACTTAAGGCAGTCTTCTATATTGTTTTCTTCGTTTTTAGTAATAATAATTACAGAAATTTTTTGTGATGAATGCATCGAAGGCTATTTTATCAAAAATTGTTCTTAAATTTAAGAAATTATTGTTTATTATTTGATGAATATAGTAATTGTAACTTCGGGACACCCCCCTTTCGATGAGAGAATATTTTATAAGTTCGCGATGTCCTTCAAAAAATATGGACATAACGTATCTGTTTTAAGTTCCCGGGAGGAAATCAATACAGAATCAGAAGGGATAACTGTCAGGGGATTTAACGGTGACCCTCTGACTAAAGTAAATAAAGTTGACCAGCTTTACCGGGAAATTGCTTCATTCGGGCCCTCACTGGTTATATGCTGCGAACCACTAACAATCCTCGCCGCTGACCGTTATAAGAAACAAAATAATGCGGAAGTTAAGATCATCTATGATATAACCGAACATTATCCTCTTCAGAGTACCCTCAACCAGTATACAGGAATTACCCGCATAGCTCAGTATATCCGGCTTAGTTTATTCAATGCGTATGTATCCAACCTCGCCGATCATCTCTTTATAGGGGAAGAAGGGAAGGCCAGACTTTACGATACAATAGCACCTTTCCGTAAAAAGTCAATTATAGGCTACTATGCTCCAAAAAGATATTTTCAGTTCTATCCGCCCGGATATGACGGTAAAAACTTTACACTTTGCTATGTGGGAAGCAATTCCGGATCGGGCGGTTTCAGCAGGTTTATCCGGTTAATTAAGAATGCAGCAGAGCGTTTTCCTGAAAAAACATTCACAGCGAAAATTATCGGAATGGAACCGGACGGAGGAAAAGACAGAGGATTTGAATCGTTCAGGAACATTAAAACCTTATTTACCGGGCGTACCGGCTATAAGGACTATGCCTCCGGGTTTGAGAACGTTGATCTTTGCATCGACCTCAGAGATAAAAATATAGTATACAACCGGTCACTCCCAATTAAGGTATTCGATTACATTGCCTGCGGCAAACCTTTTATCTTCTCTGACCTCGATTCTTTTAAGGGATACAATGATCTCAGAGAGGCAGGTTTAATGACAGATCCGGATGACCTGGAATCCCAGTTACAGAGAATATCTCTATACTTAAACCATCCCGAAAAACTTAAAGAAGATTCTCTATCCGCATACAGTCTCTTCGAAGAAAAATACAACTGGGAAAATCTCGAAAAAAAGATGATGGGAATAATTGATTCTCTTTTTATGACCCCGTAATACTTAATTTCTTTCTGAACATCTCGAAAGTCAGCAGCCAGTTAAGATCAGATGCCGAATTTTTCTTACCGCTGTAAAAATCGTTTATAATACCCATTACTGCTTCTTCATCATAAGGCTTGTACTCTCTTACAGCATCCCGTGTTATTATTTCCCTGATGGTTTTCTCATGCACACGGAAGAGATCGCATATGCTCTCTTCCTGCGGATTTTTACTGATTGTTTTCTTCAGCTGTGTAAAGGCATAAGAAGCCAGTGATGAAAGACCGTACGGATATACAACTGAATTCTTTACGAGAGGGAAATCATCAAGCGCTGGAAAATTATTATTTATGGCCTCGTAGAAAAGCTGACTGTTCTTCCGCTTCTTAACGGGAATGCCGAGACTGGCAGAAATAGTACTTCTTTGAGCAAATGGCATAAACCCCGGGAGAATATTATCAAGCCGTGACTTTTCAGGACCAAAATAATTGGGGATCCTGTACTTAACAACGAGGAAGTCGACGAAATTTTCAATCCCGATTTCAGCGGGATCCGGGAAGACTTCGAATATCGCCTTAATCTGTTCAGCCGAATTCTCAAGCATCATCTCTTCGAATTCTTCTTTAAATATTTTTGGTTTCGGCACTAAGAGATGTTTAAGGACTTCTTTATGATTTTTATTTTGAAGTGCTCCTTTGCCTTTTATCAACAGCCGGTTAAGGAACTGTCTGCTTGCGAATTCTGCAAGAGCTCCGTCTACCAGGAATTTATCCTCAAAATATTTGTTATTAAGTACTGCAAGTTTCATATAAGATGAAACAGGTTCAGCAAGCTGTACCGCACTGGTATATTCACCTGCCCGGTTAAAGAACTGTCCGCTTCCAACTTCACGTGGATTAAGGAAATAGCATTTTAGTGCCAGCTGATCCGATATTTTTTTAGCCACCTGCAGATCTGCGTCATCGTTATATCCGAACGAATGGATATTAAACTTTTGGTTTCTGTCATGCAAAAGGAAGGAAAGCAGGAATCGTGAATCGAGTCCTCCCGAAAGTCCGAACGTCATTTTGATATTCTCAGGAATATCAATTGAAAGCAAGCCCCGTATATTATTAAATAAATTCTCGGGTTCTGAATGTTTAATTTCAGGGAACCAGTTCTCACTTTCGATCTTAAGCATACCGTGAGTAATCAGGGCGGAGGATGCGGGAGGAAGTTTTTCAATATTATATATAAAGGAATTATTTGATAACTGATTGAAGGCCATCCAGCGGGATCCGAATTCCATAAAGTTGATTTCAACTTTTTCCATCATTGTTGTTATCCATTCAAGGCTCGATGAAAAATAGATCCCTTCCTTATGTTTATAAAAATAAATTGTCCTTAACCCGACAGGATCGCTGAAGAAATTTATTTTTTCATTATCCCATTTTAACAGGACGTAATGTCCTTCATGATCCCTGAATGTTCCTTTCTGTACTGCATCATCCCAATCCTCCTGCTGCAGGAGCTTCCGGTTCTCTGCGTTTCCCCCGATACCAACTCCCAGCATTAACCACCGGTTTTTGGCGGAAAAGTTAAACGTATAATCTGGTCCGCCGGCTGCAATAAACAGTCTTGGTTCATTAATTTTAACCCGGGGGACAGGAAATAGAGAGGAAAGGCTGAGTTTCTTCTGTTCACTTAAACTCCCCGAAAATCCAAATATCCAGCTCATTATTTACCTGTAGGTTTAAGTTTGAATCCTGTTAAACGATATACTATTAAAAATGCTGTTATAAACAAAATTATATCGGCAAGAAATACATTAAGCAACTTTGAAACCACATAAAATACAGCAATAACGGCCAAAACCAGCATAATCTTCACCGGTTCATAAGTAATTTTTATGTTACGCTCAGAAATTATTACAAGGTAACCCGCTGATCCGAAATAACTTAGCAGGGTTGCCGCTGCTGCTCCCATAATCCCGTACACGGGTATAAGTATAAAATTGAGCACGATATTTATCACCAGTGCTATTAGATCACTGATCAGGAAGTGGTAGCTTTTGCCCGAGACATATGGATAAACCGAGTAGTAGGTAACAACAGCACTGAATATATAAGAAACAAGTATGACAGGGATGATCTGTATCCCGCCTGCGTACTGAAGATCGAAAAGCCGGAAACCCTGAAAAACTGAATTTAAACAGATCATCTATAAAAATTGAAACAACAAGAAATATTAAAAGGCTGACAGCTATAACTTTTGTAAACGACTTACCGAAATCTTCACTGTAATTTCCTTCATTATATCGTCTGATTGAGTAGGGCGTCCAGGCACTCCGCAGCGACATAACGAATATATTCATCACCAGGGCTATCCTGTAAGAGAAGCTGTATATTCCGACCTCACTCTTCCCGAGGAAATGATCGATGATAAACCTGTCAATAACATCAACCAGAGCCGATAATAATCCTGCAATGATCAGGGGATAGGAAAAAGCGAAGTAAATTTTCAGTCCGGATGTCCTGATTACCGGCAGATAATTTTCCCTCAGAAATGGAAGCATGATCAAAAAAACCATGACAGATGTAACCAGCTGCGCCCATATGATCCCGTAGATACCGAGTCGAAGGTAGTAAACCAGGTAAAGGTTCATCACCAGGTTCACGACTGCGCTGAATGATGAATAAAGAACAACTTTACGTGCAAGTTCTTTTGTTCTTAAAAGGTGCAGTGTAATAAAGGTGATACTTTCAAAAAATAATGCGGCAAAGATGATCCTTATTAAATCGCCATAACCGGATGAGCCTAGTGCTTCAAGGGCAATCCAGCCTGAGAGAAGGAAAATCAGGACAGTTAAAATGAGGCCGATTATTCCGGTAGTATTAAGTATGGTGGAGAATATCTCTTTTCGTTTACCTTCATTCGCTTCTTCAAGGTAGTATTTGCTAAGAGCTGATTGGAGTCCCGACTGATAAAACACCGCAATAACCGCATAAAGCGACATCACCAGTGCATAATTACCGAAATCTTCAGTGGAAATTAAATTGGAATAGAGAGGCAGCAGCAGGAAACTGACCGATCTGACAAACAGGTTCCCAACCGTGTACCATGCGGTTGCTTTTGAAAGACTGCTTTTTTTCTCCATCAGATAATATTATTCTGTCTGTATAATTCTTTTAATTTTGAATCAACATTTTTATATCCGTGATATTTGTCTACCCATTTCTTTCCCTGCTCACCAAGCTGTTTCCTGTGGCTGACATCATCACTAAGTTCTGATAGTTTTTTATAAAGTTCATCCGGGTTGTTAGCAACGACAAAAGGATTTTCGGGGAGCCAGTTTGCGTATTCATCGGTCATATTTGTTATAGTGGGTATTCCCATAGCGAGAGTTTCGAGTCCGGCCTTACCATACCCTGTTCCTCCCATTGATCCGCCAACCTGGTCAATTGCAATGTCGCATTCACTCTTAACCTGGATAACCTCCGTACGCGGTTTATTTTCCATCAGGATGAATTCGATCTTTTTTTCATTTCTTAATTTTTTCAACTACTGAAATTATAAGTTCAGTTCCTTTGTACTTCCTGTTAGTGGGTGAATGGACTATCCGCAGAATATTCCCCGGTTGATTTTTCTTTTCCGGGAGTTCTGATGGATCATACGGATAGAAGAGATAGTGAAGATCTTTTTTTAATGCAAGATGATCATATTCGGAAGTGATATTCAGATCCGAAATTTCATCAAGCTCCTTAATTAGTCCCCGCAGGCGCAGATCACTTCCATAATAGCAGCAGACGATCTTCTTCCCCTGCTCTTTCCATTTCAGTGCCTGGTAAGGATAACGGTAGAAATCGAGTCCCGCATCGTAATGAATAATATCATAACCATCCAGGTTATATTTTTCAATTGTTTCCTCAATCTTTGCCTTCCTCATTTTATCGGTCATCCTGAAGTACAGCCTTTCCAGTGCATTCTTAGATGTAAAGAAAGGTACTGAAGTAACGTGAATCCCCTCTCTATCGTTTACCTTCTTTTTACGCCACGATTTAGCAAAGCTGAAGTCGGGCAGAGGCAAATTAAGGCAAATATCCTCGGGGAAGTTAATAGGGTTTTTATGATAAGTGATAAGGCGGGAAGAATCCCCGACGCTGTTGTGCATCCTGAAGAAATCATATGGCACTCCTGCATAATTCTGGGGTGCCAGATGTAATATTTTCAGCATTAAAGATCTTTAATTAATGTATCTCTGAATATTCCCCGTGCGCCAAAATTTTCTTTGAACCTTCCCAGTCCCCAGTTGGGCTCCATATTCACAGTAAAGATACCGAAATCAAGGAACCGGAAACCTTCCTCTTTATATCTCTTCATAATTTCATAGAACAGCAGGTTCACCGCGCGGTATTCCTGGTATTCCTCATCGTGACTAATATAAAAAGCCAGCACAACCTTTGGGTTGGCGCTGAAGTTACATACTCCGGCAATCAGTTTATCCTTAAGAAAAGCACCCCACAAACGGATCTTAGCCGGAAACATTTTCTTAAGCTTAATTAACTCATCCAGCGAATGAGCGGGCGATACATTGTGTCTCAGTTTCAGGTTCTTCTTCAGGATCTCGTAATACTCTGCAAACTTCTCGCATTCAACTATTTCCACTCCCTGCTTAATTGATTTCTTTACTGCTGTCCGGGCTTCTGCACGGTATGTGGAAAGGAGGTCGTCCTTATCAAAATCAAGCTGGACGATGCTGGATACATCGCGCTTCAAATATGTAAAACCGTTACGTACAAGAGCGAAGTCGATATAGTTTGAATACTTTGTCTGGTAGATAATAGGAGGAAGAGTAAGCTGCACCCTGTCGACCTTCAGATCACTTGCATATTCCAGAAGTATATCAACCATACTGTGAGCTTCTTTAAAATTGAGATTAGAATTATAAACGAAACTGCCGTAGGAAGCGCCTGGATGCGAAGCAAGTACCTTCTTCCCTTCCCTTTCAACAACTGCGGCCGTATAAAGGGCAAGTATCTTATTGTCTTTTTTAACTACAAATGAGGCATCATGAAATCTGTCTTTGGGATGGTAAGCAAGAAACTCACGCTTATGAAATAACGTCCCGTTATCTGAATTCTCGACAAAATCATCCCATTCCTGATCAGAGAGCTCTGATTTCTTAAATGTTTTATATTCAATCATATTACCGGATTCTTAATTAACATTACCAGAATTTGATCTGAAAAATACGATTTCTGTATTTAATATCGAAACCCTGTATCTCCGACCGGCCTGCCCTGCTATGCTCTGCGGGGCAGAAGTCTTTCCCAATTCTCAGGTTCTTTAACCCCCAGGTACATTAATTAGTTATCTATTTTTATCTTTAAACATCAGATTTCTAAGGAGTACAAATTGAGAACTGCAGCTTTACTTGTTTTGATAATCGGGCTTTCTATTAATTTATCCGCACAGGAAAAGTTTACTGATTTTGTTAATCCTTTTATCGGGACGGATGATATGGGACATACATTTCCGGGAGCTGCGGTTCCTTTCGGTATGGTGCAGCTTAGTCCCGAAACTGATACGGTAATGTACAGCAACGGAAGCGGCTACAATAAAGATGTTTACAGATACTGTGCAGGGTACCAGTACTCCGATAGCACCATAGTTGGGTTTTCGCATACACACTTTAACGGCACAGGTCATTCTGACCTTGGTGATTTTTTGATTATGCCGACCACCGGCAAGTTGCAGTTGAATCCCGGGACAAGAGATAACCCTGATGGAGGCTACAGGTCCCGGTTTTCTCACCAACACGAAAGCGCTTCTCCCGGTTACTACTCGGTTAAACTTGATGATTACAATATTAATGCTGAGCTTACCGCGTCAACGCATACCGGCTTTCACAAATACACATTCCCGAAATCTGATGATGCACATATAATTCTTGATTTAACTTCCGGCATCTATAACTATGAAGGAAAAAATGTCTGGTCATTCATCCGTGTTGAAAACGATACGCTGGTTACCGGCTACAGGCAGACGAACGGGTGGGCCAGGACCAGGTATCTCTACTTTGCTATGGTGCTCTCAAAACCGATAACTTCATACGGCTTAACGGATAATGAGAAGCTTATATATAAAGGGTTCTGGAGAAAATTTGATCAGGATAATAATTTCCCTGAAAGAGCCGGTCATAATATCAAGGCACATTTTGATTTCAGCACTGAGACCGGCGAGGTAGTTGAAATAAAGCTGGCGATCTCCGCTGTAAGTACAGCAAACGCTGTTGAAAATCTGCAGGCTGAAATTCCTGGTTGGGATTTTGAGAAAGTGAAAGCGGCTGCCGGGGAGAACTGGAACAGAGAATTATCGAAGATCATGATAGAAGCAGATAAGGCTGCCAAGGTTAATTTTTATACTTCTATGTATCACAGTTTTCTTTCCCCTGTAATATATTCTGATGTTAACGGCGAATACCGTGGACTCGATCAGAATATTCACAAAGCAGAAGGATTCACCGATTATACGATTTTCTCATTGTGGGATACATACCGTGCTCTCCATCCTTTGTTTACTATCATCCAGCAGCAGCGTACCAATGACATTATAAATTCTATGCTCGCACATTATGAACAGAGTGTACATAAGATGCTGCCTGTCTGGTCGCATTACTCTAATGAAAACTGGTGTATGATCGGTTATCACGCTGTTTCAGTTATCGCTGATGCTTATTTGAAAGGAATAAGAAAATATAATGCTGCTGAAGCATTTAATGCAGTAATATCGACCTCAAACTATGAACCATACGATGGCATAGGTTACTATAAAAAGTATGGTTATGTGCCTGAGGATCTTAACACTAATTCTGCATCCAAAACTCTCGAATATGCTTATGACGACTGGACGATTTATAAGTTTGCCGAAGCTCTGGGAAAAAGTAAAGAAGCCGATGAGTATTTCAAAAGAGCTGATTCCTTTAGAAATATATTCGATGAACAGACAGGATTTATGCGGGCTAAAAATTCTGACGGGAAGTTTAAGACACCATTTGATGCATTAAGCACTTCGGGACAGGGATACATCGAAGGAAATGCGTGGAATTATTCGTTGTACGTACCTCAGGACATTAAAGGATTTATTAAGCTGATCGGCGGAAATCAGAAATTGGTTTCCTGGTTAGATTCCTTATTTACGATGGAAGTTTCGGACGAAAGCATTGCGGAGAGTGAGGATATAACTAAAACAGGGATGATAGGTAATTATGTTCATGGGAATGAACCGAGTCATCATGTACCTTATATGTATGTATACGCGGGTGAACCCTGGAAGACACAGGAAAGAGTTCACCAGATAATGAATACGATGTATAAACCGGAGCCTCACGGTTTGTGTGGAAACGATGATTGCGGACAAATGTCGGCCTGGTATATTTTCAGTGCTCTGGGATTTTATCCTGTTACTCCGGGCAGTAATGAATATGTTATCGGCAGTCCTTCGGTGGAGGAGGCTTTTATCAACCTGGAAAATGGCAAAACATTCAGAATAATTTCAGAGAATCTGTCAGATAGGAATATCTATATTAACAAAGTAGTACTTAATGGTAAAGAAATAAACCGTGCTTATATTACACATAAGGAAATTATGAATGGGGGTGAGCTTAAGTTTATTATGTCGGACATACCCAATAAAAACCGGTCAACTAATAATGATTCCCTTCCCTACTCAATGAGCGAGTAGCTTCTCCGACCTCGGGATTTACTGAAAAATTTCGGAAAATTCCCCCGAAATGGGGGATGTAGGCTATTGCCTGGATCACGAAATTTTTAATAACACAGGTTTCTCACAGAATCGTTATGAAAATGTGATACTAATTCCTTACTATCTGGTAAAAATCACGAAAATAGGAGTTATGTTCAATGAAAAAGTTTACGTTTTGTATCATTATTCTGGTCTCCTTTGCAGCGATCATACAAGGACAGATAATTCCTGTACCGAACGATACCTTATACGACCAGACAATAACACCATCCGGAACTCTTCGTGTCTCCGCCTATTTTACTGCAATAGGTTATCCCACACCGTATGTCTGCAGAGCGGCAGATGATTTTACCAGCAGCGATCAATGGACTATTACGAAGGTAATGGTGCTCGGCGGATATTTTAACGGATCACAGTTCCCGCAGTCTTTTGGCGTGCATTTTTACACTGATGATAATCCTGACGGAAACTTTCCGGGAACAGAGATATATAATGAGTATTATCAGGTTAACTACTCTCCGCCGGTTGCGCCCGATACTTTTTCAATTGATTTGGATGAGCCGGTTGTTCTGGAGCCGGGGCATTACTGGATTACAGTAGACGCGTCTGTAGCGACAGGTTATGCAGAATGGGGATGGAAACCATCAACAGGTCCTTACGGCTATGAAGCTGTGTGGCGAAATCCTCCGGATGGATTCGGGACGGGATACACCACGTGGACACCAATTACCACTGTATGGCCGGGCAACCCGGAAACAGATTTTTCTTTTGCTCTGTACGGTATTAACGGAATTCCGGCATCGAATCCTGAACCGGCTGATGGTGAAAATGCAGTAGATTTGGATCAGGATATATCCTGGACAACACCATCAAACGCAGTTTCAGTGAACATTTACTGGGGGACAGAACCCGATAGTCTTAGTCTTCAATTTACTCCGGCGCCGCCGATAAGTACTTTCGATCAGGGGACAATGGAATATGCAACCGATTATTACTGGAGGGTTGACGTGAACGACGGTGACGGAACAGCAACCGGATGGACGTGGCAGTTTTCAACTATAGAGGATCCATCAATCGTTCTGAATGAAGATTTTGAATCGTATTATTTTCCTCCGGACGGATGGGTTGTCCAGAGTACAGGTGATCCACTGTGGAGTCAGTACTTTGGCGTCAGCGCCTTCGGGCAGGGTGACAATTCTCTGCAGGCAGAGTTCTTCCTGCATTATCCTGTAGATTCAATTGGAAATATTATTACTTATACCTTCTATCCTTTGTCTTCCGGAGATACCCTGACTTTTGATCATGCTTATGCGCCTGATTATGGTGGTAATGATGATCAGCTTGAAATATTTTACTCAACGAACGCAGGGACTACGTGGGACAGTCTAGTACTCCTGCACGGCGGTACAAACGGTGAACTTGTTACAGCCCCGCCAACCACCCTTTACTTTGTCCCGGAATCCAATCAGTGGGGTACGATGAAGTTCGCTGTTCCGGAAGGTACAAACAGATTTTTATTTAAGGCTATCGATGGTCACGGTAATAATCTGTATCTGGATAATATCAGAATTCTAACAGCTAATGAGGTACCTGTTGAGCTCGTTTCTTTTACGGGTACAGCACAGAACGGAGATGTAACCCTTAACTGGACTACTGCAACAGAAACGAATAATTCCGGATTTGAGATCCAGAGGAAACCAGGATCTGACAGTAAGCAATCGGAATGGGAAAAAATAGGATTTGTAAAGGGCCGGGGCACTACCACTGAAAAGAGCACGTACAGCTACAAAGATCAAAACCTGAAGACCGGCAGTTACAGCTATAGATTAAAACAAACAGACCTTGACGGCGGCTATCATTATTCTAAAACTATAGAAACGGAAGTGACCAGACCTGCAGAATTCTCACTTAAGCAGAATTATCCAAACCCGTTCAATCCATCGACGAAAATCAAATTCAGTCTTTCAACTGATTCAAAAGTCACTTTATCCGTTTTTAATATACTGGGTCAGAAAGTAAAGACGTTGATTAATGGAAATCTTTCATCAGGAGAACATAATGTAACTTTTGATGCTTCAGCCCTGAATAGTGGAGTATATTTTTACAGGATTGAAGCTGAAGGTAATGATGGTGAAAATTTCAGTGCAGTAAAAAAAATGATTCTCACTAAATAACGAGCCCCCACTCTCTCTCAAAAGTCGGCGGAGTTCTTTCGCCGGCTTTTTTATTAAAAGCTGAACTGCAGGGAAAAAATTGATGAATTACCGAGACCGTAAGAGAACGGCAGGAAGGCATAATCGAATCTCAGGTTACCCCACATAAGTCCTATTCCGCCTGTGAAGCCGCGTGATTCATAACCAGTCTGGTATCCGGCGCGAAGTGCAACCGTATTATCGTATACACCTTCAGCTCCGAGATTGAAATGGATATCTTCTGTTGAAAGGTATTTCTGAAATTCGGCGGCAGTAGTTACACCGATCTTCGAATCTGTAAGATCAAAATGATATGCCGGGCCAACACGGATCTCTGAAGGAAGTTTCGTCGCTTCATTCCTGAGATTACTCATTGAACCCAGGTTTTTGATAACAGCTGAGGCAGTCAGACCCTCAACGGATGTTTTATAATTCAGACCAAAATCAAATCCCCATCCTGCTGCTTCATCCGAAAATATTCCTTCATATAAATATTTAAGAGATAATCCAAAATCCATATTCTCAATAATACCGAACCCCGTTGATAAGCTTCCAAAGAAATAGTTAGCATTAAATTTTGTTTCAGCCGCACCGGGTCTCTTACGTACTTCGATATCGCTGATCGTAGTAACATTAAATCCCAATGCCAGCGGAAGGCCCCACAATTCAGAGGAGATACCGAAAACTTCACTTCTCACATCCTGTATCCATTCATTATGCATAAAGATAACCTGAGTGTTATCCATTCCGGCTAGTCGTGAAGGATTATAGAAGAGTGCTGTAACATCATTTGCAGAAACCGCACCCGCATCCCCCATTGCAATATTCTTAGCACCAAATCCAAACTTAAGAAAAGATAAACCGGTGTTTCCTGCAGATTGAGAAAATGTATAAGTTGAAAAAGCGAGCAGTATTAAAATTATTTTTTTCATTTGGAGTTTTAGCGAATTACGAATTAAAAAATTACATTTATACCAACAACATGTCTATCCTGCGGCGAATACTGTTCTACCATAAACGCATAATCCACGCCAACGGTAAAACCATCAATTTTTCTGGAGTAAGAAAAACCCGCTGCAGGTTTTGGCAGAAAATCAGAATTACTAAGATTAAACTGGTCTATACCGGCACGCAAATAAAGTCCTTCATAAATATTGTATTCAGCACCGGCTCTGATAATATTGGTTTCACCATTGCTGCCTTCGTACTCGAGTGCTGCCAGGAGACCCAACTCTTTATTTGAGTAACTTACTCCTACTTTTTTAAGCAAAGGGAATTTGTTGGTAGAGTTTCCCCCGCCGTCAGTTCCGTATAAAGGACCTGTATCCCATTTGTATTTGCTGTTAAGATCTGCAACTCCAAGAGATACATTCCATTGATCATCTATTTTATAAAGGGCACCTATGTCAACACCTACCCCGCTGGAAGTAACTGACTCATATAGTTTGTAGTAATAAAATTTTGCTTCAATACCGATTGCGAGATGTTCTGAAAATCTTTTTCCCAGACCAACAAAGAACTGATTCTCTGATGTTGAGAGCTCGCCTGTCTGTAATCCCTGGTTATCCCTGCCGTCAATCTTGCTTACACCGCTGTTGATTATTCCGGCGCTTATGCCTGCGGCCCTGTTTTTCTTGCCGCCGAGATCGAATCTCCTGGTAAATGATAAAAAGTTAAGCGATCTGTCGAGTGAAAGGAAAGAATAGGATGTCTGGAAAGAATTTCCTTCCTGGAAAACGCTTAGAGCCGGGTTATAATATGAGACAAGATTACCGTCGGTTACGGCCGACATAGCATTGCCCATGCCAATACCCCGTGCCCCGAAGCCCATCCTGGAGAAAGCTCCGGGCATTGAAGCAATCTTACTGAACTGAGGCTGAGCTGTCAGCAACGTACTAAAAGTAAGTGTTATCAGTATAAGAAAATATTTTTTCAACAAAACCTCTGTTTAATTCAGTTTAAGTTCAGGACTACTGTAAGACTAATATTTTTCCGTACAGCGGATCTTCAGATCCAACCTCAATCCTGTAAAAGTAAACGCCATTCGGAACAACGCTGCCGTTATCATCGGTACCATCCCAGAAATCATATGGCGAATCAGTTGAAGCTATATTGCGTGGCGCACTCTGTATAACTGTTCTGAGATAATTCATCCCGAAATCGAATATCCTTATTGTTACATTTTCCTGCTTTCCGCCTGTATCATATTTGAAAGTGATTTTGGAATCTATCCTGGGAGAAAAAGGATTGGGGAATGCGTAAGCCTCTTTTGATTCAGGCGCGGCTATATATACCTTCCACTGACCTGACCACATAGTTCCCGTTTCCGTCAATCGTGCTGATCCCTGATCGGAACCTATCCATACAGTATTCCCCGATGCTGCTGCTGAATAAAAAGCCGTGGTATTAAGAATTCCCCCGGTTTGCGAGTCTTTAATGGTGCCGGGAAGTATCCAGGTTAATCCCATATTACTGGAACGGAAAACACCGTTATCGGTGGCAGCCATCGGCTGATCACCTTTAAATCCAAAGTTATGAGCCTGCTCGTGAGGCAGCACTACGTTCCAGTTATCTCCGCCGTCAGTAGAATAGCTGACACCGTACGATTCAGTATAACCTTCTGCTTTCCAGGTCGCTCCCCATACAGCATTCGTAACGGGATTATATCCAAGAGCAACAACAAAATTTCCACTGATGCCGTTTACCTGGTTGAGATGATTAAATTTTGTCCATCTCAATAATGAATCAGGATCGTTAGCATTGGTAGTAACGTTAATACCATTAGCTGTTCCGACATAGATTGTGGAATCATTGGCAACCGTCAAAGAAAATAAACGATGATTCAGCCAGCCGGTACCGAAATTGCCCGACGAGGGTGATAATGCATACCTGATAGTATCAGAAGGACTAATGGAATTCAGGCTGTCAGATGGCAGCAGGATCCGCTGCCAGGTCTGTCCCATATCGGTACTTCTTCTCAAGCCTCCTGCAAAGGAAGCTATCCATACCGCATTGGGTGTAAAGGCAATGTCATAAGTAATGTTTTGGATTGCTACTGTTACAGGTAAAGCCCTTACTTTAGGGAGCTGAACACCGTTGTTAATACCATACACTACCGTCGAATCACCGGCATCATCGAGAGGCTGAGACACTGATTGCCAGCTTGCTCCATGATCTGTGGTATAGTGCAGACCCGACCCTTCAGGCAGGGTTGAACCACTAACATCTTTTGAATGAGCGGTAGAGGCCCAGATGACATCATGATACTTGTCATAAGCAATTGCAGGTACGCTTTCAGAGCCAAATGCTTCGTTCCCGTAAAAATTTATCCAGCTTTCTCCGTTATCAGTGGAAAGACTAACACCTCTGCTGGTGCCAAGCCAGACGGTATCACCCATAGCAATAATATCACTTACGCTGTTGCTGAGAGGCGTTCTTGTTTCAGAGATTTTCCCTAATCCATTATCATTAAATAGCTTGTATGAATCGGGAGTTTGTGAAAACAGAAGTACAGGAATAAATATTAGTAATAAAAGAGTTAAACTTTTCATTGAATAAGTTCTACATTCTGGGTGATTTTATTGCTTAGAAGATTGGTTCTGTCAATTGCCTGGAATTCGAACCTCCAGCTGCCGGCTGGCTGTCCCGAAGGAAATGTAAGGATAACTGTATAGGTGCTGTCGTTAGCAGTTAAATCTCCATTGCTTGCTGTATCGCCGTTATCGAAAAGCGGGAACTGGTAGACGCCCTGGGAGTTTGAAACCTGGCTTCCGTCCGGTTTAAACAATTCATAATATACAGATTCAATATCATCGTAACCATTTGAATCGACAGCCATTATAGAAAACACAAATGTCTGATTATAAGAAACCGTATCCGGCAAATTCAAATTTGACAACACAGGAGCAAACTGATCTTTGCCATTATCAAAAAGATAATTCTGTGTCGAAATATAATTTATGGTTCCGTATATATCCTCAACATAATATTTCACCTGGTAAATGCCGTTTATATAGTCGTTGCTCATCGTAAATTTATTCGAAAAAGTATTATCACCTGCTGAAGAATCTCCGTGTGCTGAAATATCTCCGTCATTAAAAAGTTGAAAACCTAAAGGGTTAAGCGGTGTACCGTCAGGTTTGATAACATTAAAATAGGCCGACTGTACCTGTTCGGTCGAATTAAACGTAATGGCGAAAGTTAGCACAGAATCGGAGGTGAGATAATCGACTGAGTCGATCGGCGAAATATTTGTAACCTGGATTGTGTTGGTCTGTTTCGGATTTATTACCGAATCGTAGGTTTTTTCGCATCCCCAGAATAAAACGGGAAGCAGAAATAAAAGAGCGAATTTTTTCATAAAGTTAATATTGGTTTGAATTTAGCGTCTCTCAAGGTAAAATTACATCCCCCCGCTTATCATAAAAGGTGTAGGGGAAAAAGAAATTATCAAAATTAAGTAGCTAAGATAACCCAAAAATTTTCTTTTTCCATCAAGTTTGTCGTGATCGGGTATAGTAGGATGCTTAAGTTTTATAACGAAGTAGAGGATAAGGGCCCAAATAAGCCATCCTACCCAGCCGAACATTATTTGGGATTCGAGAAAGATCTCTACGAAGCCGGCAATTCCCAGTGCAAAGAGAATAACAAAAGATATAACCGCAATTTTGTAATGAGTTTTACCACCGAACATGGTGTAACCGATATGACCCCCGTCCAGCTGCCCTACCGGGATCATATTCATCGCCGTGATCAACATCCCGAACCAGCCGACACATAAGAACGGATAATGATATATTTCTGACATCGGCGGAAAGAATTGTCCCGGGTGAACAAAGATCAGCTTAAAGAAAGAGAAAAGAAGTGTATTGCCGAATTCCAGCTGCAGTCCTGTTTTACCATATTCCGGTGAAAAGAAGTCGGGATGAATCGAGAGGATGTACTCCTTTCCGGGAACATTTAAGAATCCATATATTAAAACGATAAGACAGGCGACAAAGCCGGCAATTGGTCCCGCCACACCTATATCAAACATAGCTTTCTTTGAAGGTATAGGAGACTTTGTTCTGATCACCGCGCCCATAGTTCCAAAGTTGAGAAACCCGGGGATATTCGGGAACGGGATGTAATATGGAAGAGTTGCATTTACTTTATGGTACCGGGCAGCAAAGTAGTGTCCAAACTCGTGACAGGAAATTATAAACATAATTGCTATTGAATAAGGCAGGCCTATCATCAGGTGGTGCAGTTCATAAGGGCCCATAGTACCTGTAGTCCACTCAGCCCCGGCAATGGTAGTTGTAATGAAGGTAATGATGAACAGACCTATATGAAGGAGTACCGAGTTTTTTTTCTGCTGCTGTCTGTAGCCTGTTACGTCTGTCTGATCCGTCTGATAATATTCCGGCATTATAAATCGAGATTAAAACCTATTGTTGTATAAGATTCATTGAGATCGTAATATTCTCCATGCACGCTTTTACCCGAAAGATAAGAAATTGCAATACTTATACCGCGTGATTTGTAATTCCCGAACTTTATTCCCGCAGTGAGAATATTGCTCCCCGAGAATTTATTTATCTTCTCAAGCTTAAAATCGTATGCAACATAAGGATAAATATTATCAAATTTAGTGTAATAATAGTCGAACCCTGCCTGGTAAATACCTCTTCCGATATCAAGGGGTTTCCTGTGAAACAGGTAAGTCATTCCTGCATAAACTCTGCACCCATTATACCTGTAGTAAGGAAATAATTCGATAAACTCTCTTGTGTACACAGTGGCTGTTCTTCCGCTGCGCCAGAAGTTAAGCTTGTAGTCGTACTGCCCGTCAACGAAGTGGGCGCTTATGTGGCTCAGTCTGAATCTCAGACCATACTCAGTATTATCATCAGTAATCTTATAACCAGAGTTTATTCCGAAAAGGTAATCAATTGCTTCAACAGGAAAATGGAACTCGCTCTCGGCACGCAGCCTGGTAAAAGTAAAAAGATCGATACCGAATGAAAGTGTTGAGTTATGATTATTTAAATGGAGTATATCCTGTGACCTGCTGATATCAAGCCGTATCCTCTTACCTCCCATTTCAAACGCAAATCCTGCCCTCGGCTCGATAAAATTTGCAGTGAAAGGCTGGATGTTGATGTCAGATGGGAACCATTTTGTCGAACTCTGTGCGGAAAGAGATCCCGGGACCAATAAAAACGATAGAACGATCAGCGTATATTTTAAGTTAGTCTGCATATCTGCGTGTTGTGTGGTTAATAATTTATTGAATCTGCTTATTTTTTGAATATTAAACGTTAAATTTAGCAAATCCTTCAACCTTGCCCAATCTACCAGCTATTTAATTTCTTCAATACTTTTTGCCTGACCAGCTTATTGTAGCCGTACTTAAACTTGGAGGTAAGGCTGGTAAGAGCGTAGTAATTCGTAGGAAATGCAAAGGATGGTTCAAAGTAGCAGTTGACGGTGCAGCCCCGGCAGTAATCAAACCTCCCCTCCATCCTCTGGAATTCTTTAACTTTTTCTGAAGCACGGATTTCTTTGATCGGCCGGTCGATCTTTATCTGTTCATTTCCGAAATGATAACACGGAAGAATGATCTCATTATATGGAGAAATTACAATAACACGTGACACCGCTTTACAGCTGGGACTGTTGATATCATTCCCTCCGTTCCTGCGTAATTTCATAAAACCCTTATTCAGGTAGACGTCAAGTTTTCCGTCAGCATATTCTTCTATATAATCTACCGCCTCATCACTTAGTCCGGGGTTTCCGAAATATGAGAAAACAGGATTAACAAGCAGCACCAGGTTATGCGTCTGTGCTATCTCGTGCATCCGGGGGAGTTTTTTATAAGTATCGTTTGTAACGGTAAAAAGAATATCGGGATATTCGCCTAACGATTTTGCTATATCGATGCTCTTCATTACAAAGTTATAGCAGTCGACTTTCCTGATCCTGTTATGTTCTTCCTCGTCAGGGGAATCAAGGGAGAAATGAAGAAGATTTATTTTCCCGGCAAGTTTATCGGCGTATTTAGGATAAAGCAAGGCATTCGTGGTAATACTTGTCTGCATCTTAAACTGCTGCGCAAACTCAGCCATCAGATGGATCTCTTTATGCAGCAGCGGTTCACCCCCGGTAAGATCGATAAACTTTACTCCAAGTGCAGCCATCTGCTCAACATTTGATCTGAAGTCATCAAGTTTTGCATAAGGAGTATTTATAAATTCTTCGTGTGCGGCGAAATGGCAGAATGTACAGTAGGCATTGCACTTATATGTAACATAATAATTACAGAGCAGAAGCATTAATACTCTTTACCTTTCCATACAACTTTCCTGCTGGTAAGAACGATAACCGGCAGCAGGACGACATAGATTATGAAATACAGTTCAAACCAGAGAAAATATTTCAGATGACTTTTTATTCCCAGCCTTTCGTGCACCGGGTAGAGTACAAAAAGATCGATTGCCAGTTTAAAGATTATAAAATATAATACCGCGGGGGAGAAAAAGAAAGGAGACAGAAGAATGCAGAGATTAACAACAAGTCCGAACAACATAATTACAAATCCCTTCAGCGGGGCTCCGAGTCCCCCCACTCCCCATCTCTTCTTCTGATGGTAAAGTTCATTAACACTTGTGCAGGGAAGCGAAGTAACCAGTGCATTTTTATCCAGCGGGAATATAATTTTATACCTTCCAAGACGGGATATTGCCATCAGCAGGTTAAAATCCTCTGTTACGCTGAAAGGGAGCTTCTCATAACCGCCGGTGTCGAGATATGCTTTCCTTCGGTACGACATATTATTACCGATACAGGAAATAGGGTGATTAAGGTTAATCGTTCCAGAAGCTACAATAAGCAGGTAAACAAAATCGAGAGCCTGCATTCCGCTGAAGCCGTTATTGGTAGTCTGGGTCGTAAACCCGTTAACAATACCCACATCTTCACGGTAATAAGAGCATATTGTTTTAACCCAGAGAGGGTCGACTTCGCAGTCGGCATCTGTAGTCAGTATAACATCCGCTTCAGTGGTCCTTATAGCGCTGTCGATCGCGTTAGCTTTTCCTTTCAGATTTTCCTTTTCCGGCTCAGCACTGATTCTTTTGAATTCCGGCTTTCCTTTGATGAAATCATCTACAATCTGAACGGTTGAATCTGTTGAATGACCATCAGAAATAATTATCTCAAGTTTACCTTCAGGATATCTCAGTTTATCCAGAGCGTTAAGGCATCTGAGGATATTTTTCTCTTCATTTCTGACCGCTACTATAACAGCGGCCGCAGGTAATTCGTCATCTTTTATTTTTGGAAACTTCTTATTTATTCCGATAATAAAAAGTACAGACTGGATAAAATAACCGCAAAGGAATATGAGAAAGATTATCTCAAACATTCTGAAGGTGCTCCGATTTGAAACCCTTTCCGGGAGGACTCATCAACGATATATCTGATTGATTCACCAATTATATCCTTACTTTTAAGACTATCATGCAGCACGACTACAGAATTTTTCTCAAGGTACTTATTAACCGCAAATTTAACAATAGTAAGATCATTCCTGAAATCATAGGTAAGCAGCGACCACATAACATTCGTCAGGTGCATCTCCCTCATCAGCGAAGGGGTAGAAAAATTAAACCTGCCGTGCGGCGGCCGGAAATATAAAACATCCCCGTTAAAATCACTCTTTATTAAATTGTTAAATCTTTCGATCTGTCCCGCTGCATCAGTACGATTTAAAATTGTAAGCGGTTTATGATTAAAAGTGTGATTACAAACCAGATGTCCTTCTTTGATCAGATCCTGGCAGAGTTCCGGGTACCGTTGAATATTTTCACCCACACAAAAAAATGCAGCCTTAATATTATAACCCGATAAAGTATCGAGAATTAATGGAGTAGTTTCAGGGATAGGCCCGTCATCAAAAGTAAGCAGCACCTTATCAGTCTTCGATTTCCACTGAAACGACGAGAACATTTTTTTTATGGCATCCGGCGGGTTGTATCTAAACTTCATTTTCGGAAAATCTTATTTCTATATAGAATGTGTTATCAGACGTCGGTTAATTGCTGGTTAGCCGTTTTCAGGAACGTTGTTCTTTGTTGTAGATAACCGGAGTTTTATACTTCCATTCCTGCCATAGTTTGTCATTTGTTATCAACTCTGCCATAAAATGACTGACGTTTATCCTGCTTGTTTTGCCGGGATCAAAAATGGCACTGCGTATTTTATGACTGTGTATTTCATATTTACTAACGTTTTCTTCATCAAAAAGCGAATCCGGGCGAACTGCTACCCATTCAATATTTGTGTTTGAACTTAATTTGTTAACAAGTTCATTTGCTGCAATCATATTATCTCTGTGAGGCGGCAATAAAACTTCTAATAAGGAAAAAACTATTTTTTCTTTAAAGTCATTTACTTCATGTATTTTTCTGTTTGTATACGCTGTTGTACTCATCAAAACAAACTTCGGATTCAGGCTTTGAGACTTCAATGTTTCAATTATTTTCGAGACAGTATCTGAAACAAGCCTGCGGGGAGAACCATACATACCTTTAAAACTTAAGTTGTGGCCAAGGCAGCAGATAACAGCATTACAATCATTTACAATTTCTTTTAATTCTGCAATTTCAAATTCACTAATATTCCCTCTAATGATTTCTATGTTCCTGTTATCTGATATCTGACCTGGCAGAATAGCGGATTCTCCTTACAACTACCCGAACCTGAATGTTCCTGTTGGCCAGTTCTTGTACTACCAATTTGCCTGTTGCTCCACTCGCGCCTAAAACCAGAATTTTCATATTGATCTCACACTGAAAATACTAATTTAATTTATGCCCACCAGAATATACTCTAACTTTCATTTGATTTCAGCTAACGATCATTTCATTTAAGAAGATCTTTCTCTTTCAGTATTTCGGCCGTCTTTTGAGAATCTTCGACCGTGAAGGCCGATCTCATCCATTTATTTTTATAATGGATAAAAAATATTTTGTCCCTTTTTGGGCGTGAAGAATCGAATGGGAACCATGTACGAAAATCTCCTGTCCCCTGTATTCTCCACTTCCCGGTTAGTATTGATGCCTGCTTTATTTCTATCCTTTCAATTTCATCAAATGGGATTCGCTTCGGCGACATTGAGGGGAAATAGTAATTTTTCAGAGTAAGTGAATCTCCCCTGATCTCAACTAACTTATCCTCATACAATATATCTGCCTTACCTGCCATCTCTTAATTCTTCAGAAATTTATCGGCTACAAGGTTAAGGTTGATTCCATGCTCAAGGAAGGCTTTAAGACCATCAAGCACGGTGGTAAATCCGCTGGTTGATCCCTTGACAGCTTCCAGGAGTTCATCGCCGGTTTTATCGAATCCGCATTCTTTTACGGTTACGAATGTGGAATCATCATCCAGTGCCTGGAAGGTGAATTCCACAGTTCTCGGCGGATCTCCCCAGTTGTAAATTATTTTTTTGTCTTTCAGAATTTCTGCAGGAATCACATCAGCAGAAGCCCCGTACATTTCCCATTCCCATGTAACTTTTTTATTGACCTCAAGTTTTCCTGTACTTTTTGTAAACCAGAAGTTTTTTGTCACTTCCGGGTTCATGAAAGCCTCAAACACCTCTGCGGCCGGCTTCCTTATTATCATCTGTGCTTCCGCACATTTAGGATTTTTATCAGCCATAAAATACCTCGGCTTGTTTTATTCGCATCCGTCCATTCCGGATATTCTTTCTTTTAAAGAGAAGCAGTATGGCGTCTGGTTTTTCAGCCTTATCCATCCTGGTCCGTTTACCGATTCAATTTTAACCCACCAGACTGTTTCAGGTCTCCGGATCATCTTCCCCGAATATTCTCTCTCTTTAACTTTTTTCAGATAATTTTCTTCCGTATCGTCTTCATTGTACATAAATTCAGGCCAGAATATATCGACTTCCTTTTCCACCCCTCTATATTTTACCTGGAACGACCCTTCCATACATTTAAATGCGGATATAGTATCACCAACCTGATAACCATATATCGGTTTTGTAACTAACACTTTTCCTATCTGCAGAAAATGAAGGTTACCGGTTTCTGCATAAATTGTATCGTTATTATTTAATCTGTAAACAAAGTCTGCTGTATCATTTTCACTGGCATAAACATTTATTTTATTATGTATCACCCAACTGCCGAACTGGCAGCATTCAAAGGGACAGGAATCATAAAATATAACCTGTGCTTCAGAATTGTCCTGTGAATAAATAAAAAATTGCACAACGAGGATAATCGCTAATGTATATTTAATCAAGCACGTCCACTTTTGTTCCTATTGTTTTTTTACAGCATTGAGAATATAATCTTCACTTCGCTGCAGAATATCAATTTCCATTTTTATGGTAGACTCAGGAACCAGTTTATTAACTCCTCGTTGTCAACAATGCTCCACGAATGCGGATGGCGGCTTCCATCCGGCAGATAACCTTTATTTTCTGTCAGTATTAATTCTGCTTTATCATATCCATTTTTATGTAATTCATTTACAAATGCTGCCAGATCGATTACATTCATTCCATAATAATCTTTTCTCCTGTACTCCATCCACCACTTTACATCGGGTTCTGAGTACGCTCTTATATTTATATCTCTGTATAAGCTCCAATCTTTATCATCAGATTCATAACAGTATGGAGAATAGTCAGCATATTCATTTAATTTTTCATCTGGGGTTCCGCCCAAATTCTTTTCCAGATACCCGGATACCCAGGCACCTTCATTTGCTGAACTTGAGTTAAAATTAAGGTCCCTAGCTTCAACTTCCTCTTTCCAGAATCTAACAAAATCGAGTGGTGAATCACAAATCGCAATTGCGTCAGGTTTTAATTCTGATTTTGAATTCTTTTTCAAGATATAATCTGTGAACTTCATTACTCTTGTTCCTGCCAGCGACATACCGGCAAATAACATTTTTTCTTTTGGTAGATTATAATTTTCTATAGCCTGGTTTAAATAATTTTCAACCTTTTCCATTTGTTTAAAATCAAAGAAAAACTCAAGCCTGTTTTCCGTTGTTACATACATCGTTGCGATATTACTCTTTAAGGCATAGTACTCAAAATATGGCTCCGAATTGTAATCAAGCGGATTGCTGTTTCCATTAAAAAAAACGACCAACCCCCTGGGCTTTTCCTCAGGTAAAAGTACTGTATATCCGGCGTTTACATACGGTATCGCTATTGAATCCGTAAGATATATTTGTCCGGTCTTTAATGGTTCTTCAAATTGGATTACTTTTTGTGGAAATATTTGACTGGTAAAAAGAAAACACAAAATAAATAGTGTGCTAATTCTATTCATATAGTTCTTTCTTTGTTTGTATAACGACATTATTCCTCAGCCGAAACCGGGACATCTATTTGTTTACTCACTTGGGAAATAAAGATAACGAAAATAATTATAGAGAATCCAGCTAAGAGAAACAGTTTTTCTATCAGAGTCTTTCTTTATCCTGTGAAGGCTTTTTTACATCCTGTCATCAGAAAATCACTGTTTGAATACCAGACTTTGTATTTCGAGAAAGAAAAGGGTTTTGACTTTTTCAATGTGGAGCGCTTCTTTCCAACTGACCTGGGCTGTATCCAGGGACTTAAATCGTTTCGGTTCAACCTGCAGCACATAGCTGTTGACACAGCGTTCCCAAAACCAGTCAGACGAACCAAACTGAATGAAATCCCGATCGATATCCTGAAGTTTTTTAAGGGAATCACGAAATCTTAGTCCAGCTGCATCTTCTTTAACACAGAAGGCCAGGTAGGCAATTCTGTAAGTTATATTTCCGGGATCATATTCGGGCAGGGGCGAAAGGTTATGTTCATCTTTTTGTAATCCGTACAAAAAATGTCCGTAGCAGCATTGCAGGGTAAAAGAAAAGGCCAGCTCATTAAAACGACAGATCATATCCAGAAGTGGTTTGTCTATGTTGTCAAGCTCCAGAGACATAAGAGTTTCTTTCCGCTTCTGGTCGAAAAACAGATTTTCTATCGGGGATCTCGCTGCAGTAAAGGTTTCCATATTATTATCCTGATCGCATCTACTGAATTAATCACTCTGCTAATTCGTACGAGACATGAATATTGATTCATACAGCTACGGCAGTTTATTTTTCAGAACGTTCCTGAATCTGGTTTTGCTTAATAAGGTTACGATGAAAATCACGAGAAAGTCCTTTATTAATTCGCCAATTTTCATTTCAACCTCATTTTGTTGCTAATATTTTGTTTGTCCTGGAAAATTTTATAATAATTTAAAAAAATCCTTGTATCAGAAACATCCAGCACCCCCAGGTTTTATAATATTCAGGTTTTTGCTGTTTCGGGAAATTTGATGAGATCACCGCTGAGCTCAATTTTACTCTTAATAAATAAATGAGATTTATAGCCAACCGCAGTATCATAAGGGTAACTTAACTTATCCGGGGGAAAATAATAATAAATCCTGCTTATAGTTTCTGATTCTATTATTTTCGACAGGGCGGGAAGGATATCAAACGGCTTCCGGTAAATTATCTCCCGGATGTGCATTTCGTTCTTTTTTTCCTTTTTTATAATAAGAGCATCCTCGTCGCTTAAATAATAAAGGGAGTTTTTATAGCTGTTAAATATATGCCACATCGTTATGGCTCCGTAGTTTTCTGCACCGAAGACCTCAGTAAGGTGCTGCCTCTCCTTAATTAAAACCTGCAGCAGATTATAATCATCAAAATTACTGAGGTTTAACTTCCTTGCGGAAAATTTGCCTTTCGGTATATCCGATTCAAGCTGGAAGATTTTTTCAGGGACAGGTTTGAATCCAAATTTTGGGTAAAACTCCAGCACATATTCATTTGCGAAAAGGAAGAAGAGATCAACTTCCGATTCATATTTTTTCAAAACATAATCCATCAGAATCCTCGACAATCCCAGTTTCCGGTATTCGGGAATCGTGCCCACCGCGCCAAGTTGAACAGCTTTGTATTTTTTACCGGAGATAATAACATCCATCATCGTCGCTGTAACATTTGAAATAATTTTGCCTGCTTCCATAATGGAATATGGTCTGTAAAACTCCCTCCAGAATCCCCTCTCCCACCATTCAAGGAATTTTGCACCCGGGAATATCATGAATATAAAGTTCAGATATTCATGAACAAGTTTATGATTCCCGGGGTCTATTTCAATTATTTCCTGATTCATTCCAATGTTCAGGCAATATTTTCCCGAATTCTCTCGATTATCTGTTTAAAGTTTAACAATGGTATAAAATATAAATAAAGACAAAATGATATGTCTCATTTCAAGTATCATTTTATATGCAAATTATTTTTTAGTGCAGTAAAATATTTGTCCACTTGCATCAGTAAGTCCCATCCGCTCGATATCTCTCTTATCGGCAACATCGGCTGCATTACTTACAGTTACCTTAAAACCCGACTGCAGGAGTCTATCAGCAAAATCAGGACCATAGCGACGTACATGATCTTCCTGCCCGAAAACACGCAACCTCTCGGCTGGATCAATGATGGATGGATCTTCAAATGTTTTTTCGGCTGTTATCGGAACAAGCAAAATAGCCCAGCCATCTTTTTTCAGAACCCGATAGAATTCCCTCATTGCCTGTCTGTCATCCTGAACATGTTCCAGAACGTGACTGCAATAGACGATATCAAAATATTCATCAGGGTATTGAATATTCATAATGTCCATTATAATATCAGCACCAGGTAATATATCTGCGGTAATATAGTCTGAACCCAGGATTTTCCTCAATCGAGGAAGAAAACATTTTTCCGGGGCAACATGAAGAACTTTCTTTTCTTTCCCATCAAAAATGTTTGTTTTTCTCTTAAAGAATAGCCAGACCAACCGGTGCCTCTCCAGCGCACCACAAAATGGACATAGTGCGTCTTCTCTTGTTATTATACCTGCTCTTAAAAATTTGCGGGAACTCTTTGCCGCAGACAGGACACTTACGACTTGTGCCATAATATAAGATAAATTTCCTGGTGACCCCGGCCAGATTTTTAACGGGATCCGGAAGAAGTTGAAGTAATTTTTTCACCATAGTAACAATTAGGAAGTAAAAGTTTGTATGTTCTGAAAATTAATTTTTAATAAACAAAAGCTATATCATACCGAAATTCGATTGATGGACAAACTTGTTTTCTTTTTTCGAGATTGCTCTCATCCTTTAATTACGCCCACCGGTCTTAACTTTGCAACCTTATGAGTTATCCCTTCATTGTGCATAACGTCCACTACCTGTGAAACATCTTTGTAGGCGCCTGGCATTTCTTCCGCGATCGTTTTGTATCCCTTCGCCTGGATGACGATTCCTTTTGCCTTAAGTTCTTCGACGAGATTTCTGCCTTTGGCTGCTTTCATTGCTTTGTTGCGGCTAAGGTTCCTGCCTGCACCATGACAGGAGGAGCCGAATGTTTCTTCCATAGCTTTATCTGTCCCTACAGCGACATATGAATACCTTCCCATATCGCCAGGTATTAATACGGGCTGACCTATGCTTCTGTATCTCTCGGGGATCATTTTACTGCCTGGAGGAAATGCTCTTGTGGCACCCTTCCGATGTACGCACACTCTTTTTTCCCTGCCGTTGATTATATGTGTTTCATACTTTGCAATGTTATGGCAGACATCATAAACCAGCCTGAAGCCGAGTTCGGAATCTGACATCTTAAAAGTATCTTTGAAACTCTTTTTCGCCAGGTGCATTATTACCTGCCGGTTATTCCATGCAAAGTTTGCGGCAGACTGCATAGCGGCAAAATAGTTTTCTCCTTCAGGTGAATTAAGAGGAGCGCAGGCAAGCTGCCGGTCGGGTAAATTAAAGTCATACTTTGAACCTGCTTTAACAAGTATTTTAAGGTAATCGTCGCAAACCTGGTAGCCGAGGCCCCTTGATCCCGTGTGTATAAGCAGCACCAGTTGTCCCTTAAATATACCCATCACCGTAGCAGCATTCTCATCATACAGTTCCTCAACCACATCAACTTCAAGAAAGTGATTGCCCGAACCAAGCGTACCAACCTGGTCAATCCCGCGCTCAATCGCTCTTGAGGAAACTGCATCAGAGTCGGCGTTTTTCAGCGTACCGCTCTCTTCTGTAAATTCGATATCAGAAGAATCGCCGAGATCATTCTCCACGGCCCAGGCCGATCCCCTTGTTAAAACCGATTTCATTTCTTTGGGAGATAGTTTTTTGATGGCGCCTGAAGCTCCAACGCCTGTAGGGACATTCCTGAACAGACCAGATATAAGTGATTCGATCCGGTTCTTTACTCCCTCATATTCAAGAGATGTAACTGCAAGCCGCACTCCGCAGTTTATATCATATCCAACACCTCCCGGAGATATAACCCCCTCCCCGGCGTCAGTGGCAGCGACCCCTCCTATAGGAAATCCGTAACCCCAGTGGATGTCGGGCATAGCAAGACTATATCTCTGAATCCCGGGAAGGTGCGCCACGTTCATTACCTGTTTGACGGCATTATTATCCTGCAGGTTCTGTTCAATCATCTTTTGAGAAATGTATATTCTGCCAGGGACCCTCATCCCCTCCTTCGGTGATATCTCCCAGAGATTTTCCCTTATTTTATTAAGTTCAATTCCTCCTGCATACATAATTTTCTCCCTGATCTCATATATCAAAAACTATTAGAGTTTTATATATGCCGTTAACCTTCTTAATGTCAAGTTGATGAAACGTTACAGCCTTTATCTCCGATTTAATTTCGTCTTCATCTGCAACAGATGCGAACAGGATCACGCTCCTCAGTAAAAAATGATCATCTCTTTTTTCAACATGAATGTCACTAAGATCAGTCGGAAAGAGCTTTTTGTTTTCAAACAGGTAATTAAGTTCCTGTAGAAATGAGATGAGTAGTTCTTCAACCGAATTGTCTTCGAGTGTCAGTTCCATTTTTTCCATCTCATGGGATATTTCCGAAGTTTTTATTACGCTGTCTTTCCAGCCGGCAAGGGCAGCGATAAACAATTCGGCATAAGTATTCCCTGAAACCTCGATGGCTACATCGGCGGTATGGTCAATATATCTGTAATTAGCTGTCATTTTAAGTCCTGCAGGAAATAATATACTGTATTATACAATTTTTCTTTGATTTCTTCAGTAATTATTAAATTAGCAGTCACGTTTTTTCCGGGATTTTAATGATAAAGAGACTTCAGGAACATCAGATAGGATTGCTTGCCGTATTTACGGCTGCTTTAATGTGGAGCTCAGGAGGTTTATTCGTAAAGCTCGTTACCTTCAATGCGATGCAGATATCATTCTTCCGATGTTCAATTGCTGCGCTGGTGTTTGCCGTTCTTTTCAGAAAGAGGCTGCTTCAGGTAAATACTCTGACTTTTGTAAATGCTCTCTTTTATGCCTCTGTGCTTACGGCTTATGTTATTGCGCTGAAGCTGACCACTGCTGCTAATGCTATTTTTCTTCAGTCGACCGCCCCTATTTATGTCCTGATCTTTGAACCGATCATATTAAAGACTTCCTACAACCGAATTAATATAATTACAATAGTTGTGTGCATAATTGGCATGTTTTTCTTTTTTATGGGGAAAATATCGCCGGAGCATTTTGAGGGGAACCTGGTTGCGCTTTTCTCGGGAATAATGTTTGCCGCTCTCTTTCTTGGTCTAAGGAAGAATGACGACAAGTACCAGCTGAGTTCTATCTTTTACGGAAATGTGATAGTGGCTCTTATCTGCATTCCTTTTTTATCAGGTATAGAGAATGTAAACTTCAGCAATCTCTGGATGGTCTCGTTCCTGGGTATATTCCAGATAGGTCTTGCGTATGCAGTATTCTCTTACGGACTTAGAAGAGTCCTGGCAATCGAAGCATCCATTATCGCACTCGTTGAACCGGTATTAAATCCTGTATGGGTATTTATCGGTTACGGCGAAGTACCGTCGTTCATGGCGATAGTGGGAGGTATAATTATTCTCTCTGCTATTGCAATGCGGACAGTTATAGTAGAAACCCCAATGATGAAAGGCCGGTTTAAGATCTGACTTCCTCACCTTAATGAAGCTTTCCTGCTTCTGAATCCCTGGATCAGTTCTCCTTTTACTAAAAAGATAAATTATTAAGTCATTTTCAGGATCTGCGGTTTAATCCATTATTTTCGCAAGTATTACTGTAGGGTATAAAGCGGATGTGAAGATAATATGTTTAAATAATAAACAAGGCATCCTTTCTGCAAATTAAATTATATTAATTGAAATCATCTAATTAATAAATAAAACAGTAAAGGATGCCTTTATGGAAAAGAAAAATAACAAACTGGATTTTACAAATCAATCAGTATTTGTGGGGATGGATGTTCACAAGAAGCGATGGTCAGTAACAATAAATCTTAACGGGCAGCAAATAAAAACATTTAGTATGAACCCAAATCCGGAAGAACTAAACAGGTATCTAAGAAAAAACTATCCCGGCGGCCAATACCGCAGTGTTTATGAGGCAGGATTTTGTGGTTACTGGATAGACCGGCAGTTGCAATCAATGGATATTGAAAACATCGTGGTCAACCCTGGTGACGTACCAACCAGCAACAAAGAAAAGTCAAGAAAAACAGACAGGGTAGACTCCCGAAAACTAGCTAGAGAACTATCAGCGGATAACCTGACAGGCATATATGTTCCCACTAAAGAGCAGGAGGCAGCAAGAACATTAAGCAGGCTAAGGGGACAGTTAACAAAAGATCAGGCGAGAGTCAAAAATAGAATTAAATCCCTCTTAAGCTTTATAGGTGTTCAGATGCCTGAGAATATCGAATTAAAATATTGGAGCGGAATGTTTATTAATTATTTGCACAGTCTGAATTTTGAACAGAAGGAGATAAAACAGACGTTAGAAGAGCATCTTAAAGAACTCTCAGCATTGAGAGAACAGTTGAGTAATGTAGTCAACCTGTTAAGGAATATGATAAATCAGGATGAGGTAAAGCGAAAGACAATTGCTCAACTGATGACAATCCCGGGGATTGGTTTTATAACAGCGGTAAGTCTTTATACAGAATTAATGGATATAAACAGATTTAGAAGTTTTGATCATTTAAGCAGCTATGTAGGATTAGCTCCCTCAACATATTCATCAGGAGAGAAAGATCTGGTCATTGGGCTTTCCCAGAGGCAAAACACAACTCTGAGGAATATGTTGATAGAGGCCAGCTGGGTAGCAGCAAGAATGGACCCGGTTTTGACAATGACATTCGGAAGATTAACCAGACGAATGAAGAAACAGGAAGCAATAATCAGAATAGCGAAAAAATTACTTAAGCGAATAATGCACGTATGGAAGCAAAAGGAAGATTACGTTTTTTCATTGGCCTAATAAAACCGAATAAATAGTATCCGGAGATCTTCTCTATAAAATTAGAACCAAGTATCGACCGTTGTCCACCGCTTGCAAAGGAAAACTTTGTTCTGTGAAGTTTGCGGCGATACCTTTTATTTAATGTTTTATCTTGCGACTCCGTTAATGATTTTTGATTAACAGGATGATCGTTCATAACAGCTTGATTTATAGTAAAAGAATCTCCATACAGAACATAAAAAGGTAAAAAATATTACGGAGAGGATGAACTTTTATTAATACCCCTTGAAATTTAACATAACAGCGGTGGTGGAGCGTATATGGGACGTATTTGACCCGGCAAACAAAGCTTATTGAACTTTGGTAATCCCTGATCTGCAGTGTCAATTATATAAATGTGGACAAATTCCTGAAATAGGAAAAAATTTCGGCAAAAGGAGAAGTCTTTGTTTAATGGCTATGGTGAAAGTCTAACAATTTCCCAGTTATCACCTTTACGGCGGTAGCTTATCCTGTCGTGCAGGCGGCTTTCCCTTCCCTGCCAGAATTCAAACTCGTTCGGTATCAGTCTGAATCCGCCCCAGAAAGGCGGGAGAGGAATTTTGCCGTCCTTATATTTCTCAGCAGTCTCCCTGAATTTCTCTTCAAGATACTCTCTGTCGGGTATTATACTGCTCTGCTTCGAAGCCCATGCCCCGATCTGACTGTTGGTGGGACGTGAATGAAAATATTCCTCAGATTCTTTTGAAGAAACTTTCTCTACCTTCCCTCGTATTCTCACCTGGCGTTCAAGTTCAAGCCAGACAAAAAGTATCTCTGCATTAGGATTAGCCATCAAATCCTTAGCTTTATGACTCTCATAATTTGTATAGAAGACAAAACCGGATTCATCATATCTTTTCAGCAGTACAGTTCGTGCCGAGGGTATGCCTTCTGATGATGCAGTAGCAAGCACCATTGCATTAGGTTCCTTAACGTCTGATTTCAATAATTCATTAAACCAGTGTGAAAACTGCGTAAATGGATCATGATCAACAATATTTTCTGTTAGTTCCTTCAATGAATAATTCCTCCTCAGGTTTGCGATTTGGTTGCTTTTCGTCATATCTGGCCGTATTTCAGCTCTTAAATTAAAATGAATTCAAAATATTTAGTAAATTGTATGTTGTAAATCCCATTACTGATAATATAACTGGTGACCAGCCGGTCATTCTCTCTATTTATGATGTGGATTATTTCTTTTATAAATTTAATGAATATTTTATAAATCAAAGACAATTAATTTAACAATGAAATCTAACGAGCTGACTAAGGAACAAAAAGAAGAATTAGAGAAATTTGGAGCGAATACCTGGTTTGTTGAATATCTTCACGAACAGTATGAGAATAATCCGTCCCAGCTGCCCGATCAGTGGCAGAAGTTTTTCGGTAAAGTAAAAGGAAAAACTGAGGATAACGGGAAAGCCGGGAAAAAGGAAAACGGCAGTATTTTTAGTTTGGACGGAGTTGAACTTCCTATGCCTGGAGATGAAGATGAAACTCAGGTAATTGCCGGAAGCTCTGCCCGGATACTCGATAATATGAATTACAGTCTGACAGTACCGGTTGCCACTTCGCAGCGGACTATCCCCGTCAAACTGCTTGAAGAGAATCGCAAAGTACTTAACCAGTTCCTGAAAAAGAAGAATGCCGGAAGGGTTTCTTTCACACATCTTATAAGCTGGGCAATCTTAAAAGCTGTTGAAGCTGTTCCCGCTCTTAACAACGCTTTCACAGTTATCAACGGCAAACCGAATATTATTAAAAGAAAGAATGTTAACCTGGGACTGGCAATAGACCTCGAAAAAAAAGACGGCTCTCGTTCACTTATTGTTCCGAATATTAAAAATGCCAACCGGATGAACTTCAAAGAATTTTGGGATACATATGAAGACCTTGTTACCCGTTCGCGTAAAGGTCAGATCGATCCGGCTGAATTCCTTGGAACCACGATTACCTTAACTAATCCGGGCACGATCGGCACAGCCGCCTCTGTACCAAGGCTGATGGTGGGCCAGGGAGCAATTATTGCAACCGGTGCTATCCAGTATTCTCCCGACTACCAGGCAATGTCGCCTTCTACTATTTCCGCACTCGGTGTTAGCAAGGTGATGACATTGACCAGTACGTACGATCACAGGATAATCCAGGGAGCCGAGTCCGGAATATTCCTGAAAGAAATAAATGAACTCCTTCTCGGCAAAAGCAATTTTTATGATGAGATCTTCACTGCACTACACATTCCTTATAAACCTTACATATGGAAAGCAGATTACCAGCCGGGAATATTTGATAATACTGCAAACACTGAAGAAATTGAAAAACAGGCGAAGGTGCTTCAATTAATAAATTTGTACAGAGTGCGCGGTCACCTGATAGCAAATTTGGATCCGATCGGATTCCAGACTCCATATCATCCAGAACTTGATCCGGCTACATACAACCTCACGATCTGGGATATGGACCGCTCCTTTATTACGGGCGGTTTCAGCGGACTGAAGACAGCTTCTCTCAGGCAGATACTTGAGATACTCCAGAAGACTTACTGCGAGAAGATCGGTGTTGAGTATATGCACATCCAGAACCCTGAAGAGAAGGTATGGCTGCAGAGTAAGATGGAACCGATTAAAAATATTCCTGATTTTAGTGCCGATGTAAAAAAGCGGATCCTCAATAAGCTGATCAATGCAGAAACTTTTGAGCATTTTATACATACCAAGTTTATTGGCCATAAAAGGTTCTCACTTGAAGGTTCTGAAACTCTTATCCCGGTTCTTGATATGCTTCTTGATGAAGCAGGCCAGACCAATGTACTGGAAGTTGTACTTGGAATGGCTCACCGCGGAAGGCTGAACGTTCTGGCAAATATCATCGGAAAATCTTATGAATCGATTTTGTCAGAGTTCGAGGATATTCCTGATCCCAACTCAATTGCCGGATCGGGAGATGTAAAATATCATCTCGGCGCTACCGGAAAGTATAAAACATACAGCGGAAAGATGATCGCGGTTTCGGTTGCTTCCAATCCAAGTCACCTCGAGTGGGTTAATCCTGTAGTTGAAGGTATCGTACGTGCAAAGCAGACCCGCCTTGGAGATAATAAAGCTCACCGTAAGGTATTATCTGTCCTTATCCACGGTGATGCTGCCTTTGCGGGACAGGGTATTGTTGCAGAAACGTTGAACCTTTCTCAGCTCAGCGGCTACCGTACAGGCGGAACAGTTCATATAATAATTAATAACCAGATAGGTTTTACAACCACACCTGAGGATGCGCGTTCATCCGTATACGCTTCCGATGTGGCAAAAATGATTCAGGCTCCTATTTTCCACGTAAACGGCGATGACCCTGAAGCATCATTATGGGTTACAAAGCTGGCATTCGAGTACAGGCAGATATTCAAGAAAGATGTAGTAATTGACCTGTTCGGCTACAGACGTCACGGACATAATGAAGGAGATGAACCCGGGTTCACCCAGCCTTTACTTTATGATATCATAAAATCTCATTCTTCTGTCAAAGACCTCTACGAAGAGTTCCTGCTTAAGAACCAGGTGCTTCCTGAGGAAGAAATAAAAAAGATGAATGATGAGATTTATAACGAATTAAGTGAAGCATTTGATAAGATAAGAAAAAAGAGCATCAGCTTTAATACTGATCTTCCACTGGCTGTCCCTAAGGAAAAAATTGAATCTATTAAACCCGGCGGCAGTACTGGCATTTCTGAAGAGATGCTCAAAACAATTGTAGAGAAAACCACTTCCCTGCCGGAAAGTTTTGCAATCCACCCGAAGCTTAAGAAATTCCTTGAAAAAAGGAAAGGACTGGTTGACAACACCTCCGAAGCAGAGTGGGCCTTTGCAGAAACACTCGCGTTCGGAAGCCTTTTACTTGAAGGCACACCGGTAAGGTTAAGCGGGCAGGACAGTGTGAGAGGAACTTTCAGTCAGCGGCACCTTGCGCTAACTGATATCAAGAGCGGAAACGAGTATGTTCCTTTAAACCATCTCTCAAAGAACCAGGCGCAGCTGGAAGCATTGGACAGTTTCCTCTCTGAAGCAGCCGTAATGGGATTTGAATACGGATACAGTACTGCAGATCCGCTGGCGCTTGTAATGTGGGAAGCACAGTTCGGCGACTTTGCAAACGGGGCCCAGGTTATAATTGATAACTTTATCGTAGCATCATATGAGAAATGGCAGCTGCCTAATAGTCTTGTTCTATTGCTTCCTCACGGCTATGAAGGACAGGGTCCCGAACACTCGAGCGCCCGTCTTGAACGCTTCCTTATTCTCTGTGCAGAAGACAATATGCAGGTCTGCTACCCTTCAACACCCGCCCAGTACTTTCACGTACTAAGAAGACAGATGAAGAGTGCTGTGCAGAAACCGATGGTGCTGATGACCCCTAAGAGTCTACTCCGTCTCCCCGAAGCAAAATCCCCAAAGGCAGAATTCATCAAAGGAAGTTTCAGGGAAATTATCGATGATGAAACAGTAAGCAATAAGAATGATATTAAAAAGCTTCTGCTTACGAGCGGCAAGGTCTATTATGATCTTATAAAATACCGTTCGGATAAAAAGGTTAAAGATACAGCCATTGTAAGGATCGAGCAGTTCTACCCTTACAAGTCAGACCAGGTAAAAGAAATACTTGGATCATACCTGAATGCAAAGAAAGTAGTATGGGTTCAGGAAGAGCCGAGGAATATGGGAGCATGGAATTTCCTTTATCCACGGCTGACTGAAGATCTTAGTGAAGAACAGAAACTTTCATACAGCGGCCGTCCTGAAGGTGCAAGTCCCGCAGGAGGTTCAGCCAAGATCTCAGGCCAGCAGCAGAAGGAACTCGTTGAGAACGCATTTGCTTAATCTGCCGCTCCTGCTATTTCGACCGGAGTATGTATCCTTAGCGAAACATCATTCCGATCCCGAATGAATTGCGGGAGATTATCGCAGTGTATCTTCGATGTATTGAAGATGATAATGAAGAAATTTATAAGCTTCTACTGTGACAATTGGGGTATAATCGTAATCAAATTCTACAGATGATAACATCTGATCAATGTTATCTACCGCAGCATCAGATAATCCCCGTTGAATGTATTTGGCAATAGTATTCAACGAATTTAAATAACTTTTATATTTGGATTCTGCAAGAATCCAATGGTAAGAGTACAAATCATCTGTATAAGAGATTAGATTATTTGTCATATCATAGGCTGAAATAGCTGCATCTGGTCTGGGAGGAATAAATTCATCTATGCTACGGTTTATTAACGTTCTCGCAGTCTGATCAGATTCCAGGGGCTCATAGTCTTCCACGGCTTTAAGGTCAGCAGGTTTGCCAAATCTAACCAGCAGGGTGTCAGCTATTCTCCTTCGGAAGGTAGGGGCAGGATCCTGGACCAATCTTAATTTTAACAGATTGTTCAAATCAGTATAACTATATTTTGTCAGTATCTCTAAAGCAAGCATTCTAAGTGTGTAGTCAGGGCTGTAGATTGCCTGCAATGCCATGCTTTTAGAATCTCCGTTAAAAATCGCTTCATAATAATGTAATGCATAAAATCGATTCTCTACAATAGAAGAATTATTGAATACATAATTAAGGTCACTTTCGATTTGAGGCAAGCTAGCCGGATCTCTTTCTGCAATCACTGGGAACAAATCTAATATGTCTATTTGCAGGGAATTAAAATCAGGTTTATATAAATCAAAGAATTCGAAAACATAATTTATCGTTGAGAAGTCATTATTCTGCATCATTATTTCAGATGCTTTCACTTTCATTTCCAGGGGATCTTCCCTGTATTCAGCTGTGGCAAATTCATCTGCCCTGTTAATGAAATCAAGACAATGGGAAATAATATTTTCATCAGATAATTGGGATAGAGCCCTCAGGTAATTTAATTGGATATATGGTGTTTGTGACTCTATTAAGGAATGCAGAACAGGTATTGCTTGAGTATCGTGGTTCGAAGTTATTGTTTCGAGTTCACCAAGAGTATCATCATAGTCATCGCTGAATAAACCCGGATAATTATTCGATTGACTATAAAGATTATTAATGCCAAACAATATTAAACAGATTAAGATTGAAACTTTCATTTTATTCCCTTTTTTATTTTAGTGATGGTTATATAAAGCTTCAAAATTACTATCTATTAACAGGTCTATTAATCTGAGAAACTATGGCAGTCTGCATTTTGTTCCCAAAATGGTCATTTAAATTCTTTAAAAATGGAAAAGCCGTTTTTAGGCCGTAAATCAGTTCATCATAAAGAGCCTGGATTCATACGAAACTAGAGAGCCTGAGAGTGAATACCAGGTTACGAATTTGCCCTTCAATCCCGCACAACTAAGTAGTTTTCCTCAAAGAGGGATTAAAAAAGATCATGGAAACTTGTCTTAATAGACCTGAGAAATTATTTCTTGACATTTATAGTTAATAATGTAAGTTATATAACAAATATTTTAGGGATATACAGGGAATCATGTTTAATATTTGCCGTATTAGTTCAAGAATATCAGTAATATTTCTTGGCTGGCTCTTTTGTCCTGTCAATATATATCCCCCAGCTGCTCTTAAAAGGTGTGGCACCCTTGACTTCAGATAATTATTGGAAATATATACTATCAGAAGATGGCTTTCGATTTGATGATTCAATGAGCTTTAAGGTTGAAGATTCAATTACCGTTATTAATGACAGAGAATATTTTGTTATAAAGGCTAAAAATCCGATTAGTTCTGGATATAGGTATTGCGGCATTTTCAAGGATAGTTTCTATGTTCAGTATGATCCGCCTAGTCAGGATAGTCTTTATAAATATTTAAAAGTCGGTGCAAATGTTGGAGATACCTTGTCACAAAATTGGCATATAACTCTTCTTTATTTTTCAGTAACGGATAGCTAAGGAATCAACAAATAGGGATTACAGGCACGATAGAATAAGGGAATAAAAATATGAAAAAGTTAATACAAATATTTTTAATATTCATTTTGACGATCTTAAACTCGTGCACGAGCCCAACAGAAAGCGAACCCGACGATTTAGAATTACTTTGGAAAACTTACTTAGAAGACTGGGCCTTAGAAGGTATAATAGCGAATTCTAGATATATATTTTTCCAAACAAGCAAAAAATTATACAAACTAGATAAAACAACATTAAAACTGTTTAGCTTTAGTGAAAGCGGCGGTTCATTGTTTGGCTTACCGGCTTTAGATAATACAACAATATACACAGGAAGCGGCGGCCTGGTTGAAGCTTTTGATATAACTACTTTAGGTAGAAAATGGTACCACGCGGGTTTTGCATGGGTACCAATTGTAACAGTTGATGGGCTAAGCCTCTATGGAACTGCTGAAAATACTGCATTTGCATTAGACAAGGCAACGGGTGATATAGTCTGGCAAAACAACAATATAGAAGGCAAAAGTGCCTTTAACAGTAAAGTTAATGGAGATAGACTATATTTTGCTACAGGGTTGATTCATAGAAAAGACGGTTATTTGTACTGTCTTAATAAAAACACCGGCGAAATTATTTATAGAAATACATTACCTTATATGGAATCAAGAAGCCAGTTTGGCGGCTCCATGACTGGTGTGGAAATATGGGGAGAATATATTTATATCCCTTCAGATAATAGAAATATTTATTGTTTTAATAAAGATGACGGCAGTTTAGTATGGGAATTTCTCGCCGATTCACCAATGCAAACACCTCCAATAGTTTCTGAAGGAATATTATATACCGGCAGCTTAAACAGAACCTGTTATGCAATTGATGCGAGTACAGGGGCACTTATTTGGTCTTATCAAACTGTTGGTTCTATTCAGCGAATTGTTCCACAGATATTCAATAGTTATGTAATGTTTATTTCCGGTGCAATATTAATATTCGACAAATATTCCGGTGAGCTGATTGCAGATGTCTCAGGAAGAACGGGTGGAGATTATGGTTATTTCACTGCTTTATGGGATAGGGATGGAAAAATATATTGTACCGGTTACGAGGAAAGTACTCAAAGAAACGTTTTATTAATTCACAAATTATAGATGGAGATTTTGGTATTCATTTTATCACCCTATTTAAATTGAAAAGCTATTAAAAATGTTTGTTGGTCTGCCGATTGGTATCCGGAAGCATATATTTTTCCGTCAGTATCCCAATAAGCGTTGAAATAACCGTACTTCCCATTTTCATAATCATACATACGCAGTATTTTTTTACCACTGTTTTTATCAAGTATGATAATATCTCCCATTTCAAAAAACATCACGTAGTTCTGATAGAATAATGGTTGCACTTTAATAGATCCTATGTCTTGATACGTCCAAATGAAATTTCCAGTATTAGCATTCAGTGCATAGCAGGTTCGGTTAAGAGTTCCGAAATATACTTTATCTTCTGATACTGCCGGAGTTACTTCAATTGGTGCATCTGCAAGGTATGACCAAATAAGATTTCCGGTAGATTTATTAAAGCAATATATGTACCGGTTCGTACTGGTTACATATATATAATTTCGCCACAGGGTAACACCGGAAGAAGATCCCCCAATCTGTGAATTTTCTTTAATGTAGGGTATTAATACTTCGTAATTGATTTCACCAGTCCTTTTATTTATGCTATATAAATAACCGTCCTTGAAAAAATCAATCCCGGTGGCAAAATATATCGAACTATCATCTATTTCGGGTTTTCCAGCATTTTTACCATTTATCTGTGTGCTCCAAACGGTATTTCCGGTAAATTTGTCTAAAGCACGTACAAGGTCCTGATCAGTTACATACAGGTATAGATCATCAACACCAGGAATTGGTATCCACGAAAATTCTGAATTTTTCCAGATTTCTGTAAGATCATTACCTTGTAGTGAATAAAGCTCATCACAGTTATTCGTATAAATCGTATTACCATCTATTACGGGTATTCCGTCGGTACAACCTCCGGTGGCGGCGGTTCTTACCTCTTTGCCATCTTTACTTACTTTATATAATTCACCTCCTGCACGAATCTGTGTTTTGAATATCAGGTAATTATCGTAAGTGGCAAAACCAGAATTCGATATTTCACTTAATGGCACTGTCCATAGGAGATGTAGATGCTCGTCGCCTGGGCTGAGCGGATCAGAACAAAAGTTGAAGAAAGAAACAACGAATAAGAAACTGCCATAAATTAAATATTTCATCTTAATCTATAGTCCCTTGTATTTCACAATAAATATTCCTGATAGAGGTGGAAAGATAGTTAAACTCAACAAGATGTTCGGGTGAATCGTTGAGTATGCTAATAATATTGTTCATACGGCTTTTATCGAAAAGAATAAATTATTCCATTTTCAATATCTGATTGTGAGAAGTACTCCTGACTAAAATTAGTCCCGATTTACTTATGAGGAATTTAATAAATCCCAATATCGTGCTCAATTAAAAAAGAATTTTTATATTTCAATTGTTGTCTGAGGGATTATTTAAACGGCACACATTCAGCATTCCCCTGCTTTATTTTTAATGATGTCATTAAACTCAGACAATCATCTAAGGTATCCGATAAACCAACGGATGATGGTAAATTAAGATATGCCCGAGGTAAAGGATTTTACAGGGTAAAAGAGGATCCTGCAGCTACAGAAAAAAAACAGGTATAATAAATTGAATTCTATTTGACCTATAAAAAATCAATACTTAAATTTCAAATACATGATTATCACTTTAACCAACCATATCAACCAATCATTTGACTTAGGAGTGTACCTGGAATTAGTCGGTACACAGTCAGTGGGTTTTTTGAATTCTTTAAAAATGAAAAAGCCTCAAAACAAACTGTTTTAAGGCTTTATTTGTGGGGGCTGAAGGATTCGAACCTACGACCCCCTGCTTGTAAGGCAGGTGCTCTAAACCAACTGAGCTAAGCCCCCGGATCAAAATTTGAAGTGCTAATATAGTATTTTCTGTTTGATAAAACAATAGTAAAAAAGCAGTTTACGGACTAAAATCAAAGTATTCTTAACCTCCGGGGGATTACCACAATATTCGAAACAACATATTTAATTGCAGTATTATCCCATTCCCCTTTTATATGCCTGGTTAAGGTCCGGGTATTTCTTTTGTGCTGTAACCCGCATCTATCTTTTTCAGCACTTGACCTATGAATGGTTTTTATTACTTTTGTAAGTAAGTGATTACAATCATTATAATTGAAAGCTCATGCCCCGGGAAACCACAGATATCAGACAGGAACAAATCAAGAAAGCTGCGCTTGAAATAATCGCCGAAGAAGGATTCCATAATCTATCAACCAGGAAACTGGCAAAAAAGATAGGATTAACCGAAGGAGCCATTTTTCGACATTTTGCTGCCAAACGGGATATTATAAAAGCAATTATGGATGATGTTGCAGGGGATCTGATCAGTTCACTAAAAAATATAGTTATCAGTCCGGAAAACTCTAAAGAAAAGATGTTCAATTTTCTTTGTACAAATGTAAATTATCTCAAAGAGAACAGGGGGATAACCATTCTTCTGTTTTCGGAAGCAACACACCTGGGGGATGAGGAACTAAAGGCCAAACTAAACCAGATTTTGTCTCAGCAGAAGCGTTTAATTATTAAGATGGTTAAGGAAGGTGTTAACGAAGGTTTGTGGGATAAAAAATTGAAACCGGAGGATATTGCTACTCTCTATATGGGAATACCTATTGTATATAATATTGAATTCGTCCTGAATAAAAATAAGGTCAATGTTAATGACTTCTGTAAAAGAATGTTCAAATTGATTATCAAAACAATGGAATAAAAAAATTTAGAGATAATAGTAAGTAAGCGCTTACTGATTTCAAATAATAAGGATGGTTAAATGAGGAGATATAATATTTCTCTTGTTATTATTTTCTTGATGAGTGTTTATGGATATGCTCAGCAAAGCACAGATTTACTTAGCAAATGGGTTCATCCGGGGAACGATGTGATTAAAGATAACGGATATGAAGGGGCTCAAACCTGTACAATGTGCCATGAGGATGCACTGGATGAAGTAACTAATTCAGTCCACTGGAATATGGCAACACCGGTAAGAAATGTTCAAGGGACTACCGGACAGTTCAATGTGGGGAATGGTTAACCGTGAATGTGCCCTGGCGGGTTCTTCAACTCTGGCAAACTGGACAGCTTCTACAAATGGTAAATTTAGTGTACAGTCCGCCGGCTGCGGCGTTTGTCATATTGGTTCCCTGCCCTCACCGCCTCTCCCGGGAATGCCGGTTACAGATGCACAAAAAAATACTGTCGATTGTCTCGTATGCCATGCTGAGAATTATGACTGGAGTAAGCGGGCAACTCTTGTTAAAGACAGCACGGGAACCCATTGGGGAGAAGATATGTCACTTAAGGCCGCACTGTCCATAACAAAACAACCGACTAATGAAGCGTGCCTTAGATGTCACGAACATTCCTTCTCAAAAGATTATAAAAGAGGAACACCCTTCACTGCTGAAAACGATGTACATGCTGCAGCCGGACTCAGCTGCTTAACCTGTCATACCGCAGCGCATCATAAAATCGCAAAAGGGATGGATGAGTCGGATATGGTTGCAAATGATTTACCTGATGTGCCTGTTACCTGTTCAAACTGCCACGGCACTACCCCGCACAAGGGAATGTATGCAGAAACTCTGAACAGACACACGGACAGGATTGCATGCCAGACATGTCATATCACCAAGGTTAGCGGTATCGTTTACGAAAACTGGGGAAAGCCGGTTAAGGATAATATTAATGGAAAGTACAGCGAACTCTCAAAGTTTGATAAAATTCCGAGTAATCCCGATTTATTCGTTCCAACAGATGTAATAAAATCTTCGCATCCTTCATATATATGGAGAGTTCCGAATACTGTCGATCAGAAAAATGCACAAAGCTGGATGGCATTTCCTACATCCGACATAAATACAGAAGGTGCCAAAATATTTCCTGTCAGGGCATTGACACAGGTAATGCTTTTTGATAAAAAACTGAAAATGTGGCAGGCACCCGGTATGTCATTTCTAAAAAAAGATCCGGATATGGCAGACTTTCCACTGCTCCTGGCACCTAACAGAGAGGTATACAACAAAACAGGAGACGTTAAACAGGCAATAGACGCAGGGATGAAACCATATGAATCAATGGGATTGAAATGGAGTGGAGAGTGGATGTCTATGGAGGTACCGGCCAAATCATATATTTCTGTGAACCACGGTGTGAAAAAGACGGTTTTATTATGCAGTTCATGTCATTCAAGTAACGGTGTGATGGATTTTGATGCCCTGGGATATACAGAGCAGCAGGTAAAACAGCTTCAAAAAACAAAATAGTTAAATAAAAAATCCCGCTGACTCGTCAGACGGGATTTTCTTTTTATCCTAATTTTTAGCTACTTAATAGTTAAACCGGCAAAGGATAAATTCCTGGAGCGAGCGACGGGGCTCGAACCCGCGACATCCAGCTTGGGAAGCTGACGCTCTACCAACTGAGCTACGCTCGCTTATTTTTTATAAGAACTCTAAACGAAATTAATCACACGCGGACTATTATTCAAGATACCTTCTAATCTAATTTCCCGCTGCTGGAAAGATATAAGCTAATCGTTCGGTTCAAGCAGTTACCTATTTCTTGTAATATTAAAGCCATTCTTCCTGCCTAAAGCTTCATTCTGCAATCTCTGACATCCGAACATTTATTCTGAGTTTTTAATTCTATAATTTTGGGGTTAATAACAGGAGAAATTAAGATGATGGGAATTAAAAACGTAAATTCTGCTGCTCTTGCTCCGATTGTAAAAGATCTGGAACTAAAAGGCGCAGCCATCCTGATAGCTGCATCACTATTCGTTCCTTTTGTTGTGCATTTAATTCCTCCGGCAAACGGTGTTCGGTTAGGTGCTGTGCTGCTGCCGATGTTCTATGTGCCGCTGATAGCAGTAATTTTTTATAAATTCCGTACTGCCCTTGTTATAACTGCTTTCGGACCAATCTTAAATTATCTTCTTACCGGCAGTCCTGTATATGAGTCGGTTCCGCTGCTCACTTTTGAAGTGCTTCTGTTTGTCATTCTGCTTACAATACTTCTGAAATATGATAAGCTGAATAACCTGGGTGCCCTGCTCTCAATTTTACCTGCCTTAATAGTTCCGCCGCTGGTGTTCGGATTATTCAGGAGCTCAGGTTTTTCTCCTGACTACTTATTGATTTCACTTAAGAATGCTGTACCGGGAATCATAATTTTAACTGTGCTGAATATCTTCCTGCTTCGTTTAAGGAATAAAAACTGATGCAGGATATTTCTTTCACGGATATTGCTGCGAGAATACAAAAATTAAAACTTCCGGAATCTGATCTGGTAATAGGAATAGCTGAAGGGGGTCAGGTTCCTGCAGGAATTGTTGCTTATAAGCTTGGTGTGGAACTGAAGATCATGAGAATTACATTCAGGGATATTTCGAATACTCCGATTTATGACCGGCCTAAAATCCTTTCCAATATTGAAGGTATTAAAGATAAAAGAATACTGCTGGTAGATGATGTTTCAGTGAGCGGTAAAACTCTTGAAACAGCTAAAGAAGCCCTGGCCGGTAATGACATTATAACACTGACGTTAAAGGGAAAAGCTGATTATGTTCTTTTTCCTGAAGTTAAGGACTGTGTTAAATGGCCATGGAAGGTATATTCTGATGATTCAGAAGTCAGGTAGAATACTTCCCGTACACTCCGCCCCCTCTTATCACTTATATTAAAACACTCTGAAACTCTGGTTCAGATACCCTGGCTGCGATCAGAACGGAAAGTCCTCCTTTAGATCGATTTTATTATCCAGCTTTTTCTCAACGTTTATTTCGGCTGCCTGGTGAACCAGATTTCCTTCAACATATATTGCCTTGTAGGGTTTAGTGGGACAGGCGAACTCGCAGGCACCGCAGCCAACACAGTACTGGTTTCTTACTTCAGGGATCTTCAGGTTGTTCTTATATGGTACCATATGTACTGCCTTGGTGGGACAATGTTCTGAACAGGCTCCGCAGGCAGTACCTTCTGTTTCTACAATACAATTCTCTTTAACAAAAGTGGTCTTCCCTACCTGCGTAATTTTCTTCTTTTTAACCGTCAAAGGTCTTATAGCGCCGGTTGGGCAAACTTCCCCGCATACAGTGCATTCAAAATTGCAGAAGTTTGTCTTATAATCCATATAAGGCTGAAGAATACCAAGTGCTCCGTATTCGAGGAAAGATGGTTGAAGAACTTTAGTAGGACAGGCAGAAACGCATAAATGGCAGGCCGTGCATTTACTACTGAATTCTGATATCGCTTCAGAGCCTGGGGGACTGGATACCGATTTCCTTATAACAGGTTTTGTGCTTTCTTTTTTTGGGATGATCTTGACCTGCGAGTAAGCGGCACCGGTTAATCCTATTAAATATATAAGAGTTTTGGAAACAAAGTCCCTTTTAGAAGTATCGATCTCCTGTAATACGGGCACTTCCCTCTTAAAGATGTTCTGATATGATATTGAAACAGAAGGACACACGTCAATACAGTTATAACAGGCAACACACCGGTCGAAATCAATCGACTTATTTTCATCATCTATGCACTCGGATTTGCATACAAGCTTGCACGCTCCGCATCCTTCACAGGAGTTCTGATCAATCGTCAATTTATTAATTGATAATTTTGAAGTCAGACCCAGTAGTATACCCACGGGACAAATGGTATTACAGTACAGCCTGCCTCTCGTATATGACAGATATACAACTACAGATAAAAAAACAATCGGAAACACCACCAGCAGATCAGGGAAATTTTTAATTTCTACCGGGTAAAGAAGGTAGATATTAAGCTTTTCCAGTGAGAATGCGAGAACGTTGTTTACCCCTGCAATTAACGGATAAAAGATACCCGTAAGTATTCTTCCGAAGTTGCTGTAAGGATCGAGAAGATTTACAAGTAGTATATATCCGGATAAAAAAGAGCCCGCTGTTAAAGCCAGAATAGTGTACCTGAGCCAGTTATTCTCTTTTCGATAGCCAAATTTCTTCCGTCCTTTAATTTTCCTTCTGGATCTTGTTACAAGGTCCTGAAGTGTTCCGATCGGACAGACACTCGAGCAGTACACCCTTCCCCACAGTATTACGGTAACCATAACAATGATAAAACCTGAGGCGATTAGGTCAGGATTTTTTATAAAATTAATTATTGAAGGCACAATCTGAATGAAAAGTACGGAATCGGAAACAACAGGCGGTATCAGCTGAGCAATGTCAAGGAAGACAATGGCAGTCGACAAAAAGAAAAGAACAGACACAGCTCTCCTGATCTTCGATAAAGAGTCAGGTTTGAGACGTTTAATATATTTTTTTGTAAATAGAGAGGCCATCAAGCTGCATCGTGCCTATGTTCATATCATTAGCGATTTTTATGTAACCGATATCAGACGGATCTTTGCCGAATAATTTCGCAGCGGCAGCATCTGCAGCCACAATATCTGTTGAAACAAGAAGTGATTTCATAGTAACCACATCCGCTTTTGATACTCCCCGCGGTCCGTTTCGCTTCATCACATTATAAGCATCTACAATTGTCAGATCAGGCTTCCTGAAAGCTGCAAAATCGGCAATGCACTGATGAAGATCATTCTGATGCCAGTAGCCGCGGTCCCAGACAACACCCATCAGGTTCTTCATTCCGATCGTCAAATCAGTTGATCCATGGTTCTTGAGAATTGGAACGTTTATGAAAACATCTGACTCAAGTATGAGTTCATGCACTTTGGCTTTCTTCAGCTTTTTACCCTGTTTTACCGTAACATCCTGGTAATAGGATTCACTATCACCTGAAACCACTTTCGCCTTAGCATCTTTTGCGGCTTGTTCTATCCCGCTGTTTGAATATGTCCTTTTCCAGTTATCGCAGGTATGATCAAATACGTACACACTCTTAGCCCCGGCATCATAGCAGTGCTTAATGATCCTGTTGATGAGCTGCGGGTTTGTATTGCCGGCCCTTTCCGGGGTAACATCCCAGCCGATATTTGGTTTCACTACTACTGTTTGTCCCGGATTAACAAAATTCCTTATGCCGCCTAAAGCCCTGATTGCCTCGTCGAGCATAGTACCAGGTTCTGCCCCCTTGATCGCAGCCAGCTGATATTTACTATCCCCAAAAAAAGTTGATGGGAATAGGGAAGATACATTTCCAAGAGAAATGGCAGCTCCGCCTAATAATCCTGCCTTTATAGTTGAACCAATGAAATCACGTCGTTTCATCTTACTCCCCGATAATGAAATACAGGGAAAAGTTATTGTTTTTATTGCTGATTATCAATAACAATCATTCTCCTAAAAATACAATCTTAATATTTTCCGGAAGTTTGTTAACTTTAGAGCTGTTATATTATTTTAATTGTTAAAACTATCCGGAAATATTAAGTATGAAACCGATCTACCTTCGCAAAGAGTCAAACAATATTACAAGAAAGATTATGATGGATATGGCTTACCTTGCCACCCATAAGAAATTGCGAATGCCGAAATGGCTTTACGAAGATGGACTTTATTTTTACTTCAAAAAGGATGGAGCAATTGATAAATATTTTCTGAATAAAGATAAGATCAGGAAGGAAGATGAGAATCATTTTTACTTCGACTTCCCTTTTAAAGATAACCAGGTGGAGGGGTTGCATATTGAAGATTGAAGAGAGGCATTGAGCTCACGGAGGGAGGCAAATAAAAGTTAGAAAGATCTCTCCCTGCGGTCGAGATGACAAAAGCGTATAAAACAAAATTGAGAAATGACTGATCTTACGGGGATTCCGTAGAAAGAATATCTATCAGTTCGTAATCAGGGTGACCGCTTCTTACTCTCATATTGTTCGTTTGAAATTCTGATGAAGCTCCCTTTGGAAGGGATCCTATCATTGCCCTGACGGTATCGAGTCCTGACTGATAAACAACTTCAACATTATTAAAATCTTTTTCGCTGATATTTGTAATAGTTCCTTTAATAACCGCATATTTAGGAGGGGCTGTTATGGGTCCGCTTATATCCATTCCTGATGCCTGGGATACAACCACCTGGTCTTTTACCTTAAAATTTTCGGGCTTGTGAGTAAAAAAGTATATCCCCGCACCAACCGCGACAAAGAATAGGAAATATAAGAATTTTTTCATATCCCGCTCCTTTCAGGAATTAAATATAAAAGTAAGATACAAAATCAGAATATAAGTTACCCTGAATTAAACTATTCTTTCCAAAGGAAGAAGGTAAAGTCTTATCTCATCATCCTTTTTTAATACCTGTTTATTAAATTCCTGGACCTTTGAGATCAGATTGTTCAAACTTTCCTCTTCAGGAAAAGGTATTAATCTCACCGAATCGTGACCCGGAAATGTTCTGGTACCAAGATGAGGCGACGCGCCATGACTTTTTCCCAGTACGCTCTCCCATTTAATATAAGAATCAATATTTAGTTCCTCCAGGAGTTTAATTATTCTTTCATCCAGCACATCGTGATAAGCTAAGAATGCTACTTTCATTTGTTTCCCTCCGATGCAGGTAATTCATTAATTCCCTTTTCTTTTTTTGATGAAGATCTTCTGAATATTTTATCTAAAGATCTTCACGATAGAAAAATCGTCGAAGATAGTATAAACAACGGGTACAATGAACAAAGTTAAAAGGGTTGATGTAATAAGTCCTCCTATTACTGCCTGTCCCATAGGCGAACGAAACTCTGAACCTTCACCCAAAGAAAATGCAACCGGGATCATACCGAAGATCATTGCAAAAGTTGTCATAAGGATAGGTCTTAGCCTGGTTTGTCCTGCAAGCAGAGTTGCATCCCATCTTTCCATTCCTCTCCCTCTTAGTACATTTATATAATCAACCAGCAGAATCCCATTCTTGGTAACGAGTCCCATCAGCATTATTATACCGATCATCGACATAACTGACATTGAACTTCCAAAAACAAGCAGTGCAATTACTGCTCCTATTATTGCCATAGGAAGGGAGAGCATAATTGAGAACGGATAAACTACGCTTTCAAACTGTGATGCGAGCACCAGGTATACAAATATGATAGCCAGAGCCAACGATAAAAGGATGTTTCCGAATGATTCCGCCTGCTGCTGCCCGCTTCCAACAACCTGTATATTATAGCCCGGAGCAAGATCAATCTGACTTATTCTTTTTTGAGCATCTCCCAGAACCTGCCCAAGGAGTCTGTCGGACAGATTAGCTTCTATCCTGATCTCACGCTGCCTGTCATAGCGGTTAATCTTGGAAGGTCCGGTTCCTTTATTAATAAATGCGACTGCATCAAGAGGAATCAGAATAGTTCCGCCGGTTTTGGTTTTATTCCTGCTTTTCAGAGTTAAGTTGGCTATACCGCTGATAGTATTTCGGTTAGATTCCTGTACTTTTACTCTCACATTGTACTGTTCGCCCCCCTCCTCGAACTTGGTGGCATCAACACCGTCAACCATTGCTCTAAGTGCTGTTGCAATTACAGTCGGATCCACCCCCAGAGCTGCTGCTTTTTGTCTTTCAACAGTCACGCGAACTTCCGGTTTGGAGGTTTCAAGAGAACTTTCAACATCTACCGCCCCCGGAGTTGTTTTTAGAATATGTTCAACCTTATCAGCATACTTTTTAAGCAGGGTTAGGTCTTCACCCCGTATACTAAAGATCACCGGTTTCTGACCGCTCCCCGGTCCGTTCTGAATTCCATAACTGATATTAGCCGAAGGTATTACAATTTTTTTACGAAGCTGGTCGATGAAATCGAACACGCTGTAATCGCGGTCTGTTTTACTCACCAGCTTTACAAGAATATTACCTACACTCACAGGATCATTACCCGCCCCGATTGTAGTTAGTACGTTGACAACACCCGGTTTTTTGCGAACAACAGCTTCAATCTGTTTTGCAATATTGTCGGTTTCCTGGAGAGAACTTCCCGGGGCAGCATCTATGGTAATGGTAAATTCACCCTGGTCCTGCCTTGGAAAGAACTCAGAACCGAGTTGTCCCATCAGGAAAAGACTGAATAGGAAGACAATGATCGATCCGACCACTATTGTAATCCTGTGCCCTAACGACCAGTTAAGTGCAGTTTTATACTTCCCGCTCAGCCATTCGAAAAAATGATTAAAGTAATAAAGCGTTTTCTCGATTATATTTCCGTCAGGTGAAAGACTTTCATCTTCCCTCTTAAGCCATCGTGCTGAGAGCATTGGAGTAAGCGTGAATGCAACAAATAATGAAATCAGAACCGCTATCGTTACAGTCATTCCAAACTCATAAAAGAATCTGCCCACTATACCGGGCATAAAAGCTACAGGGACGAATACAGCTACCAGTGTAAGCGTTACTGCCATTACAGCGAGTCCTATCTCATCTGTAGCAGCCTTTGCTGCTTCAAGGGGTGACTCTCCTTCCGACATATGCCTGTATATATTTTCAATTACCACGATTGCATCGTCAATCAGTAGTCCCACAGCAAGAGATAAGGCCAGCAGCGACATCACATTAAGGGTGAAACCGAGTGCAGCCATCAGAATAAAGCTGCCGATAATCGAGGTAGGTAAAGCAAACGCACTTATGATAGTTGCCCGCAGGTTGGCAAGGAAGAAGTAAATCACAATTACCGCAAGCAGTGCCCCATAAACAAGATCGAACAGAACGTCATTTATAGAATTCTTGATAAACTCGGAATTATCCCGGGCGATTGAAATATTGTAATCTTTCGGAATCTCTGTCCTTAACCGGTCGAGTTCTTTCTTAACACTTTCTGCAACCTGTACGGTATTGCTGCCCGACTGTTTCCTGATATCCAGTCCTACCGCCAGGTTTCCGTTCAGCCTGGTAAGACTGGTCTTTTCTTCTGTGGTATCAGTTACAGTTGCAACATCATTCAGATAAATATTCTGACCATTGCGGGTTGCAACGATTATATCTCTGAACTCACTTACCTTATCTAGTTTACCCATCGTTCTTAATATATACTGCCTGTTACCCTGCTTTATTGTACCGCCGGGAATCTCCACATTAGCACTCGCCACACTTTGTACAACATCATTGATCGAAAGATCATAGGCATGCAGCCTGTCTGCGTTAACAGCAACCAGGATCTCTCTTTCTGCGCCTCCAACAAGAGTAACCGAGCCGACTCCCGATATATTCTCCAGACGTTTTTTAATTACATCTTTGGTGAAAGTGGTAAGTTCCTTCTCCGTTCTGCTGCCTGATACTGTTAGAGTTAAAATGGGCTGACTGGATGGATCGAATCTCTGAATTACAGGTTCATCAACATTGTCGGGAAGCTGTGACCGCACCGCCGCCACTTTTTCACGCACTTCCTGCGAAGCTATCTCGCCTTTAACTTCCAGTTTGAACTGAATGGTAACGATTGATACCCCTTCCTGGGATGTTGAGGTTATATGATCAACTCCGGCTATCGGGTTTACGGCATCTTCAATAATTTTGGTTACATCCGACTCAACCTGTTCCGGTCCTGCCCCCGGCAGAACAGTCGTTACAGTTACAACCGGAATATCAACATTAGGAAACTGATCCACATTAAGTTTTATAAAGGAAAATAATCCCAGTACCAGTATGGCGAGGATTATCATTGTCGTAAATACAGGTCTCTTTATTGATACATCTGCTAATTTCATTTAACGTCTGTCCTTCGGAGTCAATTTTATTTTATTATTGAAACTTTCGTACTATCCGACAGGTTATTCATGCCTGCCGTAACTACCGTATCTCCCTGCTGAAGCCCGTTTGTTATCTCAGTAATATTCTCATTAGTAAGACCGATCTTAACATTTTCAGGGATAGCTCTTTTATTGATTATCTTATACACAACATTCCTGCTGTTCTCAAAAATCACAGCCTGTGTGGGAACAACGAGAACATTTTTCTGCGACGCAAGTGTTATATCTACATTTACGAACATACCCGGCTTGTACCATTGATCTTTTGTATTATAAAATTCTGCTTTCACCTGGAATGACCGGGCTTCTGATGAAGCCGACCTGGATATTTCAGTTATCTTCCCTGTAACAGCCCTGTCCTTATTGAATTCAGAATAAATTTTCACAGAATCGTTCACATCAATTTTAGCTACTTCACCCTCAGTCACATAAAATTTGAGTATCATCTTCCGGATATTAGCAACGGTTGCCAGGTCCATACCGGGTGTAACCCAGTCCCCTGTATTAACATTCAGATCAGTTACCATGCCATCAATTGGCGATTCAAGATCTACGGTACTTTTAGATGCATCAAAATTTGCTTTTGCCACCTCATAAGCAGTTTCTGCCTGGTCAAGCTGCTGCTGTGAAATAGCACCGTCCGCATATAGTGCTTTCATCCTGTCAAAATTCTTCTTTGCGTTTTCATAATTTGCCTGGGCCTGGAAATAATTGGATGTGGCACCCGAGCGTTCAAGTTTTATCAGCACCTGTCCTTTCTTCACATAACTGTTGACACGGGCATTAATGTCAATTATCCTTTCAGCTATTTTTGACACGATGGAAGCCTGTTCGATACCCTCAAGCGTTCCCGAATAGGTTTTATTTTCAGAGATCGTCTGCTTTTCAACCTGCGTTACCTCAACAGGTACAGCTTCTTCAACCTGCTCCTGTTCGGGTTTTCCGCCGCACCCCTGGGTAATCAGCATCAATAATACTGCGACTGATAAATACTCGATAATTATCTTAATCATCAGGAACTTTCTCCTTTGGTTTTTTGCTTTCATTTGGTAATTATTCCTAAAACCTTTTCCCACTCTGTTTTTGCGACAAGGAAATCATACACAGCTTTTTCGTAGTTTATCCTGGTCTGAGTAAGAGAGTTCTGCGTGTCAAGAATTTCCAGCTGCGTGCCCACGCCCTCTTTATATCTTGTCTGCGCAATTTCAAGCGCACGCTGCGCCTGCTGTACACTTTTCTCCTGTGCCTGTATACGGTCAAGAGCTTCTTCCATTTTTAACTTCGACTGCATCAGACTTATTTTCAGTCCCGCTTCTGTTTTGTTTTTGGTAACCTGCAGGTTCTCAACATCAATTTTAGCCTGCTGAATACGTGCACTTCTTTTAAAACCGTCAAAAAGTGTATAGGTAAGCGACAGCCCGACCGTAATTGTGTTTGCCCAATTGTAATTGTTGAAGTTAAAGGTATTATCCTGCGTCTGCCAGTTATAATTGCCAAAGGCTGATAAAGTCGGCAGATATGCCGCTTGTTCAATATTAACATTCTCTTCCAGGATCAGTTTCTGAAGGGATAACTGCTGAAGAGCAGGGTTCTTTTCCTTCAGTATTTCATCCGATCTTTTCATTAACTCAGGCGAAACTTTTTCAACCCTGAACTCCCCCTCAACATCAATAGTTGTATTAAGATCCAGCGCCAGCAGGTTCTTCAGGGCATTTTTTGCCAGCCGCAGGTTATTCCTCGCTTCAATCAGCATAGGCTTAACGTTCGCAAGCTGAACTTCTGCCCGCAGGTAATCATACTCCGATGCAACACCCTGTTTATACAGCGCACCGGTGTTTTCATAATTTGCCTGTGCTACCTTGTAACCCTGTTCGTTAACATCAACAAGTTTCTTTGAAAGAAGGACACTGTAAAAACTTTCCTTCACCTGTGAGATAACATCATCTTTAGCTGATTCATTCGAAAGGTCGGAAAACTTTGAGTACTTCTTTGCAATACTTATAGCTGTTCCAAGTCTCGGATCATAGATTGTCTGCGATAACGTAACTCCCAGGTTATAACTGTTTTTAGCACCGATCGAGAATGTCAGTGTGTTGGGGGAAGGATTAAAAGGAGTATTAGGAGGAATAAAAAGCACCGGCGATTTAAGGTTTCTCGTATACTGCCCGCTGAAGCTAAGTTTGGGCCATGCTCCTGCATATGCTTCAGTTATCTGCTCCTCTGCCTTCTGAACGCTCAATTGTGCCAGTTGAATATCATAATTTTTCTGAAGTGCGATGGAAACAGCTTTATCCAGAGTTAGAACAAGATCAACACTGTCTGCCTGAGCGTTGATGTTCGAGGCAGCCAGTAATACCCCGGCAAAAATAAATATTAGTATGTTTTTCATTCCATATCCTGTAATAATCATTTCTTCGGTTGTCTCAGACCTTTTATAATGAAGTTTAGTAAGTTCAATTTTTTTCTTTTGTTCTCATTGAAATAATTTTCATCGAAATGCGACATCCTCTGCCTGTGATATTCCCAGTGTTCTATGGATGATGACATATCGATAAGATCTTCTGAAAGCTGCTGCGAGTCATGTTCAATAAACTCATCATTACTCACCCCTTCTTCAAGAATCTCCCTTATAATAATTTTCTGCCGCCTGATAGACGACTCATAAAGCCCCGCAATCCGCTCCACGATTTCAGCCTGCATCGATGTTACAAGCTGATAAGAATTAACTTTTTCACTCCAGAAATCTGAGGTTATCTGTACGTACTTCCGTAATTTCCCCGACGCAGATTTTTCTTCTGCAAGCTCTGCTTTGAGAGTGCTGAAATATTCTTCGGCATCCATCTCAATTATCCCGCAGAAAATATCCTCTTTATTTACAAAATAGTGATAGAGTGAATTCTTCTTCATACCGACAAGTTCACCGATGTCATCCATTGTTGTCTTACTGAAGCCGTACCTGGCAAAAGCACTGCCCGCAGCTTTCAAAATCAGCTCTTTTTTATTCTCTTTTGAATCCACAATTTATTTTTTATCGAACTTTGGATATAATTGTTCGAAACATACTAATTTTTATATCCCCAAGAAATACTTTCTGATAGCTGTTGATATAGAACAAATTTGTAAAGATCTTTAAACAGGCAGTTGATTTTGAGAATAATAATAGTTTTCTATTCTCACATATAATAATTTAATTATTTATTACTGCTAAAATATTGCGCCAAATTAAGTCTATTGGTTATGGCATTTTTGTTGATTTTTTAAACGGTGTTAACCCGTTCGTTTCATAGATTAACCCTTCATAATTAAAAGGTTCGATGAAAGCCGACTCAAATAATAAAATTTCGGGTAGTTCAGTATTTCAGAAAAATTTCTGGAATTATCTTACAAAACCACGTTTCGGCATCTTCAAAAAGTTCCTTTTTTCCTTTCTCCTGATCTCTATTGTTCCCCTGCTTGTTTTCGGATTCTATACACTTATGAATATAAGTTCAGTCAGAAATGATATTATTAAGCATGCTAAAACCGACATTGACCAGAAGACCGAAGAAACTATGGAAGTCCAGGCTGTGCTTACGGCAAAAGCTGTAGAGAGATTTCTGAGACAATGCGAGAACGATTTAAAACTGCTGAAACAGGCTGATTTTACCCCCTACGATTTTCTTCAGTTCAGCAAACAGCATCAGTCGGAAATCTGGATCAGAGAAGGCACAAATAAAAAACCTTTCGAAGCCCATCTCCAGGTCCCGCTCTATAAAGAGATTTCATTTATTGATGAAACCGGGCAGGAAAAAATCAAGATAAAGAATGGAAGTATAGTAAGTCCTGAATTACTTAAAAATGTTTCCAATCCCCGCAACACTACTTACCTTTCTGAAAATTACTTTAATGAGACCAGGAGACTCAATGACAATGAAATTTATGTTTCCCATCTTGCTGGTTTTTACGTCAGTAAAAGTGAACAGCTTGGAAATGCTTCATCCCCTGAAGAAGCTGTCGAAGGGAAAAAATATGACGGCGTAATCAGGTTCTCAACCCCTGTTTACGAAGGAAAGAAACTGTCAGGCGTTCTCGAGATAGCACTTGATCAACGGCATCTTATGGAATTCACCCAGCATGTTCTGCCTAATAATAAAACCTTCACGGTATTTCCCGTCTATTCATCGGGAGACTATGCATTTATGTTTGATGACAGGGGATGGATAATAACTCATCCTAAACTGTGGGACATTCCCGGGGTCGATAAAAATGGGAAACCGGTTCCCGCCTATACCAGCCATTCATCTCCGGAGGATATCAGCCGCGGCCGGATCCCCTTTAATCTTGACTCGGTAGGATTTATTGACAAATCATATCCCTATGTTGCATCAGAAGTACGGAAAAAACATTCCGGGTCTGTAACCACTACTAATGTCGGCGGTATAAAAAAGATGATGTCTTATGCTCCGATATATTATAACAGGGGTGTTTACTCACGATATGGTATTTTCGGCGGTATAACTATTGGTTCCAATATAGCGCGATTCCATTCTGCATCTAATGATATTTCGGCTGAGATGAATCAGACGGTACTGTTCTTCAGGGATAATATTGTCTGGATAATATTCATAACGTTTATTCTTTCGGCTATTGTATCGTGGTTTTTATCGAGACATTTTACCAAACCCCTGCTTTCAATCACTGAAGGAGCGAAGATACTTGCAGAAGGAAAATTCTCCAGTCCGGTTGAGGTCAACAGGAAAGACGAGATCGGCTTCCTCGGGAACTCATTCAATTACATGGCGGAAGAGTTAAAAACAAAAAACCATGAACTGATCACTTCATTTAATGAATTGAAAAAATCCAAGAATGAAATTGAAAATTACGTACACGACCTTGAGTACCAGCTGAAAATATTTAAAAGCATACTGCGCATAAGTAATGTACTGGGATCAACTTTCGACCTTGGGCGTATACTCAAATATATTCTTCATAACAGTGTTGAGAGGTTCGGATTCGACAGGGCTATCCTTTACCTGCTTGATGACAGGGAAAAATTCCTTGTATGTAAGGAAGTTTACGGCTTTACTCCAGAAGAGGAAGAAAGGGCAAGGACGTCAAAATATCACCTGGATCACTATGACTGCATTGAAACCAGGGTGGCGAAAAGCGGCAATATAATTTTTGTTGATAATATAAATAAATATCCTGAGGCGACAGATCTCGACAGAAAAATCAGAAGGATATCCGGCAGCAAATCGTTCGTGTTTGTACCGCTGAGAGTGAGGGAAAAGACTATAGGCATACTCGGAGCTGATAAGATCAAGACGAAAACAAAAATCTCTAAGCTCGATGTCAGCTCACTGCAGATCCTGGCCAACCAGGCATCGCGCGTTATTGAGAGTACCAGACTGATGAATGAGATTATTGTTCAGAAAAACTTTAATGACGATATATTGAAGTTTATGCCGGATGGAGTAATTACAGTCGATCATCAGGGAAATATAAGCAGTATAAATCCCGCCGCCATAAGCATACTACAGGCGGAAGAGCAGCAGATAATAGGTAAGAATGTATGGGACTTGTTTAACGCTGATCATCTGATGATAAAGGAAATTCAGTCATCACTTTCCAACATTGGAGAATTCCGCGGTTATAACCAGGAGATTTTAATCGGCGATAAACCGAAATATATTAATCTTACAGCCTCACAAATGAACAATCCATCTGGGGAAGTTAGCGGTACTGTCGTTATTATTCAGGATACTACAGAGAAAAAACTTCTGGATGACCAGATTCAGAAAATGGACAGGCTTGCTTCACTCGGCAGGTTTGCTGCCGGTATTGCCCACGAAATCAGGAATCCTTTGACCGGTCTGACCCTGTTCCTGGATGATCTTCATGATAAAATTAACAACCAGCCGCTGGTTTCGAAAAATATACAAATGGGACTGGCGGAAGTTGAACGACTCGAGGCTTTTGTTAATGAACTTCTCGATTATTCATCGCCTTCCAGGCAAAAATCGGCTCTCAAGAATATTAACTACCTCATTGAAGGTACTCTCCACTTTATTGATAAACAGTGCAGAAATTCCAAAATTATGGTCAGGACTTCGTTATCACCCGAAATTCCTGATATTTTTATCGACCAGGAAAAAATAAGACAGGCATTGCTCAATATTTTGTTAAATGCCATTCACTCAATGCCTGAAGGCGGAGAGCTTACAATAAGGACAAACTTCAGAAAAAGTAAGCAAACGAGGTTCTTCACTACGTCAGATTCAGAAAATATCAGAGCGGGCTGGGCAGAGATCAGTGTCGCCGATACAGGAACCGGAATACCTGTAACAATTATCGATAAAATATTCGATCCCTTCTTTACAAATAAAAAAGGAGGCACAGGCCTGGGTCTTTCGATTACCCAGAATATTATTTCGGAACATAAAGGGAAAATTAAAGTCGCAAATTCGAAGTATGGCGGAGCGGTTTTCACTATATTGCTGCCGGTTACACCCGTATCAAAAGAAGAATCATTAGTCACGGAGATTTAGAATGAGTTCAAAGACGATCCTTATAGTTGATGATGAAGAGTTTATACGACTGAGCCTTCAACAAATTCTTTCTGAAGAAGATTACAACGTGATACTGAATGAATCAGGCGGGGAAGCACTTAGAACAGTAAGGGAAGAAGAAATTGACCTGGTGCTGCTTGACCTTAATCTTCCCGACATGGGCGGCATTGATATTCTTCGAAAGATTAAGCAGTATCAACCGCATATCTTAACAATAATAATGACCGGCTTTGCTTCTGTTGAGTCGGCCGTTGAAGCATTAAAGCTCGGGGCTTATGATTATATCAAGAAACCTTTCAAAGCAGATGCAATTAAACTGATTACAAAGCTGGCCCTCGAAACACAGTCGCTGAAGAAAACGGTTTCAGAGTTAATTGAACAGAAATCGCAGGGTAGGAGCATTGACAGTATAGTGGGTGAATCACCGGAAATAAGTACAATAAAAAATCAGATTATTGAATACGCCCGGCACGATTCAGCAACCGTACTGATAACCGGACATAGCGGTACAGGCAAAGAACTCGTTGCATCAGCACTGCACCACCTGAGCAGCCGCCGTGATAAAGAATTCATTGAAATTAATTGTGCATCCATCCCTGAGAACCTTCTTGAAAGCGAATTATTCGGCTATGAAAAAGGTGCGTTTACCGATGCAAAAGCAAGTAAGGCAGGACTTCTGGAAAAAGCTGACGGAGGTACATTATTCCTAGATGAAATCGGCGAAATGACTCCCCTCCTCCAGGCTAAGCTCCTGCGCGTAATTGAGAATAAGAAGTTTATGCGGCTGGGCTCTACACGAGAATTGAGTTCAGATGTCAGAATTATCGCGGCTACTAACAAAAACCTGAAGGATGCAATAGCAAACAAAAATTTCCGGGAAGATTTGTATTACCGCCTTAATGTGCTCCGGATTGAAATGCCCACGTTAAATTCCAGGGGCAGGGACATAGTGCTTCTGGCAAATTACTTTCTTGAAGGCTTCTCCAAAAAGTTCAATAAAAAGATTACGGGCTTTTCCGATGAGGCTATCTCCCTCTTATTAAAATATGATTGGCCAGGCAATATCAGGGAATTAAAAAATATAATCGAACGAATCTGCATTCTTCAGAAACAGCCTGTAGTGGAAGAATATCATCTGCCAGCCGAACTCACAGCAGCGAGAGGAAAAGCAGGAACTAACCACAAAGACCTCAATGCTTTTGAATCCTCTTTTGAGGAGATAGTGCGTGAGACAGAAATTGACCTCATAAGGAAAGCTTATGAGCTTAGCGGCAACAATACCTCTCAAACTGCACGACTTTTAAAAATTCCCCGCGAAACACTGCGGTATAAGATGGAAAAGTATAAGATAGGCAATGGTGAAATTTAGCCGGTATTGGCGAACATTCACCAATTCCCAAACTTATATGCATCTTTTTCTGTCATTATAAAGCCTAATCCCCTTCTTTAATAAACATACCCGTGGCATTTCGTTTGACCCTGCCGGGTATTCGAAGATAATTTCGAACTTGTTTAATATTCCAGGAGGAAACATGAAAAAATTATTTGTTCTGCTTTCTGTTTGCATGTTCATTGGGTTCACAGGCAGCACTCTCGCCCAGATAAGCCTTTCCGGGGACCTGCAGGTACGTGCAAGAGAGGATATTAGAGACTACGGTGATTACGGCGGCTATTCAGATGATCTTTATTATATGATGCGTGCGGGACTCAATGTTAATGCTAACCTGGGCGACGGAGTTTTTGGAAAGATGAGGCTGGAACATTACAATTATGCCGGCTATATCTACACTTCCGGAAGCGGTCTGGACGGTTCTGCATATGCTCCGACTATTCCCGGTTCCAACGACATAATTGCCCGCCCGACTGTAAACTTTACTCAGTTATATTTAGGAGTTAATCGTGAGAAGTGGGGTGTTGAAGCAGGTATTTTCCCTATAAGCGGTATCGGAAATCCAATACTTGATCTTCATTTTATGCCGAACATAATGATAGATATACCTTTCACTCTCTACCGTCTTAATACCCTTGTTGGAGTTTCAGGTTATGTTGCCGCAGGTCCCGGTAGAATAAATGCCTTTATCAGCAATGATTTTAACGGCAATTATGTTGAGGATGCTGAAGGAAATGATCTGAATAATCCGCACGATGCTTATACGATAGGTGCAAATTACGATTTTACAGTTTCAGACTTTGGTATTCAGCCTATTGCCATGGTACGTGTAGCCTCTGACTCAGTTGCTGCTCCTTTTTCTTACGGAATAAATCTCTCTTCTCCTGAATTCTCCGGAATCAAATTAGGGTTTGATGCAGCACTTTCAACTCAGAGTGTTGATGGAACTTCAAAATATGATGCCCAGTTATTCAGAATTATTGCATCAGTTGATCCCGGATTCGGCTCTCTGGAAGCCTGGTTTGATATTGCCAAGAGAACAGATAAATTTGTAGAAACACCGGATGTAGATCACGATTATACTTATCTGTGGCTGCTCTATAAAATCCCCCTATTCAAATCTGATCACGGTGCATTCACAATGATTCCAAGAGTAAGAAGAATAACCGAAAAAGTTGATAATGCAACAGATTATACCAGATATAAAATCGAATTGCTATTCACAATGGCATTCAAATAAAATTAAAAATTCAAGGTGCTGATATGAAATTATATAAACTACTAGCCGGATCCCTGGTAATACTGCTGGCTCTCGGATTGAGCAGCTGCGGTCAAAAGGAAACCGGTCCTATTAAAATTGGCGTACTTCTTCCGCTTACCGGCTCCCAGGCCAACTTCGGCGAGATGGAGAAAAACTCCTACGAAATGGTTAAGGAAAAAGTTAATGCCGAAGGTGGGATAAAGGGAAGAATGCTCGAATTCGTTTATGAAGATGATACAGGAAAACCTGATGTAGGAAGAGCCGGTGCTGAAAAGCTGATCAACGTTAATAAGGTTCCCCTTATTACGGGCGGATATAGTTCTTCAGTAACATTTGCTGCCTGCGCAGTCGCCCAGCAGAACCGCGTTCCTTTCCTTGTATGTACGGGATCCGTTGATAAGATAACGGAACCTGATGCATTTAACCTGACGACAAATGACGGCGACAAATTCTATGTCTACCGTGTGAACCCTCCGGTATCTGAATATGCCTCGGGCCTTGAAAGTATGCTTACTGAGGTCGTGAAACCGAATAGTGTATATATTCTGCATGAAAATACTGCTTTCGGTACGGGCGGAGCCGAGGCATTTCAAAACGACCTGCGAAAAGCTCGGGTACAAGGTATTGGATGTAAAATCCTATTCGGCAGGTGCCGTAGATTTCAAACCGCTTCTTCAGAATGCTAAGAAGGCAAATCCTGATATGGTCTATATGATTTCCTATGTAATGGATGCTGCACTCCTGATGAAGCAGGCCAGGGAGATCAACTTTACACCTAAACTCTTTGTAGGAGCAGGAGCAGGTTATACGATGCCGGCATTCAAGGAAAATGCAGGGAAATGCTGCTAATGGAGTTGTTTCTGCAACACTATGGCATCAGTCGCTTCCTATCCCCGGGGCTTCAGAATATTATGATAACTACGTAAAGAAATACGGCGGAGATGGTCCTGATTATCATGGTGCTGAAGCATATGCGGCAGGACAGGTTGTTGCACAGATCCTTGAATAACACTGATGATTATTCATCGGAAGGATTGAAGAAAGCTCTTGATAAAGTTGATATGCAGACAGTCTTCGGTCCTGTTAAATTCACTTCCTACGACAGCAAAATCCACCAGAATAAAATGGACACTTACGTTGTACAGTGGATTGACGGAAGCCTGAAGCTTATATGGCCGAAAGATCTTGCGAATGCTCAGTTTGAATATCCGGTTAAATGGGATGTAGTGTGGAATAAATAATGAATTCTGGCTTAACCATGATAAACTAATATAAAGGCAGAGGAATGGATCTGATACTTCAGTCACTTATCTACGGACTCCTTATAGGCGGTCTCTATGCAATTATCGGAATAGGAATGACTCTTATTATGGGCGTACTGAATATAATAAACCTGGCTCACGGTCAGATAATGATGATCGCAATGTACCTTACGTGGGTTATGTGGCAGTTTGTCGGATTAGATCCATACCTCTCCATTTTTATTACTATCCCTGCGGTTTATTTTTTAGGAAAGGGTATCAGCAGGTATCTGCTGTTCCCTCTTATTAAAAAAGAATCGATACTTCCCGAAAACCAGGTATTGATGACCGTTGGAATAGGAATGGTTCTTGTTGAACTGGCCCGTTCAGTTTTTTCAAGCGATTACCGTTCTGTAAGAACAAGCTACACTGATGAGGCATGGCACCTCGGAAATATATCTTTAAGTGTACCGCTGGTAATCGCTTTCCTGATTGCAATAGTTTTAACCATTGGTCTTTTCATACTGCTGACAAAAACCGATCTGGGAAGATCAATCCGTGCAACAGCACAGGACAGAGATGCGGCAACTTTAATGGGCATTAGTGCGAAAAAGATTACAATATTAACTTACGGGCTGGGCAGCGGATTGGTCGCCGCCGCCGGGACTCTCCTACTTCCCGTTTATTATCTTTTTCCTGATGTCGGTCCCATCTTCACTGTTAAAGCTTTTGTTATAACAATACTGGGCGGGCTAGGTTCACCAATAGGGGCTATTGCAGGAGGACTTGTACTGGGAATAGCAGAAACTTTCGGCGCTACTTATATCAGCATGGGTTACCGTGATGCAGTAGGTCTTGTGATATTTCTTCTCGTGCTGGTATTCCTTCCCGGCGGTATAAAACAGTTAACTAAAATTTAGGTTTGATGATGAAAGAAAAATCTGCCAGGGCATTCAGAATTACGAAGGTAGAATGGATTATCATCGGTGTATCATTGTTACTTCCTGTTATATTCGGTTTCTCACCTTACTTCCAGGGACTGCTTATATTTATAATGATGTGGGTGATCCTCGGAAGCTCGTGGAATCTTCTTGCCGGTTATACAGGACTGGTTTCCTTCGGTCATGCCGCATACTTTGGAATCGGTGCATATGCTGCCGCCCTGCCTTTTCTTCATTTCGGGATCTCTCCATGGTGGGGACTCCTTACCGGCGGAATCGCAGCCGTAATCCTCGGCTACCTCCTGGGTATTGTGGTATTCAGGCTGCGGGGACCTTATTTCGCTTTGGGCACACTGGCGACTGCAGAAATACTCAGGATAATTTTCGGTGAAGAGGAATGGCTTACCAACGGACATACGGGAATTTTATATATGACCACCTGGGTAAGTAAATACCCTTATTACTATGTAGCTCTGGCACTGGCCCTGGGAGCAGTATTCTCGGTTAAATATATTATGAAAACGAAGTCAGGTTTTTATTTTCTCTCCATTCGTGAAGATGAGGATGCTGCTGAAGCCCTTGGAATAAATACAAAGAAGTATAAGAATGTAGCTACAGTTGTATCTACTTTCTGGGCAGGAATGGCAGGAGCGTTTTATATGATCTATATGGGATTCATCGATCCTGAAGTTGTGTTTGCTCTGCATAATATTTCTATTATTACAATACTGGTAGGTATTATCGGCGGTGTTGGAACTATTTGGGGTCCGGCTGTGGGAGCTGTTGTTATGGTGTTTATGCAGGAGCTTCTCAGATCGTCGGTATTCGGTCTTGCGCCTGACTGGCTGTCGAGGTTTCATTCCCTTGCTTTCGGTCTTCTCGTAATTTTTGTTATCCTGTACCTGGCGGGAGGGATTGTGGGGGATTGGAATCTGATTTCGCGGAAGTTTAAGCCTCTACGTAAAAAGGAAATTTGAATGAGCGCACTTACAATTACAAACCTGACTAAAGTTTTCGGCGGTTTAACCGCGGTGGATAATGTCTCCTTTGAAGTGGAGGAAGGAGAGATATTCGGACTGATAGGACCGAACGGAAGCGGTAAAACTACTATTTTCAATATGATCAGTCAGTTTTATTCAGTCACCTCAGGAAAAATATATTTTAAGGGGCAGGATATTACAAGAAAGAAAACCTATGAAATAGCACGGCTGGGAATAGGAAGAACATTCCAGGTAGTTAAACCGTTGAAAAGACTGACAGTTGAAGAAAATGTTATGGCTGCGGCTTTCGCACGTGAATCGACATTTGCCGGGGCTAGAAAGGCTGCCCGGGAAGTGCTTGAATTCTGTAAACTCGACGGTATGGGTGATATAAAAGCCGGCGGACTCCCGATTGCAGGCAGGAAGAGACTTGAGATCGCCAGAGCGCTGGCTACGAGACCTTTTCTTCTGCTTCTTGATGAAACGGCCGCAGGACTTAATCCTTCAGAACTTGATGAAGCTATTGATATAATAAAAAATATCAGAACAGAACTCGGAATAACAGTGGTTATAGTAGAACATATCATGAAGGTAATAATGAGTATAAGCGACAGGATCCACGCGATTGCATATGGCGCAACCATTGCCCAGGGAACACCTGAAGAAGTTGCGAAAGATCCTACTGTTATTGAAGCCTACCTCGGAACAGATTATGCAGGAGACAATAACAATGCTTAGTGTAAAAAATCTGAATATGGGTTACAGCGATATGCAGGTATTATGGGATGTTTCCTTTGAGGTAAGCGAGGGTGAGATTGTTGTGCTTGTTGGGGCAAACGGTGCAGGGAAATCATCAACTTTAAAGACAATATCAGGACTTCAGCGTCCCAATTCAGGCAGTATACAATTTAACGGAAAATCGCTTACCAGCACATCTCCTGAAGAGATCATAAAGGAAGGTGTGGTTCATTGTCCTGAGGGACGCCGTTTATTTAATGAGATGACCGTGGAAGAGAACCTGTTTATGGGATCCCTTCATGGCAGGGCAAAGCAGGAAAGGATGAACACTCTTGAAGAGTGCTATACTCTTTTTCCAAGATTAAAAGAGAGAAGGAAACAGCTTGCCGGTACTTTAAGCGGAGGCGAACAACAGATGGCTGCAATCGCACGGGGACTGATGTCTCTTCCTAATCTCCTCATGCTCGATGAGCCAAGCCTCGGACTTGCACCGGTACTGGTTCAGAATATCTTTGAGATCATCAAGGATATAAATAAAAAAGGAATGACCATACTGCTTGTAGAACAAAATGTTCAGATGACACTTAAATTCTGTACCCGGGCTTACGTTCTTGAAAACGGCAAGATCTCTATCAGCGGGACCGGAAGTGAACTGCTAAATAACGAACATGTAAAATCAGCTTATTTAGGAATTTAATTTTAAGGAGATGAAATGATAGTCCGTAAATGGATGTCTGAACACCCAATTGTTATAGATGAAAGCGCATCGCTTTCCGATGCAATAAATCTTCTTAAACAGCACAAAATCAGAAGGCTGCCGGTTCTGAAAAAAGGTATGCTGATCGGGATTATATCTGACAGGGACTTAAAAGAAGCTTCTCCTTCCAAAGTTACTTCACTTGATATCTGGGAACTTCACTACCTGATGTCGAAGATAAAAGTTAAAACCATAATGACAAAAAATCCTGTTACAGTTACACCCGATACAACCATTGAAAGAGCAGCTATATTAATGTTCGATAACAAGATAGGCGGTCTTCCTGTAGTAAATAAAGATGGCAGTCTTGCCGGAATTTTAACCGAGCAGGATGTTTTTAAGGCGCTGATAAATATAACCGGAGCAAGGTTCGCCGCGAACAGGGTCTCGATTAAAATCCCTGATGTACCGGGTTCAATAAAAGACGTAATGGATATAATGAGGAAGCATAACTTTAAGTACAACAGCATCCTTACGACGCACGAAGGAGTTAAAGAAGGGTTCCGCGAAGTGCTTATACGTTTCCAGGCCGAAGAAGATGAACTCGGGAAGATCCTTGCCGATCTTAAAGATAAGTATGATTCAGTGGAGTTAACTGTTGATTAAAAGAGTTCAGGGGTTTCAGCCTCAATACTAATCTGTCCTTAATTTATTCTGCAGAGTTCTGAGGGTTATTTGAACAGGATCTCGTCCCCCGGATGCCCTTAGCAGGTACGTTTATCCGGGGGTTGAGATTAAAATAATTACCAGCCTCTTCTGCCGCCGCCGCCGCCGCCGCGGTTTCCGCCGCCGCCTCTGTGACCACCGCGTCCGCCGCCGCCTCTGCGGTCATCATTACGTGGACGAGCTTCATTAACGGTTAATTTCTTACCTTTTAACTCTTTGGTATTCAATTCGCTAATAGCTTTCTGAGCCTCTGCCTGTCCCGGCATTTCAACAAATCCAAAGCCTTTCGATTCACCTGAAAACATATCCTTGATTACTTTCACGCTTCTAACGGTGCCGTACTCGGCAAATAGCCCCTGGAGATCATCATCGGTAACTTCCTTTGATAGATTACCCACAAAAATGTTCATGTAAGTGTTCCTTTATTTTGTTTGTTATTTATTATTATCTACCCTTAAGTGTTATACCGATGAAGTAGACAATGTTGTTTGAATTCATTTCATACTAAGATTGCAGAATAATGAAGGGAAAAGGTATTGCCGTCTGCAGCAGACGGGCCTGCCTGAATTTCAGTAATTGAAGCAATCATTAGATTGGTACGATTAAGGTATCCGTAGTTTAAAATTCTGCCGTAATATATCTACAAAATAATCCAGATCAAAGAGAATAAATTATTCTTTTTACTCAAAACCGGAACAATCAGATTCATCTGATCTTAACCTTAATGCTAAATATCAGTAACTGGTTCACCATGTTTATGAATCCACAGATGTCCTTCCCTCATAAGACCTTTAAGCGAGGATTCGAACCACACAGCATGAATTTCTTCATAAACCTCGGGAATATCATGATGGTCACCCATTTTGGTTGCCAGGCAGTAGCCCGGTTTCAGTTCAAATTCCTTTCCTTCAGAAACTGCCCGTCCTGATCCTTTAAAAACGACCCAGTATTCATCAAAATCATGGTAATGATTATCAAAATCAGTCTTTCTCGGATAGTCTGTGGGGTCGCCGTCATTTTTAGGATCCTCACTGTTATCAATGGTAAAAATACCGTGGGTACCGGTAAGACCTTCCCAGTGTCCTCCAATAACAATGACAACGCAGTCGGTTTCTGCTTTAACCTTTATGGTCGAGTTAAGGGATTCTATCTTAAACGTATGCCCCCTCTGGGCATATGATATTTTACGGTTAATGATCATTTTACAGATACCATCCCCGATAAAATACATTTCACGCTCAGATGTAGAGATGAAACTTCTGATCTCTCCTTCTTTCAGATTTATCACATCTATAAAATCGAGATCGCTCCAGGAAGGCATCATATCTTCAGAGCATTTAAGTAAAGGCATAACTTTGATTTATCCTGAATTCTTTTTGAATAATTTAAACAAGAGTAATGGTAAGAACTGAAGTATGAACCGGGGGTTAGTAAAATTAATTCTCCTTAGTTCTTTCCTCTTATGACTCCTTTATAATTAATTATTCTAATTATATGAGGTAAAAGATAATCAATCTGCACTTTTTTGCAAATCAATTTTTTATATAATTTTTATCTTTTTTCACTCTTGGATGACTAAACTTAATAAAATTCCAATAACAAAACATATCACAGGAAAAAAATCTATATACCATTATTTTTAAATTTTACTACCGGATTATTCGAAAATGTAGGAAGGAAAACAGTAAATACTCTTGAATTTATCAGAAAAACTTGGTTCCATCGGGTATAACCGTGCAATTCTTGCCCTTTCTGTAGCCAGAATGGCAGATGCAATAGGAAACAGCATTCTTTTTATATTGATACCCTTATACGTGGCAAAGATCCCCGAAGAATTTGTTCACTTCCCTACCCCCGTGCTTGTTGGAATTCTTATCTCTGTATTTGGGTTTGTATCATCACTATTCCAGCCCGTAATGGGGGCTTTGACCGACCGGCTGGGCAGAAGGAAAATTTTAATACAGGCAGGATTGTTAATAATCGGTATTTGTATAATCCTTTTTATTTTTGCCTCCCATTATTATCACCTGCTTATATTAAGGATAATCCAGGGAGCTGCCGTTGCCTTAACCATCCCGCCATCGCTGGCACTGATGACCTCAATAACTAAAAAAGAAACCCGCGGAGGGTCGATGGGTATCTACAGCACTTTCCGGATTATCGGTTTTAGTCTTGGTCCTGTACTGGGCGGGTACCTTGAAAATAATTTCGGATTTAACGCAGCATTCTATGCCGGGGCAGGTTTTATTCTGATCGCAATTATCCTCGTTCATTTCTGGGTGGAGGAGGTAAGAGGCGAGGTCCCTGATTCTAAAAAGCGTAATTTCAAAATAATAGATACTGATCTGCTTAGCGCGGGGATAGTTGCTACTTCCCTTGCTACTTTCATGATGGCTTCTGCCTTTTCAATGGTTACTACACTTGAGAATGAGTTTAATTCAAGACTCGATATTACCGCAGTAGGATTCGGTTTTGCCTTCAGTATGGTAATGATCGGCCGTCTTATTTTCCAGGTTCCGTTCGGGCATTATTCTGATAAGATCGGAAGACGCCCTTTGATAATAATAGGTCTGCTCCTTATGGGTATATCCACGGGACTGCTGGGAGTTGTTACAAATTATATCGAACTGATCATTGTCAGGCTGGTACAGGGAATTGCGGCCGCTGGAATTGCCGCGCCGGCTTTTGCAGTTGCAGCAGATCTCTCAAAAAAAGGAGGAGAAGGAAGACAGATGAGTATAGTAACAATGGGATTCGGATTCGGGATAGCATTCGGTCCTCTTATATCAGGTCTTCTTGCTAACTTCTTTTTTGAACTCCCTTTTCTTGTAATCGGAATTATTACGGCAGCCGGTGCCTGGGTAGTCTACAGGTACCTCCCGGAAACGGTGAAAACGCAGGGGACATAGCAAATACGGTACAACAGATACTATGTTCAGCGCGATTTAATTTCATTGTATCCCTTTTCACCGAAAGGCTGAAGTTTTTCAACCCACATTTCTTCAAGCACTTTAAGGTCTTCAGTGTAATCATACGATGCATCTTCTTTAGGCTTCAGCTCGTCGAGTACCTCAAAACTAAAGTTCTCCTCTCCGTATTTCTTATAATCAGCAATAAGTGCCGTGTTGCTTTCCCCTCCGTACTTTAATCCAAACTTAAACCTGTTGATCCTTCCCGGAAGATTTTTGCTGCTTCCTATAAGGATCTTATTATTAACAAGGTTTTTTACGATGTAAACACCCATTGGCTGGAGTGCCTGCTTATAATTCTTCTTTAATTCTGATTTGTCTGCCATATCTATTTAATAATTAATATTTAATCTCACCCTTCGGTCGGGATGAAGAGTCTCATCCCGACATCAGGGGGGTCTTATTTACACAGGACCTAACATTTTTTTACATACTAACCTGGTTTCCATCGGCATCAAGAAGCACCGGATCTCCGAGTCCAAGCTTTTTCAGTTGATCAAGCTGAGTTGCTGCATCACCGACAACCACGTAGATCATATTGTCCTGCTCAAGATATTTCTGAGCAAGGGCTTTAATTTTATCCAGCGTCATATTCTTTACAACTTCCTCTTCATTCTTCACATAGTCAAACGGAAGATCATATTTCGCAATATCGTTCAGCATTCCCAGCAGTGCGCCAAGTGTTTCAAACCTGCGGGCATTGGATTTAATCAGCGCATCTTTTGTGAATGTCAGATCCTCAGGGCTTATGCCTTCGCGGTATTTCGCTATTTCATCCTTAAATATTTTTACGGATTCATATGTTGCGTTCGACTGCACTGCTGAAGAAGCAGTAAAAGTACCGGGGTAATTTGTTCCGTCGATACTTGTTCTTGCTCCGTAAGTATAACCCTTCTCTTCGCGAAGGATCAGGTTTACGATACCGTTGAAGCTACCGCCGAGCTTAAAGTTCATAACAGTTGCCGCGTAATAATCAGGATCTGTATAGCGCAGTGATAATTTGCCTATCCTTATCTCCGACTGCCTTGCACCGGGGACATCCACGAAATAAATAACAGGTTTCGAAGGTTCTTCAGGGATCTTTATTTCAGGCATTACAACTTCCTTCTCTTCCCATTTGTCTGTTAAAGAAGAAAATGTTGAAACTGCTTTATCCTTTGAAATATCACCAACGATAGTAACATAAGCTTCAGATGGTGAGAAGTTGTTATCATAATATTTTTTCAGATCGTCCAGGTTAATAGCTGAAACTGTCTCCGCAGAACCAAGAGTAGGATTCCCGAGCGGATTATCCTTCCCGTATATCATCATATCGAAAACATTGCGTGCTATCCTTGCCGGGTTTGAACTGTTGCGGTTAATTGTTTCAAGTGTTTCCTGTTTTATACGGTCGAATTCTTTTGCGTCCCAGCGTGGTTCAAGGAGTATCTCTTCGGCCAGTTTGTATACATCGTCGAATTTGGAAGCAAGCGTGTTTACACGCATTACTATACCTTCTTTGGTGGTATACATCCTGATATCGGCGCCCAGCTTTTCGATAGCTTCTTCCAGTTCCTGCGGTGTTTTATTCTTTGTTCCTTCCATCATCAGGTCAGATACAAGATTAGCAGTACCGATCTTTTCAGGACTATCGAGAAGTGCTCCGCCTTTAAGCGTAAGCGAGAACTGAATTAGAGGAAGTTCTTTCTGCTCGATCCCGTAGATCTTCATCCCTTTCCCAGGCTCATTCTCCCATACCTCGGGGATCTTTACTTCAGGGTCCGGGCCTGGAACAGGCTCGATATTCCTGTCGAAACTGCTGGGTATTTCTTTTACGAGCTGAACATCAGCAGGAGCGGCTTTTGCCTTTTCTGCTTTAGGGACTATTTTTTCTTCCGGTATAACAAAGAGCTCAGAATTTTTTGCTGCCTGGTCTGATTTCCCCTTGGGCACAAAACTGGTCAGCACATAATTCTTACCCTTAATATATTTGTTATAAACTCTCCAGACATCTTCTTTTGTAACATTAAGACTGTTCTGCAGATCATCATTTATGAAATTGGGTGATCCCGCATATTCATTATAACTCGCCAGCTGGAAAGATTTTCCAAGTATGCTGGAAATTGAGTTATAAAAGTTTGTTTCCGTCTTCGCTTTAATCCTGGAAAGATCGTCATCTGTAAATCCTTCCTTCTCAAATCGTCCGAATGCTTCAAATACCGCATTCTCAACATCCGAAAGATTTTTGTCGGGGAATGACCTTACCCTTAGGTTGAATGTACCGGCAATTTCCAGGCTCGACTGGTATGCTTCAACAGAAGGTGCAAGTTTCTTTTCTTCAACAATAACCTTATACAAAGGCGCTTTCTTTCCATCAGCCAGCAGACTGCTTAGTATATCCAGCGCGTAAGAATCCTTTGCATACTCCTCGACAGTCGGGAATACCATCCTCAATTCGGGCGACTTTGCAAAATTATCTTCAAAGTAAGCCCTTTTTGTTTCATTAAGAGTTACAGGCATCGGTTCAGGGTCAGTAACCGGAGGTGATGATTTAATTTCACCAAAATATTTTTCCACCAGTTTCTTTGTCTGATCTGTATCAAAATCTCCAGCAATTACAAGCGTTGCATTATTTGGCCCGTACCATTTCGAATAAAAATCCCTTACATCCTGTACGGTAGCGTTCTGCAGGTCTTCCAGAGATCCGATCACCTGCCAGTTGTAGGGATGATCTTCAGGATAAAGCAGTTTGTTTATAATATAACCTGTATTTCCATAAGGCTGATTATCAACCCTCTGTCTTTTTTCATTCTGCACAACTTCCTGCTGGTTCTCAAAAGCTTCCTGGGTTACAGTGGGCAGCAGCCATCCCATCCTGTCTGATTCAAGCCACATAACCATTTCGAGGTAATTCTTCGGCATAACCTCAAAATATACTGTTCCATCAAACCAGGTTCCCCCGTTCAAAGAACCGCCGTTACCCTGTATTTTTTTGAAGAACTGATCCTGACCTACGTGCTGCGATTCCTGGAACATCATATGCTCGAAGAGATGCGCGAATCCTGTTCTTCCTTTAACCTCACGGTTTGATCCGACGTGATACTGGATCGCCACCGAAACAATAGGATCCGATTTATCTTTATGAAGAATAACCTCAAGTCCGTTAGGCAGTTTATATTTTTCATAATCTATTTTGAAAGTCTTATCATTCCCTTTAAATCCTGTAAATGCAAATGCAGAAATAAAGAGAAGGATCAATAAATTACGTGGGTTCATTTTTCCTCCTTATTTTCAGTAACTGGTTATTATAAAAATTAAATACATTAACTTTCTCCCGATTTCTTAAAAGGTTTCCTGTGGGTTCCCTGTATAAAAATGCAGGCAAGCTTAAAAAAGCTTACTCCCGGAGGCCTCCACCTACCCTCTAAATACTCTCTGCCAGGCTTCCCTGCAAAAATTTACAGGCAGTCTGGTTAAAAATCATTATTACAAACAGAATATCCTCAAAATTCTTTAATTTATGAAGAATTTTTATACCAGCGGAACTATTTTATGATGGGCAAACAGTTAATCCAACGATTCCGCTGCCAGCCTTCCGCTTTTAACGGCACTTTCTATCGTGGAAGGCAGTCCTGTGTTTGTCCAGTCCCCTGCCAGCACCAGACCGCGTACCAAAGTTCTTGAATCTGGCCGTTTATTCAATATCTCATTCGATGGAATAAAGGTTGCTCTTTTCTCTTTAATTACGGTATAATCAGTAATGTCGTCCCCTTCAATAAAGCAGAACTTAAACAGCTCATCTTTCACAAGTTCATTAATTTCTTCTTTACTTTTATCCATCAGCTCATCGGCATCACTCCTTACAAGAGTAAGATGAGAACCATGGTTAAAGATCCAGTGTATCTCAGAGTCTATCAGTCCGTAAAAAGTGTTTTCAATAATATTATTTTTAAGCCAGATGTGGACGGTAAGTATGGATGAGTATTTAAATCCTGGATCTGCAGGCAGGTATTCGGAACCCAATATTTTTCCCAGACTGTAATAAGGTATTGAGGATATTACTGTCTTAAATTCTTTATATATCTTCTTATTTGTTACAACAGCTTTAAGTCGGCCATTCTCAACAAGTAGTTTATTAACCTGTTCACCGGTTACCACATTGCCGCCTCTGTCTTCAATAAACCTGACTGCATTACTGCAGTAAGTCTCAGTAAGTCCCTCACGCGGCAGAATGATAGTTGAAGCTTTATTTCCCTTAAAGAAAATTTCCAGGAGGATATCACGGAACACTTTTGCAGAAGCTTTATAAATACTGGTATTAAGCGCGCCTGCAGTTAATATTTCCCAGAAGGCTTTGCGAATGTCTTCATTCTGATTCTCCTGTTCAAGCCAGTCGTATACAGACATCCTGCTGAGATCCCGGCCTGATGTAAGCGGCAGTTTAAGAAAGAATTTCAGCATTCTGAGCCGGTTTAACGGTGACAGCACTTTATAGCTCAGCAATGCAGAAGCAAGGTTAAATGGGTACAATTTAGAATTGGACTTTAACTTAACTTTGTGAAAGTGTGGGAGAAGAAAATCGATCTCAAGCTTATCCTGAAGGATTAAATTCTCATCTGCCGATATCATTCTTAAAAAGCGCAGAGTCTCATTATAGCAGCCCATCATAATATGCTGACCGTTATCAATGATGGTACCTGTTGTTTTATCTTTTAATGAATAAGCGCGGCCGCCCGTTTTATTGGCTGCTTCAAGAACCAGAACTGTTTTTTCTTTAAAGGAGAGATGAACTGCGGCTGAGAGTCCTGCAAACCCGCTGCCGATAACTATGTAATCATACATCAGTAAACCAGGTTATACTTTGCCCAGACTCCCAGAGAAATGCCTACTTTTTCAAACTTCGATACTTTTATGTTCCTGTTGTAAACATCATAATTAGCATCGATGATCTTCTGAAGCATCTTATAATAGATATGCTGCATAGCTCTAGCGGCAAACATCGCCGCTTTATCATCAAGGTTAAGACTCATAGTTGCCTTATCAAAATACATCATCGCCCTCTCAACCTCATATCCCATCAGGTCTTTGAACTCCTCGTTATATATCCTGTTAATAATATCTTTATCAGAATAGTGAAATCTTGCGAGATCTTCCTGCGGCAGATATATCCTTCCTTTTTCTGAATCTTTTTTGACATCCCTAAGAATATTTGTAAGCTGCAAAGCAATTCCGAGGTTTACTGCAAAGTCTTTTGCATGCTGTTTATCTTTGTATCCGAATATCTCGATACAGATAAGTCCCACAGTTGAAGCCACCCTATAGCAGTAAAGCATAAGATCATCAAACGAGCTGTATCTTTTATTCTGAAGATCCATTTCCATACCCTTTATCAGTTCAAAGAAAGGCTCAAGGGGTATATTAAAACCGGAAATGGTTTTGCCGAGTTTATTAAGAAGAGCATAATCGGAGCTGCCGTTTACAGATTTCTCCAGTTCTACTCTCCACTTATGGAGCTTAGCAAACTTGAGTTCATCAGGTTCGCTGCCTTCATCGATAATATCGTCTGTCTCCCTACAGAATGCATAGACGGTATTCATCGCATCGCGCTTGGCGGCCGGCAGCAGGTTAAATGCATAATAGAAGCTGCTCTTGCTTTTTTTCGCTATTTCTTTTGCTTCCTGCATCTATTTAAATGATCTCACCAGTAGATTTATAAAATCAGACTTAGTTAAATGAGGACGAATAAAAACATTATAGTCGTTTTGTCTAATTTTCTTCAGTATTGCCTCACCTCCGAGAATCGTCCATTTTATCTCGTATTTGAGGCGTCCGGAAAGGAATTTAAGCAAATTCCGGCCTTCATCAAACATTAATTGTGTTCTGTTAACATTGAACTCAATTAACCGTTTAAAATTAAGGTTTATTTTACTCTCCTCAAACAAATTTTTATCAATTCCGTATTCCTTAAGCTCATCCTCGGGAAGATAAATCCTCCCCTTTTTGTAGTCAATCCTGACATCCTGCAGAAAATTAGTTATCTGCAAAGCAGTGCATATTTTATCGGAAAACAAATTGGCTTCATCGTTCCTGACAGAATGAAGTTCCAGTATCAGCCTGCCTACCGGGTTGGCTGAGTTCTCGCAATAGGCCAGGAGTTCATCATAATTACTGTATTCTTTTTTAGTAACATCCTGCCTGAAAGCTTTTAGAAGATTTAGGAAGTATTCGGGGGTAAGGTGTTTTTCTTCAATAGTCTGATGAAGAGCCTGCTCAAAATCAGAAGAATACTCCCCCCTCAGCAGCTGGTTCAAGCGGTCTTCAAAATCATTAAGTTTCTGAAGCCTTTCCTCTTCGTCCATTGTGCCTTCATCGGCGAAGTCATCCGCCGTACGCGCAAACCAGTAGATTATGGCAACATGCTTCCTAAGTCCGGCAGGGATAAGGAAAGATACAACAGGAAAGTTTTCATAGTGCGTCCGGGCAAATTCCAGGGCTTTTTTATATGCTGAATTACCCACTTCCTTCGTTACCCGGGTCATCTCTTCCATTTTTTCATGAAACTATTTTTACTTAATTTTGTATTATAAATAAGAAAAATCACGATATTTTGTTAAAACACTACAATAAAATATTAAATTATAATCACTGCAGAAAATCAAAGCCTTCTCTTAAGGTCCACTTCTTCTATTAAACGCTCCCGCGCTTATATTATTTTAATTTTTTAACCCAAAAACCTTTAGAAAACCAATGAGTAATCTTAAAGAAATAAATAAACGACGCACATTTGCTATAATATCGCACCCTGATGCTGGTAAAACAACACTTACGGAAAAGTTCCTGCTTTACGGCGGCGCCGTTCACCTGGCCGGATCGGTAACAGCCAGGAAGAACCAGAGGAGCTCTACGTCTGACTGGATGGAACTGGAGAAGAAACGCGGTATCTCAATAAGTTCAACTGTGCTTCAGTTTGATTATAAAGGATTTAAGATTAACCTGCTTGATACTCCCGGCCATGAAGATTTCTCAGAAGATACATACCGTGTGCTTACAGCCGTAGATGCGGTAGTGATGGTGATAGATGCAGCAAAAGGTATTGAGGCACAGACCCGCAAATTGTTTGAGGTATGCAGAAGAAGAGAAATTCCGATCTTCACTTTTATGAATAAGCTCGACCGGCCTACCCGCGATCCTCTTGAACTGATTGATGAACTGGAAAGCATCCTCGGCATAGGTGCTTTCCCAATGAACTATCCCCTCGGTACGGGTATTGACTTCCGTGGCGTTTATGACAGAATGGCCAAACAGGTGCATCTCTTTGAAAGAACCACAGGCGGTTCATATAAAGCACCCGTTGAGGTATTTGATCTTCAGAATCCTTTATTCAAAGATAAGCTGAGCGAAGATAACTATGCTAAATTCGCAGAGGAACTTGAAATGCTGGATACGGCGGGCGAAGACTTTAGTCGTGAAGCAGTGTTAGAAGGTAAACTTACCCCTGTCTTCTTCGGAAGCGCAATGAACAACTTCGGCGTTCAGCTTCTGCTGGACGGATTCCTTGACTATGCGGTTCCCCCTGCTCCCCGGAAAAGTATGGATACTGTTATAAAACCGGAAGATGATAAATTTTCCGGATTCATCTTTAAGATACAGGCGAATATGGATCCCAAACACCGCGACCGGATTGCATTTATGCGAGTCTGCTCAGGTAAGTTTGAGCGGGATATGCAGGCTTTTCATTCCAACAGCGGAAAGAAGATCAGACTATCAAATTCGCAGAAGCTTTTCGGACAGGAACGCGAGACGGTAAACGAAGCTTATGCCGGCGATATAGTAGGATTTGTTGGGAATTCCAACTTCGGAATAGGCGATACAATAACTGAGGACCAGTCAATTTTATATAAAGAGATCCCCCATTTCGCCCCCGAACATTTTGTGTTTATGCACAATCCAAATCCTTCAGATTATAAGAAATTCCGCGACGGACTCGATCAGCTGTTGCAGGAAGGTGTTATCCAGGCCTTTTATATAAAAAATGCCGCACAGAAAATCCCGCTCCTTGGTGCCGTTGGTCCCTTGCAGTTTGAGGTTGTTCAATACAGACTTGAGAGCGAGTACGGAGCAAAATCACGACTTGAACAGACTAACTGGAAAGTTCTGCGCTGGTTCCCCAATGATATTTCCGATGAACAATTGAACCAGCTGGTTCTTCCTGCCGGTGCATCGATTGCGATCGATAAGGATGAGAACAGGGTAATACTTTTCACGAGTGAATACTCGCTTGGATATTTCAACAGCAAATATCCTGAAATAGAACTGGGAGAAGTCCCGTTTGAGTCGAACATTGATGATCTGAAAAAAACCGGGTAGAAATTCTAACCGTCAAAGAGGCTGTCTCAAAGTGTCATTCCGAATTTATTTCGGAATCTAAATGGTTCCACTATCAATCCTGATCAGAACCTGAAACCAGTTCAGGTTGACAATTCAAAACCACTCAATTTTTACTTCTAAGCATCCTGCTGTAAAGGGACAAGCCCGGGTCAGTCAGGAATGTAAGCCACAATCTCACCCACGATTTATGGTATACCAGGTTATCATAAAATTCCGGCGCGGCCGCTTTTAATTCCGGCAGCTTATTCCATGGAACTGAGGGAAAATCGTGATGCTCATTATGGTAACCTACGTTAAGGGCAAGAATATTCAATGGTCCGTAATAGCTGTAAGTTTCCTGCGGTGGAGCTACCAGGAAATGTTCCTGGATCCATCTGGCTCCGAGCGGATGAAGTCCTATCGAGAAAAAGAATGAAAATACAAAATATAAAAATGAAACCGGGCCCAGGAATATTATTACAAGTGCGTCAAAACCAAATACAACCACCCAGTTTAAGAATGTCCACCAGTTCATAAACTTAATCGCTTTCAGCCTTGGAGTTCTGAAGGCCTGGAAGAAAGGAAACATGAGTTCCCAGAAAGACTTTCCAAGGGTCGTATTGCCTATTAGTCTTGCCTCCCATTTGCTCGCAAGGTCCGCATCCATAAAGTAATCTCCCTGGTGAGAATGATGCATCAGGTGATAACTTCTGAACGAAACAGAACTTGGCAGCACATTAGGAATATCCGCAATAATGCCTGCGATGTAATTAAGACTTCTTTTCTTAAAGATCAGGTTATGCGCAGCCTCATGGATAAGAACAAAACACGCGTGGTTAGCGAAAGCTCCTACGGCAAAAGCGATAATGAGAGCCAGCCACCATGCCTGTTCTCTCAATAAGAACGCTATTGCAATCTGGAAAACGACAACTAATAAGATTAATATGAAACTAACACGATATCTTCCTATAAAATCTCTCACTTCCGGATGGGCTTTTAAGATAGCCTTCGTTCGTTCTTTATGAGGTTCGGGATCACCTGAATAGCTGAATTCCAGCTTAACTTTACTCATTAAAATGCGCCTTATTTATTTAATTATAAAAATAATAGTTCACCCTTATCACAAAAGTACTACTCATTGCCTTATAATAGTAATACTATCGTCAATATTTCCATAAACAGAGTCAACAAATCCTGTGATCTTTCCTCTGATCATGCTTCCTGTTACCATTTTCCCGTTAAAATTAAACACCTTGTTTCCCGGTTCACTCATTTTAAAGCTGATATCGGGATAGGAGACCGTTCCGCCGACGGTACTGACTGCTTCATAATCAACTATACTGTCCCGGTAGAAATACCTGATATGAAAATACCCGTTACCAAGAAACGCATCGGTGAAAAATCTGCTTATCTGAAGTCTGATCTCCAGACCTGAATTCAGTTCAAGATCAGAGTAATTCCATTTCCCCTCAATCAGAGGAGAAATTTCAAAATATGACGAAGTTATGTCAAAGATATCAGGACTGTTCATTGACTCGATCCTGAGCTGATATTTCTTTGAAGGAGTTAATTCACCGGGTATCTTTAATATATAGCTTCCTGAGTCAGGTATGTCATTTACAGCGTAAACTGATCCCCCTTCCCTTATAAGTTCAATTCTCATCTTTCCATCAAGGTTTTTTGACAACCAGCTGATATTAACTACTTCTTCATTTGTATAAACTTCGCCCCCCACAGGATTTAAGAGAGTTACGGAGTGCTCAGATCCGTATGTATATGACGAAGAGAGTTCTCTCTCGCAGCTGAACGATATTAATGCAAACAGAAGAATAAGTATTTGATATAAATACTTTAACATTCTTTCAGGCCGATTGGATTTTAATGCTTCTAAAATATCTAATTAAGTATAATAAACTAATTATTGCAAGTACAGTAAAAATACCCGCCAGTGAAAGATCCTCTGAAACGTTTTTTATTATAAGCATAACGGCCATTGCTATTAAAGCAAGGGAAAGGAGAAAGATGAAGATGATCAATACCGGAGAAAGTAAAAAAGCTATTTTTTTTCTTTTTATCAGCATCACGGCGAGGGTGATCAGGCCTGGTAAGACGAACGAAATATCAAGAACATGCACAGGGTTCACCAGAAGGTTGTAATTCTTAACACTGGCAGGAACTGAATCATTAAATACCGCCGGCAGGATATCCGAGAACCAGAGGAAAATAAACATTACTGCAATAACAGAAAAAAAGATGGCAGTAGATTTCGTCGGGACATTACTCTCAAACCAATTCTCTGTGCCAGGCTGAAGTAATTCACTTACATAAAGGATAAAAAGATAAAAGGAAGACCCCAGGGTAAAACAATAGAACAGGAACAGGTAATTGAAATGGATACCGAAACTGTAAATAAAAAACGAATACATTATATAGAATGTGGTTCCTGCAGCAACTAAAAGAGCCTTTATATTTCCCCTGACTGCAAAAAGCATGGAAATCAGGAGAAGCGGAACAATTATAAAGAGGTCGAATATATCCTGACCCATTCCCTGTACAGCCATTGATACAGTCTCCAGCTGATACGTTCCAGGTAAGAATGCTCCTGAAAATGAGACAATTGTTAAAAACAGCGCTGTAACAGATGATAAATAAATTATCGCTTTAGGTTGCCTGACTTTCATTGTACTCCCCGGAATTATTTCATTGTACTTACAAAATTAAACATCAGAAGAACCTTTTAAAAGTCATTTATTTCAAATAAAAGATTTGTTTAAAAACCTTCAGTAGTTTATTTTTGATTTACGTTCATATTTGAAAAAAAATACCTAACAAATTTAGAGGGTCAGGGTGCTATGTCTGAAGCTAAAAAGTTACTTATAGTTGATGATGACGCTGTAAGCCGTGATATAATGGAGCAGCAGCTGCAAAAATATTATCAACTGGATTTCGCCGTTAATGGTAATGAAGCTCTGGAATTATTCAATAAAAATGATTACTCGCTTATTGTGATGGATATAAACCTGGGAACAGGGAAAAACGGCATTGAGGTAATGAAAGAAATGAGACAAACTCCGGAAGGTATTAATACTCCCGTCATTGCGATAACCGCCTATGCAAATTTCGGTGATAAGGAAACGTTTCTGGAGGCTGGATTCGATAATTATATTTCCAAACCATGGACGGCCGAAACCATATTACACAGTATTATCGATACACTTAATATGTACAGCTGAAGTATTTTATTATGAACAAGGGTCTCGGTTTATTCAGGGATCAAATTAAGAAGTGGCTGCAGTTTTTGTTTTAAGCCGCTCTGTTTCCTCTTCCCTCAGTCTGTTCAGTCTCATCGAAATCGTTTTGAATTTTGGAATGAATAAAGAAAGAAAATAGCTCCTTACAATATACCACCAGAAGCTTCTTTCAAGAAGAACGGGATTAATATTCTTTTCAATTTCTTTATGTGCTTCCCGGGCTTTACTCCAGTGGAGACCTGCCTTATGATGATGAATTGTATGAAAACCGTTATTGAAAAGCAGAACATTCAGAAACCCGGTAAAATTCCTTGAATGATTCCATTCGGATTCTTCATTAGCATGAACATGCTGAACATAGTTGAAGATAAGAACACTGAAGAGAGATACCTGCTGAGGTATTATCACGAAAAGTAAGGCTTTCTCCCAGTCAATTATCAGGGCGGCAGCTATCCACAAAATCAAAACAGCATACTGCGAAATACATACCCGGAACTTCCAGGGATTATTTTTTTTCATCTCTTTTAGATAGACGGCAATGGCCTTTTGCTGGTAGAAACCACTGACTGTAGGGTATGAAATGAGCGTCAGGAAGTTATTTTTTTCACTCACCCTGTATGTAATAGAATCATCTCCTTCACGGTTATTAAACCGGTGATGGTTTTTATTATGAGTGGGGATCCATGCAAAGATGGGGAAACCATAGAAAACTGTGAGCCACCAGTCAGTGAGAACATTTAGTTTTTTCGAATCCCACATCGGCAGATGATTATGATTATGAGTCATTACTGAAACTGCCACAGACATAAACAGGTACACGGCATAAAAGAATGGGTTTATGCCGATCCACAACCATTGAGCTATAAACATTGCGGTTATGATAAATATGTATGCAAGACTTCTGAAGTCTGCTTTGTTCTTTAATTTAAAATTCATTTTGTCCTTTAATATTTAGAAGAAGTTAGGCTAAATCCTTTATAATGTAAATACCATTTTAAATAAAATGCCGTATTTTTGAATTAAATTATAAGATGTAAAGGATTAATAAGGCATATCCGGATCCCCGGGAAATCGTGATGTAAGTTACTTTGTTGACCAGATAACCTGACCTTTCTGAAAATTTCCGTAATATCAAAGGGAAATTATGAAAACATTATGGAAAACAATATACCTGCTGATCGCGGTCATTCCGTTAATTGCAGGCGGATGTAAACCAGGTACCGGCAATCCTGTAAATCCCTCACCGGGAGGAACCAGCGGAGCATGGTCAGAAACCGGTAATCTGAATGCCAACGGAGGCATCGCCGCTCTCTGCTCTGATGTTTCCGGTAATATATATGCAGCGGGCGGATTCACTAATGATAGTTCATTGTATTATGTCGCCAAATGGAACGGCACCGATTGGAGCAACCTGGGGCACCTTGATGCTAACGGTACTATTGATATGCTGGTTGCAGATCAAAGCGGGAATTTATATGCAGTGGGTTCATTTACTAACGCAGCTGATATGAGATATATTGCTGAATGGAACGGGAGTGAGTGGATCGATCTCGGGATACATACTGATTATAATCAGCCTATTACCATCTGCCTGGATCCCAACGGAAATCTTTATGCCGCAGGTACCATTGAAAACCACGCTGGTCTGAATTTCGTTTACAAATGGAACGGCTTTGCCTGGAGCAACCTGGGGAGTTTTGATACTAACGACCCGATAACCTCACTAAGTGCGGATGCATCGGAAGTCTATGCCTGCGCATCTACTCTTGACGGTGCCGGAGCTCCTTATGTTACGAGATGGATCGGAACCTGGGTAAGACTTCCCAATCTCAATGCAATTGAGGGTGTGGTTTTAACATCCTTCATTGATGCCTCACGCAATCTCTATTTAGGCGGTAATTTTCATACCCCTTCAGGCAAATATTATATGGCAAAATGGGACGGAACCAGCTGGGAGGAAGACGGAATTCTTAACGGCGCGATTGCATCACTCACAACTGATGACAACGGGAACATCTATGCTGCCGGAAGTTTTACAATTAATAACCCCGGCTATGCGGTTGCAGAATGGAATAACGGGGCATTTACCGAAGTCGGCGATCTGAATGCGGGAACGAACATCCTTGCAGTCACCACAAACTACCTCGGTCAGATCTTCGCCGGAGGCAACTTCCGCAATAACTACGGAACCTACTATGTAGCAGAATATACCCCATAGATCCGAAATAGTTTTAACTCCATCTGTATCAATTTTAGAGGACCATCCACACGGGATGGCCCTTAAAATCTATTGTGCTAAAGCAGTGCTTGCAAAAATGGACAGGTTTATTTCTTCTCTTTTCTCGGAAACTGATTATCCATCATTGCCGCTTTATATGCGAAGAATGCCATCATCGCCGCGGCCTGTTCCAGATCATCTTTCTGGAGACGGTCATAAACATCCATATTTGAGTGATGAGTCCGACTGGAGTAATCCAGCGGGTCCTGGATAAATTGAAATCCCGGCAGACCCGCATTATCGAACGAAAGATGATCCGTTCCGCCTGTGTTTGAAATGCTTATCGTCTGTGCATCGGGGTCATTAAATTCGTGCAGCCATTCCTGAAAAATTGATCGCGCAGATTCATTCCCCTGCAGGTGAATACCTCTGAACCTGCCCGTTCCGTTATCGTCATTGAAATAAACAGAGAAATTTCTATACTCTTCTTTGGTTTCAGGACTGGCAGTAGAAGGATCAGCCGAGGCTTCACTATTATAGTCTGCAGACTTTTCACCGAAGTGCTGATCAACATAAGCTCTCGAACCAAGCAAACCCTCTTCCTCACCGGCCCATAACCCTATCCTTATCGTTCTCCCCGGAGTTAAATTAAGTTTTTTCAAAATCCTCATTGCTTCCAGGCAGACGGCACTTCCGCAGGCATTATCGGTTGCCCCGGTACCTCCATGCCACGAATCGAAATGTCCGCCTATCATAACAACTTCATCCTTTTTATCGGTGCCCGGTATTTCCCCTATAATGTTAAACGCAGAATCCGGTTTTGTGATTTCCGCTTTTAATTCCATCTGCATAGTCAGCTTTTCCCCTTTTTCGATCATCCTTATCATCCGGTTATAATTCTCCGCGGAAACAACGATCTGAGGTATCACTTCAGGTGCTTCCGGATCATAAACCGATAACCTTTCGCTGCGGTTCCCTTCTTTTCGGGGTACTGATGCTTCGTCGACAAAAAGAGTTCCATCATCTCCTCTTGAATTTGTAAGCACTGCTTCAGCACCTTCGTCCATGCAAAATTGGAGTTTCTTTGGTCCAAATGTTCTTTCAATAATAAAATTTGCTACAGTTTCGGAATCGATACCTGGTCTCCATTGTTTAAATAGTGTGAATACCGAATCGAAATTGTCCATTGTCATCCTGGGGAACCTGAATCTTCTATGCCCTGCCCGCTGATATGCGTTTGCTAATTGAAGTAATGTTGAATCATTAAGTCTTTCGGCATCAGGTGTAAAATGCGGATGCAGATTTGTTGCGGGGCTTATCAGTACAAATTTACCCTTCAGTTTTCCTTTATAATCATCAAAATCTTTTTCCGAATTTACATTCAGCCAGACAACATTACCCGTAGCAGTTTCTTCCAGGGAAGGTGACCATGCAGCCGGATAAGCAATTAAGGGAATAGTACGGGGTTTAGTAACTTCAGCGTAAAAACTTTTCAATGTCCAGCCCTTCCCTTCCGGTCCCCACTTTTCATAATGAACATTTTCCAATCCCCATTCCTTCATTTTGGAAGAGGCCCAATCCGCAGCCTGTTTATATTCGTTCGAAAAAGTCAATCGTGGTCCATATACATCTGTAAGATAGCTGGCAATTTCCATAACTTTAGAATTGCTCATCTCTTCATTCTTTATCAGCTGTGCTATTGAGTCAGTTTCAGAATCATTTCTCTGAGCGAATGAATCAAATGAGAATATTATTGATGTAATGAAAAGAAGTGCAATAATTTTTTTCATGTCGGAATTCTCTCCTGATAATTGACAAAAAATATAAAAGCCGGGTGCTATTCCCCTTTTTCCAAACATTAAATTACGCCGGGCGGAGTTAATTTGCAATAAATTTTAAGCAGCTAAGAAGCTCCGGTTGTTAATTGATTTTTTTTATAACCAGATGCATTATACGAAGAGATATTATTATTTATATCCAGTCAATAAAAATACCGGGTATTCCCCGTGTGGTTTTTTAACTACACTAGCTGACAAAATTTCAAGATCCTTAAAGCCCGCTGATCCTGCAGAATTCATAAATTCCACCCTATCAAACCCATTATGGAAAACACCGGTATCTTCTTGATGAAAACTGCCGTCCTCGTGATCTATATCTGCAATTGCTATAAATCCTTTTTTATGCAGCATCTCATAAAAATTATGAAACATAGCACCAATGTCCTTAACATGATGCATAGCCATTGACGATATTATCCCATCAAATTTTACATCCGGTTTAGACTTAGACAGATCCATTTCCAGTATTTCAAGTTCACAGTCGATGTTTTCTCTCTTAGCTGCTAATTCGCTGATCATTGATTTTGATATGTCTACCGCTGTAATTTTTCCGACCAGCGGTGCTATTTTCTCCAATAACAATCCGGTCCCGGAACCAAAATCCATAATATGCATTGTCTTTTCAAACTTAATATTACGCTTTATTGCATTTGCAATATTTTCAACATTATTAACTCTGTTGCTATCCTTCTCGTAAGTCTTTGATTTCTCCTGGAAATAATCTTTATTCATATTCTTCCTTTTGTAAAACGACCTCTCTGCGCGATTCGGTCTGAAATTGACAGAAACTTAGGGTCAGAAATAATCGGCATTTATAAAAAATAACAACTTAAACCAAAACCGAACAAGAATTTGTGATGTTTTATTCACAATCATCACTTGGGAGAATATTTAATTCCCAATAGCCAGGCAGAGCCAAAATATGATATTGGGTTTCTTCCGGATTCGTCTGAATTATTCTTTTGAGGGTAATAATTTTCGGGTGATTTCCTCACGTAAAAAGCTGAATTTGTTTTGAGAATAGAATTTTCTCTCTTTTACTTCAAGGATGGATCCCAGAATAACCTTATAATCCCTGTCCTTAAAATTCTTTATGATTTCTGATATTTCAGTTAATTTTTCTTTATCATTGGTTAGTTCAATGCCGCGCATCAGTAAAAATTCCAGATCAAAACAATCCCGAATAAGTTTTCTTGAAAGCAGAGCCTCAGTCTTATTCCTCATCATCTGCTTTAGTGTCAGGCCCTTCACCAGAACCTGCTTATCTGCATACCTGGAAAAGGCGATCTTCCTCTCCCATTCAAATTCTGACTGCTCCTTCCTGATTTCAATTTTGAGATTCCTGGTTACTTTCTCTGATCTGAATTCATAGAGTATAGTATACTTTTTATTCGCTGCATCAGATAACCGGTAATTTTTCTGCAGAGTTGATTTGATTTTGGCATGAAGCTGTTTTGCATCTGTTGAAGGTGAAATCCAGAAATCAAGATCGGTTGAATACCTGTTGAGATTATGACAAAGTCTAAGCATAGTACCGCCGCCAAAGAATAATGAATCCAGCACTCTTATGCTGTTCAATAAATCAAGTACTTCTATTTCAAATACTTCTAAATTTTGTAAGTCGCGCATAATTCATCCCAGAAGGTAACTGTTTTTTTATTTGACCGTTTAAGGTATTTAGTAATATCCGATCGGTCTAATTTCCTGAAATCGATTGAAGGAAAATCGGGATTATATTTTTGAAGGGAAGCAAGATAAACAATATCCGCAAATGCCTTCTCGGGTTTAGCGATAAAACAATTATTTTCTAATACAAAACCCCCATAAAGACCTTCCTTAATTTTAGTATAAGTGAATTGAAGTCCTCTTACATTAAAATGCGTGGTTCTTTTAACGGCGACAGATTCTATATAATTTCTTTGCTGCTGGGTGGTAATATTATAGTAGCTGAGCGCAGATGTAAGAGAAATGTATGAAGGAACCTGAAGAATATTAGCAAGGCGGAATAATTCAATTTCCGATAAATTGCCGAATTTATTTTCTGTGACATAAATATCTCTTTTTAATCTGATGATATAGCCTTTTTTCCGGTAACGAGACGCGGTAACCTTTGCTGATTCTTTATCAATGGAAAGAATATTCGCTATATCTGCCGTAGAAAGAAATAATTTATTGCTTCTATTTAAATCGCTTATATTCATAAATATAGATAATTAACAATAATATTAATTTATTGTATTTATGAATGATAATCAAATATTGTACTCTCCCTTCGAATAAAATCAGGTGAGTTAACATTATGCTCCGAAATTGCTGATGAAAAGGATTTTCCGTAATATCGGGGTAAGAACATGAAAATAATAGCGGGAAAAAAATGGGATTTAACAAAATATTCTATTCAGCATTTCTAGTTGCTTTATCTTTATTCTCCGCAGGATGTAAGATAGGGTCAGGGCTTAGTACCAATCCTCCGCCAGCCACCGGACAACAATGGATCGAGACAGGTAATCTAAATGCCAACGGAGGTATATACACGCTTTGTACAGATGCATCGGGAAACATATACGCAGCCGGGGCTTTCACGAACGACAGCTCTCTTTATTATGTCGCCAGGTGGAACGGAACGGAATGGAGTAATCTCGGCCATCTTGATACAAACGGCGATATAAAAATGCTTGTAACTGATAACAGCGGCAATCTGTATGCCGCCGGGGCATTTACCAATGCTGCCAATCTGCGGTATATCGCAAAGTGGAATGGAAGCGAATGGAGTGATCTGGGAATCCATTCGAACTATGATCAGGACATAGTTATATGCACAGACACTCATGATAATCTGTACGCTGCAGGAGTCATAGAAAACAGCAGCGGTCTTAACTTAGTTTACAAATGGAACGGGTTCGCCTGGAGCAACATTGGAAATTTCAACACATCTGATCCGGTCACTTCCCTTTGTGCCGACGCTTCAGGAGCAGTTTCTTCAAATGTTTACGTATGTGCAGTAAGCCAGGCCGGCGCCGGGATACCATATGCTGCCAGGTGGAACGGAATATGGACTAAACTTCCCGATCTCAATACAACAGAAGGTGCTATCCTGAGCTCCTTTACCGACGCATCGCATGACCTTTATGTCGGAGGTGATTTTCACACTCCATCGGGGAAATATTATATGGGAAGGTGGAATGGAACCAGCTGGGCAGAATACGGGAATCTCAACGGCGCTATCATATCACTTACAATTGACGATAACGGGTACATCTACGCCGGTGGAAATTTTACAATAAATAATTACGGCAATGCTGTTGCCGTTTGGGAAAACGGTGCGTGGACTGAAGTTGGAAGCTTAAATGCGGACAGGGATATCCTTGCAATCTGCACAAGCTTCGCAGGTGAAATTTACGCGGGAGGGAACTTCCGTAACAACTATGGAACTTATTATGTAGCCCAATATGTTTTTTGAGCTTCAGTAATTCAACCTGATCAGGCAAGAAAAATTTCAAAGACAATAATGGAGGATCCAATGGGAAGTAAGGGATTCAAAGGAATCTGGAAATTAAATCTGAAAGATTCCAATATACCTCCGGTCACAAAAAGCCAGGTAATGAAATTAGAAACCGACGGAATTTCCTTTAAAATCCTGGAAGAACTTATTAACGACAAGGACGAATGTCTGACGATTTCTGTTGAGGGGAAATTTGACGGGATGGATAACCCGGTCAAAGGCACCCCGTTTGCGGATACAGTATCATATCGTTTGCTAAGTCCCAATATCATTGAAGGAATAGCAAAGAAGGATGGTAAAGTTTGTGTAAAAGAGACAGCAGTACTATCCGATTCAGAAGATATTGTCAAGGTTACATATTTAAGTTATGACGCGGAAGGCCATACTTATACAAGCTACGGAGTATTTGAAAGGCAGTGACAAGAAAAGGGAACCTCAGTAATCGTCACGAACCAGAGGTTCATCAAATCAGTTTTATTAGTAATCAAGATGGCAAATTCCAATCAAGTAATTTTTCTTTCTTTGTGGGAACAAGGGTTGAGGAGCTTAATTACTGTTACTTACCGAAGATAACACCAGGATTACTCTCTCAAAGCAGAACACTATCTGGAAGCTTCATGCAGGTTAATTCATCTTTATCTTTATTCCAGGATACCGATTAAAAAGAAAACACCTATAATTTAGCAGACGGCACGTAACTTTCATCTTACGTGCCGTCTGCATCAATTTAGTCACTTTCAATATGAAATTTGAACTACCGAACCGATTTGTAAATTACCAGCCGACCTTTTATGATCACCTGAAATTAAAAATAATTCTTAATTAAAGTTGTCCTCTTTCGGCAGCTTTTTTAAGATCTTCATTTGCAAAAATCGCAATTTCAACTCTTCTGTTAAGCTGCTTGCCTTCAGCTGTCTGGTTTGAGGCAATAGGTTCTTTTTCACCCAATCCCAGGATTGAAAGTCTGTACGAATTAACGCCCTGTCCTTTCGTATAATCTGAAACTGACTCAGCCCTACTTTCGGATAAAGTTTGGTTGTATTCATCTGTACCATCAAAATCGGTATGCCCTGTTACCAGGATGTTCGTATCGGGATATTTGTTAAGAATGACAGCAAGATTACGGATATTTGTTTTAGCCTGAGATTGCAGTGTGGAAGAATTGGTTTCAAAAAGGATCCCGGAATCGAAAGTTATTTTTATGCCCTCGCCTACTCTTTCTATTTTTGCACCCGCGATATCATTTTCCATTTCTTCGGCTTGCTGATCCATATAGTCTCCAATCAAAGCTCCTGCAGTACCGCCAACGGCAGCACCTATTATTGCTCCCAGTACGGTATTACCCAACTGATCCCCAATAACTCCGCCAACCACTCCCCCGCCAACGCCGCCTATGACTCCACCTTTAACAGCGTTGCTTGTACCGCAGCTGTAACCCAAAATAACAAGACTTGCTACTACTACAACTAATATTATACTTTTTATTTTTTTCATTTTTATAATTCCTTTTTTTTAATACCCGCTAACAATTATTTTCTTTTATTCAAAGAAATATCTTACTCCAAGCCCTGCGTCAATTCCTAGTCCGGTAAGCGGAGTAACCTGAAATACCGGTACCAGCTCTAAAAATACATCTATCGGAGTTGAATGAGGTAACCAGGCTATTCCAAATACACCTCTTACACCAAATGATCCGTCATAACCCCCGCCGGTGTTGAACCTGCCTCCAAATCCGTAATAAAGCGGAAATCTTTCAGTCGATTGGATTGCGTTAAATGCATGCCAGAGATAATCCATGTGAAAGTGAACACGTCCGGAATTATTGTATTCACCCTTGTATTTGATACGATCGCCGCCAAGGGAGACACCAAGACCGAAATCAAAAGCATTATCCTTTGACGTCCAGAGTTTTGCACTCAACCCGGTTGGTTCCCCTAAAATAATTCCAAGGCCAAATCCGTGGTCTTGTGCTGTAATGGGTTTTGCCAGGATCATCATAAATCCCAGGACCATAAAGAATAGGATATTTTTTTTCATAACTAAAACCTCTTTCATTTTTTTAAATATTATTTAATGCTTAAGTTGATCGTTCCCATATCAGTATTTTGTTTTGCAACAACATTTACATTAGTAACAGTTGTATCATTAAAAGCCGGATCTGTAGAAAATACTTCTACCCTGTAAGTCTGTTGTAATAATGCCATTAACAAGAATGACCCTGTAATTGGTTCAGCAATTGTAAGAGAGGTATCTGTTCCGCTTATTGCATAAACAAAACCAGCAGAGCTTACCGGATTTATTTTACCCGAAATGCTTCCGGAGATTGCAACAGGCGTTACTCTAATAACAGGTTTCAACTTATATATTCCATTACCCGCCTCTACTATTGAACGCCCGGCATCAAAATCAAGTAATAGCTCGTAAACAATACCATCCTCAATATCAAAAGAATGATTAAGTTTGATACCCGTTATCTGTCCGCTTGGAATTTCAAGAGGATAAGTAACTCCATCAACAACTATGTTACTTCCTGTACCAATTATTAATCTTATTTGTGTATAGTGACCGGCCTCAAGCGAATGGTTACCAAGGACAACACTTGCCCCATTCCTTAATAATAACAGATCATAAGTAGCAGGACTATTGTTTATCACGAACCATCCGTTGCTTGAATCAGCCCCGGATCTATGAACTTCAACTCTTGTTACGACTATATTTACCTCGTCGTAACCTGCGGGAAAATCAATCATTGTCAGCTTTAACTGACCCCTCCCGGGTTCTGGTGAAGTTGACTCAGAACAGCCAAAAATGAATAAGCCTGCTGTAATAAAAATCAAAAGAACCGCGAACTGAATCCTTTTTTCGTAAGTTAATTTCATTGTTAAATTCTCTTCCTTTAATATTCTAAATAAAAATCGTTAATGTGCTTATCGCTTTTACACGAGCTTTTATTTTAGAGTTTCTGTACAAATAGTCTTTATTAAACTCATATGAAAATACGGGAAGGCGCAAGTCGAAACAATCAGGCAAAGGGATGAAAAAAGGCTTAATCCTATCTGTTGGGAACAAATTATTTGAAGATAGATGCACGGAGCTACCCTGATAATTTTTGAATGTTATTGTAAACCAACTATCATTTTGGCTCCCTTACTCAGGCAGCAAGGCTTGTACATTTGATAATTTACAGCAACCGCTGTTCCAACAAAATAATGTATTTATTAAGTTCAATGCGGCAATGGATTGGGGTAAATCCTTTCATTTATGCCTGGGACCTTTTTATTAGTAAACTAGCCATAACAATTATTCCTGAAAGAATAATCAGTATACCGGCAATTTTATTCACCCACCCAAGTCCGGCTAAGTCGAGCTTCTTTCGGAAAAGTAAAACTCCGGAACTTAGGGCCAGAAACCATAACCCCGAACCTATAAAAACACCCGCAACAAGAGCTGAGGCAGAAAAATTGCCAAGATCACTCCCCAATCCGAGGGCGGCAAATACGGCAAGAAAAGCAAAAATTGTTAAAGGATTTGTAAGAGTTATAAAAAAAGATGTTAAATATGTTCGAAAAATCCCTCTATTGTTTATTGGAATCCTGGGATCAGCAGGTATTTTTCTGAAAGTTCTTAAACCCAGGTAAAGAAGCAGTATTCCTCCTGCAAGTCGTATCCAAATTCTTTGGCTGACAAGAGTATCTGAAATAATCGTAAGACCAAAGGCAGCAATACAACCATAAATCAAATCCGCAGTGGCAGCTCCAAGACCTATAATTAGCCCGCGTAATCGTCCCTCAGTCAATGTCCTGCGAATACACATTATTCCAATAGGCCCAATGGGTACTGCCATCGCAAAACCTATAAAGATTCCTTTTAGAAAAATGATAAAGACCATATTACAATCTCTGTAACAGAATGTTCACATCTGTTCAACTTATTATTAGCTCTTCCTTTAAAATCCCAGCAGCCAACTACCCTGTGCTTTCTTTATAAATATTTCAAACTGGGCTAAACTGTTTTTAAGATTAACTAAAGTAGTATCGAAATTCTCCCCTGTTGAGTTGTCCATCAACAGTTTCCCCATTATTCCTTTTCCAGATTGCATATTGTTAGTAATTTTAGAAAGATCTAACGTAATGTCAGACGCATTCTCAACAGTTGTATTTAATGACGCCAGGAGAAGGTTCAGTTCATTTGTTTTCTCCATAAAGGTCTTAAATCCAACTGAGCCATCTTTAAGATTTGCAAAAGTTGAATCGAAATTTTCCCGCCACGACTTATCCATTATCAGTCTTCCGATCGTTCCCTCTCCTGACTGTACATTATTTGTAATTGTCTTTAAATAACCTGTAATGCTTGAGGCATTATCAATTGTTGATTTTAATGAAAACAGAATATCGTCCATATTAATTGGAGGAGCTGTCTGTATAACATCATTATTTTCTATTCCTTTTTTTCCGCCTGTTCCAGGACTGATAATTAAAACTTTATTCCCCATAAGGCCTTCAGAACCAATAGTTGCAAGCGCATCTTTTTTTATGAACTCCCGGGTGTTTTCGTCAACAAGGATGCCAACTCTTACAGAAGTATCACTGATCATTGTGATATTTTCTACGGTGCCAACATTTATTCCTGATAAACGCACGTTATTTCCTGCCTGAAGTCCCCCAACATCCCTGAATACTCCGCTTAAGCGAAAAGTGCTTCTGAACAGCTGCTGTTTCGCACCGAGGAAATATATTGCAGCAATAAATACTGCAATTCCAAGGCTAATGAATATTCCCAATCTAATTTTACTGTTTATATTGTTTTTCATTTAACTATCTCTTCTTATTTCTTTATCTATTCAAAAAATGATTTTATCCACGGGTCTGTTGAATTGATCAGATCAGTGTAAGATCCTTCTGCAAAGCAAATTCCGTCCTTAATTATTATACACCGGTTTGCAGTTAGCCTGGCGCATTCGGTATCGTGTGTGATGATAATTGAGGTTGTTTTATATTTCCTTTGTACATCAAGGATCAGCTTACTAATTTCTCTGGATGTTATAGGATCCAGCCCCGTTGTAGGTTCATCATAAAGCATTATCTCGGGTTTTAGAATCAAAGTCCGGGCTAAACCCAATCTTTTGCGCATCCCGCCGGAGAGCTCTGAAGGCATCTCGTTAATCGTCTTAGAAAGTCCTACATTCTCCAGTGCTTCTTTTATTAAAAGTTCCATCGTATCTTTTTTCATTGATCTCTTTTTCCTTCTAAGCGGGAATTCGAGGTTTTCCCTTACTGTCATTGAGTCATATAAAGCACCGCTTTGAAAAAGAAATCCGATTTTTCTTTGTATCTCAGATAGTTCATCACTTTTTATTTCAGAAATATTTTGTCCGAAGATAAATAGTTTCCCCTCATCAATTTCAACCAATCCCGCAATACATTTAATAAGGACTGATTTACCCGTTCCCGACTTACCAAGGATCGCAAGATTTTCCCCTATAGCAATTTTAAGATTAATATCCCGCAATACATGGTTATTCCCAAAAGATTTCTTCAGATGCTCCATTTTAAGTGCAACAGGAGTGTTCAGCTTCTTATCATCTTTAGTTTCTATATCTTCTGTATTATGTGTCATTCTTTTAATTGATTGATTTAATTTTGAAGTAAACTTGTAATTTGCACTGCAACCATGTCTATTAAAAATACCATCAGGGAGGCAAATACAACGGCAGAGTTGGCTGCTTTCCCAACACCTTCAGTACCTTTATTTGAATAATATCCTTTATGACATCCTATAACACCAATCGCAAATCCAAAGAAAAAAGTTTTTATGAATGCAGGAATCAGATCTGCAAATTGCAGACTCTGGAAGATCTGAGAAAAAAACAGATAGGTACTTACATTGCTTTTTAAATTTACTGCAATGTATGATCCTAATAAACCGCATGCATCGGAAAGAATTACCAGAATCGGAAGCATCAGGGTTGCAGAAACTATTCTCGTAACTACAAGATATTTATATGGATTAGTGCCTGATACCTTCATGGCATCTATCTGTTCAGTTACTTTCATTGAGGCCAGTTCTGCCCCGATCCCTGAACCCACCTTTCCTGCAAATATTAAAGAAGTTATAACCGGCCCGATTTCCCGGATTATTGACACCGCTACCATTGCCGGAAGCCAGGATTCTGCTCCAAACTTTGCTAATGTGGGTCCTGTCTGAATGGTAAGCACAAGCCCGATTATAAAACCTGTAATTGCAACCAGGGGAAATGATTTATAACCAATTATAAATGATTGCCTGAGCAGTTCATTAAACTCGTAAGGCGGCCTAAACACTTCTTTGAAAAAGCGCAGTATGAAAACAGTGAGCGAATGCACTTCCAGGAGGAATGTCGTAAGTAATGAATCAGGAATAGTTGCCGGTGAGGCTTCACTTCCTGCTTCAGCATTATAATCTTTATCGGGCGACTGGTGCAATATCATTCCTTCGTATATACATTTATTATAAATACTCTATGAATGATGTTAGACAGAAATATAAGCCCGTACAATCGGTCAAAAGGATGAAAAAGGGACTACGTCTTTTGAGCTATAATTAAACACCCGCAGCCACCTCTTACCTTTACCTCTATTATTCGTATTGTTCTGTTGAAATGACTTAATTTTACTCATTCCGCATCATGAAGCTGTTCATTCAGATCAAATTTGGTAAAGTCTTATCCACGCTGGAATATCACTTTTCCTCCCGATATTCTGGTTCAGGTGTGGATCTTTCGGAATTGTGACTCCTTTGATCGTGTTGCCGACCCAGGATGCTTTTTATCATATTTATTAATTTATCCAGGGCACCGTCCAGTGCCTGGTTCAAATTATCGGCATGATCGGTAACAACTATGGGCTGGCGTCCTTCGAGTCGTACTTCAATCATGCAGCGTTTGTCGTTATTTCCTTTCTTGTAACCATCTTCATCTTTCAAATGTACTTCCACTTTGGTAATGTGATCACTCACTCTACTTAATGAGCTCTCAATTATGTTGCTGAATTTAGAAATTAGTGCCTGGTTACCCTGTATCTTATGACCCGTATTGATATGGATATTCATAGTTTTCTCCTGACGTGATTATGTACTTGCGTTAACTATTTCGTAAGACTGATCATTCTCCTAACCTTCAGGCAAAACAGGATCAATTTCAAGCATTTCGCTCACTTGCCTGTTTCATTTCGTGTTCGTCCTATCATCATCCCCGCAGACTGCAAAATTGCTTAATAAAAAACTATTCTGTTAATCATTAAACTTTCTTTTCAAATAAAGCATTGAGCGCATTTCCAACACTATCAATATCATTATTAAACTCTTGTTTGAATTCTTCCCAATTATCTTTTCCTTCATACTTATAATCATTCAATTTTTTTTGTAATTCGATATTTTTCTGTTCCAGCGTCAGGATTTCATTTTCATATTTAGCTTTGAATTTTTCACTGGTTGTTTTCATCGCCGTTTTGAAATCAGCAATATTTTTTTGGTTAGCATTGATTTTTAACTCAGTATCGTGTTTGAACTGCTGCCATTCTTTCTCATATTGAGCCTGTTCATCTACCATATCCTGATTTGCTTGTTTGACCTTTTCATTTGCATTTTCTCGGTTATTATCACAACCGGTTAATAGTGATCCAGCCATCAGCAAGATAGCTGCTAAGATAAAATGTTTGTTTTTCATAATTCTCCTTGTATTATGTTAAGAAATATTTAATCGACCTTTTTAAATGTTTTGGTACACTAACCATAACAATTTTGATATCATTTTTTGTAGTTCCTCAGGGTTAATTCCACTTCATTTTAATTGATAGCTCCGTTAAAATTATAATTGAGAATTCAAGTAAAAAATCCAGGATTACCGTAATATGATATCGAGAATTTTAGGATTGATCAATCGCACAAAAGGATGAAAATGGAACTACATCTTTAGGATGAAGTGCCTGTTCGGATTTTGTTGTATATTAAACGAGTGGTGAAGGTTAAGGATTTGTAACATGCAGACGGCGGTAATTAATGAAGGAATTCATACAAAAATATTTTAATGTTGTGAAAGATTTCCTCAGCATTCAGCTGATAGATATCGGGAATTCTTCAATAACTCTCTGGACTATTCTTTATTTTATTTTTCTTGCCTGGCTTCTTCTCTTTATTACTGCAAAGCTTAAAAAATGGATTGTCTTTAAAGTCCTTTCTAAAAGCAAGGTGGAACTGGGAGTGCGGCTCGCGGTAGGTACAATTATTCGATATGGTTTTCTTGCATTCGGACTGGTGATTGTTATTCAAACGGTTGGAATTAACTTGAGCACAATAACTATTCTTGTCGGTGCACTCGGGGTTGGAATAGGGTTCGGCTTACAGAATGTCACAAACAATTTAGTGAGTGGAATAATTATCCTTTTTGAGAGACCGATAAAAGTAGGAGACAGGATACAGGTAGGAGAAGTCTTCGGCGATGTCATGAATATTTCTATGAGATCTACAACGGTAGTTACAAATGATAACATTTCTGTGATTGTTCCTAACTCTGATTTTATCTCATCAACAGTTATTAACTGGAGCCACACTGACAGGAATGTGAGATTCAGTATTCCGGTGGGTGTTGCATATAAAGAGGATCCTGAAAAAGTAAAGAAAATTTTACTGGAAGTTGCAGCTAAGGAAGATGGTGTTTTAAAAAATCCGGCACCATTCGTGCTCTTAAATGAATTTGGGGATAGTTCACTTAACTTTGATCTCCTGATCTGGACAAGCAATTACATAACTACTCCCGCAATCCTGAAAAGCTTACTCTATTTTGAAATATTCAAAAAATTCAGGGAGAATAACATCGAGATACCTTTTCCCTCAGAGAGATTTGCATTTAGATAATTCAGTATTACAGATCGGCCTTCCAAAAGCTGAAACGAATTGATTTTTACAGAAACTAACCATTATAGTTTTAAGAATATTTTTAGCCGGCCCTCTTTATATTTCACGGATTCATGTTATGAAAGACCCCATAATTTTTGACTATATGATATCGGGAAGCGGCGTTGAGTTTCAGCCAGAGCCAATGCTATCCTTTTATAGTACTCAGGTTTATCTCACTTTACTTTTCCCCCTGCCCGTTATTTTTTGGTGATATTCCTGCCAGATCTCCAATAACATTTACAAGTTGTTGATTTGCCGGAACTATTATCTTCGCGTTGCTCTCAAGTGCAGCCTGGGCTGTTTCGAGTCTTTTTAAAAGCTGAGAATTTCCGACAAAGTATTTATCTGCTGCTTCATTCACTAATTTGATCGCTGCCGCATCACCCTCTGCCTGCAGTATTTTTGACTGCTTGTAGCCTTCAGCTTCTTTAATTTTGGCACGTTTTTCTCCGTCTGCAACTGTTTCTCTTGCTGAAGCAAAGTCAATTGCAGCAACCTTTTCATTCTCGGCTTTCACGACCTTGTTCATTGTTTCCTGTACATCAGGCGGCGGATCAATTTCTTTTAATTCTGTGCGGACAATTTCAATACCCCAACTTTGAGTTTCTTCATAGAGGGTTCTATGCAGCTCCGAATTTATTTTACCTCTTTCACTGTTAGCTGACTTTAATGTTAACGTGCCGATAATATTTCTTAAGGTCGTCCGGGCCAAATTGACAATCTGATACATGTAATTATTCACATTGTAAATGGAATTTTTTACACTCTCTTCATCAGCCTTAACTTTAAAATAAACCTGAGCGTCAACTCTTGCATTTAAATTGTCGTTAGTGATAATTTCCTGCGGCTCGGCATTTATCATAGATTCTGTGATGTTAATTCTGTACATCCGTTCAATAAACGGGAATATCCAGTGAAATCCCGGATTTGCAAATCGATTGTATTTACCCAGCCGCTCTGTCAGACCTCGTTGAGTCGGTCTTACAATTCTGCTCCCTAAAAGAACTATCAATATGATAGGGATTAAAGCATACAGAATAATTTCCATGTTATATATATTTATTTCCTTCCTTATACCTAAAGCGAAAATGTAACCTAAAAAAAAGACCCGGCTATTTTCCGGGTCTTGATTTATAAATATCAATCGTTTTTACAGTTTGGTTATAGGTGCTACTATGATTTCTACCCGACGATTATTCGCCCGCCCCTCAGCGCTTGTATTACTAGCTACAGGTCTTTCTTCACCAATACCATTGGCTTGAATAAGATTACCCGGATATCCGCGCGATATTAAATATGAGCGCACTACGTCAGCCCGCTTCTGGGATAACACCATGTTATGTTCTAAAGATCCCTGCGAATCGGTAAATCCCTCAATTGTAAGCTGGCGTTCTTTGTTCAACATGAGAGCATCAGCTACCCGGTTTAGCCGGTTCTGTGCTGCAGGCAAGAGGCTCCATTCATTTGAAGCAAAAAGTACGCTGCCTGAAAGGGTGATTACCAGGCCCCGGGCTTCTTCCTTAACGGCTGCAAGTTTGGCGAGATCTGCCAGTGCATCAGCCGCTACCTTCTCAGCATCAATACGTGCTTTTTGTTCAACTGAAAGCTGCTCTGCTGTATTTTTCATAATTTCGTTTTGAGCAACTTCGTAATCTTTTTTAGCTTTTTCTGTTGCTTCGTTTTCAGCAAACGTAGTAGCAAGGGCTTCGGCTATCTTCGATTTGCGATCTGCTACATATGAAAGATCAATTGTTACGTAAGAATCGGGATCTTCCAGGAAAGATTTTTCGGCGAGGTCGAGAGCTGTTTTTGCTTTGTGCAATTCTGCCGGTACTAATCGTGCGGCTTGTCCTGCACTTGCCTGCTGAAAGGATAGCCGTGCATCAACTAATTCCTGAGGGGGTAAACTTGCGCTGCATCCAATAAGCGCGGTAAATACTAGTGCCATAAGATATATCATGAGTTTCATACGTCAATTCCTTTCTTCAGATAAGTTATTGTCCTGTCTAAGTTTTTTTACACGATCCATCGCATCTGCTGCTTCCTTCCTGTCAGCATCACTCCGTGACAATGCTACAGCCAGTTCGCCATCCACACTTGCACGCAGTAACATTGAGTCTGCCTGTTTTTTCTCACCATTTGCTGCAAATACCTGGGCTTTTTCCAACTCCTCTTTAGCTAATTGCAGATAGAGCGATGCGCTGGAAATACCGGACGCACCTACTTCTTCTGCGGCCCGAATAGAGGATGTAGACGATTCCTTATCTATCACGGCAGGACTGCTGCCGCACCCTATAGCCACTAAACCTAAGAGAAAACTCCCGGTTAATATTACAATTTTTATTTTCTTCACTATATACTCCAATTTAATTTTAAGGTTAATTCAAGAACCGAAAATTATTTTTTAATGTTTTAATGTACTAATTATTAACTGTGCATTATATAGAGCAGAGGGATGAAAGATGGGCTACTACTATATACCCGAAGTGTCCGCCATTTTTTTCAACAAACTCTTTGCAAAGCTGAGACCCAGGTCCCGTACCAGGTTCACTAAATCGTGTGCAATGATTGAGAAGAATTCATCTATGTTTGCGTTGAGTTGTTTAAGTTCATCGTTAGCTTTATTTAGATCTTATTGTGTCCCGTTAAATCGATGATGGCAATATGACATTTTAGATTTGGTTCAATTATATCGTCTAACATTAACCCTTCAAGCAGGACCTGGAATATATGCTTGTCTTTATTCACTATTTTTAATTCGCAGGACCGTTTGTTAGAAGATTCAAACAGAGATTTTATAAAAGAATTATAAATAACTCTATCATGCGGGTGAACATAACTAATTAAGTTTCTGCCCAATAAATATTTTCTTTCAATACCGAACATTTTACTGGCACTTAAATTTACCTCCTTAATAATACTGTCGGAGTTGAGTGTAAAGTAAGGTATTGGTGAAAAATCGAAAAGATTAACATACCTATTTCTGGATTCTTCCAGTTCCTGCTGTGTATTCCTTAGTTCCTGGTTTTGATGTTCAAGTTCTATCTGATGGATCTGAAGTAATTCAACAAGTTTTTGTACATCTTCAATTTTGCTTTTAGACCGCTTCTTTCCATCCTGAAACTTACTAAAAGATTCAACTTGTTTATTCTTTTTCTGATTTTTGTTTGTTACGGTTTTTACCGGTTTATCTTTTGCCTTAGTTTTTTTATTGCTTTTCATTTTTTCCTCATTAATTTTTATTTTGACTTCGTATTGCAAGAAGAATAAGCCGGGATTCTTTGTCCTCCTGAAATATCTCGCGGGCATTTAGATATAATTTCTTTTTACCTTCCTTAGAATTGTATTCAACTTCATAGTCCTCAAAAAAATTGCTTTTAGGAATTATTTCCTCAAGCAGTTTCCTGAGATCGGGAATATTCCATTTATTATCTTCGAGATCGTATACAAACTTACCCAAGGTTTTTTCTTTAACCGTATTAAATAAAGAATAATATGAGCGATTGGCTGAGAGAACTTTCAAATCCTTATCAAGAATAAGCAGTGAATCTCTTACTGTTTCAACTATGTTATCGGAATACTCGCGTGCAAGCTGAATTTTTTTGTTTAATTTACGGTTCTCCTGGTACGCGGATTTTAAATTGTGAATATTAGTGAAGGTTACCACAAGGCCGTCAATGATATTACTTGTCGTTCGGTAAGGTAGTATCCGCATTTGATACCATGTACCATCTTTTGTCTGAAGCTCAATTTCCTTAAAAACAAAGGTTCTTAAAACTTCCATAGCATCCTCAATAAGATTTTCATATTTGAAATTAGTAGTCATATGGTTTATTGGTCTTCCGATGTCCGATGGAATTAAGTTTAATAATTTTGCCGTGTTCTGTGTAAATCTCTTAATTAGCAGATTGTTATCTAAAAAGATTGTAGGGATATCAATACTATTCAGAAGGTTTTTCATATCATCGTTAATAACCGATAATTCATCATTCTTATTTTGTATTTCTGTATTGACTGTAATTAATTCCTCATTGAGGGACTGCAGTTCTTCCTTTGAAGTTTCCATTTCTTCATTTGAGCTCTGCATCTCCTCATTGGTCGATTGCAACTCTTCATTTGCCGATTTAAGTTCTTCATTAGAAGTTTCCAATTCTTCAATAGTGGAGCGTAAATTCTCTTTTGAATTTTTTAGCTCGTGCTCAAGTTTTTTAATTATTTTTTCAGACTTCTCATCAAAACGAAGCTTTTTAGATGACAGCTCTTTATTTTGAATTTTTATATCCTCAAATATCAGTAGTAAATACCCTCGCATTTCGGCCGGTTCTTTAATCGGCTTAATCGTAAGGTTTGTATATTGTGCTCTGCCGTTCGGTTTTACTTTTATATCTTCTAAGGTTAATGATTTATTCCCTGACAGGGCTTTCCTGATCAATGCAGGGAGTTCCTGCTTCAATCCATCACGTGCCATTTCGAAAATATTCATTTTCGCTTCTCCGTGAGTAAGCTCGAGGTATTTACCGGTTCTTCCATGAATATAAACTATATCACCATTTCCACTGATAATAACACAATTTGGAGAGTAGCTTTGCAGTATGATTTTTTCCGCCAGGTAGGCTACGTTTTTTAATTCCAACGTTTTCATTGGTGTCTCATGATTATTCTTAATTGAATATGATACAGGAAATTCTATAAAAGATTGCGCCGAATGCACTGATTCTCTTCTTTTATAAAATTTCCATTTTTTGTCTACCATTGAAAATAAGTCAACAAACCCCGCGATGGTTTCCGATGAACCCAGGAAAAGTATTCCTCCGGGTAGCAGGCTATAATGGAATATGGGAATTACTGTTTTCTGTAATTCACTATTAAAATAAATCAAGAGATTTCTGCAGCAGATCAGGTCGAGTTTGGTAAAGGGTGGGTCCTTAATGATACTTTGAGGAGCAAAAACCAGCATTTCTCTGATTTCTTTTTTGATGTGATAAACATCTCTATCTTTAGTAAAGAAGGCTTTCAGTCTTTCTTTCCCCACATCAGATTCAATACCTAAAAACGACCCGGTACGTGCTTTTTCAATTGATGCCGTATCAATGTCTGTGGCGAATATTTGTACGTTTAAATTCTTTCCTGTTTCAGCTATGCATTCCTGCAGTATAATTGCAACGGAGTATGCTTCTTCACCTGTGGAGCAGCCCGGAACCCAGATTCTGATTTTATCATTATCCGGTTTACTTTTCAGTAATTCAGATAGTATCGTCTTCAATCTTTTAAAGGATTCAGGATCTCTGAAAAAATTTGTAACTCCAATCAGCAGGTCTTTAAATAAATTTTCAATTTCACCACTATTTTCCTGCAGGAGACGGAAATAATTCAAAATATTATCCATCTGGGTAATATTCATTCTTCTTTCAATCCGACGATATATAGTGTTTTGCTTGTATTTTGAAAAATCGTGACCGGTTTTATGTCGGAGTAATATGAAAATCTTTTGAAATGAATCCGGAATTTTCCCTTCAGGGGGTACTTTTAAAGTTCCTTTGACTTTTTGTGATATATACTTAATCAATTGTTCAGGCATATCTTCCGGCGGCAGAATGTAATCGGCCAGCCCGGTTTTAATTGCACTACTCGGCATCCCATCGAATTTAGCTGACTTTGGATCCTGAACCATTACCATTCCTAATTCACTCTTTACCACTTTAAGCCCCGCCGTACCGTCAGAGGCCATCCCGGAGAGGATAATACAAATGGCTTTATCACCTAAATCTGCGGAAAGTGATTTGAAGAAAAAATCAATCGGAAGTCGAAATCCATGCGGCTCTATAGGTTCTATGAGCTGAATTGTTCTGTGAAATAATGCTAAATCCCGGTTGGGTGGGGTAACATAAACCCGATTGGGTTCCACAACCGTTCCATCTTCGGCCTGGAATAATTTCATTTTAGTTGATTTTTGAATTAATTCAGGCATAATACTTACATGATTTGGGTCTAAATGCGAGATTATGATAAATGCCATCCCTGAATTCTCAGTCATATTTTCAAAAAATCTTTCCAGAGCATCTAATCCTCCAGCAGATGCGCCAATACCCACCACATAAAAAGATTTATCCGGGGCTGGAATCACGGTATTTTTTTTCTTCGCCGTTACTTCAGATAGCGCACGACTTTTTGTCTTCTTCATAACTCCTCATCTATAAATTCATTTTGAAGAAATACCAAATAACTTTGATTAATCATACTCTTTCAGGATGGGTAGAATAACATTTGTAATTATACCCGGATTTATTTTTATAATCTGCTCTCGTACCATAAATATTACTTTTATTTTACACAGGAATAAAATCAAAGACAATCGGTCAAAGAGATCAAAAATGAATTAGATCTCAATAGCGGCAAAACCGAGCTTCTTATAAACCGTTAGATATTTTTCTGAAGTGAAAACCATAAATTGTAAACAGTATTGCAAGTGAAAATAGTTGTGGTTTTCTGAATAGTGACCAGAAAAATAATTTCCAGTAGTATATCCTTTCCTCTCCAATGACTCCAAGCTTAAACATTGATCTAAACAATGCGAGAATATAACTGGGATTAAGGTGAAACACTTTTTTCTGTTTCGGATTAAAATCCTTCAAAAACGTCATGACTCTCTTGTAATAATACTTCGGTGAGTAAATTTTATGAAGAAGATCCTGGTATCCATCAAGAAGAACATTTAAATCCATCCGCGGGATAAAATTGATTGAGAAGTCAGTGTTATTTCCCGTAAAATCTTTAAGCATTCTGCTTTCTCCCTTTAATCTCTTTTCCAGCTTTGTCCCCTTCGGAGCATTTAATAATCCAACCATTGCAGTCACTATCCCGCTTTCCTGTATGAAGCTGGTCAGTTTTTCAAAAATTGAAGGAGGATCATTATCAAAACCAACTATAAAGCCTCCCTGAACTTCCAGCCCTGCCTGCTGTATCCTTTTTATACTTGAAATCAGGTCACGGTTGCTGTTCTGGGTTTTGTTGCACTCAGCCAGGCTATCTTCATTAGGAGTCTCTATTCCAATAAAGACGGCTTCGAACCCTGCTTTAACCATCAGTTTCATGAGCTGATGATCGTCAGCGAGATTAATAGAGGCTTCCGTATTCAGGTAGAAAGGATTTCTGTTTTTTTCCATCCATTCAGCTATTGCCGGCAGTATTTCTTTCTTTAGTTTCACTTTGTTGCCGATGAAATTATCATCAACAAAAAATACGGGTCCGCGCCAACCAGTATCATAAATTACATCTAATTCAGCCAGAATCTGTTCTCTTGTTTTTGTACGCGGTTTTCTTCCATAAAGAACCGTTATATCACAGAAATCGCAGTCATAAGGACACCCGCGTGAATACTGAAGATTCATTGAAGTGTAATCGTTTTTTGCCAGAATACTCCAAAGAGGTAATGGAGTTGTGGAAACATCCGCCCAATCTTCTGTTGTGTATTTATGTTTCAGTTCCCCCCTGTCAAGATCGTTCAGAAATTGCGGCAGGGTTATTTCGGCCTCATTAAGAACAAGATAATCGACCTCATCATAGTATTCGGGACTGCTGGTAAATAATGGTCCGCCGGCTACAATTTTCACATTTGATTTTTTACATCTTTCAATAACCTGATCTGCAGAGTCACTTTGAACAGACATTGCACTAAGGAATACAAAGTCAGCCCAGAGAATATCCTCATCTTTTAACTCAGCTGCATTCATATCAATTAATTTTTTATTCCAATCTTCAGGAAGCATCGAAGCAACGGTAAGCAGTCCCAAAGGCGGGAAACTGGCTTTTTTCGAAACGAACTTCAAAGCGTGCTTAAAACTCCAGAAAGTATCCGGATACATAGGATAAACTAAAAGTATATTCATCTTAATATTTGATTATTATTAATAATGTTTTAATTAAAAAAGCTGCCCTTTCTAATAGAGAAATTCACTTTAAATTTCCCGGCAGCAAGAAAAATCGCATTAGTGACGGTTTTTATTAACTTATCAATGACTTATAGTGGAAATACTTTTGGAAATCGTCTTAAGTGTTTCTGCCGAATAAGAGTAGTTTGCAATTTCCAGCCGCGTATGCAGCGCCAGTTTCTCCATGATATTATGAATATGGCTTTTGATCGTAAAAGCTGAAACATGAATTTTTTGTGCGATTTCTTTATTGCTCAGACCCTCACCCAACATTAATATCACTTCGCGTTCCCGTTTAGTCATTTTTACAGATTCCCTCAGCAGAGGGTTACCTTCTCTTAATGCATAATCAACAATCTGGGAAAAAAGTGAATCAACTAAAACCGGTGGGAGGACGGTTGAGCCTTCAGCCACGGATCTTATTGTGATTAAGAACTCCTTAAGGGACGTATCTTTCAGGATAAAGCCGTTTGCACCCGCTTTTACATATTGAAGTATATCTGCCTGAACAGGTGCCAGGTCCATTACAATGATTCTTGCTTCAGGGAATTCTTTTTTTACTATCTCAACAACGTGTAAACTGTTCTGGCTCCGCAAACCCAGGTCCAGTAGAACAATATTCGGTCTGAGCTGTTTAATTTTAGAAAGTGTACTCTTACCATCCCCGGATGCAGCAATGATATAAATGTCTTTCTGAGATTTCACAATAGAAGAGATTCCGTCTCTAAGCAACCGGTTGTCTTCGATAAGCAGTAATCTGATTTTTTTCATTATGTATTACTTTGTTAAAATGAAATTCCGATCAGGCAATATTAACAAAAATTTGCAGCCTGATCAGCCGGAACTAATATGCCTCTATCCGGGAGATAATTCAATCCTTCAAAAGGATGAAAAAAGGATTACATCTTATGGGTGATTTGAGTTGGTTTTATATGATAAATTTTGATAGATCTGAAAAAAAAAGGGTGCCCATGGGCACCCTTCAATCATTTTAAGTCTGCTTACTTAATTCGTTTGAACTCGATCCGTCTGTTCTTCTGCCTTCCTTCAGGCGTACCATTCGAGGCAATCGGCCTTGATTCACCATATCCCGCAGTGGTAATTCTGTCAGGATTAATGCCCTGGCGGACCAGCCAGTCCTTTACGGCATTTGCTCTTCTTTCAGAAAGCTTCTGATTTGAAGCATCACTTCCAACATTATCAGTATAACCGGCTATCTCAACCGTGATTTCAGGATATGTCTGTAATGTTTTAAGTGCCTTTCGTAAAGTATTCTCCGATTCTGGAGTGATGTCCCACTTGCCTGTGGCAAAGGTAATACCATCTAGTATAACAGGTACTCCTATTTTAATAACATCATCTGAAGGATCAAGAGGATCGGTTCCGCGTTTTACTTCGACTCCGTCATCAATTGAACCGCCATCTGTGTCTTTAACTAATGGATTTGTTTTGTATGTCATCACTTCATTATAATCAGATAATTCATCACCATCAGTATCTTTATTTAAAGGATCGGTCATATAGGTGGTAACTTCTGCTCCATCCTTTAATCCATCACCGTCTGTATCAGCTTTAGTGGGATCGGTTTGGTACTTTACTACTTCCTCACCATCTTTAAGTCCGTCGCCATCCGTATCCGGATTCAGGGGATCGGTTTTATATTTTAATACTTCTTCACCATCATTTAAGCCGTCACCATCAGTATCCGCTTTTAATGGATCAGTTTTATATTTTTTAACTTCATCAAAATCGCTTAAACCATCCAGGTCAGTATCTGCCAGCAGAGGATTAGTTTTATAAACTTTTACTTCTTCACCATCCATCAACCCGTCACCATCAGTATCCGGATTTCTCGGATTCGTTCCAAGTTTTTCTTCTTCACATTTACCTAATCCATCCATATCCCTGTCTGAAGAGCAGCTTTCCCCCGTATAAGTTAAGCCGACTCCAAGGTTATAATAGGCGTCCATTATATTATCATTATCTTCGTAATTGTTGAGGGCAGATGTAGAAGAAAAAGCACCACCGATTGAAATATCAGCCAGCACTACATCGCTAAGTGCTATCTCGGTACCAATGCCCAGGGGAAATAGTCCGACCCATCCGTCACTTTTCACTTCTACCGGCGAGGAAGCATTGCTTAGTTGCGGGTATTTATTGCTATAGTGCATAATCCCTCCCCCCAGGTATAAGTAAGGGTTCCATCCTTTAAGATCAAATGGGGCAATTCTTAAACGGAGATTGACCGGAATAATTTCAGATTTGTAATAACCCGAGTAATCAAACTGAAAACCGGCATAAGAACCATAACCGGCATTAATATCCAGCTCAAGTGCTGGCGTTAATTCGAAACCAAAAAAGCCTTCAAGTAACCAGGCCATTGTATAATTATCGAAAGAAAATTTGTCATTGGCCCCGAAACCGACATTCGGGAATTCGTTTTGAGGCAGTAGCATATTGTACCTTGCTCCGAATTTGGTCCCCCAATCTTTTAGCTGTGCCTGGTTAGGCTGACTCATCGCAACCAAACCAATAAGAACCATAAAGTAAATTGTTTTTTTCATTTTATCCTTCTCTGTTTTTATAAATTTAAGTTATAAGCACTCTCACGAATTTCTAAGAATTCAGATGTATGGTCACAATAAAAAATATGGCAGGATGCAAGGCAAAACAATCGGGCAAAAGGATGAATAATGGGCTAATCCTATTAATCAATGGTCCCGATCCAATTCGGTTCAAAATCAGGAATTTCATCGTTCTTTTGTCCTATTTATTTTCAATGTTTACTCATCCGGCTTTTCTGAGCCAAGTAAAACGGCAATCCATAACGTACTTTCGTTACTTTCAAACGCAAATTTCAGAGTCATTGTAAGGGGTATACAAAGAATTGCACCCATCAAGCCGAGCAGACTTCCCCAAAAAATCAATGAGATAAAGACAACTAAAGTAGACAGGCCGAGTTTTCTCCCCATCAATCGTGGTTCAATTACATTACCTATAATAAATCCAACCAGAATATTACCACCAATAACAAGCAGAGCGCTTCCCATTCCAAGTTGAACAAGTGCGAGAATTGCCGGTGGAATAGCGGCGATAATTGCTCCAATATTAGGAATATAATGAAGAAGAAATGCAAGGAATCCCCATAAAACAGGATATTGGACACCGAGGATAAGCATTAACAGGGCGATTATAATTCCGGCAGCAAGGTTGATAAGGGTTTTAATAACCATATAGCTTTTCATATCAATAACAAACTTTGTAAAACGTGGAAAAACCTGATCGGGATCGCCGAGTATTTTTCGGAGTTTTTTGGGAAAGCTCGATACTTCGAGCAGAATAAAAGTGACAATAAGCAGGACCAGGATAAGACTGGAAAGTATTGAGCTCAATCCGGACAACAAACCGGCAGTAAAGTTCATTACAGCTTCCGGATTTATATATTCCAGGAAATAATTTTTTGTGCCGGAAATGCCTTTGCTCTGTAATAAAATACTAAGTTCTATGGCCTGCTCCCGAATTTGCTTCAGCACAATAGGTAGTTCATTAGAAAAACTGCTGAAGGATGTTCCTATTTGTGCACCAATAACTATTAAGATAATTATCATACATGCCATAACAATCATCACTGAAACTACAGATGGAATATGTTTCTGTTTTAACCAGAGTACAGGCGGAGCCCCAAGTATTGCAAGGAAAATAGAGACAAGAAACAATACCACAACCGGCTGCGCAAGATGAATACCTGCGATAATTATTACAATCGCTGCACTGCCAAGAAGGATACGAAAACCGTGAAAAGACTTACTTTCCGTATTCATAATTTTAATTTGATAATTTCTTTAGTATAAAATCGAAAACCTTTGCAACCTGCAGTACTAATAAATTTCAAAAACAGGAAGTACTGTATAATTAAATTCCCGGAAGACCATTCTCTTTGATCTTGACGCCTTCCTGTGAATAATTTGTACTTAACCCAGTTCAGAGTGCTCGGCGTCCGCTAATGACTCTGAATAGAATCATTATAATTGCAACTACAAGGAGAAAGTGAATAATCCCCCCCATAGTGTAAGAAGTGAGGAGACCCAGTAACCACAACACAATTAATATTACGGCGATAGTGTACAACATATTTATTCCTTTTCTTTTTTATCAGATACTTTTTACAAATAGCAATAGTTATCTATAAATTGTAATATATATACCCGTTTAGTGTATGACAATCATACGAAGGGATGAAAAAGGAACTACATCTTTTGAATGAGGCGATATTGAATAAGGATAAGGTTCATCCTGTGGAACTTAAATGAATGAATATTTTAATAGTATAAAAGATTTCCTCAGCTTATCCTTATCTGTTTCCAGATTGCAAACCAGGCCCTTCGTAATTCCAGCATTCCCATCCTGAATGTTTCTGTTTGTTTTTTAACCGTCCGAATCTTGCGGAACGGAAAAACACATCTATGCCTTCATCCATTGTCGGAAATTTATATGCGGAAATATCGGCACAATCACAATGTTCAATCTTTGTCGGGAATTGTGTCTCTTCTTTCAGATAGGTTATAGTATGGTCATAAACTTCATTAATTGATTGTAAGTATTTCTGCACTCGTTCCACATCATACACAACAACGCTGACAGCAGTTTGAATATTCTTTGTTAAGCGTTCAAAAGCATGTTGCGCGAATCTTTTTGCGAATGCCGCTACGTCTCCATCCTGCAAATTGATATCCAGTCGTTCCATCAAATGAAGATCGAAGTATGTTAAATGAAGATTGTCAGGAGAGGCGATAATTGTTTTTGAAAACTGTCCAAGCGTACCAATAGTGTAAGGTGTACCACCAAAACAGGTAGAGAGTACTACGAGATCAAACTTTGAAAATTTAGTTGTAAATAATTTCATTCCCCCTGCGAGATCATGGACTGTAAATGTGCGATCCCGATATGATACATCATAGCCTGCACCGCCGAACTCAGGGATTTCGTGGCCGAAATAGAGAAACATGTTTATCATCTTTCGCTGATTGTTAACCTTGAAACGATCATACAATTCTGCTTCAACATCAAAGTTTGATATTTCCTCATCGCACCAGTAAGATTCATTCGCAATAAGCCGTCCGTTACGGTAATAATAGAAATCTCCATCCCGCAGCGGGAAAAAAAATAGGAAGTGTTTTGAGGGTTTTTGATGGAAGATAAATACCTCTGAGTTTGGGTTTTGTTGTGCGACTCTTATTGCGCCGGTAAGAGTCTCATCGTCCGCATTGAGTTCGTTACCGGCGTTATCATGGTAGAGATAGTCGCCATCACCATGGATGTAGAATATAATTGAGAATTGCGTTGTGTTTAATTCTATCTCTTTCTGCTGCGTATAATTCTGAACATTTAGGGTGGTGCCGCACGAGAATAGGAATAAAGTGAGCACCCCGCATCCGGCTTTCATTAAGAGTGAAATGTATTTAGTGCTCCTGATCAACCGGCCGTGATAGATTCGCATATGACTTACCCGTTGTTAAAAAACCATTACAATATCAGAACAATCAAAATCAGTATCAGTAAAGCTGCAATTAGACTGATGGTTATAGTCGTGTCCGCCTGTTCCATACTCTGCACAACGTAATTTGAGAAGTTATTGAGTTGAGAATCTGGTACCCGTTCGTAACCATTCACTCCTGCTAGTTCATCCTGTTTGTCCTGCAACGTAATACGTAGTTGAAGAAGTCCTTTACTATCATTGTCTGAAAGCATCCCAAGGTTTTGGATCTGGTCCAGCGCTCTGGTCATATCCCGGAATGAATCCTTAAGGATCTGACGCTTCTCTACGGGGTTTTCAGTTGCTTTCACTTTGCTGTCTGTATCGCTGAAATATTTTTGAAGTTGACCTTGACCATACACATTGGAAGGTATAGCCAGAACAAACATCAAGAGCACTGTAAAAATGACAATTTGTGTTTTCATTTTGGTTCTTTCATTAAGTGGATAATTTTTAATTTTTAAGTATAACTTTCAGAGCTTTTTCTTTAGCAGCGTTTCCAAAAGTATCATATGCTGTCATGATGTCATTCAAATCAAAATGATGAGCAAAGAAGGTAGGGGTTAACATCAAGAATCATCCCGTTTGAGGCGTTAAGGATCAATATACCGTCCTTAGCTGATTCAAACAGTCTCCAGTATCGATTTTCGAATGAGTCCAAATCTTTCCTCCTGAATATTGAACAAATAATAACTGAAGATTAAAGTCTGTCAATCATTCTGATTATTTCACTTTGAGTCATTGATAATTTTTTTTGCAGTCTGATCAGCAGATCAATTTCACTGCCGTCATTCAACTTTAAATCGTCTTCACTGATTTCAGGATAAGCTAGTCTAATCCTTTTTTTGAGGGCAATCCAATTCCCTTTATTGTTAAGTAAATACATAAGAGTTTCCTTTCGGTAACATATATATGGAGAAAGGGAGTGGGAGTAAATAGTCCTTTAGAATGAAATAGGAATTAGTTCCCTGGTTTAGTATTTAGTCATCCATTAAGGAAATATCCCCGGCAGATTTGTCTTTTTGAATTGAATCATGTACATATTTTGCAATTTGCACCCGCGTACTCAATGCAAGCTTTTCAAGTATATTATGCACATGACTTTTTACTGTGTAGGTTGAGAGATGAAGTTCCTGAGCTATTTCTTTGTTAGTACAGCCGTCTGAGATTAACCCAATTACCTGTCTCTCGCGTTTTGTCATTCGAACCGACTCCATAATCATAGAATGATTTGATCCGTTTAAGACGTGTTCTACAATTTGTGAAAAAAGTGATCCGGTCAAATTTGAAGGGAGTATGCTCTTGCCTTTGGAAACAGCCCTGATAGTTTTCAGGAACTCACTTACTGTTGCATCTTTTAAGATAAATCCCGAAACCCCTGCCTGAACAAATTCAAGAACGTCCTGCTGCGCCGGAATCAGGTCCATTACTATTATTTTGGTATCCGGGACCTTTGTTCTAATAAATTTCACCAAATTCAGACTATTTCGGTTACGCAGCCCCAGGTCAAGAAGGATTATATCGGGTTTGTGCTTTTGGAGTAAGCGCAAAATATTTTCACCATTACCGACGGTTTCTACACATTGCATATCTTTTTGCTTTGAAATCATAACTTTAATGCCTTCCCTGAGAAGGCGGTTATCTTCAATAAGCAAAATCTTCAATTTCTTCATAAGATAAATTACAAAAATGTGTAAATGCTGACAATCATAATTATTTCAAATATAAAAAAATAGCGGATATTGTTAAAATCTTAGTGTTTTCAGATTTGAACTTCGTTATATCCTGTTCCGGCGTTCCCTTATAGCGTCCCTACTTAGTGATTTGCGGGGCAGGGTACATTAAATATATTAGAAAGCATACCCTATACCGCCTAATTATCAACTGGAGTTAATATTGTTGTATTATAACTATTTTCTATTGTTAATTTTACCATCGATTTTTCTGGTACTGAATACTTTATCCTTATGGAGGGATCATCAAGTATAGATGAATTACAACCAAAATATATTAAAGCAAATAATAATATTGCAAAAGAAAATATTTTCATTATTTACTCATTAATGTTGATAATGTTGAACTATAATAAATTACTAAAGATCTATTGATTGTTTAAATCTGAAACATTCACGTAACATAATATCCTTTTAGTATAATCCGTAAAAAACATTTTCTCACCAATTATTCTTATCGCATCACAATCAGCTGTTGGGTACGGAACCGGTTCTAAATAATTATTAGTTTCTAAATTATATCTAATTATTTCTTTGGTATCAGAACTGTAGAAATTACTATACGCAATGCTATTTGAGATTGTTAATCCGTATGTTTGTTTAGGATAAATTATATTTCGTTGATGTTGCAAATCCATATTGTATACCTGAATTGTACTTTTATTGGTAAGCACATAGAGTTCATTGTTATATACCTCCATACCTTTAATATTATCACCCACATAGTTGTAAATATCAACATATGAATCTACTGAATCCAGAGAAAGGTTATATCGAATTACTGTCCGATGGTCATAGTCACAGAAAACATAATTTTTATTCGCAGCAATATAATCACCTGAACTATATTCTATCTTCGTAGAGATGTCTTTAGTATCTAAGTTATATGCATACAAGCCCCATGGACCGTATGGGTGATAATAAAGAATAGAGTCAATAATATCAAAATCCTGTACATTATCTTCAGGGTGTTTAATAAAATCGGCCAATGTAAGAAATATTTCAGTTGATTTATATGGATACTGGTACATTATTTTAGATGTATCGAAATCATAAGTTGAGCTATCTGTAAATTTATAACGAAGTGTAAATTCATACATTAGTGTCGTATCATCAATTTCCTTATTGAAATGAAAATTTAATTTATAATTTTCATCTACTTGTTCATAAGATATTGATGTTGTGTCATTTGCATAAAATTCTCCCATATTTTTATGTCCCAATATTATACTAGAGACTCTTTCAGAGTTTAAGAAAAAATCGTTATTATTTGATATTTCGATTTTTTGATAATCAGTTTGATTAATGTTTATTTGGTGAAAAGCATTTTCTTCCAATATATTATTTCCAGGTTGAGGAGTGGGAGCTGATGGAATATCATTACATGATATTATTGTTACAATTAGATAAACAATCAAAATTATTAGATTATATTTATTCATTTTATATCCCTTTCTTTATAGCCTAACGGCGGGACAAATAACTTGCCGCCCCAAATAAATATTTTACCTTAATCTTCTTTGCAACATAACGAAGTTGCGGCTAACGCGTCCGCCCAGGAACAACATTGCTGAATAGTGCGTAAACGCTAAGAGCGAAAACGCTGTCGCTTTGAGCAACTTGTTATAAGCGACTACTATTACCTTTCTTCACAGTCAACGTTTTAGCTATGAAGCGTTGCGGTTTAAACTCCGCTTCACTTTCTGTCGTGTATTTTGTTTTTTAATTATTTCAATATTCCCTGCCACCACTTCACCAGCAATGATTTATAGGTGGTGTTGTGCGCTGCTATTTTCAATATCTATCATCAATCGATTTTAGCTCCAAAAAGAATTCCAAAAATCGGGTAGATATTATTCTCCTGAAATAATATCTCTCCATCTTCATCATTGACACGATGTACAAATACAATCTTTGAATCGGGATAAATCCGCAGCAACTGTCCTCCATATCCCGAATGCTGGAAGGAAGCATATTTTAAATTCACACCCCAAAGTATTCCTCTTGCTATTCCATATTCCTCATTAACAATTGAAAGTGGCTCTGTACTATATTCAATCCACTTCTCAGGCACTATTTGTTTTCCTTTCCATTTACCTTTGTTGGCATATAGCATTCCATATAAACCTAAATCATAGGCTGACATTCTAAAATGATATGCTGGATATTGAGATTTACTTGGTTCATATTGATAATATCCATCTGTTTCAGGAATCTCCACGTTCGGATTAGAAGTGTTAATACTATCATATAATCCCTTGTATTGAAGCATTCCGATAGGTTGAGCCACATCCTCGTAAAAGGCTGTAAAGATGCTTTTTCCTGTCATTTTCTCAAAAATTGCTCCAAGTGTATTAAAATCCCAATTATTATAATAATAAGCTTCACCTGGCTTGCTACTTCCTCGTTTAGGTCTGGATTCCACCATACCAGATGATTCGGCTGCAGCTTTATGATAAATACCAGAGCGAGATTTAAGGAGGTCAATGACTTTTGCACTTTTTTCAAGTTCAGTCAAGCTTGGTTCAATATCATCAATTCCAATTTCGGCTAGAGTAGCACTTGTGTCAATCATCCCTTTCTCGATATAGATACCATATAATGAATTAAGAATTGCTTTTCTAATTGAATGAATAAGATATTTTTTATAAATATCACCCCATTCATAGAACACTTTACCATCCGAGATTATTAACAAGGACGAAGAACCGACATTTTCGAGATATGATCCAAGTTCTATTAATTTCTCTGACGAGAAACCCGCTTGTTCAGGGGATATTCGCTCTAACTGATCATCTTGAGCAATCGTTGTTGTAGAAATCATAAGTAAACATGAAATCAATGTAAATACTGGATGCCTTACAAACTGTATCATTTTTTATCCTTTCTTATAATTTCTGGACTAATCAGTTGACTATTTTGATGGTGAATTTGAGTTGGCAATATCTCTGAACAACTTCCATTTACCATCTACTTTTTTCCAAAGAACAATATATTTTTCTTCTGCAACAGCCTTATCTTTCACATAAATGGTCACTTCACCCTCTTCTGCCAATAAATCTTCTGTACCGAACACTGCTTTCGTTTTGATGTCAATTTTTGTTACTCCTGAATTAATAATACCTGAAATAGCCCTTTGAATATTTTCTCTTCCAACGTAAGCAGGTGCTCCGGCAAACATTAACTCCGCATCTGTCGTATATAAGTGCAATTGTTAAACAGGAAAATCTGAAGAACCTGATTTATAACTTTGTTCAATACTTTAAGTCTCTGCCAGGGGATCACAAAGCTACTGTTGAATCTACTATGACCTGGTATTGGTTAAATGATCTTCTCTCCTCTTTGAACATCTCCCTGGTTCTTGCTCACGCTAAATATGTTAAGGCTATTGCTTATGCCAAGGTTAAAACAGATAAAGTAGACTCTCATACTCTTGCTCAAGTCCTACGTATGGGCTATATCCCTTCTGCTCATAAAATCTCTAAGGATAATCTTTGTCTCCTTTAAGTATTAATTGGAAATACCCATATCCAAAGGCAAATAACAGATATAGAGCCACATTTGTCCAACCAAGTACATTAAAAACCCCTGAAATTTGAGCTTGTAAAGCCAGCATGAAAGCCAAGGTATTACCAAGAAATAACAATAATACTAATGTTTTCAATATCTTGGATCCAACATCATTTCGAAAGATCCACATGATTATACTTAGCTGGATATTTCCTATTCCAAAGACTCTTGCTGTGAGAAGCCCTGTTGCATTTGTAGACGTGTTGTAAGCGGAGAGCATCCATACAGGTACGAGGAGAAATCCTAGTCCGAATAGAAACAATAAAATCGAATGGATCGTAATCAATGTGCCGAGTTTCATGCTCTTCTTACCTAGATGCTGTTTGATGAAGGCCGTAAAATATTTCTCACAAAGAATCAATATTATTATGGCGGCCTAACGGCCTTGGGCCTAACCCGCCGCCAAAAACAAGAGAGCCGAGTAAAACACAATTGCCGATGATTAAGCCGTGGGTGCTTATTTTTTTTCATAAGCACCGAAGGCAAGTTAATTAATTAGAACGAACATTTTAAACAAAATCTATAATAAAAACACAATATCAAAAACCTCAAATCCGCCCAACTAAGATGGCGGTCGGCGTTGAGGCGCTTGTAGCTGTTTTATTAAAATATGTAACCAATGTTAAGGCATGGTGCAAAATAATATTCTTTGCTACCATTGTATTCATTCACCTGTTTTATTCCAGCAAATTCTATATTTATTGTAAAATTATCTTCTATGGGAATACTTATTCCAGAATTTAATATTAAACCCCAACCCCATTGATTCATTTCATTACTAATATCCCGGAAACCTACAATGGGACCGAATCCAAAATAAATGTTTAGTGGGTTGTATCTGCTAAACCAAAATATAAATGGAAGACTGCCTCCGCCGCCCTCAATTGAATTATCAGAAAGTACCATTGCCAGATTTGGCATAATACCATAACGAAAATCACATGAATCATTAAAGACAATGATACCCGCAGTAGATAAACCCCATCTTTTTTTTTCTACATTATTTGAAAAATCATACCATCCTTTCACTTGCGAGGAGAATGAATTACTAAAGCCATATCTAATTGTTGTTTCTCCGCCAAAGGCCATCTTTTTAGGTGTCCTATCTGGTAAGGTTTCAGGGAAATACCCAACGCCACCAAGTAATTGAACTTCTTCTTTCTGCAATGGTTTGGGTGGTAAATTAATAGACGGACTATAAACAAGACTTGGGGCACAGCCATAAAAGAATAAAATTATAGATGGGAGTAATAATAAATGTAATTTATTTTTTATCATATTATTCAATCAATTATTTATGTTTATTTAACAGCTAACGATGTTTTGCTTATGCTGCTGCCCAGAACTGCTATGCAGAATAGAACACAACTGCCAACGTTTTAGTAAACTGTGCTTAACTTCCTTTGCAAACACAATTTATAAGTTAATTCATTAAGATGAACATTTTTAACAACAAACTTTTTACGGAACGACTAACCCCAAAATATCTGAAATGCCAAAAGCGATTTCGCAGTCAGCTTGAGACACGGGTTAGGCTGTTTTAAATTTTGAAATTAATACCTAGTGAAAAACTATAATAATCTAAATTGCCAGAACTCATTTGATTACTGGGAACAAAGATGTAAATGAAATCATATTTTATGCTATTGTATTTAATAGCGAAATCTATATCCAAATCATTGTAGATTGATAAAGTAGAACCAATACTAAAACTAAATGCAAATTTTACAACAGATTCAGATTCCGGTTTTGATGATACTAATCTATATAAGCCAGGAAAATTTGGTGATGGCTCATAGGTCTTCAAAATAAAACTTCGGTTAATAAATTGAACTCCCAATTCACCAGCAAAATAAGGGGCAAATAATCCTACTGGGATTAAATATTTCATTCCAGCTAAAAGTGGAACAGTTTTAAATTTATTATCACCATAACCAATTGGCTCTTCCCATTTGTTGAATCCAGTAGAAATACTTAACTGAACACTATCAGAAATCAGGTATAATATTCTCCCTTCAAATTGATAACCTAAAGGAGTTACAATAAGAAAAGATGGACTTATAACACCAGCACCAATTGAACATTGCCATTTATTTTGAGCTATAGAATTCCCAAATAGAAACAATGACAAAATTATTATAACCGAATACTTCATATTCATTACCTAAAAAATTATGCAGCCCAAAGCAGCAATGCCGAATTAATTAGTATATTTTATAATTAAAGCAACCTTTCATAACCTAATTACGTTGAACAAGAAACTAAAAACGGAAAGACAAACCGAAAACCCCGAAATTGCCGAGAGCGAAATCGCTGTCGCCCTGAGCCGGTTGACCGCAAAGCCCAAGAATTTGTAGCCACGTTTAACTTTCAGAAAAAACGTGGCGGTATTTACTTTTGATTTATAACAATTTTAAAAGCTTACTTACTTTTTTACTCCCCTTCAGAAAATCAATTCGGCCGCATCTTCTCGCGGTCGGGTTGATTTGCTGGTCATACATTTTTCACCTTATATCTAACCCATATTTTACTATCTGAATATTTTTCTAAGCTAATTAATTTGGTATCTATATTTTTACATATATCACTAAAAAGTGTATATTGTTTTTTCCCAACAATAACTGGATGAATTAACAAACTTATTTCGTCAACCAGTCCTTTGTTTAGCAATATAGAGTTTAGGATTTTACCGGTATCTGTTAGTATAGTCTTCACATTATAGTGTTCTGAAAGAAGATTTAGAGCTTGATGATAATCAACATAATCCTCCCCAACAGTATAATAGTCGTAATTACGTTCAATAAGATATTCGATATAATTTCTAGGCGTTTCATTAGAAATTAAAACAACTATATCCTTACACCACTCAAAACTCCTATAAACGTGGTGCATCCCGTTTAATATGCCTTTTGAATCTGGAATAACCCATAGTGGTAAATCTTCCTTCCTATTCGGTTTCAAAAAATCACTTTTTTCTTCTTTAGGAATTTCCGGATAAAACATTTTTATTCCTTCCTTCACCGTATTGGAGCCTATGAGATGCACATCAGCTTTATATAAGTTAGCTATTTGGTAGTGTTGCTGCATATCAACATCAAATCCAAGAATTGAACCATCAATGCTTATCGAATTATGCATAACAACTTTTGGTTTTTGCATTTTCTCTCCTTAAAAATGTATAACGGCGTTGCGGCTAAGGCGCCGCCCATAACAACAAAGCCGAATTTAATTAGTAAAATTTATGATTTAAAAAAACAATTCATAACATGAACAACGTTAAACAAGAAACTAAGCACGGAAAGACAAATCCAAAAATCCCAAATTGCCGAGAGCGAAATCGCTGTCGCCTTGAGCCGCGGGTTATATTTGCTTTTTTCATTGATAACCACTTTTCGGAGCTGGTAATTTTTTATAATCAGGTTTTGATGTGATTATAGATATTATAAAATTTTTTAATCGCATTAAATCTTTCACTTTAGGGAAATCATCATTTAATGGATAAGTCCAGATTATTCTTTTATCCCTTTGTTGATTTTTTATTCTTAATATTTGTTCTCCGGGATTTGGGTCTGTTTCTTTAATTACACCATTTACTGGTATGTATTTAAAAGTATCTGGTAATGAAAAATAGTTTATTGAATTAGCTTCTTCTAAAATTTGATTTTGTTCTTCTAGCGTTAAATAAAATTTAATTTTAATTACTCCATCCAATACCATATCTTTTTGAAATGTATTTTCGAAAGTATTTAATACATTCTTATGACCATTCTTAAAATATATTTGAACTTTATTATTTTCAGAATCGATTAAAGATCGATTCTGACAAGATGAAAGAAATAATGCCGAATATAAAAAGACAAAAAATGCTTTATTAATTTTCATTTTATATCTCTTTGTCATTCTCTGCAAATATAACTATTAATTATACTGCACGGGATATTAGTTCCAGGAAGATATATATGCGTGCAGCTGCATATATACGTTCCTATTCTTTATATTTTTTAACAAAATCCAAATATTTAAAAATATGCTTTGCATATATATGTTCCGTCTACTTTTCAGTCTAGCGGGCTTATAATCCCAAGTCCTCTATTTAAAACATAGCGGTAAATCATAGTCGTCTTCACAGATTTATGGCCTAATAGTTCCTGTATTGTTCTGATGTCATATCCCTCTGTTCTTCTGCTGTAGTGCCTGCTTCTGAGTTCAATGCGGACTTCGTCGAGAAGTTTAGGTTTCCTTGCCTGTGGTGTAGTTGGTGTCTGCATTCCCTGGAGCTTCCCTGATTATTTTAATGATTTAATTTACTTTATAGCAGCAACTAATGCAACATTTTTCAGCTTTTCAGCAAGCTTATGATTCCACGCTCGCCGCCCCGGGCAAATTTTGTTCTCACCTTGACATACTTCTGTCACATCACTTACGATGCTGTCATTGCAATTCTTTTTTGGTTATTATCATCCTGCAGTCCCGAAGATCCCTTATAGTGTCCCATCTTAACCATCACCCCGGGAGCCCGTCATATTTTTATCAAAATTAGTTTACTTCGAGGAAAGAGGCAATAAATTATTCTATTAGGATTTTTAATAATCTTATTACTTCTTTTTTATCTTTAATATCGGACAATAGAATCCTTCCATTTGGTATTTTTGCTTTAATAATAGCCCCAATCAGTTTATGATCAGATTTAAATACTTTTAATAATTTCCCGACGTTATTTTCTGTAATATTTTCAAATTCTTTTGAAGCCTCCCTGCTTAATCTGATCGATAACGAAAAAGTGGAGTCAATCGATGCAAAATATGTAACCGCTTCAATCATATTGCCATTTATATTGAACTCAATAGTTTCTTGAGCATATATAAAATCGACAGCGAAAAAAAACAAGCATACTGCAATTAATTTCAATATTCTTTTCCTTTCTTTCTAATTACTGTCTCTTACTATTATAGTTGCCTATTCATTTTTTGGTTATATGTCTCCACTGATAATTTATAAAATTTCCGGAGCTCAGAAATGTAACTTTCAGAAAATGTATAATCTATCCGGTCTTCTCTTCCACTCAATATTATAGAAAATTGGCCTTCATCAATCAGCTTCTTAAGTATCTCTTCGTTAATTCGGAAAGCGAGAGTTTCTGAGACGAGATCATTACTTATTTGGCGATCCCACACACCCCTTTGATTACAATCTAAGGTATCAGATCTGCTGTTTATAATTTTCAGAGTGTTCAGATGCTTCCAGTGATCTCCCCTGTAGAGGAAATAAAAATCAAATACTTCTATGAAGTGGTTGTCGTCATCATAACCCATCCAACAGAAGGGATTAAAGGATAATATTTCCTTATCAACATTCAAAAGCATCACATAATCTTCAGAGTGGACGGATGTGATATTTGGATAAAAATTATCTTCAAAGACCCGGAATACAAACCTGGTATTGGGCAAGTTTGATAGCCCGGTGCACCCCGTTATGGGAATGATAAACAGTGAAAAAAGGATGATTTGTTTTATAATTCTCAAATGAATATTAACCTTTCGGCACATTATACATGGTATGCATCTGCTACTATTACCAGTTACCATAAGGACCACCATACGCGCCCATATCATTTCTTGAACCATCAAAATCATTATAAATAGAAGATGAGTCACCTTTGTCAATACAAGGTGATCCACTCTGTAATCGGAAATCACCACCTTCTGGATTTATAAAAAGTGGATTTGAATTTATGTTACCATCCAACCAGTTAACTGTTCCGTGATTGTTATCTTGAATACCACTCCTGCCACCTTCAATATCTGAATATGAAACAGTGATAGAATTTGGTGAATTTATTGTTTCAAAGTAAACAGCAGCTAAAGGATTACTCCAAACAATAGTGTTAATTAAATTTGGTTCAAGACTAACATTACAATATATTCCACCTAATGAAAGTGCAGAGCTGTTATTAGCAATTGTAACATTTCTAAAGATTGGACTTGAATAAAAAAAGATTTCGACACCACCGCCATACGCTGCAGAATTTTTAACAATGAGAACATTCTCAAGTACTGGATCACTTGAATCTGAACAACTCAAGCCACCACCATCATTAGCAAAATTTCCAGTTATTCTAACATTCCGCAAATGAGGACTTGACTTATTCCAGCAATAAATGCCGCCACCATATTCAGCATTATTTCCAATTAATGTGACATTGTTAATAAAAGGACTTGAATTATTCAAACAACCAATTCCTCCTCCGTAATAACTATGACTACTCGTAATCCGGAGATTACTGAGAGTCGGGCTTGAGCTACTATCGCACAGAATGCCGCTTTGTGAACCATTTATAATCGTAAATCCATCTAGTATTGTAGTTTCAGATTCGCCACCATTGAAAGTTACAGTGCTTCCTTTCCCGTCTCCATCAATTACTGTATTAGAAATTCCTTCAGTTGAACGAACCTTGATATCTTTCCCTTTAAAATCAATATTTTCGATATATCTCCCCGGAGAAACAAAAATAGAATCATTCTCTTTAGCTGCGTCGATAGCCTCCTGAATTGTGGGATAATCTGATGGGACCATAATTCCTGCAGAGTTTGTATCAACCGGATTTGTTCCATTATCACTACACGAATAAAAAAATACAAAAATTAAAACTGCCGGAATAAGAACAACTAATTTCATTCTGAATCCCTTTCGGTTTTGCAAGCTTCTTATTTATTATAACGAATTATTTTTTATCGCGGGACCCTTATAGAAGCTCATCATTCACTATACCCCGTGAAAGCTTTGTACCACTGTCATTTACATGGGCTAAATTAAATCAAATTTAATAAAGTGGCAATTGGGCATCGGATTTAGTCAGTTAAATGATATATCCCTAGCAGATGTCATAGACTTTATCTCTCTTCAAGATATACATATGATTTACTACGTCCGAAGCAAACCAATATGCATTTTGTAATGTCTTTTGTAATATTTAAGGACCACCATACGCGCCCATATCATTTCTTGAACCATCAAAATCATTATAAATAGAAGATGAGTCACCTTTGTCAATACAAGGTGATCCACTCTGTAATCGGAAATCACCACCTTCTGGATTTATAAAAAGTGGATTTGAATTTATGTTACCATCCAACCAGTTAACTGTTCCGTGATTGTTATCTTGAATACCACTCCTGCCACCTTCAATATCTGAATATGAAACAGTGATAGAATTTGGTGAATTTATTGTTTCAAAGTAAACAGCAGCTAAAGGATTACTCCAAACAATAGTGTTAATTAAATTTGGTTCAAGACTAACATTACAATATATTCCACCTAATGAAAGTGCAGAGCTGTTATTAGCAATTGTAACATTTCTAAAGATTGGACTTGAATAAAAAAAGATTTCGACACCACCGCCATACGCTGCAGAATTTTTAACAATGAGAACATTCTCAAGTACTGGATCACTTGAATCTGAACAACTCAAGCCACCACCATCATTAGCAAAATTTCCAGTTATTCTAACATTCCGCAAATGAGGACTTGACTTATTCCAGCAATAAATGCCGCCACCATAATCAGCATTATTCCCAATTAATGTGACATTGTTAATAAAAGGACTTGAATTATTCAAACAACCAATTCCTCCTCCGTAATAACTATGACTACTCGTAATCCGGAGATTATTGAGAGTCGGGCTTGAGCTACTATCGCACAGAATGCCGCTTTGTGAACCATTTATAATCGTAAATCCATCTAGTATTGTAGTTTCAGATTCGCCACCATTGAAAGTAACAGTGCTTCCTTTCCCGTCTCCATCAATTACTGTATTAGAAATTCCTTCAGTTGAACGAACCTTGATATTTTTTCCTTTGAAATTAATATTTTCGAGATATCTCCCCGGAGAGACAAAAATAGAATCATTCTCTTTAGCTGCGTCGATAGCCTCCTGAATTGTGGGATAATCTGATGGGACCATAATTCCTGCAGAGTTTGTATCAACCGGATTTGTTCCATTATCACTACACGAATAAAAAAATACAAAAATTAAAACTGCCGAAATAAGAACAACTAATTTCATTCTGAATCCCTTTCGGTTTTGCAAGCTTCTTATTTATTATAACGAATTATTTTTTATCGCGGGACCCTTATAGAAGCTCATCATTCACTATACCCCGTGAAAGCTTTGTACCACTGTTATTTACATGGGCTAAATTAAATCAAATTTAATAAAGTGGCAATTGGGCATCGGATTTAGTCAGTTAAATGATATATCCCTAGCAGATGTCATAGATTTTATCTCTCTTCAAGATATACATATGACTTACTCCGTTCGAAGCAAACCAATATAAATTTTGTAATGTCTTTTGTAA
>CAWHTX010000009.1:0-296398 GCA_963832355.1 uncultured Bacteroidota bacterium | reverse complement strand
ATGTGTGATTCTTTAAAAATTTTGATATCGCAGCTTTATAGATATGAAGGGAGAAACATCAATAAACAAAAAAAGCTACAAACTTGTCAATATTCGCAGCTTTAATTATTTTGCCTTGTGCCCGAAGCAGGACTCGAACCTGTATGGGAGTACACCCAACTGCACCAACACTTACCATCCAGCCTGCCATAATAAAAATAATTAAAGTCCAATCTTTGACTTTTCATTAATTAAATGCCCGATATAAACCTCAGATAAAAAGAAATCTATTAAGTATCTCGCACTAGTCTCAATTTTAATATTAAAAGATACTGTTTCATATCCTATACAAGAAGCTTTAATATCGTAAGTGCCAGTTGGAATTCTTGTTATTTTATAATTTCCGTTGTCGTCTGTTTCAGTGCCTAACCAAGTTGAATCAATAACTATCGTAGCTTTAATAAGTGGGCGGTTATTATTTTTATCAACAACTCTTCCAAATACTACGGAATTATCATCGAGATTTAAATCAAGTTTACCAGAATACAGTAAAACTGCTTCAGAATTACTTGCACAACTCGAAAATAAAAATACAAATAGGCTTGTTGATATTATGATTAAATAGGATTTGAGCATTTCTTATGATAATATTATTTCTTCAACCTAACGGCATTGCGGCAAAGGCGCAGTCCAGAACAGCAATACCGATTTAATTAATAACTTTTGTAATTAGAAAAAACTTTCATAGCGCAACTACGTTGAATAAGAAGCTAAACACGGAACGACAAACATTAAAACCTCATAATTGCCAAGAGCGAAATCGCTGTCCCTTGAGCCGCGGGTTATACATACTTTTTAATTGTCCATAAATTTAATACTGCTACATATATTTTCTGCAATTTCAAAACAGCCTTCTGATAATATATAAACATTTTCGTTATTCATTTTTTTATAATATAAATTGATTAACATTTCAGCGTCTGGTGCCCAACATCCATTTCCGCCTTTAAGATAAACTCTATAATGTGACTCATATGTTGCTAAACAATACCAACCATCTATATCACTGCTATCAACTGAAGATAATTCTTCATTATCAAAATCATTATAAAACCACTTATTATCCTTCTTAATAAATCCGTTAGCATAAGCCATTTTATCGAAACCTAATTTGGAAATAAATATTGTAATCTCAGAAGGAATTTGGGTTATGACATATTTGCCAGAATCTGGCCAAGCTATATCTGGAGCGTAATTTGATTTTAAATCGACTGAGTCATAACACATATAACTTAAATTAATTGTACATAAACTTATGCTATCTCCTTTTATGTTTTCTGTCAATTTACAATAGCTTGGATATTCAAATAGTAATGGAACTTTATTGTTAGAATATTTATCCATTGTACACAATGATTGAGGGAAAGCATAATATGTAATGATTGTAACCAATAAAATTAATATTTTCATTTTTATATATTTTTTTAATATGTATAACTATTAATTATACTGCACGTGTTATTACTTTCAGGAATGTACATATGGGTGCAGCTGCATATATATATTCCAGTAAATTATATTTCATAATAAAATCCGGGCATTTAAAAATATGCTTTGCATATATATGCCTGCTTCTAAGTTCAATGCGAACTTCATCGAGAAGTTTAGGTTTTCTTCCTTGTGATGTTGGAGGTGACTGCATTCCCTGAAGCTTCCCTGTTTATTTTAATTGTTTAATTTACTTCGCGGAGATGAATCATGCAACATCCGGTACAGATGTTAGTAGTTCTCACCCTTTACCAAATACAAAATGAGACAGCGTTTCAGCAAGAAACAACACACCTCTTCTGTAATGTTTTGTATAGTGAAATTCGGAGAACCGGACTATTTCAGCTTTTGGGCATGAACCTATCGGCATCTTTTAAAATGCAGAAAGCCGGGATAATAGCTTACTTTCACGGCTTTTGCCTTGTGCCCGAAGCAGGACTCGAACCTGTACGGGAGTACACCCACTAGACCCTGAACCTGGCGGCTTTGCGGCTAAGGCGCAGCCCAGAACAGCAATACCGAATTGATTAGTAAATTTTATAATTAAATAATCTATCTTAGCACAACTACTTTGAGCAAGAAACTAAACAAATTACTTATTAAATGTTTTAATCTTTTGCCATTTGTTGTTAATAACTTGATATCTTAGAGTATCTTTGATTGTATAACTTTTATTCTTATTACCATAAAAATAAATTTCTTTCCTCAAATATTTCATACATCCTCCCCAAGAACCACAATTGTAAAGATGATTCTCCTCTATATCAGCAGGATAGGGAGCGGCAACACCAGTCAGCCAGCTTTTTTCTGTTAGTAATAAGGAATCATTAACTAAAGTATAAGTATCTAAAACAGCAGTACCATGAACCCACTCTGTTTCTACTAATGAATCCGTTCTTAACACATTATTGATGACTTTTTGATGTTCATAGTCATAATAGTTTGAATTCTCATCTTCTATTAAAAATAAATTGTCACTTTTAATTTTATATTTTGCTCTGTAACCTCCTCTTCCTCCGGTTGATTGAGAATATGATTCGATTTCTTTTTTATCAACATCTATCTCGTACTCGTTAAGCTGACTAAAATCAGGAGAATAATAAAATTCGTCTTTAAATTTATTGTAGAGATAAAATGAATGCAAAGGTATTAGATTAATTGAACCCAGATTTAAATCTAAGTCCAGATATCCGTCTAAATTGATATCGACATATTCAACTCCACCAGCAGCATAATTCATTTCTGAGGTGTCACTAATTGTTTGGATTAAAGAGTCTTTAATTAAATCAGTAATTTCAATGTGAGCTATTAAATATCTAAGATTATATTTTGATGTGATTTCAGTTGTATCAACTTTAATTAAAAATATTTTGGAATCAGGGAAATTCGATACTCTTATCGTATCAATTTGTTCATAAGCAGCAATTTGCTGTGCATTTGTAATTGATAAAAACAAAAAACAATAAAGTAATATATTATAGATGTTTTTCATAAATTTTGCAGCCTAACGGCGTGGTTTTTAAGCCGCAGCCTATAACAGTAATGCAACTTAATTTACCAGTGCCAATAATTATTAAGAACTTTCTTAACAGTACCATGTTCAAAAGTAACTTAGTTCTATTCACCTAACTTAGAAATCCTAAACCGACAGCGTCGAAGAGGCTGTCGGCTTGAAGAACAGGTTATACAACTTTTAATAAGACAATGGTAACTTAAATCATTTGAGTCATTAATTATCTGAAATTGCCCTACTTGAGATCCGGGTAATATTTGCTGCTGATAACCTTAAAGCCATCTTCATCGATTGTTAACTTGGAAGTCACCGTTCCTCTTGTAGGACAGCAGCAGGCGTCATCAGATGAATAAACGTCTAATGTATATGTCATTCCTTCAAGATCGATACAATTTCCCTTGCAGAACCATGTATCTTCAGGGATCACCGATTCGTAAACACAAGTCCAGTCAGGAATGTTCAAATCCTTCCATTTACCATATCTATTTATGATATACGCACCACAATCCCAACCACCGTTTCCATTTTCTAATAAAATGTGGATGATAAGTCCGTATTCAGTATTTACCATTTCAACATTATAACTATATTGTCCACGCATTGGCAAAAAATATACGGATTTTAGTTTTTTATCTCCTTTCGCGCCTTCATAAATAACAAAATATGAGCTGTCATCATCATCTACTGTTCTCAGGAGATATAATCCATAATAATATTGTTCACTGTTATTCTCTCCTAAATATTTGAACTCCATATCATAGCAATCTGTACTCTTTGAACTATCATCGCAGGTGTAGCAATTGTTCTGTAAAAAATCGATTGTTTTTTCGCAATGAGTAAACGAATCTTTTACAGAATCTGATTCTGTATTCCGGATCTTTTGATCAGGTATATACTCAGATCCTGCAATGCGGAATCTGTCTTTCTCTACTGTAAGATGAAAGATTATGTATCCATCAGTTGGAGTGTATACCCCGCTCACTATTTCTTCTACAGGAATTTTATAATACATTTCTTTGAGATTAATTTTAACAAAGTCATTACTACCCAGATAATCCAAATCAAAATTCTTCGGTACCAGATCCTTTGCAGCACAATCCCAATTTGGTTGTTTTAATCGTTCCCATTTCCCATTTCTATAAATGATATAAACACCGTTATCCCAGCCGGCGATTTTTTCAACCAATTGAATATGGATTACGTATCCATACATAGTTTTAGTCATCTCTAAATCATAATAATCATACCCGCCTAATGAGGGATAAAAGAAATAGATAGGTTTCAGATCAGAACTATCTGAATTGCCTTCATAAATTGCGAAATGATAAAATATATAATCTGGGTGAAATGGCTCGCTTAAATAAACTCCGTAGTAATAACTCTTGTTATTTGCTTCGCCCAGAAAACCAAACTTTTCCACTTTACATTTTTTAGAATGAGAGAAGTTGTTGCATTCATAACAATTATTTTTAAGAAACTCATACGGTTTATCACAATATGGTGTGTCGGGAACACTAACCTGTGCAACAATATTACTTACCAGGCATGAGAAAAACAGAATTGTAATGAGATTCTTTGTGTAATACATAACTCTTAATTTAATTTTTCATTATGGGTTTACAGCTAACCCGCATTCCGGTTTAGCCGCTCAGTCCGGAACAGACTGCCGATACCTAAATCAACCGAAATAGCTTCTTAAATTATATTTTTGAATTTTTATCTAACAATCTTGAAATTATTCGTTCTGAAGATCCGAAGTTCCCATATTATAGTGTCCCGTCTTAGTCAGCACCCCGAAGCCCGTCATATTTTTCAGCAAATTAGGATTTAATATTGTTGGGCGCAACTAATATTTTTATTTTACCATTTAAATTCTGCTTTTTTATAACAAAAAAGCTCCATACAAATGGTTCAATAGCTATTTTTGTCCTGTCAGCGGGAGGTATTCAAAGTGATCTAAAATGAGAAATATAATAACCATAATGATCCTGCTAATTACTAACGGGGCAGTTAGTTTTTGTCAGGACAAATATATACTTAACATCAAATTCGAAAAGATCAGCGAAAGAACAGTAGTTGTTTCCGAATCGCAGTTTGCTGCTAACCAGATTGCCGTACTGTCAGAAAAGGGGCTTATATTAATTGATACCGGAATCTCTCCGGAATATGCAGAGATGATTAAAGATTCTCTGAAAGAGATATTTGGGACATCACAGTATGCTTATATAATTAACACACATCATCATTGGGACCATATCCAGGGAAACCAGGTATTCGCAGGAACGAACATAATTGGTCATTTGAACTGTGAAAAAGGTATGAGAATGCAGCGGCCAGCCGATAATATTAACAGGGCAAATGTGAGACTGGAGGAAGATAAATTAACCGGTGACGCCCTGCCACCCCCGCCGCCGAGCCATATTCTGATTGATGGTGAACGGGGATATACATTAACAGTTCCTACTATTACATTCAAAGATCATATTAAAGTAAGGTCCGGAAATATTACGCTCCACCTGCTTTATTACGGCGAATGTCATACCGATAACGATATCATAATATACATCCCCGAAGAGAAACTGCTTGCTGTGGGTGATCTGTTCTATAAAAATTCCCTGCCGCAGGTTGGCAGCAGAGAGAATCCCGATATTGACAGGTGGCTGAATAATCTGGCCTGGATCCTGAGCGAAGATAAACAGATAGATTATATCATCTCCGGTCATAACGAAATATTCAGCAGGGGGGAACTCCAGGAATACTATGAATATTTAAAGGTACTCTCGGAAGGTATAAGAGATGAGATAACCAGGGGGAACACTTTTGATAATATAACTGAAAAATTTAGTCTTAGGAGCAAATTTCCCGGTTTAGTAAATAAAGATATGATCAGCAATGATGGATCAAGCCTCCATGAAAGCAACATTAAAAAACTCTGTAACTATTTTGCCCATTTGCAGGAGAATACACCCACTAGCTTTTGAATTCCAATATCTGTTTTACTTCATCGAAATTAGAAGATTCCTTAATGACGCTTTTTATTATATCCAATCCAATAGATGTTGATTTTGGCACAACTCCAGATGAATAAAACTCATCCGTAAAAGTAAAACCATTATCTGTTGTCTTTGAAACTACTTTTATTGCGCCAGGTGCTTCGTTATAATCCCTTTTATATTTCCAGTTACTATTATCGTTGATAACAACTTCATCGGGAAATTTATCAAGGATTTTTTCGATAAAATCAAATTTTAAATATGGACAATATTTACAACTAAAGAGATTTGTACTTAACTCGTGCTTGATTTTATCTTTATTGAACTTGAATAGGACTTGATTTTTTAACAAGCCAGTTTTCTCAAAACTACCGAATGTAAACCAACTTGACCAATCCGTCCATTCCATTCTACTTTGTTTGCATCCCCAGATATTAAATCTATTTTCATCTAGTCCAAAACAATATTCAATTGGTTTATAAGCTGAATTTCGTTGTTCTGCGCACCAAGTAAATCCCCAAATATCATCCCATCTTTGCTCTTCACCGTCAACATAAACTTTTCGATTTCTCATACCTTTTAGGGCATCAACTAATTTTAATGGTTTCTTAAAATCTTTCTCTGGGTAACTAGCCATATACCAATTCTTTTTCCCCTTCAAACAACTTTTATGTATTGGCGAAATACTCTGTTCATTAAGTGCATCTGGAAATCCGGCCGAAGTAGACTCTGCAAATTCAATTGTGATCCCATTGATGGGAATTTCATAAGATACATTTATGCTAGGTTCATCTGTTGTATCAGATACTGGGGCACCACATTCGGGGCAAAACTTTGCCTTAGAATCTATCCTTGATTTACAATTAGTACATATTTTAATATCACTTTTAGAGTCTAAATAATTCTTTACATCATTAACAATTATATCAATCTGTTCTGAATTTATTTTTGAATCACTTGCTGCTTCAATGAACAGGGATTTTTCGTTTTCATTTATATCCCCATCAATAAGAGATACGAAAATGATATCTTCCAAGTTTTTAATTTTGTCCGAGAAATTACCAACGAATTTTAGTTTGAAATCGGGGGATTCCGCTTTTAGTGTAGCTTTGTTTAATTCACTTTTTTTTGCTTTAATCCTCTTTTGAATTTCATCAATGGCTTGCGTCTCAGAAACTGTAATCTTCCCATCAATTCTTGCCATATAAATAATATTAGATAGGTATGTTATTATTTGATCATTATTAAGAGTCATTATAATCTCCAATAAATATTATAAATATAACGGTTACCGCTGAGTGCAACCTAGAACAGACTTGTGGATGCGAATGGCTGTCTCCATAGCAGAATGTTTGTTGTACGTATTCCTAGTAATCTCCATAATAATAGTTTCTATGCATACTTTGTAAACACTCGTTACAATATTCATTATCGTCAAATTCGTGTGAGCCTCTCAGCTCATCCCTGTAAAAATAATCTTCACAACCATCACATTTTCCAACCTCATCAATATCTCCACATACATAACAAGTATTTATATCATCCTGAAATACAAAAGATTTTTGATGACATCGTCGACATTCCAAAATCAAATATTCTTCGATACCTTCTTTCTTGAATCTATCCTTAGCTCTTTCTAATAATTCAGTAGTATATTCAATAATTTTAACCGCTTCTTTCCATATTTCGTAGTCAATAATTTCATCTAATTTCTTATTAAAATGGGTAATAAATAGGTTTTGTAAGAATCCAAGAAGTTTTGCATAAATAGGTTTTATCTCTTCCTCTTTAAAAGAAAATTCATAATGAACAATTTGATTCCTATAATTTGATGCCAAAGTAATAGTTCCTAAATCGGCTTTATCAAAATTTATATCAGCAATATTTTTAAGGCGTGATACAGCAAATTCAAGCGAAACAGTATCTTTAGGATTATCAACATTTTTAAATATTAAAATAGGATGTTGTTTTCTCAATAATTCCTTCAATGAAAGTTCTATTGATTGAACTAGATGAAGTATAGCATACTTCCATATAGACGGATTTTCTTCCGCCACAATTGCTTCTGATAGAGAATACTCTAAAAAATTTTCAGCATTTTCTTGTAATGTTAATTTTATCTCTGCCATTTATGCCTATACATCCATTTATGCCCTTGAAAAGGGCCTCTTTAAAGAGCAAACCCTGAATAAAAATAGCTGTAGCCTTAAATATCTTGTTATATAATAATTAATTGATTTTAAGTCGTAATGCACTATCTAAATATTTTATAAAATCTGGATTTACTCTATGCGGAAAATAAATCAAGAAAAGAAGACTAAATATTGGATTAATTTCTAATAAATTCGGTATTTGATTTTCATCATAATTAGATGCTGCTCTTCTTAACTCTTCCCAACTTTGGGTTAAATTTGGCAAAGAACTTTTTTCCTTACCGACATCCTTATTCTTCCATTTGAAGAAATGCCATTCTTTTTCTACTTGAAAATATTTAAAACTAAATCGAGTAACTGAAGGCCATAAAAATCTCATTGCCTGCTTATAATTAAGCCTCACAAAGATTTGAATTATACCTGATAAATAAAATGACGTGTATTTAAAATTATCATCCATTGGTTCTATTCCGAAAGAAATCCTAGGATGAATCTCTGTCCTCAAAATACTTTGAAGATGTAGAGGCATTAGATCATTTTCACGATAATATGGGTTAGCTAATCCCAAACCTTTCTTACTTACACCAATAATTGTGTCAAGTATCATTTTTAGAAATTCTACTGGTTTCTGCGTTGAATCATATTTTCTCATTGCCCAATAGATGGCAAGAAAATATGGTAAATGTGATTCTGAAAGTAACCTACATTGCGACAAATATTTTTCGATTATTTTTGAGATGCGTTCAAGTTGTTCCTGGTCATCTGTAGTTATCTTAATCCAGAGAAATAAAACGGCCACAAGTCCAACAACTCTTGTTGCTCTATAACCATAAAAAGGAAGGTCAAAGATGATATCTCCTTCGAACAAATCTTTTCTTTCCTCTAATTCATCAGTTAAATTTTGCAAGGTCTGATAAATTATTTCCATAGCAATACTAAATACTTCCTCAAATTCTTTCTTATTTAATTTGAGCTTTAATATTAACGCATTAACCTGCGCTAAATAAATAATCCAAATTTCTATTACGGCAACATGATTGTCCTTTTCTAGATAATTAGATGCACAATAAGAAGCAAGTATCGCAGAGCTTGTAATGTGTCTTTTGGCAGATGGAAGATTTTTTATTTCTCCAATTTCACCCGATGATAATTCAAGTTGTGACTCTAATAGAGAAACAAACTTTTCTGTTGGAAAGATATCCTCACCATCAAATAGAGTAAATTCAATAAGTTTTTTATAATCGGCTAATTCTGTCGGCCACAGCTTTGCTCCTAATGTTAAAAACTCAGAATATAGATCATCATATTTAATAATTTGAAGTGATGGCCTTCCCGCAGCTTTTAATCCTTCATTAAAGTCTTCAATCCCTCTGTAAACCTCTTCATCTATACCTCCATTTGTAACTAAATATGGCGTATAAATCGAATCTTTTGGCACATGAGGATGAGCCAAATTTTTATAACATAGTTGAGTGAGTTGAGAAAATATTTCAGTCCAAATACGCTGATTAATAAATCCTTGTTTTAGTTGATAAGCATGATAGCCTCCATTGGTATCGATCGTAATTATATCTTTTCCAAATTCCAATGGCCTGTGACGTGTCATATGGAGAATTTTATGCCCATTGTTTTGGAGTATGTAACAAAAAGGTAGCTGAAAAGACCTTTCTGAAGCGTTATTCAACCAATTTTCTACTACTCTCTCTATCATTCCACTCTTTTCTTTTTTTATTGATTAGTTCACTAAATTTTGACAAATAAGGTTCTTCGTCTAATTTTGCAATGGCTTCACCGAATTTATCTGCTGTTTCAGGTGCCGCCATTATTGTTGGGAGTTGGGGATTCCCATTATCGTCAAATGTTATTGCTACTGAATCAATAACTTTTAAAATATCATCTGGAGAAAAGGATTTTGAAATACTAGATGTCTGACCTTTTTCCTTAAGTTTTTCGGATAACTCTTGCAACGAGGTTAATTCGATGTCTCTACCCATTTTTTCAGCCATCACTAAATATCTCTCAAAAATTTCTCTCATTGTCATTGATCTCAGTTCATCCTTCGTGAATGATATTTCAGCAGAAAAGGAATTAATATTAGTTAATTCATCTTCATAATGACCCTTAAATTCAGTTTGATATTCAGGATTTGTTCCTTCATGAATAAGCTGTCTTTTTGCCATACCCTGTAATGGATAGACTCTCTTGACATGCGCTTCCATTTGAATAATAATTTGAGTCTTGATTTTCTTTTTGAGATCAGGGTAATCAGGTAACATATCTAATATTTGCAAATGATTGTTTTGAATAACACTATTATAGCGAACCCGCAGACCAGAACAGACTGCCAATGCGAAAAAGCAGAGATCCAATACTCGACTATACCTCGGTGATCTCTGGCATTAATGGTTGAAACACTAGAGTGTTTTTTCTTCCTTAAATTCTATTTTCAATGGAAGATCTGTCATAGCATAATGCACAAATTGTTTTCCCAATTCTGTTAACTCATATCCTTCTTCATTATCAAAAGCAGAAACTAGTGTTTTGGGGCTACCACTTTTTGATCGGCGAATCGGCGTCTTAGGAATAAAATTTCCCATGTAGTCAACTTCTCTGTGCTGTCTAATGACTCCACCTGTACTTAAATCACGAATCAATAGTTTATATAAATCAGCATCCGCAGAATCTTCGCGCACTGGAGCTTTCCCAATTTTTTTCCAAATTGCACCTCGGGTAATTCCATCACTATTATATATTGCAGCTATTACTTGAAAATGCATCTCTGAATATTGGTTAATCCAATCAATATACATCCTGATTACATCATCGGATGAAATAGAAGTTGCTGCGGCATTACACAGAATATTCCTAATATAAATTCGTTTTTCACTACTTTCTGCACCCGACCATTCGCGAAAAGTTTTCTTTAACAAGGATTGGTATTCTTTACTTTCAACACGTTTTGAAATTTCTTCATCTTGGAGATCTAGACGCGCCATAATTTCAAATATAGTATTTTCCTTCTCTTTCAATTCATCTTGAAGCATTTTTATCCATTGTTCAAAAAAGTGATTAACTTTTTCTTGCTCACCTTCGGACCAAGAACCAGCCACGGCTGAAAGAATACCCCCAGCAAAAGGAACAGCGCCTCCTATTGCTTGCATTGCACCACGAGTATATTTTGCAACCTTATTGGACTTAGGAATTGACATTTCACTATTATTTTCAAGCATATCACCTCCTTTAACACATTAATGATAGCGTGCTTAACCCGACCCGGGGACAAACTGGGGATGCGAAAATAATTGTCTTCAATTGGACAAAAGTATATAATAACCGCATTGGGGAACAGACTGCAGGATACAAAAACGCTATCGAGTCGAAGCTCTTGTTATACATTTTGTTAATATTGAACAAGGAATTATAATAATAAAAAGTCCTTCTTAGTTATTGCATCTGTTCTAGCGGTCCCGCCAACTACTGGATGCAATGTGATTTCAAAAATGGAATATTCTGTTTTTATTTTATCTTCTTCACGATGTTTAGCAGTTGTAAAAGAGAAACCTTCCTCAAATACTGCAAATGAACAATCTTGAAGAAAGATTAGAGAATCCTCATCATAATGTCTACCTACTACAAAATATAATTTGTAGTTGCCATCTCTGATTTTTTTAATCTTAAAATTAGAATTTCTTCTTACATAAATTGTCAGAACCGATTTTCTAATTATAGTTGGAACTAATTTAACAACTGCATCATTATTAGTCCCATTTTTAATTGTTAATTCTCCAAGGCCCGTAAAGTATCTTTTATTTCTAAGAAATATGTTTCCATTGGCAATATATTTTTCTGGAATGTTACTGAAATCCTTAACTTTTTGATTATCTAAAGGTTTTCCAGGAGTTGGGGAATATGCCTCTTGTTCAATATTCGAAGGCGTGTACTTATCTCGATTATTTTCATCATTTACAGAATTAGAATTATGTTCTGATCTAGAATTGATTTGTTTATCAAGTTCATAATTATATAAAGTCGTTTCAGGTTCCTCGGAATTGTCACTTTGAACAAAATAGAAAATCAACAAAATTACAACAGAATAAAATATTAGCGAGCTTTTTTTTCTTTTTATAAAATCAAAGAATTTGGCGTTATACCCTTTAGTTGAAAAGGCAGTCTTATTCTTTACATTAGATTGCTTCTCATTATTTGCAGTTTTTGATTGTGAATCTATAGAATGAGATCCTTCTCCTTTTATAGTCTCAATTCGTTCAATCAAAGTCATTTTGCAAACTGGACATTTTTCTGAATTAACAGGAATCTGATTCCTACAAAATGGACAATTCTTTGTTGATGATGAATGATTCATAAAACGTATAAGACTTTATTCTTAACTTGCAAGTCAGAACACTGATGGATTCAATCACCTCCGGTACATCACCCAGCAGTGCGAATAAAATATCGGTTTAATTTCTGAAGTATCGAATTGGCCCTTATAGAAGCTTAACTTAGTCATAACCCCAGGTATCTATCTAAGTATTTATCGGTTGAAAAATATGAGAATTTCGTGACAGAGGCAATTAAATTATCGAATTTTCGTGGCGATCTATTCTTTCGAATCAAATCACTATACATTTTGTAATGTCTTTTGTAATGTGTGATTATCTAAATATTTGAATATCGCAACTTACGAGAGAAGAGTTCAGAAACGGGATTAAATAAAAAAAGCTGTGAACTTGTCAAAATTCGCAGCTTTAATTATTTTGCCTTGTGCCCGAAGCAGGACTCGAACCTGTACGGGAGTACTCCCACTAGACCCTGAACCTAGCGCGTCTACCAATTCCGCCATTCGGGCAAAACACAATTCAATATTTCGTAATGAACACTTGTATAATTCGGGTAACAAATTTACAATATTAGGAGTATTTTTTCCTAATACTTAGCTATAATCGTAACTTGTCATCCTGCCTACCAGCCGGTGTCCCCTCTCTTGTCTTCTTCTTTCTTGATCTTTCCTCCGCCTGAGTGTATTTCGCAGTTCGGGGGCAGATTCTTCTGGTTGATGATATCTGTGTATACTTCGGGACAGCTTGATGTGGCCAGCCTTGTATCGCCAAGATCCATCGTTGTTTTACAGAATTCCATCGATACTATGCCCGGGGCAAGTTCAAAGTACTGCAGCGGAAGGTTCAGCTTTTTATAAACTCCTTCCATAAACATTCCCCATATCGGCAGCGCTGCCTTGGCTCCCTGGCCGTACCAGTTTGTAAACTTCACCCTGTGATCATCAAATCCAACCCAGCAGCCTGCGGCCAGCTTTGGTGTAAATCCAACGAACCATGCATCGGCGTAATCCTGCGTTGTGCCTGTCTTGCCTGCTGCGGGATACTGGAAGTATCGCCTTAAGCCTGCTCCTGTTCCGTAATTGCAAACGTCCTGCATCATATCGGTAACAATGGATGCTGTCTGCGGGGAGATCGCTTCTGTGTATTCCGGAGCAAAATCAGCGATTAAAATTCCGTTATGATCTTCAATCTTCAGGATTGAAATCGGCTCAACGTGCACACCTTTGTTAGCAAGCGTTCCGTATGCCGATGTAAGCTCCAGCGGCGAGACTTCAGATGTACCGAGCGCAATTGATGGATAAGGACTTAAATCTGACTCTATTCCCATCTTGTGGGCAAATTTTACAACCTGTGCGGGCGGGGCGATATCGCTTATGGTCATTCGTCCCCGCAATTACGTTTACAGAGTTAGCCAGCGCCTCACGCAACGTCATATATCCGCCGTATTCATCTCCTGCATTGGAGGGCGACCATCCTTTATAATCGAATTTCTGATTGAGCAGCGTGTATGCAGGGAAATATCCGTTATCGATTGCCGTAGTGTAAACGAACGGCTTGAAGGCTGAACCCGGCTGCCGTTTTATGCCTGTAACGTGATTTAGTCCTCTTCCGAAGTTCTGATTCTGCCCGCCTACCATCGCGCGGATCTGTCCGTTAGAGGGATCGATGACTACAAAACCAACTTCAATCTTTGTTGCTTCTTTTTTTACTGAATCGACGAAGGTTTCGCGGTTCTTCATCCTGTTGTAAATTGTAGCCCTGTCTTCTTTTGAGGTGCCCTTTTTATATTCGGGTGAATCTTTGATAGCACGGTCGAGAAGACTGGCAAGCAGACTCTTATTTTTGCTCCAGCTCCAGTTTTTATCGAACAGCTTCTGATAGTCGGCCAGGTGCTGCTCACATGCCTTATTAGCTATTTTCTGCATCCTCATATCTACGGTAGTGTAGATATTAAGACCGTCTCTGTAGAGATCATATCCATACTTGTTCGCCATTGCCATCATCTGCTGGCGTATATATTCCATAAAATGGGGAGCTATCGATTTAACGCCGCCTACCCGTTCTTTGGTGAGAACGATCGGCTGCTGTTTAAGCTCCTGGTATTTTTCCTCTCCGAGATAACCGACATCCACCATATTGGCCATAACGAGGTTCCGCCGGGCAAGTGCGTTATCGTAATGATCATACAGGATCATAATTAGCTGATGATTTAAGCAGTGCAACAAAGAGCGCGGATTCAGGGATCGTCAGTTCAGACGCATCTTTACCGAAGTATTCCTGCGCGGCAGATTCAATGCCGTATGCTCCTTTTCCGAAGTAAGATACATTCAGATATAGTTCAAGGATCTCGTTCTTGGTATATGTTTTTTCTATCTGGATGGCAGTGATCCATTCCCTTATTTTCCTTACGCCGGTTTCAAAGATATTCTCATTCCTGCTCTTCAGCTTATAGAGATTTTTTGCCAGCTGCTGCGTGATGGTACTGGCACCTTCACGGGAAAAAGTAAATACGTTCTTCACCATTGCCTTGGCAAATCGGGAAAGATCAACACCCCAGTGATCGTAAAATCTTCTGTCCTCTGTGGCGATGAGCGCTTCTATAAGAGGTTTGGGTATACTGTCGATGTCGGTCTCAACCCTGTTCTCAATGAAAAACTGACCCAGTACATCGCCGTCAACCGAATACACTTTGCTGGCAAGAACAGGTTTGGGATTTTCGAGTTCTTCAAGAGACGGGAGTCCGCTGAAAATAAATACCGCGAAGGAAAGAAACAGAACCAGTAGAATTCCGCCTGCTATAAGTTTATTTCGCTTAGCGTTAGGGTTTCTTTTTCTTTTTTTATTGCGGTATTTCGGATCGCTGAAATATTTTTTCAAATCAGAATCTGAGATCTTCTTTTTTGCCATTTGTTATTTCCAGTCTACAATTTCAAATTTACCGTCACGAAATATTCCGTAACAGGGAGCATCGAGCCAGGAGCCAAGGTTTATATAGGTTCCGTTTTTATAATTTTCGTATTGTCTTTCGTGGAGATGACCGAATATCACGTAGTCAAAACCTTCATCTATTTTTCTGCAGGCGGCATCATACAAACCGTCAATCTCGCCGTAATCCTTTTTGGCGGTATATTCACGACTAGTTTTACTCGTACCGCTGGCTATTGCGATACCGAGATCCGGGTGAACCCATGAGTACAATGTCTGCAGCGTTTTGTTCCGCATAATTTTCTTTAAAATATTATAACCTGTGTCATTTTTCACAAGTCCATCACCATGCCCGATAAAGAATTTTTTCCCGTTCAGCACTCTTTCAATCGGATCATTGTACATTTGAGCCCCGATTTCCTTTTCAAAGAAATCGCCGTGCATAAAATCGTGGTTGCCAATAAAATAATGAACTTTTATCCCGGCCTCTGTTATATCCTGCAGTGCCGTTAATGTTCTGAAATACCCTTTCTGATATACCCTCCTGTATTCGAACCAGTAGTCGAACAGATCGCCCACAATAAACAACTCCGCCGCCTCGCTTTTCGCAAATTCGAGAAAACGAACCAGCAGCCTTTCTTTTTGATTCTCTATTTCCCTGGACCGCAGACCGAGGTGAATATCAGATATGAATAGGTATGAATCTTTCACTAAAGCCAAAAATGATTATTCATAAATTTAACGAATGATGCCCTGAAAGTAAAAACCAAATTTAGGCACTTTTGGTACTGGTATAATCCCGCTCAAATACTGTGTAAATACGGCCCACCACCGCTCCAGCACCGCTTCACATACGCTCCACATACGCTTCACATACGCTTCACATACGCTCTAATCCCAAAATTAAAAGGAAACCGGTTCTAGTTTGAATTGATCATCAAATTGGCAAAACGGATAAATTTTACGCTTTTATTAATTGGCGATGTGAACCGAAAAGATCACATATTCTGCGATTTCAGGCGATATGAGTGGATTAGTCGCCTTTTAAGCTGAAATAAACGAGTAAGTGGTTATCCGGGTCGGGAATTACTTCTATAGGCGCAAAATCCAGTGAAAAAGTGTAGGAATTACTAATTTCATTAAGCCTGACTTTCTCAAGCTTCGTTTCGCCCGATTCCGACTTAAATGAGAATTCAATGGGAAGATCATAATCATTGTATCCTTTTTCGGTCTGCTCAAGTCGTAATGTTACCTTGTACTTACCGTCTTCATTCTCAGTTTCCCAGTTATAATCTACGACGGGAATGTTATTTCCAACAAAAACCCACTGCTTAAAGAACTGATTGAGGTTCCTTCCGGAGGTTTCTTCGCATACTTCCTTAAAATCGTCGGTAGAAGCATTCTGTATTTGAATTTCTGATAATACGCACGGAGAGTCCTGAAAAAAGCATCGTCGCCTATTTCCCATCTCAGCATATTCAGCACCCATGCTCCTTTATCGTAAACAAGGGAACTGAACAGGTCGCCGCCGGGATTATACAGAGTGCCGGAGAAGCTCTCATCGAATTTACTCATCATTGATGAGCGAAGGGCCTTCGGTCCCGCAAGATGCTCTGAATAGAGTGCCTCACAGTAGGTGGCAAATCCTTCATTCAGCCAGATATCTTTCCACGTGGCAGGACCAACAGCATCGCCGAACCACTGGTGAGCGAGTTCGTGAATATAAACGTCGGTAAAGAATCTTCTGCCGCTGACAAAGTTCGAACCTATTCCTGTCAGGGTCTGATGTTCCATTGCACCCATCTGCCACAGGAATTCAGCAACCCCGTATTTTTCCTTTAAGAAAGGATATTCGCCGAACTTCTTTGCAAAGAAATCGATAAACTCCGAATGTCCCATGAAATCAATCTTCGCATTTTCAAGATCTTCAGGAAAGGCATAATACTCGATGGGCATGGTATCCTGCTTGTCCTGTGAAACGTAGCTTTCGCTAAACGAAGTATAGACTGATGAATAAAGACAGATTAGATAAGTTGAGATCGGGTATAATGTTTTCCAGTGATAGGTTCTCCTGGCCCCTTCCGTTGTCTTGTCCACCAGGATACCGTTAGAGGCAGACACATAAGTTGTATCATTCGTAATGTACATATCAAGCAGTGCCTTATCAGAAGGAAGATCGTTGCAGGGGAACCATGTTGAGGCGTAGTTCGGTTCACTGAGATTGTAAACGACCCAGTGTCCGTATTTCTTCCCGAAGCTGAAGGAACCAAGTCCTTTCCTCTCGGGCTTCCCTTCATAACTTATCTCAATATTAAAAGTATCGGGGAGAGAGGATGCCGGGGTTTCAATTCTCAGCCTGGTATCTTCATTTTCATACTTTGCAGGCTTACCGTCAACTGTAAGGGAGGAAATCGTCAGGTTATCGTAAAGGTTAAGGTCAATTTCGTTAAGACTCTTATCTTTTAATGCCGCCTTCAGTACAACACGTCCTTTCAACAGCTGATCTTCCGGGTAGAGATCCAGGTTTATATCATAGTGAAGAACATCCAGTTTATACTGTGCCTCTGAAATATAATCTGAGGGAACAGAAACGGACGGCATGGTTGACTAGTTTATTGTTTATTTTTGCTACCGCTTCTCAAGCGAAGCACGGATGCTTTGCTTTATGGGTGAAAGTCCGAAATACCAGCCCACGGTGAAGAAGGCGATAAACAAAATTCCCGAGATAATTTTTGTTCTTAGGCTCATACCTGATGATCTTTTTATTTTTGTACCGGTTACAGCAGCGAATGAAAGTGACTTGTTTAACATAATTAGTAATTTCCTTAACTATAAATAAAATTAACAATTTCCATAATTGCCAATCAAATCATAATTGGATATATTAAATGCCGTTACATTCTTAAATATGAGGGTCATAAATTTATGACATTTCCCGGATCTTCGATTCTTCGCGACACAGTTACTATGCTGCTTGCGGGAGGACAGGGAGAAAGACTGCATCCATTAACACAAGTAAGAAGTAAGCCTTCGGTACCATTCGGCGGTAAATACCGGATTATCGACTTTGCGTTATCAAACTGCCTTAATTCAGGTCTCCGCAGGATCTACGTCCTGACTCAGTATAAATCCGATTCTCTTAATCAGCATCTGTACGAGGCATGGAGTATTTTTAATCCTGAACTGGGGGAATTCATCTACAATGTTCCTCCGCAGCGGAAGCTTAATAATGACTGGTACCTTGGAACGGCAAATGCAATATATCAAAATTTGAATCTATTTTCTGCCGAAAAAAGAGCTAAGTGGGTACTGGTTTTAAGCGGAGACCATATTTATAAAATGGATTATCTGAAGATGCTTCAGTACCACGTGGATTCTAAGGCTGCTATGTCAATAGCCTGTATCGACGTACCGAAAGATGAGGCTCACCGGTTCGGTATAGTTGGAGTTGATGAGAATTATCATGTACAGTCGTTCATTGAAAAACCTCCGAATCCCCCCGAAATACCTGACAAACCAGGCTTCTCGTTTATAAATATGGGAATTTACGTTTTTAATGCCGATATCCTGCGGGAAGTTCTCATCAGATATGGAGAAGAAAAAGATTAAGAACCACGACTTCGGACACGATGTAATTCCTTATATGGTTAAAGGCGAAAAAGATGTTCTGGCGTATCCCTTCCATGATGAAAATAAGAAGCAAAAACCTTACTGGAAGGACATTGGAACTATCGACAGTTATTTTGAAGCCAGTATGGACCTTATAAGCATTTCGCCGGAATTTAATATGTATGACCAGACCTGGCCGATGAGAACCTACCAGTACCAGTTCCCTCCTGCCAAGACTGTATCTCACGAAGGTGAGCGTGTGGGAAGGACGCTGAACTCTCTTATATGCGACGGTTCGATTGTATCGGGCGGTTTGGTTGAAAGATCGCTGCTGGGCCCGAATGTGAGGGTAAACAGTTACACCTACATTACAGATTCCATTATAATGAATAACTGTAATATCGGGCGCCACGCACGAATCCGCAGGGCCATAATCGATAAAAATGTAAATGTTCCGGAGGGATATGAGATAGGCTTTGATCTCGAGGGAGATAAGAAGAAATTCACCGTGACCGAAAGCGGGATTGTGGTTATTGCCAAGAACCAGGTTCTGCCGGTATAAGGTATCTGTTATATTCTAATTCAGAGGAGAGCAAATCAGGTTTGAAACTGGAATTCAATTTTAAACAATCCGGAGTAATTCCCTACCGAAAGAATAACGGTGTTCTTGAAGTCCTTCTGATTACATCCATCAAGAAAAAAAAGTGGATAATCCCAAAAGGATATATCGAGTTTAATCTCTCCCCTTTCGAATCAGCAAAGAAAGAAGCGTTTGAAGAAGCCGGCATAATTGGTTCAAACGAAACCATTGAGCTTGGTACGGTAGAACTGAAAAAAGGGATGGGGGTGACGCATATGAAAATATTCTCGATGGAAGTAATTAAGATGCTAGATGACTACCCTGAAAAGGAGCTGCGTAAGCGGAAATGGTTCAGTGCTGAGGAGGCGTCATCGAAGGTTACAATTCCTGATATACCTAAATTGATCACCACTTTACAGAATAGTGTTAAATAGTTTCTTCCTCATCAATCAGTTTCCTTATTACTTCTTTAATCATATCATATTCATAGCCTTTGGAGGCAAGGTAGCTGTAGAGTTTGGAGGATAAAACCCTGCGGTCGTAATTTCTGGCGGAGAGGATCCTTAATTTTTTTTCGGCCAGTGCTTCGGCATTCTCTAAAGACGAGAGTTCTTCTTCATTTACTATTTGATCGATTATACCGGCCTGGATTCCCTTTTTGAACAACTCTGACTTTATCTTGTTTTTACCCCATGATTTTAACCTTACCTTCTCTTCGGCGTACTGCTTTCCGAACTCGTAATCATCCAGGAACTTTTTTTCCAGGAGAGAATCAAGAACTTCAATGATAAGTTCCTTATCATACTTTTTTCTTAAAAGCTTGAGCTTTAATTCATTATATGAATGCAGTCTTCTGCCAAGGTAATCAAATGCTTTCTTTTTAATAAAATATTTCTGGTTCTCCCTTATTAAAAAAGAAAAACCGTCTTCAGATATCTCCATATCTTTCCGAAGACGGTTTTGTAAGAATACTTCGTATGAAAGGTAAAGCTTTTCCTGGTTGTCGAGATAGACAATTACATTTTCATCGTCTTTCTTAACTACCCTTTCAATCTTCATTACTTAGATGACTTTTTCTCCTTTGCCGGAGCTTTGTCTTTATCTTTACCGTTACTGGTCTCTTCTTCAGTTTTGTTTAATTTAATATTCAGTTTTTCCTTCACCTGGTTTTCAAGTTTCTTATACATTTCAGTGTCTTCTATAAGCTTCTGCCTGAACTGTTCCCTTCCCTGGAACCTGTCCTCATCGAATGTAAACCAGGCACCGCTCTTCTTAACAAGTCCGAGATTAGTTGACATATCAAGGAGATCTCCGGCTTTGCTTATACCTTCGTTGTAAAGGATATCGAACTCAACTTCCTTAAAAGGCGGAGCAACTTTGCTTTTAACAATTTTTACTTTGGTACGGTTGCCGACAACTTCCGTTCCGTCCTTGATTGCTGCAATCCTTCTGATGTCGAGTCGCAGCGAAGCATAAAACTTAAGGGCATTACCTCCTGTAGTAGTTTCAGGATTACCGAACATAACACCGATCTTGCTTCTCAGCTGGTTGATAAACACAACGGCTGTCTTCGACTTGGAGATAGCCCCTGTTAACTTTCTCAATGCCTGCGACATAAGTCGTGCCTGCACAGCCATTGTTGCATCGCCCATCTCACCCTCTATTTCAGAGCGTGGTACCAGCGCGGCAACCGAGTCAATTACTATTATATCGAGAGCATTGCTTCTAACAAGCGTATCAGTTATTTCGAGGGCCTGCTCACCGAAATCCGGCTGTGAAATAAGAAGATTGGCAGTGTCAACACCAAGCCGCTTTGCATAATTTACATCCAGTGCATGCTCTGCATCGATGAATGCAGCAAGTCCCCCCGTTTTCTGAGCTTCGGCTATTATATGAAGGCAGAGGGTTGTTTTACCGCTCGATTCAGGACCATAAACTTCGGTAACCCTTCCCCGCGGTATTCCGCCAATCCCGAGAGCAACATCAAGGGACAGCGCACCGGTAGGAATTGATTCAACCGGGTTTATAACACCGTCACCCAGCTTCATTATAGCCCCTTTACCATACGTCCTTTCAATACTAGTTATTGCATCTTCTATAATTTTGAGTTTTTGTTCTTTGTCTGAACTCATTTTTCCTCCGTCAATTTAATTTAAACTCTTTTATTATGGTATATTTAGATGATTCAGGTAATAGTTCACTTTTGATAAGCAAAATACGATCTGAAATAAAATTTATCTCCGGAATTATAAAGCTATTGAATTTTGCAACCCACTGTTCCGGGAACCTCTTTTTTATCCTAAGCAGGGTTAAATGCGGCTTATACTTTCTTCCCTCTGCCGCTATATCAAATTTAGTCAATTTCTCATTTAACTGCCCAACGATCCCGAACAAAACAGCATCCACCCACAACCCTATCCATAAAATCTGAGGCAGACCGTGTTTGAAGAAAAAGCCGAATTTCGTAAGCCTGCAATTGATTTTATCGTATTGTTCCAGGAAACTTAAGGATTCAGTAATTGGTTCAACAAGTTCATCCTTCACTTCGCCAATGAACTTAAGGGTTAAATGAAGTTTTTCGAACGATTCCCATTTAAGATCTGTAATTTCGCCTGATGCTTCTTCTCTGAGCTCTTTGATCTTTTCCTTAATCTCCTCCGGGATTTCCAGAGCAACGAAAAGCCTAGTCATCCGATATCCCGAGCAGATGCCTGCGGAGCATTTCAAGTGCTGCCTGTGCCGCACGCTGCTTATTTAACAGCCTGTCGTCTCCGAACTGAAATTCTTTGGCCGTACATACTTTCTCATCGCAGATACCGATGTAGGCCAGTCCCACCGGCTTATCAGCCGTAGCCCCGGTAGGACCCATAATTCCGGTGGTAGAGAGGCCGAGGTCAGTTCCGCTGATCGATTTAACACCTTCAGCCATCTGGCGGGCTACTTCGATGCTCACCGCTCCGTTTTCAACTATCATATCCTCATTAACCTTAAGTATCTCAACTTTAGCTGCATTGCTGTATGAAACAACTCCTCTCTCAAAGTAATCACTGCTCCCGCTGATATTGGTCAGCATATCTGAAACCAGTCCGCCCGTACACGACTCAGCCACCGCAAGAGTAAGTCCCCGTTCTTTTAATATTTTTCCAATTACTGCTTCAAGCACTTCATGTTCTTTACCAAAGATATAACGGCCTGCTTTACTTCTAATCTTCTGTTCAATTTCGCTGATCTTATTATTTGCCTCTTCCTCCGACGCTCCTTCCGAGGTTACCCTTAATCTTACACCAAACTGACTTGGCAGAAACGCAAGTTTTGATTCACCCAGAAGTTCATTAAGATCGCCCAAACGTTCAAACAGGGTAGATTCAGCTATGCCCGTGGTAAGGAGTGTCTTCCTGACAGTAATTATTTCAGGTTCTCCCATCTTTTCCTTAAGAGCAGGTATAACATATGAGTTTATCATTTCGGTCATCTCGTAAGGAACCCCGGGCATTGCGACAAATATTTTATCATCCTTTTCTATCCATACACCGGGAGCTGTTCCCAGTGAATTTCTTATGACATTGGCTATTTTGGGAACCAGAGCCTGGCCTTCATTTACCTTTGTAACTTTCCTTCCGCGCTTTTGAAAGAGTGCTTTAATATCATCAAGTACTTCAGTATTCTTAACAAGCTCGGTATTAAAAAAATTAACAATGCACTTGCGGGTGATATCATCGTGAGTAGGTCCCGAGTCCCCCTGTAACAATAACAAGATCATTATCTTCCATCGCTTTACCGAATTCAGCTATAATATTTGATTCGGTATCTCCCACTACGGAGGTCTTGTTTACCTTAATATTATTTTCTATAAGTTCCTTCCCTATGAAGGCAGCATTCGTATTCAGCACCTGTCCTATCAGAATTTCATCGCCGACAGTAATGATTTGAGCGTTCATTCCACAAACTTTCTAAAATTTATAAATAAAGAGCACTATAAAATTAATATAAAAAGATGTACCAATAATAAAACATAAATACTGCTTATGATATCATCTATCATTATCCCCAGTCCTCCTTCAAGTTTCTCAAGTTTCCTTGCAGGAAACGGTTTAACTATATCAAAAAGCCTCCATAAAAGGAATACTAAAACAGAAACCCACAGGATTTTGGGTAAAAACAGAAGCGAGATCCACATACCAACGACCTCATCAATGGTACATTCAGCCGGATCCTTCCCGTAAAACTTTTCAAACTCAGTACCGACATAAACACCGTAGAAACTACAAATGATAATTGCGGGGATGATGACAGCCGGGTTCTCAAATCCGGGTATATAATATATAAGCAGCCCCGCGAGACTTCCGAAAGTACCGCTGGCAAAAGGAATATAGCCCGTGTAAAATCCGGAACCAAGAAGTTTGTTAAAGAAGTTAAGCCGCACTATTGAATAATTCCTTTATAAGTTTCCTGTTTTTATAGATGTATGTTACTCCTGAATGAAAAGTTATCGCGGTAATAATCAGCATACATATATAAATAAAGTTACTGTTCATTAGCAGAACGAAAATGTCTGTGCCGCCAATAAACTCAGTTGCAGAGGTTAAACCCACATATGCTATTAACAAATAATATAAAAAAGTCATCTGCAGGAATGTCTTCCACTTTGCATAATAACTAGTCGGGAAAGAAAAATCTTTGTAATCGGCATAAGCCCTCAGGGTAGTGATTACCAGGTCCCGAAGTATTATTATGACAACCATCCACAGGGGTATAATTTTAAGGATAACAAAACCAATGAAAGCAGAGGAAGTTAATATCTTATCTGCCAGTGGATCCCAGAATTTCCCCCAGTTAGTTATGTAATTGAACTTCCTTGCAAGCCAGCCGTCATACCAGTCGGTTAGAGCAGCTATTATAAAAATACCCAGCGAGATCAGTTTGAATAAAGGAATATCCGATAGAAAGAAAAACAAAAATACCGGAGTTAGAATAATTCTAAGTATTGTTAATTGATTTGGAAGTATCATTTAATCAGCGGATTTCTCAAGACTTTTCCCGGTCAATTTATAAAGCACCTCAAGGTACTTTTCACTGGTTCTGTTTATAATGTCATCAGGCAATATAGGCGCCGGAGGTTTCTTATTGAATTTTATTGATAAAAGATAATCGCGCACAAACTGTTTGTCGTAACTTTCCTGGGCTCTTCCTTTTTCATACTTTTCAACCGGCCAGAACCTTGAAGAATCGGGAGTTAACAGTTCATCCACAAGAATTATTTTACCATCTATAACTCCAAACTCCATTTTAGTATCGGCTATAATGATGTCTCTTTCAAGCGCGTAGCGTGAAGCAGCATTATAGATATCAAGTGCAGCCGACTTAATTTTACCGATAGCGTCTTCTCCTGCAATCTTAACAGCTTCATCAGCAGAAATATTTTCATCGTGCGTTCCCAATTCCGCTTTTGTAGATGGGGTAAATATGGGCTCCGGTAGTTTTTCTGATTCCTGCAGACCACCGGGCAGCCTGATCCCCGATATCTTTCCTGTTGATTTATAATCGTTCCAGCCGGAACCCGAGATATAACCTCTTACAATACACTCGATAGGGATCACTTCGGCTTTATTAACAAGCATGGAGCGTCCTTCCAGGTCATCCTCATACTGTCTGCACTCATCAGGGAAATCTTCAACTGAAGTGGATACCAGGTGATTTGTTATTATTTCCCGGGTGAAATCGAACCAGAATTCTGATATTTTCGTTAATACTTTTCCCTTGTAGGGAATTCCCTGCTGCATTATTACATCGAATGCCGAGAGACGATCTGTTGAGACGATAAGAAAATGTTCTCCGACATCGTAAATATCACGGACTTTTCCTTTTTTAACGAGATTTAAGCCGGGAAGATCTGTCTGCAGTATTACTTTGGAGTTCATAGGCCTTGAAGTTTGTTAGCAAATATAATTATGCCCGGATGATAATACAATAAATAAGAAGCGTAATCCTCTTAAATAAGAAAATAGAGCAGGATAAGAATTACCATTATTATGACTACTATGCTGAAAAACTTATTATTCTCAGGAAATTCATAACCGCAGATAGGACATACCTTTGAATCGGCAGGTATTTGCATTGCACAGGACGGGCATTCTTTTTGTTTAGTTTTAGGCAAAGATTTTTCCTGAATCTAATTTAAATTATTACCATCACATTATATGAAAATATTTAAATATCTGGAATGGAGAATAAAGTGAAAAAATTAGTTGTACTTCCTGTCTTATTGATGATGCTTTTTGCCGGATGCAGTAAAAGCGGAACCAGTGATAATCTTAACTGGAAAACCGACCTGAATGATGCTCTGGCTGTTGCAAAAAAAGAAAATAAAGTAGTACTGGTTAATTTTACAGGGTCTGACTGGTGTGTCTGGTGTAAAAGACTAAGCGATGAAGTTTTCTCAAAGAGCGAATTTGAGGATTTTGCCGAAAAGAACCTGGTTCTGGTGAAAATTGATTTTCCAAGGAACATTCAACAGTCAAATGCAACAAAATATTATAATCAGCAGCTGGCTGATATGTATGGAGTAGAAGGATTCCCGACAGTTATACTTCTTGATAAAAACGGCCGCGGTCTATTGAAAACAGGATATGTACAGGGAGGGGTTGATAACTATATTCAACAGTTAAGACAGTATATGACACATTCCTGATCTATGCCTAGATGAGCAGATAATAGATCGTAAACACAATTAGAAAAAATACTATAGGGATGACAAAATGTTGTCGTCCCTTTTCTATATAATGCCTGTGAACGCAGTCCTCATACGTATCACATACGACGCATTTGTCGTATGTTTCACTACCGCACTTCTCTTCAATCATACTTCCAACAATAAGAGTAAATAATGAATCAATTTTAAAATTTCTGTTGAGAAATGCAACAATTATTTTATTTCGCCCGTAAATTGTCGGATTTCATAAAAAAAAGTCCCCGCCCGGGTTATTCCCGGCAGGGACCTGTTATAATAATCCGCATGCAGACGGCCCGGCAGATAGACTATTTCAGTCCTCTATCCTTCAGCATAGGTTCTATACTTGGAGAATGACCTGTAAATTCCTTGAATATTTCGTTGTAGTCGGCTGTAGCACCGCGTGAAAGAATTATCTTGCGGAAACGGTCGCCGTTCTCTCTTGTAAGACCTCCGTTATCCTCAAACCACTGATATGCATCATCATCCAGCATTTCCGACCATAGATAAGCATAATAACCGGCAGCATATCCATTCCCCCAGATATGCATAAAATAGCTCGAACGATAACGGGGCGGTACTGCGTTAATATAAAGACTATCCTTTTTCAGGCTGGCAGTCTCAAATTTATCAGAATTCTGTTCAGGCTGATCTGCTGATAACGTATGCCAGGCCATATCAAGAGCCGCGGCCTCAACTATTTCTGTGAAATCGTATCCCTGGTTAAACACGTAAGCTTTCCGGATCTTATCGACAAGTTCATCGGGAATCGGCTGTCCTGTTTTATAATTCAATGCGTAATGCTTCAGTACTTTCGGGTATAAAGCCCAGTGCTCATTAAACTGGGAAGGAAACTCAACAAAATCCCTCGGCACATAAGTTCCTGATATACTTGGATACTTCTGATTGGCAAAAATGCCGTGCAGGGCGTGTCCGAATTCGTGGAATAGTGTTGTAACGTCATCATAACTCAGGAGACAGGGTTCCCCCGGTGCCGGTTTGATAAAGTTAGTTACATTGAATACAACGGGTTTGGTTCCAAGGAGTTTCGACTGCAGCACAAAATTGTCCATCCATGCCCCACCTCCCTTATTATCTCTTTTGAAGTAGTCGCCGTAAAAAAGAGCGAGCGGTGAGCCGTCCTTATCATACACCTCGAAAACCCTTACATCTTTCTGATAAACCGGTATGTTATGCACCTCTTTAAAGGTAATTCCATATAATTCATGCGCAGCATAGAATACCCCTTTCTCGATGACATTATCAAGAACGAAGTATGGTTTAATCTCATCCTCATCCAGGTTAAATTTCTTTTTGCGGAGCTTTTCAGCATAGTAATTCCAGTCCCACGGTTCCAGCTTTATATTCTTCCCGGATTCATTTATAAAGCTTTGAATAGCGTCAGCTTCTTTCTTCTCATTGGCTACTGTTGCGGGGATAAGCTGATCCAGGAATTTCTCCACGGTTTCCGGAGTTTTCGCCATCTGGTTCTCCAGCACCCAGCCGGCATAATTTGCATAACCCAGAAGTTTTGCCTTATCGGCACGCAGTTTAGCGATACGTTCAATTGTTGCCCGTGTGTCATTCTTATCATTTTTTTCCGCCCGGTTCCAGGAATTCTCAAATAATTTTTCGCGGGTATTCCTGTTGTCAAGCGTTTGAAGAGAAGGCTGCTGAGTGGTATTCTGAAGCGGGATCAGCCACTTTTTCTTCAATCCTCTATCGGCAGCTGCCTGTTTTGCGGCACTGAATTCAGCGGGCGTAAGGCCCTCCAGTTCGCTGCTGTCGCTTACCACAAGGGCACCAGCCTTTGTAGCAGCTAAAAGCTTATTCACAAATTTTGCTATCAGAGTGGCTTCTTCTTCATTGATCTTTTTCAATTTAGCCTGGTCCTCTTCAGAGAGTTTTGCACCGGCATGAACAAATTTATCGTAGTAATATTCGACCAGCTTTTTTGACTCGGGATCCAGGTTAAGCTGGTCACGCTTATTGTAAATTGTCTGTACTCTGTTAAACAGCCTGGAATTCAGGAATATCGCATCGTGATGGGCTGCAAGTTTAGATGCCTCTTCCTCCTGGATCTTCTGAAGGGTTGTATCGGTGTTTGCACTTGTAATGGCATTAAATACAAGCGTTACCCTGGTAAGCAGCTGTCCGCTTTTTTCGAGTGCAGCGAATGTATTTTCGAACGTTGGCGGTTCGGGATTATCCGCAATTTTCTTAATCTCCTCAAGCTGCTGCTTCATTCCCTCTTCAATGGCAGGTTTATAATGATAATCGTGTATCTTATCGAATTCCGGCGCCTGGAACGGGAGCGGACTTTCGCTTAAAAAGGGGTTCTGTGATAATGTGTCGCTTTTGGTAGTCTCTTTCCTCAATTCTTTAATCTCTCCAGCATAATTTATTGACATAAAACTTATAGTAAGCAAAAAAACAATGATCAATCTTTTGTTCATACTTTCCCTCATATAACTTTTTGTAAGGATCTTTTATCTCAGGAAACACTCCCCTGAATTGGGACTATTGCCTGTAACTACGATTTAATTCGCTCAAGGAAATTAAATAATAGTTAATTATTATTAAGTGACCTGGAAGGCACTCACGGAAGGTAAATATTTTTAAGGAAACAACTTACCTTCTCCACCAGCTTTCTAAAAATAGATATACTCTGAATAAAATTCATCATCATTCCGTCCCGCCCGATGGTTGGAAATAATTATATACTTTTCCATGGCAGCATAGAATTTCCGGAGTAATTATAAACCGGATTATATTGTTTTACACAGACCCGGGAAAAATAAAAAAAGGCTGTTGATTAACAGCCTTTAAGAGGTGGGCAGAGACGGAATCGAACCGCCGACACAAGGATTTTCAGTCCTTTGCTCTACCGACTGAGCTATCTGCCCTTCAAAATTTCGAAGTCCAAAAATAAAGTTTTTTCTGCAAATCTCAAAAGACTTTTTCTTTTTGAAATACTCTTTTCGCTAGCTTTCAGTACTTTTTACTACTATTCTATTTGTTTGTGTATTTGACAGATCGACAGCTTCAGGATAACTTACTTCAGCCTTTATGATACGATATCTGAAAAAATATTTATGCAACAGAAAACTTCCAGCAAATCGAAAAAAACCGAATTTGTCAATACCTTTGATTGAGGATTCATTTTCAAAACTGACAGCACCATACGCCCAATCATATCCTGATTTCTTCGTCTCTACAAAAGCTTCTGACAAAAGATATGGATAAATTTTTTTACCCCTGGCAAAAGGGGCTGTATAGGCAGGACCCACAAATGCTGAATTTTTATGCATGACTTCACCATACCTCATCTTGTCTTTTCTACCTTGCTGAATAATCATATAAGAAGCCGGCTTTCTATCCCAAAATCCAACTGCTATTCTCCAGCGGTTCATCTTTATACGATGACGCCAGACAATCCAGATAGGGTATCCCAAAATATCACGGAAAAAATTATCCATTTCTTCCGAAATATCCTGCAATGTGTTAATCCATTTTATTTCAATATCTTCCCTGGCAGATCCAGGTTCAAAATTTTCAAGTGCGCAGGCAAGTAATGCTTCCAGGTTCCATTCTATTTTCAGAAAACCAGGCACCAGTTTATTGATAGATTTTTCAAAAGTTGTAAGATCAGGTTTGGAAGAAAGGGAGGGCTTATTTAGTGTCATCAGGTTCCCAAAAAAAATTTCAAATTAAATAAAGAAAGAAAATTAAATATTTAAAAACTTTTGCTTATTTCAATAAGTTTGCTGAACCCCTGGAGTTTAGACCATTGTTGAGGAAAAATTTTCTCTATTCCCTTCAAACTGCCTTTCCATTTGTTCACACCGGAAAATAAAATCATTTTTGAAAGATTAGATAACTCAATATTTAAACGACCATAAACTTTTCTGAATCCCATCCGCAGCAGAAAATCATTTATTGTAGTTGAATGCAGCAGCGTTCTGGGTCCGTTACTTACATACAACAATTGCCTTTCCTGCAGGTAATGTTTTGTCATTACATAATATAAAGCATTGTTTGGATTATATTTATGAAACGCAGGATCGGATTTTGAAATATCATATAAAGCCGCATTATCGATAACAATAACTGTCTGGAATCCGGCTATTTTACCATCTACGAATACCCCCCATAGCTCATACCCTTTGTATCCGCACCTTCTTGTAATTTCCTCTCTGTATTGATCCCTCGAGGGTATTACAGAATCATTAAATCCATAAGATTTTAATGCTGAAGTATATATATCGTAAGTCAGGTCCGGGAAATCCCTAGGTTCAACCCGGGAGACCGATGTTTTCTTTAGACCTTTTCGTATATCTCTTCTACATAAGGAACTATTAATATTTTCAATATCATAGTTTTTATCATCGCAACAAATCCACCACCACTCTGACTCTTCTCTGTCCCAGTCCTCGGTCCAGTAAGCAAGGAAGGCATCGGTAGAAGGCAGTGATTTATGAACCAGGTTCCTGTTAATATTGCTAATTATATGGGGCGGGACTATAGGCCTCAGCATTTTATTACGCGTATCCCACGGAATTCCATCAATCCAGATGGTCTCTCCGTATGCATCGGACCACTCTTTGATTTCACTATTCTCAATATTCATTCTAAGAAGAAAATAATGCCTGCAAATATGTGAAATTTAATATCATTTTATTCTACAGTCACACTTTTTGCAAGATTTCTTGGCTGGTCTACATTTAATCCCTTCTTTACTGCGATATGGTATGCAAGCATCTGCAAAGGAATAACTGTCAGCAAAGGTGTCAGCATCCGTATAGTATCGGGAATTTTGATAGTATAGTCTACAAGATGATCGATATTTCCGTCACTCTCGCTTGCTATTGCTATTATCCTTCCGCTGCGCGCTTTCACTTCTTCGATGTTGCTTACAATTTTATCGTAGTTTGTATCCTTAGGTGCAATAAAAACAGCGGGCATATTGTCATCAATAAGAGCAATTGGTCCGTGCTTCATTTCCGCAGCCGGATATCCTTCAGCATGTATATAGGAGATCTCTTTTAGCTTAAGAGCCCCCTCAAGTGCAACCGGAAAGTTAAATCCCCGCCCTAGATAAAGGAAATTTTTAGCATCTTTAAAAACTTCCGCAATTTTCTCAATGCTTTCATTCAGCTGGAGTATTCTGTTTATCTTTTCAGGAATTTTCTCCAGTTCCTCAGCTATGCATTTGCCGTCGGCAAGGCTCATATTCTTCTTTCTTGCCAGCAGAAGGGTGATAAGAGCAAGGACTACCAGCTGCGAGGTAAATGCTTTTGTAGAAGCTACTCCAATTTCGGGTCCTGCGTGGGTGTAAACTCCTGCTTCACTTTCCCTTGCAATAGAACTGCCAACCACATTGCAGATACCCAGAACCAGCGCTCCTCTGAGTTTGGCTTCTTTCATTGCTGCCAGAGTATCAGCAGTTTCTCCGCTCTGAGATATGAAGAAAATAGCGTCGTCAGGATTTAGTACAGGGTTACGGTATCTGAACTCAGAAGCATACTCAACTTCAGTGGGGATCCTGGCAAATTCTTCAAGCATGTACTCACCTACAAGACCGGAATGCCAGGAGGTTCCGCATGCGGATATAATGATCCTTTTTGCTTTTGATAACTTATCCAGAACAGGCTCGAGGCCGCCAAGTTTAGCTGTCCCCTTCTCAGCGATTATTCTGCCACGCATTGAGTTGCGGACCGATTCAGGCTGTTCCATTATCTCTTTAAGCATGAAATGAGAATACCCGCCTTTATCGATTTCTTCAAGACTCATACTTATTTCATGAATTTCCTTTTCAATTTCAAGATCACTTATGGTTCGTGCGTAAAACTTGTCCTTATAAAGTTCAACTATTTCACCGTCCTCCAGGTAAACAACCTGTTTTGTGTAAGCGAGAATGGCAGATACATCTGAAGCAATAAAATTTTCGTTCTCTCCAATACCGACCAGCAGCGGCGAACCTTTTCGGGCTGCAACCAGCTTATCGGGTTCTCCCTTATAAATTACAGCAAGTCCGTATGTACCTTCGATCTCTCCCAGTGCCAGCTGAACAGATCTGAATAAGTTGTAGCCCTTTCTGATAAAGCTATCGATCAGGTGGGCAAAAACTTCACTGTCAGTATCTGAAATGAATTTATATCCCATTTTTTCAAGACCGGTTTTCAGTGTCCTGAAGTTCTCAATTATTCCGTTATGAATAATAAACAGGTCATTAGTTTCGTTAGTATGTGGATGTGCGTTAATTTCATTAGGAACCCCATGAGTTGCCCATCGGGTATGGCCGATTCCGATATTTGCATCGAGGTGAAGTTTTTCGATTTTCTTCTCCAGCTGGGATACTTTCCCTTTATTTTTTACAACGCTTGAGATCCCGTTATTCAGAATACCAATTCCTGCAGAATCATAGCCTCTGTATTCGAGTCTTTTCAATCCATTTATTAGAATCGGGACACAATTTCTATCCCCGACGTATCCTACAATACCGCACATAAATTTTCCGTTTTTTTATAAAATTTTAAGATAGCTGAGTAAACTTACTTAATTTTGGCCAGTTTTTGTGTCACAGATTTAACAACGTCTTTTACCTTATATATCATTTTGTAAAAATAGACGCCGTTAGCTATTTCATCGCCATCCTCATCTTTGCCATCCCAGAAGACTTTCTTAAAGCCGATATCCTGGCCAAGCGCCGAAGAAGGAATATTTATAGTTCTAATCAATCTTCCTGCCACAGTATAAATCTTAACATATAGCTCATCCGGTAATTTATCCCCCGTAACTTTGAAAGTAAACCAGGTTCCGTCGGTAAAAGGGTTAGGATAATTATACACATCTCTCAGATCGTATTCAGTAACCACATCAAAAGTTATACGGTATGAAGTACTGTCGAAGAAGTTGCCGGAGGCATCCTTGGCGAGTATTTCCAGAATATGTTCACCCTGATCAAGCGTGGGGTGCCATATTATTCTCGATTCCGAATTCGGATAGGGAGTGTAGTTGTACTCAAGATCGGGATCGCTGAAGTGAAGGATCTTAGCTGTTCCATCGTTGGTATGAATCAAGGTAAAGTAACTGGTATCAAGCGGCAAAGGACTATTATCCTTCAGGGTTATCACAACCTCAGGTTTTGCTGATACAAGGTCGCCGTTTATTATCTCTTTCCCGTCGAATGTAATATTGAAAACAGGATTGGTTGAATCACGAACGATATAAAAGTTATTGCTGCTTACATTATTAAATGTAAAATATTCGTATTTCGGATAACCAACTATCATTTTCATTGTATTGTCCAGAATATAAGGGGCCGTCTCAAATGGTCGCTCGAGTAATGCTGTGCTGTCAGGAGCAATGTTTACAACAGAATTGAAAACCGAACTGTCGGAATCATTAAAATAGAGATTCACATTCACGCTGTCGGCAGGAACAAAACCAATGTTTTTTACTTTTAAATGTAGTGTTGAATTCAGTCCCTGTAAGACAGAATCCGGTGAAATATAAAGGTCCGTCTTTGTTATCATGATCTCAGGAAGGCCATCATAATCTATTCTCATATTCTTGAACTGCAACGGGTTTGTAGTATTGTATGTGGTATCACGCATCTGAAAGGACATTTTAAGATATTTATAATCAGATGTATTCAGATTCTGCAATGAATAATCGTCGGGGATATTAACTGCCAGAGTATCATAATTCTTAGTTGTGCGGTTCAAACCAAATAAGACATTAGTATAACTTCCGGATAAATTCTGCTGCAAATCGTATGTCACTTTTTTCCAGTTAGAGGCTGGACCAATGTCCTGAGAGGTAAAGGTTCCCCTGGAATCTGTATAGCTGCCTTCAAACCTGGAAAATTTCGGAGTACCGTAACCAGGGTACTTTGCAGCAATCACAATATTATGTGTCCAGTCATAGCACCAGGCATAATATCTTTGAAAAGGTGTAAAAATAATCCATTCTTCTTCGAAGAATCCATCTGAAATGCGTATACTCCGCATCTTATTACTGTAATAATATTCGGTTGGAAATAAATATCCATCAGCTGCAAAGAAATCTGAAAAACCAGGGTAGCTCTGGCTTGCTAATTTAAGATCGGGATTTACTTTCTGCCAGTTATTTGCCGGATCAAGTGTTCTGAGGACATACCTGTTGCTGCCGGTACTATCAAACAAGGTCAGATTGTACATGTACTGTCCATCAGTTTTGAGATAGAATGAACCCGGGGTAGGTCGACCGGTTTCCCAATTTAATAAACCCGAGGGAATATAAACTGAGGAGGTATCTCCTGTCTGGGCATTAACTACTTTTAAATGATAAGGATCTTCAATGGTAACATAAATATTTCCATCGGGATAATATACAATACTGTTTCCCACTCTCTGATTGAAGTTGGGAAGTGCCCCATAAAATTGACCTTTAACAGTTCCATTATATCCGGTTCCGACTTTATAAATTTTAGACTTCCCTTCAGGGTCTCGCTGACCAGCAAAATACCAAATGTTTGCAAAATATATATAGGTACCATCTGTTGTAATTGCAGTTTGCCCCACAGTATCAAAAACAGCATCAGTTAGCTCAATATCGTCAATAAACCTTTCGTTTGAAGGGTGAGGCGGTAATAATGAGGTATTAAGAATCAGAGAACCCAATGAATCCGAATAATTTACATTATACCTGTTAAACATTTTTAATTGAGTCCCGTGGGAATAAAATCCATGCATCGGAGTATTGGTTACTGAGAAAGACCTGATACTGCTCCACTCACCTTCATTAGTCCCATCGTAAATCCGAACTCTCCAGAAATATTCATTCGGTATCAGCTGCGGTGAAGTCCAATCTAACAACCCGTCAGACGGACTAATTGCACCCGAACTTATTATGGGAGCAGAAAAATTTAGTGAGGTATCAATTTCAATGTAATAGGTTAAATCCAGATTGAGGTAGTTCCCTATATCAACAAACCTGAATTTTATGTTAGCATCTGATGTTGAAAATCCATCCTGGGGAAATAGAACATTGGCCTGACTAACGTTGTAAACAACGAATGTTGTAGATGCAATATTGTCAGAATGATCCTCTTCCGGGATCGGATCCAATTCATTAACTTCAGCACGTACGGTATATAAGGCACTCTCTGTTGGGAACCAGTTTACCAGAACTGAATCTTCTTCTCCAAAATTTGGAAGCCTCTCCGTTGAGACCAGGTAGCTTGTGTCTGCACTACTTGCAAATACCTGAACATTTACCGAATCATTAGGAAATGAAACTCCCAGATTTCTTATTTTAACTTTAATCTGTGTTGTATCATTTGCCAGAGGATTGTTGACAGATAAGCTTATGTCTGACGGTTTTATTACAAAGTCCGGTTTATCAGGCAGGGCAAGCTTAAGCCCCGGGTCACCAAGGTAGGTTAGCAGAGTTATCTGCTGACCATATAAGCCTGCATCACCTATAGAAATTTTAGCATTAAGTAAGGCTCTCCCAACTGTATAGTCTCTGTACTGGAAAATTTGTTTGAATATGGCTTCATCTATTATGGCACCTATGGGCCAATAAGTTAAGACTGTATTTCCAAAAAACCCAATACTCCCCCTTCCGGGTAATTTATTAAATTGTTCACCAAAAACATCCTGATCATCAAAGTGCGCAGTATAACAGGTTACACTAAATATGACAGGGAGCCTCCCTGTATTGTTCAGAGCCTGAATATCATCATTTGTAAATATCAAATCCCACTGATAACCACCACCATGTCCATAATAATTACCCACAACCACCCCCTGGTCAATCTCCTGGCGAATTTTAAGCCCGCCTCCAATGTACATTGAATCTTCGTGATTGGAGGGAAAATTAAAGATCCTTGAAGGATGAATTCCGTTCGGTATCAGGAAATAATCTGCTAACCTATTACTATACTGATTAAAATGAAAATGCAATTCATCTTCGAGGCTTACACCGGAAGAAGCCAGCATGACATCCTCCTTCCATTCTTTCCCTGGATCCTGAGGATAATTCTCTAATTTATCCATAAGTATATCGGCTTCTTCAGGAGTTTCACAGGACATACGGCCTATTGCCAGATCGGGGATCAGATCATTACCAGCCACATCAACCATTAAGTTATCACTGGGAGCCAAACCATATTTTGCTGTAAAATAAGGTATTGAAGGGATAAAATTAGGCCTGCTGGTAGTCAATAAATGACGGTAATCGTGACTCATATCGCCGAACAACACCAGGTATGCCGGCGCCGGGGAATCCCAGTTTTCAAATGCATACCGTACAAAATCCCTTAAAGCGTTGGGATCCAATAGTCCGTAAGAAAATTCGTCATATATCTGATTGACATCAACTATTTTTATTCTTGGGTTAGTAATCCCTGAATCAGGATATTGGGATTCGCGTAATGTCTTTAATCTCTGTGCTGCTGACAGAAAATCAGGATGAGTTATTATAATATAATCTGCTCCATTACCCGGATTCCTCAGATCAGAGGAAATGTCTGCTGTGATTGAATCAGGTGAAAGGAAATAATCCGAGGATGCACAGAAATATTCTGTCGGTGCAGAAACCGTATCAACGAACAATATGGTTTTGTCGGAATCATTCAGTAACCTCGGGTTGCTGATATATTTATTTTTTGAAGGTATGTATACCTTCATATTATCTTTGGTCCACCGCCATAACCAGAATCTAATAACACCATTTGAATTCGGCGGACTAATAAAATCAAAATGATTTCCCTGGGTTCGGTTAAAACGCCAATATTCCATGTCATACCAATTCATTCTCAATTCGTCAGACTGAGAATTCGGATCACAGACTTCTCCTTTTGTTTCAACATGAAAGTAATTTCCATTTGAGTACAGGGGAATGCTGTCGGGAGAAATGTAAAGAGTTTTTTCAAAAGTAATGTTTGACTGACCGTCCCAGGTAATACTCCCAATCGGCTTCTCATTTAGTTTAAAATCTGCCTTATGGTCCGGAGAACAACCATAAGTATTCATGCCTGTCAGATTGACCCTGACCTTAAGATAGTGTGAGTCCGCATCATAATCAGGAAGAGTTTCAAACCGGTAATTAAAGGCATAATCAGGATGTCCGTTACTGCCTGTAACTTTGTCCCAATACCAATGATCAATATTTCCTGTTCCTGCATATCCCAATGGTTCATAGATTGAATCTTTTTCAATATGCAGGATTTTTATAGTTGAAGTTAGAGTAGACTGGTAATTATTAGGGTATCCGTCAACATTATTATATCTTGCGGCTAATGTATCGCTCTGGTATGAAAACCAATAAACATTTGAATTATTATAGATATTCATCCTGGCATTGGGGGTTGGGGTTGGCGGATTACCAACAAATTGAAAGTAATCCCCACTGTTAAATATTCCATCCCCGCCATCTGTTATATCAATAGGAATAGAATTTCCCTCGTTCACAACCTCAAGTTTATTGCTTTCTACCCCGCCCTGAATCGGGACACCGGAAGCAACCAGCTGATCAAATGTAATACGGTACAGGCCTTTATTCTTCAGAAAAATTTTATAGTAATTTTTATTAGGATTATACCAATAATTGCCATATCCCACGCCTCCGTAAACAACCCTTTCAGGTTCCCTTCCACTCCAATTTATTGCCTGGTCATAATTTATCACTCCGGATTTGAGAAAGTCTTTGGTAAGTATATCAGTTACTCTCTCATGTTCTGATGCTTTTGTATTAAAAACTACTTTCAAGACAACCTTACTGTTAACATTTAACTTATGGGTCACCGGGTTATACTGATAAGGAGAGACCACCAATTGTATAATTCTGGCGTATCTCATCACGAATTCCGAACCAAGTTCGGCAGGATGTTCAGGAAATAGCCGACTGGATGAGTAGATTGTTTTATCAAAATTATTTACATCAAATTTATAAAATCGGGGATCCTGGTCAGGGAACGGCATTATTAATTTATTATCAAGCGATGATTTATCAATCGTTATTATCTCTAATTTGGGTGTTGAATTGAAGGGAATTGCTATATTAACAGTAAACTCCGGCAGCCAGGGTTCGCCGGGATTTCTGACTGATATTTCTCCACCTTCAATGAGCTGATATACCCGTGATTCTATCACGGTATCTCTGAGTTTATATGTATTAGTAAAATTGAATTCGAGTTTTATACTCCTATCATTCTTTTCAATTATGTGGTATGTCTGAGAAAGGGATAAACTGCTGCAAAATAATACTAAAATGAGGAATAATGGAGATTTTGGCATTAAAAACCCTAATATTTAAATCTGTATGATCAACTTAAAGTATTGAAAAAAACAACGCAAGGTGAAAAAAATACCTTTTTTAAGTATATAACGGGTATCTTGAAGAAATTTTATTTTATCTGAAATAAACCTTTAACTGCATTGATGCTGAACTATGCGATAGGTTTTCATCAATAGAAACTGAAGAAGAATAATTATACATCACATTCAGATATACCCCGTATAATATTTCATTTTGAATGGAGACAGAAACCAGGTTTGTTGTTTTAAGAATCCCGTCAAGTAAAGGTGCACTAAGGCTGTTGTAATCATAACCATTAGTCTGCAGAATGTTTCCCCCTACATTTTTAATAAGGTTTCCATTTGCATTATAAATATTTTCACCATGCAGAATATATGAATATCTCAAGTTAAAATTGGTATTTCCGTTTAATAGGTAGATACATTCAATTCTTAAAACCGTAGAATTGGGTGGAACATCCGTTCCCAATAAATAGGAATTATTTGTATAAGTTAAAGACTCGCCTATCCCAGGGTGTGAGAACGTAAAAGGTCTGATTTGCTGGTATTCAATCTTTAAGTCAAAATTTAGGGGCATTACCGGGTTTGTTAAGATCATACCGGTCTTCCAAGTTGATCGATTATTTACTTTATCGAACTCTCCCTTAAATAGTACACTAAATAGAATATCATCCCAAATCATTGAAGCGGAAGCTTCCATACCATTCATAATTTTATAACGTACATCAACAGAGAGAAAAGAATTATCCAGGTCGCCGAGTGACCTTTGTGCAGATTCCCAGAAAAGAAAGGGGTTAAGGTAAGCAGCTTCAAACGGACGGTTTGCGTAAATAATCATCTGCGAGATTCCCAGTTCCAAATCAGGTGTCGGATTTATACCTAAACGGCTTATGGCAAGATATTTCGAACCTTTTTGTCTGAATGTCACCGTATCAGCATTGATTGTTTCAAAAGGCTGGACAAGCCATGCGTGTAAAAAATCATAACGAAGTGATTTGTATGCCATGTGAAATTTGAGAAAATCGAAAAGGGGGGGATTATCGGATAAAACCATTCGGTTAATATATCCAATTCCCCAAAGGAGCCTTTCCCGTCCCAGTTCAAGGTTCACATCATCCTTTTTAAGTCTGATATAACCCTGGGTATAATCAAAAAAATTGATCCCTGTATTATTAAAGGTGAAACTGGTTTTAACTCTTGGATCAAGTTTTGCAACTTCCCGGTTATTATATTGCGTTCCGTTTACCCCTTCAATCAAAAAGCCGAGAAAGTTTGAATAAGAGCCGTATATTTGTCCACCAAAATTTACTAATACACTATAATCACGCAATTTTTCTGAATAGAGATAGGTCAAATCACCTAAAAAATCAATATTCAATCTTGCAGTTGAATCTGCATAATAGTAGAGATGCTTTTCGTTGTACTTTTTGTATTCCTCCGCAAAGCCGGATGGAAACTTTGATAAATATGAGGCTTGATTTTCAGAACCCATACCCATTTTTACCTGATATCGGCACAGTATTTCTTTCTCCGATTCGCTAAGCAGGTAGGATCTGCTCTCTACTTCAGCCAAATAATGAACGACTTTTTCTTTTGAAAGAGGCAGGATGATATCACTGTAATTCCGCAGTGCCCCCTTCATATACATAGTTTTTAAAAAAGGATAAACGGGGTGATCAGCAGGTATGGTTTCAACCTGGGCAAAAACAGGCGATATGATCAACATTAATAGGATGAAACAAAGACTTATCTTAATCACTTTCAGATATTTCCTTTGTTATTGAAGACAACCAGGAAAGTTTTGAAAAATATCTTAAGGTCTGAAAAGAAATTCGAATTTTTATAATAAGCAAGTTCCATTCTTATCCGGTCATCCGGAGAAAGCAGCTGTCGCCCATTAATCTGGGATATGCCTGTTACTCCGGGTTTATAATCAAATATTTTTTGCTGTCCTTTATTGTACTTATCAGTTATTGACGGAATATCCGGACGCGGGCCGATTATCGACATCTGACCCGCTAATACATTAAAAAAATTCGGTATTTCGTCTATGCTCGTACGCCTTAAAATCCATCCCGTCCTGGTAATTCGTGGATCATTCACCTGAGTAAGTTCCGGACCCACAGAAAGGGCATTGTCTACCATGCCTCTGAATTTAACCAATTTAAACCTTTTCCCCTTATAGCCGGTTCGTTCGTGTAAAAAGAAGGCAGGGCCCGGCGATTCTAACCTGATAGCGAGAATGGCAAGAATTAAAATTGGGGAAGTTATAACCAATATTAATAGACTGAGTACTATATCAATAAACCGTTTAATCCAGCTTCCCTGTCTGCCCATATTGAAATGAGGAACTATTTTTTATACTTCTGAAGCAGAGAACTAACTACATCAACAACATACTCAACATTACGGTCAGTCATACCAGGATAAATTGGGAGAGAGACAAGTCTTGGAAAGACAGCAGAGGCTACGGGAAAGTCTTCATCTTTCAGCCCGAAGGTTTCATTATAATACAGGTGCTGATGCACAGGCATGAAATGAACCCCGGCTCCGACCTTATTTTTTCTTAATTCGTCTATAAACCTTGCCCTGTTTATATTTAATTTTTCAAGTTCAAGCCTGACAGGGTAAAGATGCCATGAAGATTCACGATCAGGTTTTAAACCATGAAGCTGCATCAATTCGTTATCTTTAAAACATTCCGTATATCTAGCTGCAATTCTTTGCCTGCTTTCCCACATTTGGTCAACTTTTTTGAGCTGCGGGAGTCCTAAAGACGCCTGGAGATCTGTAAAATTGTATTTATAACCCGGAGCGACCACCTCATAATACCAGGAACCTGACTCAGTATATCGTTTCCAGGCATCACGATTGATACCATGTAAACGCATTATTTTTACTCTTTCGGCAATTTCTTCATTATTGGTACAGATCATACCTCCCTCTCCCGTGGAGAGGGTTTTGGTAGCATAAAAACTAAAGCATGTAACTTCTGAGATATTCCCAATTTTCTTGCCTTTATAGGTAGCAGGGAGAGAATGAGCTGCATCCTCCATTACCTTGAGATTATATTTATCCGCCAGATCAAGGATTTCATCCATATCACACGGCTGACCGCCATAATGTACCGGAATAATAACTTTAGTTTTGGGTGTAATCGCTTTTTCTATCGCTTCAAGGGAAATATTCAGAGTATCCGGATCAACATCAACTATTACAGGTTTTGCACCAAAATAACAGACAATTTCTGCTGTTGCGGGAAATGTCATCGTTGGGACAATTACCTCATCCCCGGGTTTAAGACCATATGCCTCCAGGGTCAGGTGTCCCGCTGCGGTCCATGAGCTTACAGCTACTCCTTTACTGCATCCAAGATATTGAGCAAACAACTCTTCAAATCTGATAGTTTTGGGACCCATACTTAGCCAGCCGGAACGCACTGTATCAACAATTTCATCGACTTCGTCTTCGGAAATAAACGGTTTGTGGAATAAAAGAAAGTCGTTTTGCATAGGCTTAAATGGTGTGCTTTTTAAATAAGATTAAAATGATTAAAATTTCCCTGCAAAGCTAATTTATTTTCCTGATTAAAAAAAGCTTGCCTAATTTAGAATTTTCTCGAATCAAATTCTATACTTTATAGGCTTAAAATATAATTATACTTTTTAAGAATTCATAAACAAAAATTTATTATTCACAAAAGAAAACACTCTATTTTTTACATATCCAGCACAACAAATGTGTTCGTAACGGATATATCATGCTGAGAATACTATGAAGCCACGGACTTATCTTCACAACCTCTCTGGCCAGGGGCGGAGCCAGAGTAACCCTGTATTTGATAATGCTGCAGCCCGGGAACAATTTTTTAAGACTGCTGAATTTGACACCACGGACATCCTTGTTTTGAGGGTTATTAAACGTAAAGTCATACCACAAGATCCCACCTCCCGGCTTCACCAGCGAAATCATTTTTTTCGCTAACTCACTTTGAAATCTATCCTCCAGGATTGAGGAAAAAACCGTGGACTGATAGACTATATCATACCTCTCATCGGGATTGACACTTAAGGCATCTCCACAAATTAAATTTACCGCACCAGGTAATCTTTTTTTTGCAGTTTCAAATCTATCCTTGATCAGCTCTATTCCGGCCAGGTTTTGGGAAGAAAAACCTAACAGTATCAACTCCACAAGATTATCTCCTGAACCGCATCCTATCTCCAGAACCTTTAAATTTTTAAAATCGGTCTTCCCGATTTGTTTTAGTAATTTTATTAATTTTCTTTCTCTTTCCTGAAATTTTAAATATATATCAGGATTCAAAAAGGAATATCTTTCTTCAAAGCTCCGTTTTGCATAACGTTCTTTTATTAAATTAGTCTCGTCCATAACGGTTATATACTCAACATAGTATGAATTCTTAGTGAAGTTAACCTAATTAAAATAGATAATTTTATTAATTATTGCCGAAAATCGAACAAGGAATTTCAAAAAGCGGAAAAACATTCGCTTTGATTGTTTCCGTAAAAATATCTGAAGGGAAAGATAATTTCCATTATTTATATTGCAAATAACTGTATTTTTGAACTTTTAGAGATCAACTTTAATGAATTTTACTAAGACTATTATTGAATTGGAGTACCTTCTTTTTCAGGGAAAACATTATTAAATGAACAATAAATTCAGGTCATCAGTTGCCGGTGCCTCAATTATTATAACAGTTACAGGGCTTCTATCAAAAGGATTAGGATTTATACGGGAAGTAATTTTCGCCAGTGTATTTGGTCTCTCCTCAAGTTTTGATATTTATCTTGTTGCTGCAGTATTACCCCTTACGATCAATACGATAATATTATATTTAACTCAGAACTATTTAATCCCGGTTTTCAATAAAAGTAAGTACGGAGATGATACAGATTATGATGAAATAATTCATCATAATTTGTTCCTTTTTATCTCTGTCGGAATTCTTCTCGCAGTTTTATTATATATATTTTCTGAAGCTATAATTTCCCTATATTTTCAGAGTTCTGATACAAGCTCTGTAACTACTGCAGTAAATATATTCAGGTTCTATCTTATTTCAATTCCTGTTAATTGTGTTGTATCAGTACTGATCGCATATCAGCAGACTAATTTTGAGTTCAGATATCCTGCATATTCCCAGCTTTTACTAAACGTATTATTCATCTTATTAATCTTAATATTTTCAGGGAAGCTTAATATTTATGCCATTCCATTAGGATACAATGCCGGTATTATTTTTCAAATGGTTTTTCTATTCAGGAAATCGGGTTTGAAAATTAAATTCAATCAACTCGGTTCCACAGTTAAGAATTACAATAATTTTGTTCCCGGGACGCTGATTATTATAATCCTTATAGAGAGTATTGGTCAGCTATACATTATCTCTGACAGGTATTTTTATAATGACCTTCCTACCGGCGGAATAGCAGCATTAAATTATGCGCAGACTGTGTTTCTGCTTCCTTTATCAATTTTATCCATCGCAATGTCAACTGCCATTTTCCCCAGATTCGTTCAGTGCATCAACAATAATGCTTCCGGAGAATTGGAGAGTGTTTTTAATGAAAGTATAAAAATAAATGTAGCGATTTTTGTACCTATCACTATTCTATTTCTCTTCTACGGGGACTTCATCCTTAAATTATTTTTTCAACGGGGGAAATTTAGTTCCGGAGATACCCTGGTAACTTACAGCGTTTTGATTTTCTTTTCAATCAGCATGATGTTTTATGCCATATATAATGTAATTAATAAGTTGATTTATAGTTTAGGACTACTAAAGAATTTGCTATATTTAACAGTCCTGGGTATCTGTTTAAAAATCTTTCTGAACTTTTTATTTGTTGATACTTTGAAGCAGAACGGGTTGGCTTTAAGTACTTCAATAAGTTATATCTTTTTTTTCATTTATGGTTTTTATCTTGTTAACAGGAAATTACTCTTGAAGAATAAATATATTTTTCTTCGCGAGTTCTCATTTTCATTAATTAACGGAATGTTTTCATTTTTTATTGCAAGACTACTCGTAAATACCTGCTGCGAGAAGGGATCATTAATTGAGATAGTTCTTTTTCTAGTTCTCTTTGTTACTAATATTTTTTTGGTGAATCATTCTTTGGTAAAAATAATTATCAGATTGTTTGACATACTAAAAGGTAAACCGACATTTGGAAAAGCAAACACTACATAATCAGGATTTCAGAAAAGATCTCTATGAAAAATATAGATCAACTTATAAAAACTTCATGGAGAACGATGATCCTGTTTCAACAGATTCCATTTTCGAAATTTGCAGAAGAAGGTTTCTCCCTTTGTTGTCTGATTTTGGAAGGAAAGACATAAAGATCCTTGAACTCGGCTGCGGTTCGGGTTACCTACTCGAATTTCTGAAACTTGAAGGCTTCACGAATACCTATGGTCTGGATATATCTGAACAACAGATCCAGGTTACGAAATCGAAGGGCCTAAACGCAGACGCAGGAGATATTTTCGAATTTTTCAAAACTAACACTACTAAATATGATGTGGTTTTTGCTCTGGATTTTGTGGAACATTTTTACAAAAATGAGTTACTAGACCTTTTTACCGGAATAAACAATATTCTGGAAAAAAACGGAATATTAATCCTTCAAACACCTAACGGACAAGGATTGTTTCCCGGCAGAAATATTTACGGTGACCTGACTCATTCAACAATTTTTAACCCTAATTCACTCGGACAAATCCTTAAGATAACGGGATTTAATAATGTTAGATTATATGAGACAGGTCCTGTAGCTAAAAATTTAGTCGGTTTAATCAGACTTATATTATGGAAAATCGTTAAACTTATCGTGAAGGCGGCCAGAATTATTGAAACGGGTGCATCCGAGAACATTATTACTCAGGATCTCGTGTGCAGTGCAAAAAAAAAATAGAAACAAAAGTTTATCCTTATTGAACATATGCCCATCTCGTACACTTTAGCCAAAAACTCTTCACTGACAAAACTGCTTGAATTAGTAGTTTTTTTGTTAGTTAAACTCGTTCGTCTTAAGAATTACTTTGGAAGAACGGAGGGTTCAGGGACAGTAATTATTTCTTTGCATAAATTGGGCGATGCTGTATTTACTATTCCTTCGATAAGAGAAATCGTAAAGTACTGGAAAAAGGACATATATCTTTTTTGTTTTGAAGAGACTAAACCCATCTTTAAGATGTTTTTTGATGAAGAAATGATAATTCCTTTAAACATTCAGATTTTTATTCCAATGATCGAATTGCAAAGAGAATTGTAAGAAAAAAGTTAAAAGATATCACTCCATGCAGAATTTATGATCTCACCGGATCTGTAAGGTCAGCAACAATACTGCTGCCGTCAGCTGCGAACCATATCATCGGTATTAACGAAAGCTATTTCAGATCAATTTATACTGAATTTACCCCAAAAAGGACCAGTCCCCATATTATTGATATCTATTTAGATGCCATTAGTTCCATTATTAGTCAGGATCGAAAATCATTAAAGGAATTTCGTTCAAACATAAATGAAGACGGATATTTACTGATACATCCCTTCGCAGGCTGGAAAGCAAAAGAATGGAATCTTGGTAAATTTATAAATCTTGCTGCAAATCTGAACAAGAATTTTGAAACCGTTCTTGTTACACCTCCCGGAATGATTGCCGGAGATATAGCAACTGAAATATTGGCTGCGGGAATTCGACTGGTAGAAACAAAAAGTACTGATGAATTACTGGAGGTAATCAAAGGCTGTTCACTAATCATTTCAAATGATTCCGGTCCAATCTATATGGCAAATATAATGGGAAAACCAACATTTACTATTTATGGACCGACAAATCCAGCTTTTCATATACCTTACGGAAAGAATCATCAGTTTTATCAAAAAATTATTAAATGTTCACCGGATGCAGGAAGTAAATATTGTTTTACCGATGCCGGCAGAAACGGGTGTCCATCGTTTGAGTGTATGAATATGATCTCCATTCAGGAATTAGAGGAAAAACTCTACGATTTCATTTATTCACTCGGTATAAAAAAGAAAGTATTTTCGGAATGAACTTTCTTACTCCTAAGCTGAATAAGGAATTACTCACCGGGATTATACTCAGCCTGGCAGCTGTTTTCTTTGTCCCCTACCCATGGATCGGAATCGGGCTCATTATTGCAGTTCTGTTATTCGGAGTACTGGAGGAGACGGAAATTATCCTTCTGACTATTTTTTCATTTTTATTGCTTTCAAGCAGTATTAGTGATACACTCCGACTTGTATCCAATGCTGCCATAACGGTTATCCTGGGATACTTATTTGTGAAAAAATACGGAATCCATCTTTCAGCTTATCCGCACATTCAGCCAAAAGTTATACTTTTCATAATATTTTTAGTCATTCTGATGTTATTCTCCTCCCTCTTTTCCGGTAATACCATGACCGGGATGGTCGGTACAGGAAGACAGGTAATATTCTTTCTTATCTGGTTTATTTTATTCTCGTTTTTAAGGAAAGAAACAGATGCTTTCAAATATACTGGAGCACTAATTGCTTCAGGTGCAGGTGTTGCTATCACTATAATATATTCTTTTATCAGTTCCGGACAATTGTTTTTGCTTGAAAGTCAGGGAATAGTTCATGAGGGAGGTGTTTATTCAAATGTTACAGCCGCCGGTGGTATCCTGGATGTATCTATACCTCTAACCTTTGCATTGATACTTTATTATGCAAGAGATAAAAAATATCTGTTTCTGCTGACTGGATTAATTATGGTACAGTTAGCCGGATTATTTTTAACAAATTCCCGGGAATCTATAATGGCAGCTATTTTAAGCTGTACCATATTATTTTTTATTTTAAAAAGAAAATGGTTCTATCAGGTAATTATTTTCAGCACCGGTTCTTTAATTCTGGTCCTTCTCACCTCATCTGCGTTTTTGAATATGATTGAGGTTTATTTTAGAGTAAACCGGATACTGGAAAATACACGCTACTATCTGTGGGATATAACTCTTAAAATCATCAGAGATAACCCAGTCTGGGGTGTGGGACCAGGTCAATTTAAAAACCAAATGTATAATCACCTGAATGTTATGCTGGGAAGCTGGGAGGAGAAACAGATCGAGTGGATATACAATTCTTCAGGTATGGGGGAATCACATAATTTTCTATTATTCCGGACAGTGGAACTTGGAATCGGAGGATTTATCTCAGCTATTCTTCTTCCGATACTCTTTTTTTATTACAGTAGAAAGGTGATTCGTTACTATGCCAGTAATAAAAAGGTTTATTACCTTGCTATAGGAATTTTCTCAACCGGTATCGGGCTTTTTATCAGATCTTTATTTGAAGCAACCGGGCTTATTTCTCATGGCTGGATCTCCAGAGATCTTCCTTTTTGGCTCTGTTTCGCTATTATTCTTTTTCTATATAACAAAAAACCAGGCTTGGTGAAATGATATGGGGCTCAGAGTACATTATTAATTACAGTTAATAATTTATCTGATCTCTCCTTAAAAGAGAAGGTGTTTCTTACTCTTACGAAGCATTCGTTCGCCATTTCTTTACTATAATTCTTTAATATTTTTTTTACTTCCTGCGCTATTTCTTCATAGTTATCAAAGCTATTTATGATTAATCCTGTTTTCCCGACCACCTCCGGCAGTGAATAGCTATTGCTGACAACCGGGATACAGCCGTACTGCATTGCTTCCGCCAGGGAATACCCGAAAGCTTCATGTCTGGAGAATTGAATATAAATTTTCGCGGATTCCAGCAGATCCACAAATTCCTTTTGATCCAAATAGCCGTGTGTAATCACATTTTTGGGGAGTTGTTCTCTCTCCAGTTTAACATCAATCCTGCCTATGATATGAAATTCAGTTTCACTCATATGATTCGCTAATTCTAAAAACCTGTCGATACCTTTCCTGTAATAACTGCTTTGATCAATGAAACCAATGGTAACTAGCTTATCCTCTTTATTATCATAATTGATTGGTTTCGGGGGTTTAAGTCCATGGTATATCATTTCAATTTTACCCAGACTTGTTCCGCAGTTGTTTATTATTTCTTTATGATTGGAATATGAGACTGAGATAACTTTATCTGACATCCTGATCATATTTCTGATAAGTATGGATTTCCATGCTGAGTACATTGAACCGTAACTGAGCTCTTTAAGGCTGGCAACATCATAACCTCCGGCAACAAAAACAACTTTCCGGTGTAAAAGTTTTGACCAGATCAGAGGAGAAATAAATCGCAAACTTATAAACCAGAAAAATATCAGATCATTCTCTTTAATTAATTTTATCAACCCGGGGCCTTTGTGGCGATTGGAAGAACAATCATAATAAGTTACCAAATGCCGCGATTTTAGTATCTCGTAATCTACCCTATTAAATGTACTGGAGTGTACGGTAACAAAAAGAATCTTCATAAAAATTATAGTTTAACGGGAAATTAAATTCTGTTTATTAAACATTTAAATTTAAATATATTTATTATTAAAATGTTTATGAATTTAATTTTTTACACTGATTTTTAACAATCATATTTATTCTACAACCTGGTGATTTCCTGTGATTAAAATTGTTACTATAATTGGGGCCAGACCACAGTTTGTTAAAGCAGCCATGCTTAGCAGAATATTCAGGGATTCTGACCAAATTAATGAGATATTAGTTCATACCGGCCAGCATTTTGATTTCAATATGGACCGGATTTTCTTTGATGAGCTAAAGATCTCAAAACCTGAATATAATCTGGATATCAACTCACTCTCTCATGGCTCAATGACCGGGAAAATGCTTTCAAGGATTGAGGAGATATTGATTGATGAAAAGCCGGACTATGTTTTGGTTTTCGGAGACACGAATTCCACCCTGGCTGGGGCCATTGCCGCGAAAAAACTTTATATTAAAGTTATTCATGTGGAAGCAGGTTTAAGAAGTTTAAATATGAAAATGCCGGAAGAAATAAACAGAATTTTGACCGACAGGATATCGGATTTACTTTTCTGCCCTACAGACAAGGCTATAGATAATTTAAATTCTGAAGGATTCGCTGGTTTCCCCTGTACTATTGTGAAAAGTGGTGACGTTATGTACGATCTGGCATTATTTTTTCAAACCAGTAATAATATTTCCACAGGTTTGCCTGATCAAAAAAATAATTTTATTTTATGTACAATCCACAGAGAAGAAAACACCACTGAGGTACAAAAACTAGCCTCAATTATAAATGGGCTGAATAAAATTGCTCGCGAAACACCTATAATATTACCATTACATCCAAGGACGAAAAAGATAATCAGGGAGAACAAAATAAAATGCGATTTTGAAGTAATCGAACCGGTGGGTTATCTGGAAATGATCAACTTTTTAAAAAATTGTAAACTTGTTATAACTGACAGTGGCGGGTTACAGAAAGAAGCCTATTTTTTTAATAAATATTGTTTAACATTAAGAAAAGAAACAGAATGGACTGAATTAGTAGAAAACGGTTATAATAAACTGGTTGACTATGACAGTGCATTAATTTATGATACGTATACACAATTAATTAATAAAAAGGGGACTTTTAAAGATTCCTTTTATGGAGAAGGAAATGCCTGCGATATTATTCTAAACTCTATCCTAAATCACCACTCAGTAAATATTTAATGAAAAAAATCCTGATTATTACCCAGTACTTTTACCCCGAAGTAGGGGCACCACAAACAAGGTATATGGAATTATGTAAAAGATTTCTTCAAATGGGTTTTAAAGTTACTGTTCTTACTGCGATGCCTAATTATCCGAAAATGGAAATACACCCTGATTACAAAGGCAGATTTTATATAAAAGAAAATTTTAAGAGTATCGATATTCATCGAAGTTATATCTTTGTAAAAAATACACCTTCTTTAAAATTCCGCCTACTGAATTATTTTTCATTTGTGTTTACCTCTCTCATCACGGGAATTTTGAAAATCAGAAAACAGGATCTGATCATTTGTGAATCCCCTCCTTTATTTCTGGGAATTACTGCAATAATTCTGAAAAAATTCCTTAAGGCAAATTTGGTAATGAACATAGCTGATCTCTGGCCTGAACAAGCAGAGAAATTAGGACTGGTTACCAATCACACAATCCTTAACATAACTTATAAACTTGAGAAGTATATTTATAAACATTCCGATTTGGTCTCAGGACAGACTGTTGGAATTGTTGATAGTATACGAGGAAGATATAATAATGTAAAAACTTACTGGTTGAGGAATGGAATCGATGTCAGGAATTATCAGGATCTCAAAGTTAATCCTGATCTGATTAAACCATTTAACAAATCAGATTTTATCTTGATTTATGCTGGAATCATAGGTTATGCCCAGGGTTTAGATACTATACTTCTTTGTGCAAATGAGTTACGTAGTTATTCTGATATTAAATTTCTACTTGTAGGAAGCGGCCCTGAAAAAGGACGTCTGATAAATTTAAAGAACAGACTGGATCTTGAAAATTTAATTTTTATGGACCCGGTACCAAAAAGTCAAATTCCTGGATTGGTTTCTCAGACCGGAGCGGGTATTGTTCCTTTGAAAAAGATGCCTTTCTTTCATGGGGCGATCCCTTCAAAAATTTTTGATATCCTTGGTTCAAAAAAACCTTTATTACTTGGTGTACAGGGGGAAGCTTATGACCTTTTTATAAAAGAAGGCGACTGCGGACTGTTTTTTGAACCCGAAAATCATAAAGAACTGGCACAAAGAATCATTGAATTATATAATAATCCTGGTGTTCGCCAAAACTTAGGAGAAAACGGCTACAAATATGTATCCGAGTTTTTTAACTGGGATAAAATTGCAGAGGAATTTATAGCGAAAGTGAATGAAATGTGTTAATAAACATCAGGATTTGGTATTAAGTAATCTATAGGTTTTAAAATGTTTCTTCGTAAGATCATCTAACTTCTCACTGCCGTAATTTTCCAGAATTATTTTTGCGGATTCTTTCACTTTACCCGAAGCTCCTTTGGGAAGAACTATATTTAATTCTCTTTTTTTCATATCGAACCAGTCGTTAAACCTGTCGCGTGCGAGTATTGAAGCTGCGGCAACTGCCGTATATTTTTCTGCTTTGGGAAATTGATACAGTTCAAGCTTCTTTCCTTTTTCCTGCAGGGAATCGAGAATCAGCCTTTCATTTCCAAACTTATCGCTTATCGCTGCTGCAGCTTCTTTTTTCGTTAAAATATTCTCGAGTACTCTTGCATGTCCCCATGCCAGCATCCTGTTCAGGTTTCCGAATTTCTCATAAAGTTCGTTATATCTTGGAGGATTAATTATTACCACGTTAAATGATTCCTGGCCTGCAATTTTTTTAATGCTGTTGGCCAGTTTCTTTATGGATGTATGGGCAATCTGTTTACTGTCTCTTACTCCAATTCCGTCAAGTTTAAGCTTTGTATTTTCGTCAACGAAAACACCGGCTATAACCAGGGGCCCGAAGAAATCTCCTTTTCCTGATTCATCTGTACCTATATATTTTGAAGGTTCAGCAAAATCTTCTTTTTCAAAAGGCAGTTCATTAAACAGAAGCTTTTTTATCTCAGAATAGATTTGGGAATCCCTATTCCCCTGCAGTACTGTTTTTAATCCTTTTTTTCCATAATAAACCTGCAGTTTCAGCTTACCGGAATTACCGTCTATGGATGACTCCAGGCAGTAATTCCCTTTTTGAGGCTGCGATACCTGGTACCCATTTGCTTTCAAGATTTCGAGAAATTTGATTATCTCCAATTCAGCTTTCTTTTCAATGTCTGTCACTAAATTTCCGGTTTTATCGAAAAAAACAAAAATAAACTTAATATTATTAAAACTGAAAAGAGATCGGGGCAAAAATATGCAACTAAGAAATGAATACCCAACTCATAAAAACTGATTCAGGACTATCAGCAAAGAAAAATTTATGCTTGTATGAAACAGAAATGAAGAGAACAGAACTACCCGGAAAAGAATTGATTTCCGGATAGTCCGATTAATTCAGCGGATCAAAACTGAAGAACTTTTGCAGCTTGACCCTAATGTAAATAAATTATTTCGACCAGGGCGGAACAACACCGTTCATTCTGGCATAGGCAATTAACTGCCCGAGATGTTCGTGAAGATGATCCATCTCAGTGAAAATGACGTTCCTTGTACTTGTTTCGTGACCGAACATTTTCACCTGCTTTTCCAGGTCAGAATCATTTAGTTTTTGAATGTTATCGTGTAAATCCTTAAATGATGCTTTTAATTCTGAAATGACCTTATCCTTATCAGTGACATCCTTTCCCATCTCTTCACTTGCATTGTCGGGTGTTTTAATTCCTGCAAACGACAGCAGGAAATAATTAGAGCCGGCAATGTGCATCAGGACTTCGGAAACTGACCTTACACCCTCTTCCGGTCTCCAGGTATATTTATCGGCTGGAATTGCTTCAGCGAGAGAAATAATCTTTTCCTGTGATTCGCTCAGATCCTGCTGAACATCACGAAAGAAACCCGAATTACTTTCAGACTGCTGCGCAAATAATGACGCGGGCAGAAGAACTGTAGCAAAAAGCAGGTACAATATGTACTTTTTAGTATCCATGTGATACTCCTTTCCTATAAAAAATAAGTGTTTTTGGGGGAAATCAAAGCTGGCAGGAATTTAGCTACTTATTTATTGTAAAACAATAAGCAGTAATCGAAATCTTATAACGTTTAGTCATTGACAATTCGATTAAATGGTTTTAGTTTATAATTGATTGATTATCACAGGTGGTAATTATGATTTCAAACAGAGTTCTAACAATATTACTTCTGGCTTTCTTTATTGCCTCTTTGTCTTCTTTTGCACAGACAAAAAATCAGGCTGCCCATGAAATGTCAGTCAAGCTCCAGCAGAAGGTACTTCTTTCTAAGGATCAAACAGATAAAGTCACAGAGATATTAGCTAACTATTTTAACAACACTGACCAATCCACGCTTGAGTCGTCTAAAAAAAGTATTGAATCAATTCTGGACAAAAGACAGAAAGCAAAATACGATATAATTAAAAACGACTGGTGGAGTTCAGTTCAGAAAGCTATGGATAGAAAGTAAGAGATAATTTCTTTAGTAGCTCAGGTATTTTGACTTTTGGGTTTGTTCCTCAGAATGATTTTAACAATCGTACCATTTTGTGATTTGATCTCCAGTTTTCCGCCCATTTGAGTTGTAAGGGAAGTAACCAGCTGCAGTCCCAGTGAATCAGTGTTTTCAATATCTATATTTTCCGGAAATCCTATGCCGTTATCCTGAACAGTTATGGTGTAAATATCATTCTCATTGGATAACTTCACAATCACTTCTCCATTCTCTCTGCCGTTAAACGCATGCTTAATTGAATTGGAGATGAGTTCATTTATAACCAACCCGCATAATATTGCCTGATCAATCTCAAGAAATATTTGTTCAGCCTCACACCTTATATTTATGTTGTTAAGCCGGGATCGGTATGATCTGAATAGATCGCGTATCAGAGAATCTATATAGTCGGTGAAATTTATTTTATCCAGGTCCCGTGACTGATACAGTTTCTCATGAATTAAGGCCATTGAACGTATCCTGGCCTGACTTTCTTTAAATACCTCCAGTATTTTTTTATCGTTAATATAGCCGGCTTGAAGATTAAGCAGACTCGATACAATCTGAAGATTATTTTTAACCCTGTGGTGAACCTCACGCAGAAGGACGATCTTCTCCTTTAAGGACTCATTGATTTGTTCCTGAGCAAGCTTACGCTGGGCAACTTCCTTTTTTAGTTCTTCGTTAGCAACCGACAATTCCCTTGTTCGTTCCTCAACCATTTCTTCCAGTCTGGCCTTATTTTGTTCAAGTTTAACCAGTGCTGCCCTTCTTTCAGTGCCGTCCCGCAGCACCGCAAGGCCTCCAACAACTTTGCCTTCTTTATCGAATATAGGCGAATACTGCGCTTCCACAAAATATTCCTGGTCATTTTTAATGTCTCTCAAGTACTTACCTCTGGCACTGACCCGGCTGCCCTTAAGGGCATTTTCAAAAAATTCCTCTTCTCCGTCCCTGAAGAAGGCAGGCATTACCTCTTGTAGAGTTTTACCTCTTGTATCATTCCTTTTAATACCCGACATTCTCTCCATCCCGGGGTTCCAGCGGGTAAGGTGAAGGTTTTTGTCGAAGGCAAAAATTCCATCCACACTGCTATTAATAAGCCTGTCTGAAAAATCCTTTTCAACCGAAATTATTTCATTTGCCTTACTTCTTTCCTGGATTTCTCTAACCAGTGCATAAAAGACGACGAGGAAGATAATCAGGCTGAAAACTGTTCCTAATATTATGGTGATAAATGTTTCTCTTACTGAACTGATTATCAGTAAATCCCAGCGTTCGAGTTCCTTATATTCTCCCGCTTTCATATTAGCTACAAATGCGAAAACACGATTCATAATATCGCTGCCGACTCTCATCTTATAGCGGTTGATCGTACCTTTATTGTCGCCGAGTTTTTTGAGATCTATGGTATTTGAGAGCACACTCATCCTTGATTCAATGAGGCTTTTAAGTGTGTCAACCGATTTAAACTTATTAGAATCATCAACAGTCAGGTCACTCAGTTCTCCAAGGTTTTTAGCCAGATCATTCTTTGCATTAATGAAGGGCTGAAGAAAATGCTCCTCCCCCGTTATAAGAAAAGATCTCTGGCTCTCCTCGGCACGGCTCAGTATCGAAATAACTTCTTCGAGATTGTTTAATATTTTATAGGTGTTGCCCCGGCTTTCTGAGGCTGTATAAACATCATCCAGGTTCTTGTAAGACTCTATACCTATGCCGAGGATAAGGATCAGTATTAAAATAAATCCGATACGGACTGCACGAATATCATATAAAGGCTTCATTTTAAGGGCATTCTTTGTCTAATTCAAAAAACAAATATAATCCTCTTTCAATTCCAAGTGTGATTAGATGCAATACTTATCTTTTCAAAGTTTATAAATTCTTTTATAAAAAAACAGGCAAGGAATAAGATATGGAATCAGGACATAAAATGACAACCCTCTCTCAGGTAACAGAAAACTTACGAAGTAAAGGCTTCAATGAAGATTTTGAGATGACTGACAAAGGATTTACTGCCAAAAAGACCGGGATAGTTCTGCCGCCCGATAAAGTAAAAATAAGAAAAGTATACAGGTTTGAGGGTGAATCAAACCCAGGAGATATGTCGGTTCTTTATGCAATGGAAACTGATGAGGGTGTAAAAGGGATTCTTATAGATGCCTACGGTACCTATGCAGGAAATGAACCTGATGCATTAGCCGATTTTCTGAGAGAGGTAAAAACAGAAGGAAAAGATATCTGAACTTAGTGCTTCAATCCGATTAACACCCCACCGAAAGAATGTTTAAATTAATAAATTTTCGAGAAAAGCAATACCCCTTGAAATTAATAATAATTTAATTTGCATAAGAATTCCTCAGGTAAGATATTTGGATTATAAAATCATATTCAAGAGGAGTTTGATTTTTCCCAGCCCGATAAATTAAAAAATCTTTTCATTTATGTATGGAGGACAGTCTTATGACAAACTGGTACAAATTGCTGATCCTAGCAATTCTCTTCTCTACTGTAGCTTTCGCTCAGAAATATACCATATCCGGAGTAGTTGAAAGCAGGACTTCAGGAGAAAAATTATTCAGGGCCAATCTGGTATTAAAGGGTACTACCCAAGGTACCACAACTGATGAAAATGGCAGGTATTCCCTCGATGTGTCAGCCGGGAATTACACACTGATGTGCAGCTATATAGGATATCAGAAAGTCGAAAAAGAAATAACAGTTGACAAAAATATCACTGTTAATTTCTCACTGCTGGATTATCAATTCACATTAAATGTTGAAGTTATTGCCGACAGAGCTAAAGAGCGTGAAACACCAGTGGCTTTTACTGATCTTGACAAGAGACAAATTGAGGAACGACTTGGATCCAGAGATATTCCCCTGGTGCTAAATACTATCCCATCAGTTTATGCAACAGATAATGGAGGCGGAGCCGGTGATTCACGAATCAACATACGTGGATTTAATCAAAGGAATATCGCGATAATGATAAATGGTGTACCGATTAATGATATGGAAAACGGATGGGTTTATTGGTCTAACTGGGATGGCGTAGGTGATGCAACATCCTCCATTCAGGTACAGAGAGGTTTGACCGCTATTAACCTGGCTACCCCCTCAATTGGTGGGACGATGAATATTATTACCGATCCAACCAAACAAAAAGCCGGATTTCTTTATAAAAATGAAATCGGAAGCGGATCATTTTCAAAAAATACATTTTTCCTGAATTCCGGGATGATAGGTGAGAAATTTGCATTGACTATCGGCGGAGTCAGAAAAGTCGGAGATGGTGTTGTTGACAAGACATGGACAGAAGCCTGGGCATACTACCTGGGGGCTTCTTACAGAATAAATGATAAAAATGTACTTGAATTATATGCTAACGGAGCTCCTCAGAGACACGGACAAAGGACATACAGATTAAATATAGCTGAATTCAGTCATGAATATGCCAAAATGGTCGGATATAGTCAGGAAGCTCTTAATGATCCCCGTTTGGCTGAACAAGGAATACTTTACAATTCAAACTGGAATTCTGTTAGTCCGGAATATAACGGAAAGCAATATTGGAATACCATGAGAGACGCCAGATATTCACCGAATTTTATAATGGAAAGGGAGAATTATTATCATAAACCTGTCGTAAATCTTAACTGGTACTCTCAGTTAGCAGATAAAATGAGTCTTTATACTACAGTTTATTATTCCGGTGGTACCGGCGGTGGTTCTGGTACATTTGGCAGCCTTGTTTATAATTACTCACTGCTGCAAAGAGTCCCTGACTGGGGTGCAACTATTGCCAGGAATGAAGCTAATCTCGATACTCTTGATGATGGCAGAGTAATTAAGTTATCAAGAGGAATACTGAGAAACAGTGTAAACAACCAGTGGACTGTAGGTGCGATTGCAAAAACTTATATTAAGTTCTCAAAGAACTTCACAAGTTCGTTTGGTTTAGACTGGAGAACCGCAGAAATAGATCATTACCGTGAAGTTAGAGATTTATTAGGCGGTGATTTCTATATGTTTACTGATAATGAGTTCGACAGTCCTGCAAATTATTATAAAGGACTCGGCAACAAGATAGACTATAATTTCACAAACACAGTTAACTGGTACGGGCTTTACGGCCAGGGGGAATACGTTGAAGATAAATATACAGCATATGCAACTGCAGCTGTATCAATGATCAAATACGATCATACAAATCATTTTAAGAAAGATGGATCAGGTTCAGAGTTGAAACTTGAATCAGATAATATAACCGGATATCAGTTCAAGGGAGGGTTAAGCTATCGCGCAACAGAAAATATTGATATCTATGGTAACGCAGGTTATGTATCCAAAGTTCCACTTTTCGATGCAGTAATTAATGATGCAACTTCGGAGTTAATCCCAAATCCGAAAAATGAAAACTTCTTATCATTCGAGGGTGGTGTAAATTTAAGCCTGTTGGACAGAATATGGACGATAAGCGGTAATTACTATTACACAATATGGAAAGAAAGAACAGTTACAAAAAATGATTACCAGTTAGAGGGCAGTGAAGGATTAGTGGTTGTCACGGGTTTGAATTCATTACATAGCGGAATCGAATTATCAACTGCTTTTCAGCCTTTACGTTATGCCAGGTTAGATGCTGCTTTTTCGCTTGGAAACTGGAAAACAACTAATAACCCTCATGCTGACTATAAAAACTATTCTTCCGGCGGAGTTCAGGATTCGACATTTACAGTTTATCTGGATGGAATAAAAGTGGGTGATTCTCCACAGACTCAATTCGCTGCCGGATTTTCAGTCTTCCCGATTCCTGATATGCAGTTACAGTTAGTCTGGAGATACTATGCTAATTATTATGCAGATTGGGATCCATTAACCAGAACTGATGCAAATGATAATGCTCAGAGCTGGAAGACACTCAGTTATAATCTTCTCGATTTACATTTCTCTTACAGAATTCCAGTCAATATTGACCGCCTTGAACTATCAATATTTGCTCATGTTTTCAATCTTACTAATACATTATATGTTCAGGATGCAACGGACAACAGTGCTTATAATGCATGGACTGTTGATGGCAAGAATCACAAAGCAGATGATGCTGAAGTATTTATGGGATTACCCAGAACATTTAATTTAGGATTCACTGTAAGATTATAAAATCTTCAGGGAGCTGCCTATATTATATGGGCAGCTCCTTTTTATATCACAAATTTTTATAAGGGGGTTTACTTAATCCGTAGTTAATATTATTTTAGTCTATTAAAAAAAATTACAACTTTTGATCCTTTCAAAGGGTCCTCCCCTGCCCTTTGATGGTAAACGGATCGCACCCAGTGTTTCCCCAACACTGGGTTGTTTTTTTTAAATAGCTGCTAAACATTTATAATTAATCGGATAGGAAAAGGTTGGAAAAGTCCAAATTATCTATGCGTGTATGCTATTGCGAATCTCCCCATCTCAATACATCTACCTGGACTTTTGCGATGCCGCTGGTTACCATATCAAGTTCTTCCGCTGCTTTCTTAGAGAGATCAATAATCCTTCCGTTAAGGTTAGTCATCCTGTCATTTATCCTGACAATGACCGTCTTCCGGTTCTTCAGGTTCTTTACCCTGACTATGGTTCCAAAACTGTATGAAGGATGTGCCGCAGTTAATTTATCCTGACTGAATACCTCCCCGTTTGATGTCTTTCTTCCCTCAAACTTGTCTGAATAATAGGATGCAACACCGACCCGTGATTCAAGAACTTTCGCATCATTATCTACCGTTTTATTATCCTCAGATCTCGTTTCTGTTCCACTGCTCGTATTACCATCTGAATGTCTGCTCGGGAACCTTGTACTTGATGCACAGGATACTAATGTAAACATGAGTACTAATACAATTGATATCTGATAAATTATTTTCATGATAATATCGACGCACATTTTATAATCGCAGTCTCACTCCTGAGTCTGTTTTCTCCCAGGTTATAAAAATCTGCATTTTGAAAGAGTTTCTTTTCTTCTTCTGTAAAATCTCCCTCCGGTCCGAATATAAAATAAGTTTTCTCATTCCCGCAGACTACACTCTTATTAAAATCTCTGTCGGAGTCCTGTACAAAAAGTATCTTATTTCCTTCAGCAGCAGCGAGTTCATTCAGTCTGCCGCCCGTTCTAAGCTGAGGGAGAAAACTTCGTAATGACTGCTTCATCGCAGAGAGAAGTATTTTCTCCCAGCGGGTTGATTTATTTCCTCTTGGCATTGTCCTTTTCGAATCAAAGATAATAAAATTGGTTATCCCCAGCTCAGCACACTTTTCCAGGGCAGTTTCCATGCGTTCCGCACTTTTCAGCCTGGGGATGCAGAATATAAGGTTCTTATTTTTATCCTCATATTCATACTCCTCTAACAGCTGAGCCGTCAGTCTTTCACCGGTTAAAGAAAGAATTGTCGTTTTGTATATACGTCCCCTGCCGTCTGTTATGTAAATTTCATCCCCTTCTTTGTGTCTCATAACCCTGAGGATATGGTTCAATTCATCCTTTTCAGCCAGGATCAAGTTATCTCTGTTCAGGGGAATCGGAGAATAATAAAGTTCTATGTCTTTGAGCTTTTGCATTTCCTTTGTCAGAATGATACTGCAACATTAAGTATAAATTCAGCGTTATGATATTCATCTAGTCCCACTTCAAACCTCACCACATTATAAGGCAATATTAAAAGCGTTAATCCGCCTCCGTATCCACTTCTTATATCCTTAATCGATAATGATTCACCTTTAAATTTAGTTGTACCGGCATCCCCGAACAGTTCAGCGTATATTGCAACTCTATATGAAAGCAGGGACTTTGGGAGAAGGGGCACAAAATCGAGATTGATATGAATGTCTTTAAGTATCGGATAAAACAATTCCATAGAGCCCAGGTAATAATTATTGCCTTCAAGCTGCTCGGTGTAATGACCGCGGATCCTTTCATCGAACCCAATATAAGACATATCGTAAAACGGAACTAATTTTCCACCCGTTACCCTGGTAGTAAATCTCCATTTGGCGTGGAGATCACCGATAATAGGCCGGTATTCACGAAAATCTAATTTGAATATATTATAGTTAATCCCATCATTGCCTAATCCTTTTAATTCAAAAGAAGCTGCCCCCAGCAGTCCTTCCCTGGGAAACTGGATTAGATCCCTTGTATCATACGAATATCCCAATGAAATAAAAGGGGTATGATCTATCCTCGAATCAGATGCAGATATTCCTTTAATGAAAAAGGGAGTTTCAACATAACTATAACCTGCTGTAAGCGAAACACGCTGAAATAAGCCGAACCTCTTCCCTGCTTCAACCATCCCTGTAATGGTTTTCTGATCAAAATCCGATCCATGAAGAGCGGCGGCGTTACTGCTTTTGTTGGTTACTGTACCGTAAGAAGCTGATATATTAAAAAATATATCATTTTCACGGAACAAATAAGGAGTATAATACATCAACCTCAGGAAAGGATTGTAACCGAATGCACCGCTAAGCGAGATAGATTCATTCCTTCCACGGAAATTCTTTACAACCAGAATCGCACCATAGGAAAGTTTTTTCCAGTCGCTCTCCCTAATCTCCAGGAATGGGACAGGATAAATATACCACCCTTCCTCAACATTAATCACTGCATAGGTTTTATTATTGACGGTTTCGGGGTATACTTCAACTATATTAAATATTCCAAGACTATAAATTCTGTCGCGATTATATTTTGCCAGAACGGGTGTTAATGTATCGCCCGGGGAGAAGTTTAATTCCCTTAATATTATGAAGTCCTTCGTCGTTTCATTGCCAACCAGTTTAATAGAATCAATTACGACTCTGTAATCCTGCAGATACTTAATAGTATCCTGCTCCTGGCCAAACGCCGGACGCAGGGCTATTATAATAAATAACAGGATATATTTAATCATTTTGATAGTTCTGTAAAAAAAAACGGTTCGCTTAAACAAATCTGTCCCTGCGAACCGTAGTGTAAAGATTAACGAAATCAGGAAACTGGTTCTTCTATATAATCTGCAATAGGATTACAGCTGCATACAAGGTTTCTGTCGCCATAAGCGCTGTTAACCCTGCCGACAGACGGCCAGAATTTGTTCTTCCTGGTCCATTCCACCGGGTAGGCAGCTTTTTCACGAGTATAGGGGTGATTCCATTCGTTTGATATTAATACGTTAAGAGTATGGGGAGCATTTTTCAGTACATTATCCGTCTGATCTGATCTGCCTTCTTCTATTTCTTTAATTTCTTCCCTGATCGAGATCATTACCTCGCAAAACCTGTCCAGTTCTGATTTCGACTCGCTTTCTGTCGGTTCCACCATAAGTGTTCCGGCAACAGGGAATGAAACTGTAGGTGCATGATACCCATAATCCATCATTCTTTTGGCTATATCTTCAACTTCTATTTTAGCCGTGTTCTTGAAGTTTCTCATATCGAATATAAGTTCGTGAGCAACTCTCCCCTTTGTTCCTGTATATAATACCTTAAAGTAGGGTTCGAGCCTGGCTTTTATATAATTGGCATTTAATATAGCAGCTTCGGAGGCTTTTGTCAGGGCTTCGGTTCCCATCATTTTAATATAAGCATACGATATAACAAGGATATCCGCGCTACCCCAGGGAGCAGACGAAACAGCCGTTATACCATGCTGATGTCCCAGGTTCACTACCGGGTGCTCCGGAAGGAACGGCACAAGATGTTCGGCGCAGGCGATAGGTCCCATTCCCGGTCCCCCGCCGCCGTGAGGTATACAAAAAGTTTTGTGCAGATTGAGATGACAGACATCGGCTCCGATATTAGCGGGACTTGTCAATCCAACCTGTGCATTCATATTAGCACCGTCCATATATACCTGCCCGCCATTTTTATGTATTATTTCACATATCTCACGGATCTTCTCTTCAAACACACCGTGCGTTGAGGGATATGTAACCATCAGCGCGGAAAGATTTTCTTTATTTGCTTCCGCTTTCTTCCTGAGGTCTTCAACATCAACATTGCCTTTTGCATCGCAGTTTGCCACAACTACTTTCATTCCGGCCATAACGGCACTGGCAGGATTTGTACCGTGTGCAGAGGATGGGATTATCACTACATTCCTGTGTCCCTCCCCTCTGTTTTTATGATATTCTCTTATCACCATTAGTCCTGAATACTCTCCCTGTGCACCGCTGTTAGGCTGCAGTGATACAGCCGCAAAGCCTGTTATTTTAGCAAGCTGATCTTCAAGTTCCTTAAAGAGCTGCTTGTAACCTTCTGTCTGATTTAGAGGAGCAAATGGATGTATCTTACTGAACTCAGGCCATGTTATAGGCAGCATCTCTGTTGTCGCGTTCAGTTTCATTGTACAGGAACCGAGAGGTATCATCGAGTGCGTAAGCGAAAGATCTTTGTTTTCAAGACTCTTCATATACCTGAGCATCTCGGTTTCGGAACGATAAGTATTGAATACCGGGTGAGTCAGGTATCCGGTCGTTCTCTTAAAATTACCGCTGTAATCAGAATTTATTTCTGAAGCTTCTTTTTTAAGTGAGGATGCATCTATCTCCTTACCTGTGACCTTAGCAAAGATATTGATGATTTCGATTATATCTTCAAGATCAGCAGGTTCTCCGATCGAGATACCTATGGAATTATCCGGGAAGTATCTGAAATTTATTTTCTGATTCTCTGCTTCCTTCCTGATTTCTTTAACTTTGCTCGTATTATCACCTGGAAAGTCTACCTTCAAAGTATCAAAATAATTTTCATTAACCTGCGTGTAACCCAGTTTCTTTAGAGAAGAATCAAGGAAAACGGTTAATTTATGTATCCTTTCTGCGATAGCCTTTATTCCCTTCGGGCCATGATAAACCGCATACATAGCTGCCATTATGGCGAGCAGTACCTGGGCTGTGCAGATGTTGCTGGTAGCTTTTTCCCTGCGGATGTGCTGTTCTCTCGTCTGCAGAGCCATCCTGAAGGCAAGGTTTCCCTGGGCATCAATGGTTGCTCCTATTATTCTGCCGGGTATACTTCTTTTGTACTCATCCCGGGTAGCGAAGAAAGCTGCATGAGGTCCGCCATATCCCATCGGAACACCGAATCTTTGTGAGTTTCCTACTACAGCATCTGCTCCAAATTCTCCCGGAGGTGTTAGTAGTGCCAGGCTTAGCAGATCAGCTGCGACAGTACAGAAAATGTTCCTGGATTTTGCCTCTTCGAACAGACTGCTGTAATCGTATATTGCACCGTTGTCTGCAGGATACTGAACCAGCAGACCAAAAATCTTTTCAGAAAGAATTATTTTGCGGTGATCTCCTATAATTAATTTGATCCCCTGTGATTCAGCTCTTGTTTTTAAAACACTGATTGTCTGAGGAAAACACTCATCAGATACAAAGAAGGAGTCTGCCTCTTTATTATTTCTTAGAGAATGAAACATACTCATTGCTTCAGCAGCAGCGGTACCTTCATCCAGCAGAGATGCGTTAGCAATCGGCAGAGCAGTCAAATCAATAACAGCCGTCTGGAAATTCATAAGGGCTTCAAGTCTTCCCTGCGCTATTTCAGCCTGGTAGGGAGTATACTGAGTATACCATCCTGGATTTTCAAGAATGTTCCTTTGTATCACCGCAGGTGTAATGGTATGACTGTAGCCCATACCGATATAGGGTTTAAAGACCTGGTTTTTCTTCGCGATTTCCCTTAATCCTTCCAGGAACTGGTATTCCGTGAGGGGTTCACCAAGAGCAGGACTTTCACTCAACCTGATTTGTGAGGGAATGGTTTGTTCAATAAGTTCTTCCAGAGAACTGATCCCTATAACTTCCAGCATTTCCTTTATTTCATCATCATTCGGTCCGATATGCCTGTTAACAAATTTATCCGGATGTTCGAGGTTATTCATAATTTATTTCTCATGATAATTGAATTAGCAAAATTATTTAGACTTACTAAAATAAGGAATGTTTTATTTCTATAAAATGATAAAAAGGAGTGAGGAGTAGATGGGTTGGAGACTTAAGGTTGAAAATTAACAATTAGCGGGGATCAGGATCAGGCCCGGGTTTGTTCGCTGTCGTTATTCTGATTTATTTTAACCATTGCAGCATGCGCGGCATTCTGTTCGGCAGATTTTTTATTTCTTCCTTTACCTGTGCCGTACTCTTCACCCTCAATTTCCACCTTTACCGTAAAAATCCGGTTATGCTGGGGACCTTCCTCATGTATCACGGTATATATCGGGTTTTCGAATTTATTTGCCTGTGCATATTCAAGGAGCTGACTTTTATAGTTTTCGTCAATAAGGTGCTCACCCTGCTTTGCACTCGGCTCAATCAGATTTTTCTGGATAAACGTTCTTGCCCCTTCAAGTCCATTATCAAGATATATTGCTCCTATTAATGCTTCGAATGCATCTGCCAGCACAGTACGCGAACCGTACGTAAATACGGATGACAGGTTTTTACTCACAAGAAGGAACCTGGATAAACCGATCCTTTCCGCACCTTCAGCAAGTGCTACCCTGTTAACAAGTTTTGCCCTTACCTTTGTAAGAAATCCTTCATCTTCATCAGGGTATACGTCAAAAAGATACTCTGCAACAGTTAAATTAAGTACAGAATCCCCCAAAAATTCCAGTCTTTCATTTGATACGGCAAAATTAGGATTCTGTTCAAGGAATGATCTGTGCATCAGAGCCTGGATGTAATATGACTTATCTTTTATTGGGACCCCTGTTACTGATTCCAGTTCAGAAAACTTACGGTGTGTAAGTAATTTTGAGAAATATCGGGTTTGTTCTCTTGCCTGGCTCTGCTTTAGTTTTTCAAGAAGCCAGGATATCAACTGACCCAAGACTTAATCTCCGGCTTTTTTGAACAATATTGACGCATTGTGTCCGCCAAATCCAAATGTATTACTTATGGCAAAGTTAATTTTTTTATCTGTAAGTTTTTTAGCGCTGTAATTTAAATCGCATCCGGGATCAGGATTATCAAGGTTGATAGTGGGAGGTATTTTATTATTTATCATTGAAAGAATAGTAGCAATTGCCTCAACACCCCCGGCGGCACCTAGCAGGTGTCCCGTCATTGATTTAGTGGAACTGACTATAAGCTTATAAGCGTGATCACCGAAAGTAGATTTAATTGCCCTGGTTTCGGTTATATCGTTAAAGGGTGTACTTGTTCCATGAGCATTTATATAATCAATATCCTCAGGCTGAATTTCCGCATCCCTGATCGCGGCCTTCATAGAACGGGAAGCACCCTCACCCTCAGGCGACGGAGCCGTAATATGATAAGCATCTCCGGTAAGGCCTATGCCGGCAATCTCAACATAAATTTCAGCACCGCGGGCTTTAGCGTGTTCATATTCTTCCAGTATCAAAGTACCGGCGCCCTCACCCATTACAAATCCATTTCTATCGACATCGAAGGGCCTGGAAGCTTCGGCATACCGGTCATTCCAGGTCGACAAAGCGCGCATAGCATTAAATCCACCGATCGCCATCTCTGTAATAGCGGCCTCAGAACCTCCGCACATCATCAGGTCGGCGCTTCCTCTCTGGATAAGCATGAACGCATCGGCGATAGCGTGGGAAGCAGTAGCGCAGGCAGACGTAGTGGCATAGTTCGGGCCTTTCAGGCCGAACTTAATTGATATTTGTCCCGCCGCCATATCAGAGATCATCATTGGAACAAAGAAGGGGCTTATCTTACGGGGATCTTTATTTTCAAAATAGAGCCAGTGCTGATTCTCCAGAGTAATCATCCCGCCGATACCGCTGCCGTAGATAACGCCGAACCTTTCAAGATCCACACCATTTTTATCCAGTCCGGAATCATTCATCGCCATAATTGCGGTAGCAAGAGCGAACCGGTTAAAAGGATCAAGGCGTCTGATTTCCTTTTTCTCAAGATAATCGCCAGCATCAAAATTCTTTACTTCGGCAGCAAATTTGGTATCAAACTTTTCAGTATCAAATTTGGTAATAGGCGCTACTCCGTTCCGGCCGCTTGTGAGGCCTTCCCAAAAGTTATTTAAGCCTATACCAATTGGAGTAACTGCACCCATTCCGGTTACAACTACTCTTCTTTTTGTCATAAAACTCTCCGGAGAATAAATAGACTGAGGTAATCTTTAAAAGATTTAAATCTCATTATATTAAAGGGAGTGAAGTCGAGAAAATAATTTTCCCGACTTTAAATAGATTAACCTAATTTCTCTTTAAGGTACCTGGTAGCGTCTCCCACTGTATTTATTTTTTCAGCGTCCTCATCCGGTATAGATACCTGGAAAGCACTCTCAAATCCCATTACCAGTTCAACAATGTCTAAAGAATCGGCCCCAAGATCATTAGTAAATGAAGCCTCAGGTGTTATCTGTGACTCTTCAACACCCAATTTGTCCATTATGATCTCTTTTACTTTAGCTTCAACATCCATCTTTATGACTCCTATAATTTATTTCAGTTAGTGTAATTTAATAAAGTTTCTAAAAATAAGGTAATTATTTTACATTGTCATTCCGCCGTCTACAGCTATTACCTGACCGGTAATATAATCTGCTTCAGAACTGCATAAAAATCCCACTACTTTAGCAATATCCTCCGGCGTACCCATTCTACCCAGCGGAACATTCTTAAGCAGGGCCTCCCTTTGTTTTTCATCCAGTTTCTGGGTCATACTGGTTTCAATAAAACCGGGAGCAACCGCATTAACGGTAATATTCCGTGATGCAAGTTCCCTGGCCATTGCCTTGGTAAAACCTATAACTCCTGCTTTTGAAGCGACGTAGTTAGCCTGTCCGGGATTTCCAATAAGACCCACAACCGAGGCAATATTCACTATTCTGCCGTATCTCTGCTGGATCATAGGTTTAAGTATAGCTTTTGTATAGTTAAAAACACTCTTAAGATTTGCAGAGATGACATCATCAAAATCTTTTTCAGTCATTCTCAGCAGCAGGTTATCTCTTGTAATACCGGCATTATTAACAAGGATATCAACTCCTCCAAGCTTCTGGATTGCCTCATCAACCGTACGCTGTGCGTCTTCAAGGGATGATGCATCGGCCTTAAACCCGTATATTTTTGTATCGAGAGAACCCACTTCCCTCTGCAATTCCTCTGCACATTCGTCGCAGCTGTTATAGATAAAAGCAACATCAGAAAATAATACACCGCAGCAGCTTTTTGCTGCCAGTTCCTTAACTATTGCTCTTCCTATTCCCCTTGTACCACCTGTTACTATTGCTCGTTTACTCTTTTCGTTCATTTAATTTTCTCCGCTTTTAGCCCTTCAAGATATTCAGTTTTATATTTCTCTAATTCCATAAATCCATCCTTACCGAAGAAATGTTTCAGTTCTTCTCTACACGAATCATATATAGTTTTTTCGCCGTTAGGATTATGATTACAGGTTTTCAGCCTGTCAATATGCTCATCATCGATGGTAAGGGCATTTTCGTAAATAGTAAGAGGAAATAATATACAGTACAGTGGTTTGTATTTCCACTTGTAAGCCCCTTCATTATTTGCAAGTTTTTGAAGGGTGCAAAGACCATCCTTATCAAGGAAAGTACATTTTCCGTTAATGACCTCAGTGCCGACAGCAACACCGGATTCAAAATCTTCATCTTCTTCCGGAGCCTCAAACCATTTGGCGGTATCTTTAACCTGAGTTTCATCGAACATAGGGATTATTCTATCTTTCAGCGACATAATCATATCGTGTTCTTTCAAATCAGTATAGACGCCGTAATAGCAGCATTCACCCGAACAATTGCAGTTGAAACTAAAAGTAAAGATCTGGGGATCTATTTTCACACCGTTGATTTCTTTTGTAAACTTTTCACTCATCAGATATATTTCTCCACATCAGAATATTTATCAATATTAAAACATTTAACGTTGGGATTTATTCTTTTTACCAGTCCCTGTAATACTTTACCCGGACCTATTTCATAGAATTCTTCTATACCGCTGCTTATCATATTTTTAATGGTCTCTTCCCATCTTACAGGTGAAGTAACCTGCTCGTATAAAAATTTCTTAATATCTTCTTTTGCGAGCACTGGTTTAGCGGTAACATTAACATACACAGGGATCCTGGCATCATATATATTCGTGGTATCTAAAGCCTTCTTTAAATTTTCCCTGGCAGAATCCATTAATGGAGAGTGGAATGCTCCGCTTACCACAAGTTCCTTAACAAGCTTTGCGCCTTTACTTTTACAGACTTCCATTCCTTTTTTAACACCTTCAACGGAACCTGAGATCACTACCTGTCCCGGAGAGTTAAAATTAGCGCACTGAACAATCCCTGAAGCAGATGCTTCAGAACAGCACTCTTCAACAGCCTCGGGATTCAATCCTATTACAGCAGCCATTGTACCCTTGTTTTCCTCGCCAGCCTGCTGCATAGCTTTCCCGCGAACTCTCACTAATTTAATCGCTTCATAGAATTGAATCGCATTTGCGGAAACAAGTGCTGAATATTCGCCAAGCGAATGTCCCGCCGCGGCATCGGGATGTAGGGTGCGGATCAATCCCGCCAGCACAACACTGTGCAGAAAGATTGCGGGCTGAGTAAATTCTGTTTGTTTAAGCTGATCTTCGGGACCATTAAACAGTATATACGATAGATTTATACCGAGGGCATCGTCTGCAGTTTTTATCATCTCCCTGGCTTCAACGGAATTTTCAAATAAATCCTGAGCCATTCCTACATATTGCGAACCCTGACCGGGAAATAAAAAAGCTTTTTTACTCATTAAATGTTTTTATAAAATGACACAAAATTAGTCCATGCCCCAAACCACATAAATTGCACCCCAGGTATAACCGGCGCCAAAAGCTGAGAGGATCAGGTTATCACCTTTCTTCAGCTTTCCTGCACGATAGTAATCAACGAGACACAGGGGAATCGTAGCAGCAGTAGTGTTCCCATATTTATCAATATTTATCATCACCTTGTCTTTCGTCAGTCCCATTCTCTGTGCGGTAGCATCAATGATCCTGAGATTTGCCTGGTGAGGTACAAGATAAGCAACATCCTCTGATTTAAGGTTATTCTTCTGCATAATTTCATAGGAAATATCAGCCATACCTTTAACTGCAACTTTAAATACAGCTTTTCCATCCTGGTAAAGATAATGCATTTTGTTGTCGACTGTTTCATGTGTAGGAGGATTTAAGCTTCCGCCGCCTTTCATATGAAGGCTCTCCAGTCCCGATCCGTCAACTTTCAGTAATGAGTCTTTCATCCCGAACGCGTGATCTTCGGTTGGTTCCAGCAAAACAGCAGCTCCGGCATCGCCAAACAGAATGCAGTTGTTTCTGTCGGAATAATCGACAATTGAGCTCATTTTATCGGCACCTATTACCATTACCTTTTTATACTGTCCGCTTTCAACAAGAGAACAGCCGGTCTGGAATGCAAAAAGAAATCCTGAACAGGCAGCTGATAAATCAAAGCCCCAGGCATTTGCTGCTCCGATCTTATCCTGTACAATACAGGCAGTAGCGGGGAAAAACATATCAGGGGTAACGGTCGCAACAATTATACAATCGATTTCATCAGGCGAAATATTAAACTTTTCCAATAAATCTTTTGCCGCACCCGCAGCCAGGTCGCTGGTAGCACCTTGTTCCAGCAGCCTTCTCTCCTTAATACCGGTTCTTGAAGTTATCCATTCATCGGTAGTTTCAACAATTTTCTCAAAGTATGCATTATCCATGATTTTATCAGGTACATACATCCCCACACCAGTAATTACAGCATTATACTTCTTATTCTTCATGTATCAGTTTCCGGTTTTTACAGAATATTGTTTAATAGAACTCTCGATCTTGTCAAGTAATTTTTTATCATACATAGTTTTGGCTTTTAAAACCATGTTGCGTATAGCCCTGGGAGTGCTCGATCCGTGACCAATTATACTAATTCCTTTAACTCCAAGCAAGGGAACGCCTCCGTGTTCCTGGTAATCCATAACCTTAAGTGCTTTTCTTAAAGTTCCGCGTGTTAGTCCTATTTTAATTTTATCGACAAAACTTTTCTTTGCGGTCTCAGCCAGAAGATGTTTAAGAAGCCTGGGAACTGCCTCACCGAATTTAAGAAGGATGTTACCCACGTAGCCGTCGCATACAACCACATCCACCTTACCGGTAAGAACATCTCTTCCTTCAACATTTCCTATAAAATTCAGTTTTGATTGTTTTAGCAGCTTAAGAGCCGACTCAGAAACCTCATTACCTTTTCCTTCTTCCTCACCCATACTCAGAACACCAACGGAAGGATTACTTATCCCTCCCATATCTCGTGCGTAAATTGTGCCCATTACGGCATATTCAAGAAGATGCTGTGCCTTTGCATCCTTACCGGCACCCACATCATAGAGATAACAGGTACCGTTAACATTAGGCATTTCTGCTCCGATTGTCGGTCGGCCCACACCGGGAATCCTGCCCATCACCAGGGTGGAGGCCGCCATCATTGCACCGGTATTACCTGCGCTGATGAAAGCATCTGCCTTACCGTCCCTTACCATTTCCGCACCAACCACAATGGAAGAATCGGGTTTTGATTTTAATGCGCTGGTAGGACTATCGGCCATCTCTATAACTTTATCAGTATGTATAATATTATCTTCATTGAAAGTGAGATTTTCCCGGGTGAGCACCTTCTTAATTTCTTCTGATCTGCCGATCAGAAATAATTCGATCCCGCTGATCTCATTTACTGCCTGAGCTGCACCCAATACAATATTAAGGGGGGCGAAATCGCCCCCCATTGCATCAACAATTATTTTGCAGCTGGTTCTGTTAGGTTCAGAATCGTTCATTAAAAAGGTTTATTATTCGAAATTAGCTTTTGGGTATAAACATAGATTTTTCATTGTAATACCCGCAGGAAGGACAGGCACGGTGGGTCATCTTCATTTCACCGCAATTTGAACAAACTCCCAGTGAAGGAGCTGTAGCCTTATAATGTGTTCTTCTCTTGTCTCTTCTGCTCTTAGACCATTTTCGTTTTGGATTGGGCATACTTTTACCGTTTCTTAATTAGTGTTTAATTTATTTTTTAATTCCATTAAAGGGAGCCACCTGGCATCGGTTTCATCCTTGCTGCAGGTACAGTCGCCTTGATTCAGATTTTTGCCGCATTTGCTGCAGAGACCTTTACACTCCTCGCTGCAAAGTTTCTTCATCGGTACGGCCAGTATAGCAAAGTCCCGTACATCCTCTGAAATATCAATTGAATCGGCCTCGGCTGAAAGATAAGCTATATTATCCGATTCAGTCTCAACAGGACTAACTCCCAGCATATAAACCATTCCGTATTTTGCACGAAGAGCCTTGCTGAATAAAGCAGTACACCTGTCGCATTCAAAAACAGTATTTACTAATATAGAAGAATCAAGGATTAATTGATTGTGAATTTTATTTATCTCAACTTCAACTTCAATATTTCCTTCAAAAGGCAATTCCAGACCAAGCGTATTTACAGGCTCAACGAACCTGAACTGATGACTCCCATCACTCAGATTCGAAATCTTTATTTTCATCGAAAATTCTCAAAATCTTTACAAAAAAACGATTTGAAATATAGCCATACTTCCAAATATAGTCAATAAATTAAGCTCTGCACATTTTCATTTAATAACAGTGATGTTACACTGCAGAAGGTGTAATTTTCATATAAAATATCAGAAAACTTATATAACTGTCCTTCTCTTCCTAAGGTTTTTGTCTCCCCTGGTTTTCCCGCAATGTTGACCATAAACAACAAATCTTTCTTCCCTGTCATTCACTCATATTAATACGTCATAAATAGCATCTGAAAACGTTCTGAAAACGTTCTGAAAACGTTGTGAATACGCTCTGAATACGCTGTGAAAACGTTCAAAATAATAGTATATCAGGGGCAAAAGGTTGTTATTCATAAATCAATCCGTGATAAACGCTGAGAATTTCTTCGGATTCTCCCTCTAATTCTGCTGAGCAGGCAGATGGGCAGAGACCAGGAGAAACACGGGCTAATAGAATTAAGACATAATCGGTTAAATTGGCTGGGGGCAGACCGGGCAATTCAGGAATTTAGTTTCTTTATGCTATAGTTTATAAAGGCAGTATATTTTAAATTATAGTTTTATTTCAGATTTCTTAATAACATGCTCACTGTCCGGAACCTAACAAAACAATATAATGACGTAGTTGCGGTAAAAGAACTGAGTTTTACGGTAAGTGAAGGAAAGATTTTTGGTCTCCTCGGGCCAAACGGGGCAGGAAAAACAACAACAATTAGGACTGTCCTCAACATCATAAAACCCTCTTCGGGTGAGATACGGTTTTATGATAAGGAAATTTCCAGGGATTTTTTTAATGTAATTGGATACCTCCCCGAAGACAGAGGTCTTTATAAAAAGAGCAGGGTTGATGAAGTGATACTTTACTTTGCCGCACTTAAAAATATGAACAGGCCAGATGCACAAAGGCAGCTTGACTTCTGGCTAAACAAACTCGACATCCCTCACTATAAAACAAAAAAGGTTGAAGAACTTTCAAGGGGCAATCAGCAGAAAGTACAGTTCATTATCTCTGTTATCCATAATCCCAGGCTGCTGATACTGGATGAACCTTTCAGCGGATTCGATCCGATCAACCAGCAGGTTATCAGGGAGACCATACTCTCATTTGTCAGCGAAGGAAAGCTGATAATACTATCTACCCATCAGATGGAACTGGCGGAAAAGATGTGTTCTGATATACTGCTTATGAATAAGGGACAGGAAGTCTGCAGCGGATCACTTTCGCAGCTGAAGAAAAATTTCGGGGCTAATATGGTTGAGATAGGATTTGAAGGAAATAGCGAGGTTATAAAAGACTTAAGCTATGTAAAAGGTATTGACGACTATAATAACTTTGCAGAGGTTCAGCTGGAGGATTCGGTGGAGCCTTACATCTTTTTAAGAGAAATATCGGATAAGCTGAAAGTTAGTCATTTTAAGGTAGTCGAACCGACACTCAATAAAATTTTCATTGATATGATAAGACATAGTGCAGTCAGCTGATGAAAAAAGTTTTTGAAATATCGAAATGGGAGTTCCTGGAAAAAGTTAAAACCAGGGCATTCATCCTTTCACTTATTATTACTCCCGCGCTCGTAATTCTTATTTCTATAGGAGGGACGTTATTATCTGCAAATGAGCAGGAAACTACTAAAGCCATAGGAATAATTGACTCTTCGATGGTCTATTATTTCCCTCTTTCGCAGGCTCTTGAAGATTATAAACTTGATAATGGTCAGCCTGCATATGTGGTATTTAATCTTAATCATACAACCGAAAACTTCAAAGAAAACGTCGAAGCAGCTGATCGCGATGTTTATAAAAACAAAATAGCTGGATATATCCTGCTGGCAAATTACGGCGATTCTCTCGATGTTCAGTACAGGAGCAGCAATTCGGGCAACTTTAAGGATGTTCAGAGAATTGAAAATGCTGTGAAGGAGGTGCGGATAAAAATAGGTCTTTCAAAGCTTGGCATTAACCCGGAATTACTGAGCTCCTCCTTCGGGAATATTACCGTTGACCAGGTGACAGTAAAAGAAGGAAACCAGGTTAAGCAATCGGATTTTCTGTCAGAGTTTCTCTCCGCAATTGTCTTTATTATGCTGCTGCTTATGATGATAATTTACTCGGGACAGATGCTGGTAAGAAGTCTTGTTGAAGAAAAATCTAATAAGCTTATAGAAATATTGATTTCAAGCTGTACTCCCGAGGAACTTCTCGCCGGAAAGATACTGGGACTAAGTGCTTTGGGACTCTTCCAGATGTTCATATGGACCTGCATAGGGATAGCCCTGGCAGGCAGTTCTGTAATCCCACCCTCAGCTTTTAATAATTTTTTCATTATGCTGGTTTATTTTATACTTGGATTCCTTTTCTATACTGCACTATTCGTGGGAATAGGATCTATTGTAACAACCGAGCAGGAAGCCCAGCAGATTACAAGCTATCTTAGTCTCTTCCTGGTTTTACCTATTGCTGTTTCTGCTTCCGCTATTTTTAATCCTAACTCGGTTCTTGTTGAGGTGCTGTCATTTATTCCTTTAACTATCCCGGCTATTATGCTGTTGAAAATAAATGTTATTGATGTGCCTGCTGTTGAAATTCTCTCAACCATATTTATAATGATTGCATCTATTTATATTACTATATTTGCTGCATCAAAAATATTCAGAATCGGGATACTCTCTTACGGTAAAAAACCGGGAATTAAAGAACTCATCTCATGGATAAAAGAAAAGTAGTTTACAACTAAGAGGAACTGTGTTTTTCGTAGCTTCATTATTAGCCGCCATAATACCGATGGTAACCTACCTTTTGATAATCTGGCGCATAGATACCTACGACAGAGAGCCATTCAGCCTTGTAATTATTAATTATATCTACGGTGCAGTAGGAGCTATACTGCTTGCTGTTATCGGCAGCAGCCTGGTTACCGGACTCCTCTCTTATATCATGAATAATGAGGAAGCAGTTCTTAGGGTTCAGACCATCATTGTTGCCCCGGTAATAGAGGAAACCACTAAAGGCTTTTTTCTCTTCCTGATGATCGCTAATAAAAAATTTGACAATATTACGGATGGTATAGTTTACGGCGGGGCAATAGGACTCGGGTTCGGTATGACGGAGAATTTCTTCTATTTTCTCTTCTACTCTCAGTCATTCAGCGGATGGCTGACAATAGTTATCATAAGAACCCTGTTTTCGGGAGTGATGCACTGTGTTTCAACGGGAACGCTTGGTGCTTTTCTCGGATACGCAAAGTTTAAACCGAAAATAATTAAGATTACTTTTCCGGTCATCGGCCTTGCAACCGCAATGTTTATTCATTCTCTGTGGAATCTATCTGTCAGCTTTGAATCGACAGCTATACTGGGATTTATGTTTATGATATTTACTATTGCGGTATTTATTACCGTGTTCTCGATTTCACTGCTTGGAGAGAGAAAAATTATTTTCAGAGAACTGTTACCGGAATCTGAATCAGGTCTTATTCCCCAGTCGCATCTGCACATACTTAACTCCCGAAGAAGAAATAAACCCGGCTGGATTGATGAAAGTATACGTAAATTATATATTAGTGCTGCTACCACGCTCGCATTTAGAAAATTGCAGGCGCGTAATTCCAGCGGTTTAAGCAAGAACTACTATGAACAGGATATGGAACATTACAGAACATTTATCCGAAATTTATTATCAGGTTCACGGCTGAGCTAAATGACTAAATCTAATTCCTGTATCTGCCTGTTTCCCCTTTTCCCGTTATTTAACGACGACAGGCTGCCTTTGTTTGAGTCGATGAATAGTGAAGATTCGGCCCTTCTTTATTCAATATTATATGAAAATTATATTGAAGTTTTGCGTGAAGCAGCGGATAATTCGACTATTATCTATTGTCTTGACGGACAGGATAAAGATAAAATACCTGAAAATTTAACGGATAAGGGTCTGGAGATTCAGTGGATAGATACTAATGAACTGAATAGTGAATTAAAGAATTTAAATGAGAAATATTTCAAGAAATTTAGTAATAACCTGCTGATATTTGCTCATTCAATCGGTGTTTCTTATGCTGACATAAAGAAGATCTTTACCCTTCTGGAAATGGACGATGAATCGATCATGCTGGGAAGAGATGGTGATGAAAGGGTTGCATTACTGGGTTTTAATAGTTACAACGAAGAAATAATGGGTTCTGTCTCCGAGGATAGGAACCATTATAATGAACTGCTGATCAGGGCGGGCAAACATGATAATTTTGTTCATACTCTCAGTAATTTTATGATAATAGAAAACAAAAATGATTTTAAAAAACTGTATGAAGAACTTTCCAGGAAAGAAAGTCTGAACTATTGCAATCAGATCATCCATGAAAAATTTACTCACCTGTTTATTGAATATAAGGAATTGCTGAAATGAGCAGGATTGCTATATATGGAGGAACTTTTGACCCTGTGCATCATGGACACCTGATCACTGCTCAATCGGTTCTCGAACTCCGCAGACTCGATAAAATAATCTTTATACCGAGCTTCATTTCTCCTCATAAGCAGGACATCAAAGCCTCCCCTGCTGAACACAGGGTAAATATGCTGAAACTGGCCATAGAAAATATTCCGTACTTCGACTGGTCTGATATAGAAATAAACAGGGAAAATGTTTCGTACACTATAGACACGCTTGGTGAATTGAAGAAACAGTACGACCATATCGAACTAATCGTAGGAGAGGATAACCTTTTATCATTTGACACCTGGAAATCACCGGAAAAGATAATAGAAATTGCTACTTTACTTGTCTTAAGGAGAAGGACAGCAAAAAAAGAAGGAACAAAATATCCCTTTGAAGAGAAGGCTGTATTCCTGGAAACTCCAAGAATTGATATCAGCGGAACCAGGATAAGAGAACGTGTAAGGCAGGGACTGCCGATAAACTTCCTTGTACCGCAGAACGTTATGAGATATATTTATGAATTAAAATTATATAAGGAATAATATTGAAAATACTGGTTACGGGAGGCGCCGGTTTCATCGCCTCGCATATCGCAGATGCTTTTATTGAGAATGGTCATTCAGTCTTCATACTTGATAACCTTTCCTCAGGATTTGAGAAAAATGTTAACCCAAAAGCCGAATTCATTAAAAAAGATATAAGAGATAAATCTCTTGTGGAATTGTTTGAAAAAGAGAAGTTTGATGTTGTTAATCATCATGCGGCACAAATGGACGTACGCCGTTCGGTAGCCGATCCTGCATTCGATGCTGATACAAATATTATCGGGACTATCAACCTTCTGCAGAGTGCCGTAAAAAGCGGTGTTAAAAAATTTATGTTTGCATCAACCGGAGGTGCTATTTACGGTGAACAGGAATATTTTCCCGCTGACGAAAAGCATCCCACAGCCCCATTGTCACCTTACGGGATTTCAAAACTTGCTGTGGAGAAATATCTTTTCTTCTACAAGACCCAGTATAATCTGAAATATTCCATTCTACGTTATGCAAACATCTATGGTCCACGCCAGAATCCGCACGGTGAGGCGGGAGTGGTTGCAATTTTTTCGCAGAAACTGATAAACGGCGAGCAGCCTGTTATAAACGGAGACGGGAAACAGACACGTGATTATACATTCGTAAAAGATGTGGTTAAAGCAAATCTTCTTGCCCTTAACGATGATTTATCAGATATATATAATGTAGGTACAGGCAAAGAGACTGATGTAAATGATTTGTTTAATTTGATTAATAGTCTTGTCGGTAAAGGTCAGAAAGAAGAGCACGGACCTGCTATGCCCGGAGAACAAATGCGAAGTGTGATTACATCTCAAAAGCTGAAAGATAAATTCGGCTGGTCCCCTTCTACCGAAATTAAAGAAGGCCTGCAGAACACTGTTGATTTTTTTAAAGAGAATAAATAATACGAAATGTCCTCTACACTTTTACAACAAAAATTAATAGAAGGTGACAGAAGAAGTATTGCCAGAGCTATATCGGTCGTTGAATCAAATGATCGCGGTTCATCAGAACTTCTTAAGTCAATTTATCCAGAAACCGGTAACGCTTACAGAATAGGCGTAACTGGTCCTCCCGGTGCCGGAAAAAGCACTATAACCAACCAGCTTACCAAACATTTCAGATCCCTTGGAAAAAAGGTCGGTATTATAGCAGTAGATCCCACAAGCCCTTTTACGGGAGGTGCCCTGCTGGGGGATCGGGTAAGGATGAATGATATAGGACAGGACCCCGGAGTTTTTATCAGAAGTATGGCAACCCGCGGCAGCCTGGGCGGTTTGAGCAAGAAAGCCATTGATGCAGCTGATGTACTGGATTCGGCCGGCTTTGATTTTATAATCCTTGAAACAGTAGGTGTGGGCCAATCGGAACTCGACATTGCCAATGCAGCCGACACAACTGTTGTCGTGCTGGTTCCGGAATCGGGTGATGCAGTTCAGGCAATGAAAGCAGGATTAATGGAGATCGCCGATTTCTTTGTTGTTAACAAGAGTGACCGTCCCGGGGCAGAGCAGGCAATGACGGCATTAAAAACCATTCTAATGATGAAAGACCATGACGAAAACAGCTGGATGCCTGCCATAATAAAAGCGATAGCAGTTGAAAATAAAGGTATTCAGGAAATAGCTGGTGAGATTAACAGGCACAGGGATTATCTGAACAGGCAGAATAAATTTCTTAAAAGAAGAGAAGAAAGAACCAAAGTCAGGATAAGGCATATTGTTGAGGAAAAAATAAGAGAAGAATTATGGAGCGGAACTGGTGAAAAATCATTAAATTCGTCTATTGATAAGGTTGTTCTGGGCAATCTGTCACCTTATCATATTGCCGAAGAAATTATTGAAAATTATAAGAACCAGGGTTAAAAAAATAATAAGGAGAGCTTAGATGGAAGTTTTAGAAAGTCCATTTCTTGCTGAACTGACAGAAAACCAGCAGATAATAAAAAACACTGTCCGTGAATTTGCGGAAAAGAATATTCGTCCCGTTGTAATGAAATACGATGAGTCCCAGGAATTCCCTATGGAAATAATCAGGCAACTGGGAGAGCTGGGCTTTATGGGAGTTATTTTTCCGGAAGAATACGGAGGTGCGGGCCTGGGTTATGTTGAATTCGCTATGATAGTGGAAGAACTTGGAAGAGTAGACCCTTCTATCTCATTATCTGTAGCAGCTCATAACGGTTTAGGCACTAATCACATATTCAGGTTTGGTAACGAAGAACAAAAGAAGAAATATCTGCCGGATCTCATAGCTGGAAGGAAGGTAGCCGCCTGGGGATTAACGGAATCCGCATCCGGTAGTGATGCAGCAGGGATGAAATCTTTTGCAGAAAAGAAAGATGGATATTATCTGCTGAATGGAAGCAAGACTTTTATCACTCATGGCACTGTTGGTGAAACGGCCGTTATAATGGCCGTGACGGACAAAGAGAAGGGTAAAAAAGGAATTTCTGCATTCATCCTGGAAAAAGGAATGGAAGGCTTTATAGTCGGGAAAAAAGAAAATAAGCTTGGGATGCGTGCCAGCGATACCACGCAGCTAACTTTTGACAATTGTAAAGTGCCTGCTGAAAATCTCCTCGGCGTGGAGGGTGAAGGATTTATCCAGGCAATGAAAATTCTGGAAGGTGGAAGGATCTCCATTGCTGCATTGAGTATCGGACTTGCACAAGGCTGCCTGGATGCCGCATTAAAATACAGCCAGGAAAGAAAACAGTTTAATAAAGCTCTTAGTGAATTCCAGGCAACTCAATTTAAATTGGCGGAGATGGCTATGAATATTGATGCTGCACGTCTTTTAACGATGCGTGCTGCTGCGATGAAGGACAAAGGACTTCCGAATCAAAAGGAAGCCGCCATGGCAAAATTATTTGCAAGTGAAATTGCGGAGAAAGCATCAAGTGAGGCAGTACAGATACACGGAGGTTATGGTTTTATTAAGGACTATCCCGTTGAGAAATTTTATCGAGATGTAAAGCTTCTGACAATTGGTGAGGGAACTTCAGAAATCCAGAGAATCGTTATTTCCAGAGAACTATTATCAAACGGAAAATAGAAACTAATGAAAAAAATCGGTACGCAGCTGAAGGAAAATGAATCTTTTCTTAAAAAAGAAGATTATTATAAAAACCTGATCCGTAAACTCCAGGCTGAAAAAGAAAGTGTTCAGCTTGGAGGAGGTAAAAAATCAATTGAGAAACATAAGGCAAAAGGGAAGCTTACTGCCAGGGAAAGAATAAACCTCCTAGTAGATAATCCTAAAGAATTTTTTGAGCTGAGTACCTTTGCAGCTTATGGAATGTATGAGGAATACGGCGGGGCACCTTCATCCGGTACTATATACGGTGTTGGAAGGATCCATAACAAACTGCATGTAATTGTTGCGAATGATGCCACCGTGAAGGCCGGAGCCTGGTTTCCGATAACCGCAAAAAAGAACCTTCGTGCACAGGAAATAGCGATGGATAATCATCTGCCTATTATTTACCTGGTTGATAGTGCCGGTGTTTTCTTACCTCTGCAGGACGAAATATTTCCCGACAAAGAACATTTTGGAAGAATTTTCAGAAATAATGCTGTAATGTCATCTGTCGGAATACCTCAGATCTCCGCGATAATGGGCCCATGTGTGGCGGGTGGTGCTTACCTGCCTATTATGAGTGATGAAGCATTGATCGTTGAAGGTGAAGGCTCTGTTTTTCTTGCAGGGGCTCATCTTGTGAAAGCTGCTATCGGTGAAGTAATTGATAATGAGAGCCTTGGAGGAGCAAAAGTTCAGTCAAATATATCCGGGGTAACTGATTATATAATGAAGAATGATGAGGAATGCATTCAGCAGATCAGGAGCATCGTAGAAAAGCATGGACCTGATCTGAAAGCCGGCTATAACAGGACAGAGAGTAAAAAGCCTAAGTTCTCACCGAAAGAAATATATGGACTCCTTCCTGAAGATCCCATTAAGTCATATAATATGTACGATTTAATTGCGCGAATCGTGGATGATTCGGTTCTGGATGAATACAAGGCCGGTTACGGCAAAACAATTATAACCGGCTATGCACGGATTGACGGCTGGGCTGTCGGTATAGTTGCAAACCAGAGGGATGTTGTAAAAACAGAAACCGGGGAAATGCAGGTTGGCGGAGTTATATACTCTGATTCAGCAGACAAGGCAACACGCTTCATTTTAAACTGCAATCAGAAAAAAATACCACTCCTTTTCCTTCAGGATGTAACAGGATTTATGGTAGGCAGCAGAGCTGAACATGGCGGTATCATCAAGGATGGTGCGAAAATGGTTAATGCTGTAGCAAATTCGGTTGTACCTAAGATTACAATCATTGTTGGCAATAGTTTTGGAGCCGGTAATTATGCGATGTGCGGGAAAGCTTATGATCCGAGGTTCATCTTCGCTTACCCCAATGCAAAGATATCGGTAATGGGAGGAAACCAGGCCAGCAGTGTACTGCTTGATATTAAGATAAAGCAGGCAGAAAAAAGGGGTAAACATATTAGTGACGCTGATAAGAAAAAGCTTCTTGATGAAATCATACAATCGTATGAAGAAAAAAGCACCCCGTTGTATGCTGCTGCAAGGATATGGATTGACGAAATAATCGATCCGGCATTAACGAGGGAATACGTTTCAATGGCACTGGAATCAGCTGATAATAATCCTGTTATCCCGAGATTTAATCCCGGCGTCATCCAGACCTGATCCGGGAATCAGCCTTGTCAAATATAACCGACACGAACGCACGAATGTCATTTCGATCCCGAATACATTTCCGTTGTGCCTGAATGCTTCCGGTTAAAAATCCCCTCAAAATTCATAACAATGATTTTAGGGATACTCATATTTTCAGCTACTCTTTCTGCACAGCAAAGCAGGCTTTCAAAATCAGTTAATTATCTTTCAGAGTTTATTACATCGGATCACTTTAAAGAACTGGACGGCGAAATTAACGATCTTTCACTCGTGGATACTCTGTTCCGCAGAGCCGTTGAATACAGGAAAGGAGATTATTCCGAAGCGCTTCTTTCATTAACTCTTGCCTTAGTTCCGTATAAGAAAGTCCCCATCCGGCTACCAATAATAAGAACGTTGATCCAGTATCCTCTGACATCAGCTAATGATTCCGTCTTTCTGCTAAAAAATAAAAATCTCCCCAAAAATCTTTTTTTTGATACCCCGGATAATAATTTCGGAGACAAGGACAAACTGGCTCATTTCTTTGGAAGTGCATTTCTGGCCTATAATTCATCTATCTTTGATTTGGGCGACCTAATTGGTTATTTTGTGGAGGTATTTGAAGAAGAATTTAAAGTCCAGTCAGTCATCGACAGTCGGGATATGATGACAAACAAGTTAGGATACATTTTCGGGACAATTCTGAAAACTAACAAATCCGTTCTTCCTTCAGATGCATTTTTATTAAGAACACTTTTTTATATTAGATATAACTTCCCATAAAGAATATGAACTCCATTTTAATTATTGATGATGAAACAGATATCTGCGAAAGTATAAAAATGATACTCGAGTATGAAGGCTACAATGTCGAATACTCAACCAGTTCTGTTGAAGGGGTCGAAAAAGCATTAAATGAGATTTATTCTGCCCTTCTCCTTGATATCCAGATGCCGGAAATGAATGGTTTTGAAGTGCTCAAAAAAGTGAAAGCATCCAATCCGGCTCTCTCAGTAATCATGATATCTGCCCATGGAAGTGTTGAGAACGCAATAAAAGCAACCCGTCTGGGAGCCTTCGATTTTATAGAAAAGCCGATTGACCGCGATAAGCTTATTATTAGCATAAGGAATGCGGTTGAACAGTCAAATCTTATCCAGGAAAATGCCGAGTACAGAAAATCGATGCGGGAACAGGGAAAATTACTGGGGAAGAGCCGCGCCATACAAAATATCCTCGCTACAATTGAAAAGGTAGCACCGCTGGATACCAGGGTTATGATTACGGGGGACAATGGGACAGGTAAGGAACTTGTTGCAAAAGCCATTCATAATAATAGTGCAAGAAAAGATAAATCGTTTGTTGAGGTGAATTGTGCTGCAATTCCGAACGAACTGATTGAATCTGAATTATTTGGGCACGAAAAAGGTTCATTTACGGGAGCATCTCAACAAAGAATCGGTAAATTCGAATTGGCAAACAAAGGTACTTTATTCCTGGATGAGGTCGGGGATATGAGCCCGCAGGCTCAGGCTAAGGTACTTCGCGCTATAGAGGATGGGAAAATTGAACGCGTGGGCGGAAATAAAAAAATTGAAGTGGATGTCAGGATCATATCCGCTACCAACAAAAACCTCAAAGAAGAGATAGCAGCAGGAAACTTTAGAGAGGACCTCTTCCACAGGCTGAATGTTATCCCGGTGAATATTCCCCCCTTAAAAGATAGAATTGAAGATATACCTCTGCTTGTTGAGAGCTTTGCCGGAGAAATCACCGCACGCCATAAGAAATCCCCCGTTAAGTTCGAAGAAGACGCTATGAAATATCTTCAGAGTCTTCCCTGGAGCGGGAATGTACGCGAATTAAGAAATGCTATTGAAAGAATAATTATACTGGTGGATAAAGCGGATATTTCACGCAGTGATATCGAATTTCTTTTCGCGGGTTCCCGGTCTTCTATAGGGGACATCATTGCAGACAGCAACTCGTTCCAGGAATTTAAGGAAAAAGCCGAAAGAGCGTTTATAATTAAACAGTTGAAAGCAAACGACTGGAATATCAGCAAGACAGCTGAAATACTTGATATTCAAAGAAGTCATCTGTATAATAAAATGAAAAAATATGAAATCGAAAAGGAAGAATAATTATGGGCGATACCATATTTTCCAAAATAATCAGCAAAGAAATTAAAGCTGATATTGTTTTCGAGAGTGAAACTGTAATGGCCTTTAAGGACATAAATCCCCAGGCCCCGGTTCACATCCTTATTGTCCCTAAAATCGAAATCCCCAAAGTAACTGATATAAACGGGAAAGAACATGCCCAATTACTGGGTGAAATGTTTGACGTAGCCAATAAACTGGCAAAGGATAACAATATAGCTGAAGAGGGATTCAGGCTGGTTATGAATTGCGGGCAAAAAGGAGGTCAGGAGGTTTATCATCTTCACCTTCATCTTCTTGGCGGCAGACAGATGAGATGGCCTCCGGGCTGATATCAGTACCTGCTGAAATCTATAATAGAATAATTATACTTTTTCCTTAGGAAGTTGATTGCCCTGAACAGCTTCTTCCTCTTAACTTCTTCATCCTCAAATAATATTTCCTGCTCGCAGAAGTTTGAGAACTTACTTAATCCTATTCCTATTAACCTTACCCCCACACGCCTGGTATGAGCTTTTACCATTAAATCCTTCGCCGTTTCAAAAATAACCCTGTCATCATCCGTAGGTTTTATAGTACGGGAACGTGTAAGGGTCTGAAAATCAGAGTACCGCAGTTTGATATGCACCGTTGAGGTCATAAAATTCTCATCTCTCAGGTTCTGGCAAACCCTGCCGGTAAGTTCAAAGAGCACCTCATAAATTTTTTCATTATCCGTAACATCAGATCCGAATGTTGTTTCTTTCGAAATGCTCTTCTGTTCATGTTCAACTGTAAGGTATTCAGTTCCCTCCCCGTTTGCTTTCCGCCAGAGATCAATGCCGTATTTTCCATAAGCTGTCCCCCAATAATCCGTAGAAAGTTTTGTCACATCTCCTATGAGGTAAATTCCTTTATTATTCAATTCTCTAAGCATAACCTTCCCCACACCTGGAATTGTTTCAACCGGCATATGAGAAAGAAATTCCTTTTCCATACCGGGAATGATAAAAGTAATTCCCATTGGTTTCATACAGTCAGAACCTATCTTCGCAATAGTTTTATTGCTGCCAATTCCTATTGAACACGGCAGTGACAGTTTCTTCATTATCTCCTTCTGGAGTCTTGATGCAAAAGAAAACATAGAACCATAAATCTTTCCGCATCCTGTGAAATCCATATAAAACTCATCGATTGAAGCCTGTTGTATCGCCGGGGCATAATATGTCAGAATATTCTTTACAGCTTGGGAAAAATGGACATATTCATCATAATGACCATGCAGGTAAATGCCCCCAGGGCAGAGTTTATACGCAGTTCTTATCGGCATAGCTGAGTGCAGTCCGTATACCCTGGCTTCATAAGAGCAGGCGGCAACCACTCCTCTTCCATGCGGATCACCTCCAACAATTACCGGTTTACCATTTAATGACGGGTCGAGAATTCTCTCAACAGATACAAAGAATGCATCCAGATCAAGATGAAATATTGTCCGCATAACTACCTTTTAGTTCAAATTAAGTTCCGGCTCAGAAGAATCCGGATTAATAGCATTTAGACGGGGGTAGGCTTTTACTATGGTCTGAGGCATATCAACCTTTTCCTTTTCTTCAAGGAGATGAATAAGCTCAATAGCATTTGCAACAGCCTCCCCTTTCGGATGGTTATTCATTATAACATAAACTTCCTTAACCTGTTCCTGTATTTCTTTTATTTTCTGCTCAATTTCAACCAGCTCACCAGGAGTATAAAGGTAATCATACCGTGAACTCTGTTCTTCATATGTCTGTTCTTTACCGAAATTCTTAATGGATTTCATCCAGGCATCGGTATTCCTTCCATGAAAACGAATATACGCTGTATCATTGGTTATCAAAGGTTCAAACTCAATTGCTTTGCCAATTTGCGGCTGGTCAATTGTACAAAAGGTTACATTCAGTCTGCTAAAAAGTTTATACACACTTTCATTCTTCCAGGAAGAATGACGAACTTCAATGAAACACTTGTAATCCTCAAATATTTCCTTCAGCCTCCGTAAATAATCAGCGGAAGCCTCATTAAATGAAAACGAATAAGGAAACTGAATTAATAATCCGCCGAGTCTTTCAGCTCTGTCAAGTAGTTCAAGGTTAGTACGGACAGCCGTTACCTGCTGATCACTAAAATCCCTTTTATGGGTAAAGTCGTTATGCAGCTTAATCGTAAACCGGAAATTATCCGCATCCGATACTTTTTCCACCCAGCCTTGAACGGTTCTAGGACTTATATATGCATAATAGGATGCATTAACTTCCACACAGTTGAAATAATGCGCATAAAACCTCAGCCAGTCGAATCTTCCCGACTGTGTTTTTGGATAAAAAACGGGCACCCAGTCTTTATACGACCACCCCGCCGTTCCTATAATATACTCAGACATTCTTCTTACTGCTTAATTTTAAAACAATACAGTCGATCATATCAACTGCTTCTTAATAAATTGAATAACTTATACCAAATGAAATGCTGTATGCACGTGTCAAACCATCTATATTAATTTCTCTTTTTACAAACGGGACGGCAAAATCTCCTATAAGGGATAAACCTGGTGCAGCATTATATTTCAGTTCAGTCAGAAGGTTTAACTGCGGCTTACCGGTATTATCAACCTCAATAAATTTTTCACCAGCAGAGGAGGATAAATCTACGGTACTGGCTTTCCCTAAAGGCTGAATGTATAAAAGCTGTGGTATAATATTAAAGAGATCAAACGATAATTGATATGAAGCTTTTACAAGTATATCATCACCCCTTTTTAATTGATATAAATTATTATTTCTTCCGCCTGAAAGCTGGTAACCTGCCCCAAGTCCTATATGATTATAGAAATAATTTATTCCGATTAAAATATCATTGGTACCTAATCCGCTCTGAATAGACTGCGGCAGATTATTTTTATTATCCTCCCCGGTTGCCAGTTTAATACCGGCGGAAGCACTGAGGGATGAATTTTCATCAGAAAACAGAGTCTGATTCCAGTTTATTATCAAATCACCAATTCCACTTACTGCAGCGGCCGGGGAAGATTGGCTGTTATATGGTAATAAAAAACTGACGGAACTGTTATCTAGCAGATTATAATTACCGTTAAGTATAACTGAATGATATTGTATGTCATCCTCCTTACCGCTGTATCCGTACTTATATGAAACTGACAAGTAAAATGTCCTGGCATCTTCTTCTTCAGTTACATATCCTCCTATCTGACAAATACCCGCATCGGAACATTGGGCGCGAATATCCGGAAAATATAAGCTTACAGCTATTAATAAAGCAGAAGTTACAAATAACTTTTTCATATTATACCTCGGGTCTTAAGTTGAAAATCAGGGTGAAAAACTTCAACCATAAAATATTTATCCCGCTTTTTTCTTATACATACTCCTGTAAATACCAATAACAATCCCTACAATTCTGAATGAAGGACTTTTCCTCTCAATTACAATGGGCTTATATTCGGGATTTTCCGAAACAAGTTCTATTTCATTTTTCTTTTTATAAAATCTTTTTACTACGGCTGCGTCATCAAGTATGGCAACTACGATCTGGCCGTTTTTTGGTTCCAGATTAGGGTTAACAATTACGATATCCCCGCTGAATATATAGGCATCCTTAAGACTGTCGCCTTTAACTCTCAACAGGAATGAATCCTTCGGCATACGTGCTATTGTCGGAAGTTCAATTGAATCAATAGCATCGGGATAGATAGTCAAAGGATTTCCGGCCGCAACTTCCCCAAGGATAGGACGTGGTATAAAGAATTTATCTTCCAAGGTAAGTTCAATCCCGCGTGAAAGTTTGGGATTGCGCTTTATATATCCCTTCTTTTCAATGGCCTGAAGATGCTGCTGAACGGTAGCCCGGTTCTTATATCCGAAATACCGTGCTATTTCGGCAAGTGTGGGCGGAAAACCCTTATTTACTTTTTGTTCAATAAGAAATTCCAGGATTTTTTTCTGAATTTCTGTGAGTTCTGCCGGCATAATATACCTCGGATTTATTAGTAACTGTAGTGTAATAAGAATACCATACATCTGTATGGTAACTTACAAAAGGTATATTAAATTGTCAATATGAAGTGATTAGAAGGACTTGCTTGAAGTTGAACAATCTCAGGATTGCATCAGGGAGAATATTTTTTCTAATGAGTTTACCATTTTTTCCCTGAAAATGGGCTTTGAAATAAAATCGTCAAATCCTGTGGCAATAAATTTTTCTCTGTCTCCCGGCAGAACATATGCAGTGACAGCTATAATAGGGATGGACTCATAACCCTGCATACGGTGAATTATTTTAAGAGCATCCAGGCCGTTATATTCACCCTGAAGGTTGATATCGAGAACGATGAAGTCGAAGTGAACAGTGTCGAGAAGAGGAAGTGCTTCTTCAAAGCTTACAGCAAACTTTATTTCCTTCAGGTCCTTCATCTGAACTTTAAATAAAATCTGTGAATCTACCTGATCTTCTATATATAAACAGGATAGTTGTGAAAGATCACTATGGCTTGCTTTATTTTCAGGTTTCCGGGGCTTCACAACTTTTATTTTTTCTTCAGGTTCTTCATCAGAGAAGGTTTCATCCTTTATTTCTGATTCCGGGATCTTTTCTTCCTCCAGCTTTCCTGTATCAGTGTCTCCAGTCCTTTCAGATTCTAATGCTTCAATTTCTTCTGATTCAGAAGGAATTACGACTTTCTCATTTTCTGTTTCTCTCTCCTTTTCTGTTTCTGGTTCAAGAGGGAAAATAAAGCCGGGAATTTTCTTTGATTTATCCACAAACTTTCCCTGAAGCAAATCCATTAAGATCCGGGCAAGCTTCACAGACAGTCTTGAAACTCCGTAATCTTTTTGTATATCTCTTTTATTGAAGATATTATTGAAGTTTTCAGAAAAAGCAGGTGACATTACTGAGTAATTATCCTGGATAGAAATAACAAAATTAGAATCATCGGCCTGATAGGCTGAAAAGTAAATTTTCTTTGTGTTGGTAAACTGTGAGGCTATTTTAAATAAGAGTGATATCAGAGAAATAAATTTCTGGGTATCTGTTTTAAATGTTAAGGAGGAAGAAATCTTACCGTAAGCGAACTCTATGCCTTTATTCTTAAGAATATCGCTTATTTCCTCCTGGGTTTCGTCAACAATTTCCGTAATAGAAACATCTTTTATTTCAAGTGATGCAGTTTCCTGTTCCAGACGCGAGTATTCTATAACAGAATTCATCGTACTTAAAAGTCTCCTGCGGTTCTGGTCGATTATCTCTTTTGCTTCCTGCTGCTCAGGGGTTTGCTGTTCAATACTTTCGGTAAGTTCCTGGACAAAACCCAGCATTGCATTAATTGGAGTTAATATCTCGTGGAAGATTCCCGAAAGAAATACCGGGTCTATTTTATCTGATGGAAGACCTTCTTTCTCAACAATTTTTTCGACAATAATTTCCTTAATCTTCTGTTCCGTATGTTCGGGAACCTTACTTTCCGGTTTAGCCACAAGCACGTAGGATTCAGTTTCATTCTTATAATTTACTATCGGATTAGCAAAAATTTCAGCATCCACGGTGCTTCCGTCTGATTTTTTAAATGAAGATCTGATAGATATCTGTTTTTTTTCATCCGAATTAAATATTCTTGAGTTAATAAGACCACGATCATCATCCTTCACAAGAGACACAAAAGCAGAATTAACCAGCTCATCATTTGAAATTCCAAGCTCTGAGCCGGCAATGTGATTAGCTGATTTTATAAATCCAGATGCATCGGTTATGAAAATCATATTTGAGGAATTATCATATGCAGCTTTAAAAAGTTGTTTTTGTTTTTCTGTTTCAAGGTTCTTGGTAACATCTTTAACTATATTAAAATGAGCATCTTTGTTGTTGAATTTGAAATTGATCTTGCTTATTTCAACAAATACAGATTCACCATTTTTTCTTTTATGTCTGAATGGTCCTGTAAAGATACCTTCCTTTATACCTCCCGAAGATGAATCAAGCAGCGTCTGGATGTCCTCCGGAGTATAAAGATCGGTCAGGTCCATTTGTAGAAATTCATCCTTTCGATAACCGTAAAGGTTTAAGGCAGACTGGTTAGCTTCCAGAAAATGAAGATTTTCTTTATCATAGATAAAAATCGGTTCAGGATTATTCTGAATCAGGACCTCGTACATTTTACCTCTGCTATTAATAATTTTTTCAAGATCTGAATAAGGGGAAACATCTTCAAAAAAAACCGAAAGTCCCTCCGGCTGATTATCTTCCCCATAATTCCTGCTAACAAGAACATTCAGTTCCCTGTCTTTCCACGCACCCGTCTTTGATAACTTTAGTTGAAATTCTGCATTGTCAGATAATGAATCAAGGAATTTCTTTAATTTCTCTGAGATTTCAAGTGGAAAAACATTAGTATAAGACAAATTCCTGAGATCAGAGAATTCATCTGAGAATAATTTACAAAATTCTTTGCTTGAATGCTCGATAACCCCTTCTTTATTAAGCACTGCAACGGCTGCGGGAATTCCTGAAAGTATATTTTTCCCGGGTTCTTTTTCGTTCTCTGCTTGCTTTTTCCTTACAGGCATGGAAATTCCTACCACAGCTGCCAGGTCCCCTTCACTATCGCTGAGCGGAATTTCAATTGTTTGGAAATTACTTATTGCCGAGAGTCCTTGTATCGGAATTCCCTCTGTTATAATTACACTGTTCGAGTTCTTAATGTAATTTTCGAGAGAACTATAAATTTCATGCATATAAACCGGGAGAAGCTCCATCTCAGATCTACCTTCAAGCTGCATGCTGGTTAGTCCAAGGTTTCGTGCAAGCATTTTATTAACGAGGATAAAGATACCGCTGCTGTTTTTAATCCAGAACAGTTCTTCCAGTTGGTCAATATCTTTCCTGATTTTCTCTTTACCAATTACAGTAAAGGGAAATAATCCTCTTATGGAATCTATTATCCTCTCGATCTTCTTATTCCCAATCAGGGCAGAAAGTTCTTCTTTCCTTATCTTCAGTCTTGTTATTTCACTTATACGCAGGGTGTGTTCTTCTGGTTTGAAAGTGCAGAATACCTGGTCCTGGTTAAATTCACTGATAGTTACCTGGCATTTCAGGTTCGTTCCATTTTTGAAGATCAGAATAACATTTTTTATAAGGGTTTTCCTCCCGGATAAAACTTCCTCCAGAAGTGTGCTGAGTTCAAATGCAGAATCCTTGTCAAAGTAATCGAAAATATTTCCGGCTTTTTCCTTAAATGAGATCAGTTTGGCGGCTTGTTTATTAAATGATGTAATGTTCCCTTCGGCGGTCATAGCAATAAAGGGATTCTTTATGTTTTCATTAAGAACCCTTATTAAATCTATATTTGTTTTTTCTATAGCCATATTAAAATGATAACCCGAAGACAGCGAATTAAATTAACATATAAGTCTGTATCAAAATCAGTGTATTATCCTAGTTATTTACCGGTATAGTGAAGGATATTTCCTTGTATCCCCCGATCGTTGGTAAAACCAAACAATACATTTTTTTGTCGGGATCGAAAGTCAATTCTCTTTCCAGCCCTGCAATTGATACAAAAACTCTCTTATTTACGCGAGGAATAGAAATCCAGATTTCAATATTCGATATACTGGAAGTATTATTGTTCTTAAAATTAACCTCATAATTATCGTCTTTAGTTTGATTGATCCCGATACTTAGATTTTTTCGTTTTTCTGTCCAATTAATCAGATCGGAGAAGGTAGTTATCCAGCAATTTTGCTTTGCCATCTGAAGATTAAATTTATCCACTGAATCCTTATCCACATAATAAATCCCTCCGGTTTTAGGGTCCGATTCCAGGAATTGCTGAATCCCTTCACCATAAGAAGGTTTGTCAAATAGATACAGGTTATTTGTTGTATCGTAATCAAAAAAGAAGGAATCAGAATAACCCGATTTGAAAACAAATGAATATCCGTTTTGTGCCAGTATCCCATAAGTACTCGCATCTTTAATATTTCTGTAGGATAGTACACCCGAATAATCCTGACCGGTAATATCATTTATAAGATCGTGAGTTTTCTTCAGCCACGCGTTTTTTTCAGCATAGTCCATCTGTGAAAAAAAGAAATCGTCCCAGATAATATTAATATTATTTGAACCGGCTGATTCTTTAATTTGATCCGGATATTTATCCAATAAAGCAGGAGATACAAAATAGTTCAAAGTTTCGGAGTTTACTTTAGACTTTTGTATAGTCTTGATAGCGGATGATGATTCGATATTTTTATATATGATAGCAGAGCATTCATTATTACCCGGCCAGTAATTTATAAAAGCTTCGGGTTGAGAAGACAGCCATTTCAAGGAATTATAGAGTAATATATTTTTGTTTTGGTCAATTAACTGACTGAGCCCAAAACCAAACCATAACACCCTGCCATTTAACAAAGAGTTAGATACAATTCCCGGAAACTCATAACCGGGCAGCAGATAACTTCCTTCGGGATGTGAACCACCTGATAAATCGCTGGCATAAAATAGAGAACTGCTGAAGGAAAGAAGTATTTTTTGTCCTGGTTTCAATCCGATCTGTAAAAGGTGTGCCTCCTTCAAGAAAATGATTTATAGATAATTTCTCATTTTTGCTTACAACTTTAATTTCAAAATGCAGAAAATCATTATTCTCTCTGGTTCGCCTGTCCCCATTTTCATCAAATTCCGCGAAATTTCCTGTCAGCAATAAGCCCTTTCCCTCTTCCATCAGCTGCTCAAGCTCATTGAGCATACCCTCGCTCACTACTTCCATTGATGGTATTACCACAACATCAATATCACTGCCGATCTCATCGATGTCAGAATCATCATGCATTTCATAATCATAATTCCGGCTCAGAAAAAAAAGTTCCCAATCCTCAGTGGGTTTAAATGCGGGATTTTTTTTATAAAGTATATCTTTAGTAAGGGAAGGATAAATCAAAGCAATTTTGATACTACCCTCTCCAGCCGGAAAGATAATTGCTGTCCATAATCCGGCTATCAAAATTAACAATATAAAATGATGTTTTTTCATTGAAATATATGCCGAAGAACTAAACGTTCACCTTATCATAATCGATATAATATATTCTGGATTCTTTCCCCTCCAGGTTATTTATCAATAGTTGTAGATTTTTACTCATCTTCTCATGTCTGATGATGGGGATTTTAGTACCAATTATCTCTGTACTGATAGATATATTTTCAGCAGGATCATTTAAAAGGACATCAACAACAAGATCATTAATCTGTTGATCGCCCGGGTTAGAGATATTCAGTACAATACGGGTATTACCTCGTCTGTTTATCCTGATCTCAACATAATCCTTTTTAGCATACCATTTCCGGATTTCAGATCCGGTAGTTATCCAGAAATTCTTTTTCTTTAAATCTTTTATAACATCACCAACGACAGAAACATATTCAGGCTTACACTGATATTCTGAATGGAGCTTATACACGTACATTCCACCTTCGAACAAAACCCGGTCTATATCCTCCTGATAGGTATAAAATTGATAATCCGGATCAGTTAGTCCGAAATCCCTTATCACCTCGTAATCGTCTCTCGCAGTTTTTGTCATGATGATTAATCTTTTATCACCCCTGATTTCTGTCCTTGGTACTGAACGATCGGTTAATGAATCAGTAAGTAAGTATTTATAACCTGCATCCAAAGCAGCTTTTATAGTTTTCTGATTAAATAGTCCATAAAATGGTAGAAAACCCGAGATACTGCTGCCTGTAATTGACTCAAGTTTCTGTCTGGAGCTGTTCAATATTTTGAATTGAGTCTCGTAATCATACAAAGAATTATTTGTATCATTGACGGACGCAAGGTAACCAACATCGCCAACAGCCGAAACTTCACCGTACCTTGTTAATGTACTTATGAGTTGTGGATTATACTCAGCTTTGTCGGGATCAACAAAAAAAGTCGCCTTCACATTTTCTTTAGTCAGATACCCGAAAATATTTGTAATATTTTGTATCTCATTTGAAAGCTCGGGCGCAATGATTGCTGCGGCATCATAGCCGTTCGGCCACTCCTGTATATAAGCAATCGGAATATAAGTCAGCCAGTTGCAGGAGTTTCTGAATAATCGATCAAAATATACGTAATCCTCCTGCACACCAATTACAGAATTAATTTCAAAACCCATCCATATGAATCTGCCTTTACCATAATTCCCGTAAACTATACCTGCTGTCTTTTTAATCTGTTGACGTACCAGTCCACCCTGAGTTCTGTAATTATACCAGAAGCTTACCTGTGTAGTACGCGGATCGAGAACCTCAACAGCCATAGGCTTATCCCAGGTAGCTATCTGCATGGGGAAACCGGTAGGAATATTAGCTGTCAGCGGAAGTCCTCCGCGCAGTGTATGAATTCCGGTTTTGTTGGAATCACTTATTTCGGATGTAAAATTTATTCCAAAAACATTATTCAGAAAATCCCATCCTCTCCATTTACCGTCATTAGAGTAAGAAGCTGTCCCACTTGTAGCAAACACGCTTCCGCCGGTCTCAAGGAATTTTTTTATTTGAATTATTTCTTTATCGCTTAACGATTTGGAGCCGGGAAGGACAAGCATTTTGTAATTTTTTAATTTTCCGGTTTCTATAGAAGCATCAGAAATAATATCATAGCCGATTTGATTATTATCAAGGAACTTCTTCCATGTATTAATATTATCGTTCAGCCAGGTACTGCCTTCAGGGAAAATATTTTCTGTATAAGTTGAATAGAGGATGGCTGCTGCAGGTTTTTTACCCGAAAATACATCACCCACAGCCTTTGTATCGGGAATCAATTCTTTTGCATCGAATCTTCCAAATACCCCCTGAAGAACATAAAGATAAACAAGCACAGCTCCCAGGAGAATCAGGATTCCTGAGATAATTATTCCTGCCTGAGAGACATTTCTTTTATTAGTCTCTTTTACCGCCACTTTAATACACCGGGATTTTTGTCTTCCTCTGTAGGCACATACCCTTCACTGGTGTACTTCAGAAATTTTTTACCCGTGGTTCTTTCAGTCTTTACTCTTTCATACTTGACGGCTTCTCTCTCAGTTTCAGGGTAATATCCAGATTTAGCGCTCTGGTCTTCCCTGCTGCCAGTGTATACACCGGGGCGGGAGGATTTCCTTACCTGATGGGGTTCAACAGGAACATTCATATGTTCGGGACGAACATATTCACGGCCTCTGTATTCTGATTCATCCGGGGTCACCAGTTCTGCACGAACGGATGAAGGCGGAGTCTGCGGAAGCTGTTCGCCTCTTCTCTCCCTGATCTTGTAAAGAATATATGCACCGATTGCCAGTATGAAAGTACATATTGTCGCAACCAGTATGATAGTTGACAGTATAGGAATTAATTCCATTTATTTTCCCTCAAAAAAAACATAATAATAACCTCACACTTTTGCAGTGCCCACTCTCTCCAGTTTTCCCCAGCCCATTCTTATGCCGAGAAATTCCTCAATTGTCGACATTGCTTTGCATATGTCGATAATAAGAATAAAAAACATTCTATAAATAATAGCGTATGCGACCAGACGAAACTCTTCTTTTTCGACAGAGATACAATATAATGCAGTGATAAAGTCGAGCAGAGCCAGCCCGGCCCACCAGAAAAAAATCAGATACGAAAACCCAAAAGCTACTGCAGCAATTATAAAGAAAGCATTTGCCGCTATGTTCATTGCCGGCCAGATCAAAGCTTCGTAAAACATTGTCCATAAAATAAAAGTATCGCCGAAATTAATTGATGGATTTATCATCAATCTTTTATGCTTCCGGATCGATTGAATAATACCTCTGGTCCATCTGTACCTCTGCTTCAAAAGCTGCTGGAGGCTGGACGGTGCCTCAGTGTAGGATACAGAAGCAGGTTCATAATATATTTTCCAGCCGTTAGCCAGTATCTTTAACGTCAGATCAGCATCTTCAGCAAAGGTATCGTTTGAGTAGTAACCTGATTCAACCAGAGCTTTTCTCCTGAAAATACCGATTGGACCAGGTATTATATTGACCAGTCTGATAAAGCTCTGAGCGCTTCTCGCCATGTTCAGTCCTTCAATATACTCCAAGGCCTGAAGGTCAGTTAAAAATTTTCTACGATTTAGTACTTTTACATTACCGGCTACGGCGCCTATCTCAGGATTTTGAAAATGTCTGACCGCAAATTTCACAGCCTCAGGAGAAAGCTGGGAGTCTCCGTCCATACATAAAATAATTTCAGCGCTTGAGTGCTTAATACCTGCATTTAAAGCGCGCGATTTTCCGCCGTTAGGCTGGTTTATAAGCGACACTTTGATATCAGTGAGTCTGCCTTTACGGTAACCTACCAGGTTTTCAGCAACTTCCCTGGTGTTGTCAGTTGAGCCATCATTCACGATGATAATTTCATAATTTGAGTAATCAAGTTCCAACAGGGAATTTATTGATTCCTTTATCACGCGGGCCTCGTTAAAAACCGGGACGATTATAGAAACAAACGGGAAATAATTCCTCGAGGTCTTGAATGTATATTCATTAAGATAAAGGTATGCCATACTGAGTATACCAAAATATCTCAGAAGCAGGACAAAAAGAAAAATTACCAGAGCTACAATTGTTGCATATTCTAGAAGGGAACTGATTGATAAAACTGTTTCAGGAAGGGTAAAAATTATAACTAGCAGCAGAATCAATGAGAAAATCCCGCTTAGAAGAATTCTGCGGAAATATTTCCTCTTAAGATTTTCCCTGCCATTGGAGATTCCATTATTATCTACAATAATAGGGGTCCTTATTAACTTCTTTTTCATCTGCATAGCTGGTACTAAAAACCCTCAAATATCATTAAAAAATACAATTATGGTGCCATCAGCAATCACATAAGAATACCTGAAATTCTCACATTTGACCATATGTAAGTGCACTGAATTTAATTACTTGTATCAAATTTATACAAGGGGAAAATGGGGTTTTTTGTAAAAAACCTGACCAAAAATGACTTATAAATTTCGCTTAATTTGTCAAAATATCCAGTAAGCAGCTATGTTGAATGATGCGGAACTATACCCGGTATTTTGTCTTACTGTACTCCCCGTACTCAATCTTCCCTGTAATGTAAAGTGGTCAGCCAGAAGCAGTCTCGCAGAAATGAAAGCTTCCCTCAGGATGAAATTATTCCGGGGAATTACTCCCACCCTGCCGCCGAGCTTAACTTCATTATTCTTATTCTCTACGATATTCCATTCTCCCCACAGGCTGTGAGATTCAAAATTATCAGGAGAGTAATAAAATCTTGTGGAGTCTTTAAAACTAAGATAATAAAACTCATAACCGGCCGAAAGCTCACCAAACCGTTTACCGATCCTCAACTGAAAGTTATTTCCCTGGTTCTGATCTGATACAAAATAATAGCTAAAGTATCCGGAAGCCAATAGTCCGGATTCACTCTGGTATTGACCGCTCAGTCTTACCATATCGGCTCTCAGCCTCTTGTAAACCAACAGAGGTGAATAGAGAACCCGGGCAGCATCCTGTGAAATGTAATCAAGTCTGGCATTATAATTTTTATCTTCTGTCTTCAAGTATGCTGAGCCTACAGTTAATTTTTCATTATTTTCAAAGAAGGTTTCACCGGCAGATAAACCCATTGAAAATATCCTGCTGAACCTGAGAGAAACCAATCCTTTAATAGTATAAAAATTTAATCTGCTGGAGGCAGTATCGATTTCACCTCGCTGCGCAGAGACCCCGATCGACACATAATTATTGAGACCGGTCTCAAGTAAAAGACTTTGAACTGAATACTTAAAATCATAATTATCGAAATAATAAGATGCCTCGGGATTTACAAGAAAATAAGCCGGGATGCTTATGGAGAATACATTCCCCCGTCCTTCACCTAACCACCCAAGTCTGGTTTTAATCAGGTTTGACCCGGGGTACTCGGCAATTAGTTCGTTATAGATTTTTCTGGCCTTGGTGTACTCCTTCAACTGCATATAGCAGTCTCCAATGTACATCCGAACTTCTGAGTCTGAGGAATTACGGGCGTAAAGGTCTTCAAATTCTCTTAATGCCTGGCCCGGATTGTTACTCCAGAAAATCACTTTGGCTTTTTTCTTTGCAATATCGTAATCGTATCGATTATTGAGCAGACTGTTATAAATATCAATTGCAGATCGATATTCCTTCACACAGACGTATGCGTCTGCCTCTTCTATTAACACGTTTTCTGAGGGAGATGTGCGGCTATTATATTCATTATAAAGATCCAGGGCGCCATAACAGTCATTATTACTTATCCTCTTTCTGGCTTCTTCAAGTAAAGAATAAAGACTATTTTCATTATAAAGAATTTTTTGCTGTTCAATTTCATAGCTGAGTCTCGCTATTTCTTCGTTTGATGGGTTTATCTTTCCTGCAAGAGAGACATAATATTCAGCATCTTTAAATTTATCCTGCTGTGAATTTAACATTGCCATCGTAAGAAGAGCATCGAAATTATCCGGCTCTTTTATCAATACAGCTTTCAGTAATTTTTCTGCTTCATTCAAATCTTTATTCTGCCAGACATAAAGCTTAGCCCTCAACAGCTTGTATTTCAGACTGTCCGGGTATTGTACAATCATTACATCCAGTTCATTACCAGCCAGCTGATACTGGCGGTTCCAGGCCGCATTCTGAATGTAGAGAAATCTTATCTGTGCATCATCAGGATAAAGAACAAGATATTTTCCATAAATCTCAACAGCCTCTGAAAATTTTCCGGCAGAAGAGTAATAGCCTGCAAGTTTCAGAAGGATGTCCCGGTTACCAGGTTTCTCCTTCAATAATTTTTCATACTCGGTAATCTGCTGCTTATAATAATTCTCTCTGGCCGATATAACTTTCGCTGAAAGTTTCCTGATCTCTTCTGTATTTCCCTCTTTTGTTTTTAGGGTCTCAAGCTGCTGATAAGCTTCTTCATATCTTCCGGCTTTCAACAAAGCGTTTACTAATTTAATCCTTGTCTCACTGTCATTAGGATTCCTTCTCAATTTCCGGAAATAATTATCAATAGCATATCCGGGACCCGTGGTGCCATATTTATAGTACTTATAGCTAGCTGTATCATTGAAAGTATAAATATATCCGTTCCCCTTCGCCCGTGCCAGGCCATCCATTGCCTCCTTGAAGAAAGGTTTAAGTTCAAGGGCTTTTTCGAAAGCATTTACTGCCGTCCTGGTTTTGCCGAGCCATAAAAGAAAATAACCATAACGCGACCATAATCTCTGATCATCAGGATATGCCTCCGTATATTTTTTTAATATCGACTCACCTTTCGATATATGATTATTTTTAGCCAGGATTTCCGTATACCTGATAATTTCATCAGGCGAGGCTTTTTCCATAGAAAGATATTTGTCGTACCATAATTCTGCTTCCGCCCATTCGCCGAGATTTTTGTATAATTTGCCAATCTGAAGATAATTTTCAGGTCTGGATGGATTGACAGCAATTTCTCGCTTGTATCCCTCAATTTCATTATAAATCAGCTTATACCACTGTTCAGTAGCTTTAGCAAGGTTATTTCTTATATCAGAATTTTCGGGTTCGAGCTTTCTGGCAGACCGAAAGTCATAAACAGCCTGTTCATATTGTCCCCTTTGTTCATATGCCAGTCCTCTGAGGTTGTAACCTTCAGCCTGCTGGGGCCGGGCTGAGATGTAATTATTTAACAAATCGATTGCTTCACCGTAGCGCCCGCTTTTCATCTGAGCCAGCGCTTCAGTTTTCAGTTTCTCTGTATTAGGTTGTGGCTGAGCAGTTATATGATTGGAATAAAGCAGTAAACTTATGAGGATAAAAAAGATGGCATTACGGGTATTCATTTCATTTTATATCAGAAGAAAAGCTGACTTTGTGTATGTGAATTTAAAGTTAGTCGGTTAATCATATCTTCTGCATTTTTAATCGTCTCATCAACCCTTAAACCAAGAACAGAAATATAAGGGACTACTTTTTCAATATATTCAGGGTCATTACGCGGCAGATTACCTTTGATCCTGCTGATGAATTTATTTAATGACGCGGTATCCTCTTTGGTTACCATTACAACTACATTATTTGAAATCAGGCAAATTTTATCTTTCCTGTCAGATGAAAGCCTTATGATGTTCATGAGTTGATTAATAGTAAGAAGACCTTCCTTTTCTGCCTCGGGATCAAGTTTGAAAGAAACCAGGGTGAATACCTGTCCCGTACTTCGAAATAAGGCAATCTGGTTATTAAGTATAAGCTGAAAATCATTCAGATTATAAAAATTTGTAAAGGTAAAGTTCTCTGCGGGGACGTCAAGATCTGCAAGAGACTGATATTGCAATCCTGATTCAGTCACAGCAGTAGTCTTTGTTCTCTTCCTTTGGACTGAATAGTTATCAGTTATACCCGTTGAAGGTTCAAGACGATAATGAGCACTGAACTTCCCCTGCGTATGCCCGATATTGGGTGTAATTGTTATTTTCCCACCTGAGAGTCCTTCTGTTTCCTCGTCTTTATTTAAATACAAAATACCTGTTGAATTCAATGCAAGAGTATCGGCAATTGAATTGGCGGCAGGAGTTGCCGGATCTCCAAGCACAAATAAACTTGTCACGCTTTCATTTTCTATTGCCTCGGTAGTTTCTATAAAAACATCCTGGAGGAGAGTAAGGTTAACGAAATTTATGAATGGTGTAAGTTCATCAAATACCATTTTATTCGGCTGATACTGCCCCACTACGGTCACTATATCCCGGAGATATTCAACAAGAAATTCATCGGTATTCTCAACTTCCCCAAGATCTGAGGGGGGAGCAACTCGAACAACAATCACGTGGTTCTGATTCATATGCTGCTGCAGATCAAAGTCTATTGACGCTGCCTGTATCATAAGATCCTTTGGCCGCATACTTGTGAAATAAAGACAGGTCTCTTTTTGCTTCACACATTCTTTTGCAAACTGCAATCCAAGAAGGGTCCTTCCTGATTTTCTGGGTCCTATTAAAAGGTAAGTGCCTCCTCTGTAAAATCCCCCCCAGGCATTATCGACGATTGAGATACCAGAAGAAACCAGTTGTATTTTTTTCTTCATTTTTTTCAGCACCATATTTTGGTTAACAGCAATTATAAACTAGAATTTAACCTGTTTCCTTTTCCCTGAACTTTCCAGCACCGAGAGATCAATCTTCAGTCCTCTTTCCCTGTCAAAGATATAATTTGACTTAAGTTCACCGGATTTATGCTCAATATAAGGTAAGAGCGATATTGTCCCGTATAAGTCATTTATTTCTTTATCAAGGTAGATTAACCCGTTACTAACGTCCGCCAGATGCTGCAGTAAAGCAGACATCGCATCCGTAACAGGTTCTGCTGATATAATAATACTCGTTATGTTATGACTTTCAAGATTGTGTTTGAACTTATCGAGTATTAATTCCAGTAGTGTAATATCTCTGAAACCTATGAATGAAGTTATTTCATCGAATACTACCCTGGTAGGATAATATTCGTTGATAGTATTTATTACATCGTCAAAATAATCAACAAGGTCCTGATCAGGGGTATGAGATGGCAAATCCCTGTCCGGTGGAATTACCCTGACAATTGTTATCAGCCGGGAACTAATTAAATCCATCGGATTAAGATTCATCCATTCAGCCTGTTTATTGACTTCTTCATGGGTTTTACTGGTAAAATAGAGACAACGTTCATTATGAGCCGCTCCCTCAAGTACAAATTTCAATCCGAAATTCGTTTTACCGGATTTATGACCGCCGATTAAAAGATAGTTAGAACCTCTGTAAAGTCCGCCCCATCCCTCATCAATTAAACTTATCCCGGAGGATATTAATTCTAAATTATTTTGCATAGACCACGAAGGTTTTTGTTGAAAATGCCAAATATTATGCCGGCCGGAATAGTGCTTAAACCTTTAAAATTAAATTTCTTACGGGCATTCTCTGGACTAAACAGAGACAATAGATAAATCTATGTATTATAATGCAACAAATTGAGATTACGACAAAATATCGTAAAAGCTGATAAGTACAGCTGAAAAATGGAAAATGCAGTCCTAACTGATCGGGTGAGAGGCGATAAGTTCCCTGACGTTTTTGAGAATATCCATTTTATCGACCGGTTTTGCAAGGTAGCCGTTTGCCCCCCTTGCCAGGAATTTTTCCCTATCCCCTTTTAATGCATAAGCCGTAACAACGAGTATCGGGATGGACCGAAATTTGGGATCAGTCCTGACTTTTACAATAACATCATTACCGTCCATATCTCCCGGCAGGTTAATATCAAGAATAATGAGATCGTACGCGTTTTTCCTGATATATTTTAGTGCTTCTAATGCATTTTGAACAGTATCTATATCGTAATAATCCCGGAGATAAATTTTCAGGATAAGCTGTGTTTCCGTATTATCCTCAACAATTAAAATTTTTTTTCGATCATTACCCGATGTAATATCAAAAAGCAGAGGGATAAACATAATCAATCAGAATTATTATTCGATTTCTTTTTCCGGAAAATTCGTCCCCATAACTTCATCCCATACAGGTGAACTCACTCCAAAACCTTTGGTTGAGTCCATGTAGTGATGCTTCATATGATGATTTTTGATAGCCAGCCAGAACTTATTGTGCATGTTGAAGTGATGCACAGCATAATGCGTCATATCATATGCAAGATATCCTAGAATAAAGCCTACAAAAAATGCCGCCACGTTTATAGATCCAAGTATCAGAGTGAATATATAGAAAAATAGGATTGCCAATGGAATGCTGACCGAAGGGGGCATTACAAGCCGTTTAGAATCATTGGGATAATCGTGATGAACCCCATGAAAAATAAAGTGGATCTTGGCTCCGAATTCCGATTTGAACTCGAAATGGAAGATAAACCTGTGCAGTGTATACTCTGTCAGAGTCCATACTGCAATTCCAAGAATTATCAGCGTTAGTATGGTTATGGCAGACTGCTCATAGAGATAAACAGCCCTATACATAAAATAGAAGACTACAGGAAGATAAATAAATAAAGGAACGGAGAAGTGAACACGGGAAAACACCTCCATGAAATCACTTTCAAACATCCTGACTGTTTCGTCCTTATTGGATACGAAATTCTTCGCCATATATGTAATCCTCAAATGTTGTTTTTTTCAGGTGCTAATTTAATAAAATTAAATTTCAATACTACGGGGGGTGAACCACATCATAATTCGTTTATTTCAAATACGGGCAGAATCTTTAAAAATATAATAAAAATAGAAATTCATTTGATATTAATTATTAAAGTTTTCATATTCTACTTCAAAATTTTATAGTTCATACTTTTACGGAGGTTAAATGCCGGAAAATGGAGAGCGGGAACAATGGGGAACAAAGATTGGACTGATCCTGGCAGTTGCAGGAAATGCTGTTGGCCTGGGAAATTTTCTTAGATTTCCCGTACAGGCTGCCCAAAACGGCGGTGGGGCATTCATGATTCCATATTTTATCTTCTTTCTTATCCTTGGTATTCCCCTGATGTGGATCGAATGGGGAATTGGAAGGCATGGCGGCCGATATCGTCACGGAAGTGCACCGGGAATGTTTGATGTAATCTGGAAGAATAAGATGGCAAAATATTTCGGTGCCCTCGGTCTCTTTATCTCGATGACCATTCTGATTTACTACACATATATTGAATCCTGGACGCTTGGTTTTAGTATTTTCTCGGTTACAAAGATGTATTTCGATGAGAATACTGCCAATACGATGCGTAACTTTTTATACAGCTACCAGGGACGGGAAACAGGTACCCATTTTACCAGTCTTCTCCCGGCGTATATTTTAATGCTCGTAACATTCTCAGTCAATTTCTGGATATTATTTAAGGGAATTTCGAAAGGAATTGAGAAACTGGCGAAGATTGCCATGCCGCTTCTTCTTATTTTCGGAGTTATTCTTGCAGTAAGAATTATAACCCTTGGAACACCAAATCCTGCAATTCCTGAGAACAGCGTGGCAAACGGTTTTGCTTTTATATGGAATCCCGACTTTTCAAAGTTGTCAAATCCTACCATTTGGCTTGCGGCCGCGGGACAAATATTTTTTACTCTGTCGGTAGGAATGGGAACAATCCATGCCTATGCCAGCTATCTTAAACCAAAGGATGATATAGCCTTATCCGGTTTAACAACAGCAGCAACAAATGAATTTGCCGAAGTAGTACTTGGCGCTTCAATAGCCATACCGGTAGCGGTTGCTTTTTTCGGGTTGGATGCGACAAAAGCATTTGCCCAGGGCGGCGCATTTGACCTGGGTTTTGTTTCAATGCCCCTGATATTCCAAAAAATTCCTTTGGGAGCCCTATTCGGATTCCTCTGGTTTCTACTTCTCTTTTTTGCGGGTATAACATCATCAGTGGCAATGGGACAGCCGGTAGTTGCGTTCCTTGAGGATGAATTCGGAATGGACAGAAAAAAAGCTGTCATCACACTGGGAATTACTGTATTAATAGCAGTACAGTTCGTTGTGTTCTTCCTGAAATTCGGATTTCTTGATGAAATGGATTACTGGGCGGGAACATTCGGACTGGTGGTCTTTGCATTTATAGAGACAGTCCTGTTCATGTGGGTATTTGGTTCGGATAAAGCCTGGGAAGAGATGAATGCAGGAGGGGATTTTAAAATTCCCAGGATATTTTATTATATAATGAAGTTTGTAACACCTCTGGTGCTCCTGGTAATAATGTTATGGTGGCTGATAAATGATGCGATCCCGATATTTCTGTTATCAAATGCACAAGCTGAAAATGTGCCCTATATCTGGGGATCCAGAATACTCATGTTCATAATTGCTCTTCTGATTTTACTTATGGTAAGAAAAGCATGGTCTAATCACACAGGTGAAGAGCTGCAGAGGTAATATTCATAAGAAATCTGAGGCTTATATGGGATTATCAACAGCGGGAATTATATTTATATCAATAGCCTGGGGAAGTATCTTTATTCTCACAAGCTATTGTTTTACAAGGGTAATTAAATCTGAAAGGAAAAAGAAATAGGTAGAGATGAGCTATGCTCATCTCTACTAAATTTAATGCGGTATCATACCGTTCATATCTTCCTGATCATTCGCATCCTTTTCACCGGGTAAAAAGGCCCTGTTTGTCTCAGTGGCGGCCAGACTGAATCTACCATTTTCAAGGTTTTTATAAAGCCTGTCGTTTTCAATCAAATAATAAAACTGTTCCTTGAATTCCTCAAGTGAAATTCCGCAGGTTGCTGCATACTTTGCCAGTTCATGCGGATCTTCAAAGTCTGCCTGGTTTAATCTAAGCATATAGCGACGTGCTACATAGAAAGATTCCGACGAAGGATCTACCATTCTGACTTTGGTTTTTCCGGTAACAGGATCAAGAATATCCTTAAAGAAAAGGGGAACGAAATGACCATTCTGAATAGATACCATCGCTCCTGAACCCCCGTTAAGCATAAACTGGGCTGCAGAAAATCCAAGATCTCTTGTATATTCCATATCGAAGGGAATTGGGTCGGCGCAGCGCAGCTCGTAACCAATATTTTTCGCGACGATAGTGGTTTTAAGATTAAAGGCTTTCAGTTTCTCCTGTACTTTATATTTGAGTATCTCGCCGAAGTTTATTTCCGCAATCCTGATATTGTCGTGAGCATCTCTTTCGACATCAACAAGAGCCTGAAGATCATCCTGCCCGAGTTGTTCAACCAGTCCCTCCGCGAGAATTGCAACTCCATCTGATTTCCCGTAACTCATTCTTTTAACTATTGCACCAACCAGTACATCAACCATATGTGAAAGTTTTATTGTGGGTCCGGGAAATTCCTCGGGAATAACGGTTAACGTAGCGCCTGCCGCCTTACCGATACCAAGGGCCAGGTGTCCTGCTTTCCTGCCCATGGAAACCACAAAATACCACCGGGAGGTTGTTTGTGCATCAACCATCAGGTTTTTTACCACCTCAACTCCTATATGCCGCGCAGTCTGAAAACCAAATGTGGGGATACCATGAGGCAGATCAAGATCATTATCTATAGTCTTTGGAACGTGTACAACTTTTATTCTGCCCGCAGCCATTTCATCTACCTTCAGGGCGCTGTATGCTGTATCATCACCGCCAATGGTAATAAGTTTATCAACATTCAATCTTAAAAGCGAGGTTACAGTGTTTTCAAGGTGCTTCTTTTCTTTTGTTGGATTTGCACGGGAGATCCCTATATATGATCCTCCTCTGAAATGAATACGACTGACATTCTGGATGGTAAGATTTTTTACATGATTAATATTTCCCTGCATAAGCCATTTAAAACCATCTCTGATCCCAATGACCTCAATACCTTCCAGTCCTGCCCTGATTGTTGCTGCTCCTATCACACTGTTTATACCTGGTGCGGGACCTCCGCCAACAAGTATTGCAAGCTTTTTCGGTGCAATCGACATCTCTTCCTTCTCCTTTTTCAATCTTCTCTTCTGAATACTTCCGTTATAATACTTTCAATTTTGCAAATTTCAGCATCAGCTGCTTAACGTTATTGCCTTCAAAAATTACAGTTGCCTTCTGCATATCTCCTGATCCTGTAACCTGAGTCACTCTTCCAAGACCGAATTTATCGTGCATAACCTTGCTTCCGGGTCTTAATGACCGATTATCCTGGTTGAAGTCTTCATAATCTACATTCTCAAAATATTCGTAATACATTTCTTTCTTCGACTTACGATTAGATGACTTCCTGCCTATTCCACCATTCACTTCTGTGAAAGTTTCAGGTTCCAGTTCATCAATGAACCTTGAACGGCTCTGATAAGCAACTTCACCGAAACGGTAGCGGCTTCTTGCATGGGAAATATAAACTTTTTGCTTTGCCCGGGTGACAGCTACATAGAATAATCTTCTTTCCTCTTCAACAGTAGCTTCAGTACTGAAACGGTTTGACAAAGGAAATATATCTTCCTCACAGCCGGTTACAAAAACAATAGGAAATTCAAGTCCCTTCGCACTGTGAATAGTCATCATCGTCACAACATTTTTCTCGTCTTCGTACATATCGATATCAGCAATAAGCGATACGTCTTCCAGATATTGTTCAAGTTTAGCATCATCATTCGAATTCGAGAAATCGCTTAGCGCAGATAATAGTTCATTTATATTTTCCCAGCGGGAAAGGGATTCGGGAGTGTTTTCTTCTTTAAACATTCTCAAAACACCAAGTTCATCAACCAGTGCCCTGGATAGTTCTCCGACAGAGAGTTTGTCTTTTAACTCAATATATTTATCGAGCAGTACCTTAAATCCCTTTACATTTTTCTGTATTCTCTCTTTGATATCAATAACTTCGAACACCCTTGTCATAGTTTCAAACAGAGAAATATCATGTTTACGCGCAAAGCTGATCATCCTCTTAATTGTCGTGCTTCCGATACCTCTCTGAGGAAAATTCATAATCCTCAGAAGGCTTTCCTCATCTTCCTGATTAGCCAGAACCCTCAGGTATGCCACAACATCCTTAACTTCTTTTCTTTTATAGAATTCAATTCCGCCTACAATGGCATAGGGGATTTTTTCTCTTCTGAAAATATCCTCGAGAGCACGAGACTGAGCATTCGTCCTGTAAAGTATACCGAAGTCCTTAAGCGACAGTTTCTTCTTTGAAATTTCCTGTTTTATAAACTTTGCAATTTGAAATGCTTCATCTTTTTCATCAGCACATTTAACAAGAGTAAGCAGTTCACCATCATTATTTTCGGTCCATAAGGTTTTGATCACCTGCTCTTTATTATTCTTGATTACTGAATCAGCTGCTGCAAGAATCGTCTTTGTTGAACGGTAATTCTGTTCCAGCTTGTATATTTTTTGCTTCGGAAAATCTTTCTGAAAGTCAGCTATATTTCCAATGTTAGCACCGCGCCAGCTGTATATACTCTGGGCATCATCTCCAACAACCGAAACCTTACCATCTTTCGTAGTCAGGAGCTTAATCAGTTCGTATTGGGCTTTATTAGTATCCTGGAATTCATCCACAAGGATATACTCGAACTTCTTTTTGTATTTGCTTAATATTTTCGAATTCGAGTTAAACATTTCTATGGGTTTCAGAAGGAGATCTTCGAAGTCCATTGAATTGTTTGCTACAAGTCTTTTCTGGTATTCTTCATATATACCTGCGATCTTTTCTTCGATGAATTCACCCTTGTGCTTTTTTCTGTATTCGGCAGGCATTATCATGTGATTCTTTAGAAAACTAATCCTGTGTTTAACCGAATTTGGAGTTATCGAGTCAAGATCTATATTCAGATTTGAAACTATATTTTGCACAAGAGAAAGCGAATCTTCTGCATCATAGATGGAAAAATTTTGCTCATATTTAATATTTTTGGATTCAATTCGTAGAATCCTGGCAAAGATAGAGTGAAATGTTCCCATCCATAAAGAATCCGCCTTATTGCCTATAAGCTGGCGAATCCTGTCTTTCATTTCATTTGCAGCCTTATTCGTAAAGGTTAATGCGAGAATAGAATCCGGAGCGTACCCTTTATCTATCAGATATGCAATTTTATAAGTTAAAACCTTGGTTTTTCCTGATCCGGCGCCTGCAACAATCATCTGGGGTCCGTCAAGGTATTCAACTGCTGATTTTTGTTCTTTATTTAATTCTTTTAGGTTTACCATACATCCATTCTGATTTTTAAGATGCAAATATAAATATTTGCATTCCGAATAAAAAGGTAAGAAATAAGTGGAATTTGTGAATTCTGTCCCGATAAGGGGATGATTCATTCTGTAATTTGTGGCAATACCTTTTATTTCTTACATTTATGCATTACATCAAATTAAACTAATAAAAACTGAGGGATAATCATGTTAAAAGATAAAATCCAGAAGGCTTTGAATGCCCAGATGAACCTTGAATTATCATCGAGCTACCTTTATCTGGCTATGGCGGCTTACTTTGAATCGGAAAATCTGACCGGATTTGCTCACTGGATGAAAGTTCAGTCGGGCGAAGAATATGGTCACGCAATGAAGATATTCGGTTATATCAACCAGAGGAACGGTCGGGTAAATTTATCAAAAATTGATGCTCCAAAAAGCGAATGGAAAGATGCAGCAGAAGTTTTTACAGAAACACTGAAGCATGAACAAAAAGTTACCAAATCCATAGATGAAATGGTTGATCTTACTATAACGGAAAAGGATCATGCAACTAATACTTATCTGCAGTGGTTCGTTACCGAACAGGTAGAAGAGGAAGCTACTGCGATGAACATCCTCGACAAAATTAAGATGGTGGGTGATAATAAAAACGGATTATTTCTGCTCGACAGAGAACTTGGTATGAGAAACGCCGGATAATAATGCCCGCTGATGGGTAGTAGTTATCCACTTGTTTAAACGTTTGTGAGACGTTTGTGGAGGTCTGGAGTGTTGAGTTATTCAACAGTTAGTTCCCCTGTTTTCTGCGGAAGTAAAGACCAGTAAACCCTTCAGCAAAGGAGTAAAAAATCTTTTACCGATTATGAAGTATAAAATATTTTAAATAAAAGCTCAATATTTTATCTTCTATTTTATTTAACAGCAAGAATTAATCTCAGCGAAGATTTTTTGAAAAATATTTTTCAAAAAATTTGAATTAATAGTCCGGGGTTTATATAATGGGAACCATTATTTGAGTTTTCTGTTTTTATTTCGTACTCAATTTTAAAGGGAGGTCCCATAAATGGCGGTAATCAAAAACAACATTTTTCACCTGAGCGGTAAATGCGGAGATACAATTTACAGGGTCAGAAACGGCAAAACCGTGGCTTATGCTATGCCTGGTCAATATGATTACGATCCTGAGAAACAGAAAAACTGTATAGCCCCCAGGAGTAAATTCGGCTACGCAGTATGGTTCGGAAGCTTTACCAGTAAAATTCCCCTGCTTGACATAGTCTGGCTGAGTATAAAACATAAAAATAAAAGTGCATATCACAGGATGGTTGGAGTAAATGTTAATCTCGCGGATAAAACCAGGTTGACAAAAAATAATCTCATAACTCCTCCAGGACAGGATTTATCAGTAACCGATATTTCGCTCACCGAAGACAGTGTAGATGTTCATTGTGAAATAAAAGACAACTTATTTTCCGTCCCTGTACAGGCTATCGGAGTTATCTATTCTTATAACCCCGGAAAGGAAAAAAATAGAGACTTTACGCTGTTTGCAGTAACACAGGAGCTTTCCGAACCTACAACAGGCCCTGGGATCGATATACATTTTCAACCGGATAAATCCATTATGGATGCAGTAAAGTATTACCAAAATTGGATAATGTATTTTACACTTATTAAAGTGGAGAGTACGGGTAAACTGATCTGGACATCTACAGCTGCAGTTTCAGGAATAAACGATTCAAAAATCCGGAAAATTAATGATCTGAAGACTAACAGCCGATTAATATGCGCCCCCTGTTATTATAGCTTTAGCCGCTACAGTTGAAAGGAAATATAGCAATTACTCTTGGAAAGACCTGCTCAATCATTAATGAGCAAAACTAAAGTCGGGCGGTAATGACCTGATCTGTTTAGTGTTGAGGAGTTAATGTTTTATTTCCGCAACCGGGATTGCTGTATGCCGCATTGAATGTACTTTGTTTGCAACCGGAAGATCTACTGTATCCTTTACCCTGGCTTCAAAGTAGTCACGGAATCTTTGTACCATATATTTAACCGGCCAGGCAGCAGCTTCACCAAGAGCACAAATTGTATTGCCTTCGATGTTGTTTGCAACTGAAATAAGCAGATCTATGTCGCTTTTAGATCCTTCACCCCTCAATATTCGGTTGAGGATTTTCAACATCCAGCCTGTTCCCTCGCGACATGGGGTACACTGCCCGCAGCTTTCATGGTAATAGAATTTGGTAATTCTTGCGAGAACTTTAACGAGATCGGTATCTTCATCCATCACCATCACGCCTGCGGTCCCTATCGCTGAACCTACTGTTTTAAGGGATTCAGCATCCATTTTAACGCCTTCAATCTGATCACCTCTGAGCGGTGGCATTGAAGAACCGCCGGGGATTACGCACAAAACTTTTTTATCGCCGGGAACACCCCCGCCGTATTTATAAATCAAATCGGTAAGAAGAGTTCCGGAAGGAAGTTCATAAACACCGGGTTTGTTGATATGTCCGCTTAGACCATAAAGTATAGTTCCGGGATGCTTTGGTTCCCCGATTTTTGAGAACCATTCCCATCCTTTGTTTATGATAGCCGGAACGTTTGTTATCGTCTCAACATTATTTATAGTAGTCGGACATCCCCACAAACCGAACTGAGCGGGAAACGGAGGTTTAACCCTCGGGTAGCCTCTCTTTCCCTCTATAGAATTCATAAGAGAGGATTCCTCCCCGCAGATATATGCACCGGCACCTTTATGAATATAAATGTCACAGGAAAAATCAGTACCGAATGTTTCCTTCATTTTCTCCCCGACAAATCCTTTTTCATATGCGTCATCGAGGGCTTTTTGCAGAAGCTTAATCCACTTGTGATATTCGCCGCGGATATAAACATATGTAACCTTAGCTCCTATAGCGAAGCTGGTAATTAATATTCCTTCAATTAGCTGATGGGGATTAAATTCAAAGATCTGCCTGTCCTTAAATGATCCCGGCTCACTCTCATCACCGTTCACGCATAAGTATTTTGGTTTATCCGTGGTTTTCGGCATAAAGCTCCATTTTAGTCCCGCCGAAAAGGCTGCACCGCCGCGGCCGCGCAGTCCGGATTTTTTAACCTGGTCGATTATATCATCAGGCGATTGACTTAAAGCCTTCTTTATTGCGGTAAATCCGCCGTTCTGCAGATAAACATCTATTAAGTGGATATCTTTAATATCGGGAAGAACGATCTTTTCCATTTAATTCTTATTCTTTAGTGAGTCTAAAATTTCAACAACTTTTTCTTTTGTGAGGTTTTCATAATAATCCTCATTAACTGCTATCATAGGAGCAGTTCCGCAGGAGCCCATGCACTCAACCTCCTCCAGCGAGAAGGTGTTGTCATCAGTTACCTGCATATTATCAATACCCAGTCTCTCTTTTACCTTATCATAAAGCTCATATCCGCCCCGGAGCATACAGCTTACATTGGTACAAACCTGTATATGGTATTTGCCCATCGGCTTCTGATGATACATTGTATAAAAAGTTACCACACCAAGAACTTCCTCGGGAGTAACATCGAGGATAGAAGCAACTTCTCTTATCACCTCGTTTGATATGAATCCGTTCTGTTCCTGCGCAAGGTAAAGAACAGGCATAACGGCAGGTTTCTTTACAGGATATTTTTTAAGTATGTTGTCAATCTTCTGAAGATTTTCTTCTGAAAACTTAAAATCATTCATTATTATTTCTTTGTTTTGCTGAAACGGGAAAACCGCCGAAACGGTGCTTAAATACTTTCTCTAAAAACTTACCGGATTGAATTCCAACATCGAATTCCAATACAGATCCTTTTTACTTATCCGCTTCTCCCATAATAGGATCGATGCTGCCGATAATTGCAACTACATCGGAAACCATCTGGCCCTTTATTAAATGAGGAAGCGACTGGAGATTTACCATAGAGGGGCTGCGGATCTTGCATCTCCAGGGGCGGCCTTCGCCCTTGCTGACAAGATAAAATCCAAGCTCACCTTTTGAACCTTCAATTGCATGGTAAATGTCTCCTTCCGGAGGATTTATTCCGAAATTAACTATCATAAAATCGTGTATCAGTTCTTCCATCTTTGTATAGATCTCAGTTTTATGCGGAAGGACTTTCTTAGGCTGATTAAGCAGCACTTCGCCCTGAGGCATTTTATCCAGAATCTGTCTTACGATCCTGGCGCTTTCACGGGCTTCATCAGCACGGACAAAATACCTTGCAAGTGAATCACCATCGGGGAATGTAACTACATTAAAATCCATATCATTGTAACACAGATAAGGAGAATTTCTGCGGATATCATATTCAACTCCGCTTCCTCTGAGGCTGGGACCGGTCATTCCGAGATCTATAGCGTCGTCTGCCGAGATGACCCCCGCGCCTTCAAGTCTTTCTATAAAAATTCTGTTTGTATTTATGAGACGCTCGCACTCATCAAGATTTTCATCAAACTGGTCTATAAACCATTTTGCTTTAGCCAGGGCCTCCGGCTGTGCATCGTTAGCCACACCGCCAATACGTGTATAACTGTTCGTAAACCTGGCACCGCAGAGGATATCCCATACATCAAGAATTTTTTCCCTTTCGCGAAGAGTCCATAAGAATACTGTTAAGGCACCCACATCCATCGCAAGCGAGCCGATAGCGACCAGGTGCGAGGCAATCCTGGCCAGTTCAGCAATCAACATCCTGATGTACTGCGCACGCGGAGGGGCTTCAATACCGGCTAGTTTTTCAACTGCAAGCACCCAGGCTACATTATTCGCCATAGGTGAAAGATAATCGAGTCTGTCAGTATGAGGAATGAATTCGTAATAGCTCATATTCTCAGCCATTTTCTCATACCCGCGGTGGAGATATCCCAGTTCAGGGACACTGGCTATCACCGTTTCACCGTCCAGTCTTAAAAGAACACGCAGCACTCCGTGAGTAGCCGGATGCTGTGGACCCATATTCAGGACCATTTCATTCTCAAGGGCATCGTCAACGCTGATATCGGAATCTGCACCCAGAAGTGCTTCAATTATCTTAGGATGGACTTCGTCTTTAGTAAGTTTAGGCATATTCTATTAATCTTTTTTTGGTAGTGGAAGACTTCCGGGTATTCCCATCAAAGGAAAATCTTTTCTTAACGGATGATATTCGAAATCCTCCGGCATATACATCCTGCGAAGATCAGGGTGATCATTAAAATTTATGCCGAACATATCATACGTTTCTCTCTCATGCCAGTTCGCGGTTTTCCAGATAGATGAGACAGTATCAATACTGCAGTCTGATTCGTCGACATCGGCTTTAAGTCTTAGTCGGAAATTATGTTTTAATGAAAATATATGATAAACAACCGTAAACCGGTTCTTTCTTGTTGCCCAGTCAACAGCTGTGACATCTAAGCATAAACGAAAATCCAGCTCCGGATCTTCTTTAAGAAAGCGGCAGACTTTTGTTATATATTCTTTATCAAACTTAACCGACAAATCACCGCGGTAATCAATAAATTCAAAGTTCGCCTGCGGAATGTTTTCCCGGAGCTTTTGAGGAATAAGTTCTTTTAGGTTCATATCTTAGTTATTCTGTAAGACGGTTAACTCAGGAAGTTTTTTGTCCTGAAAATCTCTTGCTTTCGTTTTTCCGATTTTATCCTGAATCTGAATCAATGCATTTAAAAGATTATCAGGACGAGGCGGGCAGCCTGCCAGGTATATATCTACAGGAAGGAACTGATCTATTCCCTGGACTACATTATAAGACCTGTACATTCCGCCTGATGAAGTACAGGCACCCATAGCAATTACCCATTTGGGGTCGGGCATCTGATCGTAAATTTTCCTTACAACATGAGCCATTTTATAAGTGACTGTTCCTGCAACAATCATAAGATCGCATTGACGCGGTGTAAATCTCATAACTTCTGATCCAAATCTTGCGATATCATATTTGGGATCGCCGGAAGCCATCATTTCGATCGCGCAGCAGGAAATACCCATCGGCATAGGCCATACCGAACTCTCACGCGACCATGCTGCCAGTGCATCAATTGTTGTAGTTATAAATCCTTCTTCTTTTAACTTAGCTTCTAATCCCATTTAAATCCGCCTTTCTTATATACATATAAGTATCCTAATTCAAGTACAACTAAAAATATTAACATCGAAACAAACACTGAAAATCCGAATTCACCATACAATTTTTTGAATTCGACTGCCCAGGGATATACAAAAATAACCTCCAGGTCGAAAATGATGAAAAGCATAGCCACCAGGTAATATTTCACCGATATTCTTTCCCGTGTGGTTCCGACAGGTTTCATACCACTTTCATAGGTAGAAAGTTTCTCTTTTGTAGGTCTTTGAGGGCCGAATATGCCTGAAGATAAGGCTGTTCCTAATGCAAATACCAGGGCAAAACCAAGAACTAAAAAGACAGGTATATATTGTTCAATCATCACATTTTTTACGATTTTTGAATGTTAAAGTTATCCAAAAAAAGCCATTTTGTCAATTTAAACTGAACTGCACCAAATGTGTTTTTCATCAGGGTTTATGAGGATTTTAGGACTTTATTGTTAATAAATATGAAATTATTTTGTGATTAATTTTTAGGTCTGTTTTGTCGTTGTTAAAAAGATATTTACTTCTGCTATTATTTGTTATTATACTTATCCCGGGATGCGAAAGGAATACCCCTACCGAACCCGGGGGAGACGGTATCCCTCCGGCCGTACCCACAAAGGTGAAAGTCTATTCGGCATATGATGGTGAGATTGTGATTATCTGGCATGCAAATGCAGAAATTGATCTCAAAGGCTACAAAATTTACAGGAGTACTGATAGTACTCACTTCAACTTTCTCGATTTTTCCGACCAAAATTATTATCTGGATGATTCTCTGAATTATGATGAGAAATATTTTTACCGGGTGTCGGCTGTAGACATTGAAAACAGGGAAAGCAACCTTTCTTCTGTTGTCAGCGGAATACCTAAAAACATTTATCCGCCATTTCCCCCCAGATTTCTTCAAATTAATGCAAGGAACTGGATTGGTGAAAAATCAATCTATCTTACCTGGGATCCCGGATATGAGACGGATATTGCCGGTTTTAATATTTACCGGAGCACCGAACCGGGATTTATTCCCGACAGTTCAAACCTTAACGGGTTCTCTAACGTTGCAAGTTACTCCGATACATCAGATCTCTCTCTCATTACGTCATATTTTTATAAAATAATTGCCGTGGATAAGGGAAACCTGAAAAGTGATCCGAGCAGTGAAATCAGCGATATGATTTTACCGATGGCAGGAATTGTTTATCCTGTTGGAACAGCAAGAACCAACATTCTTACATTTAAGTTTACCGCTGTTCCTGTAGCCGCAACATATGAAATCACCCTCCAGGCTAATCCATACTTCGGACAGATCTGGAGTAAAGTTTTAACCACGAATATTGTAAATGACACAATCAGCGTTGATTATACGGGTAATTCTATCAATTACGGGGTAAACTATTACTGGAGAGTTGTAACCTATACGGAAGATAATTCAACACCCAACAGCATCTCCCCTCTCTATAATTTTGTTCTTCAACCCGAATAATTTTGACATTATCATTGAACTTAATTCTTTTACTGAATACTTTATGTTGGTAAATTAGAACATCCGTAAATTTTACAAACTTCACTTGAAAAGATATTACATCTTTATTTTTATTTATTCACTGGCACCAGCATTGCTAAATGCTCAATCGGAAATCGACAGCCTGCAGTTTATTCTTGAAAATCCTCTCAATCTGCTATCGACGAAGCTTGATAAACAGCTGAATACCTACTACCTGTCGTCTAAGTTATTTTACAATAAAACTATTGAAAAGTATTCTTTTAATGTTACGGAAGATTATAATTCAACTTTTATCAAATCAGCCGATAAAAGTATCAGGGATGAACAGTTTTTTTCTGCTTCGGCCGCTTATAATATTACGCCGTATTTTAAAGCCGGTTTACTGGGAAATAATACTATTCTCTCAGATAACAGAAAAATTGAAATCAACCAGGCTTCAGTATCGAATGCAATGGTCTTCAGTGATCTGACGCCCGGCGTCAATATTCATATCTCTCCCTTTTTCGGCTATTCAAATAACAGGCAGATCGGCGAAAATGATAACGGCTTTATTTATGGCGGAGAGGGACTGATAGATGATTTTGAGATATCAAATTTCAATCTGACATCGAGGTTAAGGTTCCGGAATGAAGATATATCTCCAAGGAAAAATTTAGTCAGATATTTTAACCTTATAGCCAACAGCATATTCAACGAAAATGTGAGTAATTATATAACTACCGGGTATTCACAAAACAGAAAAGATTTTTATTATTCAGCAGATTCACTCATTTCGAGAGAGTATGATATCACAAACAATATCCAGAGCAGGGATGAAACTGCGTATCTGCTTGAGGATGGACTAACCTATAATGATCTGGCATCAAATTTTGGCCTGGATCTGAAAGGCAGACTGGATTGGAGAAATATCGATAGGAATACCCGTTATCATCCGATACAGGTCTTATCTAGCTCTGCGTTTGATTCAAGAATAGAAGAATTGAAGTTCGAACTGGAATCCAATTTCAGATATATTACTTCCGCTTTCAACGGAAGGTTGAAGGTAAATTATTCTGAAAGAGACGAAAAACATATTGCGAAAAATTTTCTGAACACAAGTTCTCTTTTTTTCGATGAGAGGCAGGATATAGAAAACCGGAAAAACAACAATTCAGCCAGGATTGCAGTGTCGATGCAGGGAGATTGGAATATTTCCGGTTCAGATATGCTTTTGTTTAGTTTTTATCAGAATAAACTGCGCTATGATACGCCCAGTCCAGAAAATTATGATGACAGGGATGAACTGCTGTCAATCATAAGATTAAGGTATATCCGTGTCCTTACACCTTTTTTTGATGCATTCCTTACCGCTGAGGGAACCCAGAGTCATATTGTATACATTTTTTCCGAAAAAAGTTCAAATAATAATATAAACAGGATACTGAAATTTTCAGCCGGCGGCGATTATCATGGAAAAAACGTATCGTCAATTAATTCTTTCGAAGTTTCTGCCAACTATACGGTATATGATTTTCGCGATCTTGTTCCAAACCTGAGAAGTTTTTCATTCAGACAGTTTACAGCCAGTGATTCAAGCACTATAAGACTGAATAATATTCTTTCGATCCGGAATTATAGTTACATAAAACTCTCGCAGCAGGGTGAGCTTAACTGGTCTGCTTTTTCGGAAAAACCCACCCGTTTTTTACAGGAAATTTACGCCGAACCAAAATTTATTGTATCTTACAATAATATCAGCTTCGGTTTGGGAAGCAGGATATTCTCTCTTCTGACATTTAATTATAAGGGCAGGGAAAAGATAAAAGATTCTGATTATCTTAGTATAGGACCTTTGACAGAGATACTGTGGCTTGCAGAAAATACGATTTATTTCAAATTATACGGTTGGTATGAGTTCATTACAGTGGACAATTTCGGCCGGCAGCAGGCAAATCTTTCATTTGAAGTAAATTGGAATTTTTAGTTGGATTAAAAAAAAAAATTCATATTTTACCAAATCAAATTCAGGAATAAATTTGGCAGAAGACAAATACTATCTCGAAATTGAGAGTGATCCGAATAATCTCATCACCGTCGAAGAATTTATTAACTACTTCTCAAAAGATCTGGGACTGGATGACGATAAATTATCCGCATTGCTTCTCGCTGTAACTGAAGCTACAACTAACGCAATCATTCACGCCAATCGCAGTGATAAAAATAAAATGGTTCAGATTACTGCAAAAGTTGAAGAAGGAAAGCTTTACATAATAGTAAAAGACGAAGGTCCCGGTTTCCAGCCGGAAGAAGTTCCGGACCCAACGGATCCGGAGAATCTGCTTAAAGATTCAGGAAGAGGATTATATCTGATGCGTGTATATATGGATGACTTAAGATATAACATAACAGCGCATGGGACCGAAACGATACTGGTTCTAAATATTACTTAATTTTTCGATTGAGACTCCTACTGCTTCTGCGGATTTCCTGAGTGCAGAAAGCTCCTCATTTCCCAGTTTCATTTCAATCACCTGTTCAATTCCATTCCTGCCCAGTTTTACAGGAACTCCACAAAATACAATATGAAGTCCGTATTCTCCATCAAGCCATGCTGAACAGGGCAAAACCCGCTGTCTGTTTTTTTACAATTGAATCAGCCATCTCTACTACCGCACTGGCAGGAGCATAGTAGGCACTTCCGGTTCTGAGATAATTAACGATCTCAATCCCCCCGCTGCGGGTTCTTTCAACCAGGGCTGATATTTTTTGTGGGGTCAGCAGTTGTGATATCGGGATGCCTGAAACGCTTGTTTGACTGATCAACGGAACCATTGAGTCACCATGTCCTCCGAGAACCATGGTTGAAATATCTTTTACCGAGACTTTCAATTCCCGGGATAAAAACAGTCGAAACCTTGCTGTATCGAGAATAAATATAGAATATTGCACTTCCATTGCAAATGGAAGCTTTCATATTTATTTTTGTTTATTAGTTAGTGTTTCAGTTTGTTCTGAAATCAAAAATTCATTAAAACCAAGAGGAACAACTATGGGAAGAAAAAAAATAGCATTAATAGGCGGCGGACAGATTGGCGGAGTACTTGCTCAGCTTGTAGCCACGAGAAGACTCGGAGATGTTGTTATGTACGATATCGTAGAAGATATGCCTCAGGGTAAAACGCTCGATATCGGAGAAGCAGCCAGGATAGAGGGCTTCGATGCTAATGTAACCGGAACGAATGATTATAAAGATATTGAAAATTCCGACCTTATAATTATCACTGCCGGTTTACCGAGGAAACCCGGGATGAGCAGAGATGATCTGCTTACTACAAACGCCAAGATAATGAATACTGTTGCTGAAAATGTTAAAAAGTATGCTCCCAATGCTATCGTAATCATCATTTCCAATCCTCTCGATGCAATGGTGACATTGTTCAAGAAAGTTACCGGTTTTGATCATAACCGTGTACTGGGACAGGCCGGGGTACTTGACTCATCAAGGTTCTCTACTTTCATCTCCTGGGAGCTTGGAGTGTCCGTAAAAGATGTTAATACAATGGTTCTTGGAGGACATGGAGACACTATGGTTCCAATCGTACGATATGCCAATGTTAATGGTATCCCGGTGTTGGAATTGCTTGAGAAAAAATACAAGGATAAAGCGAAAGCTCAGGAGGTAATGGATGCTATCGTGCAGAGAACAAAGATGGCCGGAGGGGAAGTAGTAAAACTGCTTAAAACCGGTTCGGCATTTTTCTCACCGGCTGCTGCGGCTATCGCTATGGCAGAATCTATTTTAAGGGACGAGAAGAGAGTTCTACCCGTATGTGCTTACCTTAATGGTGAATTCGGCGTAAAGGGTTATTATGTTGGTGTACCTGCGGTGCTGGGTGCAGCTGGCGTTGAAAAGGTAGTTGAATTCTCTCTTGCTGATCAGGAGCAGAAATTACTCGATAATTCAGTTTCTGCTGTCAAATCACTCGTAGCTGATATGGAAAGATTAGGTTTCTGATTTCTTCGAAGGAAGACTTTAAAACAAAAAACCCTCTTTTAATAAGAGGGTTTTTTTATATCAAACAAAATATGGGTCATGAGGGCAATACGCTAACAAATTGTCTATCGCCGCGTTTCTTTTCAAATTTTACAATACCATCAGCAACAGCAAACAAAGTATCGTCTCCGCCTTTCTGAACATTCACGCCTGGATGAAACTTCGTGCCTCTTTGTCTTACCAGGATATTTCCGGCCAGAACACGTTCGCCGCCGAATTTCTTAACTCCCAGTCGCTGCGCATTACTGTCTCTTCCGTTCCTGGATGAACCCTGACCTTTTTTATGTGCCATTAAAAAATCTCCTTCTGTTAACCTATGCTGGTAATTTCAATTCTGGTAAGTTGCTGTCTGTGTCCGTTTTTCTTCTGATAATTGGTTCTTCTTTTCTTTTTGAACACAATCACTTTATCATCCTTAATATGCTCAAGTATTTTAGCAGTAACTTTCATTTTTTCTACGATAGGTGAGCCGACCTTCACATTTTTATCATCCGAAAAAAGCAGAATTTTATCAAAAGTTATTTCTGAATCAGGTTCTGCATTTAATTTCGGAACGTAATATTTTCCTTTTTCCTCAACCTTAAACTGTTGACCTGAGATATTTACAACAGCGAACATTTACTTGACCTTTCTGAAAAATTAGACAACAAAGTTAACAATTTGAAACTTACTTGTCAATTCTGATAAAAGGAAAAATACGTTGATTACAATCCATTTTAGCCGAAAATAGATTAAAATATATCAAAAATCGGGTTTAATACGTTTCAGGCAGAATGTTCCTATTTTTTCAATCTGAATGAAAATTCACTTCCCTGCCCCGGCCCGCTATTTACTTCTACCTTAGAACCATGAGCTTCAACAATATGTTTAACTATTGCGAGCCCAAGCCCTGTACCTCCGACCGACCTTGACCGGGCTTTATCCACCCTGAAGAATCTTTCGAAAATCCTGGGAATATCTTTTTCAGGAATCCCTATCCCCGTATCCTTAATTATAATTTGTCCGGAATCTTCTTCTTCCCTGACGATGATTTTAACAGAACCCGATTCAGTGTATTTGATGGCATTTGTAAGAAGATTAACAAAGACCTGCTTCAATTTATTTTTGTCGCCAAACAGCTGCATTTTATCTCTGACAGGCTCAAGTTCCAGCTTAATGTTCTTTTCATCCGCAAGTGGTTTCATTTCATTCACAATACTTTCGAGGTACTCCTTTACAGAAAAATACCTGAAACTCATCCTCATTTCTCCCGATTCAATCATGGATATATCAATAAGGTCATTCAGCAGGTTATTAAGGTTTATAGTGTGCTGGTTAGCCTTAGCAAGAAAATTTCTATTGACTTTATCATCATTAATGGCACCGTTCAGCAGCGTTTCGATATAACCCTGAATAGAGAAGATAGGCGTCCGGAGCTCGTGTGAAACATTGCCAAGGAATTCTGTCCTTATCCGCTCCAGCCTCTTCAGATACTCAACGTCACTCCTGGCTTTTATAAACATTTCCTTAATTTCCTCCTGCATTCCCTCCAGGTTTTTACTGAGATGGATTTCATCAGCCGATTTATAATTGTTATTCCTGATGTTTGAAATAATATCTTTGACCTCAGATAATTCCTTTAGTCTTTTACTTCCAACCAGGTTAAGCAAAAAGAGGCTGAGTATTAAGATGACGATTATAAAAAAGATTTTGGCTGACGGGTTTTCGATACTGAAGATAACCACAGCTATAAAAACAGCATCGAATATCAGAAATTCAGGAAAGAATACTCTGGCGGAATAAAGATTTGATTTTAAGTCATTCCACACTTTTAAATCTATACCCTACGCCTTTAATGGTTTCGATAAGGTCAGAATATTTATCAAGCTTCTCGCGAATTTTCCTGATATGCACATCCACTGTTCTGTCTACTACATAAACATCGATTCCCCACACTGTCTTCAGGAGTGCATCACGACTGAATACCTTGCCGGGATTATTTGCCAGGAAATAGAGAAGTTCAAACTCTTTCCTAGGGAAGATCAGTTCACTGCCATCGAGTTTCACAACATACCGGTCGCGGTTAATATGCAGAGGCCCTGTTTCTATTATTACCGGATTACTTTTTTCTTCTTTATTATTTCTTCTGAGGTTTGAATTTACTCTTGCAACAAGCTTCTTTGGGGAGATCGGTTTTTTGATAAAATCACTTGCCCCGAGATCAAGCCCTTTAATTTCATCTGCTTCTGCGCCTTTTGCTGTCAGGAAAATAACGGGAATATCGGAATATTCATTATTTTCCCTGATGCGTCTGCATACTTCATAGCCGTCTATATTAGGCATCATGATATCCAGAATGATCAGATCCGGTTTTTCAGTAACTTTCTGAAGAGCTTCCGTACCGTCATAAGCAGTTATAACCTCGAAACCTTCCTGGTTCAGGTTATATTCCAGGAATTCAACAATATCTTTCTCGTCATCTACCAGTAGTATTTTTGATTTCATGTCTGCCTGATATTAACTTCAGATCTTTTTTCGGCTGACTGGTACATTGCATCAATCACTTTCATCCGCGACAGCGCCTCCGAAGCCGGTGAGAATACAGGGTTAAGTCCTCTGACAGCCCCAATGAAACTTTTTAATTCATTAAGATATGATTTCTTAAATAAGGTCATCGCACTTTCCGTCTGTGCCGGAGTCAGGTCCATAAACTGCTCGTCAATTTTTTTGTTAATTCTGAAAGGATTCAGAGAGGCACTTCCTTTTGTACCATACACATTGAAATAAAACAGATCCTTCTCAAGTGGCAAGGACCAGCTTGTTTCCATGCTTATGACAGCATTATTCTTGCACCTCAGCATACTTATTGAACTGTCTTCCACATGTTTGGTATTCATTGAGAAATTCTGGGTAGATACACTGGTAACCGGCGGATAATTCAGCAGCCACAGGGAAAGGTCAAGTAAGAGTATGCTCAAATCGATGATTACTCCGCCTCCTGATTCCTCCTTCTTGGTAAACCACTTCTCCCCGCTGCTCTGTCTTCGTATCCATCCGCATTTAACATAAAAAGGTTCGCCTATTTCACCGGAACTTAAAAGACTTCTTAATATCATCGCGTCTGGTCTGTATCTCAAATTCATCCCAACCATGATTTTATTTTTTGACTTTTTTGCAGAATCAATTATGGGTTTAGCTTCTGCATACGTTCTTGCAAGTGGTTTTTCAACCAGTACGTCTTTCCCTGCCTTAAGGGCTGCAATGGCGGTCTCTTTATGCAGATGTGTCGGCGTTGCAATAATTACTGCATCGGCTTCAGCATCTGACAGAAGCTCTTTATAGTCAGTATATCTTCCTTCTATATTAAACTTATCAGCCATTGTGTTCAGTCTGTTCTTATTTATCTCAGCAACAGCCGTAACTTTGACGTTACTCATTTTAAGCAGGTTGGGAAGGTGAACAAGCTGGACTATTCCGCCGAGTCCGATTATGGCAACTTTTGTGTTATCAGTCAAAGCGTTATCTCCTGGTTAAGGCTTTTATTCCTGCAAAAGGATTTTACCCTTTCAACAATCCCTTCAGGATCAATTTTAAGAATATGATGGAGTTCTTTCTGCGTACCATGTTCTACAAAGTGGTCGGGCAGGCCCATTCTCAGAATATCATTCTTATAGTTCCTGCTGTTGAAGTATTCAAGTACTGCACTTCCGAACCCTCCCACAAGAGTATTCTCTTCAAGAGTAACTATTTTTGGATGTTTTCCCGAAATATAATTCAGCATATCTTCATCCAGTGGTTTTATAAACCTCATATTTATAACCTCGCAGACAATACCATCAGCGGCAAGTTTTTCGGCTGCTTTAAGCGCATACTCTACCATGGAACCGACAGCCAGAAGAGCAACATCATCTCCTTCCCTGAGCTTCTCTGCTTTACCTATCTCTATCATATCAAAGCCGTCTTTTAAGTCCACACCCAATGCAGAGCCCCTGGGATATCTGAGGGCAACGGGTCCCTCTTTATGGTTTACAGCTGTGTAGAGCATATCTCTGAGTTCCGATTCGTCTTTGGGCGCCATAATTACCATTCCGGGAACAAGCCTTAAATAGGTAAGATCGAATGCACCGTGATGAGTCGGGCCGTCAGCCCCCACAAGTCCTGCCCTGTCCATTGCAAATACAACGTGAAGTTTCTGAATCCCTACATCGTGAACTATCTGATCAAACGCTCTCTGCAGGAAAGTCGAGTAAACAGTTACAACTGGTACTACACCCTGTGTGGCCATACCGGCGGCAAATGTTACTGCATGTTCTTCTGCAATACCGACATCGAAATAATTCTCCGGAAATTCCTTCTGAAGAATATCGAGTCCTGTACCATCAGGCATTGCGGCTGTAATACCTACCACATTTTTATTCTCTTTAATAATATCGACCAGGGCATTGCCGAATATGGAAGTATAAGATGGTGCGCTGCTGCTTTTCTTATAGGCCTTCCCCGTAAGTTTATCAAAGGGAGTGGAAGCATGGAGTTTCTGTTCATGTCCTTCAGCGGGTTTATAGCCTTTACCCTTCTGTGTCATAGCGTGAACCAGTATTGGTCCCTTCAGGTCTTTTACCTGTTCAAATATCCTTATCATCTGGTGAAGGTTATGGCCGTTGATAGGACCAAAATACCTGAAACCGAGTGCCTCGAAGAGCATTCCGGGAGTAATCACTGCCTTAATACCGTTTTCAAGACGGGCGGCAATCTTTCTCAAACGGTCGCCGAACTGATCCAGTTTTCCGGTCAGTTCCCAGATCTGGCCTTTAAATTTATTATAATCCGGGTGGGCAATCATTTCAGTAAAGTAATTGGAAACCTGCCATACATTCGGGGCGATCGACATACGATTGTCATTAAATACAACGATCAGGTCTGATTTGTTTATTCCTGAATTATTCATGGCCTCGTAAGCCATTCCCCCTGTCATTGCTCCGTCGCCGATTATCGCGACGACCTTTCTATCTTCTTTCTTCAGATCCCTGGCAACAGCCATACCAAGAGCCGCAGATACCGAAGTAGTTGCATGTCCCGCACCAAAGGTATCATATTCACTTTCACTTCTCTTCAGAAAGCCGCTGATACCATGCAGCTGCCTTATCGTATTAAGCTGATCTTTTCTTCCTGTCAGTATTTTATGCGGATAAGCCTGGTGGCCGGTATCCCATACAACAAGGTCATGAGGTGTATTAAATACTTTATGGACAGCAACAGCCAGTTCCACCGTTCCCAATCCGCCTCCAAAATGTCCGCCTACCTCTGAAATTGTATCAATCAGGTATTCACGGATATCTTTGCATAAATCCTTGAGTTCAGTTGTTGAAAGATTCCGGATATCTGAGGGGACACTTACTTTTGACAGAACCGGGTATTTAACCTCAGCAGACATATTCTCATTCTCCATTTTTATTCTTCTCTCTCCTCTTCTTCATAATTCAATTCGTCAAGCCTCTTTTTCAGCTCGGTGATTCTAATTTCTGCTTTCTTTAAAACTGATATGCAGTTTCTTGAAAGTTCAATTCCTTCTTCATAAAGATTGAGAGCCTCTTCAAGATCTACCGCATCTTTCTCAAGAAGCACAGAGATCTCTTCCAGTCTTTTCAGATCTTTCTCAAAACTTTTATTATGTTGTTTCTTGCCCATTTTTCTCTCTAACGATCTTAATGCTGCTGTCGGCAAATATCAGGTCGGCCGCTTTATTTGAATTAAATTGACTACTTCGCTTAATATATTTGTTATCCTGTCTCACAAGTGTAAAACCTCTTTCGAGTGTACGCTGAATATTATTTGATTCAATAATTTTGGTAAGAAGAGAAACTTTATTGTTGTGCAATAATATTCTGTGATCGGTTATATGAAGCACTTTATAAAGCAGGTTATCAACAAATTGAGATTTATTTCTCACAATATCCAGGGGAACCCTGAACCCGTATGAACCTAGAACTGAACCGAGTCTTTTTCTCCCTTTTCGGTATAATTCATTTATTTTTAATGTAGAATTATAGGAAAAATCGTTTATAAAGGCAAAAATATCATTCTTATCGGGAGTGGCTAATTCCATTGCCGCCGAAGGTGTAGGAGCCCTTAAGTCAGCAACAAAATCTGCTATAGTAAAATCGATCTCATGACCAATACCGCTGATGACCGGGACCCGCGAATTGTATACTGCACGTGCTACTGCTTCTTCATTAAATGACCAAAGATCCTCAATAGATCCGCCTCCCCGGGCGATAATAATTACGTCGATGTCTTCTTGTGCGTTAAGCCGATTTATACCATCAATTATTGTTTCGGCAGAACCTGTTCCCTGTACCCGGGCAGGGGTTATAACCAGTTCAACCAGGGGATATCTTCTTTCCGCTACACTTATCATATCTTTGAATGCCGCTCCGTCGATAGCTGTTACAATACCTATCTTCTTCGGAAAAACAGGAATAGATTTTTTATGAGAAGTGTCGAACAAACCTTCCTCTCCAAGCTTCTGCTTCAGCATTTCAAAGGCAGCCTGAAGTTCACCGACCCCTGCTGGTTTCATTGAACGTACATCAACCTGGTAAGTTCCCCTTGGCGGATAAACAGATAGTTTACCGTTGACTATTACTTTCATTCCGTCCTGGGGTGTAAAGAAGACATAATTGTTGTACCCTCTCCACATCGTACAGCTGATCAAAGCATCAGAATCCTTAAGGTTGAAATACCAGTGTCCGGAATTATGAGCTTTAAAATTAGATATCTCGCCGACAACCGACACCTGTGAGAATTCTTCTTCGAGGCTCAGTTTTATCTGTCTTGTTATCTCTGAAACAGTAAGTAGTTTTGCTTTGCTCATAAGAAATTAAATTATTAAAATTTTACACTAAAACCCAGTGTAGGGATTATAGGGAACATTGTACTGGTGTCCCGTCCGAGCGTCAGGTCCTCATTAATATAATAATCGTATCCAATAACATTCGAACGGTTGTAAGCATTTATTACATCCAGGTAAAATGACCAGTCAAGGTTCCAGAAATTAGTTACCGCAGTAAAACGTACATCCAGCCGGTGATAGGGCGGTTTCCTTGCATTCAGCCGCTGGTTATTATAGTCAACATCATAAATAACCTGTCCGTTCCCTCCGAAATAAGGAATCCTGGTGGCTACTTCAGGAGTTTCAGGAACCCCATCGCCATTTTCATCCACAAGCACTATCCTCGGTTTTACCCCCGTAGGCAGCGTAATGGGAAAACCCGAGCCATACTGCCATCTGACCCCGACATCAAGCCAGTGTGTGAGCTGGTAGTTAAATACAATATTTACTGTATGCCTCTGATCGAAGCGGAAAGGCCGGATAATGCCATCCTCATTTCTCTCCGCAAGAGAGTATGAATAACTGATCCAGCCTGAAAACTTATCATCGGGACCAAGATTCTTTTTTGCCAGGAAAATTTCTGCTCCATATGCACGTCCATCAGCATTATTCACCGGGATCTGTGTGAGTGAATCCCCGGTTACTGCAACCGGCTGCGTCCACCCGTCGGGATAACGCGGATCCTCACCGGGAACCGGACTGGTAACATAACGCAAACCGGGAACGGTTTTCTGAATAATCAGGTTATTGAAATCTTTGTAGTAACCCTCAAGTTTCAAGCTCCATTCCGAATTCAACCATCGTTCTATACCGACGATATAGTGAAGAGCCTGCTCTGCTTCAAGGTTTCTTGTGTAAACATTGCTCAGGTCGTATAAAACGTTTTCATCCCGCAGCTTTTCATAACCGGGAGACTGATAATAAATCCCCCAGACAGCCCTTAGTGTCGTCAGGTCGTCAAATGCATATGACATGGATATCCTCGGTGCAAGGTATGCCTTATGCAGAATGTCATAGTAATCAAAACGCAGTCCCGGCTGAAAATAAAACTTCTTATTGAATGAGAAGTTGTTCTGTACAAATGCATGGTATCTTTTATCATTTCTGGTATCTACCAGGTTATCAAGCACCGCGCGGAATTGGGGATTTGAAGAAAAGAAAGCTCTGAGTTCAGGATCAATATCAAACTTGAAATCAATAATCGTTTTCAGGAAATCAACTCCTGCTCCTGCTTCAAATATATTATCCCCCCAGAGGTAAGTTGCATAATCATCTACTGAATACTTCTGAAAAGTGAAATCGGAATTGAACTTAAAGTACAACAGATACGGCGCAAGGGTATCAGGTATTATATTCTTAAAATCTTCACGGTTTAATGAAGGATCGAGAACCTCGGAATTAAAGTCGGCAGCACCGCTGTTTGTATAATAAGATCCAACCACTTTATTCAGGAATTTTGTAGTCGGGGTAAAATGCCAGGCAACACTTGCAACATTATTCAGAGTTATATTTGAAACGCCTATGCTGTCAGCAGTTTTTCTTTTTTTTGCACTTACTATATCAACACCGTCCTGAGAATAGATCCCATTAATTAAAATTTTATTGCCGTTGTATGGACCGATAGCAATTTTTGTCTGGAAATCATAAAAATTTGGAAAACTTACATTCTGGTCTACAAGTCCTGCATTCTTTACGAAAGGTTCAATTATAAGATCGTAATAAGTTCTCCGTGAATTAAACATCCAGCTTCCCTTAAGACTGAAGGGATTTTTGCCCTCGAGTACAAGATTTGCATCGATAATGGAGGCATTAAGACTGCCGGTTAAATTCTTGTTGTCATTTCCTTCCTTATTGGTGACATCCAGAACCGCCGAAAGACGGTCACCGTACCGTGCCGGAAAGCCGCCGGTCATCAGGTTGACGTCCTCAACAGCATCAGGGTTGAACATACTGATTACCCCATACAGCCTGTAGGGATTAAAAATCTCGACATCATCCATTATGATGAGATTCTGATCGGGACCGCTCCCTCTTACAATAAGCTGTGAAGAAAAATCATTAGGGGCCAGAACACCCGGGAGTGACTGTAAAGTCCTGAGAACATCTTCTCCCGCGCCGGGGAGTATCTTAGCGCTTCGCGGATTAAGGTCGATCACACTTGTTCTTGTGTCCCGCTGTTCCTGCCTTTTCATCCCTGTTACCTCAACTTCACCCACTTCTATTACTGTCTCATTAAGGACAATGTTAATTTCAATTTTTTTTCCCGGAAGTATATTAACTTCTCTTTCCTCTGTTTTATAACCAACCGAGCTGTATCTTATTGTTTGTTTACCCGCCGGGATTCCATTAAGCACATAATTGCCGTTTTCATCCGTTATTGTTCCATAACCGGTATTAAGGACGAGAATATTCACTGAAGGAACGGGATTTTCCCCGTCGGAGACTTTCCCGGTTAAACTTCCTGTCTGTGCTGCGGTTATTGAGGTTAGAAATATTATTAATAAGATGTATTTCATTAAGAATGATCAGTTTTATTCTAAAACATTCTGAAAGATATAATCGTTCCTGTATCAGATAGCTAATCTAAACATAATACAGGCTAATAGAAGTGCAGTTTTCAGAAGATAATTGCAGATATGGTCTAGAAATAGAGTGAAAAGAAACTGGAGTAAAGACCTATTGAAAATTCGTGAAACTCACTCGCCTTTTCCCCGGGTTTTGCATTAAATCTGTATCTCGCATATACAGTGAATGTATTGATTATTCTGAAAAGGCCGACTGACAATTCCGGGGAAATCCCGTTAAAACCGTTAAAATTTGTAAAGCCATTGATCCCCGGCGCGATGTATTCTATTCCCGGAACTTCAATTATATGTTTGTACCCCACCCTGAAAAAGTTTTTCACCGGAGCATTAAAAATATGTGAGTACTCAACTGAAAAATACCCCACAGGATACCTGTAGCTGCTGCCTCTGATAGAAACAAGAGGGACTTCTTTGGTCAGACTGAAATAATCTTCAGAGTTTTCCTTCACATAGACGGGAGACGGGAGTCCGAATACAGCTGCTCCGAATACACACAAAAGAAGAAAATTGGATCCTCCCTCCACTTTCGGTTCTTCGGGCAGTTCGAATTCATATGTTTCACTTGTATATTGACGGCCCGCTGAATCCTCAACCTGAATTACAAAAGGAACGTTTTTCTCTTTGAAGCGAAGATCTGAGATGTCAATGTTTATTTTATGACTTTCGGTAAGCTTGGTTGAAACTTCATAAGAATAGCTGTTTGCAATTATAACTTTGGATTTAGCGGGAACACTTGTAAAGAATGACAGCATGAAAGTATGAGGAACTTCCGGCGTAACAAAAGAATCGATCAGATAAACTTCTACAGAGTCAGAATCCTCCTGAGCTCTTACTAATCCTGAAATAATAAACATCAGTGTTATGACAAACAGTATTTTTATCTTCATAAGTTTTTCCTGCATAAAGATTTAATTGCTTTTATAAAAATAAAGAAAAAGGTCACTCAAATAAAATATATCCGGGTGACCTCTAACAAACAGCACAATTGCGAAAGAATTATACGTTGCTTAGACACACGTCAAGGTCCATAAGAATATCGTTAGTATTCTCCAGACCTAATGCTATCCTGATCCCTCCCGGATCAATACCGTATTCAATGAGTTTATCAGGTGCAATCATCGAATGTGTCATTGAAGCAGGGTGTTCAATAAGGGTCCTTGTATGTCCCAGACTTACAGCCAGTGTCATCGTATAAGCATGTTCTGCAGCAAAATTCATGAACTTTCTGCCGTTCTCCTTACTTTCACTGGGATCAGAACCTTTAAGAACAAAATAAATGAGACTGCCGGGAGCAAAATTCCCGTCAAAGTCTCTCATTTGTTTTTTAGCAGTTTCATAATACTTATAGTCAGGCAAACCCGGATAATTAACAAATTCAACTTTAGGATGAGCTTTCAGAAATTCGGCAACCCTGCCGGCAGATTTCATTTGCTGTCTAATCCTGACAGGCAGAGTTGGCAGTCCGTATGTTGTAATTGTCCACGCAGTTTTATTATTAAGCACAGCTCCGAAATCTTTGCGGTAAAGCAGAAGCATATCCTTATATTTATTTTTACCGATAACAACACCGCCCATATCTGTTCCGAATCCGCCGAGTCCTTTTGTTAAGGAATTAACCGAGAAGTTTGCACCCAGTTCAATTGGTCTCTGGCAGAAAGGGGTCGCAAAAGTATTATCAACAACAATCTTTATTCTTTCTGCCTCATCCCTGTTTTCATTAATTGTATCTACCAGTCTTCGGATTTCTGCTATATCAATGATGTCCAGGTTGGGATTTGCCGGAGATTCAAGGTAAACTACCCGGGTCTGCGGAGTAACAAATTTCAGCAGGTTCTCAGGTGTCGTAAGATCGGCAAGAATTGTTTTTATGTTATACCTGGGCAGCCAGTTGGTAAACAAAGAATAGGTACAGCCGTAAAGGGTCATATGAGATATGATCTCGTCTCCCGATTTGGTGAGCATACCAATGATGCCCGATATTGCACCCATACCGGTAGAAAATGTTACAGCCATCTCGCCTCTTTCGGCATAGGCAAGATTTTCTTCAAGAATATCTTTATTTGGTTCACCCAGCCTGTCGTATATATAAATCGGCATCGGGTCTTCGCCGGTTACAGGTGAATTTGCGAATTCCTGGAATCCCTCTGCTCCTCTTTCAACAGAATCCAGACGATAAATTACAGATGAAGTGATTGGCGGCAGTACATGATGAGTATAATCCCATTTTTTTGTAAAGTTCTTTCCGTAAATAAGGTGAGTATCCATTGAGTATTTGGTATCATCAACCAGGTTCATTTCCGGATTTGTTTTTTCTTCGGTATTCATATCTTCTCCCCGTCTGATTATAAAAAAATTACTTGAACAAAAATACGTAGAATAAAAATGAATAGTAATGGAAACAATCGTGACAATTCCCTGTCTGTAAGTGATTAGTACTTCAAGCGCAGCTGAAGCGCATTTGGAGCGTAGCTGGAGCGCAGCTGGAGCGTAGTTGAAGCGCAGTTGGAGTGTAGTTGTACTGAAGTAGTCGCCGAGATGTAGCCGGGAAAAAACAGGATGATTTTGTTTATTAGGGGGTAGTTGAGATGGACTGTTCAGTGATTAAATATTCAACAAGTCTGACAAAGTGTCATACTTTTGTTTTTCTAGTGGTATTCCGCCTTTTATCCGCCTTTTGTCCCGTAGTTGGACATTTCCAAATATTGCGAAAAAACGCAAAATTCAACTGTTGAAAAAATCAATAGTATGACAAATTGTCAGTGTATTATTTCACGACCAGGAGGTCTGTTTACACTGGAAAAATATCCAGGCAAACTAAATGATCCGCCCGCCGGAAATCAACCATTCATCTCGGGCTTTACCTCGAGTTTGTTAATTACATCAATAACCCCTTCAACACTACCAAATTCTTTGGCCATACTATTTTTAACCCAAAGGTTTGAAACGGTACCCGAGATTGTAACAAAACCATTTTCTACCTTTATATTAACCTGATTCTTATCAACAAGCGGAAATTCATCCCGGAGGATACTCTCAAAAACTTCCTTCAGATTTTGATCATCAATGGCTTCTTTAATAGGCGTAATCTTGATATTATTTTGAATCGCTGTAACACCTCGTACCTGCGAAGCAACGGTTCTGGCAAGAATCTTTTCCCTGTAGAAATTAACATGTCCCGACAACATGACAAGACTGCCGTCCACAGCTATATTAATTTGATCAGGTTCAGTTATCGCCGCATTCTTATCAATTAGCATCCTGACGTCCTGTTTTATTATATCAGCAGGAATGTTTGTTGTCTTTTTTATCTCAGTAGTTCTTCTTGGAACAACGCTTATATCATTGGTGATTCTGGTAACTCCATGTATATGCGAAGCTATTTCATAGATCCTGTCCTTATCGTACAGAGTGTTGACTTCTCCATTGAGCATGACCCAACCGCCGTCTTTTACTGTTACTTCTACATTTGATGGATCATATCTTGAAGTGATAGCAGCTGTTACCTTATCCGAGAGATGGTTATCGCTGCTGTTTGCAAATACCTCTTTGCTGAACCCTGAACCGATCAAAATAAGCACAGCCAGGGCTGCCGAAATCAAAACTTTCTTAAATCTTATCATTTATTCAACTTCCTTATTATTTCACAATTTTAATGATAAGATACAAAGCTGAATCAGCTGTGGTCAATGATATGCAACAATAGACTGAATAAGTAAACCCTTATTCTTCAGTGAAATACAGCATTATTCGATTCTGAATTGAGGTCAATACAGCTCATTACTTAAAGGATTGTTCAAGGTCATCTATCAGGTCTTCAATATCCTCAATTCCAATTGAAAAACGGATAAGACTGTCAGTCAGTCCCATCGCTTCTCTTTTTTCTTTTGGAACTGCGGCGTGGGTCATACTGGCAGGATGACTGATAAGGCTCTCAACACCACCAAGACTTTCACCCAGAGTAAAAATTTTCAGATTCTTCAGAATTTTCTTTGCTGTTTCTACATCTCCGAAATCTGCGGATATCATCCCTCCAAAACCACGCATCTGTTTTTCTGCAAGTTCGTGCTGGGGATGGGACGGCAGTCCCGGATAGTAGATCTTTTTACAATAGCCGCTCTCCTCCAGGTGCTTAGCAAAGCGAACAGCATTCTCATTATGTCTCTGCATTCTTACCGCAAGGGTTTTTGTAGAACGCAGAATAAGCCAGCAGTCAAACGGTGATGGCACCGCACCTACCGCATTCTGAACATATCTCAAACGATCGTGGATCTTTTCATCATTGGTAAGAAGAATCCCGCCTATTACGTCACTGTGGCCGTTCAGATATTTAGTCTGACTGTGAAGAACAACCGAGGCTCCGAGTGTGAGCGGGTTCTGGAAATATGGACTCATAAAAGTATTATCAACCACACAGATAAGGTTATTCTTTTTGCATATATCTGCTGTTCCTCTAATATCTGTAAGGTTCAGCATTGGGTTTGTGGGAGTTTCAATGAATACCATTTTGGTATTTTTCTTTATAGCATCCTCAATGTTCTTAAGATCCGATGTATTGACCCAGGAAAATTCGAGTCCAAAATCTTTCATAATTAATTCAAAAAGACGGTAAGTACCGCCGTACACATTATGAGATACGATAACATGATCGCCCGCTTTAACAAGAGTAGTTATGGCCTGTGTTGCTGCCAGACCTGAAGAGAAAGCTATTCCAAACTTACCCTTTTCAAGAGCGGCGACATTATTCTCAAGAGACTGGCGGGTAAGGTTATGGGTTCTGCCATACTCGAAGCCCTTATTTTTTCCCAGCTCCTCCTGAGCATAAGTTGATGTCTGGTAAATTGGTGTAATGACAGCACCCGTAACCGGGTCAGGTGCTTGTCCCGCATGTATTGCATCTGTTGAAAAACCCATTATTTCTCCTGTAATTATAGAATTAGCGAATTTACGAATTAGTCAATTTTTATTATCAAAATTAATAAGATCATACCTGGTAATTATGTCAGTGATCCTGCCGAAATCACTAACAAGCACTGCAGAATTTTCTTTAAGCACTTTTTTTACTTTACTGATCTCTGTTTTTGCATCCAGCACCGGAACGCACTCATCCATTACATCCGTAACCGATGCTTCAAGAAGTTCCTTGTTGTTCAGTAATTTTCCCATTAGCATGTTTTCCCTTATACATCCGATAGCCTTTCTGTTAAGCATAACGGGAATATTGGAATATCCCTTTTTGGTTATCAGTTCAAGCGCATCCTTCACTAAGGCGTCAGACTTAACATAAACAATATCCTCATTACCGTTTGATTTCTTCGCCTCGGAAATATCGCGCAAAGTCTTGATTTCCTTATCCAGCATCTGGTTAACCCTCAGCCATTCAACGTTATGAACCTTCGAGAGATATCTTTCGCCTGTATCGCAGACAAAGAAAACGACAACATCACTTTCACTCAGGTCCTTAGCAATTTCCAGAGTAACGTGAAGTATGGTACCTGTGCTTCCTCCGCAGAAAATACCTTCCTCTTTTGTGAGTCTTCTTGCGGCGGCAAAAGATTCCCTGTCGCTTATGTTAATTATCCTGTCAATGTACTGAAAATGCACATTCTCAGGAAGGCAGTCCTGACCGATACCCTCAACAAGATATGGAGTACCTTTAATGATCTCACCCGTTTCTTTGTAAGTTCTGAATATCGATCCCAGAGGATCGGCACCTATTACCTTAATTTCAGGATTCTTTTCCTTAAGAAATTTTCCGGTACCGCTTATCGTCCCTCCTGTTCCAATACTCGATATAAGGTGAGTTATTTTTCCATCTGTCTGCCTCCAGATCTCAGGACCCGTAGTCCTGTAATGTATTTCGGGATTGGCAGGATTCGAATATTGATAGGCGAAAATTGAATTAGGTGTTTCTTTGTGAATACGCTTTGCTACATTAACATAGTATTCGGGACTATCGGGCTCAACAGCATTTGAAACTACTATCACCTCGCCCCCCAGTGCGCGAAGATAATTTATTTTTTCTGCGCTTACTTTATCAGTAACAACAAAAATTGTTTTATAACCCTTAACAGCAGCCGTTAGTGCCAGTCCTATACCTGTATTCCCGCTGGTTGCTTCTATAATAGTGCCGCCCGGCTTTAACTCATTGTTTTTTTCTGCGGCTTCTATCATGGAAATGCCAATACGGTCTTTCACGCTGCCGCCCGGATTCGATGATTCCAGTTTGGCAAAAATTTTCGGCTTTAGCCCTTTTGTTATCCGGTTAAGTTTTATCAAAGGGGTGTTTCCAATAGTCTCAATAATACTATTTTTATATTCCATTTAGATCATCCTGAATTTTTAAACATAATAATGCTCCCCCGGAGAAACTAAAATTGGTTAATTGGTTAAAATGAAAGAATAATAATAAACAAATGTAGTGAATGATTAAAGCAATTTTAGTGAGCTAAAATAAATAAATGATGTTTTTGAATTATAGTAGCATCTGATTATTTTTAAGAAAAAAATATCCAGGTATTTGATTTTGCTGCAGATTTCTGATGAATAAGAGAGGGGCCGCACCTATACAACCAACATTCGCCCGTGATCTGGGTCTTTTTGACGCTACAATGATAGGTGTCGGAGCGATGATAGGGGCAGGAATATTTGTACTTACCGGTATTGCTGCCGGTGAGGCCGGTCCTGCTTCAATAGTAGCGTTTGCATTAAATGGTGTAGTAACCCTGCTTACAGCCTTTGCCTATGCCGAACTTGCTTCTGCTATCCCCAAAGCAGGGGGAGGTTATTCCTTTGTTAAGATGGCCTATCCCGGCGCAGTCGGTTTCGTTTCGGGATGGATGTTATGGTTTGCTTATACTGTTGCCTGCAGCCTTTATGCACTTGGGTTTGCCGGTTACTTCTGGGAATTTTTTCATAAATACATACCCTTTATCTCCGATAATGTATATTCTTTCCTGGGAAATAAAGTCCCGATATTATTGGTAACGATTTTTATCGGCTCAATCTTTATCTGGCTGAACGCGAGGGGTGCGGAAGTAACAGGAAAAGCAGAGAATGTACTTACTCTCTCAAAGCTGGCCGTGCTGGGAATTTTTGTATACTTCGGGTTAAGTGAGATCTTCGCAAACCCTTCACAGGTAAGTGAGAGTTTTAGTCCGTTCTTCGCAAAAGGTATGAGCGGGGTTTTTGTTGCAATGGGATTAACTTTCATAGCTTTTGAAGGCTATGATCTGATTGCAACTGTGGCAGAAGAGATCAAGTCACCCGAGAAGAATATACCGCGGGCTACTTTTATCGCGCTGGGGATAACCATAATAATGTACTTATTAATCCTTTTTGTTTCTCTTGCCGCGATAAACCCGGGAGGAATGACAAGCTGGGAGTTCCTGGGAAAGTATAAAGAAACAGCTATTGTTCGTGCCGCAGAGAATTTTATGCCTGCATTTGGTGTAGCTTTAATTGTATTCGGAGGAATACTTTCAACCTCCTCAGCGCTTAACGCAACTGTTATGGCTGCTTCACGTGTAGCTTTTTCAATGGGGAGAGATCTATGGCTTCCCAAAAGAGTTTCAACAATTCATTCAAAACGCAGAACCCCCCATATCGCAATTTATGTAACAGGGGTAATCCTGCTCGTTATGGCAATTACACTTCCAATAGAAGCTGTTGGTTCTGCAGCAAGCCTGATGTTTCTCCTGACGTTCGCACTTGTTAATCTTTCTATCATTGTACTGAGACGTAATCATCCGGAAATTCCAAGAAAATATAGAGTTCCTTTCTATCCTTATGTCCCTCTTCTGGGCTTTGCGCTTAATATATTCCTCGCTTTATACCAGTTCGATTTCCAGCCCATAGCGTGGTATGTCACAATAGGCTGGATTGCATTTGGATTATTACTCTATTATTCGGTATTCGAAAAACAGGCGGCTTCAATTGAACCCCAGGTTCTGATTCCCAGGGCTGCCGCACCGGAGACAGAACTACCTCCGTCTGTAGTTGTAGCCATATATAATCCTGATACCATTGAGATTTTATTAAAGCTTGCAATACCTGTAGCCAGGCAGCGCAGCCAGAGAATTGTAGCAATCAGCGTTGTTGAAGTACCAAGACAGATGCCGATACACGAAGGGATGCGTTTTATGCATCATAAGGAATCGCTGCTTAGGAGAGCAAGGAAAGATAGGACAGGAATATGGAATTGAGATTGAGACGGATACTGTAATCGGCCATCATGCCTCCCAGGGTATTTTAGCGGCCGCTGACCGCCAAAATGCCAGTATGCTGGTAATGGGATGGAAAGGATATACAAAGACAAGGGATAGAATTTTCGGTGAAATAGCTGATAGGGTTATTCGTTTTGCCCCATGCGATCTGATGCTGCTTAAAATAGGTGACTCTACAAACCTGGAAACCTGTTTTCTTCCAACTTCAGGAGGACCAAATGCCAGGCTGGCAGCTTCATTACTGAGTGCAATTGCCGCCGAGCTGAATTTATCAGTGACAGCAGGATTTATCTCGACCAATGCAGAGTCAGAGTGAATTAACCGAAGAAGGCAAAAAAAATATCAGGGCAACATTAAATAACCTTAACCCAAATATCCGGCAGCAGGAAAGGATTGTCACCTCAAAATCGGTGGCCGGCGGGATTGCGAAAGCCGGAAAGGATTATGATCTTGTCGTTATAGGTGCAGCGAAAGGAATCGTTGTATCATAAAATGCTTTTTGGTGAAATCCCTGAAAAAGTTGCGCGGTATTCACCGACTTCGGTTCTCCTGGTAAAAAGATATGAAGGTCTTGTTAAAAATATTGTAAAGAAAGTATTGGGATAAACGGAGAATAAAATTCCAGTATTTGTAAAATCCTCTTAAACCATTAATGTTTGTGTTTCCGTTTATCCCTTCCCTGAATAAAATCTAGTTTAGATTGGGCTTATCCGCCTTTTTTACTAAGTTCTTTTTTCTTCACCTTATCTTTTTGGTCTTTATCGAATCTGTTATTGTACTTACCTGCCGGTAATGCAAGAAATATTTTCTTGTTAACATCACGTGCAATCGGAACATAATCCTGTGCAGCTGTTTTAACGGCTGTAGTAACAACATTTGCTATCAGTCCTGCCCAACCGCCCATTCCTCCGTTTGATCCGTTTGTATTAACGTCGACCTCTTCGTCGTAAAACCACAAAAGATCTCCAGTATGTGTAGACTTCAGCTCACAGGTTGCCTGGACCTTAACGCTTCCGGATGTAATGAGATATTGCGTATCCCACTCATTTATCGTCACATACATAACAGCATCTGCACCGAAATAATCGTAAAATTTTTCCGCAGGGACGTTCATCATCGTTTCGGTATCATATAATCCCTCCTGCTGAAGAACATCGTATACTACTTCCATCGGAAAAACATAATATCCGCTGTTGGTTAAAGGTTCTGCCACAGTAGTTGTATAATAATCTTTCGCATCCGCCGCAGTAGAATTATTTATTGGCGGCAAAACCAGTATGCTTGCCGGATGTTCTGCATACATTTTTGGGGAGAATTCCTCCTTTGTAATATATGGAGCACAGCCGATTAAGTTTAGTCCGAGTATCATTACTAAAATAAATTGTGTAGGTCTCATTCCTTCCCCCTTTCATATTCTCCCTTTAATCTTTCAATAAATGAAGTTGATTCGGGATATGTAGTTTCCTCTTTGTTGAGGAAAGTCATTCCGTCGGTTTCATTTCCAGCCTTCAGCAGCATATAGCCGTACTCGGCATATACTCCCGGGGGTACGGGCTGTTCCCTTTTTTCACAAGTCTCTATTATATTTGATAACTGGATTTTGTGTTTTTCGAATGTCTCTTCACCCGGGTTTTTCTTCAAATCATACAATGTGCTTGAATAGTTTCCCCAGTAATACATTCCCTTTGGAGTATAGCATCCTGTGAAAAATCCAAACAACAAAAACAGGATTAAGATTGATTTTTTCATGGCACCTCTATTTCGGTTGTTACTTCTGCATCAACAATTATTGTACGATTGACCACCACATTTTTATCCCGGTATATTTTAACGTTGTGGGTTCCCGGTTCAAGTGAGTAAACCTCAACTTCCTTCTGCAGCATAAAAGGCTGGTTATCATTAATAGAAACAGTTATATCATAAGTGTTTCCTGTAAATTTAAGATAACCTTTGTGGTCCTTTATTGTTACTCCCGTGTTGTAACCGCCGCAGGATATCATGAAGAATGAAAGAAGAATGAATAAGATGCTTGTTTTCATATGCATCCCCTTATTGTTCTTGAATGTAATAATCGTTAAAATTTTCAAGGGGCAGATCCCCTGAGATTCTGGTACAGACTGATAATTCGGTAGTTTCATCACCAGGAATAAGTGCTACAACCCTGATCTTTCCGATTTTCTTCCCGGGAAGTTCAATCATAACCTTGCTCTGCGGATTTAATACCTTATTTCCTCTTTTATAAACATTAAATTCATCTCCTTCTTTTATTCCCTGAAGCTCTCCCCCTGCTATAACATAATTACCTTCATCATATGACAACAGGTATGATCTCCATGGATTATCGAGAAGTTTTTCGGTGATGTTATTTACTAGTTTTGTAATTGCCGCACTGATTACTTTATCATTAAGCGAGGCATCATAGCCCGCAGTCTCACCCAGTCCGAGAACAGTCTCAGCTTCTGAGAATGCTTCACCGTAACCTTCCTCCGAATAAATTATCCTGCTTGTTTTTACATCCACCAGTCTTACATTTACCCTGGCGTATGCAGTCTGTTTCTTGCTTCTGCTGAATACACCAACATCACTCGTTGATTTGCGTCCAAACTCAGTTACTGATCCTACAATAAGATAGTCGGCAGGAATATTAAGCGAATCGAAATCAGCGATTTGTTTTTCTTTCATCAGGTATGCAAGATCGGATCGCTCAAGCATAATGAACTTATCGGTGGAAGCAAGTTTGGATGAAAAAATATCCATTGCCTGCTTACCTAGACGATCGTCATTTTCGTTATAAAAGAATCCCTGTCCATATTTGGTTTCATTTGTAAAACGGGCAATGGCCACTTTTCTTTTGAGGGATTTCTCATTCTGTTGCTCAATGGTCTTACTGATATTTTCGCTAACCTGCGATATATCAGATTTAACAGGGGGACGGACACTTGAACAGGAGATAAGAAAAAAAGACAAAATTGTAACCGTTAGAATTACTTTAGGCATGTTAACTCTCCCTGAATTTTTAGGTTCTCCCATATTTCACCGATAAAATTAGTGAATTTTTTTTAATAATCCACTTTGTTTTTTAATATTTATAAATTTTTGGGTCGTTCAGTAGAAGGCGATCATAAAAAAGAATTTAGATAAAGCTGTACCCTCTTAAAAACTCTTCAGTAGTCATTCTCTTTTTACCCTCCTGTTGAAGTTCAAGTATCTGAAGAGACCCTTTATTGAATCCGATAAATATTTCTGTTTTTGTCTGTCTGATCTCACCCGTCCATTTAACTGCTCATCGGAAAGTCTTGAAGCATAAACTTTTATCAGTTTATTATTATGATAAAAAAATGCCCCCGGGTATGGCGATAATCCTCTGATAAGATTATGTACATCTTCAGCAGACTTATTCCAGCCTATCTGCTGAATCTCTCTTGTTATTTTAGGTGCGGGTGAGGCTTTTGAATTATCCTGCTCTTTAAGAACAAAATTCCCCGATTCGATCATCCCCACTGTCTTAAGAACAACTTCTGCTCCCAGGATGGCCATTCTGTCGTGCAAAGTTCCGAGATTATCATCCTCTTTTATTGGAACTTTTTCCTGGTAATAAATATTTCCGGTATCCACTTTCTCAGCCAGCGCAAACGTAGTTAATCCGGTTTCCTTTTCACCGTTTATCAGGGCCCACTGCAGGGGAGCCGCACCTCTGTAAGCAGGGAGCAGACGAGCCATGAAGATTAAAAGAACCTTTAGGGGGAATTGTAAACACTTCGAGGGGAAGAATTCTGAACGCAACGATGACGAAAAGATCGGCTTCCAACCTCCTCAGGTCTTTAACAAAATTTTCATCTTTGAGTTTATCAGGTTGAAGGACCGGAATATTATTGGCAAGAGCGAACTCTTTAACGGGTGTGAAGGTCACCTTCTGTCCCCTTCCCCGTTGTTTATCCGGAGCAGTTACAACAGCCGCAACCTTGTGTCTGCTTTCAAATAATCTTTTTAATGAGGGAACTGCAAATTCGGGAGTGCCCATGAAAATGATTTTCATGCGAGCTGGTAATCCACATTTTCTGTTATTGGATAATCAATATCAACTTTACGCTTTCTGATTTTATTCAGATCTCTCTTATACCTCTTTTTCACATCATCGGGAATCAGGTCTGTAAAAAGAATGCCCTGCAGATGATCATACTCGTGCTGGATTACTCTGGCAAAGAGACCGTCAGCTTCCAGTGTTTGTTCTTTAAGATCGGTATCGTGATAAACTATAGTAATACTTTCGGGTCTTCTCACTTCCTCCCTGATATCAGGAATACTTAAACAACCTTCCTCCATAAGAATTTTCTTATCGGAGCGGCTGATAATTTTAGGATTTATGAAAGCAATAGGCTTGGTATCCTCGTAATCCTCCACCTGGGAAATATCGATTACAAAGATCGCTTTATCCACTCCAATCTGGTTGGCCGCCAGACCAATCCCATTGGCATTGCGCATGGTATCAAACATATTCTTTATAAGTTCTATCGTTTTAAGATCAACTTCAGTAATCCTGGCTGCTTTCTTCCTGAGGATTTTATCCCCGTATACAGTTATAGGTAACACTGCCATCCTTTTCTCTTAGATTTTGATAATTTCAAAGATATATAATTCAATTTGAAGATAAAAGATTCAATATCAATACAAAATGATTTATTTAACCAGCAATTTGCCGTCTTTCATTATTACTTTACTATCAAGAAAGACAGTTGGTTCCTTAATTACCCCATCAAGATGAATTGGAACGTTTACTTTTCCACCCATCGACACATTATTTCCAAGAGCAATATGAACGGTACCCATTACTTTCTCATCTTCCAGCAAAATTCCGCTTAATTTTACACTATCATTGGTACCTATCCCGAATTCTGCAATATTTCTGGCATTTTTACCTACAGAATCGAGCATATTAACAAGTTTTTTGGCCATTGGACCTCCGGAAATTTTCCCGGCAAATCCGTTTTTTACTTCAATCCTGATCTTTGATCCTTTAACCAGTCCCAATCCGGCCATTGATCCATCAACAACAAACACGCCGTTCGAAGTTCCTTCCAGGGGAGCAAGAAATGTCTCTCCTGTTGGAAGATTTCCACTCTCTCCCTTTTTGTGAAAAAGACCCTTGCTGGCTATAGCTTCACGGCCCTGAATTCTGAATAAAATATCCGTTCCAGCCGGAGCGGTGACCCTGATTTCCTTACCTTTCTCCAGTATTCTTTTCAATTTTATTGAAAGACGGGATATTTTCTTATAATCTGCATTAAGTCCGCGTATCATCACTTCCCGGGTTATTCCCGGAAAGGTCGCTATCCTGACGCCTTTTTTTGAAGCATTTCTTCTGGCATCGGTATGTGTTAATGATTTTGCAGTAGGGATAAAAACAACATCAAACTGCTGCATAAGATGCGAGATCTCATCAGGAGGTTCTTCTCCATTTATTTTCCCGGATTTCATTTCCACAAAAAGAGCTTTATACCCGAGACGGACAGCATTGCTGTAAAGTGAATAACCAATTTCACGCTTCAGTTCGTCGGTTATTACAAGAACTTTTTCATTCTTTTTTACAGCCATACATTCCTGTATAGCGATCACTGAGGCCGAATCAAGTTTGGATGTTTTCATATTGTTTTTTCAGATGAGAATAAAAATTATAGGGGTAATCCAACATTCAACTGAATTACTGCGTTAAACCCTCCCTGTTCAATAAATTTCTTAGAGCGGGGAGTATCCTGGGCTGAAGTGGAAGCGAAATACTTTCCGTCATCTGTCTTCATTTGATCGATGCTGAAGTCTGTATAAGCCGCTACTCCTTCGATGGATACATACTCTCCAACTACCTCCAGTATGAATCCGGTCCCAACGGTATAACCGATATTTGTTGATTCTGATCTGTATTGGTCGACTATTGTAACAGCATTAGGAAAGTTCTGAGTTGAGGTGAATTTTGCATTGTTAAACATAATAGCGGCATCAACTACCTTCCAGCTTAATCCTCCCGTAATCTGGGTTCCAAGGTCAATGCCCAGTGCCCAGTTTATAATTTCCAGCTGAAGGGTTGTATTTCCGTCACCACCTGCCAGGTTTTCAGTAGCTTTATGCTCTTCGGAAAGGTTCTGATAAAAACCCTTTGCAGTAATAATGAAACCTTTGAATTTAGCACGAAAGAAATTCAACCCCAGCCTGTAACCGTCCGATCGTCCGAACTTATCCATTGGCGCGGAGAGTGAATCCCTATAAATAAAGTTAAAATTATCAATGTAATCATTAAGCAATCCCGGCTGGAATTTCTGGTACGAATAACCACCGTATCCTCCTACAAAACCAAGACAGCCAAAACCAAATGTCTGAGCTGAAATTCCGGGTTGAAAACAAATTACCGATATCAAAGATGCTATGAATACGCTTCTTAACTTCAACATAATCCCTCATATCTAAAGCAATACTTTAAGTTACAAATATAATTTCTAAAAGGGAATCTGAAAAGAGAGGGAAAAACCGACCTTTAGGCAGTCTGGTGCTTCATTCCTTTTTCCAGCCCGTGCCCTCCGGGACCGGTTTCAGCTTTTCTTAGCAGATAGGCAAAAATTAGTCCGAGAATTCCGAGGATAGAAAATATCCACATTCCAAGATGATATCCGGCAGGATTTGCAGCACTAGCACCTTCAAAGTCATTTGCAGCACCCACGACTAACGGGAATAATGCCATTCCGATCTGCTGAATCAGCGTCATTAATGCATAACCGGAACCGAGCCGTTTTTCTTCAACTATGTAAGCAACTGCAGGCCACATTACCGCAGGAATCAGTGAAAATGCAACGCCCATCATGATCACAGGAACATAGAGTGATATCTGCGTATATCCCATAATTAAGTAAACAGGGAGCAGCAATAAGGATCCGAAAGTCATTAATAGTGCACGTTTTCCAATATAATCTACAAGCAGACCAATCAGCGGAGTAGCGATCATTGCAGCCAAAGGAAGATTTGAGATTAATGAGCCCGCCATTTCACGCGAAACGTTATGACTTTCCATAAAGAACTTGACCGCAAAAGCCCTGAATGGGAAAATTGCAGAATAAAAAGTCACACATAACAATGTTATATACCAGAATGACTTACTGAACTTAAAAAAGTCCTTAACATTCAGCTTATCAGTCGAGCCGCCTTCTCCTAAGACAAATAGTTTTTCTCCTCTATGTTCCAGCATAGCATAAATAATAATGCCCCCAAAAGCCAGTGTCCCGACAAACGCTGCCAGAATTAAAGGTCCCTGGTATCCGCCGCTGTAGATACCGGAAAAGAGCGTTGGAGAATTATCGACCGCATATGTTCCTGCACGTGCCAGGAAAAGGTTTACTCCAAGGGCAAAGCTCAACTGCTTTCCTTTGAACCATTTGGCTATAGCAACAGTAACCGCAACGATCAGAGGCTCCGAACCTACACCTAGAAGGAACCTGCCCGCCAGCATCAGGTAAAGATCCTGTGCGAAGGCAACAATGAAACCTGATATTGTACATATTATTGCAAATATAATTGCTGATTTTTTGGTGCCCCATTTATCGACGAGAATTCCCCCGAATATTAATACAATAATAGCGGCAATGCTGTAATAGGAATAAAGCTGACCTATATCCAGATCGGAATAATTGAGTTGAGCTTTCAGCTGATCGGCAACAAGGGATATAGAATCATAAACATAATAATTCCCGAACATTGCAATGCTGAGAAATAAAAGGACCATCCACCTGTAAAAGGCGGATGGCTCTTTTTTAACAGTTTCGGTAATTATTGTATTATCAGCCATACAAAATTATTTTATTTATCAGCCTTACCCATTGCTATCTTATACAACATCAATGAGAGCAGTCCAAAAAATACAAGACCGGCTATATCTCCCCAGCCCCCAATGTAATCACCAAGAGAACCGGCAGTTCCACTGGTAAATATTCCCAAAACAGTTTTTTGAACTGAGTCTATAAATGTAATAGCATTTCCTGAGGCATCATGACCAACGGTCCATCCGATCAGAACCGCAACCAGAATGCCTGTGATTGTACCCCCTGCAATGAGTCCGGAACTAAATAATGCTCCCGGGCCGGTTTCACTTTCTTGTGATTTTTTACGTTTATCAACCAGCCATTTGACCAAACCACCAATATATATGGTAGATGTTGTAGAGAGAGGCAGGTAAGCACCTACAGCAAAAGCAAGAGATGAAACGCCTGACAGTTCCATGACCAGTGAAAGTCCCATACCAATTATTACCAGAGCCCAGGGCAGGTTCTGGCTGAGCAGACCCTTTATTACAGTTGACATCAGAATTGCCTGCGGTGCCGGTAATGGTTCAGGATGTGCGGGAGTAATTGTTCCTATTCCTACTGTGCGTTCAAGCAGAAGGAGCGTAAATCCTATTGCCACTACAGAAACAAGAACTCCGATGAGTAAACCAACCTGCTGTTTAACAGGAGTAGCCCCAACAAGATAACCGGTTTTCAGATCCTGCGATGTTGAACCGGCATTGGCAACTGCAATACAAACAATGGAACCAATAACGAGAGCGAGGGGCTCATAAAATTCACCTGTCCAGCCTATTCCGACAAATATTAATGAAGTGGCCATTAAAGTGGCTATCGTCATACCTGATACAGGGTTTGATGAGGAACCGATAAGACCAACTATTCGCGAGGAAACTGTTACGAAGAAGAATCCAAAAATAACGACCATTATGGCCGACATAAAGTTCGTAGGTATATTCGGAATTATTGTCATAAATACTACAAGAACAAGACTTCCGCCCAGAACGATTGAAAGAGGAATATCTTTGGATGTTCTTTCCTTCTCTTCAACTATATTCTTCTGTTTATTTGCTCTGCTTTCTTTTATATCCTTAAAAGAATCAGAAAAAGCACTGATAATAGTGGGGATAGATTTTACAAGTGTGATTAATCCTCCGAATGTAACTGCTCCCGCTCCTATATATCTGATATAATTGTTCCATATCTCGCCCGGAGACATATCTGAAATCAGCTTTGTTCCCGGGGGAAATATTGAAGTTAAATTATCTCCAAGTATGGTAATCAATGGTATCAATACAATCCAGGAAAGGACACCGCCCGCTACCATTATTCCCGCAATTCTCGGTCCGATTATATACCCAACACCTAAAAGCTCCGGGGTAATCTCACCATTAACTGTTCCGTTAGGCAGTGCGGATTTTCTTCCGAACACATAAGTCGGAACATCCTTCCACAGTCCCATAATTGACATTAAGAGTTTATAAAGAAAAGCTATACCAAGTCCATAATATACTTTCTTTGCAAGGTTGCCCCCTTTTTCACCTGCAATAAGAACATCCGCGCAGGCAGTTCCTTCGGGGTATGGTAATGTTTCATGCTCCTTTACAATCAAAGCTCTCCTTAGGGGGATCATAAAGAGAACTCCCAGTATACCTCCGGCAAGTGCAAGCACAAAGATCTGGAAGTATTTGAAATATGCCATTCCTCCCGGAAGGAATAACAAAGCAGGAATAGTAAAGACAACTCCTGCGGCAACAGACTCTCCTGCAGAGCCGATTGTCTGCACTATATTGTTCTCAAGAATTGTTGCTTTTCCAAACTTCTTGAAAACTGAGATTGCTAATACGGCTATAGGAATTGAAGCACTAACAGTCATTCCAACTTTTAGACCCAGGTAAACCGAAGATGCCCCAAATATAATTCCGAAAATGGCACCAAGTAGAATGGCTTTGGGAGTGAATTCCGGAATAAGCTGTTTTGCAGAGATATAAGGCTTGAACCCTGAGGAGTTAGTATTGTTATTCGCCATTAAATTCTCCAGGTTGCTAAAGAAACAAAATTTATCAGACGAATATTTAGATTTTTATCCCGAAAAGCAAAGATTTTTTTTCATGTATCTTATTTTATAATAAACCAGGATTCACCAGCTGCATTCATTACAGAATAACCCGGACCAACTAAAAAATCAGCTTCCTCATCCCAATATGGCATATTGCGAAATCATATTTAACTGGGTCTTCGGGATCAAACTTTTTTAGATTCCCCGTTATTTCTTCAGCCATCTTCCAGCTTACATTTTTTCTTGTTGTAAGCTTTAATTCTTTACAAATACGAGCAATGTGGGTATCAACAGGAATTATCAGCTTGTCTTTAGGAATTTCACTCCACAGACCGAAATCAAGTTCATCTTTTCTTACCATCCAGCGTAAAAAAAGATTTTTCCTTTTACAGGCGCTGCCTAACTCCGGCAGGGGAAACATAAACTTTGTGCCCTGACTCAGCTTATCGCTTTTTGTCAGCAACTTGATTTCATTTATAAAATAATGTGAAAATCCGCTGAGGGAACTCTTAATATTCTCGTCTTCATTATTGTAGTATCTGAGGAAAAGGTTTTTAAGCGAACCATTTTCAGCGTAAACTTTTTCCAGAACCTGGAAAAGATGGATAACATCTTCAGATGAATAAAAACGATGGTACAGATGCTTTAGTCGTATATCATCTTTGTGACTGCTGAAAGAAGTGATAAATCTGTATGGCTTATTACCGGAGATCTCAACAAATTTATTCAGCGTATTTATTATCTGTTTAACGTTGCCGTATGCAAAAATAGCCGCAATAAACCCCATCACCTCAATATCATTTTTGTCAGAATAAAGATGAAGAAACTGAAGCGGGTCAGGTGAGATTTTTGTTCTATCGAAAGCTTTGTAATGATAATCCAGTCTTTTCTTCAGATTCATCATTTCCATATATAGTAATTAAGTAACTTTAAATATACGATCATCATTTATCAAAGTTAGTGTAAAATTGTTCCCAAAAGACCCGGATTTTAATCATTCAGGCCTGATTTATTGTTTTTTTATTGCTATTTAATGATGGATTGCTCAAATTAAGTTTTAGTAACACCACATTCCGGAAAACCCGGGGTTAGTTCGCAGAATTATTCTGCTGATCAGGGTTAAAATGATTGAAAACATCATTTATAAGGGAGAAGAAAATGAAAAAACTGATCACGTTAACCATCCTGCTCCTGGCCGCTAATCTCAATGCTCAATGGTTCTGGCAGAACCCGCTACCGATGGGCAATGATTTATACTCCGTTAAATATATTACTTCGACCGTTGGCTATACCGTGGGCATAAAAGGGACGATATTAAAAACTGATGACGCAGGATTGACATGGGAAAGCCGGGCCAGCGGAACTGATGCAACACTCAGATCGGTTTGTTTTGCTAATACGAGTACCGGGTGGGTATGCGGTGATAACGGTATACTACTCAAAACTTCTGACGGAGGATCAAACTGGGAAATTCAGAATACTGAGGTAACTAATACACTCTATTCAATATTTTTTATTGATGAAAATACTGGATGGATTGCCGGAAGTGATGGATTAATTCTTAAATCAAATGACGGAGGTGTAAACTGGATAACGCAGGGAACACCAACAGATGACTGGCTGCAGGCAGTGTTTTTCATTGATGCAAATAAAGGCTGGGCAGCCGGAACCAACGGCATTATTTTTAATACGAATAATGGAGGAACTGACTGGAGTCTGCAGCCCAGCGGAACCACTGAGATTATCTATTCTTTATACTTTATTGACGCAAACACAGGCTGGGCAGTCGGTTGGAATGGAACAGTTCTTAAGACCACTGATGGTGGAATGAACTGGCAGCCGAAGGACCTTGGATCGTCTCCCATGCTGATGTCGGTCCAGTTTGCAAATTCTAATACTGGATGGGCTGCCGGTGCTGACACTTCAATATATAAAACCACAGACGGAGGTGAGACCTGGGAAAGATATGGAACCGGCAATGACTGGCCTCTCGCTGCTGTATCTTTTTCTGATGTGAATAACGGAATAGCCGTTGGACACCTCGGAATGCTGTCACGAACCACAGATGGAGGATTAAACTGGACAAGCGCACAGAGTGGATATTCCGACTGGTGGCAGTCAGTTTACTTTACAGATGAAAATACCGGATGGGCCACCGGGTTAATGGGCTCAATAATTAAAACAACAAACGGCGGATCGCATTGGGAGGTTGTTTATAGTAACCCCAACAGCGCTCAATTCGGGGACATATATTTTATAGATGACAATACGGGATGGGCTTGCGGTGGTATAGCCGGCGGAAATGTCCTCAAAACTGAAAACGGAGGCATCGACTGGACACAGCAAAATTCCGCCTCTTCAGTCTCGCTGACTTCCATTTATTTTACCGATGCAGAAAATGGCTGGGCAGTTGGAGCTTATGGGGATATAATAAGTACCACAAACGGTGGTATGAATTGGGTGGATCAGCCGGGAGGAACAAATGAAATATTAACCGGCGTATACTTCTCTGATAATAACAACGGCTGGATCTGCGGTGAATCAGGCAGCTTATTAAAAACCACTAATGGCGGCAGTACCTGGGAAAGTATCGCATCCAACACCACTTACGATCTGAACGGAGAAGCGTTTACCGATCAATTGACCGGTTTCGTTGTTGGGGAGCATGGAATTGTCTTAAAAACTACTGACGGAGGAAACACCTGGGAGATTAAAGAAAGTAACGTTACAACCGATTTATATTCAATTCATTTCAGCAGCGTAGAGAATGGATGGATTTCCGGAAATGACGGAATTATCCTTGCAACCACAGATGGCGGGGAAACCTGGGTGGAACAGATGTCAGCAACCCGAATGCCTTTATATTCTATATGTTTTGCAAATGATAACACAGGCTGGGCAGGAGGAGCTTTCGGAGCGATAGTGAAAACTACGAATGGCGGAGTGACCCAGGCAGAAGAACCGGTTGAAATTAAATTACCGCAGACTTACTCATTATACCAGAATTACCCCAATCCCTTTAATCCTTCAACAACCATAAGCTATAGACTCGCAGGTACAAGTTTCGTTACAATTAAAGTTTATGATATCCTAGGGAAAGAAGTCGCCTCTCTTGTGAATGAGGTAAAATCCGCTGGTAAATACACCGTTAAGTTTTCAGGGGACAGGTTTTCCAGCGGCGTATATTTCTACCAGCTGCGGGCAGGTAGCACTATTCAGTCAAAGAAAATGATTTTAATGAAATAAGGAAGATTCATTCTTATTTCATAAGGATCATTTTTTTTGTAACTGCCGTTATGCCGGTTGTCATCCTGTATATATATATTCCGCTCCCATGTTGTGTGCCGTCAAATTTAACTTCGTGAACCCCGGCATTCTGCTTACCATTCACCAGAGTTGCAACTTCATTCCCCAATACATCGAAAACTTTAATTACCACATCGGCAGATGCCGGCAATTCATATCCAATTGTTGTGGAAGGGTTGAATGGATTAGGATAGTTCTGCTCAAGTGTGTAACTATTAATAATGATCAGGTTTACTTCCAGGGTTTTGGAGTACATGAATGTACCGTTAAAATCAATCTGCTTTAATCTGTAATAGTAAGTTCCGCCTTCAACCGGTCTGTCTGTATACTGATATTGCCCTGGAAAAGTCGAAGTTCCTTCTCCAGACACATAACCGATTACGGTCCAGTCTTTTGAGTTTTTACTTCTCTGGATTTCAAAACCTTTATTGTTTGTTTCTGTCCGGGTTTCCCAGCTCAGCAGTACTTTTCCGCCGGATGTTTCAGAAGTAAATGACGAAAGTTCAACAGGTATTACAGCAGTTGTATCATGAATTATTGCGGTCCAGACACTTAGAGTTGAATTATTCAGACGCATCCACATTGGGTAAACCATTCTGTTATAAGCGGCAATATTTGTGTAATCGCCGAAAAATATTCCAGAGGTTGGAGTAAATGATGATTCACTAACTTTGAAATTTTCAAAAGAATCACCACCATCGGTAGACCTGGCGACAAAGACATCAGTTGCTGCACCAGTGGTATTTCTTCTGTCATAGAAACAGCAGTAAATAAAGCCGGTCGTCTGATCAATGGTCATCCAGGTAAAAAACTGATGACGGGTAGTATTATCATCGTTAACCTTCAACGGAGATGTCCATGTGTTTCCTCCGTCAGTTGATTTGACAAAAAATATGTCGGTGTTGTCTGTTCCGTTTCTCTGATCAGACCAGTTTATATAAATGTTGCCATTATACGGGGAGGAACTTCCGGTGTCGCATGCAGTTATGGGTAGACCATTTGCCCGGTATATACCTGAAACAGCGAAATCCCATCCGCCGGGAATATCGGAAACAAAAACATCATTCCCCCAGGTAGTTCCGCCATTAGTTGATTTATCAAACATCAATCCCAGGGGTCCGGCCCAGCTTACATAAATCTGTCCTTCGGGACCGACACATGGAACAGCACCCTCATCAGTATTATCGCTGTCTATACAGTCTCCGCTGACATCACTTATAGTTACCGCAGGCGACCAGGTAAGTCCCTGATCGGTGGAACGGGAAAAGCGAATTCTTGAGCTGTCGGAAGGATCAGAGCTTCCGTAGCTGTCAAATTCAGTCCATGTTACATAAACATTTCCGTGATATGGAGAACCGGTCATATCAACACCTATCCATTCCTTATCCTGCTGTTTGGGATTATTAAAACCTATACCCGCTCCGTCATTAAATGTAGAGCCCTGATCCGTTGAACGCTGTATTACAATCCGGTCTATCCAGTAGCTGGCAATAGAGAGGTGACCGTAGTACAGATTACCGCTGCCGTCATAAACAAGACAGGGGTCACCCCAGACACCAAGTGAGGAGCTCATGGTCTGCTGACTCCAGTTATAACCGCCGTCGGCTGAATAATAAATATAATCTATGTTGGCCCCTGCAGCCAGGTAATCAGGATTTGAAGGATTAATGGCTATTGAGACTTCTTCAGGATCTGTGTTTGAAGGATTATTAATCATCACGTTTGGATACTGGGCGTATTGCTCTGAGCTAATAAGAAGAACAATAATAAATAAGTAAAGAAATTTCATTTTCTTCCCCGGACAATAAGTAAGAAGATAGTATTTAATTCAATTTGTACTGGTAATTTACTAAAATCTGAATAAAAGAAGTTCCAGCGCAGGATAATAGCCCTGTTAGCTGCACAACAAAAAATTATTATCAATCGATTTATCTTGATAAAAAAAGGATCAGGAATGTCGTTAAAAGCAAAATATCAGCCCGTAATTAATTTGCTGAAGGAGATGGAGCTGGATCATCTTAAAGTTAAAGAGGATAACGGGGCTCTGATTATTACAGGTGATGTTAATAGTGTACAGGAGAAGGAGCTTCTTCTGAAAAAGATTCACCAGGTAAATTCCGAAAACGCAATGGATATTAATTTCAGAGTGGGAATTAAGGAATATTAATATTTTATAAGATGCTCATATTATCACTGATCAGTCCCAACTTCGTCTGAAAGATATGCGCAATTGAATCAGCTTTTTCTTTTGCCTCTTCAGCTTTATTTCCTTTGAAATTTTCATCTACCGTCTCTTTAAAGAGTTCGAGCCATCTCTGAAAGTGCTCGGTGGAAATTGGCAATTCCAGGTGCGATGTGAGAGGCTGTCCTTTATATGTATTGGTATCAAAGAGGACAGCACTCCAGAAACTATACATCACGGGAAGGTGCTCCTCCCATTTAACCCGGGCAAACTCGTTAAAGACAGGAGACAACAGTCGGTCTTTATTTACTTTATCATAAAACCGATCTACCAGGAGTATGATATCTTCTATGTACTTTATATCCATAAGAGTCTGTTTTAATAAAGTAAAATACAAAATATCTTATAGCAATTCCTGCTCTAAATCAACAGCTTTCGGGAAAAGGATATAGTTTTCAAGATAAATATGTTTGTGGAGATCTTCTTCGAAGTCCTTTAATTCCTGCATTGTCACGCTGTATGTGTTGCAGGCATCATCGGGAATAGCATAATCCTCTGTAAGGGTCCTGATTTCATACATCTCGTCACCTGCAGACTGGTGTTCAGCTTCCATCATCCGGATAGGATTTTTTACTGTGCCGAAATACGGAGCTTCGGTTTTTCTTCCGTTCCTTTTCGCAGCAGCAAGTTGTTTTACGAAAGGAAAAAGGATCTGTTCCTCTTTCATCATATGCTGCTTAAGCTCTTTATAAACCTTCCCGAAACTTTCAGCAACTTTCAGAAGTTCGGGATGATTTTCGCCATGTACTGTGGCAATTTTTTGAGTATGTGCAGAAAGAACAGGGATCATTTTGTTTATATAAGCATGATGATTGTTTACGATGTAGTCAATCAAAAAATCGGCTTCCCATTCATTATAATTATCAGCCCTGCTTCCTGAGCTATTGATTGATCTGAGCTCTTCAAGCACCTCTGAAGAATTAAGACCTTTCTCCCGGCAGGCTTCTGATACTGGTTTTTTACCTCCGCAGCAGAAATCGAGGTTATATTTTTCGAAAACAGCAGCAGCTTTGAAGTTCTGAGTTACAATTTCCGAAAGTGTAAGGCCTGATAATTCATTGTGGATAATTTCACTTCTGTTCTGTTCCATTTAATTCTCCTTTGTCTCATTAAGTTTATCTTTTTTTTCAAAATTGTTTGAGGCAGCTTCTTTGTTGAATTTTTTTATAGCAGCTGTACCTGTCGGATGTCCGTATGTATTCATGTGTCTATAATGAATAAGATAATCCCTTCTTGATATATGATTATCCCAGTGCCCGGTGATAATACCTGCGCCCGTTACCAGCATAAATATGGATACAACTCCTATTGCCACATATTTTTTGTTTATTTTCTTTTTTCCGGGAAGAACCGATTTCAGATCCAGGGTGTCTGAAACAGGACATACATCTACACAGCTTAGACAGGTATTACATTCATCTGATATTACCGTTTTTACTTCATCAACTTTGATGTAAGAAGGACAGGCTTTTGCACATAAACCGCAGTCAATACAGCTTACAGGATCTCTTTTAATTTTGTGCGGACTTAGAAATGAGAACAACCCAAGCAGTGCACCATAAGGACACAGAAATCTACACCAGAAATTTCTTATCAGTATTGAAAGAACAAAAAGCACAGCAAGAATGATCAGTGCAGTCTGGGAGATATCAGCAAAGAAGTAATACATTTTCAGGTCGGCTACAATATTATAAGGACTATCAAGAAAGGCCTGTAATGCAAGGGATGACATCAGGAAGAATACGGAGTAAAAGAGGAAACCAAGCAGCAGGTACTTCAGGCTGCGCAGCGGATAATCAATCCATCCCGGAAGATGTATCCTCCGCTTGAATATTTTCTTGTACATTCTTTCACCGAAGTCCCCTACGAGCTCAGAAATAAATCCTACCGGACATAACCAGCTGCAGAATGCTTTTCCAAAGACCAGCGAAACAAGCAGAATGGCCATAAAGATAAATAGGCCTGCCGGGTGTGCATAATGTATTTCACCAGTAGTAATAAATAGATAAAAGCTCATAAAAGAACTTATCGGCAGAAACCCATCAACTCCCGGGGGTCTGCTCACGAAAGATGCAGTTCCTCCTGTTTCCAGGTATTTGCTGAAAAGGTAGAATTCAATGCCGATCCATACACATAATAGAGCAAAAGCACTTTGAATAAGAAAACGGTATTTCTGTATCGGTTTCTCATTGTTGCGGATTATTTTCTTTTTGGTTCTCATATCGGATAATAAAGTCTGATTTAATATCAAAAAATTTTTATAGATTACTTACTTTTCTCAATGTACTTTCCTTAAATGTATCTATCGTCTCATCAGTAAGCATATTGTATGCCTTGGTTCTTAATTCTCCCCATTTCGAATGCAGGGGACAGGGATTCTCGGGGCTGCAATTGGGAAACCCCAGGACACAATTATTGAACATTCCCAGGCCGTCAATTGCTGCTACAATATCTATTAAACGTATCCTGGAAGGATCTTTAGCCAGGAAAAAACCGCCAGACTTCCCTTTCCTGGAATCAACGATGCCACTCTCTGTTAAACTCTGAAGTATCTTGGAAACAAATTCTTTTGGAATGTTAAGCTTTTTGGCAATTTCATCTGAGGAGATAACTTCACCCTTCTGCTGTGCAGCCAGGTAAAGTACTGCTTGCAGTCCGTATTCACACTTTTTCGAAAATATTACTGTCATTTTGACTAATCAGATTAAATTGTCTGATTAAATATATAAAAGTGTAAATTCAGTGTCAAGATTGTATATGGGGTATTTAATTAAGACTGGAGGTCAGGTTGTAATATCGTTTTTAATGAAATTACGCTCGAAATACAAATGACCAATCTCGGCACCAATTATAAAAACCACAGAGGAATAATAAATCCAGAAGGCCACTACTACAACGAGGGCGTAAGCTCCATAGATCCTGTTAAATGCAGCAAAGTTGTACAAATAATATCCAAACAGCTGTTTAGCAGCTTCCCATAATAAAGCAGCCCACAGAGCACTCATAAAGGTTGCTTTTCTCCCCAGTTTCCTTAGAGGAACTGTATAGTAGAGTACGCTGAAAACAATGAAAATAAGAAACAACGATAGAAGTGAAAATATAAGATGGCTGAAAATACCATTGGAAAGAAAGCTGAAGACTGTCCACTCCCCTGCCTGTTGTCTTAACAGGTCAACCGTAGGCATAGAAATCGTTGTTACAAAGAATATTATTATTACCATAAATACAAGTGCGAAATCCCTGAGTTTTGCGATAAGTATATTTACGTCGATTTCTACACCATAGACTTTATTCAGAATAGTTCTCATACTGCTGAATAAACTGCTGGCTGCAAACAATAAACCGAAACCTCCTATTATACCGGCAATATTCCTGTACTCAATAACTTCATTGATGCGGTTAAAAATGATTTTCTTTACGAACTCTGAATACCTGGAGTAAGGAATTATAGTTTCTATAAGGGTATTTATCTGGAACTGAACATAAGAGGAATCAAGAAGGTTGCCGAGAACGGCAAAGATTATCAGAACGAACGGAATGATACAGATGAATATTGAGAATGCGAGTCCCCCCGCAAACAGGAACACATGGTGCTCATCGATTCTTTTTGTCAGTCCCTTATAATAATATACTGTGAAAGATTTTATTTTCCGGAAGCTTGGGGTTAGATGCAGGATAAAACGAAGCTTTCTGAAAACTTCATATATAGATAATTCCCTGAGCCTTGATTTTATTTTTGTCTTAACCATTCATTATACTGGAAATGGTGTTGTAATAAATGTCAGCCATTTTATCAACATCAATTTCCATAATATTATTCACTTTTAATGAAGTTCCTCCTGTGTTACCGAGCAGCCAAAATACCTGTTCTTTCTTCCGGAGAAAATCTTCAAATTCCTTCTTCGATTCTTTATGAATTGAAACGATTACACGTGACTGGCTTTCGGAGAAAAGTGAAAAATCCATCCGTGCTTTTACAGACAAATTTATTTCTGCTCCGATCTTGTTTTCATTATTCATTATGCAGCATTCAGCCAATGCTGAAATTATGCCTCCTTCAGAAACATCATGAGCCGACTTTATGATATGTTTCTGAATCAATCCCAGAAGTGCTTCCTGAAGTTTCTTTTCAACAGAGAGATCGATCTTTGGACAATCCCCTTTTACTTTTCTATGAATTACCTTCAGATACTCACTACCGCCTAATTCCCCAAAATCTTCTCCAAGCAGGTAAACCAGGTCGCCGGCATCTTTAAAGAATGAAGTTGTTGTATCATGAAGATCTTCAATTAAACCCACCATACCTATAGTTGGGGTAGGATAAACCGCGCTTAAAGGTGATTCATTATAAAAACTTACGTTACCGCCTGTAACCGGCGTGTCGAAAAACCGGCAGGCATCACCCATTCCTTTTATTGATTTAGCAAACTGCCAGTAAACTTCCGGTTTATAAGGATTGCCGAAGTTGAGACAATTAGTTATACCCAGCGGCACTCCCCCCGAACAAACAATATTTCTTGCTGATTCAGCGACGGCTATTTTGGTTCCTTCTTCCGGGTTCAGGTAAACATATCTTCCGTTGCAGTCGGTCTTTACAGCAAGAGCTTTATTAGTATCCTTAATCTGTATTACAGCAGCATCACAGCCGGGACCAACAACAGTATTGGTTCTCACCATTGAATCATACTGTTCGTAGACCCATCGCTTTGATACAATATTAGGGGAAGAAAAAACTTTAAGAAATGTCTCTGTGATATTATCTGGTTCCGGCAGTGAAGTAAAATCAAAATCCCTGATGCTTTTTAAGTAAGCTGGTTCCCTGGTTTCTCTATGATATACCGGTGCACCTCCCCCAAGAACCAGTTCAAAGGCCGGCATTACTGCTTTTTTTCCGCCTTCATAATCCACTTCAAGATTGCCCTCACCGGTAACCTCCCCAATTATTTCACAGTGGAGATCCCACTTTTCAAATACGGATTTTACTTTGTCTTCATACCCTTTTTTTACAACACATAACATTCTTTCCTGGCTCTCGGAAAGCATAATTTCATATGCACTCATCCCTTCTTCACGCAATGGCACTTTATCGAGGTTAATTTTCATTCCCGATTCGCCTTTAGCACTCATCTCACTTGTTGAACAGGAAATTCCTGCGGCCCCCATGTCCTGAATTCCAATAAGCCAGTCATTCTTAATTATCTCTAAGGTTGCTTCCAAAAGAAGTTTTTCTGTAAACGGATCACCCACCTGAACGGAGGGACGTTTTGCCTCAGATTTTTCTGAGATCTCCTCAGAAGCAAAAGTAGCTCCATGGATTCCATCTCTTCCCGTTGAAGAGCCCACGATCATAACCGGATTACCCTTACCTTTTGCCACGGCACTTGCAACCAGGTTTTTCTTCACTATTCCCACCGCCATTGCATTTACAAGAGGGTTACCCTGATATGACTCATCAAAATAGACTTCACCGGCCACAGTAGGCACCCCGAAGCTATTTCCGTAGTCACCTATTCCTTTTACAACTCCTTCAAACAGGTAGCGCGTACGCGCATCCTCAAGAGAACCGAAACGCAGTGAATTAAGTGAAGCAATCGGGCGGGCTCCCATTGTAAAAATATCCCTCATTATTCCGCCTACACCTGTCGCTGCACCCTGGTAAGGTTCTACGGCCGATGGATGGTTGTGACTTTCAATTTTAAATGCAACTGCATAACCGTCTCCAATATCAATGAGTCCCGCGTTCTCTTCTCCTGCACCAACAAGCAGTCTTCCTCCCTCCCGGGGAAGGGTTTTCAGAAGCGCAATTGAATTCTTATAACTGCAATGCTCGCTCCACATTACAGAAAAAATACCAAGTTCAGTGAAAGTGGGGGTTCGTCCAAGGATATCGAGTATGCGTTCATACTCATCCTCGGTAAGACCATGTTCATAGGCAAGTTCAGGTGTAACTTCCGGTTCTGTCATATCTTTGCTGTTTAATATTCTTTTTCTTTAGTTAAAAACTAACTTTAAATATAAAGAAATAATGAATGGCAGGGAAACTAATGCAGGAGTGAGCGGCTGGTCAAATCGATTTCTTAAAATAATCTATTGTCATTCTTAGTCCATCTTTCCTTTTAACTTTTGGTTCCCACCCAAGTACACGCCTTGCTTTTTCTATCGAAGGCTGCCTGACTTTAGGATCATCTACCGGCAGATCTTTAAAGACAATTTTACTGCTGGAACCAGTAATTTCTATAACTTCTTCAGCGAATCCTTTTATTGATATTTCTTCGGGGTTTCCAATATTTACAGGTTCTATCTCGGCTGACATCAGCAGCCTGAAAATACCTTCAACAAGGTCATCAACGTAGCAAAAACTCCTTGTCTGAGAACCGTCACCGAAAACAGTAATATCCTCACCCCTGAGAGCCTGACCCACAAATGCAGGCAATGCTCTGCCATCATCAAGTCTCATCCTGGCGCCAAATGTATTAAAAATTCTGACAATCCTGGTGTCAAGATTATGATAGCGGTTGTAAGCCATTGTAATAGCTTCTGCAAATCTTTTTGCTTCGTCATAAACCCCGCGGGGACCAATAGGATTAACATTTCCCCAGTAACTTTCAGGCTGAGGATGAATGGCCGGATCTCCGTAAACTTCGCTTGTGGAGGCTAATAAAAACCTGGCATTCTTCTCTTTTGCAAGGCCAAGTGCTTTGTGAGTTCCAAGTGAACCAACTTTTAATGTCTGAATCGGAAGTTTTAAATAATCTATTGGACTGGCTGGGGAGGCAAAATGCAGTATATAGTCAACCCTCCCGGGTAAAAATATATAATTGGTAACATCATGTTTGACAAAAGAGAAATTATCATTACCCGCCAGATGGCTGATATTATTTGTATTTCCGGTTATCAGGTTATCTACACAGATAACCCGCAAGCCCTCTTTAAGTAAACGATCGCAAAGATGTGATCCTAAAAATCCGGCTCCGCCCGTAACAACTGCAGTTTCAGACAATACTACTCCTTGGATTTATGCCAGTATGTTTTTCTTTCATTCAGGACAACAATTAAACTCATAAGCAGGAATACGAAGACACCTCCAGTTATCGTAGAAAATATAGTTTTTGGAGCTGATTTTTGCTGGGGAGGTATTGCTTCATCCAGAACCTGGACAGTCGGGATATCCCTGTTTTCCTGAATTTTTTCTTTATAATACTGCTGCTGAAGCAGCAAATAAACTTCATTCTGTATTTTTACATCTCTGAGCAGGGAGGCAAGTTCTTTCCCAAGTTCAGGAACATCTTTAAAAGCAACCAGATAATCCTGACTACCCATTGCCATCTTATCATACTGTCCTTTCAACTGGCTCAGTTTTGTACGTAATGCAACCAGCGTCTGATTATCTTCACGTAAATTTGCTTGCAACAAACCGAGCTGTACTTCAGTTTTAACTATTTCAGTTTTTAAATCTGCCGCAGCTGTTATGGCAGCATTTACCTGCTCTGGAAGCGATATGGCTTTGTTTTTCTGCTGGAAAAGTGCCAGTTTATTTTCCACAGAATCCAGCCGGCTTTTTGTTTTCACAAGCTGCTCCTCTATATACTGGCGTGCCCGTTTTGCCTGTGAGGATAGTTTCTCCCTGTTCATTTTATCAAGGGCCTCAACATAGGCATTTGAAAGATCCGCGGCCAGTTGTCTGACCGAATCTTTATCTGAAGTAATTAGTGGAAATAGTGAAGTACTGACTTCCACATTTAATTTAATTATCCCCTCTTTAGTCAGATCAATTTCTAATCTATCCTGTAACTTTTCAGCGGCTTTATATTTATTATCAGTCCCATAGTACTTTTCAAGATGATATTTATTCACGACAGATAAAGCAGCAGTTCTGCTTTTAAGCATTTCAACGAAAAGCTGCGAATTGGCGCTTGATAATCCTCCGCCAAGTATACTGGAAAAATCCTGACCGCTTAATAGCGAGCTCAGTGACCCGGTCTCGGTCTTATTCTCCGGAGGCATTACTGAAATAGTTGATTTATAAGTAACAGGATAAACAAAGAACAGAATCAGGAATAATATAACAGTGGCGATTAGTGTAACTTTTAAGATCTTATTCCGGTGAAATATTATCGTATTTAAAATTTCGTGATAATTCAATTTCTACCTCGAGGCGATTATAATTGCAACAGTGGCTGCAACGATCGATGCGACCTGACCGAGTACTGCCAGTGAAGTAGTAAATACATCCCAGAATTTAGGTCCGGGCGGTGTTTCGGGAATCCAGATTGTATCACCCGGTTTAAGTGTATCTATATCCTCTGCATCAACCCATTCCCCGCTGTTGGCTTTAATAACGCGAACATCCCCATCTTCTGCTCTCCATCCAAATCCACCTGCAAGGTCTATATAATCGTTTACTGATAATCCCGGCTGATAAATAATATTACCCGGATTGACAACCTGACCTAAAAGTATCACATAATCTTTGGCTTCAGGAACGTTAATGACATCTCCTCTTTTAAGAATAACGTCTTCCGATTTATTTCCTCTCCTGAAAAGCTCGTTAAAATCCACAACCACTTTCCCGACTCTTTGACGGGATTTTGCTTTTAAATAATCGTATTCGTCATCAGTCATATCTGCACGAAGCATAGTTTTTAAGCGATCATATTCCGGATCGTCTCCTACTACTCCTGTATTGCGTGTAAGTGTTGCATCTGTTAGTGAGGCATTTTTACGGAAGCCGTCGGCCTGGTCAATTATTTCAGAAAGCAGGGTTTCATCTTCATTAATTTTATAGTAACCGGGATATTTCACATAACCTTTTATCTGAACAAATTTTGGGTCAAAATAGTTGGGGATTTCCCTAATCATAACCTGGTCTTCAAAATGCAAAAGAGGAGTGCCGCTCTTAATTGCTTCATAATCATAATAGCGGCTCATCTGCGTTTTGCCATCAGGTTCAAAGCTGGCTACTTCGATAGAGTCTTTCCTGGCTTTTGCCAGCAAACCGCCGGCTATAGTAATAAGATGATCAACACTTTCGCCATCAACAAATTCGTAGATACCCGGATATTTTATCATACCGGAAATCGCCACCACTTTATCAACTCGGTCGACAATTACAATATCACCTTCTCTCATCAACGGATTGTTACTTCTGTCCCCAAGTCTCAGAAAATTAAGAAGATCGTAAACCTGTTGAGTGCTGTCTCTGTGTATGACCCGGATATTTCTGAAGTTAGAAGTCTTGTTCAGACCTTCGGAATCCATTATAAGATCCATTAACCTGGAATTGGCAGACATTACGAAGGTTGAAGGTTTTTTCACGTCTCCCAGAAGCGATAATTTAATCTTTCTGAAATCGGTTAATGATATAAAGACATCCACGTTCTTATAGTAAGTATCAACAGACTTTTTAATCTTTTCTTTTGCTTGCCGCAATGTTAACCCGTTCAAATCAATACCGCCAACATTAGGGATATATAGTATACCTTCCTGGTTTATAAACAAATCAAGAGGTATTTCCTCGATTCCATTTATAGAAATAAAAATTTTATCCCCTGGTCCAACAATATATTCGTCGGGATTAACACTCCCCTCTGTCGCTTCCAGAGGCAGATTTTTTCCGGCCATACGGGCCAGTGAATCAGAGAATATAGAGAAGGTTCTTTCTTTGTAATTGGGCATGTCCTGGCAATTGACAGAATAAAATATAGTACTAAAGAGAAAAAGCAGGACGAACAAAACAGAATTGTTTTTCAATAATCGCATAATATTAATCATTTGACAAGCTATGCTCAGCTCTTTTTTCCTGTGTGCGATAATTTATTTTTTTTATTCTCAGAAGGTCGTGAATAATAGTAGTAATATTTATAATATGAACCATAACCGCTTCTGTAACTGAAATTATTTAGTACAGTACCAATAAAAGAGGATCCGTCTCTTTTAATCAATTCTACCGATTTTTCCATCAGCTCAGATTCAGTTGTCTCCGCTGAGACTACAAGGAGGCTTGCATCCACCAGACTTGCAAGAATTTCTGAATCAGTTACAGCAATAACCGGAGGTGAATCAATGATAATAACATCATATTTTTCCTTAATGACTCCAAGGAATTCTTTCATTGCCTTCGATTCGAGCATTTCAGCAGGATTAGGGGGAATTGTACCGGATGTAATATAATTGAGGTTTGAAGATTCGGTACTGCGTATAATTTCTTCAAGGGAAGCTTTCCCGAACAAATAATCAATTAAACCCGGGAACCTGTTTGAGTTAAAAACAGTATGAATGCGGGGTTTTCTAAGATCACAGTCAAGTACAAGTGTTTTTCTATTTGCCTGTGCAAAACTGCCGCCAAGGTTTATTGCCACAGTTGTTTTACCTTCCTGCGGTGCGGAAGAAGTGACCATTATCGTCTTAAGAGTTTCCTTATCGGGATGAGAGAACTGAATCCTGGTCCTTAATGCACGGAATGCCTCACTTGGAATTGAATCCGGTTTTTTGGAGACAATAAATTCAAATTCATTCGAACCATTAAGTCCTATTCCTTCAATTTGAGGGATCCATGCAAGTACATTAATATTCTTGTTCTGAATGTCTTCAGGGGTTTTGATCGTAGTATCGAAATAATTCCTGGTAAATACATAGCCAAAAGCCATTCCCACTCCAAGCACAAGTCCGATCAATACAATCAAAAATCTGTTCGGTTTGGCAGGAGAATCTGGTCTTCTTGCGTTATCAATAATTAGAACATTTCCGGGCTGGGATTGTTCATTTATAAGGGCTTCCTGGTATTTTTCTTCAACAAGTGTGTAAAGTTTCTCCAGAGCTTCCCTGTTTCTCTGCAGCCTTGCTAATTCAATTGATGTTTTAGGAAGCTGATTGAACTTGGCTTCATAATTAGCCACTATTTTCCCGAGTTCTGCAGTAGTTATTTGAAGAGCCTGGTTCTTTATTTCTTCTTCAATTATCTTCTGCGAAAGGTCTTTAACTTCTTCTGGACTGCTGGCGAGGATACCTGCCTTAATTACTTTCATTTTATCATTAAGCTTCGACTTCAGATCATCAATTTTTTCATCATAGTCTTTGATAACTTTTGAACTGCTCGCCCTGGAATCCTTTGACGCAAGTGCCATATCTCTGTTAACCTGGAGCCTTGCAAGCTGCTGCTGCAGAGTCTGGATATAAGCTTCGCTGGCAACACTCTGGAGATAGTCAGCAAGGCGGGGATTCTGATCAGCAAGTTCTTTCTTATATTGTACCAGCATTTTATCCGATGCGGCCAGTTCGATTCGTTTTGCATTTTTTTGAGCTTCGAAGTCAGATAGCTGATTTATCAGGCTGGTCGCCTGCTCATCAAGGGCTATTATTCCGCCTTTTTCCTGAAAATTCCTGAGATTTTCTTCTGCGGCATTCAGTTCTGTCTGCTTTTCTTCGCGCTGCTGGTTAAGGAAGGCTTTAACCATAGTCAACTGGTTTCTATTCATTTCCAGGTTGAGATTCTTATATTCCCTCGCATAAATATTAGCGATAAGAGATGCTTCAAAGGGTGAGGGTGATTCCGCAGATATATCAATTATATCCAGACCTCTCTTTTGTTCGATTGTTACACTTCCAGTAAGCACTCTGGCTATTTGATCAACACTAAGCAGTCTGTTTTTTGCCTCGCTGAAATCGTGACTCTGTATCAGAAAAAAGCTGTCTTTAGTACTTGAAGTATTAAAGCTGTCGATCAAAGTCTGGGCAACCCGGGCTCTTAAATTGTGACTTTTTAAGATTTCAATCTCATTTGCTATAAACCTGTCGCTGCCGAAATCCTGAAATTCAGGCATCAGCGGTGCTTCAAGGATATTTCCCTGAGGCATCGATACTTTAAGTGAGGTTGTCGCTTTATAAATATTCCGGGCATTTACCGCATAAATAATGGCCACGACAAGACTTACTGTGGTAATCAAAATAACCGGGACGATGTTTGTTCTTATTAACTTTATGTAATCTTTGAGTGAATTACTCTCTATCGACCGGAGGTCTTCATTAATCGGATCTAACGCCATGCTACTTCGCTATATTTAAAATTAAAATTGCTAGTGATATTAAGGCAGAAAAAACTGAGAGCCCTATCTGCAGATAATCCTTAAAATAAAGTCTTTGAGAACCGGGAACCAGTAGTATATCTCCTGCATCCAGACCCGGTGCATTCTTAAACTCCTTCAGGTTTTCATCCCACAACAAATCATTATAATTAAACTTCACCATTTCTTTGGATGAATCCTCAAGTGTCCTGAATATTCTTAGGTCGTTAAGATGTGCATCCTCGGAAGGTCCGCCTGCATAAGATAAAAGATCATATACATTACTTTCCATAGGAATTACATATTTCCCGGGATATTTTACAAATCCCCACACAGCTACTTTTATATTGAGGGTTGTAGGATCGGAATAATCATAAAATGCCCCCTGGTTCTGCCTGAGCTGATTTGTATTGCTGCCAACCTGCAGTTCAGAATTCTGAGCAAAAATCATTATACTAAAAAAGAACGAGAGGATTAAGCTTCTGAAAAAGTAGTTCATTTAAAGGAAATCCGCGAGATTGTAAATAATAAAATTAGTAATATTTAACTATACATCAAATCTTTAATGACAGTCTTTTCAATGAGATCATGCTGATCACTAAACCCAGAAATGGACCAACAAAAATTAATAAGCTAAGGTAAATATATTTTGAGGTTCCCAAAAAATTTATTGTACTAATATAATCAGCAAAAACGGAAACAAACAAGATAAAAATACCTGTAGATACGGCCCCGGCCAGCAGTCCAACAATCATGGAATTCAGTACAACCGGCATTTTGATGGTAATTAACTTTGCCCCGACCAGTTTCATTGTTTCCAGTTCCTCAAACCTGGAATTTATTATCAGTTTCACGGTACTGTAGACGATATAAATAGACAGAAATAATATGACCCCCGTAGCAATGAATATATATTTTTTAATACTGTTGAGTATTGAGATAAGTTTATAAATAAATTCATCTTTCATTCCTATTTCGTCCACGCCCTTGATGAGGGATAATGAGGCGATTATGGCATCAAGGGAATCTTTTTCAACATAATTATCTTTCATATTCAAAGTAAAAGAGGCTGGAAGAGGGTTATAATCGAGAAGCTTTCTGAAGTCTTCTCCGGTCTCCCTGATAAATATTTCTGCAGCTTCATCTTTGTCTATAAAGTCAAGACTTTTAATGTACTCCTTCTTTTTAAGTTCAGTTTTAATATTATTTGTTTCTGCAGAGGTCAGTCCGTCTTTAAGGAATAAATTTATACTAACATTCTCTTTTATTTTTTTCTGGATGATATTTGTTGACTGAATAAGGGCCAGAGATGCAGTGATAAGAAGAACAGAAATAACTAATGAGGTTAATGAGAGAAAAAATGAAGATTTTGCTCTTCCAATTAACCTGAATGCTTCTTTAATGGAAAAAAACATGAGTAAGAAACCTCTCCAAATTATCAGAAATTAGATTCATCTATCCATCTTGAGATCTGCCACTTTGAGCCATCGGACTCTCTTTTCAAGGCCATATTTACCCTTCCGTCAATACGTACGACATCCGTGGGATTAAAGGTAATTGTAAGATTGAACCCTCTGACAATATTTGCCGTTAATGTATCCACTGAAGAAAGAATAATATTATTCCAGATCAGATCCAATCTCTGTGAATTCTGAAACAACCCGTAAGTAGTTTTCATCTCTTCTTCTCTCCCCCAGGAAACATCAAAACCAACCTCATAATCGCGGTATGTAAAAATAAAATCATCAGAAAGAAGCTTTCCGTATATTGTGGTATCTTTGAAAGTGTAAGCATATTGGAAGTTCTGAAAAACTCCTTCGATGGTCTTCTGGTCAGAAATTGTGGTGCTGCCGCTATTTGCTTCTTCGTTAAATGCCGGTGCAAACGGATTTTTACAGCCTGCTAAAAGAATAACAATAACAGGAATTATATAAGAAACTCTTTTAATAAAACTTCCCTTTCAATTCACTCCAGCTTGGTAAATCAGTGCTTTTAGTATCCTGCCAGAAATAAATGACCCAGACAGATCTATTATCTCTAACCATATTGAACCGAAGATCGCCCTGATAGTTTTCGGGGTCTGATTCATTGGGGGCGTTTATACTGTATGTAGCAGTAAAAATGAGACTGTCACCCTGCGGACTGTAAAGTTCATTTGATAATGAAAGGGTTATTGGAGACTGTGAACTTACTTTGGTTATCAGATTTTGAAGGTATTGCTCTTCATCTTTGGTATCCCAGCCGGTTAGCAAAAAAGGGTACTGGGATAAAGCACCACTGGAGGGCGAGAATACAAACTTTTTGTCACTAAATGATGAATCAATCAGACAATTAGTATAATTCTGGACATCTTTATCTTTGAGAGAATTCACAAGGTTGCTGATTAAAATCTGCGGTGTCACTGCCTGTTCATAGTTCGAACGAGGCTGGTTTGGAGATTCTGCATTTCTTGTCTGGACGAGATCACAACCGGCAATTATCACAGCAAAAACAATATAGACAATTACATATTTCATTTACCCGAAATTATAATTATTCTGGGAGAAGAATTAAGGTCAAAATTGCTGCCATCAAAGTCACCAAATGTTCTGCAAATGCTCAAGCCTCTTTTTTCCATTTCAGCTTTAAGCTCTTGAAATGAATACATCCGTACCGATTCTTTAAATTTCATCCGTGTACCATTATTGGCAATTGTAATATCCTTCACGACCCGGTCGCCAATAATTTTTCTGTCCTGGATTATTCTTTTCCCATTAAACATATCTTCAGAATGAGGGACGAGGTTGTTCTTAATAAAATTGCTATTAAAATAATCGAGCACAAAATATCCTTCCGGATTTAATAAATCGCAGGCAGTTGAAAATAATGAGAAATTTTCTTCATCGGATTCAAAGTATCCGAAGCTTGTAAACAAATTTACAGCCAGATCGAATTTTGAGGTGATGCAAAATTTTCTTAAGTCGGCATTTACAAAATCTATGTTCAGACCAAGATTTTCAGCGGTCATCCGGGCTACATTAAGTAGATTTTCACTAAGATCAACCGCGGTTACATTAAATCCACGCTCCGCAAACAGGATAGAATGTCTTCCCGAACCGCAGGCCAGGTCTATTACATCTGCACCGTTTCTCAATTGAATATTTGAAAGAATAAGTCCAATGAGTCTCTCAGCATCCTCATCATTGCGATGTCGGTAAACATTGAGATATTCTTCAGTATTAAACCAATCTTCGAACCATTCAGTCATTACAAAATACTTCTGCTTAACATTGCACGTCCAATGGTAGCTTCATCAGCAAATTCAAGGTCACCTCCTATAGGTATTCCGCGTGCAATTCTGGATACCCTTATCCCCAGAGGTTTAATTAGTTTTGCTAGGTAAAGTGAGGTAGTTTCACCTTCGGTATCGGGGTTGAGGGCCAGTATTACTTCCTGGATTTGTTCATCCGCGAACCTTTTCATCAATTCTTTTATCTTTAAGGAATCAGGACTTACACCTGTAAGCGGAGAAAGCACTCCTCCAAGTACATGGTATAAACCGTTAAATTCATGTGTTTTTTCAATAGCGATCACATCACTTGCCTCTTCAACGACACAAATTACAGATTTATCTCTTTTCTCGCTTTTGCACACTTCACAGAGTTCATATTCTGATATATTAAAACATCGGGAACAGAACTGAAGCTTAACTTTCAAATTTTTAAGAGAATCTACCAGGTTTTCTACAGCTTCAGAATCACTTTTCAATAAATGAAGAGCTAATCTCTGGGCTGTTTTTTTCCCTACCCCGGGAAGTTTACTCAATTCTTCGATAGCTGCATTAAGTGGTTCTGCAATCTGCATCTTAAAGTCCCGGAATATTCATTCCCGGAGGAATCATCCCCTTTGTAACCTTAGCCATTTCTTCATCTGCAGCCTTTTTAGCTGACTGCAGCGCTTTATTCACGGCTGCGACAACCAAATCTTCAAGAATTTCTTTTTCATCAGCATTTATGACCTGCGGGTCAATTTCTACTGATATTATCTCCTGCTGTCCGTTTGCAGTGGCTTTTATCATTCCTCCGCCGGCCTCTTCAGTAACAACCAGGTTTACCAGCTCTGCCTGCACTTTTTGCAACTCTGCCTGCATTTTCTGCACCTGTTTCAACATTCCCTGCATGCCACCTTTCATTCAAATTCCTCCTGTTTTCTTATTTTTTTGGTACATAATTCGATTTTTTTTATTTAAATATAATACATAGAATTGACTTTATACACTTAATTTTCATATTTTCTTTATCAAAAAAAGACAAGGAAAGTTTGGGGCTTAAATTTTACAATAACGCTTTAATACACGAAGAAATAGCGAAAAAGGATCTTCCGATGGATGATCAGAATTACACTCTTCTGAAGTATCCTGATTATCTTGTTGCTGATAACAACAAGAAAATAAAAGTGAAGGATCTTGGTTCCAAATTTGCATCTATTAACGCCTTCTTCTTTGATTATTTGAAAGAATATCATATTCCTATCTCTTTTTAAAGTCGCAGAATAACGCTGCTTTGAAATTTATCAGACACGATCGTTATCCTTTCTTCATCAAAATACTAAACGTTATTGATAAGAGAACTGCAAAAGTCTTTGACAAAAAAGAAGGTGATCTTTTAAACCTTCCTGTCTTTGAAATCCATTATCCGAACGGCAAAGATTCAATAGTAACAGAAAGCCATCTCATTACATTTGATATCTGTGCCAGTGAGGACTTAAAGTTGATGAACAGAATCTGCTCAAAAGTAAATGCTGTTCTCAAATTCTTTTTCGAAAGACGGAATGCCCTTCTTTCCGAAGTAATCTGCTGTTTCGGAAAAAATGAGGATAAACTTTATCTTGTTGACGATTTTACTCCTACCAGTCTTAAAATAATTCCTCAGAATACTGATGGCAAATGGGTTGATCCCTATAATCTGAACACTTCCGCCGACATCAGGAAGTATACAGACTTCCTGCTGAATATGACGAGCGCTTAAAATGTTTACAAAATACGGATATTCCACTCTTACTGTTATCGCAGTAATAACATTTGTTCTGATCTGTCTGAGTTTTTTTACCCAGAACACTTACTTTAAAGCTGCCCTCATAATAGTACCGGCTCTCCTGCTAATTTTTTCAATGAATTTTTTCAGAGATCCGGACAGAATGCCGCCTTCACGTGATGATGTGGTTGTTTCACCAGCAGATGGAAAGGTCCTTTTCGTTAAAAATGTGGAGGAAACTAGGTTTATAAAGGGTAATGCAAAACAGGTTTCAATATTTATGTCGCCCCTCAATGTACATGTAAACAGAATTCCTATCGACGGAAAAGTTGACTACCTCCAATACTACAAAGGCAAATACATAGCAGCGTTTGAAGATAAGGCTTCCGAGGTAAATGAAAGAGCAGAATTCGGTATTACCGGCAAATATGGCCGGGTATTTTTCACCCAGGTTGCCGGTTTCATAGCACGCCGGATTGTTTATGAAATATCCAGAGGAGACTCGGTAAAAATTGGAGAACGGTTTGGAATGATTAAATTTGGGAGTCGCGTTGACGTAATTGTTCCCGAAAATTGTATTGTAAAGGTTAGAAAGGATGATGAAGTCAAAGCGGGAGAGACAATATTGTTTGAGTTTCCAAAACACTGATGAACCGATTTAGAGTTACACCTTCTGTTATCCCGAACCTGTTTACCGCAATGAATATGTTCAGCGGTTTTTTGTCTATCGTGAGTGCAAGTCAGGGTAAATTCATCTACGCTGCCTGGCTCATAATTATCGCCGCCATATTTGATGCACTCGATGGGGCAATGGCAAGACTGACCAGATCAAGCAGCGAGTTGGGAGTAGAACTGGACTCTCTCTCCGATGTAGTTAGTTTCGGTGCGGCACCTGCATTCCTTATTTTTAATAGTTACCTTTTTCAATATGAAGTGATTGGGATAATTATAAGTTCCTTCCTGATGCTGGCGGGAGGCTTCCGGCTTGCAAGATTCAATATTCAGCTTGTGGGATTTGATAAGTCATACTTTAAGGGACTCCCAATACCATCTTCGGCTATTACTGTCGCCTCATTCTGTCTTGCTTTCTACAAATATCCTGAAGGCTATCCGGAACCATACCGGGTAATAATTATTCCTTTGATTCTGCTTCTCTCCTACCTTATGATCAGCCGTATAAAATACGATGCAATTCCAAAATTCAATCTGAAAGAAATAAAACAAAAACCCTATATTCTTTTTTTACTGTTGTTCGCAATCTTTCTCCTGATCTTCTTTACCTTTACACAGGCGCTTTTCTTTATGTTTGTTTTCATAATCGTATTTGGTATTTTTCGTCACGTATTTTATTATGTAAAAAAGAAATTTTTAAGTAAATAAAAGAGTTGCATAGTGTTTAAAGCCACCGTTTTGATAAAACGCCGTCCTTCGATTCTCGATCCCCAGGGAAAAGCTGTTGAAAAAGGAGCAATTTTGCTTGGAATGAACAATATCAGAGATACCCGCATAAATAAGTATATAGAATTTTCGGTCGATTCCGTGGACAAAAAAGCAGCTGAAAAGGAAGTCAACGAATACTGCAGTAAACTACTCGCTAACCCTATCATGGAAGACTACGAATTCACCCTGGAAGAAGTTAAATGAAACCAAAGATTGGTGTGGTAGTTTTTCCCGGGTCCAATTGTGATCATGACGCCTATTATGCATTCAAAAAAATTCTCGGATGTGAAACAAAATTCCTTTGGCACAAAGATGAAGGTTTACAGAATTCAGATATAATAATTCTGCCCGGTGGTTTTTCTTACGGAGATTATCTGCGTACAGGTGCTATTGCGCGTTTTTCCCCAATTATGAAAGATGTCACCGATTTTGCAAATAATGGCGGCATAGTTATCGGCATTTGTAATGGATTCCAGATCCTTCTTGAGGCCGGTTTGCTTCCCGGTGTGATGTTGAAGAATAAATCGCTACAATTTGTTTGTAAAGATGTTTATCTTTCTATAACCAATGATAATACAGTTTTTACTAAAGATATTGGTTCAGAAAAAGTTCTTAAAATCCCTGTTGCTCACGGTGAAGGTAATTACTTTGCAGATGACCAGACTTTGAGTTCGCTTGAAGAAAATAACCAGATTGTCTTCAGGTATTCCTCCCCTGACAGGATAATAGACGAGATATATAATCCAAATGGTTCCGTCAGGAATATCGCAGGCATTATCAACAGGGAGGGAAATATTCTGGGAATGATGCCGCACCCTGAACGAAGCTGTGACCCTCTGTTAGGAAAGACAGACGGACAGTTGATATTCAGGTCAGTATTAAATAACATTTTTAATTAAAGGTGATAAAATGTTTGGAAATTTAGGTGCCGGAGAAATAATCCTCATCCTGCTCGTTATTCTGATTTTATTTGGTGCCAAGAAAATACCTGAGCTTGCCAGAGGCATTGGTAAAGGTATGAGCGAGTTTAAGAAGGGTCTTAAAGATGTTGAGGATGAGATAAAAAATTCGGAGACCGAATCAAAAAAGAACGAAACAAAAAAGGATTAATAGGTTAAGCGAGGTATATTATGTTTGAAAATTTAGGCATGGGTGAATTATTAATAATTATGTTCGTTGTGCTTATTCTTTTTGGTGGCAAGAAAATTCCTGAAATAGCTAAGAATCTTGGAAAAGGTATTAGTGAATTCAAGAAAGGGGTGAACGATCTGAAGAAAGAAATAACGATTACCGATGATGATTTAACAAAACATGAAACAAAGAAACTGAGCTGAAAATCAGTTGCCTGCCTACTGATTTTTTTGAATCATTCAGGCTATACCATAATCAAAACAGGGTCCGCCATTCCCTGAAATCAGTTTATTTAACCTGAAAAATAATAGCGAATGTTTATAGGACATCTTGGCGCCGGATTGGCAATGAGAAAATTTGATAAGAAAACCAACCTGGCGTGGTTTTTTGTATCTGTACTTTTTATGGATCTGCTCCTATGGATATTTACCCTGCTGGGAATTGAACAGGTTATCGTACCCCCGAATTTTGAAAATCTGCACTATCTGAAATTTTTCTTCCCTTACTCGCATAGTTTTATTGCTGCTGTTGCCTGGAGTCTCCTCGTTTATGTAGCCGCTGAAATTATTACAAAAAGGCAGGTGACCGCTGTCTTGCTCGGGCTTGGGGTACTTTCGCATTATTTTCTGGATGTTATAGTCCATACTCCCGAACTAACCATCTTCGGAGATAATTCAGCCATGCTGGGATTAGGCTTGTGGAACCATATATACATTGCACTGATGGTTGAGATAGCAATCTACCTGACCGGTCTGTTCATTTATCTTCATGAAACCCGGGGAACAGGCTTCAGCGGGAAATACGGGATGTATATATTTTCTGCTGTATTAATTGCAGCTGCCTTCGTAACCCAGGTTTTAAGTCCCAGACCTCAGAATGGAAATGAAGTGGCAGGTTCCGCACTGCTTTCGATAATTCTGGTAATCCTGATTTCTTTTTGGCTGGACAGGAAAAGAGTACCCTTAAAACTCCCAGACCAGAATAATACCGAATAATTACAGTCCCTCAGTTAAGGAATTATCCTCCCTTTTTTTTATCTTTGAAGATAACATTTCTTAAAAAGTATTAACAGGACTTCCTATGAGTATTCTGGTAAATAATAAAACAAGACTTGTGGTTCAGGGAATTACAGGCGGTGAAGGCTCTTTCCATTCACAACAGATGATTGAATATGGAACTAAAGTGGTTGCCGGAGTTACTCCCGGTAAAGGCGGGACTAAATTTGAAGGAATACCGGTCTATAACACCGTAGCAGATGCAGTAAAAGAACAAAAAGCAAATACTTCAGTCATTTTCGTTCCCCCTGCTTTTGCAGCCGATGCAATACTTGAAGCCGCTAACTCAGGTATCAAAGTAATTATCTGTATTACTGAGGGTATACCTGCAAGAGATATGGTAAAAGTTTATAACGCAATCAAAGATAAAGATGTTGTACTTGTCGGCCCGAACTGTCCGGGAGTAATCTCGCCGGGACAGGCAAAGGTTGGAATTATGCCCGGGTTTATACACAAGAAAGGTAAAATCGGTGTCGTCTCCCGCAGCGGAACCTTAACTTATGAAGCAGTCAAGCAATTAACAGATGTTAAATTAGGTCAGTCAAGCTGTGTCGGGATAGGCGGAGATCCGGTTATCGGTTCCCGTTTTGTCGATATCATTAAGCTTTTCAATGAAGATCCCCAGACAGAAGGAATAGTAATGATCGGTGAGATCGGCGGATCTGCTGAAGAAGAAGCCGCCGCTTATATTAAAAAGAACGTCTCAAAGCCTGTTGTGGGCTTCATCGCAGGTAGAACAGCACCTCCCGGACGTAGGATGGGACATGCAGGTGCTATCATCTCGGGAGGTAAAGGAACGGCGGTTGAAAAGATTAACGCTCTGAAGAAAGCAGGAATTAAAGTAGCTGAAAGTCCGGCCGAGATTGGTAATACCATGATTAAAGCCATTGAAAATTCAGCAAAGAAAAAGGCTTCCAAAAAGAAACCTGTCAAAAAATCAGTTAAGAATGCGAAATCTTCGGCTAAGAAGAATGCAAAAAAGACCGTTCAAAAAACTAAGAAGATCGTTAAAGGAACAGGAAGACATAAACTATAATCAGATATCATTCAGGAGAAAAATTTGAGCAACAGAACATTAGCGATACTTAAACCTGACTCGGTTAAGAAAAAATACATAGGACAAATAATCACAAAGATTACAGAAGCAGGATTCAAAATAAAAGCAATGAAGATGATTCATCTTTCAAAGAGTTCTGCTGAAGGCTTCTATGAAATACATAAAGAACGTCCGTTTTACGGAGAGCTGGTTGAATATATGACTTCAGGTCCCTGCATACCGATTGCTCTTGAGAAAGAAAATGCAGTTGCCGCATTCAGAAAACTAATCGGCACCACCGATCCTGCAGAGGCCGAGGAAGGTACTATAAGGAAACTATACGCAGCAAGTAAGGCAGAAAATGCAGTTCACGGTTCTGATTCAGATGAGAATGCTGCGAAAGAAATCCTTCATTTCTTCTCAAGAAATGAACTGCTTGATAATTACGAAAACTAATATTAGATAATTTGAATTATAACAGAGGTTGTCTTAAAAGCTATTGCTTTCAGACAGCCTCTTTTTGTTAATGGTCAAACTGAAATATTATATAATTATTCTCCTCCTTGTCCTGACGCAGCAGGCGTGTGAAACCAATGAACCTGTGAAGCACTTGAAATCTGATACAAAGCTTTTTCCCGGTGCTGACCAGCTGGTAAGTTCAAACCTGGAGCTTATAAGAGGAAAACAGATCGCTGTCGTTGCTAATAAGGCAAGCGTTTTGTCAGACGGGACCTCCCTGCTTGATACCCTGGTACATATGAATGGTGTAAAAGTTGCGGCGGTTTTTACTCCTGAACACGGATATAATATCAATGCTGCAGCCGGGAACTCTGTACAGGATTCATCTTACGACTCTATTCCCTTTTTTTCATTGTACGGAAAAAATAAGAAAGCCGACTCCGGAGATGCTCAAAAACATTGATATAATATTATATGATGTTCAGGATCTGGGTGCCAGATTCTATACATATATATCAACGCTGTTCTATATACTGGAGGCGGCAGGAGAAAATAATATTCCCGTAATAGTGCTTGACAGACCTGATCCCATCGGCGGAAATAAAATTGCCGGACCAGTACTTGAACCTGATTTTAAATCTTTCACAGGGATAGCCACCATACCTGTAATGTACGGGATGACTTCGGGAGAACTTGCCGGGTTTTTTGCAGGAGAAGGTTTGTTTCCATCGAAACCGGAACTAAAGGTAATCAGGATGAAGAACTGGAGGAGGAACAGTTTTTTCAGCGATTATAATATTGAATGGGTAAATCCCTCCCCCAATATCCCGGATTTTGAGACAGCTTTGATATATCCTTCAACTGTATTTCTTGAAGGTACTAATGTATCGGAAGGCCGGGGTACGGAAAATCCCTTTAAACAAATAGGAGCACCTTTCATAAACTCAAAAGAACTTATAACCGAACTGAATAGTTTTCAGCAAAATGGCATTTCAATAAAACCTTTGAGTTTTATTCCCGTCAGTATCCCCGGAAAAGCGGAAAATCCAAAATATAAAAATGTCAGATGTAATGGGATTTCAATAAATATAGAAAATCCGGCGGAATTCAGGCCTATAGTTTTCGGCATTCAGCTTCTTTATACACTGCATAGGCTTTATCCTGAAAAGTTTAGATTCGAATCCGCTTTCTTTGACCGATTGATGGGTGAAAAGCATACCAGGGAAATGATTATTAATAATGAAACTCCTGATGTTATTATTACTTCCTGGAAGCCGGGCCTTGAGAATTTTATAAAAATCAGAACTAAATATTTACTTTACTAAAGGAAAGAAAATGAAAAAGTTAATCTTAATACTAATAACCGGTCTTTTGTTGTTCGGATGCGGTGAAAACGCGAAAGAGCAGCAACCTGAATCGCAGAAAGATCAGTTTACTTTCGACACTACCGACATAAAAACCAGTCCCGTTGATAATCCGGATCAATCGTTTTATCTGAGATACAAACTGGAAAAGGGGAAGAGTTACAATTTCAGATTAACGGCTATCTCAGAAGACGAGCAGACTATCACGACCAAGGATACCACAATGAATCAGGGTATGGATCAGACAATGATCTATAATATGAAATTTACACCCGGTGAGATCGATTCTGACAGCACAATGGAAATAGAAGCGGTAATATCTTCCATTAAGGTTGACGGCACACTTGGTGATCAGTCTGTTCATTATCAGTCGGGAATTACAAAAGATTCCGCCGAGATAGACAAATACGCTCAGTACGAATCACTTGTTAAAAACCCGTTCGATTTAAGAGTATCTAAGCTTGGCGAGTTACTGGATATTTACCGTGCAGATAAAATCGTCGACAAACTTTTAGATATAAAAGGATATGCGGACTCACTTAAAACGGAAGAAAAAGCCAATTTGAAAAATGACATGGTTGAAGGTATGCTTAAACCGATGCTGAACCAGGTATTCAGAAAGCTGCCGGTTCAGAAAATGTCAAAAGATTCAATATGGAAAGTAGAGCAGCCGGTCAGCCAGCTTCTGGTTTATCAGGTAAAGAATACATCTTTTTTCAATATAACTGGTGTTGAGAAACTAAACGGAGATCTGATTGCAAATATTGAGGCTTCATTGAAAACCCAAATTGACGGGAAGAACAAATTAACTGACCGGGGAATCAATTATGAGTTTCAACAGCCTGTTACAAGCGCAGGAGGTAAGATTTATTTCAATGTTTCAAAAGGTCTGGTTCAGAAAACCAAACTGTTCACTTCAGTAACTACTTCCTTTAAGATGGAATCGCAGGGACAGAAAGGTACCAAAAAAGAGATTATTTCTAACACTAATATTCTTGAATATATTCCCTGATGATATTAATTAAGGGGCTGATTAAAAAGTTATAATTATCACTTTTTAGACAGCCCCGTAATATTTCTTATCTCAGTAAGATCATTTTCTTCACAGCTGACTTTCCATTTACTTCAAGTTTATATAAATAGATGCCGCTGGCAAAGTTCTTTGCGTCAAACCTGACTTTATAATCACCGGCAGGCTGAAATCCGTTAACCAGTTCATCAACTTTTTGACCAAGTGAGCTGTAAACGGCTATCCTGACATGTCCTGCTTCTGATGTCCGGTACTTAATATATGTTGAAGGGTTAAAGGGATTAGGATAATTCTGCTCAAGATTAAAGGTCAGTATCGTGTTATAACTAACACTTAAGGTTTTACTAACTTTTGAAGATCCGTCAAACTCAATTTGTTTCAGCCGATATGAGTAATCGCCGGAGTTGTCCAGCTGATCTTTATAGGAATACTGAACAGGTTTGGTTGAGTTGCCCTGTCCTTCAACAAATCCTATCACCATCCAATCGTCTGAGGTTCCTATGCTCTTTTCTATCTCAAATCCTTTATTGTTTATCTCGGTAGCGGTTTCCCAGTTGAGTTCAACGAGGTTTCCATTTAATCCAGCCGTAAAGTTTGTTAATTCTACAGGAAGTGGTGGAGCAAAAGGCATAAATACAACCAGGCCATGAGCAGGATCATCTACCTTATGAAATATATGGTCTTCAATCAGGGTTGAATCATATACTCCCCAATCGTTATTCTGAGCCATTATATCGTTAGTACAGTTATTGTAAAGATCAAAAACATCGCTTCCCTGGATATTATCATAGATGATATTAAGTCCGTCATCGGTTGTATCTGCATTTTCAATATTGCCGATATTAGGAGAAGGACCGGGCTGAACCGATGAGCCATTCTGAATAGTTATTCCCCACCAGTTTTCATAAATAGTGTTTTGGGTAATCACAGGAGTATTGAAAGGACTTCCGTTAACATTTATTCCGCTTCCTGATATAAGCGTATTGGGATTCGTAGTATTATTATAAATCTCATTATTTCTTACAACAGCATTAATGATCCCGTTACTGGTACTGTAAAGAGTAATACCGTAACTGTTATCATGGATGATGTTTCCTTCACAAATCATATCAGAAAAACTACTGGATCCGCTTACCCAGAGACTTATCCCTCCGGTAACCTGTCCTGATCCGCCGAAAATCTCATTGTTCCTTATAACAGGTGAATTATTACCCTGGAGACCGATGCTCACCTGGTTTTTTGCAGATGTGGCCTGGGTATTATTATAGGCAATTATGTTTCCTTCAATCAATGGATTTGAATCCAGGTTAATGAGAATTCCATATTCATAACTTTCTTCAATGCGGTTATTCCGGATGACAGCATCTGATCCGCTAAGCTGAATTCCCCTGTCGCATTTAAGAATATGAGAGTTCATAATAGAAGGACTGGCATCAATACACCTCACCCCATAAGAGGCATACTCAATCACCGCATACTGAATTATTCCTGTGCCGGCAGAAGCGGCATTGAAGAGTATCCCATCATACGCTCCTGTTGAATCGTGAATATCAGAGCTGAACCTTATTGAATCAGTCTCGGTTCCCGATGCATTAAACACTCCGTTAACTTCAAAACCGGAAGCAGAATCACAATTAATAACCGTCCCTGCGTCAATATCTACCTCATCATTTAGTGAAATTGTTATCTTATCGTTTAACTGATACGCGGGGTAGGTACCTGTTAATACTCCTCCTGAATGAACCACAAGACTGTCGAGGTTCCAGGTAACTCCCGTTCCGGGTGTAATGTACTGGCCAAATGTTAACCCCGTAAAGCTTATAAGTATTAGTAGTAAATATTTTTTCATGATTCCTCCGGATTAGATGATTATTATTTTATGTAAAAGCATTTTCTTCGACTGGATATACCGTCCTGTATTTCCGCCCGTAGGAACTGCTTCTATCCTATACAAATAAATTCCGCTGCTTACCTTCTGCCCGAAATTATTTTCGCTGTTCCATTTTACAGTATACTGCCCGTTATTCATTTCCTTATTTACAAGAGTCTTAACCTCCCTGCCAAGGACATCATACACTTTCAGAATGATGTGTGAATTTTCTTTTACGTTAAACCTGATCTCAGTAGAAGGATTAAACGGGTTCGGGTAATTCTGTTCAAGCGCGAATTCTTTTACAACCTGGTTACTATTATCTCTAAGAATGTCATTGAGAATATCTCCTTCAGGAGTTGGAAGCTTCACTGTAGTATATATATGAAATTCACCCGGCTCAAGGAAAATATAATTCTGGGTGTTGGTCACTGTCAGACTGTCTCCGCTGAAGTAGTCGTACCATGTGCCTGTCCTGCTGAAATTAGGATTAGAGGAAGTCGAAAGCACATTAAAGTTGCCCAGAACTACAACATCCATAGTAGAATCATAAATATTTATACGTTTCGTACTTCCGGAAACGTCTAAGGTAAAATCATTGCTCCGGAATGCCGCGTAATCTTTTTTGAGATTAATTAAAGCTTTAAAAACTTTATATAACTTCAACCGGGCAGGATCATCATAATAATTCCAGAGAATAGGTTTGTTGCAGATTCTGCAGGGATAGTCTATGGAAATATCATAACCAAGTTCTCCGAACTGCCATATCATTTTTGGTCCCGGTACAGTAAAGAAGAAAGCTGCGGCTTCCTTCATCCTCTGGATTGCAGTGGGAAAATGTTTGATATTATAGTTACCATAAGAGTTACCGTATTCAAGGTTTTTGTACATCAGGCGCTCTTCATCGTGACTCTCCATATAGCCCACAAGGTAAGGGTTATTCCAGTTTCGAAGTTTGTATGAGATACCGGAAAAGTCCCATGTACCGCAGGGTCCCGAAGGATATCCCATAGTCGCCTGATTATAATTACAGTTGTGGTTACCCCATAGCATCATACCGTAATTTGAGAGCTCAATTTCCTCCTGGTTCGCAGTAAAGTGTTCCAGAATTACATACGCACTCGAATCTACGTCCCATAACTTATCCGCCATCCTTTCAAGAATAGCAATTCTAGCAGGGTCATAGTTCCATCCATCGCCGGGTGTGTTGGTGAATCCCTTTGAAAAGTCGAAACGGAAGCCGTCTATATGGTATTCCTCAAGCCAGTATTTATTAATCCTGTCCACATAATATTTTGTAGCACTGCTTTCATGGTTGAAATCATATCCCCAAGAATAAACCGGGTTGGGAGATATAACATTAAACCATGGATTCTCAGGTGTAGTTCTGTTTGTTTCGCTGTCAAAATACAGCCTGACAAGAGGACACTGTCCATAAGCATGATTCAACACGATATCCAGGATTACCGCAATGCCCATAGAATGAGCTTCGTCGATGAAGGCTTTAAAGTCATTCTTCGGTCCATAATACTTATCCAGGGCCCCATGAAACGCAGGATTATAGCCCCAGCTTTCATTACCTTCAAACTCCATTACCGGCATTAGCTCTATAGCATTGATTCCCAGTTCTTTCAGATAGTTGAGAGTATCCTTCAATGTTTTATAATCATGGGTACTGACAAAGTCCCTTAACAGCATTTCATATATCACAAGATCCGTTTTAGCCGGCCGCTCAAAGTAGGTTGTCTGCCACTGGTAAGGCTGCTGATCTGTCTGTAAAACCGACGCCATTTCAGCAGTTTTTCCGTAAGGGTACGGCTTCAGTCCGGGGTAAGTTGTATCTGAAATGTACTGATCATTCGATGGGTCAAGAACTTTTTCTGAATAAGGATCACCTATTCTTATCTTTCCATCCACCAGGTACTGGAAAGCGTATTCCTCCCCGGGGTTGAGATTATTAATTGTCAGCCACCAGATGACACTATCCGGCGTTACTTCTTCTTTATACATGTAGTATGCTGAGTCAACCTTCCAATCGTTAAAGTCACCTATCACATAAACAAAGTCCTTATAGGGTGCGTAGAGAGCAAGCGTAACACTTGTACTGTTAGTATAATTTATACCGTGTACATTGCCGGCCGGCAAAGGCATATTCTGAACAACCGGGTTAATCATTATTACAAAAGATAATGTGTCTGTTAAGTCAGAAGTATCAGCCGCAACAGCGGTTATTGTGTGAACACCGGCAGAATATTGCGATGCAAAGAACTGTGAAAATATTTCATTAGTATTTGATTGAGCCTTAAAAATCCCATCGAAAAAGAGTGTGATGGATGAAGTTACAGTTCCAATTTCAATACAGCTTATACTGATGTTAGTAGTGTCGGTTTGACAGCTGAAAACAGGCGACCTCAGGGGATCACCAAACCTGAGATCAACTTCCGGTGAATTAACAACCAGGTTTAGTCCTGGTTCATAAACATCGATAAAAATGTCCGGGTCTGTCTGGAGGTTGGCATCAGAACTTCTGAAAACGAAGCATAGAGCAGTGATATGTTCGTCCGGATTGGTTACACTGTAAAAGGTGCGCGGATAGCCTATAGTTAAATGGTAATGATTTGTACTGTCTCTGGTTAATGCCGGCTGGTTCGTGTTGTTTCCCCAGTCCCCTATCACATGCTGCCAGCTCCCCAGGTTAGTATTAACTCCCGTATGTGTGTAAAGCGTACCCGAGTAATTCAACAGCTCTTCCGCCCCTGGCTGAGTAGCATCAAAATAAACTGTAATACTGTCGGTTTCAGTGGGTTCAGCAGGAACGGTAATAACTATCTGCGGGAAAAGCTGCGAAGTAAAAATAATTAGTGTAAATAGTAAAAATTTAAATTTCATATTGTTCTCAATAATATTAACAAGACTCAATTAATTTCATCAAATGAAGGTTTGCCTGCATCAACCCATGCAGAATAGAAGAGTGAGGCAAAATCGGAAGCAGCATTATCTATCTGTGTTTCGGTTATGTACTTAGTCTTAAACCACAGCAGCCTGTAATATTCAGCATCACTCCTTGAATTCGCATTTTTATATGCAAATGAATCGGCATCAAATAAAACGTCGGATACCGAATTTGCATCAGTTATATAGCTGAATATAAAGTCAAGAGGACTACTGATATAAACAGCCTTTTCAGCGTGAAAGTCATTTTTAATGGTTAAAAGATTGGAGTCTACCATCACAGATTCGTACCGGTAATGAATCCCCTTCTGACCGCTCATCTGCCCGTTATAATTCATTATTGCATGCATCGGCTGATGACCGTCTGCAACATAATGTCCAAGATCGGATAAGTAGATCAATGCCTTATCACGATTTTTCTCTTTAAGGGCATTAACAAGCTTATTATAAGTATCAAGAGTTGCCCACGGAAGCAAACCCATTTTTTTCACTGTAGAATCACCATATTCCGCTACAAGTTTAGACTTATCCTCAATCATCTTTCCGTTCAGGAACTCGGGGTAAAAATCAATATCAATAAAGTGTTTAGGAGCTTCTGATTTATCACTATTTCTTCTCTGGTCAGGATCAACTGAGTGTGTCGTTACATAGTCCTGCCATTTAACAAAAGAATTCATCTCATCCGGAAGCAGGGTCATTGCCTTATTACTTATTAGTTTATGCCCTTCTGCTCCCCAGCCCAGCATCACTGAAAGAGGTAGGAGAACAAGTAATGCCGAGAGTAGTAGTTTATTATTCATTTTCTTTTCTGCCATTTAATTGTACAATAATTTCACGATTACGTGACCGGTTATCAAAGTCGATTAGAACTATCTGCTGCCAGGTCCCCAGAAGCATTCTTTTATTGACGAAAGGGACGGTAAAAGATGCACCCTGAAGGGAAGCCCTGATGTGGGAATGCCCGTTTCCGTCATGCCAGGTATCATCATGTTTGTAGCTTCTGCCTGAAGGAACTATCTTTTCAAAAAACTCGGGGTAATCTTTTCTAAGTCCGGGCTCGAATTCTATAGTGGTTATACCGGCAGTTGACCCGCCGACAAAAATGAGTGCATTGCCCTCAGAAATGGATGAATTCGCTATTTCAGCTGATATTTTTCCGGTAATATCTATAATATCTGCATTTCCGCGTGTATCCACTCTAATGCTTCGGGTTTCAACAGCCATAATTCCTGGTAATCAAATAATCCAAAAACATTCACGAAAAATTACTTAAGGACAGTCCGAAATACAAGGTAATAGGAGCATCATCTATTAGGGCGACCGGCTGATCTGTATACATTTTAAATAGCAGGACCCGACTCCCGGGAAATTGATAGTGAAGGATCGTAGGTATAGCGGAGGTGAAGCAGAGGTGGAGCGGAGGTGGAGCGCTGGTGGACCGTATTAGCAGCCTGCTTGTACCGGAGTCCGGAAATTTGTAAGGAAGTGGATAATCCCGGAAACCAGGGTTGTTTTTTTCATTTTGAAGACGATGGGCTTTTTGATAAATTTGCCTCGCTCTTCACCCAATTTTTTACAAGGAACTTTATGAATACCAAAGAATATGTCGCTCTGGAAGAAAAGTACGGAGCCCATAATTATCACCCCCTGGATGTAGTAATAGAAAAAGCTGAAGGAGTGTGGGTTTATGATGTTGACGGAAAGAAATATCTCGACTGCCTGGCAGCATATTCCGCAGTGAACCAGGGACACTGTCATCCGAGGATCATTAAGGCTTTAAAATCGCAGGCTGATAAGGTTACGCTAACCTCGCGTGCCTTCAGAAATGATCAGCTTCCACTGCTTTATAAGGAACTCGGAGATCTGACCGGATATGAAATGATACTTCCAATGAATTCCGGTGCTGAGGCAGTTGAAACTGCATTAAAGGCGGCCAGGAAATGGGGATACACAGTTAAGAAAATAAAAGAAAATTCTGCCGAAATTATCGCCTGCAATAATAACTTCGGCGGACGTACGATTTCCATTGTCAGCTTTTCATCTACCGACCAGTATAAAGAGGGCTTTGGTCCTTTTACTCCCGGATTTAAGTTGATCGACTACGGAAACACCGAGCAGCTTGAAAAAGCCATTACTCCAAACACAGCTGCTTTTATAGTAGAACCTATCCAGGGTGAAGGTGGTGTAATAGTTCCCCCTGAAGGATATCTTAAAAAAGCTTACGACATATGTAAAAAGAATAATGTTCTTTTTATTGCTGATGAAATTCAGTGCGGACTGGGCAGAAGCGGAAAGCTTTTTGCATTTGAGTATGAAAATATTAAACCCGATGCAGTAATAATCGGAAAGGCACTTTCGGGTGGCTGCTACCCTGTTTCGGCTGTGCTCTCGAATAAGGAAGTACTGGGAGTTTTTAACCCGGGAGACCATGGTTCTACCTTTGGAGGCAATCCGCTTGCCGCTGCAGTTGCGAGGGAAAGTCTTAAAGTACTGATTGAAGAAAATCTTGTAGAAAATTCTTTCAAACTCGGTGAGTATTTCCGAAATAAACTTAAAGATATTAAGTCGAAACATGTGAAAGAAGTCAGGGGAAAAGGATTATTCATTGGTGTTGAACTCTATCCCGAAGCAGGCGGTGCCAGGAGATTTTGCGAAGCATTAATGGAAAGAGGAATATTATGCAAAGAGACTCACGATAATGTTATCCGATTTGCTCCGCCCCTGGTAATAAAAAAGGAAGATATTGACTGGGTCGTTGAGAATGCAGATACAGTTCTCAGGATGGATTAAGCAGGTATTCGTCAACTATCTGCCTGGTTTCTGAAATAAGTTTTTCCAGGTTCTGAAGACGCTCCAGGATATTCTCAATGTCATTATGTTTTCCTGAGAGCTCTATAGCAAGAGCCTCTTCAGCAAGTTTAACTGCCCCTATTGATGAGCTCGCACCTTTTATGGTGTGAGCTTCATGTATTACCTTATCAAGATTTTTCTCCTGTATCCATTCCTCCAGCCTTTTATACCTGATCAGAATATCCTCAAAGAAAGTTACCAGCAATTCCGACTGGAACTCTTTGTTTCCCATACTCATTTTATCGAGATGGTTAAAATCAAAAAGATCCCGGCTGCTTTCAGGTGAAACCCCGTTCTCTGGTTCCTGTTCCTGTAAAGAGCTTTCAATTTTTAGAAGACGGTCAATTTTAAGGATAAGTTCATCTCCCGAGATTGGTTTGGTAACATATTCATTCATGCCGGATGCAAAACAACGTTCTTTATCCCCCTGCATTGCATGAGCAGTAAGGGCAATTATAGGAACTTTACCTGCGTTTCCTTCGAGGCGTCTTATCTGCAGGGTGGCCGAGAATCCATCCATACCCGGCATCTGGACATCCATAAGAATAGTGTCGTACAGTCCCTTAACCGCTTCTCCGATTGCCTCAAAACCATTTGAAACGGCATGAGCCTTAAATCCGTAATCAGTAAGTATCTTCATTGCTATCTTCTGATTAACAATATTATCTTCTGCAAGAAGTATCCTGTACTTATTCCTCACATGATTCAGGGCCCTCAGGTTTACTGTTTTAACTGGTCTGCCTCCCTGGAATTCATAAATTTTCGATAGTTCACTTTCCTCATACAACTTCTGTTCTTTCTGGGTTTTCAGCTTAAGAGTGAAGTAAAATGTGCTTCCCGACCCGGGTTTGCTCTCAACCCCGATTTCACCTCCCATCAGATTTACGAATTCCTTACAGATAACCAGTCCCAACCCGGTTCCACCGAAGTTTTTTGTCGGGGAATCATCCACCTGTGAGAATGGTTTGAATAATTCACTTATCTTATCCTGTGAAATACCGACACCGCTGTCTTTTACAGCCACAAATATAACAGCCTTATCCTGCTCTCTTTCTTTCATATGTACCGATATCTCAATTGCACCCCTGGTAGTAAATTTGATCGCATTACTTATAAGGTTTACGAATATTTGTCTGAGTCTTGTGCTGTCTCCGATCAGGTTCAGGGGTGTCCCCTTTGCGATGATCTTTTTGATAGAAAGACCTTTCTCATCAGCACGGGCCAGTAGTATGGAGGCCGAATCGTCTATTATTTTATTCAGGTCTATATCTTTCTCTTCAAGCTTTACCTTGCCCGACTCAATTTTTGAAAGATCGAGAATATCGTTAATTATTTCAAGCAGTGATTCTGCCGATTGTTTAGCACCCAGGGCGAACTGCTTCATCTCTTCTTTAGAGTCGTATACATCCTTTTCAATGAGCGTAAGATATCCTATTATGCCATTCATAGGTGTGCGGATTTCATGGCTCATATTGGCAAGAAACTGACTTTTAATAATATTCAGTTTCTGGGCTTCATCGGCAAGCTTATCGGCTCTCCTCTTCTGCTCAACCAGTTTCACTTCGGTAATTTTGCGCCGGTTTTCTTCTTCAACTTCTTTTGTTACGTCCTGAATACTCCCCTCAAAATAAATTTCCCCTGAAATTTCATCTTCAACTATCCGGTCGTTCAACCTTGCAATGAGTTCGGTGCCGTCCTTTTTCAGAAGCGTAACCGTGTAATTTTCCACTTTGCCTTTTTCTTTAAGAATTTCTATCAGCTTTAGTCGTTCCTTATGATCTTTATAAAGATCGCTCATCAGGTTAAGCTGTATTAATTCATCTTTGCTTTCATACCCCAGCATCTTCACAAGACTATTGTTTACGGTGATGAAATTCCCGTCGAAACTTGACTGAAACATACCCTCAAGAGAATTATCGAAAATCGAACGATATTTCTTTTCTGAAAGTGAGATTCTGAATGACCTTTCGGCCAGCTGCTGTCTGAGTTTAAAATTGACTGAGCTGCCTACAACGGAAACAATGCTCAGAAACATAACAAAGAGTACAGATTCAAACATATTCGGAAGAAAATATATCTTCGAATCATTCAGCAGTATCGCTGTTGCGAATACAAGATTGTAATAAATGGCAACGATTATCTGGTTTTTAACATCCCAGCTGAGAAATAGTGCCGAGGTGAATATCATCAGCGCAACTATCTGTACATTAACTACAAGAGTAGAGGGGATCAGGTATATCATATACCCGGAAGAAAGTATTATGATCAGCAGCAGAATATGCACCAGAATTATAGGGTGCTCTTTTCCTTTCTTTGTATACAACAATCCCAGTATAATGAAAGCTACCATGGTTGCAGTGAGCCTGGTGAAATAGACTTCATAGGAAAGATTGGAGAAGTGCTTAACTTCAAAGATCATTGCAAACAAACCGGAAACCGCTATGAGAAAAGAAAGGATCTTAAGAGGGATGATTAACTGTTCTTCCGATTCTTTTTTTAACTGTGCTGCTCTTTCACGGGATAAAGCTATTTTTGACCGATTAAATAAATCGGCGAAACGTGAATCATTTACTATCGGCATGTGCCCTTACCATAAAATTCAGAACAAATCTAACAAAAATATTGTAAGGAATAAATCATTTTTTAATATCTTTTACCCTATTTTAGTTCTAATTAAAATATTCAGAAGCAAAATAAATATAATTTAGATGGCTGGTTTCTTCTATTCAATTGATCTTACTGTTTTTTACTTTATCAATCACAGTCTCTCCTCCGGCTTTGCTGATAAATTTTTCTCTATTATTACAAATGTCAACAACTGGTACATAGCCTATATCATTCTTCTGGGAATCAGCTTTTTTAAAGGGGGAACCAGGGGTAAAATTGCCGCCATAGGAGTAATACTGCTGATTGTGGTTACTGACCAGACCGGCGGTCATCTGCTGAAGGATCTGATACAGAGAGTGAGACCCTGCAATGCGCTGAATGATGCAATAACACCTCTTGGCTGTACGGGGTCGTATTCATTTCCCTCTAATCACGCATTTAATAATTTTGCAGCAGCTACATTCTATTACAGACTTTTTCCCAAACTAAAATGGGTTTTATTTATAACAGCATCTCTGATCGCACTATCGAGGGTATACCTTGGACTCCATTATCCATCCGATATTTTAGGCGGAGCTGTATTGGGCGTTATCTTTGGTTATGCCTTTGCCGAAATAGCAATTCTGATTAATGACCATTATAAGAAAAGAGGTTTAAGTGCAAAGAATAAATGATAAACTAATAATTCGTGAAACTTCCAGAGAAGACATTCCCCTGATTTTTAAACTGATCAGGGAACTTGCCGAATATGAAAAACTTTCACATTCCGTGACAGCCGATGAAAAGCTTCTGGAAAAAAATCTTTTCGGTGAAACCCGGTATGCATATGTTGTAATTGCAGAATATGAAGGGGTGCCGGCAGGTCAGGCACTTTATTTTTATAATTTTTCAACCTTTAAAGGGAAACCCGGCATCTACCTTGAAGATCTTTATGTTCGCCCTGAATACAGGAATAAAGGGATCGGTAAAGCTCTCCTGAATTATCTCATTGAACTTGCTAAAGAACAGGACTGCGGAAGGGTTGAGTGGGTGGTACTCGATTGGAATGAATCCGCAATAAATTTCTATAAAAGCCTGGGGGCAGAACCAATGGATGACTGGATTGTATTCCGGCTGAGCGGGGAAACATTTAACGATAAATAATAAGTGTTTATCGGCAAAAGTTTTTATCTTTACACCTTAAATTTCTATCTTTAAGAATAACCAAACCTAATAAAACAGGAATTTTTATGGCAGACGCTAAAAGAAGAGTTGTCGTTACTGGAATGGGTGCTTTAACTCCAATCGGCTTATCACCTGAAGAATTCTGGGAAAATATGATGATCGGGAAAAGCGGTTCGGAAATGATAAAGGGTTTCGATACTTCAAGAGTTAAAACTAAATTTGCCTGCGAGGTTAAGGGATTTGATCCCATAAATTACATTGAGAAAAAAACAGCCCGCCGGCTTGACAGGTATGCTCAGTACGCCCTCGCCTCAGCCGGCCAGGCAATTAATGATGCCGGAATTAAAACAGGTGAATTATCGGATGAAGAAAAATCAAGGATCGGCGTAATATACGGCAGCGGAATAGGAGGTATTGAAACTTTCTATCAGCAGTCAGTGATAAACAGTACCCAGGGTCCCGACCGTGTTTCACCATTTTTTATTCCTATGCTTATACCTGATATAGCCGCCGGATATATTTCTATTCATTATGGTTTCCGTGGCCCCAACTACTGTATTGTCTCTGCCTGTGCAACTGCCAATAATAATATGATTGATGCTTTCCTTCTGATCAAGCAGGATAAAGCCGACATGATACTTACCGGTGGAAGTGAAGCTGCCGTAAATGAGATAGGTATAGCGGGGTTTAATGCCAACAAGGCATTATCAACGAGGAACGAATCACCGGAGACTGCCAGCAGGCCTTTTGATGCAACAAGAGACGGTTTTGTGATGGGAGAAGGCGGCGGAAGTCTTGTTCTTGAAGAACTGGAACATGCTCAAAAAAGAGGGGCTAAAATATATGCAGAAGTAATCGGTATGGGCCTTTCTGCTGACGCCTATCATATTACCGCGCCTCACCCGGAAGGTATAGGAGCAATTCTGTCCATGGAGATGGCAATTAAAGACGCCGGAATTTCTCCACAGGATATAGATTATATTAATATGCATGGAACCTCAACCCCATTGGGTGATATCGGGGAAACAAAAGCAATTAAGAAAGTTTTCGGAGATTATGCTTATAAGATCAACCTTTCATCTACAAAGAGTATGACCGGTCATCTCCTTGGAGCAGCAGGAGCAGTGGAAGCAATAGCCTCAATTTATGCAATAAATAAAAACAGGATTCCGCCAACAATAAACTTTGAAAATCCTGATCCTGAGTGTGATCTTAACTATACTTTCAATAAACCTCAGGAAAGGGAAGTAAATATCGCACTCAGTAATGCTTTTGGTTTCGGAGGCCATAATACTTCTGTGATTTTCAGGAAATTCCCGGTGTGATATTAAGCTATATTTTTCACGAACCCCTTATAAATAAGCCGATAAAAATTTCGGAGAGGCTGTTTCAAAAATGAGACAGCCTTTTATTTTTTATTTTCATCAAAAACACTGTCAGGGATCCCCTTATTAATTTTATAATCAGAATAACTGATATAAACTTTTCCTGTGGTAGTTTTATTCCTGGAATGATTTTCTTTTTCTGAATTTTCCTCCCCTCCAATATCCCCGGTAATTTCTTTCGGCATCTGCATTTTCTGAACATTGAATGTAAATATCATCTGTGACGGGAGAGGGTATTTAATGTTATTATCATAATTCAGATCTATCGAAAAAGTGCCGTTCGTTTTTGTTGTTGATTCGATCCTTCTTATGATAAACTTTTCTTTATCTATATATAAAGTCGTAAGAATAAGATCGCCTCTGTCTCCCAGCGGAATGATTTTGACGGTGTAACATGGTCTGCCGTCTATTTCCTTCTCCTTATCGAAAATAGCTGTATAATCTCCCTGTAAAAAACTGTAGGGTGAAAAGTTGAGACCTTCTTTTGGCAGAAGTGCAAACCCTTCTGATTTTAGCCTGATTTTATCGGGTTTTTTGTAAAATATAGTCGCCTTAGATTCAGGTACTTTTAGAAAATTGACATCTACCTTTATAGTTACATTAACCTCGTAATCATTAACTCTTCCGAAATTTTCTTTCACCTTTTCAAGAACATCTTCCGGTTTGAGGTTTTGTGCGAACGAGGCAGTTGTTAAAAGAATTAAAATTATAAGATTTTTTACGATCATTTTATTTCCTTTTTCCTTTCAGGTAAGGATATCTTTTCTCTTAAAAATAATGGCAGTAATGGCAAACAGAACAACAATATGACCGGATAGCACTGCAACGGACTTAAAGAAACCTGCAAAATCAACCGGATCATCAAAGAGCATTCTCCAGGATGACATATATGTGGTAAAAAGATACGGTTCGAGGTTCCGGAAAAAGTTGACCTGTATGGCTGACAGTATGAGAAAAACAATAATTACAGCCATCGTTGAAATAATAGGCCCGATTGCATTTTCTACAAGCGAGGAGAAAAAGAAAGCCAGAGCCGTAACTACAGTCATACTGAGCCCTGCAAATCCATAAGCTATTAAAAACCTCCAGAAAACATCTGCCCTGGCAAAGATAATTATGCCGCTGCTTTTAATTACGATCAGTTCCCCTATGCCGAACATAAGAATACCCAGCCCAAGACTAATTATTGCCAGCCACAGAACAAGAAGATTAGAATAAATAAGTCCTGCGATAAACTTCGCAGTCACAATCTTCATCCTGGAAACAGGCCGGGTTAAAAGAAGGCGGTAAGTACCTGCGGTGGCTTCTCCGGCCAGGAGGTCGCCCGCTACAAGGGCGATAAGAAAAGGAATATGTACTGCAAGACTTGTTAGAATGAAGTATGAGATCAGGTATCCGTTCAATAGATTACCGACGAAGACGAATGACTGCTGCAGATTTCTTGTCATGAAATCCAGAGATTTCTCGCCTTCAGCCAGCATAGCAAAATTAATAACCGGAACTATAACAGCAATTACGAGGAAGCCTATGTAAGTTCGCCATTTTTTAAAAATTTTATAAAGTTCTATCTGGATCAGTGTTAGCATTTAGGTTGCTTTCTCTGTAATGTTAAGGAAATATTCTTCAAGGGACCTGGTGGGGATAACTGCACTGACTTCAATATTATTTTCGACCAGGTATCGGTTTAGGAGCGCAATTTTTTCAGAGGAAAGAGAGAAGATCATCGTATTATTAATGGTCGACTCAAGGTCATTGATGAAGTCGGTACTGTTTATAACTTCCTTTGCTTTCGAGGAATCATTCACCTCAAATGTCACCTTAAGTTTATTCATATTAAGCAGCTCATTTACTTTGCCCTCTACCATGGTCTTACCCTTGTTAATAATGATCATTCTGTTGGCAACAAGTTCCACTTCATACAGGATATGAGATGATAAAAAGAGCGTCTTTTTTCTATCTCTGCTAAGATGAATTATAAGTTCTCTTATCTCCTTCATACCCTGCGGATCCAGACCTGTTGTCGGCTCATCAAGTATGATGAGGTCAGGGTCGTGCAGCAGGGCCTGTGCCAGACCAAGTCTTTGCTTCATCCCATGCGAAAAAGTTTTCACCTTACTGTTAAACCTTTTTTCCAGTCCTACCAGTTCCAGCACACTCATTATTTTCTGCCTGGAAGCATCTATCCCTGAAATCCGGCCCAGGATTTCAAGATTTTTATACGCACTGAGATATCCGTAAAAATCTGGTTTTTCAACGATCGCACCGATTCGCTGCAGAATGGAATTTCTTTCCTTTTTAAGCGATTTTCCAAAGATTTTGATCTCACCTTCGGTAGGGTTTATAAGCGACATCAGCATCCTGATTGTGGTACTTTTTCCGGCACCGTTGGGTCCAAGAAATCCGAATACATCTCCCTGGTAAACATTCAGGTTGAGGCTGTTCACAGCTTTTACTTCTTTGAATTCCTTACTCAGGTTTCTGATCTCGATAATTTTGTCGTCGGTCAATTTTTCTCCCGAAAGTGTGATTAAAAACATTACCTGAATCACAGACTCAAAAATAAAAAACTAACAGGAAGGAAACACGTTATTATTATGACCGGTTAAAATCTCATACAGGCGTACGGCAGTAAGATTTATATGAAAATTTTTTAACCGTAATAAGTGTATAAATATATGACGAAACCTTCTGTTTACAGGGTAGTAAAAAAAATAGGATGAGATGCAAATTAATTGAAAAAATTTCTTTTTTGTTTTTAAAACAAAATATGATAATGTTTGTACATAAAGCTGAGTTCATTAAAATTTTTTTCGCCTGATTATTTCCTTTCAGAAAAAAATTTTTTAGTTTCTGATCAGTCGCAACAAGAAAAATTCAATCCAAATTATCCTTAATGAGAGAGAAGATTTATTTTAATAAAAATATTCAGAAGTTTTATTCAAACTACCGTAACATCTCTTTTAATGGACAGCTAGTTTACATTTCTGAAAAGAAAATTAACTTTATGATAATCACATTAAGCCAGGGAGTATTTAATGCAGATTAAAAGATTGTTTACAAAAGCAGGAGAAGATCCTCTATCCTCGTTTGATTTTGTGAAGAGAGTCAGTGAGATAAAAAATCCCGATGGATCTATAGTTTTTCATATGGATGATGTGTATGTACCGTCTCAATGGTCACAGGTAGCAACAGACATAATCGCACAAAAATATTTCCGTAAAGCAGGTGTTCCGAAGCTGTTAAAAAAAGTTAGAGAGAAAGGTGTGCCCTCCTGGCTGCAGTCCTCAAAAGCTGACCTTGACAAAATGGAACAGTTGCCTGAAAAAGAAAGATATTCATCAGAAACTGATGCAAGGCAGGTTTTCCACAGACTTGCCGGAAACTGGACATATTGGGGCTGGCAGGCAAATTATTTCGACGGCGAAGAAGATGCAAAAGCTTTTTACGATGAGATGATGTATATGCTGGCTAACCAGATGTCAGCACCGAATAGCCCTCAGTGGTTCAATACAGGTCTTAACTGGGCTTACGGGATTACAGGTCCCTCTCAGGGGCATTATTATGTAGATTACAAAACAGGTGAACTTACCGCTTCATCCGATGCTTATACTCATCCGCAGCCTCATGCCTGCTTTATTCAATCAGTTAACGATGACCTGGTTAATGAAGGCGGGATTATGGATTTGTGGGTACGTGAAGCCAGGCTATTTAAATACGGTTCCGGTACGGGATCAAACTTCTCAGAAATCAGAGGTCTAAATGAACCTCTGAGCGGCGGCGGAAGATCTTCCGGATTAATGTCGTTCCTGAAAATAGGCGATAGAGCAGCCGGGGCAATTAAGTCGGGCGGAACTACACGCCGCGCAGCAAAGATGGTAACCCTGGATCTTGATCATCCGGATATAGAGGAATACATAAACTGGAAAGTAACGGAAGAGCAGAAAGTTGCTTCTCTTGTAGCCGGTTCAAAGCTGTGCAATTATCATCTGAATACCATAATGAGGGCCTGTTATGATGAACATCCTGAGAATGACAGGTTTAATAAGAATTCTAACAAAAAGCTTAAACATGCCGTACTGGAAGCCAGGAGAGCCCAGATACCCAATAATTATATAGAAAGAGTAATTCAGCTTGCAAAACTTGGATTTAAATCGATTGAATTTCCTGTTTATGATGTAGATTGGAATTCGGATGCATATGCCACGGTATCGGGACAGAATTCCAATAACTCAATACGTGTTACCAATAAGTTTATGGAAGCTGTTCAGAATGACGGCGACTGGAATCTTTACTGGAGAACAGAGAAGAAAAAGGCGAAAAAAGAAAACCGCACGCCCAAACCGAGTAAATCTTTAAGGGCAAGAGACTTATTTGAAGATATAAGCTATGCGGCATGGTCCTGTGCCGATCCTGGAATACAGTTCCATACTACTATAAACGAATGGCATACCTGCCCCGGTAACGGTGAAATTAAAGCATCCAATCCCTGCAGCGAGTATATGTTTCTCGACGACACTGCCTGCAATCTGGCATCATTGAACCTTGTAAAGTTCTACGATTCAGAATCTAAAAAGTTTTCAATAACTCCTTACCGCCATGCTGTCAGGCTCTGGACGATAGTTCTGGAGATCAGCGTTCTCATGGCTCAGTTCCCGAGCAAGGAGATAGCCCAGCTGAGTTATGATTTCCGTACTCTTGGTCTCGGATATGCGAACCTGGGTTCGCTGCTCATGCTCCAGGGAATTCCTTACGATAGCAATGAAGGTTTTGCTATCTGCGGGGCATTGACGGCAATTATGCATATGACGTCGTATGCAACTTCTGCTGAAATGGCAAAAGAGGCCGGACCCTTCAGCAAATATGAAAAGAATAAGGAAGCTATGCTGAGGGTTATCAGGAACCACCGCAGGGCAGCTTATAATGTACCCCACGAGGAGTACGAGGGTCTTTCTATTTATCCGGTTGGAATAAATCCCAAGCACTGTCCTTCAGATCTTCTGAAAGCCGCAAGAGAGGATGCTGACCTTGCTCTTGAAATGGGAACCCAATACGGCTTCAGGAATGCACAGGTTACAGTAATTGCCCCGACCGGAACAATCGGGCTGGTAATGGACTGTGATACAACCGGAGTTGAACCGGATTTCGCACTGGTTAAGTTCAAAAAACTGGCGGGCGGAGGCTACTTCAAGATAATCAACCAATCTATTCCTCCGGCCCTGGAAAGAATGGGTTATAATAAAGACCAGATAAATGAAATTGTTAAATATGCAAAAGGGTCAGGATCTCTTGAAGGGTGTCCTTATATAAACCACGAATCGCTTAAGGCTAAAGGCTTTTCTGAGGAGGCTCTTGCTAAAATTGAACGTGTACTTCCCTCGGTTTTTGAGCTGAGTTTTGCCTTTAATAAGTATACTCTTGGACTGGATTTCCTGACAAAGAAACTTAACATACCTGAAGACGATATCGATTCTTACGATTTCAACCTACTCAGTGCATTGGGCTTTTCGAAACAGGAAATTGCTTCAGCAAACGACTATGTATGCGGCACAATGACTGTGGAAGGAGCTCCTTTCCTGAAACATGAACATTATCCTGTATTCGACACTGCTAATAAATGCGGTAAAAAAGGCACCCGGTTTATACGTCCCATTGCACATATAAGAATGATGGCTTCCGCACAACCGTTTATTTCAGGAGCGATCTCAAAAACAATTAACCTGCCTAACCAGGCAACTGTAGAAGATATTAAAGATGCGTATACTCAATCCTGGAAACTCGGTATCAAGGCAAATGCTCTTTACCGTGACGGATCAAAGCTTTCTCAGCCTCTTAATTCTGTAAGCGAGGAAGAACTTGAAGCACTTCTTGAGGATAAGGAAAATAACGATATCGTTAAGGTAGCAGAGAAGATCATTCACAGGTATATCGCCAAAAGAAGGAGACTTCCTGACAGAAGAACAGGTTACACACAAAAGGCTAAGATAAACGGCCAGTCGGTTTACATCAGAACCGGAGAATATGATAATGGACAGCTCGGTGAAATATTTATTGATATGCATCGCGAAGGTGCGGCTTTCAGGAGTCTGCTGAACTGTTTTGCAATTTCTATTTCACTGGGACTTCAGCATGGTGTGCCGCTGGAAGAATTTGTTGATGCTTTTGTCTTCACCCGATTCGAACCAAGCGGTATAGTCTCCGGAAATGAGAAAATCAAAATGGCTACGTCTGTTATTGACTATATCTTCCGTGAACTTGCGGTTACTTACCTCGGCAGAAATGATCTTTCGCATGCAGACGATGAGGTTAAAACCAAAACTTCACACAGCATAGTAAAGAAAATTATTGAACCTGAGTTCGAAAGTGAAGAAGTTGTGAGTGAAAGGCTGATCGATCTTGATAAAGACAACGGCTCTTTTGAATATAGTATCTCTCCCAAAGGAGGAAACCAGGCAAAACATCCGGAAGGATTTGCACAGGTAAACCATAGTATGACTTCCAAAGTCAGGCGGGCAATTGAGGCAGGATATACAGGAGATATCTGTATCGAGTGTCAGAGTATGACTATGGTAAGAAACGGTACTTGTCTTAAATGTATGACCTGTGGATCGACCTCAGGCTGCAGCTAGTTAGTTTTTTCTGATCTTAAAAAAATGAGGCTGTCTGTGAGACAGCCTTTTTTTTATTCTCTTGACTTCGGTGTAAGTATATATATTACAAACAGTTACAATTACGGCAATAGGTTTTAACTATCATATCCGTCTCATTAAATCATTGATGGAACGCAGTTCACCCTGGCAGAGATCCTCAGAAGAAAATTCTCATAAATTAAAATTTAATCCTATCCTGAATCCCCCGTCAACCGGAAACAGGATCAGTTCCGGGATCTGGTTTTCGTAAGGATCTTCTTCATTAAGCTTTACCACTGCCCTGCTTATTACTATCCCGATTGCTGCACCAAGAATAGTATCTGAAAACCAGTGATTATCCGAATATACTCTCTGGTAACCTGTAAGTGCTGCGAGTCCATATAACCCGATAGTTGCATAAATATTATTTATTCTTTCAGCCAGTACAGTAGATACAGTAAATGCAACAGTAGTATGTCCCGATGGCAGTGAATAATTTGCATTATCGAAGTTATAGTTTCCAAAGTCGGCGTTGCCTTTATTATTGTAAGGGCGGCTGCGGGAGAAAATCATCTTAAGCAGTATATTGATTGTACCCGCATAAAGAAGTGATTCTGCAAGAAGCCTTCCCGTTAGTGAAACAGACCGTTCATTAAAAATTAATCCGGCGGCATATATTCCGGCAGACAGCGAAACGGCTGGAACTACTTCACCATAGTATTTACCGGCCTTCGTAATATCATCGAGAGAGCCAGACTGATTCCCTCTTACCGCACTCCTTACTTCATCATCAAGGAGCATTGTGAGAGCAGTGCCGCCCAGTATTGATCCGGTTATTGCCCAGTCAGTTGTGGTAAAATGGGTGGGTGCCCTGAGAATATCCCACCCGTCGTATAAACTTTTGGTGACATCATATTTTATCAGCTGGTAAGCGCCGGGTGAGGTCTGGATAGTTTTGAGCGAATCACCCCCGTTTTGATCTCCGGGAAAGGATGTATTAGTAAGGAAAATAATAGAGATAATGAGGAAAGATAAGTAGCGGTGCATTAGATTTCCTGAATGGATGTAAAGATACAAGTTAATAAAAATCTATAACGTATTGATATGACAACAATTACCTGGTATTAAAAAATACCCTCGTCTTCGACTCTTCTTCCCCCCATGAAGCGTCTTGAGTAATAATCCTGGTCAAGTGATGAAACTATAACACCGTTTCTTGAGCTGGCGTGGGCAAAAAGATTATCCCCTATGTAGATACCGACATGGCCGGGCCTGACTCTTCTCCGGGTATTAAAGAAAACAAGATCACCGAATTTAAGATTATCCCGGTTGGTGATTTCAATCCCCTGCCTGTATTGTTCTCTTGCTGATCTGTTCAGATCGAGAGATAAAACATTGCGAAAAACTGTTTGTGTAAATGCCGAACAATCTATTCCGTTTGCAGTGTTGCCGCCGTATTTATAAGGTGTATTCAGGTATTTAATGATCTCCATCAGCAGTTTTTCCTTCATCGAGCTGTTATCAGCATTAATGTCAGTCGACATGTTATCGGTATGAAGCTGTTTCATAACAGCAGTTATATCTATTCCCTGGTCATCAGGGATCTCATCGTCTGCTTCTATAAGCGAATCATCAGGTGAAGTAATATCTTCATTGTCAGAAAAGCGCTGGTGTTCCTGAGATTCTTCATCTTTATTTTCTCTTTCATATCTGGATGTATAGCTGCTGGATGAGCATCCTATGAAACCTGTAACAGCAGCAAAGATTAGAAGGATGAGAATATTTTTTAAGGAATTACGGGACATTTAATCAGCCAAGATATGTTTTCAGACTTTTACTTCTTGAAGCGTGCCTGAGGCGACGTATGGCTTTCTCCTTTATCTGCCTGACCCGTTCGCGTGTGAGATTGAACCTTTCGCCTATCTCCTCAAGGGTCATCGAGTGTTCCTTATTCAATCCGAAATAAAGCTGAATTACTTCAGCTTCACGGTTAGATAAAGTTGACAGAGCTCTCTGGATCTCACTCTTGAGGGATTCATTCATAAGAACATAGTCGGGTGAAGGCTGCTGATCATCTTCGATAACATCAAGGAGCCTGTTTTCTTCGCCCTGGGCGAATGGAGCATCCATCGAGACATGTCTGCCGGCAATTTTTAAGTTATCGGCAACCTCATTAACATCCATATCAAGTTCCTGTGCAAGTTCCTGTGCACTGGGCTCTCTTTCAAATTCCTGTTCAAGGTTACTGTATGCTTTACCTATTTTATTGAGAGCACCTACACGATTAAGCGGGAGACGTACAATACGCGACTGTTCTGCGAGTGCCTGAAGAATTGACTGCCTGATCCACCAGACAGCGTAGGAGATGAATTTAAATCCCCTTGTTTCATCGAATCTTTTAGCGGCCTTTATTAATCCCAGGTTTCCTTCGTTTATCAGGTCACCCAGTGAGAGTCCCTGGTTCTGATACTGTTTGGCTACACTAACCACAAATCTCAGATTTGCTTTTGCAAGTCTTTCCAGTGCTGTATGATCACCATTCCTTATCTTTATAGCAAGCTCAATCTCCTGTTCCGGAGTTAACAGGTCTACCCGTCCTATCTCCTGAAGATATTTATCAAGCGACTGGCTTTCCCTATTGGTAAACTGTTTTGTAATCCTCACAACAATATCTCCCGATCATTAATTATGGGTTAATCGTATCAACTATACCAACAATAGAAGCATCGACCGGAGCCATATCTACAGGCAGCGGAATAACTGCTTCAGAGGCGGTTATATAAATTATTGTCTCCCCGGGTCCGGCACCGACTGTATCAACAGCAATTATCGGATCACCGGTATTTTTATATTCAGAATTTATCGGCTGAACGAACATCAGCTTAAAATTATTAAGGGCGCTGTATTTTCGGGTTGCCCATATATTTCCAATTACTTTTCCCAGAAACAATTATTATACCATTATAATTAATCTTCAGGCTGGTTTAACTATCCTTAATTTTGAACTCTATTATGCTTCCTGATTTGAAAGGTATTCTTTAAGGGCAACGTCAAGTTTATCAACAATTGCCATAATTACAGCATCAACAGGTTTATTCTTGGTGAATTCGGTTTGTCTTGAAGAACTGCCCGTGGCTACAAGCACCACTTCCCCTTCTCCGGCACCAACGCTGTCAACGGCTACAACAAAATGATCTTTTTCATTCAGCTCAAGATCCAGCTGTCTGACTATAAGAAACTTTGCACCAACAAGATTTTCATCTTTCCTGGTTGACCAGACAGTTCCAATTACTTTTCCCAAAAACATTTAGATATATCCTTTTGATTCATTTGCTGTAATAAACGTGCTTAATATACTTTTCATTTGTAAAAAATACAATTATCAGTTTTAAGTTCGTAATGGAAAGTGTGATTAATAAGACTTTTAAGGATAACTTTAAGAGATTAAAAAGCTTTCACCCTTTAATTTATTGCTGATTTTAAAGAAATCGGATATTGTTTTACCTACATCAGAATAAGTTTTCCGTATTCCCAGATTTTTTACTTCAGACTTTTTGTAATAAAAAAGTAAAGGGACGTATTCACGACTATGATCTGTACTCGGAGTTGTCGGATCATTGCCATGATCAGCAGTGATTACTACTGCATCACTTTCGTCAAGACTGGCAAGGAATTCAGGTAAAAAATCATCAAATTTTCTCAGGGCTTCAGCAAAACCTGCCGGATCATTCCTATGTCCGTAATAAACATCAAAATCTACCAGGTTTGCAAAGATGAGACTCCCGGAATAATTCTTTGAGGCCTTCAGCAGTTCTCTGCAGCCTTCATCATTAGATTTTGTTTTCAGGGGATGACTAATACCCCTGTGATTGAAGAGATCGTTTATTTTACCTATGGCAACAGTGGCAATACCATTTTCGGACAGAACATCGAGGATTGTTTTATCAGGAGGATCGAGAGAATAGTCTTTCCGGTTAGTTGTCCTGCTGAAACTGCCGGGTTCTCCTATAAATGGCCTTGCTATAACCCTTCCAACCATCAGTGGAGCGGTCAAGACCTGTTCTCTTGTTATTTCACATATTTTATATAGTCTTTCAAGCGGAATTACTTCCTCGTGTGCAGCGATCTGAAATACCGAATCAGCCGAGGTATAAACTATCGGGTAACCCGTCTTAAGATGATCTTTACCCAATTCTTTAATTATTTCTGTACCCGAAGCGGCTTTATTTCCCAGTACACCACCGCATCCTGTCAGTTTCTTAAACTTTTCAATAATTTCACCGGGAAAGCCCTCAGGGAAGTATGAAAAATCGACATCAACATACAATCCTCCAAGCTCCCAGTGCCCGGTTGTAGAGTCTTTTCCTTTTGAAGCCTCCTTTAACTTCCCAAAGGAAGCTGAAGGAGATAATTCGGGAGGGATACCTCTTAAAGATTCTATGTTCCCCAAACCTAATTTTTGCAGATTCGGAAGTTTAAGATCGACAGATTTACAAATATTTTTTAGTGTATTGCTGCCTGTATCGCCGTAGCTGGCTGCATCGGGCAACTCACCAATTCCCACGCCATCGAGGATAATAAGAAAAAAATTATTCACTATTCTGCTGAAGTAAGATTTTAGTTAATATTTCTGACGGTGTTACCGCCTCTTTCAAGGGCTTTCTGAAGAGCAAGATCGGCATTATGGAGAACTTCATCAACATCCACCTTGCCTGTTGAAGAAGCAACTCCCACGGAAATTGTATAAGTAGTCTGCTTGGAAACAACTGCGATTGGTTTCCTGGCAATTTTAACTCTAAGCTTTTCTGCCCAGAGGAAGACCTCTTTTGTATTTGAACTGAAAAAATATACAGCAAAAACTTTTTCACCTATCCTGCCGAACAAATTCAGGGGAGTCATTTCTTTCCTGATAGTCTCTGCTACTGTCAGAAGCACCTTCGGCAGAGGATTACCGTCAAATAACGATTCCTGTTCCAGGAAATCATCAATTCTTACCAGGGCTACTGCTCCCGGCGCCTGCACTTTCTCAGCTTTAATCAGATCGGCACTCAGTCTTTCTTTAAATGTATCAGCATTCAGTACCTTTGTTTCAACATCCACCGCAAGGTAGCTCTTCAGCAAAGCCTGTGTTGAATACGAATAAATAACGAATGACAAAATGTTCATTGCGTTCTTTAAGAACTGAACATCCGCATTTGAAAATGCATTCTTTTTTAGACTCTCAAAACACAGGACCCCGTAGTTCTGGTTATTATAAATTAAAGGCATCGCAAGGAAAGAACCATCAAAACTCACATCTTCAACCTTTGAATACCTTTTGTACTGATCGCCGGAAGTGTCATCGATTTTGACCGGTATACCGGTTATAATACTTTTACCTACCAGGGTTCCGTTCAAATCGATCTCAAGGCTTTCGCCGATATATTTTAAAGACGTATTATTAATTATTTTGACAGTTTTGAACTTCTGGTCAAGTGGATAGAAATAAACAAATGCGAAAGCATCCCAATTCAACAAAAAACCTACAGAATTATATATGGTCTGGATCAGCTCTGAGTCAGTATTAAATTTGCTCTCCGGTCCTATTAAGTTAAGCAGGCCCTTTAGTCTTTGCTGCGAAACATTATCGGCGTGTTTCTCTTCAAATATGGAGATTATCATTGTTATGACCCGGACAAACCTGCCGAGGGCATATATTGTTTCGATTCCGAAAGCATCGCCAACCTTTGAATCAACAGCGATAATGGCAATCAAAGATTTATCATAAAAAAGAGGAACACCCACGAAGCTCCTTATACCCTGCACTGATGTATAATATCTTATCACATCTGCCTCAGCTGCAGGTGAAATATCGCTGAGCAGCTCCGGTTCACCTTTCTGAACAATTTTACTTAATATATCATCTTCAATATCAAGTTTCCTGTTAATGAGTTCGTCTGAATTGGAAACATATTTCTCAATCGACAGTTTTTCCTTCTTTTTATTATACCAGAAGAAAATTGCTGTATTGGCAGAGTAGGCCTCCTTGATAACAGTCAGCATTTTTTCAAGGACAAATCCAAACTGCCCGTCGTGTCCGACCTCTTCAGGCAGAGCTTCATTAGCTATTTCCTCAAACCTTTCTTTCAGGTCAGGAGGTTTTAAAGTAGTTTTTGAGGCACTATATTCAGGGACATAGTTATCCGCGGTGATAATTTCGGGTTTATTACCGGATATGATTTTGAAGGATTCTTCGAAGTCTTGTTTTGGTTCACTTGGAATATCCGGCAGATCGTCTTCAGAATCGAGAGAGGAGAATGACCTGTCAAACCGGATTGAGTCACGAAGGAATATTATAAACGCAACATAAATAATAATAACAGCAATCGTTATCAGTCTGATTACGGGATCATCTGTCAGAAATAAAACAGCGGCCAGAACAGGAACCAGCGAAAAAATGAGGATTCTTTTCTTTTGTCTTCGATCCATATTCGAGTGAAAAATTGGAAGATAAAAAATTGAAGTAAATATATACTTACTCTATTATAATAGCAAACTCAGCGGGCTTTTATCTCTTATGAATAAAACAAATCAGCAAGGTGTTTCAGGACTTCCTTTCGCCCTGTTTTCTTTACTGCCGAATGCATCAGGAGATTTTCACCATCTATTAACTCAGGAAAATACAAACGAATATTCTTTTTGGCCGCCGAAAATTCTGACTGTTTGAGTTTATCAACTTTATTTAATAGAACAATAAACGGAATATTATGTTCTCTTAATAACTCATTAAGTCTGATATCCAGCTCTGTCGGATTATGGCGGCTGTCTATAAGGTGGATAGCCAGAGTAATATGTCCTGACTTTGAAATATATTCGGAAATAATACGGCCCCAGTACTCTCTCTCTTTAAGACTGGTTTTTGCGTAGCCATATCCCGGCAGATCAACCAGGTAAAAGTTATCATCTATACGGTAATAATTGATCGATCTTGTTTTACCGGGAGTCGAACTGATTTTTGCAAGATTCTTTCTGTTAAACACCGAATTTATAAAAGAAGATTTACCGACGTTTGACCTCCCGCATAAAATAACTTCCGGCAATCTCTCGCCGGGTAAATCTTTTACATTATAAACAGATTTTATGAAAAGCTGCTGTTCAAACATCGGCATATAATAAAAAAGAGTAACCGGAAACCCGGTTACTCTTCTTTTTGAATTATTAAAGTTTCTTATTTATTCTTTTCGGCAGGAGTCTCTTCAACTACCTGTGCTTCAGGGATCTCCTGATTCTTTTCAGCGGCCTTCTTAGCCCGTCTTTCTTCTCTTTGCTCTTTCTGCTCTTCCGCTTTTGCATTTATAACATCATTATAATCAACCAGTTCAAGTATAGCCATACTGGCAGCGTCACCATTCCTGTTACCGAGTTTTATTACTCTTGTGTATCCGCCGGGACGGTCGCCGATTTTAGGTACTATCTCACTGAAAAGCTCTTTTACAACTTCTTTATCATGAATGTGACTCATCACCTGTCTCATTGAATGAAGGTCGTTTTTCCTTGCCTTGGTAATCAGAGATTCAACATGCCTTCTGGCTTCTTTTGCCTTTGCTTCAGTTGTTCTTATTCTCTTATGTTTCAGCAATGAAGTTGCAAGTGCATTCATCAAAGCAGCGCGGTGGCTTGCAGTTCTATTTAATTTTCTTCCTTTATTCCTGTGTCTCATTGATAAGCCTTTGATTCAAAATTAGTTTGTTTCAGTTTCTTCCTTAAGGTATTTGTCTACGTCCATGCCGAACTCAAGTCCCATATTTTCAACTATCTCCATTAGTTCTGCAAGTGATTTTCGCCCGAAATTCCTGAATCTGAGCATTTCTGATTCATCTCTTCTCACGAGCTCTGCAAGGTTCTTAATATTTGCAGCTTTAAGACAATTATGAGATCTGACACTTAATTCCAGGTCATCTACAGAAGTCAGAAGTATTTTTCTCACTCTTTCGAATTCCGTATCTTTCTGACTAACAGCCTGTTCCTCTTCCTGTTCAATATCAAAATTGATGAACAGCTGAACATGATCTCTTAAGATTTTAGCTGCCTGTGTCAGGGCATCATCCGGAGTAATTGATCCATCAGTATAAATTTCAACCGATAACTTTTCGTAATCATTCTTGTCGCCGATTCGCACATTCTCGACATCATACTTAATGTTTTTAATCGGTGTAAAAATAGAGTCAATAGGTATTACGCCAATTGTCTGGTCGGGAGATACATTTTCTGAAGACGGAACATAACCTGTTCCTTTACCGACCCGAAGCTCAATATCAAATTTCGCATTTTTATTAAGAGTAGCTATATGGAGTTCAGGATTAAGAATTTCTATCTCATTGCTGCTTTTCTGAATATCTGAAGCAGTAAATTCACCTTCACCATCAAATGAAATTTCAATTTTGTTAGGCTTCTTACTGAGAAGTTTCATACGTACCTGTTTCAGGTTCAATATAATTTCAGAAACATCTTCAACGACACCTTCTATTGTGGTGAATTCGTGCAATACACCACTGAATTTTACAGAGGTTATGGCGGCACCAGTAAGAGAAGACAATAAAACTCTTCTCAATGAATTACCAAGCGTTACACCATATCCGCGTTCAAGCGGCTGTAATGAAAATTTACCATAAGTATTCGAATAACTTGACTCATCTAATACAACACTTTCGGGCATTTTTAAATATGAAACACTCATTTAGTTATCCTCTAAGATTAATCTTAAAATTCTAATTATTATTTTGAGTAAAGCTCAATAACTAACTGTTCATTAGCATTTAGAGGAACGTCAACTCTTTCCGGAACCTGCATAAATGTTCCCGTCAGGGATGCTTTATCAATCGACAGCCACGAATATGTGGTATCTTTAACTCTTCTTAAAGAACCATGAATGGCATCGAGTTTTTTACTCTTTTCCTTAACTTTAATTATATCACCCGCTGAAAGAATATAAGACGGAATATCAACAAGTCTGTCATTAACGATTATATGTCTGTGTCTTATAAGCTGCCTTGCCTGTTTCCTGGAGGAAGCAAATCCAACCCTGAAAACAACATTATCCAGTCTGCTCTCAAGGATCTTCACCAGGTTATCACCGGTGATGCCTTTTGCTTTATTAGCTTTTTCAAAATAATTTCTGAACTGCGTTTCCAGCAATCCGTAAATTCTTTTAATTTTCTGCTTTTCACGGAGCTGAATCCCATATTCAGATACCTTTGATCTCCTTGAATTTCCGTGCTGTCCCGGGGGATAATTTCTTATTTCCACCGGGCATTTTTCAGTATAGCATTTCTGTCCTTTCAAAAACAACTTTTGTCTTTCTCTTCTGCATAATTTGCAAACTGAATCTGTGTATCTTGCCATTTAGTTAATTCTCCAAAATAAATTAAACTCTTCTTTTCTTGGGGGGTCTGCATCCATTGTGGGGTATAGGCGTTACATCTTTAATGGATGATATTTCCAGACCGGCCGTATTTAATGCCCTGATGGCTGCTTCTCTTCCGGATCCGGGTCCTTTTACCAGCACTTCAACCTTACGTAATCCAAGATCGTAAGCTTCCTTAGCAGCAGCTTCAGCAGAAACCTGTGCGGCGTACGGGGTATTTTTTCTTGATCCCTTAAAACCGTTTTTACCTGCTGAAGACCAGGAAATAGTATTACCATAAATATCAGTTAATGTCACATGGACATTATTAAAAGTAGCTTTTATATGAGCTACTCCATTAGCATCCACATGAGTTTTCTTTTTAGATTTCTTTACTACTTTAGCCAATTTGTATCCTCCGGTTATCTCAATTACTTCTTAGTAGGAGTTTTCTTCTTTCCAGCAACTGTTTTCCTTTTCCCTTTTCGGGTACGGGAATTCGTGCGAGTCCTCTGACCGCGGGCAGGGAGACCTCTTCTGTGTCTTAATCCACGGTATGTTCCGATATCCATCAATCTTTTAATATTCTGCTGAACCTCAGACCGCAGCGCTCCTTCCACCTTGTAATCAGAAGTTATAGCAGCCCTGATCTGGGCAATCTCTTCATCGGTTAAGTCTGCTACCTTCTTATCAGGATCAACACCGGATTTTGAAAGAATCTCCTGGGAAATTGTAGGACCGATACCAAATATATATTGTAAGCCAAATAAAACTTTTTTATTCTTGGGTAAATCTACTCCCGATATACGCGCCAATTAAATTCTCCTTCCTAAAATATTAACCCTGACGTTGTTTGTGTTTAGGATTCTTGCAAATAACCCTTACCACGCCTTTGCGTTTAATTACTTTGCAGTTATCGCATATTTTTTTTACTGATGCTCTTACTTTCATTATAAGCTCCGCTATTTATATCTATAGGTAATTCTACCTTTTGTTAAATCGTATGGAGATAGTTCCACGGATACTTTATCTCCAACCAGAATTTTAATAAAGTGCATTCTCATCTTGCCGGAAATATGCGCAAGAATCTCATGCCCATTATCCAGTTTGACCTTGAAGTGAGCGTTTGGCAATGTTTCGGTTACCACTCCGTCTACTTTTATTGGTCCTTGTTTAGCCATTTAGCAAATAGTAAGTATTTCTGCTTTATTATCCGATATTAAAATCGTATGCTCAAAATGAGCCGAAGGCGAACCATCTCTTGTCAGTACCGTCCAGCCGTCCTGACCTGTAAGTACGTGGTAATCACCTGCATTAACCATTGGCTCAATAGCCAATGTCATACCATTTTTTAATTTAGCTCCGGTGCCTTTCTTTCCGAAATTCGGTATGGATGGATCTTCATGTAAATATTTTCCTACTCCATGTCCGCATAAATCCCGGACTATCGAAAATCCATTTGCCTCCACGAAAGTCTGAACCGCGTACGAAATATCATAAACGTGGTTTCCGGCACGAGCTTCTTCAATACCTTTATAGAGAGAGTTTTCGGTAACTTCCATTAGTTTCGTCTTTTCCTCTGTCAGCTCACCAACAGCAACAGAGAGTGCTGCATCGCCGTAATAGCCATTTTTGTAAACGCCTACATCAAGAGAAACAATATCACCGCTTTTAAGAACTCTTGGTCCCGGTATTCCGTGAACAACTTCTTCGTTTACGGACGAACAGATCGAAGCCGGGTAATCGATCGACGAACCGCCCTGAGAATATCCTTTAAAGGCGGCCTTTGCATCATTACTTAAAATGTAATCTTCTGCTATCTGATCTAATTCTTTAGTTGTAACACCAACTCTTACGTTAGCTTTCATAAGTTGTAAAGTCTCTGCGACTATTTTACAACTCTCTCTTATATAATCTACTTCTTTCTTTGTCTTTATATAAATCACAAAATCACTAATATCTTCGACTTTTTAACTTACCGGTTTTCATAAAGCCGTCATAATGTCTCATTAACAAATGCGATTCAATCTGCTGTAATGTATCCAGGGCAACACCCACGATAATCAGAAGACTTGTTCCCCCGAAAAACTGTGAAAATTGACCCGACACACCCCAGGCTGATACGAATGCCGGTAAAATTGCAACAATTGCCAGGAAAAATGATCCGGGCAGAGTAATTTTAGTTAAAATATTATCTATAAAATCCGATGTCTGTTTTCCCGGTCTGATTCCCGGTATAAATCCTCCCTGCTTTTTCATATTGTCAGCAACGTCTTTTGGGTTGAAAGCAATCGCCGTATAAAAGTAAGTGAAGAAAATAATCATCAAAGCATATATTGCCGAGTATACCGGAGAGGTATATTGAAAATATCCTGAAATAGACTGAAGAAATTCATTATCAGGAAAGAATGAAAGCACGGTATTCGGAATAAACATAATCGACTGTGCAAAGATTATAGGCATCACACCAGCAGTATTCACTCTAAGAGGAATATATTGTGTAACACCACCATAAACCTTCCTGCCGACAACCCGTTTAGCATACTGTACAGGAATCCTTCTTGTTCCCTGTGTAACAAGAACAACACCAGCAATGATCAGTGCCATAAAGGCAAGAATCACTACCTCAATCACAATATTTCTCTGACCCGAGTTTATCAGCCTGTACTCATCAAGTACAGCGAACGGGAATCGCGCTATAATTCCAATAAAAATTATAAGTGAAATACCATTTCCGATACCTTTATCGGTTATCTGCTCGCCAAGCCACATCATGAATACTGTGCCCGAAGTAAGAATTATTATGGTGCTGAACGTCCAGAGGAAACCCTGAACCGGAACAGGAACTATAGGCATACCCTGAACATTTATGTTAAGCAGTCTGACCGTAACACCCCACGCCTGCAAGGCTGAAATAAGTACTGTTCCATACCTGGTAAGCTGAGTAATTTTCTTCCTTCCTTCTTCACCCTCCTGCTGGAGCTTCTGAAAATAGGGTACCACTGCGCCAAGCAGCTGAAGGATAATGGAAGCCGAAATGTAAGGCATAATTCCCAGTGCAAAAATTGCAGCATTTCTGAATGCACCTCCAACGAATAAATCGTACAAACCGAAAAGGTTGTCCGAGGTAGCATTTTTCATGCTCTGGGTAACAAGGGCCGCGTCCACACCCGGAATAGTGATGTGAGCACCGAGCCTTACAATCGTGAGCAGCGCCAGAGTATAAATAATCCTCTGACGAAGTTCATGTATCTTAAAGATATTTCTGAATGTATCTGTGAATTTTGACATTTATAACCGGATTAAATCTTTTTGATTGAGCCGCCAGCAGCTTCTATTTTTTCCTGGGCGGACTTACTAAAAGCGTTAGCTTCAACCTGTAATTTACCTTTAAGCTCGCCTGTACCTAAGATCTTGACAGGCTGGCCTTTTCTTTTCACAAGGCCGAATTTTCTTAAGCTATCGGGATTTACAACCTTCTCCTTCGCGTCTGCGAGTTTCTGCAAATCCTGAACATTAACTACCTGGAATTCAGTCCTGAAAATATTGGTAAATCCAAATTTCGGAACTCTTCTCTGGAGCGGCATCTGTCCGCCTTCAAACCAGGCTTTTTTCTTCGCACCTGATCTTGAAAGCTGTCCATTCATACCACGTGCAGCAGTTTTTCCATGACCTGAACCTGGCCCGCGGCCAACACGTTTTTTATTTTTCTTTGAACCTTCAGCGTATTTTAAATTGCTTAAAATATCCATTTTAAAACCTTATTACTCGTTAATTTCTTCTACTTTAACCAGGTGTGACACCTTATTAATCATTCCTCTTATCTGAGGAGTATCATTGTGAACTTTAACCCAGTTCGGTCTTCCAAGTCCCAAAGCCTCGATAGTTAATTTCTGGGTTTTAGGCCTGTCAATCACACTTCTGGTTTGAGTTATTCTCAATTTGCTCATCATCAGCCTCATTTAGAACTAAATAAATCTTGAGTTGTAATTCCTCTTTTACGAGCCATCTTCCTGGCATCAATCAGATTCAGTAAACCGTTAAGAGTTGCTTTAACCTGGTTATGAGGATTACTTGAACCGAGCGATTTTGTCAGGATATCCTGAATACCGGCCGCTTCCAGTACAGCTCTGACGCCGCCGCCGGCAATAAGTCCGGTACCCGGCGATGCAGGTTTAAGCAAAACTCTGCCTGCTCCATACTTTCCGATAATCTCGTGCGCTATAGTTCCTTTGATAACCGAAACATTAACCAGGCTTTTCTTAGCATCATCAATTCCTTTAGATATAGCGTCGGTAACTTCATTTGCTTTACCAAGTCCAACTCCTACAGTTCCTTCACCGTTCCCAACAACAACAATTGCATTAAAGCTGAACCTGCGTCCGCCTTTTACAACCTTTGCAACACGATTTATGTGAACGACTTTTTCCTTTAAGCCTTCAATCTCGTTTGACTTTACAGATTTCAAATTTCTTCTCCGAACTTCTTTTATTTACTTACTAAAAATACCAGGTTATTTAATTTCCTTGCTGCCGGAAGAGGATTCGAACCTCTACAGACGCCTCCAAAGGGCGTAGTCCTACCATTAGACGATCCGGCAACATTCTAAAATTTTAATCCTGCTTCTCTCGCGCCTTCAGCAACTGCCTGAACGCGGCCATGATACCGGTAACCGTTGCGGTCAAAGACAACCGTATTTATATTCTGCTCCAGTGCCTTTTTTGCAACATAAGTTCCAACTGTTTTGCTGCGCTGCACTTTTCCTTTCGCTTTCTTCAAATCATCTGCCAGTTCCTTGGTTAAAGAAGAAGCAGAAATCAGAGTTTTTCCGGTGGTATCATCAATAATTTGAGCGTAAATATTATCAAGACTCCGGTAAATCGTAAAACGGGGTCTTTCAGGAGTACCGGAAATAACTTTCCTGATTTTAGTCTTTGAACGAACTCTTTTATTCTTATTTCTATTAATCATTTCCCAAATATCTCCAATAAAATTATTTACCAGCAGTTTTACCGGCTTTTCTCACGATTTGTTCATCTGAATATTTAATGCCTTTACCTTTGTACGGCTCGGGTTTCCTGATGGATCTTATCTTTGAAGCAACCATCCCGACAAGCTGTTTATCAATTCCGGAAATCACAATCTGAGTCTGTGTCGGTGTCTGCAAGGTTATACCGTCCGGAGGAATAAAATAGATCGGATGTGAATAACCAATATTAAGCAGCAGGTTCTTACCTTTCAGTTCCGCCCTGTATCCTACTCCAACAATAACAAGCGTTTTTTGGTATGCCTCGGTAACACCCTGAACCATATTCTGAATTAATGCACGGCTTAAACCATGAAGTGCCTTAATTTCTTTTGTATCGTTCGGTCTTGTCACAGTTAATTCACTGTCTTTAATTTCAATGCTGATTCGCGTATCAAAGGTACCTTCAAGCTCACCTTTGGGTCCTTTTACTTTTACGAAGTTACCTTTGTGATCAATTGTAACTCCCTTGGGAATCATTATAGGTTTTTTACCAATTCTAGACACTTTTCAAACTCCATTCAATAATATTACCAGATGTAACAAACTATTTCACCGCCAACGGATTGTGTTCTTGCATCCTTGTCGGTCAGCAATCCTTTGGGTGTGGAAATAACTGCAACACCTAATCCATTTAAAACTCTGGGTAAATCGTTAGAATTTTTATAGATACGGAGACCAGGTTTGCTGATTCTTTTAAACCGCTGATTGCCGGAGAACCATTACTGTATTTCAATTCAACTCTGATTAAATTCTGTTTATTATCTTCAACAATTGAATAATCTTTAATAAAATTCTGGCTTTTCAGAATTTCAGCAAGATTTTTTTTCATATTAGAAGCAGGGATATCCACCCTGAGTTTTCTTGCTTTAGACGCATTTCTTATTCTTGTTAAAAAATCTGCTATGGGATCAGTAACTGCCATTATATCTCCTTTACCAACTTGACTTCTTTAATCCGGGAATTTCACCTTTAAGTGCCATTTCCCTCAATACTAACCTCGACACTCCGAATTTGCGATGATATCCGCGTGCTCTACCTGTAAACATACACCTGTTATGAAGCCGCACGGGTGAAGCATTCCTGGGAAGTTTCTGCAATGCATCATAGTCGCCTTTTTCCTTCAACTCTTCTCTCTGTTTAGCATACTTCTCAACCATTCTGCGTCTTTTCTCTTCTCTTGCAATTAGACTTTTACGAGCCATTAATTCTCCTGTTAAGCTGTTTTAATCTCTTTTTTTCTAAACGGAAATCCGAATGACTGAAGCAGTTCATAAGCTTCATTATCGGACTGAGCAGTAGTAACTATCGTGATATCCATTCCCATCACTTTCCCGATTTTGTCAACATTTATCTCAGGGAAAATGATTTGTTCTTTAATTCCTAAAGAATAATTTCCTCTGCCGTCGAATGATTTATCCGATAAGCCTCTAAAGTCTCTCACCCTGGGCAGTGCAATATTTACAAGTCTGTCAAGGAATTCATACATTCTCTCTCTGCGGAGAGTTACCATAGCACCGATATTGACACCCTGTCTGAGCTTAAAATTCGATATTGCTTTTCTCGCCTTGCGGATGCTGGGTTTCTGTCCCGTAATAGTTTCCAATTCCTTAACAGCCTCATCCAGGATTTTTGGATCCGTAACTGCGTCGCCGACACCCATATTAACAACAATTTTGTGAAGGTGCGGAACCTGCATTATGCTTTTGTACCCGAATTTCTTCATCAGATCAGGAACAACATCCTTTTTGTAAGTGTCAGCCAGCCTTGTCTTAATTTTAACCTGTGGTGCAGGTGCAGCCGCTTTAGCTTCTTTTCCTTTTTTTGCAGCTTTCGGTTTTTTAGCTTCTGTTTCTTTTTTCGTTTTCTTTTCAGCCATTTCTAATAATTCGCTTTAGGGTGATTATAAAATATTAAACCATTTCTCCGGTTGATCTGCTGATACGAGCTCTTTTCTTTTTACCGGTGTTCTCATCCAGGATAATCTGTGAACCTAGTCTGGTCGGTTCATTTGTTTTAGGATCCAGCAGCATAACATTAGAAGCATTAATAGGAGCCTCTTTCTCAATGATACCGCCCTGAGGACTTTTCTGACTCGGTTTTGTGTGTCTTTTCCTCAGATTAATTCCTTCAACAATAACCCTGTTATTTTTAGGAAAAACTTTAAGAACTTTCCCTGATTTTCCTTTATCATTACCGGAAATAACCATTACATTGTCATTTTTATGAATCTTCATTTTTTTTCCAATACTTATAAAACTTCAGGTGCTAATGAAACAATTTTCATAAACTGTTTTTCTCTTAATTCTCTTGCGACAGGACCAAAAATACGTGTGCCCTTCGGCTCATTCAAATTATTTATCAAGACCGCGGCGTTCTCATCAAATCTGATATAAGAACCATCTTTTCTTCTTACTTCTTTTTTAGTTCTCACTATAACTGCACGCGAAACTTCACCTTTTTTGACCGTTCCGTTAGGAATAGCAGTTTTAACTGCGACTACAATAAGGTCGCCCACACTGGCATATTTCCTTCCGCTGCCGCCAAGTACACGGATGCATCTTACTTTTTTTGCGCCGGAGTTATCGGCAACCACAAGATTTGTTTCTTCCTGTATCATTTTCTCCTGTTCCTTTTACTTGGCTTTTTCAACAATTTCTACGAGACGCCATCTTTTCTTTGAACTTAAAGGGCGTGATTCCATTATTTTTACTTTATCACCTATACCGCATTCACTTTTTTCATCGTGAGCCATTAGGTTTGTAGTCTTTTTATAATATTTATTATAAAGAGGATGAGGAACTTTTCTTTCGATTGCTACAGTAATAGTCTTCTGCATTTTATTACTTACAACAATTCCTATCCTGGTTTTTCTTAACGGACGCTGTTCCATTTACGCCTCAACTCCTTCTTTTTTCTCAGACCTGGCTTCAGCCATTTCTCTTTCTTTGAGAACAGTTTTCAATTTTGCAATATCTCTCTTTGCAAGACCAAGTTTGGCTGTATTAGTTAATTGTTTTAACTGGTGAGCAAACCTTAAATCAACTATATTTTTCTCTTCTTCCTCAATTCTCTTCCTGAGTTCTTCGGTCTTCATTTCTCTGATTTCATGGATTTTCATTTAAACACCTCGTTAACTTAAATCTGGTCTTGATACAACTTTAGTTTTGATCGGCAGTTTATAAGAACAAAGTTTTAAAGCTTCTTCTGCCAGTTCTTTTGATACTCCGGATACCTCAAATAAAACTCTTCCCGGTTTTACAACTGCTACCCAGAATTCAGGAGCGCCTTTTCCTTTTCCCATTCTTGTCTCAAGAGGTTTCTTCGAAACAGGTTTATCAGGGAATATTCTGATCCAGACTTTTCCGTCACGTTTCATCTTTCTTGACAAAGCAACACGACAGGCTTCAATCTGCCTGCTTGTTATCCAGTGAGGCTCTAAGGCTTTCAGGCCGTAATCACCGAATGAAACACGGCTTCCCTTGTAAGCCTTACCGGCCATCCTTCCGCGCTGTGCTTTTCTGTACTTTACTCTTTTGGGCATTAACATAATTAAAAACTCCGGATATCTTTATTAATCAGTAACTCGTTTACCGAGAATCTCTCCCCGGCAAATCCAAACTTTAATTCCAATTGAGCCATAAATAGTTTCAGCTCTGCCGTTTGCATAATCAATGTCGGCTCTTAATGTATGAAGAGGAATTCTGCCCTCTTTATACTGCTCGGTTCTTGCCATTTCAGCACCGCCCAAGCGTCCGGCACACATAATCCTGATGCCTTCAGCTCCCATTCTCATAGCTGCGGTAATCGCCATTTTCATAGCTCTTCTGAATGATACTCTTCCCTGCAGCTGGTTGGCAATATTTTCAGCAACAAGAAATGCATCCAGTTCAGGTCTTTTGATCTCTGATATCTGTACTTTAACTTCCTTATCAGTAACCTGTTTCAATTCCTGCTCAAGCTGTGTAATTTCCTTACCGCTTTTTCCAATAACAACACCGGGTCGTGAGGTATGTATCGTAAGAATAATGTTTTTGGAGGTTCTGTCGATAACAATACGTGAAATACCTGCTTTCTTTAAGCGGTTTCTGATATATGCTCTCAGTTTTTCGTCTTCTTTAAGCTTGGGAGCGTAACTTTTATTTTCATACCAATTAGAGTCCCATCCTCTGATGATTCCAACTCTTAACCCGATAGGGTTTGTTTTCTGTCCCAAAAAATTAACCTCCTAAAAATTATCCTTTAGTTGCAACTACAATTGTTAAATGACAAGATCTTTTTCTTACTCTGTAAGCTCTGCCCATAGGAGCAGGCGAGATTCTCTTCAATGTCGGTCCCTGGTTAACAAAAGCTTCCTTTATAAAAAGGTCAGCAGGATCGATCCTGGTTGAGTCATCGCTGTTCATAATATTAGATACTGCCGATCTGAGCGTTTTCTCAGCATCCTTTGAAGCATGTTTCGAAGAAAAATGAAGGACTTCAAGTGCTTTCTCAACCGAAACGCCTCGGATCAGGTCGACTACCAGTCTCATTTTCCTGGGTGATGAACCAATATATCTGTTTATTGCTTTTGCTTCCATTCCTTAAAATCCTTGTAATGTTTACTTTGCCTTTGAAGCTTTTTCTGCTTTAGTTCCCGGATGTCCTCTGAAAATACGTGTCGGGGCAAATTCACCCAGCTTATGACCAACCATATTTTCTGTTATATAAACGGGGATCATTTTATTACCATTATGCACAGCTATTGTATGACCTACAAAATCAGGTATAATGGTTGAAGAACGCGACCAGGTTTTAATAATTTTTTTCTGATTAGTCTCGTTCAGCTTGTTTATTTTGTCAGCCAGTTTAAAATCAACAAACGGGCCTTTTTTAACCGATCTTGGCATACAACTCTCTACTTATTACGTCTTTTAATAATTAGCTTATTTGATTCTTTTTTATGTTTCCGGGTTTTCAGACCTTTAGCCTTTTGGCCCCAGGGAGAAACCGGATGACCACCGCCTGAAGTTTTACCTTCACCTCCACCCATCGGGTGATCGACAGGGTTCATTGCTACACCTCTCACATAAGGTCTCTTACCCAGCCATCTTGTTCTGCCCGCCTTACCCAGGTCTATATTTTCCTGTTCGGAATTTCCAACGGATCCGTAAGTAGCCATACATTCGAGCCTTATCATTCTGACTTCACCTGAAGGCATCTTAAGCTGAGCATAGTCTCCTTCTTTCGCAAGAAGCTGTATCGATGAACCGGCACTTCTTCCAATTTGACCGCCTTTGCCGGGTTTAATTTCAACATTGTGAACGAAGCTTCCGAGAGGCATCTCTTTAAGCGGCAGCGAGTTTCCGATGGAAATCTCACTTCCTGAACCGGAAGAAACTGTATCGCCGACTTTCAATCCTTCAGGAGCAAGGATATATCTTTTTTCACCATCCGCATAATGCAGCAGGGCTATCCTTGACGTTCTGTTGGGATCATACTCTATAGAGAAAACTTTTGCCGGAACACCTTTTTTGTCTCTCTTAAAATCTATTATTCTATATCTTCTTTTATGTCCCCCGCCTATATGCCTGGCAGTTACCCTTCCTTTATTGTTTCTTCCTCCGCTTTTTCTTAAAGCAGTGGTAAGAGATTTTTCCGGAGTAGATTTGGTAATCTCATCAAAAGAAGACTTAGAACTGAATCTTAATCCGGGTGTTACGGGTTTTAATTTTTTAATAGCCATTTATAATATCCTTATTCTCTCTAAACTTGCTCAAACAATTCTATTGTCTCGCCTTCTTTTAGCGTTACAATTGCTTTCTTGAATTTTGCGGTCTTACCTGTAAACCTTCCGCTCTTCCTGAACTGGGTTTTTGTTTTACCGCTGTGGTTCAAAGTTTTAACTTCAGTAACATGAACGTTGAACTTCTGCTCAATCGCTTTGGCGATCTCTACCTTATTAGATTTAGGATTAACAATGAATCCATATTTTCCGGGCTGATCTGCAGAAATATTGGTCATTTTTTCAGTTATCAGCGGGCGAATTAAAACGTTATGCATCGGCTTCTACCTTTCCACTATTTCCGAAAGTTTTTGCAATTACATCAACAGCACCTTCCTGCAGAACTAATATCTGGTTATTAAGAATATCATAAGTTGATGCTTTGTCAGCTTCAAGAACCTTAACTTTAGGAATATTCCTGCCGGCCTTGTACACACTGTTCTGATTGCCGTTAGTCAGAAGCAATACTTTTTTACCTTCAGCATTCAACGCCTGAAGGATATTTAAAAACTCTTTTGTTTTGGGAGTATCGAAGCTGAAATCTTCAACAATCATCAACTGCTCATCCTTAACTTTCGAGCTAAAAGCGGATATCCTTGCAAGCCGTCTGGCTTTTTTAGGTAAATCCTGACGATAATCTCTTGGCCTGGGACCAAAGATAGTTCCACCGCCAATCCATAACGGAGAGCGCGTAGTACCAGCACGGGCGCCGCCTCTTCCTTTTTGTTTCCAGGGCTTCTTGCCTCCGCCTCTTACCTCTCCTCTTTCCTTTGTCTTATGAGTTCCCTGTCTCTGGTTTGCGAGATAAGACTTCACAGACAAGTACATAACATGACTGTTTGGCTCTATTCCAAAGATTTCATCAGACAAATCTATTTGCCTGCCTGTTGAAGAACCATCTGTTTTTAATACATCAATTTTCATTTTTATACCAAAATTACTTCTGTTTTTTCAGCCTGCCTGTCCAGGTTACGGCTTTATAAGTTCTACATATGAATTAACCGCTCCGGGAACAGCACCTTTTATCAAGATCAGATTCTGCTCCGGAATTATTTTAACGACCTTCAGGTTTGTAGTAGTTACGTTTTCATAACCTTTTCTACCGGCCATTCTTTGACCCTTAAAAACTCTTGAAGGATATGAACTTGCGCCTATAGAACCGGGTGCTCTTAACCTGTCGCTCTGTCCGTGAGTAGTTCCGCCTACACCACCGAATCCATGACGCTTCATAACTCCCTGGAAGCCTTTACCTATGCTTTTACCTCTAACCTTTATTTTTTCACCTTCTCTGAACAAGTCAACTTTCACCTCGTCTCCGATCTTGTAATCAGCAATTGAGGTGAATTTAAACTCTTTCAGGACAGCAGCAGGAGTAATATTATTCTTTTTATACTGTCCCTGAACAGGTTTAGAGACATTCTTTTCTTTTCTCTGCCCAAATCCGAGCTGCAAAGCTTCATAACCGTCTTTATCTTTAGTACGGATAGAAACTATTTTACAAGGTCCAGCCTGAATAACCGTAACAGGGATCAGATCTCCCTGTGCGTCAAACACGCTCGACATACCTATTTTCTTTCCTATAATTCCGGACATCTTAACTCCAAAAAATCATTAAAGCTTAATCTCAATATCCACTCCAGCAGGGATATCGAGCTTACTGAGTGAATCAACCGTTTTATTATTCGAATTATGAATATCAATAATTCTTTTGTGCGCACGTGTTTCAAACTGTTCACGAGATTTTTTATCAACGTGTGGAGATCTTAAAACAGTATAGACTGTTCTTTTTGTAGGTAAAGGGATTGGCCCTGATACCACCGCACCTGTACTTCTAACAGTCTTAATGATCTTTTCAGTGGATTTATCGATCAGAATATGATCGTACGATTTCAATTTAATTCTTATCTTCTGACCAGGCACTTTTAATAATCTCCTTTATTTTCAACACACAAAAAGGGAGTCCAAGAACTCCCTTTAAGAGTGATTCTTATTTTATTACTCTATAATCTTAGTTACTACTCCAGAACCAACCGTTCTTCCGCCTTCACGTATAGCGAAGCGCAGTCCTTCTTCCATAGCTATTTCCGAGATCAGGTCTACCGACAGCATTACTCTGTCACCCGGCATAATCATTTCAGTTCCTTCCGGTAATGTAGCAACACCGGTAACATCAGTTGTTCTGAAATAGAACTGGGGTCTGTATCCGTTAAAGAACGGTGTATGACGTCCGCCTTCATCTTTTGACAGAATGTAGACTTCGCCCTGGAACCTCTTATGAGGAGTTATAGAACCGGTTTTAGCCAGAACCATTCCTCTTTCGATTTCATTTTTATCAACGCCTCTTAAAAGAATACCGGCATTATCACCAGCCATAGCGGCATCAAGTTCTTTTCTAAACATTTCAATTCCGGTAACAACTGTTTTTTTATGAACTCCTAAACCGATAAGTTCAACTTCTTCCTGAATTTTAACCTGTCCTCTTTCAACTCTTCCGGTAGCAACTGTACCGCGGCCGGTAATTGAAAATACGTCTTCCACAGGCATAAGGAACGGTTTATCGGAATCTCTCTGCGGTAATGGTATATATTCGTCAACAGCTTTCATAAGCTCCCATACGCACTCAAGTCTAGGATCATCAGAAGGAGCATCACTTGAAGCAGCTTCCAGAGCCTGTAGTGCAGAACCGCGAATGATAGGTGTTTCGTCGCCCGGGAATTCGTAGGAGTTAAGGAGATCTCTAAGCTCAACTTCAACAAGCTCCAATAATTCCTCATCATCAACCATGTCAACTTTATTCATAAACACAACTATTTTTGGAACACCTACCTGGCGTGCCAGGAGGATATGCTCTCTTGTCTGAGGCATAGGACCATCAGTAGCAGCCACAACAAGTATAGCGCCGTCCATCTGGGCAGCACCGGTAATCATATTCTTTACATAGTCAGCGTGGCCGGGACAGTCAACATGAGCATAATGCCTGTTTTCAGTAGCATACTCAACGTGAGCAGTCGCAATAGTGATTCCTCTTTCTCTCTCTTCAGGAGCATTATCAATACTATCAAATGTTCTTATTTGTGACAAGCCCTTTTTAGCAAGAGCCATTGTGATGGCAGCCGTTAATGTAGTTTTACCATGATCTACGTGACCTATTGTCCCTATATTAACGTGAGGTTTACTCCTATCAAATTTTTCTTTTGCCATCTAATTATCTCCTTTAATTTTTTTTCTTTTATTAAAAATTGTCAAACAGTTAATGATTTTTTACCTAATGTTTTTTCAGCTATCTCGTCAGCTATGGATTTTGGAACTTCCATGTAATGAGAAAACTGCATAGTATAAATTGCACGTCCCTGTGTCATTGATCTTAACACAGTTGCATAACCGAACATTTCAGAAAGAGGTACTGTAGATTTAATTACCTGGGCATCTTTCCTGGCTGAGAACCCTTCTATCTTTCCGCGCCGGGAGTTAAGGTCTCCCATAACGTCTCCAAGATACTCCTCGGGTGTTACAACCTCGACGCTCATAATGGGTTCAAGCAGTACCGGTTTAGCTTTTCTCGCGCCTTCCTTAAAGGCTATTGATCCGGCTACTTTAAATGAAAGCTCATCAGAGTCGACATCATGGTAAGAACCATCATAGAGCTTTGCTTTAATATCCACCACGGGGAAGCCGGCAACAACGCCGTTCCTCATAGCTTCCTGGATTCCTGCAGAAACAGCGGGAATGTATTCTTTCGGAACCGTACCTCCCACTATCGCATTCGTAAACTCATATCCTTTACCAGGTTCATTAGGTCCAAGTTCTATCCAGACATGACCAAATTTTCCCCGGCCTCCGGACTGTTTTATAAACTTTCCTTCAGCATTAACTGTTTGGGTAATCGACTCTCTGTAAGCTACCTGGGGCTTTCCGATATTAGCTTCAACTTTAAATTCTCTCTTCATTCTGTCAACCAGAATTTCAAGATGAAGCTCGCCCATACCACTGATGAGTGTCTGCCCAGTCTCTTCATCAACTTTCACTCTGAAAGTCGGATCCTCGTCCGACAATTTGACAAGAGAATCTGATAGCTTATCCTGATCAGCTTTGGTTTTAGGCTCAATAGCGATCTGGATAACAGGCTCCGGAAAAACAATCTTTTCCAGAACGACCGGATCCTCTTCGGCACAGAGAGTATCACCGGTTTTTGTAAACTTCAATCCAACGGCTGCCGCAATATCTCCTGCACGAACCTCATCAATTTCTTCGCGATGATTAGCATGCATCTGCAGCAGACGACTTATTCTTTCTTTCTTTCCACTGGCAGCATTAAAAATGTACGATCCGGCTTTTAATGTACCTGAGTAAACCCTGAAAAATGTAAGCTTACCCACATACGGATCATTCATAATCTTGAATGCCAGCGATGTAAATTTCTCTTTTTCGTCAATCTTTCTTTTTACGATATCGTTTATCCCGATATGATGAGCCTCAATATCCTTGAAGTCAATAGGAGCCGGGAGAAAATCGACAATCGAATCAAGGAGTTTCTGAACACCTTTATTCTTAAATGCCGATCCGCATAGCACCGGGATAATCTTTAATTCAATAGTAGCTTTTCTTAGAACATTTTTAACTTCGTCTTCAGTAATTTCTTTTCCCTCAAGATACTTTTCGAGAAGCGTATCATCTACATCCGAAACAGCTTCAAGCATCTCTGTTCTGTATTTATTCGCCATCTCCAGCAGATCGTGAGGAATTTCAATTTCATCAAAAGTTGCACCAAAAGTTTCCTCATGATACATTCTTGCTTTAAAGGAGATAAGATCGATAACTCCTGAAAAAAGATCGCCTTCACCGATGGGAAGATTTATCGGGATTGCATTAGCAGCCAGTCTGTCTTTCATCATCTGAACAGCGTTAAAGAAATCGGCACCCGTTCTGTCCATCTTGTTAATGAACGCTATCCTCGGAACCTTATACTTATCAGCCTGTCTCCATACAGTTTCCGACTGCGGTTCTACGCCGCCTACAGCACAGAAAAGCGCAACAGCGCCGTCCAGTACTCTCAACGATCTTTCTACTTCAACTGTAAAATCAACGTGTCCGGGAGTATCAATAATATTTATCTGGTGGTCGTTCCAGAAGCAGGTTGTTGCAGCACTTGTAATGGTAATACCGCGTTCTTTTTCCTGTTCCATCCAGTCCATGGTAGCAGCGCCGTCATGTACTTCACCAAGTCTGTGCAGACGACCGGTATAAAATAATATCCGCTCGGTGGTAGTGGTCTTGCCGGCATCAATATGCGCCATTATACCAATATTTCTAACTTTCTCTATCGAATGTTTTCCTGACATTTATAACCTAATCTGTTTCTTTTTATAATTATCCGTTATCAATTAGTTATTACCATTTAAAGTGAGCAAAAGCTTTGTTCGCTTCTGCCATTTTATGTGTATCTTCTTTTTTCTTAACTGCAGATCCTTCATTGTTCGAAGCAGCAATAAGCTCGGCAGCTAATTTACCCGACATAGATTTTTCATTCCTGGCCCGGGCATAAGTTTTCAACCATCTCATTGCAAGAGCTGACCTTCTTTCAGGTCTTACCTCGGTAGGCACCTGATACGTCGCTCCGCCGACCCTGCGGCTCCTGACTTCAATAAGGGGCTGTGTATTGTTAATTGCTTTTTTGAAAATTTCCAGTCCCTGCTTTTTTGTCCTGTCTTCGATAATATCAAAAGCATCATATACAACATCTCTTGCCTTCGATTTTTTACCATCAAACATCAGGGAGTTAATAAACTTCGCCACAAGTACATCATTAAACTTGGGGTCAGGTTTCACGTATCTTTTTTGTGCTCTTTTCTTTCTCATAATTTATTTTGCTTTTGGTTTTTTAGCGCCGTATTTGGATCTGCTTTTTTTCCTGTCTTCAACACCGCTTGTGTCAAGTGTACCGCGAATTATATGATACCTTACACCGGGAAGATCCTTTACCCTGCCGCCTCTTATTAGTACAATTGAATGCTCCTGCAGATTGTGCCCTTCACCGGGTATGTATGCGGTAACTTCCATGCTGTTGGTCAGCCTTACTCTCGCTACTTTTCTAAGTGCAGAGTTAGGCTTTTTAGGAGTGGTAGTATAAACCCTGGTACAGACTCCTCTTTTCTGCGGACACGCTTCGAGTGCCGGAGCCTTATTTTTAGCTAAAATCTGAGTTCTACCCTTCCTTACTAACTGATTTATTGTGGGCACAAAATTCTCCTAAGTCTAGTCATTCTAAAAAAATTTCAGACTTCAAATATAGTTGTTATGTTAAAATTAGTCAAGAAATCCTTTCGAAATACTTATTCTTTTTAGATTTCCTGAGACAAAAAAATCCGGCTCCTTTTTTAAGTGAGCCGGATCTTAATTCAGCTCTTTCAGACGCTATGCCTGAACCTCTTTTTCTGCTTCGGCAGGGGCAGTCTGCTCAGTTTCCGGCTCAGGAGCCGGTTCCTCTGCCTTAAGAATAAGGTTATGATATTTCTTTAATCCTGTTCCGGCCGGGATCAGATGGCCCATCACCACATTTTCTTTAAGCCCTAACAGGTGGTCTATTTTAGCTTCGGTAGCAGCATTGGCCAGTACTTTTGTCGTTTCCTGGAAAGAAGCTGCGGAGATAAAGCTTTCAGTAGAAAGAGCGGCCTGGGTTATGCCCAGAAGCACGTGTTCAAAAGTAGCCGGTTCGGCATCCCTCGAAACAATCGGTTTTTTGCTTTTCTTCTTGAGATCAGCATTTATTTCCCTGATTTTCGCTTTCGGGATCAGCTGTCCGTCTTTGTACCGTGAATCTCCTTTATCTTCAATGAAAGCCATAGAGGATACTTTATTATTTTCCTCAATGAATTCATTTCTGTCGACAATATCCTCTTCAAGGAATCTGGTGTCGCCCGGAGACACAATCTTAATCTTCTGAAGCATCTGTCTTACAATTACTTCAATGTGCTTATCGTTTATTTTCACACCCTGTAAACGGTAAACATCCTGAATTTCATTAACAAGATATTCCTGTACTGCACTGGTACCTTTAATTTTAAGAATATCGTGAGGATTAATCGGTCCATCAGTGATTTTTTCACCAGCCGGAATTTCGTCGTTTTCCTGAACAAGAATGTGTTTTCCTAAAGGCACATTATATTTCTTCTCATCGGATCCGTCAGGTGCTGTTACGATGATCTCGCGCGAACCCTTCTTCCTTGCACCAAACTTAACAGTTCCTTCGATTTCAGAAACGATAGCAGGTTCCTGAGGACTCCTTGCTTCAAACAGTTCAGTTACTCTTGGAAGACCGCCGGTAATGTCACGACTCTTGGTCTGCTGCTTGGAAATCTTCGCAAGGATTGTTCCTGCCGGAACTGTCTCGCCTTCCTCAACCGAGAGATAAGATCTTGTCGGAAGGTTGAAAGATTTCTTAACTCCATCTTCTGTTTCAACTGCAATACTCGGAGTCAGGTTTTTATCCTTCGATTCAATAACCACTTTCTGCACGTGTCCGGTCTGCTCATCTGTTACCTGCTGTAAAGTAATGCCATCAATCAGGTCAACAAATTTAACCAGTCCTGGCATATCTGTTAGAATAACTGCATTATAAGGATCATGATTATAAAGAGGTTGACGCTTTTTAACCTTCGTTCCGTCATTAACAATAAGTTCAGAACCGTATGGTACATCATATTTCTTCAGCTGACGATTATTTTCATCGTATATTCCTATAATACCACGTCTGCCGGTCACTACTTTTACTGTTCCGTAGAAATCTGATTTTTCTACAAAAGTGATACGTTCAAATTTTATAGTACCCTCGATATTGGTTTCAACCTGCGACTGGCTGGCAATTCTCGAAGAGGTTCCTCCAAGGTGGAAGGTCCTTAATGTAAGCTGCGTACCAGGTTCACCGATTGACTGAGCAGCTACAATACCAACTGCTTCACCAATCTCTACCAGTTTGCCGGTTGTAAGATTTCTTCCGTAACATTTAGCGCAAACACCACGTTTAGCTTCACATGTCAATACCGTTCTGATATAAACAGAATCAATATTTGAATCTTCTATTTTTTCAGCGATATCTTCAGTGATCAGATCACCTGCAGGGATAATCAGCTCATCAGTTCTCGGATCATAAACATCTTCCTGGGCTACACGTCCGGTAATTCTCTCACCAAGAGGTTCCCTCTCCTGTTCAACATCTTTAAGAGCTGTGATCTCAATACCAAGAATGGTTCCGCAGTCGATTTCCCTGATAATAACATCCTGGGAAACATCAACAAGTCTTCTTGTAAGATATCCTGCATCAGCAGTTTTCAAAGCTGTATCGGCAAGACCTTTTCTCGCACCGTGAGTAGATATAAAGTACTCAAGTACCGACAGACCTTCCTTAAAGTTCGCAACGATAGGGTTCTCAATAATTTCACCTGCCTGTCCCGAAAGTGTTTTCTGAGGTTTCATCATAAGACCTCTCATTCCGGCCAGCTGTTTAACCTGATCCTGAGATCCCCTTGCACCTGAATCTACCATCATATGCAAAGAGTTAAAACCGCTGTTATTGGCTTTCAGTTTTTCCATAAGCGCACGTGCAACGTCATTGGTAGTGTGAGTCCATACGTCAATAATTTTATTATAGCGCTCAGCATCAGTAATAACACCCTGCTCGTGCTCATTAAGTATTGCTTCAACCTTTTTATTAGCCTTGCCAATAAGGTCTACTTTTTCCTCAGGTATTATCATATCGCCGTAGCTTACCGACAAACCACCCGCGGTAGCATACCTGAAACCTGTATCTTTAAGATCATCAAGGAACTTAGCCGTAACTTTGTTACCCAGCCTGAGGAACATCTGGCCGATAAAACCGCCGAATGTTTTCTTTATAAGAAGCTGGTTGAAATATCCCATCTCTTTTGGAACGATCTGGTTGAAAATTACTCTTCCGGTGGTTGTCTCAAGAAATTCACCGTCAATTTTAACTTTAATTTTTGCATGCAGACCGATTACCTTGGAATTGTAGGCTATTATTACCTCACCCATCGATCCGAATACCATTCCTTCGCCTTTTTCTCCCTCACGGTATTTTGTCAGATAATAGCATCCAAGAACGATATCCTGTGTTGGAACAACAATAGGACTGCCGTTTTGAGGTGAAAGGATATTATGACTGCTTAACATCAATAGGGCAGCTTCAAGCTGTGCTTCGTATGACAGAGGAACGTGTACCGCCATCTGATCACCATCAAAGTCGGCGTTAAATGCAGTACAAACCATCGGGTGAAGCTGAATAGCTCTGCCGTCGATAAGCGTCGGCTGAAACGCCTGGATACCCAGCCTATGAAGAGTAGGTGCACGGTTCAGCAGTATAGGATGACCTTCAATAATCTTTGCAAGAATATCCCAGATAATGGGGTCTTTTCTGTCGACTACCTTCCTTGCACTCTTAACAGTTTTATTATGTCCTCTTTCAATGAGCTTCCTGATTATAAAAGGTTTGAAAAGTTCGACAGCCATATCTTTCGGAAGTCCGCATTGATGCAGCTTTAACTCAGGACCAACTACAATAACAGAACGTCCTGAATAGTCGACTCTTTTACCAAGAAGGTTTTGACGGAAACGCCCCTGTTTTCCCTTCAGCATATCGCTGAGAGATTTAAGGGGTCTGTTATTGTCACTCCTGACGGCACTTCCACGTCTGGAATTATCAAACAGCGCATCAACAGCTTCCTGGAGCATTCTTTTTTCATTTCGAAGAATGACTTCGGGAGCTTTTATATCTATTAATCTCTTTAACCTGTTATTTCTAATTATAACTCTTCTATAAAGATCATTAAGATCGGAAGTTGCGAATCTTCCACCTTCCAGAGGTACCAGAGGACGAAGTTCGGGCGGAATAACAGGGATATAACTCAGAACCATCCATTCAGGTTTATTAGGAACTTTTATTTCCTCTTCCTTGAATGATTCGAGTACTCTTAATCTTTTCAGAATATCTGATTTCTTCTGCTGTGAAGTTTCTTCCTTGAGCTGAGCTCTTAACTCTTTGGATAATGTTTCTACATTGGTTTGCTTCAACATTTCCTTTACTGCCTCACCACCTATCTTTGCGACGAATTTTTTCGGGTCGTCATCATCAAGTTTTTCATTGCCGGCAGGAAGAGAATTCAATACCTCAAAGTACTGATCTTCCGAAATCAGGTCTTTTTTACTTAAGCCTGTGGGACCAGGACTAATCACAACATAAGATTCATAATAAATAATCTTTTCAAGCTCTTTAAGGCTTATACCGAGAATATTACCGATTTTTGAAGGCTGGGCCCTGAAAAACCAGATATGGACCACAGGAACTGCCAGAGCGAGATGTCCCATTCTTTCACGACGGACACTTTTTTGTGTTACTTCAACACCGCATCTGTCGCAGATAATTCCTTTGTATCTTATTCTTTTATATTTACCGCAGAAGCATTCCCAGTCGCGGGTAGGTCCGAATATTTTTTCACAAAAGAGACCATCCTTCTCAGGCCGAAAAGAACGATAATTAATCGTTTCCGGTTTAGTTACTTCACCATAAGATCTTGTTAATATATCATCGGGACTGGCAAGACTGATTGTGATACTGTTTATATCACGCATTGCATTTTCTTGAATTCTAAAAGCCATTTTTTATCTCCTAATTTCTAAGTGAAAAATTGTTCTTATGGTGTTAATTAATTTTTATTTCAAGGCTTAGTCCCTGAAGCTCCTTAATTAACACGTTGAACGATTCAGGAATATTCGGTTCCTGTAAATTTTCACCTTTCACTATTGCTTCATATACTTTTGCTCTACCGGCAACATCATCACTTTTCACGGTAAGGATTTCCTGGAGAATGTGAGCAGCTCCATATCCTTCAAGTGCCCAAACCTCCATTTCTCCAAACCTCTGACCACCGAACTGAGCTTTACCGCCGAGAGGCTGCTGCGTAATTAACGAATATGGTCCAATTGACCTTGCGTGAATTTTATCATCAACAAGGTGACTCAGCTTAAGCATGTAGATATAACCGCAGGTAACCTTTTGATGGAATTTCTCTCCTGATCTTCCATCATGAAGCGTTGTTTTACTTCCTCTTTCAAGTCCTGCTTTTTCAAGCCATTCATCAACATCTTCTATTTTGGCTCCGTCAAATATCGGGGTAGCAAATTTTACTCCCAGTACCTTACCGGCCCATCCCAATGCTGTTTCATAAAGCTGTCCCAGGTTCATTCTTGAAGGAACACCCAGGGGATTCAGAATAATATCAACAGGGGTTCCGTCAGGTAGAAAAGGCATATCCTCCGCAGGAACTATTTTTGCGACCACACCCTTATTTCCGTGTCGTCCTGCCATTTTATCACCGACAGAAAGTTTACGTTTCTTTGCAACATAAACCTTTGCCAGCTGAACTATTCCCGGAGGCAGCTCATCGCCGCTGGTAATTTTAATTTTTTCTCTCTTAAATTCTTCCTCAAGTTCTGCAAGTACATCAAAGTAGTTTTTATAAACTGTGCTGATATGAGAATTGAGCTTTTTCGATTCAAACCAGTCAAGAGTATAATCAAGCTTGGTTATATCCTCCATAGAGGAGAACGTAGAATCTTTAATCCCGGTGCCGCTTCTTAAAACTATACTGCCATCAAGATCGCGGATTCCCGTTGTTGTATTGCCATCAGTAAGCCTTGTTAATTTATCGACAAGCTTACTATAATGATCTGTTATTTTATTTTTATGTTCCTGTTCCAGGTTATCAAGAAGCTTCTTTTCGATCTTCTTGGATTCTGTATCTCTTCTCTTCCGGCTGAAAAGTCTTGTTTTTATAACGGTTCCCTTCAATCCGGGAGGCGCTTTCAAAGAAGCATCTTTAACATCTCCTGCTTTATCTCCGAATATGGCTCTTAACAGTTTTTCTTCCGGCGTTGGGTCGGTTTCACCTTTAGGAGTAATTTTTCCTATAAGTATATCACCCTCCTTAACTTCCGCACCTTCTCTTATTATACCATTTTCGTCAAGGTTCTTTACAGCTTCTTCGCTTACATTCGGAATTTCACGGGTTAACTCTTCTTCACCTCGTTTTGTTTCCCTAACCTGCAGTTCAAATTCTTCGATGTGAATTGAAGTGTAGATATCTTCACTTACAACTCTCTCACTGATAATGATAGCATCCTCAAAGTTGTATCCGCGCCATGGCATAAATGCTACAAGCACATTTCTTCCGAGCGCAAGCTCTCCCTGATCTGTGGAAGTACCATCTGCCAGTACATCGCCTTTTGAGATCTTTTGTCCCTGTCTAACAACCGGACGCTGGTTAACGCTGGTTTCCTGGTTGGTTCCATGGAACTTTGTTAGTTTATAAGTAACACTTTTCTTATCTATAAAAGTAGTCAGAGCTTCAATACTATGGGGGTTTATATCATAGTTTACTGTTATCTTAGTTGCGTCAACATACTCAACAGTACCATTTTCTTCAGCAATGATAACAGCTTTAGAATCCGTAGCAACCTTCTTCTCCATTCCTGTACCTACAAGCGGGGCTTCAGGACGAAGTAAAGGAACAGCCTGACGCTGCATGTTAGAACCCATAAGCGCTCTGTTTGCATCATCGTGTTCAAGGAACGGAATTAACGCAGCCGCTGCAGAAACTATCTGGGCAGGGGCAACGTCCATATATTGTATACTGTCGGGAGTTACTATCGGGAACTCACCTTTTAGTCTTGATTTAACTCTTTCATTCAGGAATTTTCCCTGCTCAGTTATCGGAGCATTAGCCTGGGCAATTGTAAACTGATCTTCCTGTTCAGCAGTAAGGTATTCAACTTCGTCAGTAACCTTGCCTTTTACCACTTTACGGTAAGGTGTTTCAAGAAATCCATAACGGTTAACCCTTGCAAAAATTGTAAGGGAAGAAATCAAACCGATATTAGGACCTTCAGGGGTTTCAATAGGGCAAAGGCGACCATAATGAGTATAATGAACGTCACGAACCTCAAATCCGGCTCTTTCCCTGGTAAGACCGCCGGGACCGAGAGCAGACATTCTTCTCTTATGAGTCATTTCAGCAAGCGGGTTCGTCTGATCCATAAACTGTGAAAGCTGATTTGTGCCGAAGAAAGCATTTATCACACTGCTGATAGTTCTGGCGTTGACCAGATCCTGCGGAGTAAAATTCTCGGTATCACGCATATTCATACGTTCTTTTATCGTTCTGGCCATACGGGCCATACCGATATTGAACTGCTGTCCTAATTGTTCACCGACAGTTCTTATTCTTCTGTTTCCCAAATGGTCAATATCATCGACTGATTGTTCACCTTTTCTTAACCTTATAATATATTTCATTATCTCGATGATATCTTCAACAGTAAGTATAGTAGTTGTTTCAGGCAGATCCAGTTTGAGTTTATCGTTCATTCTATGACGGCCGACATCTCCAAGATCATATCTCTTATCATTGAAGAAAAGCTTATCAATCAAGCCCTGTGCAGTATCAAGATCGGGGGCTTCACCCGAACGCAGCTGACGATAAATGGCAAATAATGCTTCTTCCCTGGTATGTGCAGTATCTTTACGAAGCGTATTGAGGATCAGGTCCTGTTCAGGAGAAGTATCTGCCTCAACGAGCTTTAAGATATCAATTTCGATATCTTTAAGCCTGTCAATATCGTCCTCGGTAAGAGTACTTTCCTTTGTAAGGAATATCTCACCGGTAGACATATCAAAAATGTCACTTGCAACTACTCTTCCCACATAATCGTCGAGCTTCGCCTTCTTAACATTAATTTCCTCTATCAGATTGAAGAGGTTCAAAATATCATCATCTGAAGCATATCCTAATGCTCTGAGCAAAGTAGTAGCAGGAAATTTCTTCCTTCTGTCAATATATACATACATTATATAATTGATATCGGTAGCGAACTCAACCCACGATCCGCGCAGAGGGATAATACGGGCCGAGTAAATGGGAGTGCCGTTCGGATGCACTGTCTGAGCAAAAGCTACTCCCGGAGAACGATGAAGCTGTGAAACAACCACACGCTCCGCCCCATTAATAATAAAAGTCCCTTTTTCAGTCATAAACGGAAGATTACCAAGGTAAACCTCCTGTTCAACACTATTTACAAATTCTTCAGTTTCGGGATCCTTCGTAGAAAGGCGCAGTTTACCTTTCAGCGGTGCTGAAAAAGTAAGACCTCTCTCAAGACATTCCTGTACAGAATACCTTGGTTTTTCAATATAATATTCAAGAAAATCCAGTCTGTAAATCTCTTTATTATCGAAGATCGGAAAGTTTGAAGCAAAAACCTGCTGCAGGCCTTTGTACTCTCTTTTTGAGGGGAGAACCCTCATCTGGACAAAATCTTCGAAGGAATCATTCTGGATACTCAACAGGTCAGGAGACTCAATAACACTCTCAATCCTACCGAAGGAAATTCTATTATTATTCAAATTATAAACCTCCTATTAATGTTCATTTACTACTTTAGAGCAGAACCTAAACAACGTGTACAAAAAAATATAAAAAGCAATAAGACGGACTTCACCCGTCTTACTACTTTAGTAAATATATCTGGTAATATTTGTGATTTACTTTATCTGAACGGTTGCACCGGCTTCTTCAAACTCTTTTTTGAGTTTTTCGGCTTCTTCTTTCGACACACCTTCTTTTACAGGTTTTGGAGCAGTATCCACAAGGTCTTTAGCTTCCTTCAATCCAAGTCCTGTATGAGCTCTTACGACTTTAATAACGTTAATTTTCTTGTCTCCGATACCCTCAAGAATTACGTCAAACTCTGTTTTTTCTTCCACTGCTGCTCCGCCGCCTGCTGCGGGAGCTCCGCCGCCTGCCATTACAACAGGAGCTGCTGCGGTTACGCCAAATTCTTCTTCTAATGCTTTCTTTAATTCAGCTGCTTCTAACAGAGATAATCCTTTGATCTTTTCAACTATTTCTGCTACTTTTTCGGCCATTTTATATTTCTCCTAGTAATTTTATTCTTTATTAAAATTTATGCTGCTTCACGCTTAGAAATCTCATCAATAACACTGACAAGATCTCTCATAACAGCATTTATTGCTCCGACTATACCGGATGCCGGTGAATTCAGACTTCCCATTATGCTTGCTATGATCTCTTTCTTTGAAGGGAGAGAAGCCAGTTCATTCAAACTGCTCCCGTCATAGTATTGATCTTCAATGTAGCAGGCTTTCATAGAAAGTTTCTGAATGCTATCAAAATATTTTTTGATAACTTTTGCAGGAGCAACCGGATTATCGGCAGTTGCAAATGCGTACCCGGTCATTCCTACTAAATGATCGGACAGTTTTGCGTATTTACCGCTTTCATCGAGGGCTCTTTTGAATAAGGTATTTTTGAATACCTTATACTTAATTCCCTCTTTCCGGAATTCAGTACGGATATCATTTATATCTGCAACTGTAACACCGGAATAATCGGTAAGATACACCGCGTTGGAGTTATCGATTAGCTCTTTAACTTCGCTTACGATATCCACCTTTTCTTCTTTTTTCATTTTTCTCCCGTATCAGATTTTATGTTAATCGGATCGGCCAGAAGCATTTTATGAGTGCGTAAACTTTTAGTGTTGTACAACTTCTTCTTTGCTGATCTTCAGTCCAGGACCCATAGTACTGGACAGATAAATACTCTTAATATACTGCCCTTTTGCTGATGCAGGCTTTAATTTAACTATTGTATTAAGGAAAGCCCTGGCATTTTCAGCAAGTTTTTCGGCTTCAAAATTCATTTTACCAATTGATGTATGAACAATTCCAGCTTTTTCAACACGAAAATCTATTTTTCCGGCTTTTACTTCTTTTACTGCATTTGCAACATCCTGCGTTACGGTACCGCTTTTAGGATTAGGCATTAAACCTTTAGGACCGAGGATCCTTCCGAGTTTTCCCAGTTCACCCATCGAATCAGGAGTAGCAACTATAACATCAACGTCAGTCCATCCGCCTTTAATTTTTTCCAGATATTCTTCAAAGCCGGCATACTCAGCTCCGGCATCCAGAGCTTCCTGTGCTTTTCCGCTTTTAGCAATTACAAGAACTTTTACTTCCTTACCGGTTCCGTTCGGCAGTGTAACTGTTCCTCTTACCATCTGGTCAGCATGCCTTGGATCAACTCCAAGTCTTACTGCGCAGTCGACCGATTCAGTAAACTTAACTTTAGAATTTCCTTTCAAAGTCTGAACGGCATCAATAATAGAGTATTCTTTTTTGGTGTCTACTGACTTTAATATCTCTTTGTTTCTTTTTGAATTTTGCATTGCTACACCATTTATAAAATTTTTATTCTTCTACAGTTATTCCCATACTTCTTGCAGTTCCGGCTACCATGCTCATGGCATGGTCAACATCAAATGCATTCAGATCGGGCATCTTCAATTCTGCAATCTCTTTTACCTGGGATTTGGTTACTTTTGCTACCTTATTCCTGTGAGGTTCAGCCGAACCTTTTTCAATTTTCGCTGCACGTTTTAATAAAACAGCAGCCGGAGGAGTTTTAGTAATAAACGTAAAAGATTTATCCGCGAAAACAGTAATCACTACAGGAATAATTAAACCTTCTTTGTCCTGTGTTCTCGCATTAAACTGTTTACAGAATTCCATTATGTTCACGCCCTTCTGACCTAAGGCAGGTCCAACCGGGGGTGAAGGGTTAGCTTTACCAGCAGGAATCTGTAATTTGATAAATCCACTTATTTTCTTTGCCATAGTATTTACCTATCGAATAAAATTATTTTTCTAATTCTGCCTGAACAAAATCTATTTCAACCGGTGTTTTTCTTCCGAAGATTGAAACCATCACTTTTATTTTCATCTTCTCCTCGTTCACTTCCTGAATTGTACCGGAGAAATTATTAAATGGTCCGTCTATTATTTTCACAAGGTCACCGGTTCTGAATATTGTCTCCATTCTTTCGCTGCTCTCATCCTGGGAGATCCGGCCGACTATCCTCTTAACTTCTTCCGGCTGTAAAGGGTTAGGATTATTTCTCGTTCCGAGAAAACCCATAACTGAAGCCGTATTGAGGATAAACTCTTTTACCTGGTTATCAAGATCAGCATTGATAAGAATGTAGCCAGGGAAGAAATTTTTAGTCTTGCTTTTCTTTTTTCCGTCTTTTACTTCGAACACTTTTTCCATAGGAACAAGAATCTCCAGGATCTTGGCCCGAAGCTGCTCGTTGTCGTTAAGCTCATTCTCGAGAAGGGTCTTAACCTTATTCTCGTGACCTGAAAATGTTCTGACTACATACCATTTAAATTCCATACTAAACGCTAACTAAAAAATTCCTTTAAATATTTGATTTATGGCCATATCTATAATGTAAGTAAATGCTGCGATTACCAGACAGACAACAATAACCACTACCGTAGACTCTTTTAGCTCATCGGTAGTAGGCCAGGTTACTTTTTTCATTTCTTTAACGACATCATTAAAGAAATTGACAATTTTTTCTTTCATATTCAGAAGACTTTCCTAAATTAACTCTGCACGTCAGGAGGGACTCGAACCCCCAACCTGCGGTTTTGGAGACCGCTGCTCTAGCCAATTGAGCTACTGACGTAGCAAACTCATTTTGTTTCTTTGTGAACAGTATGCTTTTTATCCCAGCGGCAGTATTTTTTGTACTCAACACGGCCGGGGTGCAGTCTCTTGTTTTTTGTGGTAGTGTAATTTCTTCTTTTACACTCCGTGCATTCTAATGTTATTATTTCTCTCATAATATTTTAATTTTAGGTTGTCTTAATCTAGCCAGTAATACTTTATCAACTTTAGCTGACAAACCGGTATCCCGGAACTTACAAGTCAACTCTTTTGAGCTGACGACCGGGATTGAACCGGTGACCTCATCCTTACCAAGGATGTGCTCTACCAACTGAGCTACGTCAGCAGCAATTCCAGAGCGGGAGACGGGACTCGAACCCGCGACCAACAGCTTGGAAGGCTGTGACTCTAGCCAACTGAGTTACTCCCGCATTAGATCAAACAAAATTTATAAGAACCTGATTTGATTTTTCCGCACAAAAAAATAAGGGAATCATTTTTCAATAAGTTATTCCCTTAACAAAATTTCTTAGCTGTGGGCGGCGAGGGATTCGAACCCCCAAAGGCGTCAGCCAACGGATTTACAGTCCGCCCCGGCTCTCCAACTCCGGCGTCCGCCCAGTTTTCGAAACGAGCAACAAATATATTTCTATTTAAAATAAAAAGCAAATTAAAAAGGGGGGATATCTTTTGTTTTCTTAGAAAATAGAGACTTTTTGAAGTAATCCTTAAATATACGTATTCATCAAATCAATTAAAAAGCAATTCGGTTAGTATTAGAAAATTCTTAAAATTCAGCCCCTGGACTAATGATTCCAGAGTTCACGGTCAAGGCTGCGGTACTGGATTGCTTCACTTATATGCTGAGGCAGTATATTTTCCGAATTCTCAAGATCCGCTATTGTTCTGCTGACTTTCAAAATCCTGTCGTAAGCTCTCGCAGAAAAACCCAGTTTTGTCATTGCCATTTTCATTAAGTCCGCTCCGGCAGAATCGAGTTTGCAGAACTGCCTGATTTCCCTCGAACCCATATCACCGTTGTTATATATACTTTTTAAACCCCTGAACCGTTCAAGCTGTCTTTCCCTTGCTTTTATAACCCTTTCTCTTATTAGAGAAGATGGTTCACCTTTTGCTTCTGACGCCAGGTCTTTATACTTAACAGCCGGGACTTCAATGTGTATGTCGATTCTGTCTAGCAAAGGACCCGAGATTTTGGCCATATAGCGCTGAATTTGCGGCGGAACACAGGTGCATTCCTTGGACGGATCTGTATAATAACCGCAGGGACAGGGATTCATTGCGGCAGCAAGCATGAAATTGGCCGGAAATTCGAGTGACAGCTTCGATCGGCTGACAGTAACTTTCCCATCCTCAAGCGGCTGTCTCAGTACTTCCAGCACATTCTTTCTGAATTCGGGGAGTTCATCAAGGAACAAGACACCGTAATGAGCATATGATACTTCACCCGGCCGGGGAAACGAACCTCCTCCTACCATTGCTGCATCCGAGACTGTATGATGCGGATTTCTGAAAGGACGTTCTGTAACAATTGCCTTATCCTTCGATAATATGCCTGCAACAGAATGAATTTTGGTAGTTTCAAGGGCTTCTTCGAAGGTCATTGGAGGAAGTATTGACGGAATTCTTCTGGCGAGCATAGTTTTACCCGATCCCGGGGGTCCGATCATCAGGATATTGTGCGAGCCTGCAGCGGCAACTTCGATAGCGCGTTTAACATTTTCCTGCCCTCTGACGTCTGAAAAGTCAATATGATATTGATTCACCATTGAGAACAAGCTTTTTACTTCAGTTTCAGTTTTTTCTTTTTTTATTTCATTATTCAGGAATTGAATAACTTCCGACAGGTCTTCCATTCCGTAAACGTTTATTCCGTCTACTATTGAAGCTTCATCGGCTGATTCTTTGGGAAGTATTATCCTTTTAATATTCCTCTTTCTGGCTTCAACTGCAATCGGTAACGCCCCTTTTATTGGTCTGAGCCTGCCGTCAAAAGCGAGCTCTCCTAAAAAAACAGTATCACTCAAATCGGTTTGGTTTATGCCTTCGGTTGCGGTAAGCAGTCCGATGGCTATCGGCAGATCAAATGAACTTCCCTCTTTCTTTATATCGGCCGGCGCGAGGTTTACAGTTATTCTTCTTTTGGGGAATTCTATCCCTATATTTTTAATAGAAGTTGATACTCTCTCTCTGCTTTCTCTTACAGCAATGTCAGGGAGACCAACAATTGTAAACCCGGGTATTTTTTTTTCTACGTTTGTTTCCACCTCAACCAGGTATGCGTCGATACCGTAGGTGGCACTAGAATAAATTTTTGAGAGCATTTCCCTTTTTTTATCAGTATTTAGAGCAACACAAATATAGACCTAAATATTAAAAAAGTAAATTACGCGGGATGTGTAACGAACCCAAAACCTGATTGCTTATGGTTTATTTGGTCAGGATCATTTTCTTTGTGTTTGAGAAACCGGGAGTGGAAACTTTGTATAGATAGACACCGGAAGGAAGTTCTGAAGCATCGAACGAAAATTTATGAGTACCGCTTGTAAGATAACCTTTAAATAATCTTGAAATTTCTTTTCCTTCAAGATTATATACGGTAATCTCAACATCAGAATCTTCGAGTAAATCGATTACAATACTGGTCCGTGGATTAAAAGGATTAGGATAATTTTGTTCCACAACGAATGGTTCTGTTATCCCCTGCCCTATTTTAACCTGGGAAGAATAAACTTCAGAGCCGTCTTTATTTATTTGTTTAATCCGGTAATACACTATTTCTGCTGACGGATCTTTTCCGTCAAATAATGAGTACTTTTTATTATACGAATTATCAGCATCAACCGAAGAAACTACAATAAAATCCGAATTGTTGACGGATTTCTGAAGCACATACGTTCTTGCCTGTTTAAAGTCTCCCCCGCTCCAGGTAAGTTCATACATGTTTCCCAGCGGTTTGATATTTATTTCGGGTGCCCGGGCGAAAACAGGCGCATCAGACCTGACGAAACTTACAGAGTGATAAGAAATTCCCGATTCATCGGCTGCATTGTAAATATTATCTTCATTGTCAAAATTATTCTGGTAAATCACACGGGAATTTCCTGACATGAAATTCAGAAAGTTTTTATTTATAAAAGACGATTCTATATCATCATTGAAATCAAGAAATCGCAATATATCAATCTGAAAAGATTTATTTTTTGTATTATTTTCGAAAATCCATCGTAAATCTGCGGGCAAGAGAAAAGCAGGAATTTCCAGGTTTCCAACCAGGGTACTGCCGCAGTATAACTTCAGCTTATGATCACTGAAAGTAGACAACAGTGAGAGATGGTACCAGTTTCCACGACTAATAAAATAGGGATTAACAGACTCACCAGCCAATCTGTCCGTAGAGTTAAACATAATCATCTGGAACTGATTCGTAGAGATCTTCCAGAGCGTTTCACCAGTCTGCTTATTTATGATATTCAGGAAATCAGTCTTCTTATTATTCAGTTTTATCCAGAACTCAGTCAGTAGATTTTCTGTATTTTCACTTACATTCGGAGTAATTGAAAATTCTGACCCGGGATTCAGCTGCAGCGAATTTCCGGCAAATCTTTGAGGTTTATAGAAATTCAGAGGTATCCCTCTAAATCTGAGTGTATCCTCCGGAATATTATCAGAAGCAGATTCAAGGTAACCGAAAACAGTATCTTTTGATTTAAATATGCCGGCGAATTTCAGCCTTCCTGATTCCGCATTATCTGCCTTTAATGTGAGGATCAGCTGAAAATAATCATTGGAAGCAATTCTGTTTTTCACAAAATTAATTTCTGCCTTAAACAACCGCCCGTCCTGATAATCTGAAGCTATTTGCCTGCAGTTGATATCGGACATTTTATTGAAAGAACGGAGTTCCAGATCTCTAAAATTTACTCTGTTTGGAAGGTTAAAATATAAAATCAGTCTATCTGAATGATCAGACGGATTTGAAGCAACAATAGATATATCAAAAGAGGAGGAGGAGGAAATATTAGCAGGAAAAGCTAATTTATAGCTGATTTCCTGCGTGTTTTGTCCAAAAACAGGAATGACTGCGAATACGAACAATAATATGTAAAACCATTTATACATGGGTGCGCGAAGTTAAGAACTAAAAAGAACTTCTTCAACTATTTATAGCTCCTAAGAAAATCAATTCTGTCCTGAAGCTGATTGACCGGAACCAGCAGTTTATCTTTTCCGTAAATTGCTTCTTCTCTGTTTGAAAATGCAAGTTCATAATCTTTACTCATTACTATGGCCTCTTCGGGACAAACTTCTTCACAAAAACCGCAGAAAATGCATCTGATCATATTGATTTCGAATTTTTCGGGATAACGTTCTTTTTCCCTTTCGGTCTCGCCTGCCTGCACTTCAATTGCCAGTGCGGGGCAAACCCTGGAACACAAACCGCAAGCTACACATCTCTCTTCACCGTTGTCCTCCATCACAAGAACAGGCCTTCCGCGGTAGGAAGCAGCCGGAATAAACTTCTCTTCAGGATATTTCATCGTAAATTTCGGCTTAAACATATTTTTCAGTGTCAGGCTGAGTCCCTTCACTATTTCAGGAATATAAATCCTTTCCCAGAAGGTCAGATCTTTTTGTCTCTTCTTAGCGGCCATCAAATCTCCGAATTTTCAAATTCTTGGTTGTTATGAATAACTAAATAACAGGTTAAATTCAATTATATTATAAATTAAAAATCATTATAAGGATTGCCACCCATATAATATTGATTAAAGAGAGCGGAAACATCACTTTCCAGCCAAGGTTCATTAGCTGATCATATCTGAATCTCGGCAGACTCCATCTGACCCAGATAAAGAAAAACAGAAGTGCCCCCGTCTTAATTAAAAACATCAGCACCTGTATAAGGATCACAATTCCATTAGAAAGTCCTAAAGAGTAAACATCCACAAACGGCAGATTATAACCGCCGAGGTAGAGGGTAACGATCATTGCACTTGCGATGATCATGTTAGCATATTCTGCCAGGAAGAATCCCGCAAACTTCATACTGCTGTATTCGGTATGGAAACCTCCTACAAGCTCCGGTTCAGCTTCAGGTAAATCAAACGGCAGTCTGTTAGTTTCTGCAAATGCTGAAACAACAAAAGTTATGAAACCGAGCGGCTGAATCCAGGCATTCCATAGCCAGGCACCCTGGGATTCAACAATTGCATAAGGACGAAGAGATTCAGCAAGAAGTATTACTCCACCAATCGAAAATCCCATTGATATTTCATAAGAGATCATCTGGGCAGATGACCTTATTCCGCCAAGTAATGAATATTTACTTCCGGATGACCATCCTGCAAAAGTAATTGCATACACTCCCAGGGATGTAAGAGCAAGAACGTAAAGAATTCCCATATTTATATCTGCTACTACCAGCGGAATAGAATATCCGAATACGATCAATGTACCGGCAACAGGTATAACTGCATATGTTGTGAATGCAACGAAGAGTGCAATAATAGGTGCCAGAGTATGGATGGGTTTATTAGCAATAACCGGAACAATATCTTCTTTTAACAGAAGTTTCAGAACATCTGCAAATGGCTGAAGTACTCCTTCCCAGCCCACCCTGTTGGGTCCGAGTCTGTTTTGAGCCCATGCACTGATCCTGCGTTCGAAATAAACAAGATATGAAACCGTCAGCAGCATTACGGTTACAATGACCAGAATTTTAATAAGGCTGATTATAATTAATTCCCAGATGTTCACTATAAATTCTCCGTTAAACTTTTACTGGTTCTTTTGTGAATTTTCCCTTTAACTGAGCACCCAGCTCGCCAATATCATCATAATCCAGTCCTTTAAATGCATCAATATTCCTGGCCATTTCTTCAAAAACTTCCTCTGCCATATCAAATTTCAGCTTATTCCCGGCCGCATTAGCAACCAGTACCAGGAGTTTCCATGTAGAATAGGCATCGTGCTTATTCTTTTGAGCCCACCGGTCGAACTTGGTTCCGAATTTATCCAGCCTGCTGAGCATCATACCTTCGAGTGCACGGTCTACATTTATTGTAGCAGCTGCGGGTCTGAGCCTCTGGGCTCTTCCCTGGAAGTTGACCATCGTTCCGTTCTTTTCCGCAAAAGTTGCAGCAGGAAGAACTATATTTGCCAGCGAAGCTGTTTTATTCATATTCGTAGCGTGCATTATCAGGAGATCAAGCCTGGCAAAGACCTCCTCCAGCTCTGGTCTCTCATTAACAATGTCATCTTCTATCAGGTATAATGCTTTGATTTTTCCTTTACTGATAGCTTCTAAAATCCCTTCGAAATTCAATCCATCTTTTGCGGGAACTACTCCTGCCAGTTCTGCGCCGAGGGAATTTGGAGTAACGTCCTCTCTCCGGAGGATCTGGTCTTCGAAGGAAGGATCAATTTTCCTCATAAAATCTACGTGCTTTGAGCCTGTCAATCTGGCAAACTTCGCAAGCAGATAATTATCTTCATTTGTAGCGTGGGCTGAACCAATAAATGCAATCTCTCCTTTATTGATACCTTTAAGGGCTTTCGCTGCAGCAGAAATGGCTTCATCAAGCGAAGCTTTTTCCAGTGTCCCGTCTTTTCTGATATACGGTCCATCTACCCTGTCCTCGGCATTCACAAATTTGAAAGTATTTATTCTTCCATGATCGCACATCCAGTAGCTGTTAACTTCTTCGTTAAGTCTTGGAGTTAAGCGCAGGACTTTATTATTTCTAACCCAGAGTTCGGTATTACATCCTCTTGCGCATCCGGTGCAGATAGATTTTGTAGCAGACATATCCCACACCCTTGCCTGGAAACGGAAGTCGCGGTTTGTGAGTGCGCCGACAGGACAGATATCTGTCGTATTGAGCGAATAAGGATTATCCATTTCCTCTCCGGGGTAAGTAACGATAGTTACTCTGTCACCGCGTTTAATAAATGTAAGCTCCGGATCCTTTGCAATCTCGTCGCAGAAACGAATACACCTTGAGCAGGAAATACATCTTTCTGCATCAAACATAACGTAGGGACCAAGAGGAACCCGTTTATCTTTATGGTTCTTTTCTTCAACAAACCTGCTTTCACCCGCACCATGCGAATAGGCATAATCCTGCAGTTTACATTCACCGGCTTCATCGCATATAGGGCAATCGAGGGGATGGTTTATCAGGAGAAATTCCATCACTGCATTCCTGGCTGCCAGTGCATTTTCTGAAGCGGTATGAACTACCATACCATCAGCTGCAAGAGTTGCACAGGCAATCACAAGCTTCGGCATCTTTTCAACTTCAACGAGACAGACACGGCAGTTCCCGGAAACCGTAAGTTTGGGGTGCCAGCAGAAATGAGGAATAGTTATATCATTATCCCTCGCAGCTTCTATTATTGTTTGTCCCTGTGTGAACTCAATTTCTTTTTCATCTATTACTATTTTGGGCATTCTGAGTATTTACTCCTGAATTCGTGATTTGGTCTTTGTTAATAAAAATTATTTGCCGACAGTTTCGTGCTCTTCTATGAATTTCTCAGTGAAGCGGGCAATATTATTATATGCCTTCATCAGCACATCTTCGGGCGGCAGAAATACCACTCTGAAATGATTGGTTCCGGGAACCTGACCGAATCCTGATCCCGGGACCACTACAACACCTGTTTCCCTGATAAGTTCAGCAACAAATATATTATCGGGAGTATTAATATGAAGTCGTGGAAACGCGTAGAAAGCTCCTTCCGGTTTCACGCATGAAATTCCGGGAATAGCATTCAGCATTTCAACTGTCATATCTCTTCTTGAGGTCAATTTCTGATTTGCCGTAACAAGGTGCGACTGATCGCCGTCCAGTGCTGTAGGGATAGCATACTGCTCGGGGTGATTGGCAGAGAGTCTTGCGCGGAGCAGCTTATTAATTGCTTCAATATAATCTTTTAATACGGCCCTGTCGCCGCTTACTATTCCCCACCCGATCCTGAAACCGGGAACCATATAATTTTTAGATAAGCCTCCGAAGGTAACCATTGGAGCTTCGCTGTTGAGCGATGCTATTGAAGTGTGTTTTTCTCCTTCAAATAAAAGCTTATCGTAAATTTCATCAGCAAAAATAACCAGGTTATTATCCTTTGCAATCTTTATAAGTTCCTTAAGTGTATCCACGCTGCAGTTTGAGCCTGTGGGATTATTAGGATTTATGATAATAATTGCGCGGGTTTTATCATTTATTTTGCTGCGTATGTCATCAAGATCAGGCTGCCAGCCGTTCTCCTCGTTAAGATAGTATGGATTTTCCATGTTCTGCAGCTTGCTGGCAATAGCGGTATAAAGCGGATAGCCGGGAGTAGGCGTTAAAACATTTTCTCCCTCATTCACCAGAGCTGTAAGGCAGATGTCGATTGCCTCGCTTGCACCGGTAGTAACAAAGATGTCCTGTACCTTCTTTATATTTTTCCTGTCCGCTTCCTTAGCGATTGAATCCAGTGCGGGTTTTATCCCGGATGAAGGTGAATATCCGTTAAAGTTGCTGAGCATTGCCTTGTATGTTGCTTCAACCATATGTTTAGGCGGAGCAAAATCGAACAGGTTCGGATCACCGATATTGAGATAAAGCATCTCTTTACCTGTCTTTGCAACTTCATTTGCAAGTACAACTATATCACGCACAGCGTACGTAATATTTTTTGTTCTTACCGCAGGTCTTATTGTTTTGCTCATTTTGTTGATCTGATAAATTAAAAATTAGTTAATTTGATTCTCCGATACTCAGGCTGCAGATTTCAGAAATGTATCTTTGGATTTTATAATGATCTTTATAAAAGTGTCTTCATCAAGCAATGTGTCAGCCAGTTCAAGAATATCCTCCCGCGTCACCGAATCAATTTCACTGATGATCTCATCAGTACTTTTTATCCTGTTATGATATAATTCTGACTGAGCCATTCTGAACATTCTGTTTGAGGTGTTTTCCAGGCTTAGAAGAAAATGTCCTTTCATCGCTTCTTTCGCTTTTTTCAATTCTCTTTCGGATACTTTGTTATTCTTCATTTTCCTGAATTCCCTGTCGACTATAGACAACGCTTTATCCATCATCTTTTCATTCGTTGATAAATACACACCGAATGACGAAACATCATAAAAAGAATTGAGAAATGAATTAACCTGGTAAGCGATTCCGTTTCTTTCTCTTATAGATTGAAACAGTCTTGAACTGCTTCCCTCGCCTAATATCTGCGTAAGCACAGCCACTTTATTTCTTAATTCACTTTTATATCCGTAGGTTGATTTACCTATTATGGCATGCACCTGCTGAATTTCCTTGTCAATCAGCTCAACCTTAGCAGGGATATCTGTATAATTATAATATCTCCGTTTTACGCCGGAGGTTCCGAGATCTCTTGAGAAATATTTTTCAACCAGCCTGAGGATCTTATCGTGTTCAACCGCTCCGGATGCGGCAATCAGCATTTTGTTAAAGCCATATTTTTCTTTGACAAAATGAAATAGCTCGTTCTGGTTAAAACTGCGGATATTTTTTTCTGTCCCGATTATAGGAAGACTTAGGCTGTTTCCGGCGTAAATAATTTCCTCGAACTTATCGAATATTAATTCTTCGGGATTATCTTCAATGTCATTCAGTTCGTCGACGATTACGCTGGATTCTTTTTTAATTTCAACTGGTTTAAATGTAGGGTTCTGGATCATGTCGGATAAAACATCGAATGTTTTCCCAAGGTGACTCGACAGACCTCTTCCATAGTAACAGGTATGTTCTTTGGAAGTAAATGCGTTCAGGTATCCACCTGTTGATTCAATTTCATTCGCTATCTTTCCTGCCGTACGCTTCTTCGTACCTTTAAACAGCATGTGTTCAATAAAATGAGAGATTCCGTTATTGCCGAAATTCTCGTCGCGTGTGCCGATGTTAAACCAGAATCCGAGTGAAAATGATTTTACATAGGGTATGGTTTCTGTCAGAACTTTAATACCGTTAGGCAGGACTGTCTTCTTATACTGATTCAAAATATCAAAAATCTCTATAATTTTTCAAAAAAAAACGTTTTCAAATATAGAGAATTGGCTTCCGGCAGTCAAGGTAAGTTATCTCGTGCAGACCCCCTTTTGAGGATATAGCAAGCCGGGTCTCTGCACCCGGTTTGAACATAAAATGATCAGTTGGTACGGTATAAAAAATGTCCCGGCTGAAGACTTTTCGCCGGGACATTTACATTACTGCTTATACGGATAATTTGCCGACCACTGTCTCTATCGTTCATCTGTCGGCCTATATTTTTTTGCTTTACCGCATCATTCATTTCCTGATACAAAACGCCAACCAGCCGCATAGCCAATATTGCGCTTCAAACACCTCTCAACTGCGCTCCAGCTGCGCTCCAGCTGCGCTTCAACTGCGCTCCAACTACGCTCCACCTCCGCTCTAAATACTAATCAGGCTTATTTCAGCAGTATCATTTTGTGATTTTGTGAAAAACCGCCCGCCTCCAGCCTGTAGAAATAAATTCCGCTGGCAAGATTTGCTGCATTAAAATTAACCAGGTGATTTCCGGCAGGCTTTACTTCACTAACAAGTGTGGCCATTTCCCGGCCCAGGGCATCGTAAACCTTGAGACTCACGAATCCCGTTTTGGGGATACTGTAACTTATATTTGTAGTCGGGTTAAATGGATTCGGATAATTTTGCTTTAAGCCATAATTACCGGGAACTGAAGTTTGATTATCTTCTACCGCTGTAGGATTGCTCACTTCAACAATCGGGCAGTTCACATTCGCCGCGCCCGAAACAAGTATGTTGGCCATCAATGCAGAAGCAAGATCGTGTACCATCCCGAAGTCCGCATTATCGTAAATGTTAACCTCCCACAGTGGGGAATAAGCTGCATCACCAGGCAATGTAGAAGGAACATTGTGAGTACGACCTGTTGAATCAGTCATAAATCCTGAAGGTGGTCCGCCTCCCGGTTCACCGGGGTTTATATTAAATGATACGAAGATTGGTGAAATAGGTACCATTTCGTTTCCGTCCACCATTAATGGTGCTTCAGAAAAATTAAAGTAGTAAACCACAGTTGAATCATACCAGCCTCTGGATAGTGCGGTATCCTCCCCGGAATTATATCTGAGCATGGCGGAAGAGCCGTCCGGTACGATAGGACAATTAACCAGGTTATCTGTTTCCTGAATTGTATAACCACTATCGACTATCTGCTGATAGCTGACAACTGTGTTGGCCACATATGTCTGCGGAACAGTAACTTTATTAACTCTCCAGAAATCGCAGTAATCAGAGTCACCGGGAATATCATCGACAATGTTAAGCTGATCTGGTACAGGGGAAGGTTCTCCATCCCTGAACAGAACAAAAATCGGGGCGGGCATTGTCGGCTGAACATCAAAATTATAATATGTTGAAAATTCGCCGTCAGGACCCAGTCCCATACTTCTGAATGGTTCCATATCCATGTTTATAGGTTCATTCGGTCCGGGTAGATTATTTGTGGTATCTCGCACAAATAAATGTCCCGCCTCCATGCTGAACCTGTCGATACTTGCTTTCATTGCTGTATCAGGATCGACCTGTGCAAATGAAGCAGCCTGTATGAGGATGAATAAACACGCAGTAAAAAGAAAAAATCCTTTCTTCATAATGCTCTCCTATTTAGTTCATAATAACTTTTGTCGTTCACGGACAATATGAACTATAACTATCACATTACTATAACAGTGAGATAATTTTAGTTGCACAATGAGGAAGGCGTGATAAATATCGAAATTGCTGCCTGGCGGCAACATGCTAATACTTACCTGACAATATTGCCATTAAAGTCTGAAATCAATCTGCATGTTTGGAACAATAATTATACTTCCTGAATCAAGCTGCAGGATAGTTTCCTTAAAAAACTTTGCGCTTAGAAGAAGCCTGACACTGGAATTGATGCTTAAATAGAAACTTTCAGATCTTCGAAAATTTATTTCAGAAGAATCATTTTACGGGTTTGAGTAAAATTTCCTGCTTTTAGCTGATACAGGTATATTCCGCTCGCGAGGTCACTTCCATCAAACTCCACGGAATAACTACCGGCAGACTTTTCTTCATCTACCAACGTGATAACTTCTTTACCCAGAGCATCATAAACCTTAATTGTAACGGGACCGGGTTTACCAACATTATAACTAATTGACGTTACCGGGTTAAAAGGATTTGGATAATTCTGAGAAAGGCCGAATGAGTTAATGGAATTTATCTCATCCTTAACTCCCGTTAACGTTGTATCGCCGTAAAGCGTACCATTTATTATCGCACCTTTTAATGTTCTGTCATCACTACCAAAATCAAAAGTATTATAGAGTCTTGTTAGTCCAAAATATTTGACAAGATCGTATGTATTTCCTATCAAAAATTCTGAGTTGTATCTCTTAAAATGTGTTTCTACCTGGTAAAAAGTCGTATCTGCAGAATAAATCACTGCGTAAGGAGTTAAGTAAAACCTGAAATTCCTGACTGTGTCTCCTACCTCGGCCCTTAGATCATCAAGAAGGTATTCCTGACCACTTTGTACTGAATCTTCGTTATAACGGTATACCTTTGCATTAGCTGAATCAATCCTTTCAAAATAAGTTGAACCGGAAGTGGAGCCCGCATAATATTCTTCTATCTCATAATAAGTCTTCTGATTTGGCTTTAACACCTCATCATTTACTTTCCTCACAAACTGATACGTTTCGTAATTAGGGTATGTCCAGATAAACCCATTGTAAACCCAGAGGTTGCCAGTCTGCAGAGGATAATAATTCACAAGATCCGGATCAGGAAGAATTTCTTTTAAAGTTGTTAGGGTATCATTTTCCAGCTTATATAGATGGTATTGCGTTGCGGTGTAGAGCTGCTGGGTTCCGGGTTTGGGATAGATTCCTGTTATTCTTTCATCAAACTCGTGGAAGGGAGTAAAACTTTCGCCAAAATTTGTCGACTTATATAAGTGGTAATAGTAACCAAGGTAACAGGTTCCGCTCTGGGATTGATCATTGGTGAAAATAAAAGGCTGCGGGAATTGCTGCTTTAATTCCCAGGTATAAGAATTTCCATTGCCGGCCGACACATAAAGATTATATGAATCATTAGAGAAATTTATCCTGTAGATATGATCCTGGTCGGGATCGTAAAAAAACTCTGGATTGAGATAATAATTTTCATAAACGGGTGTATCATCAACTATAATCGAACTACGTCCGCCGTCGAAAGATTTAATAAGCCGGTTCTGCTGATCGATCCCGAAAATTTCATTATCGTTGAAATCAGAAACAGAGATCATATGAAAACTCAGTACCGAATCTTCAGGATAAGTTAATCCTCCGTCAAAACTTCTGTTAAGCATCCCATCGCCGGCATAAGTTCTGGAAGGATCCTGTTTGGAGATATCCACGTATAAAAAGTGCGACTGAAATCCAAAGACTGCAGAATCATTATAGGCCACAAATCCATAATCGTCAGCCATAACACCAAAGCCGCAGTTTATAAAATTAGAGGTGTCACCTGGAAAAAATTCAAAGTCCTGCACACTCCTGGTATTTGATCCATTTACAAAAAAAGCATCCATCATTTGCTCTTCATACCCTGAGGTGACATCATATTTAAACACGGGGGTGTACTGACTGTAATTTGGAAATCCGTAATGATAGAGAAGAATTGTTTCGCCGCCCGGAGTTTCGATCCCGTCTAAAGATAGAAAGGATTGTGAAAATGAACTGCCGACTAAAAGCAAAAAAGTAAGAACCAGCAACCTTTTCATAGTACTATCCCCTATTAAATTGTATAAATTTTTGTCCTGACCAGATACATGTCTGATGAATTCCTGAATGAGGAGTTTACTTTTGATTTGCCCATTTCGCCCCCGAAAAATTATTATTTATTGAATTTTAAGGAATAAAAAGGAGAGAGTCAAAGGTTAATTAGCTGTGCGCTGGCGGAGAATTTCGAAAAGCAGCACCCCGGCAGCAACCGAAACATTTAAAGATTGTATTTTTCCCTTCATGGGAATGTTAACCAGGATATCGCAGTTCTCTGCCGTCAGTCTTCTTATACCCTTTTCTTCGTTTCCAACTACAACAGCGGCCGGTATTTTATAATCGATTTCGGTATATGGTTTCGAATTTTCTAGCGAAGAACCTATAATCCAGAACCCATTGTCTTTCAGTTCCTTAATCGCCTGAACGAGATTATTTACCTGTGCAATCTTGATATGCTCTGTAGCTCCCGCAGATGTTTTCACTACGGTTTCATTGACAGGAGCACTGTGATGTTTGGTTAAGATTATTCCGTCAACTTCCGAACATTCCGCAGTTCTGATGATTGCTCCAAGATTGTGAGTATCCTGAATTGAGTCGAGCAGTAAAATGAGGGGATACTGTTTCTGTTTTGCTGATGCTATTATGTCCCCAATTTCGAAGAACTTATGTGTTAACTTCCTTGCCGCTATTCCCTGGGTGTTTGTATGATCGGTTAAAGCTTTGAATCTTTCGGGAGTAACCTGGTTAACCTTTATTCCCCTTTTCTTAGCAGCGATACGGATTGCGTCTACAATTCCCCCTTTTTGTCCAAACAATATATAAACCTGCTCTATTTCTTCTCCCGAGTTTATTGCTTCAAGAACAGGTTTTCTGCCTACAATGAGACTCATTAAGTGGAGACCTCTTTTACAGGCTTCTTTTTACCGGGGGTTTTAAGGGGAGTCGGGACAAATCTGGGTTTGTTCCGTTTAGTCAGATAAATGAAACCCAACGTTCCTACAATAATCATTACCACAGAAATAAGCTGGGCCTCAGTCAGACCGAAAAGGAGTCTGGGATTTAATCTTATAATTTCTACCAGAAACCTTTCAACCCCTGCGAAGATCAGATAGGCCATAAATAATTTCCCGTCGCTCCAGTCTTTTTTCCTCAGTTTCCATAAAATAGCAAAAATGATTACTGCCGCAATAAACTCATATATAGGTGTAGGATGAAGCGGCGTATTATCCGGCACAATGCCATTAGGGAAATGTTTAGCTATATCAGTTCCTCTGAACATAACGGACGGCGGAACAGTGCCATGGGAGTAATCTGTTCCCCAGGGCAGGCTGGTCGGGATCCCATAATCGCCGTCGCCCGCAAGGTGACAGCCGATCCTTCCGATCCCATACGCAAGTATCAGTGAAGGTGAGGTTGCATCGGCAATTACAAGAAAAGGAATTTTTTTTCTTCTTACATAAATCCAGATTGCGAGGGTAGCAAGGATCAATCCCCCGTAGAAAGTTAATCCTCCCGGGGAGAACGCCATTCCGATGGGATCATGTAGAAAAGCATCCCAGTTTTCAAAGAGATGAAACAGTTTGCTGCCGATTATTCCGAAAACAATTGCCAGGAGTGTTATCTCTGTAGCGAGGTTGGGATTCAGTTTCCTTCGTTCGAATTCCTTGGTAAGTATATAGCTGGCAACGATAAATGCGATACCCAGCATGAGTCCGTAGCTGTATACGGTAAAAGGACCTATTTTAAATAATTCCGGATACATTTATTTTTAACCTTTCAGGCGAATGTAAATTTCTTATCAGCTATCTTAAAAGTGCAGAACTTGCTGTTGTTTTCCTTTTCAGGGACTGATTCTTCGATAAGTACGATACTTTTCTTGAAAACATTAAAGTTCAGAACAGCAGTGTTAATACTTCCATCCTGTTTTATGATATTTATAGTGTGCTCTCCATATAGTTCATCGAAATAAAGTACACCTGATGCCGGTCCCGGTTGATTTGTATAATTATTTGTGGCCTTAAGTCCAAGCACGCTAATATCGATCAAATTCTTTGTTTTTCTGCTGCTGACAGATAACTGGTAGTTTAACACTGAAAAGAGCCTGGTTGTTTCAAGTTCTACGGCATATTGCTGGATTTTTTTTGAAGGATTATAATAAAAATAGATATTACAGTGATATTCAATTTCCTCGCTTCTTTTTGACGGCACAGTTTCTTTTAACTTTTCAGTAGTCTTCTTCCTGGTTTTAGGAATTCCGGGTATAGATTTTGGTTTCTTTAAGGACATTACTTCTTCACGGTTTTTGCTAAAATATCATTTTCACCAAGAGCAATAAGCTGCTGTTCTCCTGTACTCATATTTTTCAGGTTCGCCTGGCCTTTTTCATACTCCTCACCCCCTATGAACAATACATACCTTGAGTTAAGCTTATTGGCCTCTCTCATCTGGGCTTTTACGCTTCTGTCAAGATAATCAAAATCAACGGAAAGACCCGACCTTCGTGAATTTACTGCTATCTCAAAAACTTCTGAAGTCAATTCTTTGTCTATTCTTACAATGTACAGATCCAGCCTGTCATCAGGAATTTTCATGGTGTCCTCATTTTCACAGGCAAGTAGTATTCTTTCCATTCCGGCTGCAAAGCCCACACCCGGAGTGGGTGCCCCGCCAAGCTGCTCTATTAAAAGATCGTACCTTCCGCCTCCGCAAAGAGCACTTTGCGATCCTACACTGCCGCTGACAATCTCGAATGTTGTGCGCGTATAATAATCGAGACCACGTACCAGTTTAGGATCAACTTCAAACGGAATATCTGCCCTTCTGAGTAAATCTTTTACGAGATCGAAATCCTGGATACTTTCCTTATCAAGGTGTTCAATCAGCAGCGGTGCTTCTTTAAGCAACTCCTGGTCCGAGTCAACTTTACTGTCAAATATCCTGAGGATATTTTTATCAAATCTTTTGCGACTGTCCTCAGATAATTTATCTTTTTTATCGCTAAGGTATTCGCGCAGTTTCTGTTTATATGCTTCTCTTGATTCAGGAATTCCAAGGGAGTTTATTTTCACGGTAAGGTCTGTAAGTCCAAGCGACCGCAGGATATCATATACCATCTGTATCATCTCAACATCAAGCATGGGAGAAACACTTCCTATAGCCTCGGCACCGAACTGGTGAAACTGCCTTAACCTTCCGGCCTGTGGACGTTCCTGGCGAAACATCGGGGAAATATAAAAGAGTTTTGACAGCGGCTGCTGTTTTCCAAGGGAATGCTCGATAAATGCTCTTACAACGGCTGCCGTCATTTCGGGTTTCAGAGTAACGCTGGTCTCACTCCTATCGATAAAGGTGTACATTTCTTTACCGACAATGTCAGTTTCTTCTCCGATACCCCGTGCAAAGAGAGCGGTTTCTTCAAATACCGGCGTTCTGATTTCTTTATAATTGAAATTTCTGAATATACGCGTTACGGTATCTTCAAGGTATTTCCATTTCAGCGTTTCAGGGTATAGTAGATCTTTAGTGCCGGTTATTGCCTTTATCATCAGGATAGATATGATCCTTTCAGAAATGTTAAAAGGAAGAATTAAACTTCGAAATAATTTTCTTCTTCTTTATTAAAAATATCGAGTATTTCCTCAACCGAATTTGCTTCAAGGAGGCTGTTTCTGAAATCATCTTTATTCATCATCCTTGAGATGCGGCTGAGAAGTTTGATGTGTTTGCTTACAAGATTATCTTTACCCACCAGCAGGAAGATCAGGTGTACCGGCTGATTGTCTAGTGCATCGTAATCAACAGGATTTCTGGTTTTCCCGAAAGCAGCAATTATATCAGATATGGAATTCGTTTTGCCGTGTGGAATTGCAAATCCTTTTCCGACCCCCGTAGACATTATTTTTTCCCTGTCGAGTACAGCCGATCTGACTTTATCCAGATCCTGTACTCTGCTGTCGTTCTTAAACAGATCGACGAGTTCATTAATTACATCTTCTTTTTTATTTCCTTGGAGATCGGATATGATCACGCCCGGATTTAATAGTTCAGAAACTTTCATTATCCGCCTTAATTCCTTCTATATCAAATGATTGCAAATTGAATTTTAAATTTAACATTCCCTCTGAAGTTAATCAATTTTATCAGTAATAAATAAACCAAAAGACTCATGAGTTATGACTCCGAATACATCTAACCCGACAAATAATGCGGAAGAATATTCATTTTAAATGATAATTAAATTGCCTTGCAGTACACTTTAGCTTAATTTTGAAAATGATTTATTTTTCAATTTTACGGGGATTTTATAATGGAGATACAGAATAAAACCATACTTGTATTAGGCGGCTGGGGATTGGTTGGCAGTGCGGTTATAAGAAAGCTTGTTTCCGAAAATCCGAAGAAAATAATTATCTCTTCTTTAAGATTATCTGAAGCACAGGAAGCTGTTGAAAAGCATAGAAAGGAATTTCCTGATAAGGGGAAAGATCTTTTTGCAGCATGGGGCGGAGATATATTCGTCAGAAATGAATTCAAAGAACTCAACAGACAGGAAATACTTGATGATCCTTCAAAAAGAAAAATCCTGATGTCTGATATAATGGAGGAATTAAGTGATGAAATCCTGCATGAATCCTCTGTGTACAATCTGCTGACAGAGTATAAACCCGACATTGTAATTGATGCAATCAATACCGCAACGGCTATTGCCTACCAGGATGTATATACTACCTACCGCAGCATTAAAAGAGCAATTAACTTAAAAGCGGATTATGATCAAATAGTTGAGGAAACGGAGAAACTTCTCTGCACTGAATATATTCCTCAGCTCATCAGGCATGTTCAGTTGTTGTACAGCTCGATGATGAAGGTAGGTACTAAGGTTTACCTTAAAATAGGGACGAGCGGTACGGGAGGAATGGGTCTTAATATTCCTTATACACATAGTGAAGAGAAACCGTCGCGCGTACTTCTTAGTAAGTCATCAATTGCCGGCGCACATACACTTCTATTGTTCCTGATGGGAAGAACTCCGGAAGGACCCATCACAAAAGAAATTAAGCCAACAGCGGCTATTGCCTGGAAGCGAATTGAATTCGGAGAGATTAAAAGAAAAGGCCAACCGATAGAGCTGGCTGATATTCCTGTTACACAGGCCATTCCCCTGAAGGATAAATTCCAGATCTGTTCTGATCTGAATTATCCATTAACGGGAGAAACCCTTAAATCAGTTTTTATTGATACCGGTGAGAACGGGATATTCTCCCGAGGTGAATTTGAGACTATCACAGCCCAGAAGCAGATGGAATTTGTTACCCCGGAAGAGATAGCAGATGTAGTAACTTTTGAGATAAGGGGCGGCAATACCGGTCATGATATAGTAAGCTCTCTTGATCACGCGACGCTTGAACCCACATACCGTGCAGGGTACATGCAGCATATGGCTGTTAAGAAACTTGCTGAACTCGAAAAAATACATGGAAGCCACAGCATAGCATTTGAGCTGCTTGGACCTCCCCGTCTCTCGAAACTGCTGTATGAAATCCACCTGATGCGCCTGTTCAATAAAACAATGCAGGATATTATTGATAAAACTCCCGACGAGCTTTCGAATAAATGTTTCGAGATCATTTCAAATGATGACAAACTCCGGAATGAAATGCTTGCTGTGGGCATCCCTGTGCTTTTACCTGACGGTAATTCACTGCTTCGCGGCAGCATTATTAAGATTCCTGCTTTCAGAGGTGACAATCTTGTAGATGTGAATGAAAAAAATATTAATACCTGGGCTTATGAAGGATGGGTCGATTTAAGGAAAGACAATATGAAAAAATGGCAGGAAAGGCTGAAAGAACTTATTGAAGAAGCCAACAGTATCCCGCAGGATGATACAAGCTCCCAGCATGTAAGAACAAAAGAATACTGGAACAATTTCGAAGAAATAAGTATCGGAAAGATCTGCAGCTGGCTCTTCATCCATGAAGAACATGGGAACAGGATGAAATCATAAACTCATTTATTCTATTGGTCAAAAAAGGCTGTCGGGTGACAGCCTTTTTTGTATGTTTGAAACTTTTTATAGAATCTTTGGTTCAATCCCTATGAAGAAAGGATTCATAATATTGATAAAAGCACTGGTAATTACAGCAATCATAGCAGCTTTTATATACCAGATGAGTATCGGGATATGCCCGGTGCCCTAGCCGCTAATTTACCATCGAGATCATTGTTGAGATCTCATCCACCATTTCATCTGTATTTCCTGAGAAGCCTATCTTTTTAAATCTTATATCGCCGTTTCCATCAATAACGAATTTCGTAGGTATCCCGCTAACCCTGTAATCCTCAATTACTTTATTATCATTATCGAGGAGTACATGGAACGGATAATTATGTTCTTCAATGAATTCCTTTGCATTTTCCTTTTTATCTTCCGCATTTTCCCAGGAATTGATGAAAAGGAACTCCACGTTCTTATTTGATTTATACTGTTCAATCGCTTTCTGCATCCCCGGAAACGATGCTTTACAGGGTCCGCACCACGTAGCCCAGAAATCGACAATTACAGTTTTTCCCTTGAGTGATTTAAGTGAGACCCTCCGTCCATTAAGGTCAACCAGAGAAAAATCAGGAGCGGGAAGCTTCATAATCTGTTTTTCCAGCTTGGCTACCAGCAGCTGCTTTCCAACTGATTCAAACTGTGCAATGTATGAATCAAATCCTGCTGATGAACCATGCTCTTTTGTGTAAATTTCTTTAAGCATAGATTTCATTTCAGGTGTTGCTTTGCCCTGTTTAATATATCCTTCAATTTCATTCTTAGCAGCATCAGTTTTACCATTGGCGACAAGTATTTTAGTATACAACTGATTTACTTCTTCATCCTTGCCTTTGGTGAGCTCCTTTGCTTCGTTCAATGGGACTTCAGCTTCTTCAACCTTTCCAAGAGTGTACAGTGCCCTGGCTGAGGCATACAAATTCATTCCCAGCATCGACTGCCGGTCTTCTTTCCATTCTTCTTTACTCTGATATTTCGGCTGGTCTTCAGAAGGATTACTTAATTCCTGTCTCGACCGCTCAACCCCCAGGTTTGCGATCTCAAGTGCAATCTGTGGATATTTGTTCTCATCAAGCATCTTTGTGGAAATTGAATAAAACCTGTAAGTGGAAAACTTAGAAGTATTATTTTCGAAATAATCCCAAAGAGTTTTGAACTTGTTTTTCTGAAAATAATTAACTGCCATCGCATCATAAAAATTTGTCAGATAATCGCTCTTAGGATAGGCAGTCTCAAATTCCTCAAGCATTTTTAGTTTTTTATCAGAATCAGGTTCATTATAAAAGGCTTCATACTTCTCCCTCTGGACAAATTCGCTCTGCGGATACCTGTCTTCAAGAACCTTTTTATAGGTTCCGGCTCTGTTAGGCATATCTGCTTTATCATACCATTCCGCAAGAACGACATAGTCTTTCTCCTTATCAGCATGAGAGTACAACCCCGATAATTCTCTTATGATAATTGAAGATGCATTATCCTTATTAAGTTTGGTCTCCACACCGAGATACGGATCCATATAATCATTTTTAATATCAGGATTCGCTTCAAAATCTTTTTTGAAATAATAAAGCGACGAATCATAATTTCTATCCATATCCAGGTAATAGCTGCCCCAGGTATAAATAGCAGAGGCATATCCAGCATAACTGCCGGGCAGAACACTTCCCTTTTCATCATACATATAAACCCGGTATCCCAGTTTCTGATCATTATCGATATCTTCACCATTCTTAAATTTAATCAGGACACCTTTGGTAGAGTCAGTAGTGGTGATTTTACCTTTCCAGCCTTCTCTGGATTTCTGCATTTCAACCTGCCTCGTTTCATCCAGGTCTGTACCGTACAGATAAGCTACCAGGCTCACCCGGGATGCATCCTTTAGTCCTGTACTATCAGGATTGTAGACGACTGTTATTTCTTCGCCCGGTTTTGGCTTAGCAGGTTCGGTAGAAAACTTTTGTTTTAATTTAACTTCATTTGAGCAGGACTGAAGCAGAAATACTGAAGCCGCAAAGATCAATAGAATAAATACATTTTTTTTCATTAGGTTCCCGTCTTTTCAAAATTTATCAATGATAAATAACAATCTTAATTAATACTTGAAATGCTTAATTTGTTCACCTTTCTCGTCAATCTCCGTCATGGCTTCAATACCTAGCTGAAGATGAAGGTCTGAATAGTTCTCAGTAACCATACGATCTGATTCTGTGGTTTTAATCCCTTCCGGAACCATAGGCATATCTGAAACAAGAAGCAGCGCTCCATGAGGAATCTGGTTTACGAGTCCGACTATAAAAAGCGTGGCTGTTTCCATATCAATCCCGATGGTGGAAAGCTTCTTGAGATAATTCTTGAAAGGTCTATCCCATTCCCATACCCTCCTGTTCGTTGTATAGATTACGCCTGTTCTGTATTCAAGATTTCTTGCAATGAGTTTTTCCGATACGAACTTATGGAGTTTAAATGAAGGGAGAGCGGGTACTTCCTTCGGCATATAATCATCACTTGTACCCTCACCCCTGATTGCAGCAATGGGCAGAATAAAATGACCAATTTCTGTAGAGCGTTTCAGTCCCCCGCACTTTCCAAGGAACAATATACCCTTAGGATTTCTTGCCACCAGCAGGTCCATTATTGTAGCAGCATTTGCAGAACCCATTCCGAAGTTAATGATACTAAGGCCATTGGAATTAGTGGCCGTCTGCATCGGCTTCCCGATGCCTTTAATTTCGCATGAAAAACGATCGGCAAAAGATGTTACATAGTTATGAAAATTTGTAAGCAGCATATAATCACCGAACTCATCTATTTTCGTTCCGGTATATCTTGGCAGCCAGTCTTTTGCAATGTCGAGTTTGGTTTTAAAGGAGTTGTTTTTATGTGATTTGGTTTTCAGCGGGGTGCTCTGGTTTGAGGATTGTGTTCGTTTCATATATCTTATAGTTATTGATCTTTTGAAATTAAAGTTATAAAAAATCCGGGACAATTCATGCAGAATAGATTCAGGAATTTCCTTGAAAAATCCGGTTTAAATGAAGTCAAAGTACTGCTTGTAGTGCTGACTATACTTGCTGGTATTATGATATTTATAAGTATCGCTGACGAAGTTGTAGAGGGTGAGACGCAGCATTTTGATAATTATATACTGAAATCTCTGCGGGAACCGGGCGATGTTTCCACTCCTGCCTTTCCTCAATGGGTAACGGATTCAATGAAGGATATTACTTCACTTGGAAGCGGAACTGTTATTGTACTTGTAACTTTATTTGTAACAGGGTACCTGCTGCTAAGAAAGAAATATTACTGGCTTGCACTGGTACTTATTGCAACCGTGGGGGGAGCACTGCTTGTATGGGGTTTGAAAGAATTCATAGGGAGAACTAGACCCACAGTTGTAACGCATCTTCTTGAGGAAAAGTCATTAAGCTTTCCCAGCGGGCATTCTATGATGTCGGCCATTGTATATTTAACACAGGCTACACTGTTGAGCAGGATTGAGGAAAACAGGAAAGCTAAGATCTACATTATTTCCGTGGCCCTCCTGCTTACATTCCTGATCGGCATAAGCAGAGTATATATCGGGGTTCATTATCCTACCGATGTGCTGGCCGGCTGGATTGCCGGTATAAGCTGGGCACTTCTCTGCTGGTATATTGCTTCACTCCTTGAGAAAGGAAAGAAATCTCAGCATACAGGAGGTGTATAAAAACAATATTCCCCACCGCGACCGGTCGGAAACAGGAAGAACCTGTTCCTGCCTCATTGGCGTAACCAAAAATTTTTATTAAATGGGGAATCAGGCTTTGATATATAAACTCTCCACTGTTTAAATAATCAACAGGTATGACAAAATGGCAGACCCTCTGTTACCCGTTTTAATACTGCCTTTAATCCGCCTTTTGCATGCCTTTTGAACTCAAAATGAGACATTTAAAAACAGCGAAAAAACGCAATGCTCAACTATTGAAAAATTCTACAGTGTGACAAAATGGCAGTGTCTCAATCTGGTATTTAATCACCTCAAAAGTCCGATGCAGGGTTTGGTACTAATAAATTGTCAATTAAATAAGGTTGGATTAAAATAGCGGGAATTATCCCAGGTTCCGTACAAAATTTATGTTCTTTATTTCACCTGCGATGATCAGAGTATCATCTGCTTTAATAATGTATTCAGGACTGGGAATAGCATTTATTTTCTCACCCTTTTTCTCTTTGATCTTTATTGACAAAACATCAACGCCATACTGACTCCGGATATTTAATTCCCTTATTGATTTCCCTATAAAAGATTTTGGGGGAGCTATTTCAATTATTGAATAGCCTTCCATAAAATGTACCATCGGTTCTTCATCTTTCATCGTTATCAGGCTTGCTAGGTTGGATGTTAGTTCCCTTCGTTCAATCTCACGGTCGTATGCATCCTGGATATCTTTTCTCCATATAATCCCGATAATTTTGCGTGAGTTCGTATCCGCAACTACCGGCAGCCCGTCAAAAGAATATTTGCGAAGTTTATCAAGTGCATTCTGACAATTATCATCTGGTGAGATCGTTTCAAATTCGGGATTGAATATGTCCCCGGCAATTAAAAGGTTTTGCAATGACTCCCGTTCGTACAGATAATCTTTAATATCGTGAATTGAAATCATTCCGCTCACGTGTCCTTCTGAATCTACCACCGGGAAATCGGCTTCTTTGCCCCTGATAATACGGTTAACGATCTGACTGAAATTATCCGTAACAAGTATGGATTCAAATTCCTTCCGGTAAACATCCTTCACATAAATTGATTCCATTACATTGGTCTCTATGCCCTCCTTCAAACCAATATTTCTGAGCACCAGCTTGAGGGTATATATAGATTCCCTCGATAATTTTGATGATATAATCATACTCATTATGCAGGTAATCATTAATGGCAGAATAATGTGGTAATCATTAGTCAGCTCAAACACAATAATAATAGCAGTTATCGGTGCCCGGGTGGTGCCTGCCACAAGTCCTCCCATCGCTACCAGGGCGTACGCACCTGGGGATGCTGTGATACCGGGAAAATAAGAATGCACAAAGGATCCGAAGAAATAGCCAAGCATAGCCCCCATAAATAGTGAAGGGGCAAATATACCTCCGGAACCTCCTGAACCGAGAGTAAGAGCCGTAGCCAGGATTTTCATAAATATCAGGATCAGGGCTACGTACCAGATCATATTACCGTAAAGCGCATTGTTTATAGAATCATAACCGACACCCATCACCTGAGGAAACGCAAGAGCTATTACACCGATACCAAGTCCTCCCAGTGCGGGTTTAAAGCTTTCAGGAATCTTTATACGGTTATCAAAAATTTCCTCACAATAGTAAAGTGTTTTAATAAAAAGGTATGCAACAAGGCCGCTGCCGGCACCTAAAATAAAATAAAAACCAATCTCCACAGGTGAAGCAAGCTGATACTTTGGAACAATAAAAGCCGCAAAGTTTCCCTCAAAAGTATGTGAAATAACAGTGGCCATCACGGAAGAGATTACAATCGGCGAAAACTGTGCTACGGCAAAATCCATTAAGACTATCTCAACAGCAAACAGCGCACCCGCAATGGGGGCATTAAAAGCTGCGGCTATACCCGCGGCAGCTCCGCAGCCCACCAGGGTTTTTAGTCTTTTAGTTGAAACGCGTAAGAACTGGCCTACAACAGAACCAAGGCTGGAACCGATCTGAATAATTGGACCTTCTCTTCCGACCGAACCACCGGTACCAATTGAAATGGCAGAAGCAACAGCTTTAACAAAGGCAACTCTTCCACGTATTTGTCCCCCCTTAAGTAAAATAGCCTGCATCACCTCAGGAACACCGTGACCCTTTGCTTCAGGAGCGAGATAATATATAATAGGTCCGACTATCAGTCCTCCAATTACCGGGATGATGAGAATCAGCAGCCAGGGAGTATCCATTATATTCTGAAGAAGATTGCCCGTGCCGGGGAATGAAACATCAGAAAAGAATTTTATCATAGCCCTTATGCCGATGGCGGAAAAACCAGCTAAAACACCTATTATGATTGCTATAACAATCATAAAGGTGTGCTCGGTCATTTTAGCTCTTTCAAAAAGAGAGGTGGTCCGCAGGGAGAGTCGCGAATAGATCTTTTTTAAGGGTACTTTCACCATTTCTCCGGAATGAGAGCAGGTTTAAATATTGAAAATAACATTAAGGAAGCGAACATTTGAAAAGATTTCAGATTATTTTTTACTAAAATTTATAAGAAATACCCATTATGAATTTTTTTTCACTCAAAGCAGGATCTATGTTTTGGAATCCCAAATAAATGTTTACAGGAATATCAGTTAATGCAGGAGAATGTTTCGATATTTCCCCCGTTAAAATATTCTTCGGATTTAAGAGTAAGGATTGCTGAGATGTGGAATCCTGTTTTTCCTCTTTTTTCGGTTTGTCTTTATCGAGAACAAGTGTATATACCAGGATACCTGCAATTACAACTGCACCCACAATTATTAAAGTTGTACCGTTGTCTGCTGTATTAATCGGCTGTGTGGGAGTTCCGCCGCTTCCGCCGGGAACATCCGATGTTTTGAACATTCCCTGGGCATAGGTATCAGGCGATGAAAGTATGACCTGCAGGCCGAAAATTATCAGCACAAGTACCGGGATGCAAGTTGTGTATATGGAGCGAAACATCTTATCCTCCGGTGAATTTCATTTTCACAATATAAGATAATTCATTTAAAACTGAATTACCAAACTCACCTGCTTACATTGTTCTTCAGCTATAATTCTGCTATACCGGAAAAGGATAAAATAATAATCAGGATTTCAACTCAACTACAAAGCTGAATCCGTGCTTTTTAAAACCAAGCGATTCATAAAACCGGTGAGCACCTTCTCTCCTGAGGTGACTGGAGAGCACCATTTTGTAGCAGCCTTTCTCACGGCTTTTTTCCATGGCAAAGTTCATCATTTCTCTACCTATTCCCCTTCCCTGAAGGTCGTTCTTTATCACAACATCCTCTATGACTGCAGAGGGTTCACCTCTATGAGCCAGATTATCCATTATCAGCAAGGCAAAAGTTCCGGCTACTTCATTATTATATTCAGCCAGGTATAAATGGTAATCCGGATAGGAATTAAGTTTCTCAAACTTATGCTCAGCCTCCCTGAGTGAAATTTTATCTTCCGGGTCCTCGGTAAGACCCTGGTATAACTTTAGAATTTCTTCAAGGTCGCCCTTTTCCGCCGGTCTGATCCTGCACGGAATCATTCTTTATTTCTCAATCAATGTCTTTATTATTAGTAGGTACGGAGTGTTTAGCAATTATCTCTCCGTCATCAACTATCACGGCAGAAAGTTTATTGCATGTATATACAGAAGTATCTATGTATGCAACATTGTTCCATTTCTGGAAAGTCACATCCTGTTTACGCGTATGCCCCACAATCTGCAGCTTTCCCAGGTTCATCAGTTCATCTCTTGTCCATAGAATACCATGCTCGCTGGCTATGCTATTATGCATTTCTTCATCTAGCTTGTCAACATCCTTAAGGGGTTCCGAACCCAGTGAAGATCTGAAATACGATGAAATTCCTGCATGAGAAATGAAGCATTCGGGAAGATTAAAAAATAAAGGAGACTGCGTGATAATGTCGAGGTGCTCAGAAATCTTATCGAACTTATTATCGTACGAAGAAATAGTTTTCTCAAAACCGTTATATATCCAGGAAGCCCCCATATTGGTTGTAGGCTTTTTGATGAAATAATAAAACATATAATCGTGGTTGCCGGGAGTAAATTTTATTCCTTCGTTTTTTACAAACTCAAGAACTTCAAAACTGAAATTTCCCCTGTCAATAAGGTCTCCCACGCAATACAAAGGTATGGAAGGGTACAAACTTTTTATTTTTTTCACCAGTTCCTGCAGTGTATACAGGCACCCATGCACATCACCAATTACAGCTATCATACTTAAATATATTTAATTTCCTGTGCATATTTTTGAAGTTCATCACGGAACTTTGGATGTGCAATACTGATGAGTTCCTTTACACGCTCTCTTATAGACTTACCGAAAAGCTGAGCAACACCGTATTCTGTTACAACATAATGTACATCGGCTCTGTTAGTTACCACTCCTGCTCCCTGTTTAATCTGGGTAACTATTCTTGACATATTCCCGTCCTTGGTTGTTGAAGGCAGGGCAATTATAGGTTTGCCGTTTTCAGAATGCGCTGCCCCTCTTATGAAGTCAACCTGTCCTCCAAAACCACTGTATAACCTCGAACCAATGGTGTCGGAACAAACCTGCCCGGTTATGTCAACTTCGATAGCAGAATTAATAGCCACCATATTATCATTCTTAGCAATGACAAACGGATCATTAACATATTCCTGCGGATGGAATTCAATCAGTGGATTATTATCAATAAAATCGAAGAGCTTTTTTGTTCCAAGGACAAATCCTGCAATTATTTTACCCCGGTGAAGGGTCTTTTTTTCATTTGTGATGATACCGGCTTCAACCAGTCCGATAATACCGTCTGAGAACATCTCCGAATGTATTCCCAGAGCTTTTTTATCATAAAGGAAGTTCAGGACAGAATCGGGAATAGCACCGATCCCCATCTGCAGTGTGGCTCCATCATCAATAAGTTCCGATATATGCGATCCGATATTCCGGTAAATATTTTCCAGCTGCGGAGACATATTTTTATCTACCTGCGGGAGTTCCTGGATCGGTGTATCAACCTCCACCACATAGTTTATTTTATTAACATGAATAAATGAATCGCCGAGCGTTCTTGGCATGTTAGGATTTACCTGTGCGATAACAACCTTAGCCTTCTCTGCCGGGCTTTTTATCGGACCCACATCAACTCCGTAACTGCAGAACCCGTGTTCATCCGGAGGTGATACATGAATGAAAGCGATATCAACAGGTATTATTCCCTTAGTGAAAAGCAGCGGGTACTCATATAAATAAATAGGAGTAAAATCCGCCCGTCCTTCATTAACGCTTTTGCGTGAATTTCCTCCGATAAAATATGCATTGTGTCTGAAATGTCCTTCCATTTCAGGTTTAAGGTAAGGCAGGTCACCAACAGTAAGGATATGCAGAATTTCTACATCATAAAGGGTGTCTTTCCTTTCGACCATAGCATTAATAAGTGTATGAGGCACCGCGCAACCGCCCTGCACAATTATTCTATCTTTTGATTTTATCACTTTTACTGCTTCTTCAGGGGTAACTATTTTCCTATTGTATGAGCTGATCAGACTGGTAGGTATAGTATTCTTCGATTTTAATTCTTCAAGTGGTGTCATTTCGTTAACTTCTTCGATTCTAATAGTTTTCAATTAGTTGAGAAAACTCTGAGTTTTCTGAACTCTACATTAAATATATTGGCAATTTGTTCATTAGAACAGTAACCATTGTACGTGCAGACCCCCTTCGCAAGACCTTCATCACCCATTAGTGCATTACCCAGACCATTATCTGTGATGTTCTGAATGTAAGGAAGAGACGCATTATTTAATCCATAACTTGCGGTACGCGCAACAATTGCAGGCATATTAGGCACACAATAATGAATGACACCGTATTTTTCGTACACCGGGTCCCTCAAGGTTGTAAGCCTGCTGGTTTCGATACATCCGCCCTGGTCAATTGATACATCGACAATTACCGCGCCGGGTTTCATCTGTTTAACCATATCTTCACTAACCAGGTGCGGGGTCTTTTCACCTTTTATCAATACCGCGCCAATAAGCACATCCGCAAATTTAACGCCTCTCTCAACAGTGTATGGGTTTGCAACTACCGTGGTGATTTTCTTTCTGAAATGTTCATCTATCTTGCGCAGACGGCCAAGATCTTTATCAAGTACGATAACCTGCGCTCCAACCCCTAATGCTGCTCTTGCGGCAGTTGTGCCTACAACTCCCGCACCCAGTATAACAACTGCTGCAGGAGCCACTCCCGTTATACCTCCGAGTAGTATTCCTCTTCCTTCCCTGGGGTAGCTTTCAAGATACCTGCTGGCAACCTGGATAGAAATAGGTCCTGCTATCTCGCTCATTGCCTGCAGTACCGGGAGACGATTGCTGGTTTCAACGAGATCATAGCCGACAGCAGTGACTTTCTTTTCCATCAGTTTTTCAATGGTCTGTTTTTTTCCTACTGCAAGGTGGAGAAACGAGAATAATATCTGATTCTCTCTGAATAATTCAAGCTCAGCATCATTTATAGAGGTAACTTTCAGCACAAGTTCAGCTCTCCCGAAGATTTCATCGGCAGTGTAGACGATTTTAGCACCGGTTTTCTCGTAATCCTCGTCACTGAAATGACTTCCTTCGCCGGCTCCTGACTGAATATATACTGTGTGCCCCTTTCGGGTTAGCGCGTCAACTCCTGCCGGAGCTAAAGATACTCTTTTTTCTTCATTCAGCTGTTCTTTTGGTATTCCAACTATCATACTTGAATTTCCCAATTTATTATTCAAACTTAGCCAGAAAGATTGATAGTATCAATATTTGGCCAAATTCAGACTATTTTGAGGTTGTTAAAACGGCATTAAGCACTAAATAGAGGTAAAACGCCGTTATACTAAAACCGGTGTTATTGCACCCCTTCCGTTCAGCACTGAAATTACATTCTTTGCGGCAAGCTTTGCCATTTCATTCCTGGCATCGGTTGTTGCACTTCCCAAATGAGGAAGCAGAACCACGTTATTCAGTTTCAGCAATTCAGGATTTACTGATGGTTCATTCTCATATACGTCAAATCCTGCCGCAAACAGTTTCTTCTGCTGCAGCATCCTGATCAATTCTTTCTCATCGACTATTTCTCCCCTGGCTGTATTTATTAAAACCGCCGTTTCTTTAACAAGGAGGAGCCTTTCCCTGTTCAAAAGGTGATAAGTACTTTCCGTAAGAGGAAGATGCAGGGAGATAATATCAGACCTCTTTAACAGATTATTCAGGGAAACTTTCTTACCTCCAATCGACTCGATTTCCGGATTTTCCCTTCCGTCGTAATAAAGAATATTAACTCCAAAACCTGAGGCTCTTTTCGCAACGGCAGTACCGATCCTTCCGGCCCCGATGATACCGAAGATTTTATCTTTCAACTCAATTCCAAGCAGCAGTCTGGGCTGCCATCCTTTGAACATTTTTTTTCTCATCATTTCTTCACCCTCATTCAGCCTGCGTGAACAGGCAAGCACCAGTGTCATGGCCAGATCGGCAGTGGAATCGGTGAGAACATCGGGTGTATTAGTAACGGTTATTCCTTTACTGTTTGCATAAGAGACGTCGATATTATTATATCCCACAGCATAGTTCGCAATAATTCTGCATCTCTCCATTGAGTCTATTATCACTTTATCGAATTGATCCGTAAGAAGCGAGATGACGCCATCAGCATCCCTGACTTCTTTTTTAAGGAGTCCGTACGGAATAGGATTACTTTCCCTGTACATTTTAACATCAATATTTTTGCTCTTTAATAGTTCAGATGCTTTTTCAGGGATTTCGCTGGTAATGAAAACTTTCATATCACTTTATTTTTATTGTCCGAATAACATTCTAACTATGAACACTGCTCCAAGAATACCGGCTATGTCTGCAATGAGACCAGCAGGAAGAGCGTGTCTCGTATTCTTTATATTTATTGCCCCGAAATATACTGCAAGGACATAAAATGTGGTTTCCGTACTTCCGAAGAAGGTTGAGACCATTATTCCGATAAATGAATCGGGACCATGAACCTTAATAATTTCTGTCATAATTCCCAAGGAACCGCTTCCTGAAAGAGGACGCATAAGGGCCATCGGCAGTGCTTCAGCGGGCATGCCTATAAAATCTGTAACGGGCTTAAGTATATAGATGAGCCAGTCCATTGCCCCTCCCGCCCTGAAAATTCCGATTGCCATTAACATTGCAACAAGGTAGGGAATGATCCTGACAGCAATATTAAATCCTTCCTTGGCTCCTTCAACAAATTGTTCATAAACCCTGATCTTCTTCAGGGCGCCATAACCAATAAATAAAATAATTAAAGCAGGAATTGCAACAATTGATAATACTTCAATAAAGCTCTTAAAATATTCCGGCTTTATAATATTTGATAATCCCGTGAAGAGCGACCCAATCCCTGTTATACCCGCAAGAACAATGATCAGAACAATGAACAGGAAAATTAATATTCCCTTAAGATGAGTTTTCAGCCAGTTAAAAAAACCTTCTTTAACAGGAAATTGCTGGAGAACTTTTGCTGCAGTTATGCCTGCTGTGGTTGCACAGGCTGCACCGAAAATTGAAGTCCCGATAATGATCGCCGGATCTGAACTCCCCGCAGCTGCACGTACGGCAATTGCAGTGGCCGGAATAAGCGTGAGTCCGGCTGTATTTATTGCAAGAAAGGTCACCATTGAATTAGTTGCAGTTCCCTTATCAGGATTTAACTCATCAAGTTCTTCCATAGCTTTCAGGCCGAAGGGAGTTGCGGCATTCCCGAGTCCCAGCATATTTGCTGAAATATTCATTATCATTGAGCCCATTGCAGGATGATCCTCCGGTACGTCAGGGAAAAGTCTTCTCATAATCGGCCTGAGCCACCTGGCAATTAATGAGATGAGTCCCGCTTCTTCAGCAACTTTCATTACCCCAAGCCAGAGTGCCATAATACCTATAAGCCCGATAGCTATATTTACGGCAGTACCGGCATAATCAAGGGCAGCATTTGTGATGTCTTTAAGTTTAAGAAAGGAGACACTTGCAAGAATAACCTGTGCCTCAAGCTTATTGTTCGTTTCTGCGTTATAAGTAAACGTACCTGTTAATTCATTTTTCTCGCCTGAAGCATTGGCCATCTTCTGCCAGATTTCGGGAGCAGATTTATCGACGTCAATGACGAGTGTCCCTTTATTGTCATCCGGGATAAGAGTTACGCTTACAGGAAGTTGAACTGAGGTGTCGGTATGGACTGAATAAAAGCGATTAAAACGGGATTTGTCGACTAAAATACTTCCGCTGTACGTCCCTCTGCCGGCAGATTCCGTTTTATTCTGAAGCAATATCTCTGCCCGAAAAGGTTCATTATTCCTGTATTTATCCGAACTCTGGTTTGAAATATCGGTAACTAATGCGGTTCCTATACCCAGAACCAGCAGACCAAGCCAGACATAATTCAGCATTAACTATCCTGTTATTCCGTTACTAGTATTTTATTTCTGAATGGAAAATTATGGTTACCGTTTTTGTTAGCAGCTGTAATCTTAACATCATGAAATCCCGGTTCAACATTCTGCAGATTTATACTCAGAATATCTGATCGCTGACTGAAAGTATAATTTAAAGTTTTAACAGAATCAAATTGTACTTCAATAGATGATGAATCAATACCGCTATCATCAGTTAAGCTGTATGCCAGGTTGATTTCGCCTGCCCGGTAAAGAGTGTCGGTATTTAAAGATCTTACTTCAGGTATTCCCGCTTTTAAATAGCGGTATAGTCCTTTGAAAATACCCCAGGCTTCTATCTTATTAAATTCATCGATTGCAAGGAGACGCTCCTCCAGGTGATGGGTATGAAAGCCGCATTCAACTAAAACCGCAGGTATATGTGTTTCTCTCAGGACCGAAAACCCCTCGCCCGGATAAATATTATAATCTGAATAAGTTCCGTCAAAAGAACCTGGTCCTCCTGAATTCCTCATGGCATAAGCAAGGTCCCTTTCTATATAGCGGGCAAGATCTCTCTCACAGGGGTCAAATTCATAATCATTCTGTTTGGCATGATAATAAACGGAAGTGTAATTCGTATAATCATCTCCTTCCTTCGGAGGAGCATTATGATGTATACTTATAAAAATGTCTGCCCCGCTTTTATTAGCCAGTAAAGACCTGTCTTTCAATCCTACCGTCTTATCCGTCACTCTCGACATTAAGACGACAGACCCGGCCTCTTCAAGGAAAGATCTTAAGTATAATGCAACTCTGAGATTTACATCGGCTTCAACAGCGATACCTTCGGGTCCTCTGTTTTTTCTATCTTCTCCTCCGTGTCCGGGATCTAAAAATATTTTGAGATTTGAAAAATATGGGGATGAATCCAGGATATATTCCTGTTTCAATTGGGGATCTTTTAACTCAACAGGTACGTCGTAGTACAAACTTTCATATGATGAACATCCCGCCAGGATAGAACCCGCCAGTAAGAGCAGGATGTAATACTTCACACTAAATTCCTTCTTCCTCGGCAGCCTGAATTTCCTCTGAATCGATCATAACCAGTTCTTTGGAATGTGTCGGTTTTGGATTCAGTCTCTTTTTTAAGTGAGTATTTTGAGAAGTATTTTGCCTTTATATCTTCAATTGTCTTCTTCTCATCAACAATTTTAATTGAACCAATAACAGTGGCTGAGAACAAATAATAACTGTCTTCTTTGGTTTTACTCTTTTTCAGTCGTTCATCTTTAATAATAGTAAAACTTACAGGACTATTGAAGCTTATCTTCTCATAAACCTCATCATCTTTATAGAGAAAGAAATAGATATTTTTGTCAATATAGAGGAATGTGGTCGTGTACTGCATTGGTCGCTCGCCGTCGATATTAATAGCGAGAATCCCCCCGGAACTGCTGTTCAGTTCTTTTTCAATTGTTTCGAGGTCACGTATATATGAGATTTTTCTGTGCATTTTACACCATTCTGTTATCAATGGACATTTTAATTATGCCCGCCCAACTATACACTTTGAATTTTTTGCTGCGAAATTACAGTCCTGACAATGTGACAAATTCTGGTTAAACTGATTTTGTCTTATCTGATGTACCATTTCCCTTATCTGTTCTCCGAACGCTTTTACTTCATCAAGGCTGATAATTTCTTTAACGTCCTCCCCCGGAAAATTGATAAAAATTAACCTGAGTTCAAAGGATGTTAATTCTTTAAAGAAACGACTTACAATATATGAATAAAATTTCAATTGATGGAAATATAGTGACGCACGGTCACAAATTTCTTCCCTCTTTATAGAATCTGTTTTATAGTCAATAATTACAGCTTTTTCTTCTTCAATTATAAGTTTGTCTATTATGCCATGAAGGAAATAGTCCTCATCATTTACATAAATCTCATATTCATTAAATGCTTTCTTATAGGAGGAGATTTCATTGTAAATCTCAGATTTATTCAGATCGGAAAGTTTCCGGGATATTTCTTTGCTTAAAGAGGTAATGTCGCCCGGAATAGCTGAATCAAATTCAGTCCGTATAATCTTTTCAACTTCCTCCGGGGAAAGGCTTAAATTATCCTTCTGTAAGATTTTATGGATTATACTCCCTTTCCATTCAGCTGTAATACTCCTTTTCTCTTCATAACCTTCGTCCGGAATATCTTCTTTCAGACTCAATTCGTAATCCGATTTTTTTGATTTTATTCCGGAAAGGGATTTAACGTAATCCTTCATTAACCCTGACATTTCCAGCTCAAAGGTCAGTCTGTATTTCAAAGGACATTGTTTGTAGACAGCAAACCGCGTTGCTGATATAACTTCCCTTTTCGGATAATCCTCAGTTCTGCTGATCAATATGTCTGCAGGGTTTCCCGTGTCACGATTATCAACGGGGCCATAAGCAGTTTCATTTACACTTCTGACAATCTTTATCTCTTCAGATAATTCTTTTGAATAATTTTCGAACTGTCCTCCTTCATTCTTCAGGAACTGAAGCTGATCATTAAAAGAAAATGAATCCTGTGTGAAATCAATATGGAGGCCTTCCTGAAGTAAACCCATAAATGAGTCTGCTTTATAGCTGCTATCTTCAGCACTTATAAAAAGGTAATTTTTTGCACGGGTTGCTCCAACGTAAAATAATCTTTTCAGCTCTGCGGCTTCTTTTTTAGCTGACGTATAATCATACAAAGTATTTATTGGTGCTGATACATATTCTCCGAAATAATCATTCTTAACCGGCACCTTTGTGAGAAGACCGTAATCCTTATTTACCTGGATACTTCCCTTTTTTACTTTATCAATCGCTGTAGTGTCGTGGGCATTGTATATAAATACAGCAGGATACTCGAGTCCTTTTGCCTGGTGAAGCGTCATCACCTTTACTGAGTCAGATTCATCCGCAATTGCCGCCTGTGCTTCATCTTCCATTTCCTCGATTGAATCTTTCAGAAAATTCACATAATCATACATTGTTTTGAATCCCTTGCCCTGGAAACCGATAGTCAGCTTTACAAGCTTATTAATATTTGCAATTTCCTGCTGGCCTGAAGCTTTTTGAGAAAGTACTGCCAGATAAGGACCCTCACTTAAAATTCTTCTCAACAGCCTTGGGGCATTAAAATCCTTCGCCTGTTCAAGATGAACTTTCAACTTATCGCAGATACCCTGCAAATTATGATCCGATGAACCGGCATTTAGCAGTTTTTTCCAGAACGTTTTTCCATCAAACAGGGAGAGTTCAAAAATGCGGCTGTCAGGGACATTAAAAAAAGGTGAACGAAGAATTCCCACAAGGGCGGTATCATTCCGCGGATCAAGAAGAAATGAGAAATAGTTATATATGTCATATATCGACTGACGCTGATAAAATCCTTTACCTCCAACAATGCTGAACGGAATATTCTTTTCAATGAATTTTTGTTCAAGAGAAGTGAACGATTTTCTTTTTCTGACGAGAACAGCTATATCTTTCCAGTCTAATTCTTTGCCGCTGCCTGGACCCTTAACCAATGAAATAATCCTTCGGGCTACCAGTTCGGCTTCATCTGATGAGTTGGTATCTTCTTTATCTTTACCTGAAGTGCCGATAATTATCTCAATAAGACTGTCTGTTTGTTCATCTTTTGCGCATACAAGATCTGAATGGTTTACTTCATTAAAAAGGTTGTTGGGATTGGAAAAAAGATTTCGAAAAAGCTTATTAACGAAAAGACAGATACCCGGAGCCATCCTGAAGCTGTCAGGGAGACTCAATAATGACTTTTCGCCGGATGCGTCGCTTATCTTTTCTTTAGTAACCCTGAACACCTCCAGGTCGGCATCCCTGAACATATAAATACTCTGCTTTTCATCACCAACAACAAACAGGTTGCCCTCTTTAAGGTAGTCGAGTATTGGAAGAAAGATCTGGTACTGTATTTCATTGGTGTCCTGATACTCGTCAACCATAATATATCTGTACTTGCGCGAGAGTTCTGCTTTACAGCCGGAATCTTAAGTAGTTTTTGGGTCATTATCAGGATATCTTCGTAGTCAAGAAATCCATTTTCATCTTTTTTTGATTCATATCTCTCCACACAAAAACTGAACAGGTTCATAATGGATTTTCCGAATCCCGCCAGACTCAGTTCGCTTTCCTCATAAGTTTCAGAGAGCTTCAGTTTAGAAACATCACGTATGTAATTTTCTACCAGTGTAATTCGGTCAGTTAAGCCGTCCCTCATACCATTAGCCAGGTATCCCTGTTTTCTTACCTCAAATCGGTTCGTAAATCCCAGGTTTCTGACCTGGTCGAGGAGCTTAATTTTTTCCCCGACATCATTTTCCTGTGCGAATTTTTCAATCAACCGTCTGATTTCTAATGCTCTGTCATTATTATCCTTAGCCGACAAAACGGTTTCATTAATCAGTATTAACGAATTAATAAATTCTTCTTCACCTATTTTGATCAGGATCTCCGCAGTTTCAAGAAAGACTTTATGAAAGAAATCACGTATCTCATCCGGCTTGCGGGAGTAAATCCTATCCCGTAAATCCAATACTTTTTTTCGTTCCTTTACCAGGAAACGTAATTGCGATGCCAGTATGAGTCTCGACCTGAAAAATCGGACGAGGTATTTCGCATCTTCGGTACCAAAGACTCCCGATAGAGATTCCCTCAATACTTCTTCAACAGAAAGTTCAATTAGTTCATCAGATGTAATTTCGTCAATCGACTGGAAGTTGGCATCAAGTCCTGCCTCCACAGGAAACTGCCTTAAAATATCTATGCAGAAGGAATGGATTGTAGAAATATTAGCTGAAACAAGCTGTCTTCTTATGCTGTTTAAAAGCTTTTTCTCGTCTGGATTTGTAGAATTATCAAAGCGGTTTTCTATGTATTCCGCTATTTTTTTATAAAGTTCACTTGCGGCTTTATCGGTGAATGTAATTGCCGCTATCTGCCTTATTGAACCGTTAAGCGAAAGTGCAATCTCAAGATACCGCCGTGAGAGCACAAAAGTTTTTCCTGAACCGGCATTCGCAGTTAAGGAGATGTGGTCTTTAAAATTAAGTGCTTTCCTCTGATGTGTAGTGAGTAGATCCATGAAATAAAATGATTAACTATTTTGTTTATGACGGGGGATTGAAATCCGGAATTTTGTACCAATGTCTTTTTTATCGGCGAGCGTTATGTTACCGCCGGTCCCCTCAATAAATCTTTTAGAAAGTTTCAAACCTATACCCATGCCTCTTTCCTTGGTAGTGTATCCCGGTTCAAATATTTTTTCCCGGTGCTGTAAATCGATGCCTTTACCGTCGTCATCAATGATAAGGATAAAAAATTCCTCATCATTTTTAAGTGATAAATTAATGTTCCGGGCTTCAGCCTGAATTGAGTTCCGGATCATATTAATTATCAGTCTCCTGAGCTGAAATTTATCGGTTTCAACCACAGCTTCATTCAGACTGGTAGAAAAGTCGATATTTACATTTTCCTCCAGGAACAGATCAAGTGCATCTTTTATAACAGGGATAATGTCCATTGTCTCCAGTTTGAAGTTAGGCATTCGTGCAAACCTGGAGAACTCCGAAGCTATAACGCTCAGGTTATCTATCTGGTTGAGGACTGTTCCCGAAACCTTTTCAAAAATTGAATCGAAGTTTTTATTCTTATCTTTATAAGAAATAATCAGCTGCTGAACAGCAAGCTTCATCGGGGTTAAGGGATTTTTTATCTCGTGCGCCACCTGTTTTGCCATTTCCTTCCAGGCATTTTCTCTTTCAAGCTCCGCCATTTCAATTTCATTACGTTTAAGTTCCTGGGTCATCGCGTTAAAACCTTCAAGCAGTTCCTTAACCTCGCCGCGTTCATTAACATCCAGCTGTACATTGAGGTCGCCGTGTGCAACCGAGTCCGTGGCCCTGGTTAGTCTTCTGATTGGCGAGGAAATTTTGTTCGCCAGAATTGTGCTTATGATTATGATAAGAATTGTAGCAAAGGAGTATATACCGAAAAGGAACACATCCACATCAATAGGTGAAAATCCAAGATGCACTTTATTGAAGGCATCATTTACGCCGATCGTAAAATCCTTACCGTCAATCGATATTTTCTTATAAAAAGAATCATAGGTGTAATTTTCAATTCGTTCTTTAGTAAGATATTCCCTGTAACTCAGGTAGTTCAGATGATAATAAACATCGGAATCCAGTTTTTTGTCGAAGAGTCCCGCCTGGTAAAACTGGCTCCTTGAACTGAACAGCTGGCTGGTATTATCATAGACGGAAAATGAAATCCGGAGTTCCCTGCCGGCATTTTCGAAAGCCTGTTCAATTGATTTTTGACCGTTATTTTCCACCTGGGAACGAACATGGTTCTCAAGATAATTAGATCTTTCGTTCAGCTCGTTAAACACCGCGGCATGGCTCCTGTCAGCCACTATCTGACGGTTATAAATTGCAAGAATTATAACTGGTATAATCGAAATAATGAGAAATGCTATCAGCAGCTGGGTCCTGAAGCTGTACTTAAATTCTGAAATTGTTATCAAAAAGAACACAATAAAAAGTAATACGATAAAGATACTGTGTACAAGGAATACCTTAAAGAAATTAAACAGGTTCCAGGTGATATGTTTTTCAACAAGAGAAACGGAGGTTATTGACTGGTTTCCATCTTCATTCGTCTTTAATGCATAAGTAATGTAATTCTCCCCATTCAGGTTTATTGTCATCCAGGCTTCATTATCCTGAGTGAATTTAGCATTTAGTATCGGTTCGTACTGGTCACGTGACGGATAAATATCTCCGTAAACCTGTATCAGCTTTGAATTCCTGAACTCAAATATCTTTAGCTGGCGCAAGTCAAGCACTGAGTTTATTATATTTTTCTTGGATTCAAGGAAATCAGGAATATTCCTTGCTCCCCAATTCTGAAGAGTGAAGTTCAGAACCGCTCCGATATAACCTGAAATAATTCCTCTCTCCTCCACGGGAATAATACCTGCAAATATTTTTCCCGCCGGACCGCTGCGCTGCCGCCATTTCAACAATTTCCGGTTTATTACCCTTATAATCAGCAAGCTGTGGAGGCATCCTGAAAGTCACTTCTTATCCCTATGCCGAACCTGCCTATCTCATTCATATCTTTATCATAAATCATAACCGCAGAGTTTATAGATTCGCGCTGCAGAGAACTATTGCTCCAGATGATAAACGCAAGAGAATTATAGTTCGTGTTCAGCATATAAAAAGAATTTCTGACATCCTGGTTATCTACCGCACTGGTAAGCGTTTCGTTAAGAAGAAAATGCAGAAGGTTATCATCAGGACGGTTAATCTCAAGAGCGCTTGTCTTTAGCGACTCCTTTTCCAGCTGAAGATTATAAAAATTAAGGAGGGTAATGGTAATAACAGATGCTGCCAGCGTTGCATATACGAAATTGTAAAGTGAGTTGAGTCTTTTGAACAGCACAAAATAAAGCACCAGGAAGACAAGAAGCACAAAGATAAAACCAAGAGTATAATTTATCAGCGGTTCGTGCTGGAGATAAATAAAGAGGAATCCTATAATTTCAAAACCGATAAGAGAGAAAAAGAAAATTGAACGTCTCTTCCTGTCATCCTCCTCAGGTACAGTATAGAAGAGGAGCAGGAAATATGAGATTAAAAAAAGTATTATTGCCAGGCCTATCAGCAGGATAGCAAAGTTCATTACAAGAAATATAAAATCCGGGTATCAGGTTTGCTTCCTGGAAGTACCGTAAAGTTGAATCGAAGATAACGCTTTTCATAGAAGCAAATAATCCACGGAACGTCATAAAGAAGAGCAGAGCAAAAGGAATAAATAATATCCCAAACAGAAAATATTTTTTATACTTAATTGAAGATGGATCTCTGATAAAATCAATTACGTACAGGTAGGACGCGGATACTGATAATAAGAATAAAAATAGAGGATATAATTAGCTCCGCGGGGGATTTTACAATTCCCCATGCAAAAGCTGAAGAGAAATTTGCAGGATCAACCGTCGCCCCTTCGAGTAAATTCGACGGAAATCCTACCATAAAAATCACCGCTCTGAACAAACTGCAGTAAATTATAAATACCAGCAGTCTAATTGAGCGATACTTAATACTTTTAAATTCTTTTCTGAATCCAAATGATATGAAAAATAAGGCAACGGCAATAAGCACGGACTGAAACTGGTTTGTTTTGTTCTGGATAGAACTAATGTATGTATCCAGACCAGGCTTAAAAAAACTCACAGTGCCGATCTTACTATCCTTATTGTTTATAAGGTCGAAAGAGTATTTCCTACCATCTTTGGATTTTGGTGTAAACGGATTATAATTTACGTCAAACCTTGTAAGATATCTCTCAGAAATTTCCTTTGTAAAGTTCAGCTCTTTGTAATATTGATTCTGAAGAGAGTAATCTTTTTCAATCGGGAGACTGACCAGGTAATAAAAAAGATCGTTCTCGATCCGGACAGTATCGGTAACTGAAAGATAGGTGACCAGATCCCCTTTGTAAAAATGGGTCTCTCCAACCGGAAAGCTCAATGGGAAAATATCATCCTGGTCAATCGCTATTGACCGGTTCCAGGCGATCATTCTTCCATTGGGAGCCAATATCTCAACCGAATAACCATTATACTCGTCATCATTAACGAGGTTTATAAGAGCCCCATATGATGAGTTGCCGGGACTGAGGGTAGTTTTTAACTTTTTTCGTAACCCGGAAGAAATTGTGAGCAGGTTAGATTCTTTCTCCTTCAGAATTGTATTAACCGATGACTCTATATCCTGAATTTTCTCGGTGAGCTTTTCGGGCCAGTCATTTTCGGTATACCGGATATAAACCGGAGTTAAAATCCCCGAAACAAGGATCAGAAGCAAAATAAAAAAGACGATAGCAAAGTATTTCCTATCGCCTTCAAATATCTGAAAAATTTTCTTCAGCATTAATTAATTGTAATCTGTGAAATCTTCCAGTTTTTACCGGTTTTCTTTAATGCTATATATACCTGCGCTATATCTCTTTTACCACGATATTCAAACTGGTACTCGCCGGTAGCGTAAGGATTGTTTGAATCTGTTTGAATATTTTCGAATCTGAAAGCAGTTACCCTGTAAACCTTAAAGAAATCCTCAAGCACATAATAAGCCTGGTTTGAGCTGTAATAGCCGCTTGTACCGTTTGACAAACTTAAATAAGTCTGAGATGAAAAATACCTGGCTATAGATTCTACATCCTGGTCAGCTATACCGCTGCTGATCTCGGTAAAAATTCTATAGCTTTCGCTTTGAGTGTTCTTTTTTGAGTTGGAATCAGAATTAAAGTTCTGCGGATAAACAGAGGTTACAAAGTTCAGGCAGAGCAGGCTTATCAATATGTAAAAACTTTTCTTCATTTTATTCAGCTATAATTTAGTCAAACTTCTAAAGTAAATCTACAACAGCCTTGCAATGCCTGAACTATTTTATTGTCATTATTCGGAAACAGCTGCAATATTTCTTGTCTGAGGTCTGCTGAGTTTTTCTCTCTCACCAGCAGGTTTCCTCGGTTTCAGCATAGTCTCACCTTTAACCAGCTGGAATGACCAGTCGAATACAATCCTGTTGGAAGTAATAGATGATATTCTGACCTTTGCGTAGTGATTGTCCCATGTCCATATTACATATGTGTGTCCAATTTGCGCTATTTCATCTTTGGTGGAACTCCAGCCGCCGTTCGGGGCGTAAGCAATATCCCAGATATCCTGAGTAGGACCCATATCCTGAATATCCGTATCATCCCACACATCCAGGTAAAAGGTACCCTGGTAATTCTCAAAGAAGAAATCAGCTGTCTGATCATCGTAAGGAACTACACTATAGTCATTAAATGTATATCCCGCCAGGTCCGGGAAACGCCGGTAATCAAAAATAGACTGGTCGAATCCTTCCGGTCTCGGAATTGCATAAATTACATCATAGCTCAATTCACTCTCATTACCATTAAAATCATATGCAGTAACGGCATAATATGTTGTTATTCCGTTTGAAGCGTCATAATCAACAAAATAATTTTCGCTTGTGGATCCAATCAGAGTATATTTTCCATCATAACTATCCGCAGTAATAAACATTATAACCTGCCAGATCACGTTCATAATTATTATTCCAGGAAAGGTCCACACGGTTGTCACCGTTAAGAACCGTAATTCCGGTCGGTATCGCCGGCGGTGTATTATCAATTCTGTTGAATGGGTCGTTTACTCCACAGGAGTAAAGAATAAATGATGTTAAAAGCATCAGCGGTAAATATATCAGTTTTTTCATGGCCTTTATCCTTATGTAATACGCTTCTGTTATGTTCAAGATAAATGCCACCTGAAATTGCTGTTTTTTTGCGAAAATTGACTGATTTGAAGCTTTTCAGTGTATATAAATTTGTACAGTAGAGTATAGTCGAATAGAGAGTCTTAATTATAATTTTTAATCTGATAAGCTGGAATCGGAGCAAGAGGATGCTCGCGTATTTGGATCAGATACTGGTATTGTGAGAATAATTGGAGTATAGGCCATTAAGCAGGTTGAGCGTGGTTGAAGCGTATCTGGAGCGTAGGTGGAGCGTAGTCTGGAGCGCAGGTGGAGCGTAGGTGGAGCGCAGTTGGAGAGTGGGAGAGATACAATTGAGTAATATTTGGGACCTCTGGGGGTTCAAGAATGTAAGTAACAGTAAACAAATAAATGAATGGGTACGAAAGAAATGTTTTCTTTCTTTGAAGTTGAAATGATGAGGTAAGTTCAGGACGCCGGCAATCCAGCCGGGATCCTGGCTAAAAAAGGATTTGGAAAGTGTATCAGATATTTATGAATTCATCGGAGTCTGCCAGGTATATCTTCCCTTTGTTGATCACCCCGACAGCTTTCCCGGTCATCAATCTTTTATCGAATGGAGAGTTATGAGATTTACTTTTGAATTTTTTAATATTAACCGTCCATACTGCATCAGGATCGAGGATTGTAATATTGGCTGTTTCTCCTTCTTCAAATTTCGGCACCGGAATGTTCAGAATTTTCCTTGGGTTTACAGACATTTTCTCAACCAGCTGCTCTAAGGTCAAAACTTTTTTAGCAACCAATTCAGAAAGTGCTAATCCAACCTGGGTTTCCAGTCCCAGTATACCATTCGGTGCAAATTCAAATTCAGCTTCTTTCTCTTCGGGAGAATGAGGGGCGTGATCACTTGCGATACAGTCAATCGTACCGTCTTTCAAACCTTTGATGACAGCATCCACATCTGCCTGCGTTCTCAGCGGAGGACTCATCTTAACATTTGTATCATACGTTTTTACCGCATCATCAGTAAGGCTGAAATGATGAGGAGTAACTTCTGCGGTGACTTTGACGCCTTTCTTCTTTGCCTCTCTGACCATTTCCACTGATTTCTTTGTACTGATGTGAGCGATATGGATTTTCCCTCCTGTATATTCAGCCATGAGGATATCACGACTGACGATTATATCTTCAGAGACTGAAGGTACGGGCGGGAGTCCTAATGTAGTAGAATTTATTCCCTCATTCATTGCGCCGCCTGTGAGAGATTCATCTTCACAATGTTCGATTACGGGGACATTATACATACCCGAGTATTCAAGAGATCTTCTGAGCATTGCCGAAGTTTTTATTGCAACACCGTCATCGGAAAAACCAACAGCACCGGCCTCAACCAGTTCAGCCATCGGAGAAATAACCTCTCCTTTTCTTCCCACCGTTGCAGCACCAACGGGATGAACATCGACAAGATGATTTGATGCTTTTTCTTTAATTAAGGTAACAACTTCAGCCGAATCGATTGCGGGTTCTGTGTTAGGCATACAGGCAATTCCGGTAAATCCGCCGCTTGCTGCCGCATTGCAGCCTGTTACGACAGTTTCTTCATCTTCCCTTCCCGGTTCACGCAGATGTACGTGCATATCGAAGAGTCCCGGCACAGCATACTTACCCGAAAAATCGAAAACTTTTGCATCATCGGCATCTTTATCAGATATCTTACCTATGCCGGTAATCTTGCCGTCAGTAATTAGTAAGTCGGTTCCCTTTTCATTCAATCCCTGGTCAGGATTCAGAAGATTTATATTCTTTAAGATAATTTTCATTGATTCCTCTTAATTTAATGTGCCAAGCAGGTAGAGCACGGCCATTCTGACAGCAACGCCGTTTGTAACCTGTTTAAGAATGATCTGATGCATGCCGTCGGCCACCTCAGATGAAATTTCAACCCCGCGGTTAATTGGTCCCGGATGAAGAATAAGCACATCCTTGCCGTTCTTTTCAAGACGTTCAGTAGTAATTCCGAAATATTTGGAATATTCGCGAATAGAAGGAAAGTATTCCCTGGCTTTTCTTTCAAGCTGGATCCTTAAGATGTTCAGAACATCATTTTCCTGGATAGCCTCATCAATATTATAAATTACTTTAACGCCCAGTTCTTCCATATACCTGGGGATCATCGTAGAAGGACCGCAGACCGAAACTTCGGCTCCCATTGTTTTCAACCCGTAAATATTTGAAAGAGCAACACGGCTGTGAGCAACATCGCCGACGATACAGACTTTTACGCCTTCGAGTCTGCCCAGCTTTTCCCTGATCGAATACATATCCAGCAAAGCCTGTGTAGGGTGTTCGTGAATGCCGTCGCCTGCATTTATGATATTTGCATCGCATATCTTTGTAAGGAAAAGCGGAGTTCCTGCGGCCGAATGCCGGACCACGACCATGTCCACTTTCATAGCCTCAATATTCCGCATAGTATCCTTAAAAGTTTCACCTTTGCTGACGCTGCTGCCCGAAGCAGAAAAATTTATCGAATCGGCCGAAAGTCTTTTCTCAGCAAGTTCAAAGGAGATCCTTGTACGGGTAGAATTCTCAAAGAAAAGATTAACTATCGTCTTACCCTGGAGTGTCGGGACCTTCTTAATAGGCCTTTCAAGTACCTCCCGGAAAGTAGTAGCCGTATCAAGAATTAGCTGGATATCTTCTTTTGGAATCCCATGCAATCCAAGTAAATGTCTGCCTGATAATGCCATTAATTATCCTTCTTTATTTTCAATGAGATAGATAGCATCCTCACCGTCTATCTCCTGCATTTTAACTTTAATTTCTTCAGAATTTGCTGTGGGAATATTTTTGCCCACATAATCTGCGCGTATGGGGAGTTCACGGTGTCCCCTATCCACCAGCACAAACAGCTGGATGGCTGCTGTTCTTCCGTAATCCATCAGCGCGTTAAGAGCCGATCTTACCGTGCGGCCCGTATAGAGAACATCATCGATCAAGACCACGATCTTTTCATTTATATCGAAAGTGATATCAGATACCGAAACCTGCGGCTGTTTCAGGCGGGTGCGGAAATCATCGCGATATAGAGTAACATCGAGCACCCCGAGAGGCAGCTCGATATTTTCTATCGATTTAATCTTTTCAAAAATACGGTTTGCCAGGAACTCGCCTCTCGTTTTCATTCCTATAAGGACAAGATTTTTAGCTCCTTTATTTCTCTCAAGGATTTCGTGGGCTATCCTGGTTATTATACGGTTCAGACCTTCCTGGTCAACTACTTTTGCTTTTACGTTCATATATAAAAAATCCTCCTTGGAAAGATTTCCTTGGAGGGTGCCTTTATTTGTCTTTTGTTATTTTAATTTTCTTCATTCCTTCTCCACCTCTCCGGATAGATTTAAAGGTTTATAATTAAGTGCTTCAAAACTTAAGAGAATTCCCGAGAAAAGTAAAGTGATCACTACCATCTTTTTGGAATTTGGGACTAAAGAAACTATTTTTGTGTGCTTGTTTCGGGGTGTAGCGCAGCCCGGTTAGCGCGCTTCGTTCGGGACGAAGAGGTCGAGAGTTCAAATCTCTCCACCCCGACCAAATCATAAAAAACCCTGCTTATTTCGGATAAGCAGGGTCAGTATATTGCAGCCATTATTTAACCCTCATAATACTAGAAAGCGGAATTGTAGTCATCTGTTGGACGGAAAATTTTCTTCAGACTTATTGAAACCAGACTTATGTCCTTGTTCCCGGCATTAAATTTCAGTACCAGGTTCATATCGTCCGCAGCAGGTATTTTTAACTCTGAATACTTTTTCAAAATATTTTACCTGGTCATAATTTGTATAAAAGTTAACAGTTTCTGCTGATGCAGCCGCAATTTTCATACAGCCATGATTACGCGGACATGCAGCATCCAGAATCAGATCAACAAAAAGGTCTATTTGAACCCTGTATTGATTAGTCCCAAGAGCAGAGTACATCGGTACCGATTTATAATTGTACCTGATTATTCCCTTAATTGGCTCTGATACATTATGCGGGATGGGTTGGATCATAAATGACCTGATCAACAATTATTGATCTCGGGTAGCAGTTTGGTAAATTTTTATAAGAAACATCTGGGAGTGTTTGAGAACTCTGAACGATCGGGGTACTGTCATCGATTGCACCCGGATCTGTAATATTGCTTTCCTGGCAGCCGAGAAAGAAAACAAGGACAAAAGCCTGCAGAACAAATAAAATAGCTTTCATGATTTTATCCCTCAATGATGTTATAAATAATTTGATTAAACGAACGACTGCAATAAAATAAAATCACTAAGGGGGTGGTTATTAAATAAGTCGCAGGTTTTTATAATTTTTTCTGAATCTGTATTAAGTATGTAGCATCAATTTGAACTTATGTTGCAGAACCCCATTTTCATCTGATTTTCTGATTCTTTTTTATCGTATTCAGGTTGATATTACCGATAATTATTACATGTATTTGGATGTCTTAAATTAAGACATCGTCCCAACTTTATATAGAATTCATTCATTATTGAAATCATAGAAGTAAAATTTTGTTACTTTTTAGGTTAAAGAACTGGCACGATTTATTAAATAATTAAAGGAAATTATCTTTAATTTTAGTATATTTTTTCAGGAAATATTAAGGGATGGTGTTTGCTTAAGAACTATGCTGCCTATTTTTTTCAGGAATCCTGTAATTTTTGAGTTCTGAACTGAGACTTTGTATTATATATCAATAAGTGTGTCTAAAATAGATGTCCGGTAAAATAATCGTCATAGAAGATGATCCTCTTTTCAGAGAATATCTGAAAGTGGCTCTACAAAAGATAACCACCAGGTTAAATTTCTTTCCCGATGGTGGGTCAGGACTGGCTCAATTATCAGCTCTCAAGCCGGACCTTGTGATTACCGACCTGAAATTACCAGATATCTCCGGTATTGAAATATTAGCAAAAGTAAAAGAATTTGACCCTTCTATTCAGGTTATCATTATGACTGCATATGCTGATATGAGCAATATTATTCAGTCGATGCAGCTCAATGCCTATGACATTATCAAAAAACCTTTTGATATGGAAAAATTTCTTCAGGTTGTTAAACAAGCGCTGGAAAGCAGGAATCTTGGTGAAGGAAAGTCTATCAATATTAGTGAAGAAAAGTACGAGTCGAGAAAAGAAAGCATCCTTATTGGAAACAGTCCGGCCATTTACGAATTATATAAGAAGATAGGAAAAGTTTCATCCAACAGGGTTAGCGTACTGATTCAGGGAGAAAGCGGTACAGGAAAAGAGCTGGTTGCTAAAATTATTCACAGTTCCGGAATAACCAGTCAGAAGCCATTTATTGCTGTAAACTGTTCGGCCCTGACAGAAACTCTGCTTGAAAGCGAGCTGTTCGGTCATGTTAAAGGTTCTTTCACGGATGCAACGAGAAACAAAAAAGGGAAATTTGAACTTGCCGAAGACGGAACAATCTTTCTTGATGAAATATCCGAAATATCTCCCAGTCTGCAGGTAAAGTTATTAAGAGTTATCCAGGAAAAAGAATTTGAGAAAGTCGGTGACGAGCTGCCTATTCCTATGAAAGCCAGGTTAATCGTTGCAACAAATAAAAATCTTGCCGATCTGGTCAACCAGGGAAAATTCAGGGAAGATCTGTATTACCGGCTGAAAGTTTTCTCCATTGAAATCCCCCCTTTGCGCGAACGAAAGAGCGATTTACCTGCATTGATAACGCATTTTCTGAGAAAAATAAATGCTGAGCTTGGCAAAAATGTAACGATAATTCCTTATGAAGTAATGGAACTGCTGCAGTCGTGCGACTGGGTTGGAAACGTAAGAGAACTGGAGAACACCCTGATGCAGGCAGTAATACTGGCCAAGGGAAACATTCTTGAAAAGGACTGTATTTTATTTGGGGGAATAAATCAGAACAATAACAATCATATACATTCCGATACCCAAATGAGTTTAGCCGAGCTTGAGAAAAACCATATAAAGATTGTTCTGGAAGAAGTTAACTGGGATAAAAGAGAAGCATGCAAAATACTAGGGATCGCCAAGACCACACTATACAATAAGCTGGAAACCTACGGTATAAAGAAATAATACCGCCGCCCTGATTTATTAACACATCCATTCCATTAAATTCGCTTAACACATTAGCATCCGATATTTGTCAGAAACAACTATTTCCTTCAATAAATATTAGGGGCATTCTTTATACCGGATCACATTTTGAACTTTAAAATCTAATTATCGAACACTGACTTTTTCAGCGAAGTGCACATTAGGTCACGAAAATCGCATCTTTTGTGATGGCACTCAAATTGCCTGTTCAATTATCTAAATTTTATGTGGATAAATGGATATTTCTCAATTAGTAGAAGTCATACCTGGAATAATCATTTTCAAAATATCCGGAGTGGAATTCTGCATTAATGTTAAAGATGTTTATGTCATTAAAAGATCAGAAGAATTTGAGCATCTAAAAGATAGTGGTTCCAACGGGGCAGCATACGTAACGCTATATAACATTAACATTCCGATCATAGATATTTCGAAAAATTTTAATCTGCCTGTCAAATTGGACAGGGATCATCGAATGGTTTTAATAATCAGGCATCACAGCGAAGAAGATGAGCTTGAAAAAACCTTCGGTATAAAGGTAGACGAAGTGGTTGAACTTATAACCACAGAAGATAACGATGACAGTTATCTTCTGAAATTCATCGCTTCCTCGGAAAATCCATTTTTAAGCGGTTCAATCTTCCTGGGAACCCGGCAAATCCTCCTTCCCAACTTCTCCAAAATCGCCGCTAATTTGTTCTTAAAGAAAGCTGTACAGTAAAAAAGAGCTGTTTTAAAGTTGTCATTCCGAATTTATTTCGGAATCTAATCAGTTAAACAGCCCAAAAATTCTGATTGAGGGATCAGAATTTCTATAAAAAACTATTTTTTAACAATGTTTGCGTGAGGGAATGACAAACATACAGATGATACTCGCTTTAGGCGCAATGATTTTATTAACTATTCTGATTTTGAATACTAATAAAACCACTATGGCTACTGAAGATGTTATGTACGATTCAAACTTTGGTATTACCGCAACTTCCATTGCTTCTTCAATTATTGAAGATGCCAGTAAAAAACGATTTGATAATATATTTTATACGATGTCGATACTACAAGAGTATATGATCCAGAATATTTTACCCCTGCAGACAGTTTGGGTTTAGATTCTGGGAGAAGATGCCAACTGATCCAAAAACTTTTAATGATTTTGATGATTACAATGGTTATACAGCAGTTGATAGTACAATGCCGTCCGCAATTTTTAATGTGTACTGCAAGGTTGATTATGTTGAATGATACAGATCTTGATGATTCACTTAATACTCAAACTTTTCATAAAAAGATCACCGTAAAAGTCTGGAGCAAATCTATGAGTGATACGATGGTTCTATCTTCAATCTACAGTTATTGGAAATTTTTACCTTAATGTAAATATATGGGAACATCAGTAATATTAGATATATTTGGTTCAATGATAATAGGAGGAATCCTGCTTCTTACCTTATTTCAGAATGAACGATAATGCTACTAGAAATACTTATAATTTTCAGTGGTGAACTAATTGTACAGCAGAATCTGGTTACAACTGTTGAAGTTCTTGAATATGATTTCAGGAAAATAGGTTATTGTGAAGATCCTTTTAAGTTGCCACATCCGGAGAGAGATGCAATTTTTTATGCAGATACCAGTAAAATAATATTTTTAACAGATTTAATGGTACCACCTTATGATGATCCTCAGGGTGACGGAACTCTGGATATAGTTAGAATATTATCTTGGTTCAACTTCTGAATTATACCGGAACACCTAATCCAAATGATAGAATGCTTTATAGGGTTGTTAATGGTGGTACTCAAGAGGAGTAAATCTTGGTATTACAAAATTTAAGATAAGATACTTCAGGGATTCATTAACGGCCTCGGGCAGTACTAGAACTTGCAGAAATATTACCAGGTAATTTGCCATATCTGGACTGGAACTCCAACAGGAATTACCGCTTTGCAGATAGATATTCAGGTTGAAAATACTGCCTCATATGATGCTGCGAATAATCCTTTTCGTCAGGCTTTCTGGAGACAGATAAGATTATCATCAAGAAATATAAATCGATAGGAGGATGAAATGTCAGGTAAAGCATTATTAATTTTGGTTATTGGTTTTACAGTAATATTTCTTGTTATGGGTTATTTCTGGGGAGGAATTGCTACACGTTCAACGGATAATCATGTATCTTATTATAAGACTACTGTAGCACATAATATAGCTGTAAGCGGAGCAAATATTGGGTTACAGAAAGTTATTGCAGATTCTAATCTAACCGGTGAATTGTTTTGGAAGGATTTTGAAGATGGTGAAATGCATGTCGTATCACTGAACTTGGACCTCCAATCAGAATACTAACTTCAACAGGATATTTTCTAAAGGTGGACTAGATTCACAAATTGTTAAAGTAAAATTAAAGAGAGATCAAACTTCTGTGCTAAATATGCATGGTATATTCAGGTTTCAACAGGGAGTGCCCAAAGAGCCTGGATAACGGGAGATAACGTATGGGGCGGATTTCATTCAAATACAATTCTTGTAGTTAATGGTGATCCTATCTTTTATGGAAAAGTAACTACTCTGAAGGTAGTACTAAAGATAATGAGATCAGGTATCTGATCCTAATTTCTAGGGTGGTTATGAAGATGGTATAGATGTTAGATATGTATGATAAAAAGAATCTTCATATGCCTGATTATAAAGACAATTGCCGGAACAGCTACTTTATGATCAAAGATCTTTGGTTGATTTTTAATAGCGATGGAACTGTAACTTATAGAATTGCAAAAGCTAATAATGCAGGACAGGATAGTTCAAATTATGAAGATCCAGTCACCGTTTCCTTATCATACTTTGGCTCCAAATGGAGTAATATATGTTGACAATGCAAATGTTTATCTGTCAGGAACATTAAGTGGTAAGGTTACAGTGGTTTGCAGATGGAAGCTCGGGACGGAGGACCAGGAAATGTTTATCTTGAAGGAGATATGATTTATAAAACAGATCCAATGATATCTGATGGTGAAGGCGGATATATGATTAATCCCGAATCAGTTGATGCAAATGGAAAACCTAATAGATTTGATGGGAATTATTGCAGCAAATAATATCTTTGTTTCTACTTAAGGTAATTTAGGTGGACAAGAAAATAATGTGGACGGAAATGATATAAATATCGATGCAGGAATATTTTGTAATATGGGTGGGCTGTTAACAGTGCAGGTGGATTCTGGGTAAAGATCTACCAGTAAATGATACCTTTAGGCATATATTACTTTAAAGGGTTCTATGGTCTGCCGGAAAAGAAGAAGTAGTTGCTCAGTTATAGTAATGGTGATAATATACTGCTGGTTATAACAGGAATGTAATTTTTGATGAAAGACTTGCAACAGGTCCACCCATCTGGTTTCCATATTTTGATTATTACGGGGTGATTTCCTGGCTGGAATAATAGCTAAATCTCATTTAAGGATTAATAAACATTTTGAGACAATTTGATTGCAAGAATATTAAGAAATCTTAATAAAAGAATATCGGCACAGTTTTATATATACTAGTTGAGGCAAAAAAATAATAAACAAAAGAGTTTTAACGAGGGAGAGTGTGAGGGTAGCAAGCGAACTCTCTGTTAAATAATACATAACTAAAATACATTCACAAACATTTAGAGGAGGTCCGTAATGGGACAACAACAATTATTGCTCATAGTACTCGGTGTCATCCTGGTTGGTGTGGCAGTAGTACTTGGTATTCAGTATTTCGGTGTTGGTGCTGAAGAAGGAGCAAAAGATGAATTAGTAGCTCACATTATGACTATTGGAGCTAATGCTCAGGAATGGTATAAAAAACCAGTTGCTATGGGAGGTGGTGGTATTACATTTTACTGGATTTGCATACCGAATTTGGATAGACTAATTTGACAGACATCTACAAACTTCAACTAATGGTACTATATACTGATGCTGATCAACTGGAATACTACTTATGGTAATCACATAGCAAGCACCTAATTACAGCTGGATGTAAAATGTGACAGTGTCAGCTACAGTAATAACTACTGTAGATTACAACGGTAACAGCTACTATAATTAATATAATAATTCATATGATTGAATTAAAATTCACAGCAGAAAAGATAGATGGACAGATAGTTGGCGGCGTAATTGCCGCCGACTCTGTTTCCTCTGCAAAGCAGAAAGCAAACCTGATTGCAGTACAGAATAATTTCCGGATAAAAAAACTGGAAAGAAAAAGCACTTTTGTTTATAAAGTACGCAGAGGAAATGAAAAACCTGTAACGGGTGAACAGAAAGCTTTTAATAAAGAAGAAGTTATTTCGGCATTAACTCTTCTCGGATACCAGGTAGTAGGCGTCAACAAAAAAATTGTTGATATCCAGAATGAAGCCTTCTACGGCAGATATTTTGATGTTTGTTAAAGTCTGCTCTGATATGCTGGATGAGAAAATGTCTTATGGAGAAATTCTTTCCTTTGTTATAAATGATACCCGCAATAAAGTTCTGAAAGAAACACTTAAAGGAGATAAGCAAAGATCTTAAACAGGGTGAGGACAGCGAAGCTGCTTTTATGAAGCATAAAAATATCTTCGGATATTTTACTGCATTTATGCTTGGACTTGCTTCAAAAAGCGGTAATATGGCAGAAGTTTATCGGGCTACTGCAAAATTCCTTGAAAGAAGATATGAATTTAAAAGAAGTTTACGGAGTGCTTTAATAACTCCTCTGGTAACTGTTCTTGTTCTTAATGCGGCAGTTATATGGTATGTTGCATATATTTTTCCTGCAACCGCAGAACTATTTTTAAGATATAATATGAAACTTCCGCCAATGACTCAGTTTACTCTTGATATGGCTTACTGGCTTCAGGCAAATGTATGGTATATAATAGCAGCGATTGTCATACCAATCATTGCGGGAATTTTTACATATAGACATCCACGGGGAAGAGTCTGGTTTGATAAGCAATTATTAAAACTCCCTATGATCGGGGAAATAATGCATAAAACTTATATAGAAATTTTCTGCAGGGTATTTTATACCCTTTATTCAGGTTCTGCAGTAAGTATTCAGCCGATTAAAGTTGGTGCTGAAGCAATGGGAAATAAATATCTTGAAGAAAAAATAAAAAATGTCGCTCTGCCAATTATGATGAATAAAGGAATCGGGATATCGGATGCTTTAATTGCAACAGGAGTTTTTCCCGAAACTGCTATTTCAAAATTCAGGCAGGGTGAAGAAACCGGAAATATTAAAAAAGCAGCTATTCAGCTTGCTAATTATTATGAAAGTGATACAGTTTATCGCTTAAAGAATTTTATTGAATGGGTACAGATTTTTATCGCACTTTATATACTTAGTTGTAATGATATTGTTAACTGTGGTTTCAGCAGAGACTGCTATTATTAGTCCAACCAAACCTGGAGTAAAAGATTTAACAAGATAGGAAAAATTATGAATATGAATGAAAATAGATTAGAAATACAGACTGAAAAAAATTACGATATTGATAATGATATTGCCAATAAGCTTGGCTATATTTTATTGAAAAAAGGATTGATTGATTCCAAAACTCTTGTGAAAGCTGTTGTTGCCAAAAGGAATGAAAATCTTCATTCAAATGGAAATGGTAAACCCAAAAGAAATCTTGCTCAAATACTTGTCCAGGATTTTAAATATGATCACGACAGTATTTACCGGGAAGTTGCAAATTTATATGCTTTCAGAACTTTTGAAATAAACCTTGAAGAAGATAATTCGGAACAGCTCGAAAAGATTAAAAAGCTGATAAATAAGTTTGATGATGACTTGAAGAGACAGATGGTGACACATAGGGTTATCCCGTTACAATATGATGAAAAGATACCTGATAAAATTATCCTTGCCGCTGTTGATCCAACTGTAAGAGAAATTCCTAAGATTGCATATAGTCTAAATGCAAAAAGTTATGATGTTTTTTATCTACCTGTTCAGAAATATGAACAATTGATTGAATTTTTAATTCCTCAGGAAAATGAATATTTAAAAAATATTGAAGAAGAGACTTATGATTATTCGGATGTAAGGGAAGAAGGGTCAATTGATGAAGGTCTTCTTGAAGTTGAAATTAATAAGAGTGCACTAATCAATCTTTTTGAAGGAGCCTTGGTTGAAGCTGTCAGAAGAGGAGCCAGCGATCTTCATATAATTCCAATCGGCAGTAAAACAACTGATATAAGTTTTAGAGTAGACGGCAGACTTAGCTTATGGCACCGGCAGGAGAATACTCTTCCGGAGGCTGTTATTGCTGTTGTTAAGGATAGAGCAAGAGGACTTGACAGGTTTGAAAGGGAACAGGGACAGGATGGATTTATTCAAAGAGAAATTGACGGACACCTTATACGGTTCAGGGTTTCAATTCTTCCGATCGCAGGTTCTGAAATTAAAAATAAATTTGAAAGCGTGGTTGTTAGAGTACTCGATGACCGAAAAGTAATTACAGACCTTGATGAACTTGGTCTCGTCGGATATGCAAGACAATCTTTTGAAAAAGCTATCAGCAAACCCCAGGGAATGGTCATTTTAACAGGACCAACCGGCTGCGGAAAAAGTACAACAATTATTGCTGCTTTCATCATGTAATGGACCCATCGTTAAATGTGCTTACAGTTGAAGATCCAATTGAATATGTTATAAAAGGAGCACGGCAGATAAAATTGAGTCATAAAATGAATTTTGATCAGGCAATAAGATCAATTCTGCGTCATGACCCCGATGTTGTTATGGTTGGTGAAATAAGGGATAGGGAAACAGCTGATATTGCTATTAAATTGGCTAATACCGGCCATCTGACCTTTACAACGCTTCATACAAACGATGCTCCGAGTGTGGTATCACGTCTTTATAAAATGGGTATTGAACCGTTTCTTATTAGCCTATGCAATTAATGTAATCGTTGCTCAGAGATTAGTAAGAAAGTTGTGTCAGAAGTGTAAAAAAGAAGTTAAGGTAACCGATAAATTTTTTAACACGATTAAAACTTGATCCGGAAGAATGGAAAAAATATAAAATATATGAACCAAATGGATGTGATAAATGCGGACATACCGGTTTCAGCGGAAGACTAGCTATCCATGAAACACTATTTTTTACTAAAGAAATTAGTCAATTAATTTTTAATGCCGGTGATAAGATTGATGAAGAGAGCATCCGTATAGCTGCAAAAAAAGATGGGATGCTTACTTTAAGAGAATCCGGATTTGAAAGAGTTAGAATGGGTTTGACATCATTTGAAGAGGTTCTCTCCAATACTGCAGACGATTAATAAATATTACTTGAGATAATAATGGAATTAACAGCAAACTAAAACAATATAAAACTAATCCGAAAAATATTATTCCGCCTGAAGGTAAAGCAGGTACTTCAGAAATATATTTCGGCTATCCCACGATTTCTGATGGGACCTGACAGGGTAAGTTTTTTAATGGAACAATTCAAGGTAATGGAAAATGAGGAACGTTTTCATCTTATAGAGATTATGAATAACCTCTTGAAGGTTATGACAGATATGGAAGCTTCCGATATTGAACTGGGAGGGTATGGAACCGAAGGATATGTCTGGTTCAGAATATATGGAAAAAAGGAACCCGTTCTTGACCTGCCGAAATTTACAAACGATGAATCGGCATTATTAATATTATCGGTTCTGAATGATAAACAGAGGACAGTTCTGGAAAAAATACAGGAATCTCGATTTTTCATATACTTTGAATATGTAAATAGTATGTATGCCAGGAAAAATGGGAATCATTCTGAGATCCGTTTTAGAGGAGATGCTTTTTTTGATGTTGACTGCCTTGCAATGAATATGAGGTCTATTGTTCCTGATCTGAGAACCCTGGATCAGCTTGAGTTTCCTTCAACGCATTAAAAATCCTTTCATATAACTATGTTAAACAAGGATTGATCTTAATTACAGGAATAACCGGATCAGGTAAATCAACCACTCTTGATGCAATTGTTGACTGGCATAATGATAATTCAAATGCCCATATCGTTACCATTGCCTCGCCTCTTGAATATGTACACAGATCAAGGAAATGTATCATCCGTCAGAGAGAAGTTGGAAGAGATGTTCTCACATTTCATGAAGGTGTTGTGCAGGCATTAAGGCAGGATCTTGATATATGGTAATTGGTGAAATGAGAGATCCAGCAACAATAATGGCAGCTCTTGAAGTAACAGATACCGGCCATAAAGTATTTTCTACATTACATACCTCTTCTGCAGTTGAATCTCTCGACAGAATTGTAGCAGAAGTGCATAAAAATGAACAGGAAAGAGTACGGAACCGTCTTGCAGATGTGCTTACAGCAGTTGTTTCACAAAAACTAGTTCCATCAGTGGATGGTAAACTTATTATGGCAAAAGAAATTCTGATTGTTAATCCTAATGTCAGAGCCGCTATAAAAAATAATAATACGGGGGAAATCTATATGATGATTAACCAGGGAGCTGCTGCCGGAATGGTAACGATGGAACAGGATCTGAAACGACTGTATATGGAAAGAAGAATATCTCTGGAGATGGCACTGCAGTATGCTAATAATAAAGAATTATTCAGACAAATAATCGGAGCATCGAGCTATGAGTAAGATTGCATGTATATATTTTGAAGGTAATGACAGCAAAGTTGCAATATTTGAGCAGCAGATAAAGCTGAAAATGCTGAAAGCCGAGTCAATTGATACGTCACTTGCATTTTCCGAACAGAAAGCTGCTGAAAAATCAAATGGGGCAAATAAACAAAAAGATAAATATCCATATAATTTTGTTCTTGAAGAATCTACTGCTTTTAATAGAACTTTCCTCAATAAATTAAATGAATTTTTCCTGGGAGAAGATCTATCCAAATGTAAATTTATTCCGATACTCTCTGAACCGGCGATTTATTTTCAAAAAGTCAATGACGAAAAAGATCTTGCTTCTCTGAATATTAATGCAAAAGGAAAAATCGAAACCACGATAGATTTTGTTCAGCTATACGATGATTCAAAACTTGCAGTTTATCCCTCCGGACAAAGCAATTATCTGCAGGCAATCGATTCACTTGCAAGAATGAATAATAGGAAATTCTTTAAAATTCCTACGGTTAAAAGTGCGGAAATTTCTCTAGCCTCATATATAATGAGAAAGAAGAGATTTGAGGATAAAGAAACATCATCTGATTCTGTATGTGGGTAAAGATTATTCGAAATTAATTTTTCTTAATGGAGAATAAGCTTCTCCATATTGGTTCTACGTTGTCAGTGGGAAAAAACAGTTTTAATGCTCATAATGTTATTGTCAGTAAAATACTGCTTGAGATGGAGCATGGCTCAATTAGCAGTATTGAAAATATAATTATCTGCGGGGAAGATGAATCTGAAGATCTCCTGGTAGCGGTTAGTGAAGCTTATCCAAACGCAAAAGTTACCTTTCAGGAAATTGAATCAATGGAAATTGAAGGAGTTGATTCATTCAGCACAGAATCTGCTTTTATTTCCCGGCTGCTGTTGCCGAAGAATATTTTGCTGAGCTTGATAAAAAGCTTGCAGGGAATAAATCTTCTTCCCAGTTATATAAAAGAAGAACAAAAAGTTTTTCAGCTTGGCTGGCAGGGTTACCTGATGCTTGGTCTAATAATTCTTTCTGCTGCATTTTTCGTCAATACAATATTTTCCAATATCGTAGCTTCCAAAGTAAAAGATAATGAAATAAGTAAGCTTTAATTATTCAAGCTCAGAATAAAGAGACTGTTGAAAAAATTAAAAGTTATGAAAATAAGATTCAAAATGTTGATAAGACTAAAATTGTCTTAATCAACTTTCCAGCGGAACAGGAATTTTAAGTGTTCAGATGAAAAAACTTATCCAATTTCGCCAATCAGAGAAGAAATATGTGGATGAACAGTTGACAATGGACAAGCAAAAAAATGTTAAGTTGGGCGGATTTACTTTTTCAAGAATTGTTGTTAAAGATTTATCTGATTCTTATAAAGGAGCGATACTTCAGAATATTTTATACGAACCTTTACGCGATACAAGAGCTTTTAAATTTACAATCGATGCCGGGAATCTGATGGGAGGAGTTCAAAATGAAAAAAAGAAATAAAACATTAATTCTTCTGATAATTGTTTTCGTTTTGATTACAGCCGCGGGAAGTATATATACACTAGGGATTCAGCAGAAAGAACTAGATATTAAAGACAGAAGCTTGTAAATTTGAGAGCTAATTATTCAAGCATGGAAACGCTGCAGATTCAGCTTAAAAATGCCGAGGAAAAAGTAGCTGTTGTAGATTCCTTACTCTTTTCAGGTAAATTCACAATCCCTCAAAATCTCTCGCAATCTAATTTCTTCAACTTTATTGATTCCTACAGCGGTGATTATTCACTCTATACATTTACTAATACAGAATTTGTGAGTACCGGTGTTGAAAACGGATTTAATTTTTATACTTATAAAGTAACCGGCAACGGAGCTTTTGAAAATGTATATGGACTAATTTACGCAATTGAACACAGTAAAGAATTAAAGAAAATAGAATCTGCAAATGTAACCGGAACCACAAGTGTCGATTCGAAAAGTATCCCTCATTATCTCGTAAAATTTGAACTTGAAGTAAAAGTTTATTTTTCTTCAAGCGATAATATGCAGAAGTCAATTATACGAAAATAATTTTAGGACCGGCGGACTTTACGATGCTTTTTATCCCTTAGTAAGAAATGAAATTCGTCCTAATGTAAATAATCTTCCTGATATTCAGGACGCACACTTATTTCTTTGGTTCCTCAAGGTGCTTTTATTACAGATTCAAAAGGTAATACGATGTTTCTGAAAAAAGGAGACCAGTATATTTAGGCTACTTAATGGAAATTGATTACGATAATGAATCTGTAATTTTTGTACTTAATAAAGGCGGAATAATTGAATACGAGACTCTTAAAATGGGGAAGAAAAATCAAAAAGAAGGAAAATAAAATGAAATTTCCAGCAATAATAATTATAGTATTTTGTATTTCTTTTACACCACTTAGCCAGAATGAACTTGAGAAGCAGTTATCCGGGGAGCGCAATCCATTGGAACTGGTTTCAATTACCCAATATGCAAGCTTTGACCAGGCTATTAAAATGTTAAGTGCGGTAAGTGAATTAGTAA